>NZ_JBVHLZ010000011.1:0-389297 GCF_055558735.1 Streptomyces sp. NPDC025651
TCGGTGCGTCCGGCGACGCCGCTGCCGAGGGGGATGTCGGTGCCGGCGCCGAGGCGGGTCAGGAGTGCTGCCATGCCTGCCTGCAGGACCATGAAGACGGTACTGCCCGACTGCTGCGCCAACTCCACCATGCGCCGGTGCAGTTCACCGTCCACGGTGAGCCTGACGGTCGTCCCTTCGTACGAGGCGACCGCGGGCCGCGCCCGGTCGGTGGGGAAGCTCACCAGCTCCGGCATGCCGTGCAGGTGCCGCGTCCAGTAGTCGACCTGCCGCCGGAAGAGGCTGTCGGGGTCGCTCTCCTCTCCGAGGAGGTCGCGCTGCCACAGGGTGTAGTCCGCGTACTGGACGGGGAGTTCCGCCCACGTCGGGGCGGCTGCCCGGGACCGGGCGGTGTAGGCCGTGACCACGTCGCGGGCCAGCGGGCCCATCGACCAGCCGTCCGCCGCGATGTGATGCAGCAACAGCAACAGGACGCTCTCGCCGTCCTTCACCTCGAAGAGCCAGGCGCGCACGGGCACTTCGGCGGAGAGGTCGAAGCCGTGCCGGGCCGCCTCTTCCAGGGCCGGTGCGAGTTCCGACTCGACGACCGTGCGGTGCTCCCAGCCGAAGTCCGCGTCCGTGACGTCCAGCACCCGCTGGTACGGCCGCCCGTCGACCTCCGGGAAGACCGTGCGCAGCGACTCGTGCCGACCGAGGACGTCACGCAGGGCGCTGTGCAGCGCCCGAGAGTCCACGGACCCCGTCAAGTGGAAGGCCAGGGGCATGTTGTACGTGGCCGAGCGGCCCTCCAGCTTGTGCAGGAACCACAGGCGGCGCTGCGCGAACGAGAGGGGGACAAGGTCCGGGCGCTCCACCGCCGTGAGTGCCGCGCGGGTGCGGCTTCCCTGGTTCACCCGCTGTGCGAGCCCCGCCACGGTGGGCGTCTCGAAGACGTCCCTGACCTGGAGCTCGGCGCCGAGAACAGTGCGGACACGGCTGGTGAGCCGGGTGGCGAGGAGAGAGTGGCCGCCGAGGTCGAAGAAGCTGTCGCCGATGCCGACCCGGTCGATGCCGAGGACTTCAGCGAAGAGCGTGCACAGGACCTGTTCCTCGGCGGTGCGCGGGCCGCGACTGTCGCCGCCGACCGCGTGGTCGGGCATCGGCAGCGCTCCGCGGTCGAGCTTCCCGTTCGGAGTGCGCGGCAGACGGCCCAGAGCCACGACGGCCGAGGGCACCATGTACTCGGGAAGGTGCTCGACCAGACGTCGGCGGGCCGCCTCCACGACCGCGCCGATGCCGCGCGCGGTGCGAGGGCTGTTCGTCCGGGGGCCAGGCGCGGGGTGCGGCAGGTATGTCCCGGACAGCGCGGCATGGTCGGTGCCCGGCGGGAGGACGACGGCGTCGAAGAGCTCCACCGCCTGGGGTGACCAGGTGGTGAGGATCCGCAGTCCGAGTTCGGTTCCGAGTGCTGTCAGGTCGTGGGGGTCGACGCCTGTCGTCGGTGACGGCTCGTCGAGGCCGTCGAGTCGACGTTCCGCGGTGATGTCGGCCGTCAGACGCGCATTGGGGATCCCCGACACACGTACGGGCTTGTCCACGCTGCGGAGGAGCTCGGTCAGATCCGCTTCCGGGTTCCACGGGAGTTGGTTCGCGGTGGCGACGTCGAGGGTGTCGAGCGTGTCGGGGGAGTCGGGGGTGTTTTTGTGGAGGATGACTTCGTAGCGGTGGCGGGTGAGTTCGTTGTGGTGGGCGCCTTGTTTGAGCTGGATGTCGACCGCGTTGATCCGTTGGTCGTGTGCGGCCAGGTCGGTGAAGTACTCGGGGGCGACGACCAGTTCCTTTTCGAGCATCACGGCGCGGTCGATGACGGTGGGGGTTGCTGTGCCGCGGTGGTGGTGGGCGGCGGAGTGGAGTGCGCGCAGTGTTCCGGCGTTGCGGACGTCGCCGATGACGATGCGGCCGCCGGGTGCGAGGGCGGTCAGGGCCTGGTCGATGACGCGCGAGAGGTAGTCGCTGTCGGGGAAGTACTGGATGACCGAGTTGATCAGGACGGTGTCGAAGTGCCCGACCGGCAGTCCTTCGAAGGAGTGGGCCGCCTGGCAGCGCAGGTGGACCCGTTCCGACAGGCCGGCCCGTGCCACCTCGTCGCGGAGTCGGTCGATGACGGCGGCGGAGAGGTCGGTGCCCCAGTACTCCTGTGCTGTCTTGGCGAGGTGGGCCATCAACAGGCCTGATCCCACGCCGATTTCGAGAATGCGTTCCGCGCCCAGGTCCTGAACCTGTCGCACGGCGGCGTCGCGCCAGTCCCGCATCTGCGTCAGCGCGATCGGCTCACCGGTGTACGTGCTGTCCCAGCCGGAGAAGTCCTCGCCGAAGGCAGACCCCGCCGCCCCCGCGTACACGGCGTCGTAGAGCTCCTGCCACTCCGCCACCTGGGCGTCCTCGCCGCTCGGGGCATCCGGAGCCGAGGCCGCGGCCGTCTCCGGATCCGGCACCACGTAGGCCACCAGACGCTGGTCGCCCAGTGTGTCCTCGCGCACCACCACAGCCGCTTGGCGTACCCCCGTGCCGGTGGTCAGGAGTGCTTCCACCTCGCCCGGTTCCACGCGGAAGCCGCGCAACTTCACCTGGTCGTCGGCGCGTCCGACGAACTCCAGTCGGCCGTCGCCGTGCCACCGTGCGAGGTCGCCGGTGCGGTACATGCGCTCACCCGCGGCGAACGGGCAGGCGACGAAGCGTTCGGCGGTCAGGCCGGCACGGCCCGCGTAGCCCCGTGCCAGACCGGCTCCCGCCACGTACAGCTCACCCACCACACCCACCGGGACCGGCTCAAGACCGGAATCCAGCACGAACACCCGCGAGTTGGTCACCGCCCGGCCAATGGGGACCACCGTGCCCGTGGCCCCTTCGCCCATCGACACGCAGACGGTCGACTCCGTCGGCCCGTAGGCGTTCACGACCTGACGGCCCGTCGCCGACCACCGCGTCACCAGCTCGGCCGGCACGGCCTCGCCCGCCAGCACCACCGACTCCAGGAGCGGCAACGAGGACTCCGCGCCCGCGGGCAGGGTGCCGAGCACCGAAGGCGGCAGCGTCACATGTGTGATGCGGCGGCCCTCAAGCGTTCCTTGCAGGGCCTCTCCGGCCAGATGCGCGTCCTCCGGTACGACGAGCGCGGCGCCGTTCGCGAAAGCCATCACCAGCTCCCACACGGCCGCGTCGAAACTGGGCGAGGCGAACTGCAGCACACGGCTCGCGGCGGTCACGCCGAGCCGCTCCGTCTGGGTGTGCGCCAGACTCGCCACGCCCCGGTGCGAGACCACCACGCCCTTGGGAATCCCGGTGGATCCCGAGGTGTAGATCACATACGCCGGAGACCCCGGATCCGTCTGTTCGCCCAGGTCCTCGTCCGAGAATCCGGACAGGTCCTGGGCGAGGGCCGCCTCGTCGAGCACCACCACGGGAGCCGCGTCCGCCAGCATGAAGTCCCGGCGCTCCGCCGGATACTCCGGGTCCACCGGAACGAACGCGCCCCGCGCCTTGAGCACGGCGAGCACCGCGACCACCATCTCGACCGAACGCGGCAGGACGACGCCCACCAACTGCTCCGGCCCCACTCCGCGGGACACCAGCCACCGCGCCAGACGGTTCGCCCGGCCGTTCAACTCCCCGTAGGTGAGCGACCGGTGGCCGCACTCCACGGCGACCGATCCCGCGGACCTTCGCACCGATCGTTCGAACAGCTCGACCGGGCCCGCGTCCGGAACCGCGACGGCCGAACCGCTCCACGCCCCCAGGAGCTGTTCGCGCTCGGCCCCGGTCACCACCGCCAGCCGGCCGACCGGCACCAGCGGATCCGCCACGGCCTGTTCCAACAACCCGACCCAGCGCGCCAGAAGACCCTCGACCGACGCACGGTCGAAGAGATCCGTCGAGAACTCGGCATGGACCCGGATGCCGTCCGGGTCACCGGATTCCCCGTGCCGCTCGTACATCTCGACCAGTACGTCGAACCGTGAGGTGCCGGTGCCGATGAACTCGCTCCGCACCTGGAGCTCCGGAAGGCGGAACTCCTCCCGCGGGACGTTCTGCAGCACCATCGCCACCTGGAAGAGGGGGTGGTGGCTTGTGGTGCGGTGGGGGTTGAGGAGTTCGACGAGGTGTTCGAAGGGGATGTCTTGGTGTGCGTAGGCGGCGAGGCTTGTTTCGCGTACGCGGTGGAGGAGTTGGTGGAAGGTGGGGTTTCCGGTGGTGTCGGTGCGTAGGACGAAGGTGTTGACGAAGAGGCCGACGAGGTCGTCGAGTGCTTCGTCGGTGCGTCCGGCGACGCCGCTGCCGAGGGGGATGTCGGTGCCGGCGCCGAGGCGGGTCAGGAGTGCTGCCATGCCTGCCTGCAGGACCATGAAGACGGTGCTGCCCGACTGCTGAGCCAACTCCACCATGCGCCGGTGCAGTTCACCGTCGATGTCGAGGTCCAGGCGGGCACCCTCGTAGGTGGGCACGGCGGGCCGGGGGCGGTCGGTGGGGAAGGTGACCTCGGAGGGGAGGTCTCGCAGGGTCTCCCGCCAGAAGGAGATCTGCCGCGCGTAGGCGCTCGCGGGGTCCGACGCGTCCCCCAGCCGCTCACGCTGCCACAGGGCGTAGTCCGCGTACTGGACGGGGAGTTCGGACCACCGCGGGGAGCGGCCCTCGGCGCGTGCGGCATAGGACTCCATGACGTCCCTGGCCAGCGGGGCCATCGACCAGCCGTCGGCCGCGATGTGGTGGAGCAACAGCAGCAGCGTGGTCTCGCCCGGCCCCGTGTGGAACAGCTGGGCGCGGAGGGGGACTTCGGTCGCCAGGTCGAAGCCGTGGCGTGCCGCGGCACGCAGCACGCGCGGCAGGTCGGGGCCGGAGACCTGCTGCTGCTCCCAGTGGAACTCCGCCTGCGCCGGCTCCAGCACGAGCTGGTGCGGCTCCCCGTCGACCTCGGGGAAGACCGTGCGCAGCGACTCGTGCCGGGCTACCACGTCGCACAGAGCGGCGTGCAGTGCCGCGGCGTCGACCGTGCCCGACATGCGCAGCGCCAGTGGCACGTTGTACGTGGCGGAGCGGCCCTCCAGCTTGTGCAGGAACCACAGCCGGCGCTGCGCGAAGGAGAGGGGCACCCTGGCGGGGCGCGCCACCGGCGCCAGCGTGGCCGCGCCCGCCTCCGTGCCGTCCGAGCCGCCGCCGAGCAGCACGGCGAGGGCGGCCGCGGTGGGTGCCTCGAAGATCTCCTTGATCTGCAGGGTGACGCCGAACTCGCTGCGGATCCGGACGAGCAGGCGGATCGCCGACAGTGAATGGCCACCGAGCTCGAAGAGGTCGTCGTGCGCACCGACCTCCGGCACGTTCAGGACCTCGGCGATCAGACCGCGCAGCACCTGCTCGTACGTGCGGTTCGACTGCTCACCCTCGCCGGGAGCGTTCTGGGAGGGGTCCGACGGAGACGCCTTGGTGTCCAACTTCTTGCTCACTCTCCTGAAAGTGCCAGTTCCGTTGATCGGCGGCTGATGGTGCTCTCGAAGGAGCGGGTCAATCCAGGCCGTCCTGGAACGAGATGCGCAGCTTCTCGGCGATGACCGGCCCGATCTCGTCGAGCGGTTCGGGATTCAGCATGTGGGTGTGCTTGCACTCGACTTCCCGGAATTCGAATGCGCCCTTGACGTACGGACTCCACTCGTCGGGTTCGAGCCGGCGGTCCGTTTCGTCGTCGATCGCGGCGAACACCAGCGCCGAGGCGGCAACGGGACGGTGCGTCACGTCCAGGCCGAGACGGAGGTTGTTGATCGTCACGTGCATCATGGCCCGGGCCTCGGACTCCCTGATGCCCGCAAGTGCCGTGTTCTCCGTGGCGAGCAGCCGAGCCGTCGTCTCGTCGGTGAGCCGCGCGGCCTCCTCGTCGCTCAGCTCGATGTCGAAGATGCCGAGCATGGCGCGGTACACATCGGTCACCCGGGCCCTGCTCCGGGCGTTCTCCACTTCCTGCCTGGTGACGTCGGGGGTCGGATTGCAGTCGAGCAGGGTGAGAAGCCCGACTCGATCCCCGCGTCGCTCCAGGATTTCCGCCATCTTGTGGGCGACGACGCCGCCGAAGGAGTAGCCGAGGAGGTGGTAGGGCCCCTCGGGGCGGATTTCGGTGATGCGGGCCACGTAGTCCTCCGCCATCTCCTCGACGGATTCCGCCAGTGGTTCGTCACCCGTGAGGCCGCGCGCCTGCACGGCGTAGACGGGTGTGTCCTGGTCGATGTGGCGGAGCAGCCCGGAGTACGTCCAGCCGAGGCCACTGCCGGGGTGGACGCAGAAGACCGGCGCGCGGTCTCCATGGGCCCTGAGCGGCAGGACGACCGCCAGCGCGCTCCCGGTGAAGTCGCCTGCCACGCGCCGCGCGAGACCGGCCACCGTGGGGTTCTCGAGCATGGCCCTGACCGGGAGTTCGACGCCCAGCACGGCACGCACCCTGACGAGCAGCTTGACCGCCGAGAGGGAGTGACCGCCCAGCTCGAAGAAGTTGTCGTCCACGGAGATCCGCGGCGCGTTCAGGACCTCCTGGAAGAGGGCGCAGAGCTGTTCCTCGACCGGATTCCGCGGCCCCTGGCCGAAGCCGTCGGCCGCGACGGTGCGGGGCACCGGGAGAGCCTTCCGGTCCAGCTCGCCGTGGGCGGTGAGCGGGAGCCGGTCCAGGGGGATCACGGCCGCGGGGACGTGGTTCTCCGAGAGCCGCTCGGCCACGTACGACCGCAGCGCCTGCGCGGTGGGCTCGTGCCCGGACCCCTGGCCGGTTTCCCCGTCCGTGCGCCCGGCCACCACGTAGGCGGTCAGGACCTCGGCTCCGGTCGCGTCCTCCCGTACGAGTACGACGGCCTCGGACACGGCCGGGTGCGAGGTCAGCACGTCCGCGGTGTTCCGCGGTTCGCAGCGCGGCCCGCGTGCGAGGGAGCAGTCACGGGCATGCGCGACGAACTCCAGCTCCAGGCCGTGCTCGCCCGCGCGGTGGCGCACCAACTCCCCTGTGGCGCAGGCCGACGCGTCGTCGCGGTGCGGACCGCACGCCACGTGCAGTTCGCCCGTCACGCCGGGCGCCGCAGGATGCCCTGCCGTGTCGAGCACGTACGCCCGGGTGCCGGCGACCGGGCGGCCGAGTACGGGTACCTCGGTGTCCCGCACACGGGCGGCCAGCGCCGCTCCGCCCTGTCCGGCGGGACGGTGGATCGCGTACGTCTCGACCCCCGGCTGCTCCGCAAGGCGCCGCCACAACGCGGTGCCGACCGGGTCACCGGAGAGTACCACCGTGGTCGGCCGGTGTCCGCCCGCGGACAACAGCCCTGCGGACAGCAGCTGTTCGGCCTGGAGCGGCGTGCAGCCCAGCAGGTCGACCCCCGCCGACCGGACGGCCCGCACGGTCTCCTCGGGGCTCTGCCGCTGCTGCGCGTCCAGCACCCGCAGTTCGTGACCGGCGACCAGAGCCGCCAGCACATCCCAGGAGTGGGCGGTGGAGAGAGGCAGGGCCGTCGCCGCCCGCAGGCGCCGGCCGGCTTCGCCCGCGGCGCGCTCGCAGAGGTCCTGCCGGTGCTCCGCGATCAGCCCGGCGAGCACGGCGTGCGGGACGGGGCGGGCGGAGGACTCCGCGAAGACCTGCGCCGGGTGAGCGGGCAGGAGGGGCCGCGAACGCTCCTGGTCGGTCACGTCACCGTGGACCGCGCCTGTGCGGGCGGGCCGCGTGTCGTCGGGCAGCGGCGACCGGCTCACGCCGTCCCCGGCGGGGCCGTAGAGGCCGGCCTCCGCGACGACCAGGAGCGCGGCGGCCGACTCGGCGGCCTCCGGGCATCCGTCCTGTCCCGGTGCGACGTCGAGCGCCAGGTAGGCGGCGCCGGTCTTGAGCACCGCGAGCAGGCCGACGACGGCCCGCGCCGACGGCGGCACCGCGAGCGCGACCACCTGGCCCGGCGCGGCTCCCCGGCCGATCAGACGCCGGGCCAGCGCGTTGGCCCGCGCGTTCAGCTGCGCGAAGGTGAGCGACGCGTCGCCCGCGACCACGGCGGTCTCATCGGGCGTCGCCGCGGCCTGCTCCTCGAACATCGCGACCACGGTCGCCGCCCCGCCCGAGGCACCGTCCGCCGAGAGCCCGGCCTGCGCCGCGTACGTCTCCAGGGCCCGGTGCTCCTCGGCGGTGAGCACGTCCAGGCCGCTGACCTTCCGCGCGGGATCGGCCAGCGCCGTGCTCAGCAGGGCGACGAGGCGATCGGCGATGGCCAGCACCGTCGAGCGGTCGAAGAGCTCGGTGGCGTAGCGCAGGGAGCACGCGACCCCGTCCGGCGTTCCGTCCTCCGCGAGGCGCTCGTTGAAGGAGAACTCCAGGTCGAACTTGGCCGTGTCCGTGTCGAGGGGGAGCCACTCGGCATCGAGGTCCCCCGAGCCCTGCTCCGCGCTCCCGCCCCTGACGCCGAAGCTCACCAGCACCTGGAACAGCGGGTGCCGTGCGACGGACCGGTGGGGATTGATGATCTCGACCAGGCGCTCGAAGGGGAGGTCCTGGTGCTCGTACGCGGAAACGTTCGACTCCCGCACCCGCTGGACCAGTTCGCGGAAGGTGGGGTCTCCGGAGAGATCGGTCCGCAGCACCAGCATGTTGACGAAGAACCCGATCAGGTCCTCCAAGGCCTCGTCGACCCGGCCCGCCGTGTCCGTACCGAGGACGATGTCGTCGCCGGCTCCCAGTTTGGACAGCAGCGTCGCCACGCCGGTCTGGAGCACCATGGCCGGGCTCGCGTCGGAGTCCGCCGCCAAGGAGACAACGGCGCGGTGCAGCTCGGCGGGCAGCTCGAACCGGACGGTCGCGCCCGCGTAGCTCGGCTCCGCCGGCCGGGGCCGGTCGACCGGCAGGGGCAGTTCCTCCGGCGCCCCCGCCAGCACCGTGCGCCAGTGGGCGATCTGCTGCCCGGCCGTGCTGGCGGGGTCCTCCTCGTCGCCGAGGACGTCCCGCTGCCAGAGCGTGTAGTCGGCGTACTGCACCGGCAGGTCGGCCCACTGGGGCGATCCGCCGCCGCGCCGGGCGTCGTAGGCCGTGGACAGATCGCGCAGGAAGCGCAGCAGCGACCAGCCGTCGCTCGCGATGTGGTGCATGAGGACCATCAGGACGCGCGAGGAGACGGCACCGTCGTCGTCCGCACCGTCGACCTGCCACAGCTCGGCCCGTACCGGGATCTCGCAGGACAGGTCGAACGCGTACCGGGCGGCGCTCGCCAGCCGCCGCGACAGCTCCGACTCGGCCGTGCGGCGGACCCGCCAGCCGAAGTCGGCCTCGGTGATGTCCCGTACCTCCTGGCGGGGCTCCCCCTCGGTCTCGGGGAAGACCGTGCGCAGCGCCTCGTGACGGGTGATCACGTCGGTGAGGGCCGTCCGCAGGGCGTCCTCGTCGACGGGGCCCGTGAGGCGCACCGCGAGCGGGACGTTGTACGTGGCCGAGCGGCCCTCCAGCTTGTGCAGGAACCACAGGCGCCGCTGGGCGAAGGAGAGCGGAACCGCTTCGGGCCTGGGGCGCGGCGTCGGCGTCGGGCGCACCGCCCGGCCCCCGTCGAGCCGGGCGGCGAGACCGGCGACGGTCGGGTCCTCGAACAGCGCCCCGAGCGGCACCTCGACGCCCAGCGCTCCGCGTACGCGTACCAGCAGGCGGATGGCCGACAGGGAGTGGCCTCCGAGGGCGAAGAAGCTGTCGTCGATGCTCACCCGCTCCACACCGAGGGCCTCGGCGAAGAGCTCGCACAGCGTCTTCTCCTCCGGTGTCCTCGGCCCGCGCGCCGCATCGGGGTCCGCGTGGCCGGGGGCCGGGAGCGCCGCGTGGTCCAGCCTGCCCGCCGGGGTCAGGGGCAGGGTCTCGACGGCCACGAACGCGGCCGGTACGAGATGCTCCGGCATCCGTCGCCGCAGGCGCTCGCGCAGGTCGGCGACGTCCGGGCCGCCAGGGCCGCGGCGGGCGGGCACGACGTGGGCGACCACCCGCGGCACACCACCGTCCTCCCGCACGTGGACCGCGGCGGCGGCGATGTCGTCCTCCGCCTCGACGGCGGCCTCGATGCCGCGCAGGTCCATGCGGACTCCGCCCACGGTGACGGGCTCGTCGGCCCTGCGGACGAACTCGAGGCCGCCTCCGGCCCGCCACTTCACCAGGTCGCCCGTGCGGAACATCCGGCTGCCGTAGCCGTCGTACGGGTTCGCCACGAACCGTGCGGCGGTGAGTCCCGGCCGGTCGAGGTAGCCGCGGCCCAGCAGCGGGCCTGCCACGTACAGCTCGCCGACGACGCCGTCCGGCACCGGCCGCAGCCGGGAGTCGAGCACGTACACCCGGCTGTCGCCGAGCGGCGTCCCGAGCGTCGGCCGGTCCATGGCACCGGCGGTCACCCAACCCGTCGTCTCCGTCGTGCCGTAGAGACCGACCGCATCCCGCCGTGGGGCGTGCCCGGCCTCGCCACCGATCAGCAGGCGAAGGCCGGAGAGGGGCGCGAGGTCCCGGTCACCGCCGCGCGTGGACATGAGCGAGCGATGGACGGAGGGCGTCGTCGCGAAGACCGTCGCGCCGCTGTTCGCGACGAGGCGGCTCAGGGCCACCGTGTCGTGAAGGACCCCGGCCGGGGCGACGACCACGCTGCCGCCCGACAGGAGCGCGGCGAAGAGCTCCAGGGCCGCGGTGCCGTGACCGGCCGCGGCGGCGGTCAGTACGCGGTCGTCCTCGCCCACCGGCACGCGGGCGAGCAGCGCGTCGAGGGCTTCGGTCGCGTTCGCGTGGGAGAGCACGACGCCCGTCCGGCTCTTCGAGGTGCGCGCGATGTACGCCGCGCTGTCGGGGCGAACGGGCACGGCGCGTTCGGCGTCGGTGAGGTCGTGCGGCGCGTGGGCCGCCAGCTCCGCCTCGGTCCCGGCGGCGCCGAGGCAGACGGTGACGGGCGGCAACTCGGTGAAGCCGCCCAGGATCTCCGCCGTGGTGACGAGGCCGGCGGGCACGGCACCGCCGAAGCCTTCCGGGGCGCCGGGACGGTCGCCGTCGGCATCGACGCAGAGGAACGCCGCACCGGCCTTGAGGACGGCCAGCATCGCGACGGCCAGGTCCACCGACCGGGGGAGCGCGAGGACCACGACGTCCTCGCCGCCGATGCCCCGGCCGGTGAGCAGACGGGCCAGTCGGTTGGCGCGCTCGTTGAGGGCGGCGTAGTCGAGCTGTTCCGCTCCGGCGCGCACGGCCTCGGCCGCGGGCGTCAGTGCCGCCCGCGCCTCGAAGCGCGCGTGGAGCGTGGCGGCGGGCGACGGGGACGCGGCGGTGTTCGGCGCGTCCAGAGCCCGTACCCGTTCGTCGGCGGAGAGCAGTTCGGCCTCCGAGATCCGAGCGGTCGGGTCGAGCACCACGGCGCGCAGCAGCCGCTCGTACCGGGCGGCGATCCGCTCGACCGTGGAGGCGTCGAACAGCTCCGTGGCGTACTCCAGGGCGCCGGCGATCCCGGCGGGCCCGCCCTCGTCCGACTCGATCTCGACCAGGTGCAAGGAGAGGTCGAACTTGGCGCTGTCGTGCTCCAGGGGATAGTCGGCGACTTCCCGGTCGTGGAGGCGGAGCGACGGCATGTCCGTGTTCTGCAGCGCGAACATCACCTGGAAGAGGGCGTTGCCGGACCGCGTACGCACCGGGTTCAGCGCCTCGACCAGGTACTCGAACGGCAGGTCCTGGTGGGCGTACGCCGCGAGCGAGCGCTCCCTGACGCGTACGAGGAGTTCGTCGAACCGGGGGTCGTCCGAGGTGTCGGTCCGCAGCACCAGGGTGTTGACGAAGAAGCCGACCAGGTCGTTGAGCGCCTCGTCGGTGCGGCCCGCGATGGGCACGCCGACAGGGATGTCGTCTCCGGCGCCGAGCCGGCTGAGCAGGGCGGCGAAGCCCGCCTGGAGCACCATGAACATGGTCGAGCGGGAGTCGGCCGCCAAGCCGCGCAGCGCGGCGTGCAGTTCGGCGTCCAAGGCGAAGGAGACGGTGTCGCCCCGGTAGCTCGACACCGTGGGCCGGGGCCGGTCCGTGGGCAGTTCGATCTGGAAGGGGATGCCGTCGAGGGCGTCCTCCCAGTAGGCCAACTGCCGCGACATCACGCTGTCCGGATCGTCGGTGCCGCCGAGGAGGTCGTGCTGCCACAGCGCGTAGTCCGCGTACTGCACGGGCAGCGGCTGCCAGGTGGGGGCCGTCCCCGCGAGCCGTGCCTCGTATGCCGTCTCGAGGTCCTTCATCAGGGGAGCCCGTGAGGCGCCGTCGCTGACGGTGTGGTGCATCACGACCACCAGGACGGGACCTTCGGGCGTGCCGTCGCCGGACTCCGCGTCAGGGACGAACAGGGACGCCCGGACCGGCGGTGTGCTGTCGAGGGAGAACGGGTGGCCGATCTCGGCCTGCACGGCCTGGTGCAGCCGGTCCGGCGCCACCCGCTCGACCCGCAGGTCCAGCGGGGCGTCGGCCGGCGCGAGCACCACCTGGCGCGGCTCGCCGCCCACTTCGGGGAAGACCGTGCGCAACGGCTCGTGCCGCTCCACCAGATCCCCCAGCGCCGCCCGCAGCGCGTCCACGTCCAGCGACGGCGGCATCCGCAGGGCAAAGGGCCAGTTGTAGGCGGCCGTTGGGCCTTCGAGGCGGTCCAGGACCCACAGCCGGCGCTGCGCGAAGGAGAGCGGCACCACGTCGGGACGGGGCATGGGCACCAAGGGGGTACGGGCCGCCCCGCCGAGGTCCAGGTGGGCCGCGAGCCCGGCGACGGTCGGGATGTCGAACACCACGCCGATGGGGATCTCGACGCCCAGCTCCGTGCGGATGAGGCTGACCAGCCGGGTCGCAAGGAGTGAGTGGCCGCCGAGGTCGAAGAAGCTGTCGTCGACGCTCACCCGCTCCAGGTGCAGGACCTCGGCGAACAGGGCGCAGAGCGTCTCCTCCCGCGCCGTACGCGGCGCTCGCCCGCCCGCCGTGCCGAAGTCCGGGGCGGGCAGCGCCCGCCGGTCCACCTTGCCGTTGGGCGTCAGCGGCACGGCGTCGATCGCCACCACCGCGGCAGGCACCATGTGCTCGGGCAGGCGGCCCGCGAGGTAGGTGCGCAGCGCGGCGGTGTCCACGCCGCCCCGCTCCGCGGCTCCGTCCGCGCCCGCGTCCGCCGCGGCCACCACGTAGCCGACCAGCTGGGCGCTTCCGTCGGTCTCCCGGGCCACGACGACCGCCTGGTCCACCGCGGGGTGGGTGAGCAGGACCGCGGCGATCTCGCCGGGCTCGACGCGGAAGCCTCGTATCTTGACCTGCTCGTCGGCGCGCCCGACGTACTCCAGCTGGCCGTCGGGGCGCCAGCGGGCCAGGTCACCGGTGCGGTACATGCGGGCACCCGGCTCGAAGGGATTCGCCACGAAGCGCTCGGCCGTGAGGCCCGTACGGCCCAGATAGCCCCGCGCCAGCTGCCCGCCGGACATGTAGAGCTCGCCGACCGCGCCGGTGGGCACCAGGTTGAGGTGGGAGTCGAGGACGTAGGCCCGCATGTTCCAGAAGGGGCGGCCGATCGGGACCGGCCCCGACGGCACCTCGTCCCGGGGGCCGATGCGGAACTCCGTGCAGTTGACGGTGGTTTCGGTCGGTCCGTAGGCGTTGACGACCGTGACCCGCTTGTGGTCCTTGCGCCACTGGGCGACGGCCTCGCCGGTCAGCGCCTCGCCGCCGAGGATCAGCATCTCGCCGGGCGACCACGCCTTCGGCAGCTCCGACAGCATCGGCAGGTGCGAGGGGGTCGCCTTCAGCAGGGCCACGGGGACGTCGGCCCTGTTCGACGGCGCGTCCCGCAGAGTCGACAGGTAGACGCGCCCACCCACGGTCAGCGTGGTGTAGAGGCCGGTGACCGTGAGGTCGAACGCCATGGACGTCGGCACCAGGGTGGCGCCACGGGCCGCGGGGTAGTGGTGGGTCGACCAGTTGAGGTAGTTGACCACGGACCGGTGCTCCACCACGACGCCCTTGGGGGTGCCCGTGGAACCCGAGGTGTAGATGACGTACGCGGGATGCCGCGGCTCGACGTCGGGTTCGGGATCGGTGTCCGGGAAGGAGGACACGTCGCGGCGCATCGTGTCCTCGTCCAGGACGACGGCCGGCGCCGAGTCGGCGAGGACGAAAGCGCGGCGCTCGGCCGGGTAGTCCGGGTCCACGGGCACGTAGGCGCCGCCGGACTTGAGCACCGCGAGGGCGGCCACCACCATGTCGACCGACCGCGGGAGCACCACGGCCACCAGGTCCTCGGGCCCCACGCCCTGCGCCATCAGCCAGTGGGCCCAGCGGTTGGCGCGGGCGTTCAACTCGCCGTACGCAAGGACGTCTTCGCCGCACACCAGGGCCACGGCGTCGGGCGCTCGCCGCACCTGGATCTCGAACATCTCGGCCAGCGTCGCCTCGGGCACCTCGACGGCCGTGTCGTTCCACACGGTCAGCATCCGGCCGCGCTCGGCGTCGCCCAGCAGGTCGACCTGGCCGATGCGCAGCGAGGGCTCCGCGGCCACCTGCTCCAGCAACCGCACCCACCGCGCCAGCAGCCCCTCGACCGTCGAACGGTCGAACAGGTCCGTGGCGTAGCGCATCGCGCCGGAGATGCCGGCGGGCCGGCCCGCCTCGTCGTGCTGCTCCATCAGGTGCGCGGCGAGATCGAACTTGGCCGTCTCGGTGTCCGCCTGCTCCGCGCCCACCCGCAGGCCGGGTACGTCGAACTCCGACGCGAGGTCGGGCTGGAGGACGAGCATGATCTGGAAGAAGGGGTGCTGGGAGGCGGAGCGCGGCGGATTGAGGAGCTCCACCAGGTGGTCGAACGGCACGTCCTGGTGCGCGTAGGCGGCCAGATTCGTGCCGCGCACGCGCCCGAGCAGCTCCTCGAAGCCGGGGTCGCCCGAGGTGTCGGTGCGCAGGACGAGCGTGTTGGCGAAGAACCCCACGACGTCGTCCAGCGCATCGTCGAGGCGGCCCGCGATGGAGGAGCCGAGGGCTACGTCGGTGCCCGCGCCGAGCCGGGTCAGCAGGGCGGAAAGCCCCGCCTGCAGCACCATGAAGAGGGTGGTGTTCGTCCGCCGCGCCAGTGTCAGGAGCCGCTCGTGCAGCTCCGCGCTCCACTCCAGGCGCACGGAGTCGCCCAGGTGCGAGGGAGTGGCGGGACGCGGCCGGTCCACGGGAAGGCTGAGCTGCTCCGGCAGACCGGCCAACTGCTCGCGCCAGTAGCCGACCTGGCTGTGGTAGATGCTGTCCGGGTCGTGCTCGTCGCCGAGCAGTTCGTGCTGCCAGAGCGTGTAGTCGACGTACTGGACCGGCAGCGGGGCCCACGAGGGGGCCTCGCCTTGTGCGCGGGCGGTGTACGCGGCGAGGACGTCACGCACGAGCGGGCTGACCGACCAGCCGTCGCCGCCGATGTGGTGCAGCAGCAACAGAAGGACGCCGTCGTCGGGTCCGACGTCGAAGTAGCAGGCCCGCACGGGGACTTCGGCGGCCAGCTCGAATCCGTACCGGGCGGCCTCCTCCAGGGCGGCGGGCAGCTCCGCCTCCGTCACCGGGCGCCGTTCCCAGCTGAGGTCCGCGTCCTGCGCGTCCATGACGAGCTGGAACGGTTCGTCGTCGAACTCGGGGAACACCGTGCGCAGCGACTCGTGCCGGTCGAGGACGTCGAGCAGCGCGGCGCGCAACGCGTCGATGTCCACCGGCCCGGTCAGCCGGAGCGCCACCGGCATGTTGTAGGTCGCCGTCCGGCCATGGAGCTTGTGCAGGAACCACAGGCGGCGCTGCGCGAACGACAGCGGCACGATGCCCGGCCGTTCGGCGGGGACCAGGGGCGCGCGGCGCCGTTCGCCGTCGCCCAGGCGCTCGGCCAGCACGCGCACCGTCGGCGCCTCGAAGACCGCCTTGATCGGCAGTTCGGTGCCGAACACCGTGCGGATGCGGCTGACGAGGCTGGTGGCGAGGAGCGAGTGGCCGCCGAGGTCGAAGAAGCTGTCGTCGGCCCCGACCCGGTCCACCCCCAGTACGTCGGCGAAGAGTCCGCCGAGCAGTTCCTGCCGCTCGGTGCGCGGGGCGTCGCCGCCGGAGTCCGTGGCGTACTCGGGCATGGGCAGGGCCCTCCGATCCAGCTTTCCGTTCTCGGTGAGCGGCAGCCGGTCCAGCACGACCACGGCCGACGGCACCATGTACTCGGGCAGTTGCTCGGTCAGGCGGGCCAGCAGGTCCGCCCCTTCGATCGGGTCCGGCGTCCCGGACCCGGGTGCGTCCTCGCGCTCGGCTCCGACGACGTACGCCGTCAGACGCTGATCGCCGGGGGTGTCCTCGTGGAGGACGACGACGGCCTGGCGCACTCCGGGGAGCGCGGTCAGCCGGGCCTCGATCTCTCCCGGCTCGACGCGGAAGCCGCGCACCTTCACCTGGCCGTCGGCGCGGCCCAGGTACTCCAGCGCGCCGGAACCGTCCGGCCGCCACCGGACGACGTCCCCGGTGCGGTACATCCGGGCTCCGGCCGGTCCGAAGGGGTCCGCCACGAAGCGCTCGCCCGTCGGCCCCGGCCGGCCGAGGTAGCCCCGTGCCACTCCCGAACCGCCGACGTACAGTTCGCCCGCGACACCGGCGGGGACGGGGCGCAGCCATGCGTCCAGGACGTACGCGCGGGCGCCGTCCAGCGGCTTGCCGACCGGCACCTGGTCCGGCACCCCGTCGGCGGCCGTCATGCGGTGGCAGGAGACGAAGACGGTGGTCTCTGTCGGGCCGTAGCCGTCGATCACCGTCGTCGCCGGGCACGCCTCCAGCAGCCTCCGGACGCTCGCGGACGGCACCACGTCGCCGCCGGTGTACACCTCCCGCACCGTCGCGAAGAGGCCCGGACGCTCGTCCACCACGAGCCGGAACAGCCCGGCGGTCAGCCACAGTCCGGTGACGCGGTGCGTCAGGACGGTCCGCTCCAGGTCCGCGACGCTCAGCTCGCCCGGGGGCGCCACCACCACGGTGCCGCCGTTCAGGAGCGGCGCCCACACCTCGCGGGTGGACGCGTCGAAGGCGTGCGGGGAGTGCATCAGGAAGCGCAGGTCCGCGTCGGCCGCGAAGCCGCTGTCGAGGGCCAGCGATGCCACGTTGCGGTGGGTGACGGCCACGCCCTTGGGGGTGCCCGCGGATCCGGAGGTGAACATCACGTACGCGAGGCCGTCCACCGATGCCGGGCCCTCGACAGAGCCGTCCGCGGCGCCGTCCTCGTGGTCCTCGTCCTCGCGCACGGCCAGTTCCCGCACGCCCGGGAGGCTCTGCGTGCCGCCCGCGCCGTGATCGACCAGGAGGAGGCGCGTCTCGGTGTCCCGCAGCACCGCGTCGCGACGCTCGGTGGGCCACCGCTCGTCGAGCGGCACATAGGCGGCTCCGGCCGCCGTCACCGCGAGCAGCGCGGTGACCAGGTCGGCCGAGCGCTCCATGGCCAGGGCGACCCGGCTCTCCGGACCGACTCCCCGGGCCGCGAGCCGTCCGGCAAGCCGATCCGCCTTCTGCGCCAACTCCCGGTACGTCAGCGACAGTTCACCGTCCACGACGGCGGTGCGGTCGGGAGTCCGTGCCACCTGGGCCGCGAACAGCTCGGGGAGAGTCGCCGTCACGGAGCGCGCGGGGGCGGCCGGGGCGTTCCACTCCACGAGCACACGCTCGCGCTCGCCCTCGCCGAGCAGGTCGATCTCGCCCAGCCTGGTGCGCGGTTCGGCGACCACGACGCGCAGGAGCCTGCGCAGCGCCCCCGCGAGCCGCTCCACCGTCCCGCGTTCGAAGAGGTCGGTGCGGTACTGGAGAAGGCAGGCGAAACCCGAAGGCGCACCGTCGTCCGCCCGCCGTTCGGCCAGGATCAGCTCCAGATCCGCCTTGGCCGCTTCGAGGTCGGCCGCGTGCCGGGCGACCCGCAGACCCGGCAGCTGCGCCGTCCCGTCGGCGCGCGCGTGGTTCTGGAAGGCGATGATCACCTGGAACAGGGGGTGGTGGGCGGTGGACCGCTGCGGGTTCAGCAGCTCGACCAGGTGCTCGAACGGCACGTCCTGGTGGGCGTAGGCGGCGGAGGCGGTCTCCCTGACCTGGCCCAGCAGCTCCTCGAACCGGGGGTTGCCGGAGGTGTCGGTGCGCAGGACCAGCGTGTTGACGAAGAATCCGACGACGTCGTCGAGCGCGTCGTCCATGCGGCCCGCGACCGGGGAACCCAGCGGGATGTCGGTGCCCGAGCCGAGCCGGGTCAGCAGCGCGGCGAGGGCCGCCTGCATCACCATGAAGACGGTGGTGTCGGACCGCCGGGCGAGCTCCACCACGCACCGGTGCAGTTCGGCGTCCAACTCGAAGTGCACGGAGGCGCCTTCGTGGGAGGCCACGGCGGGCCTGGGGCGGTCGGAGGGCAGGGGGATCTGCTCCGGCAGCCCGTGCAACGCCTCCCGCCAGTAGGCGATCTGCCTGCCGTACAGGCTGTCCGGGTCGCCCTCCGCCCCCAGCATGTCGCGCTGCCACAGGGTGTAGTCCGCGTACTGCACGGGCAGTTCGGGCCAGTTCGGGGCAGCGCCGTCGACGCGCGCCGTGTAGGCGGTCACCAGGTCCCGCGTCAGGAGGTCCATCGACCAGCCGTCGGCCGCGACGTGGTGCAGCAACAGCAGCAGCACGCTGTCCTGCGGGCCCACCTGGAAGAGACAGGCACGCAGCGGTACTTCGCGGGCCAGGTCGAACTCGTGGCGGGCCGCCTCCGCCAGCGCGTCCTGGAGTTCGGGGCGGGAGAGCGCGCGGCGCTCCAGGACAAGGAGGGCGTCATCGGCGCGCAGCACCTTCTGGTGCGGCTCTCCGTCGCTCTGCGGGAAGACGGTGCGCAGCGACTCGTGGCGGGCCAGCACGTCGAGCAGGGCGGCGCGCAGCGCCTCTTCGTCCACCACGCCCGTGAGGCCGAGTGCCATCGGCACGTTGTACGCCGAGCCGCCTTCCAGCTGCTGGAGGAACCACAGGCGGCGCTGTGCGAAGGACAACGGCATCACGTCCCGGCGTGCCACGCGCACCAGCGCGGGCCGCGCCGGGCCCTCGTCGGTGAGGCGTGCCGCCAGAGCGGCGACCGTCGGTGCCTCGAACACGGCGGCGATCGGGACCTCCGCCCCGAGCTCCGTGCGGATGCGGCTGACGAGCCGGGTGGCGAGGAGGGAGTGACCGCCGAGGTCGAAGAAGCTGTCGTCGACACCGACGCTCCGGACGCCCAACACCTCGGCGAAGAGAGCGCACAGACCCTCCTCGCGCGGAGTGCGCGGGGGGCGGGAAGCGGCGACAGAGGCGTACGCGGGGGCGGGCAGCGCCTTGTGGTCCAGCTTCCCGTTCGGCGTCAGCGGCAGCCGGTCCAGCGGTACCACGGCGGACGGCACCATGTACTCGGGGAGGCGCTCGGCCAGGCTCGCGCGCAACGCCGCCGGATCCGGCGACGGTCCGGCCGGGACGACGTAGGCGACCAGGCGCGTGTCTCCGGGGCGTTCGCGACGCACCACCACCGCGCTCTGCGCGACGTCGGGCAGGGACGCCAGGGCGGCCCGTATCTCACCGAGTTCGAGGCGGAACCCGCGGATCTTGACCTGGTCGTCGGAGCGGCCCGCGTACTCCAGGACCCCCTCGGCGGTCCATCGGGCGATGTCGCCCGTGCGGTACATCCGGGAACCCGCAGGGCCGAACGGGTCGGCCACGAACCGCTCCGACGTCAGACCGGGACGCCCCAGATAGCCGCGGGCCAGACCCGGTCCGGCCACGTACATCTCACCGGGCACCCCCGGAGGCAGCAGGTTCAGGGAGTCGTCGAGCACGTGCACCCGAAGGTCGGGAAGCGCGCGTCCGATGAGGCCGGCCGTCCGGGCGGACACCGTCTCGGCATCCAGCGCCAACTCGGTGACGTGCACCGTCGTCTCGGTGATGCCGTACATGTTGACCAGAGTCGGAGCCTCGCCGGTACGCCGCGCGTACCAGCTGCCGAGCTGCCCGAAGTCGAGGGCTTCGCCGCCGAGGACCACGTACCGCAGCGTGTGCCAGGGTGCGTGCCCCGGCTCCTGCTCGTCCGCCCGCATCAACTCGTAGAACGCGGACGGGGTCTGGCTGAGCACCGTGACCCGTTCCTCGGCCAGCAGCCGCAGGAAGTCGGCAGGCGACCGGGTCACGGCCCGCGGCACCACGACGAGGCGCCCGCCGTGCAGCAGAGGGCCCCACACCTCCCACACCGAGAAGTCGAAGGCGTAGGAATGGAACGCCGTCCACACGTCGTCCGGACCGAAGGACAGCCGCCGCGCGGCCGAGGTGAAGAGCCGGGTGACGTTCCGGTGGGGGACGAGCACCCCCTTGGGCTCGCCTGTGGAGCCCGAGGTGTGGATGACGTAGGCGGGGCTGTCCGCGAGGAGCGCGGTGGGCCGCTCGGCGTCGCTGATCCCGGAGGCGGGCAGGACGCCGATCTCGCGTGCTGTTTCCGGCGCGTCCAACAGGACCCGCTCCACCGGGGACTCCGGCAGGCGGTCCGTGACGGCTTCGACGGTCAGCAGCAGGACCGGCGCGCAGTCCGTGAGCATGTACGCGATGCGGTCCGCCGGCTGCGCGGGGTCGATCGGGACGTACGCGGCCCCCGACTTGACCACGGCCAGCAGCGCCACGACCTGCTCCGCCGAGCGCGGTATCGCGAGCGCGACGAACTTCTCGGGACCCGCTCCGCGTGCGATCAAGTGCCGTGCGAGCCGGTTGGCGCGCTCGTCGAGTTCGGCGTACGAGAGCGTGGATCCCTCGAAGGTGAGGGCGGGGGCGTCGGGCGTGCGGGCCGCCTGCGCCGCGAACAGCTCGGGGAGCGTGGCGTCGGACGCCTCGGGCGCGGCCTGCGCGTCGACGTTCCAGTCGGAGAGCAGGGTGTGCCGCTCTCCCGGCAGCAGGAGGTCGATGCCGCTGAGGGCGCCGTCGGGGGACACGACGACGGACGCCAGCAGCCGTGCGAGCCGGGAGCAGAGCTTCTCGGCGGTGGCGGCGTCGAAGAGGTCGGTGCTGTACTGCAGGACGCCTTCGACACCCGCCGGGCTGCCGTCGGCCGACCGGCGTTCCGCGAGCGCGAACTCCAGGTCGACCTTGGCGGAGGACAGCCCCGCCTCCTGCGCACCGACGGTCAGGCCCGGCAGTTCGAGGGCGGTCCGCGTCTCGTTCTGGAAGCCCAGGATCACCTGGAAGAGAGGGTGGTGGGCGGTGGAGCGCCGCGGGTTCAGCAGCTCGACCAGGTGCTCGAACGGCACCTCCTGGTGGGCGTAGGCCGCCACCGTCGTGTCGCGCACGCGGCCGAGCAACTCCTCGAAGGTGGGGTCGCCGGAGGTGTCGGTGCGCAGCACGAGCGTGTTGACGAAGAACCCGACCAGGTCGTCGAGCGCGTCGTCGGTCCGTCCCGCCACCGGCGAGCCCACCGGGATGTCCGTGCCGGCGCCCAGCCGTGTGAGCAGCGCCGCCAGACCCGCCTGCAGGACCATGAACAGCGTCGTGTCCGTCCGGCGCGCCAACTCCACCAGGCCCTGGTGCAGTGCGGCGTCCCACTCGATGGACACGGTGCCTCCCGCGTGGGAGGCGACCGCGGGGCGGGCGCGGTCGGCGGGCAGGGAGAGCTGTTCGGGCAGACCGCTCAGTGCCTTGCGCCAGTAGTTCACCTGGCGCCCGTACAGACCGTCCGGGTCGGCGTGGTCGCCCAGGATGCCGTGCTGCCACAGGGCGAAGTCGGCGTACTGGACGGGCAGCGGGGACCACTGCGGCGCGGCGCCCCGGGCGCGGGCCGTGTACGCCGTGGCGATGTCCCGGGTCAGCGGGCCCATGGACCAGCCGTCGGCCGCGATGTGGTGCAGCAGGAGCAGCAGCACGTTCTCGTTCGCGCCGACGCGGAAGAGCCAGGGGCGCACGGGAGTCTCGCGGGACAGATCGAAGACGTGGGCCGCCGCCTCGTCGAGGGCCTGCGCCAGCCGCGATTGCGGAACCTGCCGCCGTTCCCACGCGGGAAGGACGTCCGTCGGCTCCAGCACCAGCTGGTGGGGCTCGCCGTCGGTCTCCGGGAAGACCGTGCGCAGTGACTCGTGGCGGGCCATGACATCGGTGAGCGCGGCGCGCAGCGCGTCCTCGTCCAGTTCGCCGCTGAGCCGGAGCGCCAGCGGCATGTTGTACGCCGTCGAACGGCTCCGGAGCTTGTGGAGGAACCACAGACGGCGCTGGGCGAACGACAGCGGCACGAGGTCCGGGCGCACCGCGGCGGTGAGCGGGGCACGCCCGTCCGCGCCGAACCCCAGCCGCTCCGCCAGGAGGGCGACGGTGGGGCTGTCGAAGACGTCCCGGATCGAGAGCTCCGTGCCGAGGACGGTCCGGATGCGGCTGACGAGCCGGGTGGCGAGCAGGGAGTGGCCGCCGAGGTCGAAGAAGCTGTCGTCGACACCGACCGTCTCCACGCCCAGCACCTGGGCGAAGATGCCGCGCAGCGCCTCTTCTTGCGGGGTGCGCGGGGCACGGCCGTCCGCGGCCGCCGCGTAGTCCGGCACGGGCAGCGCTCCGCGGTCCAGCTTGCCGTTGGCCGTCAGGGGCAGCGTGCCGAGGACCATCACCGCGGACGGCACCATGTGCGCGGGCAGTCGCTCGGTCAGGCGACGGCGTGCCGACTCCATGAGCGTGCCGATGCCCCGCGCGAGGCCCGGGTTGTTCGTCCGAGGAGCACGTGCGGCGCTCGGCACGTACACACCGGTCAGCAGGGCGTGGCGGCTGTCCGGCGGGAGGACCACGGCGTCGAAGAGGTCGGGGGAGAGGGGCGACCAGGTGGTCACCACCCTCAGGCCCTGCTCGGCTCCCAGGGCGATCAGGTCCTCGGGGTCCACGCCGGTCTCCGGCGCTCGGGCCTCGAGCCCGTCGAGCCTGCGCTCCAGGGCGACCTCGGCCACCAGGCGCGCGTTCGGGATTCCCGTGACGCGCAGGGGGAGCCGGGCGGTGCCGAAGAGGGCGGCCAGGTCGGTGGACGGGGTCCAGAGGGCCTGGGGCGCTCCTGCCACGTCCACGGTCGCCGAGGGCGCCGTGTGGAGGATGACCTCGTAGCGGTGGCGGGTGAGTTCGTTGTGGTACGTGCCTCGCTTGAGCTGGATGTCGACGGCCGTGACGCGCTCGTCGTGCCGCGCGACGTGATCGAAGAACTCCGGGGCGACGACCAGTTCCTTCTCGAGCATGACCGCGCGGTCCACCACCGCGCGAGCCGTCGGGCCCTGCCCCTGGTGGACCGCGGCGTGCAGGGTGCGCAGCGTTCCGGCGTGCCGCACGTCGCCGATGACGACGCGGCCGCCGGGTGCGAGGGCGGCCAGGGCCTGGTCGATGACGCGCAGGAGGTAGTCGCTGTCGGGGAAGTACTGGATGACCGAGTTGATCAGCACCGTGTCGAAGTGCCCGACCGGCAGTCCTTCGAAGGAGTCGGCCGCCTGGCAGCGCAGGTGGACCCGTTCCGACAGACCGGCCCGTTCCACCTCGCCGCGCAGCCGGTCGATGACGGCGGCGGACAGGTCGGTGCCCCAGTACTCCTGTGCTGTCTTGGCGAGGCGGGCCATGAGCAGGCCCGAGCCGAGGCCGATCTCCAACACGCGTTCCGCGCCCAGGTCCTGGACCTGCTGGACCGCCGCGTCACGCCAGGCCCGCATCTCGCCGAGCGCGATCGGCTCGCCGGAGTACGAGCTGTCCCAGCCGGAGAAGTCCTCGCCGAACCCGGGGAGGTCCTCGCCGAACGCGGAGAATTCCTCGCCGAACGCGGACCCGGAAGCCCCGGTCGCCGCCGCGGCCGGATTCGGCTCCGAGTAGACGGAGTCATAGATCTCCTGCCACTCCGCCACCTGGGAGTCCCCGCCGGCCCGCCGCTCATCCGCCGCGACGGTCTCCAGGTCGGGCACCAGATAGGCGACCAGGCGCTGGTCGCCGGGTGTGTCCTCGCGCAGCACCACGGCTGCCTGGCGCACGCCCGGATCCTGTGTCAGGAGGGCCTCCACCTCACCGGGTTCGACCCGGAAGCCGCGCAACTTCACTTGTTCGTCGGCGCGTCCGACGAACTCCAGTCGGCCGTCGCCGTGCCACCGTGCGAGGTCGCCGGTGCGGTACATGCGCTCACCCGCGGCGAACGGGCAGGCGACGAAGCGTTCGGCGGTCAGGCCGGCACGGCCCGCGTAGCCCCGTGCCAGACCGGCTCCCGCCACGTACAGCTCACCCACCACACCCACCGGGACCGGCTCAAGTGCCGGGTCGAGCACGAACATCCTGGTGTTCGTCACCGCCTGCCCGATCGGGACGACGCCGCGCGAGGTGCCCTCGCCCATCGACACACAGACGGTCGACTCCGTGGGCCCGTAGGCGTTCACGACCCGACGGCCCGTCGCCGACCACCGCGCCACCAGCTCGGCAGGCACGGCCTCGCCCGCCAGGACGAGGCATTCCAGTGAGGGCAGGCCCGCCTCACGGCCGCGCGCGATCCCGCCCAGCACGGACGCGGGGAGCGTCACATGGGTGACGGCCTCGTCGGCCAGCACCGCGGCCAGCGCGTCACCCGCCAGCCGTCCCGCGCCCGGCACCACCAACAGGGCGCCGGAGGAGAAGGCCATCACCAGCTCCCACACCGCCGCGTCGAAACTCGGCGACGCGAACTGCAGCACGCGGCTGGCCGCGCTCACCCCGAGCTGCCGCGCCTGCACGTGAGCCAGGCTCGCGATGCCGCGGTGCGACACCAGGACGCCCTTGGGCGTGCCGGTGGAGCCGGACGTGTAGATCACATACGCCAGACGGTCCTTCGGGGCGTCGATTCGGGGGTCCGTGGCGGGAAAGCCGGACATGTCGCGGGCCATGGCGTCCTCGTCCAGGACGACACGGGGCGCCGCGTCGGAGAGGATGAACTCGCGTCGCCGCGCCGGGTAGTCCGGGTCCACCGGCACGTGCGCGGCGCCCGCCTTGAGAACCGCGAGCGTGGCCACCACCATCTCCAGCGACCGCGGCAGCACCACCCCCACCAGGTCCTCGGGGCCGACTCCCCGCGCGATCAGCCAGTGCGCCAGCCGGTTCGCCCGGGTGTTCAGTTCCGCGTACGAGAGGCGGTCGCCGCCGACGACAGACACCGCCGGCGCGTCGGGCGCCGACCGTACGCGCTGCTCGAAGAGGCCGGCCAGGTCCGCCTGCGGGACGTCGACGGCGGTGCGGTTCCACTCCGTCAGCAATTGATCACGTTCGGCGTCGTCGAGCAGGTCCAACTGCCCCACGCGCACTGAGGGGTTGGCCGTGGCCTGCTCCAACATCCGGGTCCAACGGCGCATGAAACCCTCGACCGAGGACGGGTCGAACAGGTCCGTCGCGTACTCCACGACGACTTCGATCCCGGCCGGGCCCGTGGCCGGGTCATGGGATTCGACGAGCGAGAGCAGCATGTCGAAGCGGGACGTTCCTGCGCTGACCACGTCCGACTCCACCTGCACGCCGGGGAGTTCGAAACGTCCGCTCGGGGCGTTCTGGAGGACCATGGCGACCTGGAACAGGGGGTGATGCGCGGTCGTACGCCTCGGGTTGAGGCGCTCCACCAGATACTCGAACGGCACGTCCTGGTGTTCGTAGGCGTCCAGGCACGCCCGGCGTACGCGCGCCAGGAGTTCCCGGACGGTGGGGTCGCCCGAGGTGTCGGTGCGCAGCACGAAGGTGTTCACGAAGAACCCGACCAGGTCGTCGAGTGCCGCGTCGGTACGGCCTGCCACGCCGCTGCCGAGAGTGATGTCCTTCCCGGAGCCCAGCCTCGTCAGGAGCGCGGCCATGGCCGTCTGCAGCACCATGAACACCGTGCTGTCGGTGGCGGACGCGAGGGCCACCAGCCGCCGGTGAAGTTCCGTGTCCAGCCGGAAGGTCAGCCGACTGCCGCTGTACGACGCGACGGCGGGGCGCGGCCGGTCCGTGGGGAACGACACCGTTGCGGGCGCGCCCGCCAACTGCTGCTTCCAGTACGCGACCTGCCGGGAGAGGAGGGAGTCCGGGTCGGACTCGTCGCCGAGCAGTTCACGCTGCCACAGCGTGTAGTCCACGTACTGCACCGGAAGTTCGGGCCACTGCGGCGCCGTGTGCGTGGCGCGCGCGGAGTAGGCGACGATCAGGTCCCTGGAGAGGGGGCCCATGGACCATCCGTCGCCGGCGATGTGGTGGATCAGGAGCAGCAGTGTGTGCTCGTCCTCGCCCTGCTCGAACAGCCAGGCACGGATGGGCACTTCGGAGGAGAGGTCGAAGGCGTGGCGCGCGGCTTCCTCAAGGGCGAGGGGCAGCTCCTCGCGCGACGCGTGCCGGTGCTCCCAGCGCACATCGACGTCCGCCGGGTCCAGGACCAGCTGGTGCGGCTCGCCGTCCGCCTCGGGAAACACCGTGCGCAGCGACTCGTGCCGACCGATCACGTCATGCAGGGCCGAACGCAGGGCGATCGTGTCGACTTTCCCCGTCAACCGCAGGGCCAGAGGCATGTTGTAAGTGGCCGAGGGGCCTTCGAGCTTGCGCAGAAACCATAGCCGACGCTGCGCGAAAGACAACGGGATCATGAACTCATTCCTTCTTCGTGCCCCGCACACAACGGGCTGAGTCGCTGATCGACAGGCCAGGACCGGATGTGTCCCACCGTATGACCAAGGAGACTGCTGCTTTTTCCGAATTCGACACGATGCGGTCGAAGCTTCGACGGGCTTGTCCGTACGAGAGAGCAAGGTAGCCGATGCGGCTGTCTCGCTGGCGAGACAGATTTGCTGGCGAGACAGATTTGATGGCTTGGCCAACGCGCCCAACTCCTCTTGCTGTTGGGCTAAGGTCGCCGTGCGCCGCAGGACCCCTCTGTGCTGTCCCGGTGCGGTTCTGCTGCGTTTCATTCCCCGGAAGGGGGCTCATGACAGAAGAGGACAGCCGCCTGCGCGGCCTTCAATCCCTGGACTTCCAGGAAAGGTTCGACTCCAGGCTGGCGGAGATCGACGCACTGGCCGGATTCGACACGGCCCATGGGGTCGAGACGAGTCGCCCCATCGAGCCGTGGGAGATTCCGGAGGCCGACGAGGAGACACTGAGCTCACATTCCCGATACTCGCCCACGCCGATCCGTACGATTCTCCATGTCATCGCGTCGGCACCGGTCGACCATCAGGACGTCTCCTTCGTCGACTTCGGATCCGGCAAGGGCCGAGTCCTGCTCGCCGCCGCCGACCTGCCCTTCAAGAAGGTCATCGGTGTCGAGTTCTCGGAATACCTGTGCGGTATGGCAAGGGCGAACATCGAGAAGTACCGGGCGAGCAGCCAGAGGTGCCACGACATCGAGGTCCGCTGCGAGGACGCGAGGGATTTCACGATCCCGGCCGACGCGGCCTTCTTCTATCTGTACGAGCCGTTCACCAAGGACATCGCCGACCAGGTCTTCGGCAACATCGAGGCGTCGCTGCGCGACCACCCCCGGCCGGTGATCGTCTGCCTCGTGGGCGAGCGGCTGCTGCCCGCGGTGGCGGCAAGGACCGGCTGGCAGCAGCTCGGCGAGACGTTGGTGTCACCGGACGACCCCTACTTCGACGCCCGGCTCTTCACCGTGAACCAGACCCATTCTGAAAGAGGCATGAATGCCTGACGAGCAGGTTTTTCTCAAGTCCAAGGCCATAGTCGAGCCGTTGGTGGACCGGTTCTACGCCTGGCTGCACACCCTCGCGCCGGCACAGGCGGCCCTGAACCTGGCGAACCGTCAAGTTCCGATGCTCGAGTCGTACCTGCAGTCGCCGCAGGTGCACATGGCGGCCAGCGTGAATCCCACGCTGCGTGGCGGCTTCTTCGTGAACATCCACAAGAACCGGCGCGACGAGGTCCAGGACCTGCTCGACTCGATCAAGCGGGATCGCGCGGACATGCTGCGATTCGCATCCGCGATCGCCCAGGGGCATGAGCTGCTGCGGGAGGCCGCGACCGGATTCGACCTCACGCCGCTCTACCCGAAGCTGCCGGCCGAGCTGGGTGGCCTGGTGGAACTCGTCTACGACACCGAGAACCAGGCAGCGATGCGCGTCATGGAGCCCCTCCTGTACAGGAGCGCGGTGTACGCGGAGGACCGGCAGTCGGTGCAGCTGTCGCTGGAGCCGGGCACGGAGCGGCCCTTCATCCTGAGCACGCCGCGGCTGCCGTCGCCGGATGTGCTGGAACTGCCGATTCCGTTCCGCCACGGCGGCCTGGAGGAGCTGTTCAAGGCGCGCGTGAGTCCCACGACGCACGCCCGGCTGCGTGAGGCGCTGGAGCTGGACGACGCGCAGGCGGCCCAGCTGTCCGGGCTCCTCAGCGACCGGCCGAGCCTGGCCGAGGACCGCCACATCGAGGGCGGCGGACGCATCCGCTACTTCGGACACGCCTGCCTGGTGCTGCAGACGCCCGAGGGCTCGGTGGTGACCGACCCGTTCATCAGCGCGGACAGTTCCATGTCCGGCCGGTACACGCTGGACGACCTCCCGGACTTCATCGATCTGGTCCTGATCACGCACGGCCACCAGGACCACATCGTGCTGGAGACGCTGTTGCAGCTGCGCGGCCGCGTCGGCGCGATCGTGGTGCCGCGCCCCTCGCGCGGCAACCTCTCGGATCCGTCGATCGCGCTGGCGCTCAAGCACCTCGGCTTCCCGGTGGTGGAGGTGGACGACTTCGACGAGGTGCCGTTCCCCGGCGGGAAGGTCGTGGCGACGCCGTTCCTCGGAGAGCACTGCGACCTGGACATCAGGAGCAAGTCGACGTACTGGGTCGAGCTCGCGGGCAAGAAGGTGTTCATCGGGGCCGACTCGTCGGGCATCGAGCCGACGCTCTACCGCTATGTGCGGGAGCACCTGGGAACCGCCGACATCGCGTTCCTGGGCATGGAGTGTGACGGAGCCCCGCTCACCTGGCTCTACCAGGCGTTGTTGACCACGCCGGTGACCAAGGCGATGAGCAACTCCCGCAAACTCTCCGGGTCGAACGCGGAACAGGCAGCGGCGATCACGACCGAACTGGGCGCCCGCGAGGTGCACATCTACGCCATGGGCGAAGAGGAGTGGCTGGGCCACGTCATGGCGACGACGTACAACGAGGACACCTACCAGATCAAGCAGATCGAAGAGTTCATGAAGTGGTGCGCCGACCACGGCATCAAGGGTGGCCATCTCTTCGGCCAGCAGGAATGGCGCTGGTAAAGCCTCCTTGACAGGGGGGAGATCTGCATTCAAGGGGTGCCCTCCGCCCACCGCAGGGGCAGAGGGCACCCCTTACGCAGGAATCCGGGAATTAGACGGCATTGTCAACGATGGACCTGATCCAGTCCTTCAAATCCTGATTGCTCTTCCTGGCGGCGGCCCGCCATCGTTCCAGTCGGATCTCGTCCAGCTGTAGGTTCAATTGGACCGGAGGGGTGTCGGGCTGATCTCGCGCAGGAGAAATGCTGGCCCGGATCTGGCGGCGCAACTCGTCCCGGGTCCAGTTCAGTCGAGCGGCGAAGTCAAGCCAATGGTCCTGTTCCTCCTTGGTGAGTGCTGCGACTTCCATGTGGTGATGGAACGTCAATTCCTTGCGGCGGCGGCCCGGCTCGAACTTGCGGGCCACCCATGCGTAGTTGCGCAGGGTCTGGTAATGGAGCGACGTCCCCTCCATGGCTCGTCGGTATCGCCCTACGTAGTGGGTCTGCCCGTATACGAGCCAATCGCCGATCCACCAGGCCGACGAGTCCACGACGGTCTGAATCCGCTCGCCCACTTGACACCAGGACGCGATCGGCAGGTTGTCGGGGAGGTGGAGACAGGTCCGTCCGGAGAGCATCTCGGAATCCAGAAGGGCAACTCCATCTGTCGCCTCGACGTGCAAAGTTGAAGTCGCGCTTCGATCTGGCATTGGTCGCATAGCCATCCCCCTGTCATCTCGTGTGGTCACACGCCAACCCGATGCAACTTACATGGGCATTCGCGCGATCGGCGGCGGCCCCCTCGGTCGGCTCACGGGATCCGTGCCGGTATGGGGGCGAGACCCGTGGCGCCATGGTGGCCCCATGCTGATGCCACGTGCAAGCTTTGGCTTATCTTTGCCGGATTGGCTTGAATTGGCCCTGGCTGACCTGCTGGTATGTATTGCGGGCAAGTTGAGGCGCAACGAATGCCGGACCTGCTGTTACTCCTGGGGGGTTGGGATGGCGCCGAGTGGTGCTGTGCGGTGCCATACCGTCAACCCTCGGCCGCTCGTCCTCGTGGGGTGTTGTCCACGGCCTCGGTGATGGGCGAGTGTGCTCTGTCATGGACTGTGACCGGAACAACGCCGTGTTGCCTCTGTCTCGTCGTCAACTGTTCGTCGCCGCAGGCGCTTCCGGGGCGCTCGCGGCGCTCGGGGCCGCCCCCGCGCCGGCGCGGCCGCGCACGAAGGTCCCCGTGTCGTTCACCCGGGTCACCAACGGCGCGGCGGCCCTCTCGCCCGCCGCGGACCGACTGGTCGTCGAGGCGCAGGCCACGCTGTGGTCCCTGCCGCGCGGCGGCGGCGAGGCGGTGCCGCTGACACCCTCCGGGCTCGAACCGAACCGACCCGTGTACGCCCCGGACGGGACGTCGGTCGCGTTCGGCGCCTACCAGGGCGGCGGCTTCCACCTGTGGACCATGCGTGCCGACGGGACGCGGCTGCGGCAGCGCACCGAGGGGCCCTGGGACGATCGCGGTCCGGCCTGGTCACCCGACGGAACCCGCATCGCCTTCGCGTCCGAGCGCGGCGGCGACCCGGTCAAGGGCGGCTCGTACCGGATCCATGTGCTGGACCTCGCCACCGGAGAGATCAGCCGCGTCACCGGTCGCCCCGGACAGGACGGGCCGCTCCAGGACGGGCCCTGGGAGGACTTCGACCCGACCTGGTCGCCGGACGGGAGACGGATCCTGTTCGTCCGCGGCAAGGTCGTCACCAGACCGCAGGGCCTCGCGCTCGACGCGCGTACCGTCGCGTCCGTCGCGGCCGGGGGAGACGGCCCCGTCACCGTCGTCCACACCGAGACCGAGGTCGAGGCCGCGCAGGTCATGACCCCCGTCCTGGACGCGGACGGGAAGCGCCTGGCCTATCTGCGCACCACCGCGTCCCCCAACGGCTCCTGCACCCTCGTCGTCGACGCCGAGGCCGTCGCGATCGACGGCGACGTGGCCCCCGTGCCGCCGCGCTGGACCGCCGAGGGACGGCTGCTGCTCACCGTCGACGGCCGGTTCGCGCTCGTACGCCCCGACGCGCCCGATCGGGTCGAGGAGATCCCGTTCGACGCCACCCTGCCGGTCGAGCGGCCCCGGTACCGGGTCAAGGAGTACGACCTCGGCCTCGGGCGGGCCCGGCCCGCGCGCGGCATCCACCTGCCCGCGCTCTCGCCGGACGGGCGGCACATCGCCTACGCCGCCCTCAACTCCCTCTGGCTGGCGGACACGTCGGGAAAGCGACCGCCCCAGAGGCTGCGCCGCGCGGCCGCCACCGGCTATCTGCTCGGTCCGACCTGGGCCAGGGACGGCAAGTCCCTGGTGTACGCCGACGACCGTGACGGACTGCTCGGCGTGTACCGCCGCGACCTCGCCACCGGCGCCGAGACCTCCCTGGCCACCGGCGGCCGCGTCCACCCGGCGCTCTCGCCCGACGGCGCGCGGCTCGCCTGCCTGGACATGACCGGACGCCTGATGGTCCGCGACGTCGACTCCGGCGAGGAGCGTGCGCTGGTGGCGCCGCTCGGCGGCGGGGGGCTGCCGGGCCGCCCGAGCTGGTCACCGGACGGCCGGTACATCGCGCTCTGCGACCGCAACCGCCTCAACTTCCGCTTCCGCGAGGGCTACAACCTCGTCCGGATCGTCGACGCCGCCACGGGCAAGGACCGCCTGCACGCCGTGGCACCCCACGCCTCGCTCTCCGACCGGTACGACTCGGGGCCCGTCTGGTCGCCGGACGGCCGCTGGCTCGCGGTCGTCGTCGAGTCGGCGCTGTGTCTGCTGCCCGTCGAGCCCGACGGCACCCCGCGCGGCGCGCTGCGCGTGCTGTCCTCCGAACCGGCCGACCACCCGTCCTGGTCGGGGGACTCGAAGTCCCTGCTCTACCTGTCGGGTGCCGAACTGCGCCTGATCGGAGTCGAGGGGAGCCGTCCGCGCACGGTCCGGGTGCGGGTGGACCGGCGCAGGCCCACGCCCGCCGACCTCGTGGTGCACGCAGGACGGTTGTGGGACGGCACGGGAGAGACGGTGCGCGAGGACGTCGACATCGTCGTCCGCGGTGGTCGCATCGCCTCGGTCCGGCCGCACCGCGCCGCCCACCGCACCCCCGCGGACCGGCGCGTCGACGCCTCGGAGCGCACCGTCGTGCCCGGCCTGTGGGACACCCACACGCACCCCTGGCAGAGCACGTACGGCGGCCGCCAGACGGCGGGGCAACTCACGTACGGCATCACGACCGCCGTCTCGCTGGGCGGTTTCGCCTACGAACAGGCACGGATCCGCGAGGCCGTCGCCTCGGGCGAGCTGGCGGGCCCGCGCCTCCTCACGACGGGTGAACTCCTCGACGGCTCCCGCGTCGCGTACAGCATGGGCCGCGCCCACCGCAGCAGAGCGGCCCTGCGGCGCACCCTGGAACGCGGCGCGGCGCTCGACTGGGACTTCGTCAAGACCTATGTGCGGGCTCCGAGTTGGGTGATGGAGGAGGCGGCACGCTTCGCGCACGAAAGGCTCGGCGTGCGCACCGGCGGTCATCTGCTCTCGCCCGGAATCCAGCTGGGCCAGGACCTGACGACCCATCTGCAGGCCACCCAGCGCGCCGAGTTCGGGCATGCGATCACGGCCAAGGGCCGCGCGTACGAAGACGTCGTGGAGATCTACAGCGCTCGCGGCGCGGCCTTCTCCCTGATCGCCACGCCCTTCACCTCGTCGCCGCTGCTCGGCGCGGACCCCGGCCTCGCGGACGACCCGCGCGTCACGGCCGTGATGGCGCCGTGGGACGCCGCGTCGGTGAAGGCCGCGGCGGGAACGCCACCGAGCGAGGCCCAACTGGCCACGCTGCGCACGGAGATCGACATCTACCGGCGCGTCCTCGCCGCGGGCGGCCAGGTCGCCCTCGGCACGGACCAGCCCATCGTCCCGGTGGGCCTCGCGCTCCACCTGGGCCTGCGCGCCCTGCACCTCGGCGGCTGCTCCCCGGCGCAGGCGCTGCGCACGGCGACCCTGCTGCCGGCCCGCGTGTTCGGCCTCGACCGGGAGCTGGGCACGCTTGAGGAGGGCAAGGTCGCCGACGTGACCGTGGTCGACGGCGACCCGTTCGAGGACTTCGACGCGATGGTGCGGACAGTGGCGGTGCTCCGGGGCGGAACTCCGTACACGACCAAGGACCTGGTCTCGACGTTCGAGCGGCTGCCCGGGTCAGGGGCCGACTCCGGGTCCCGGGCGGAGCACGAGCACTGGCTCAGGACGGGGCGGCTGATGCGCAGGGACGGCTGCTGCGACCCGCTGGTCTGAAGCCTGCCCGAGCTGCCCCGGCCGCCCGGCCGGCGGGGGCGGCTCGGGCGGCGGGGGCAGCTCGGAGCCGCTCGAAGCTACTCGAAGCGCGAGGTGTCGCCCGCTCCCCGGCGTACGATCTCGGCCTCGCCGTCGGAGAAGTCGATGACGGTGGTGGGTTCGGTGCCGCAGTCGCCGGAGTCGATGACCGCGTCCACCACGTGGTCGAGGCGCTCCTTGATGTCCCACCCCTGCGTCAGCGGCTCGTCCTGGTCCGGCAGGAGCAGCGTGCTGGACAGCATCGGCTCGCCGAGCTCGGCCAGCAGGGCCTGGGTGACGGTGTGGTCGGGGATCCGGACGCCGACGGTCTTCTTCTTGGGGTGCAGCAGCTGGCGCGGCACCTCTTTGGTGGCGGGGAGGATGAACGTGTAACTGCCGGGCGTGGCCGCCTTGATGGCGCGGAACACGTCGTTGTCGAGGTGCACGAACTGGCCCATCTGCGCGAAGTTCTGGCACATCAGGGTGAAGTGGTGGCGGTCGTCCAGGTTGCGGATCGACCGGATGCGGCCGATGCCGTCGCGACTGCCGAGCTGACATCCCAGCGCGTAGCAGGAGTCCGTCGGATAGGCGACGAGCGAACCGGAGCGGATGCCGTCGACCACGCTGGTGATGCTGCGCCGCTGCGGGTTGTCGGGGTGCACGTCGAAGTACTTGGCCATTGGGCGAGTCTAGGTGACCGCGGCGGCCGCGGCGGCGCGGCACCGCCGCGGCCGCCGTGACCGCACCGCCACGAGGCGTCGCGTCGCCGTCAGCCGCCCAGCAGCGCGTCCATCTGCCCCACGGCCTCGCGCAGGCCCTCGGTGACGCCCATGTCGAGCACCTGCTGCATCTGCTCGCGCGAGTCGTAGACGGAGCGCATCTCCATGCGGGTCCCGCCGTCGTGCTCGGTGAGCCGCATCCGTACGGCCGTGACCGGCAGGTCGGAGACCGGCTTGCCGTCCTGATCGGCGAACCCGTCGGTGAAGTCCAGGGACGTCGGCGGCTCGATCGCGGTGATCCGCCACCACCCCCGGTGCTTGTCGCCCTCCGGTCCCGTCATGTAGTACGTGACGTCGCCGCCCGGGGTCAGGTCGTGCTCCTCGAAGGTCGCCGGGTAGGTCGGGGGACCCCACCAGCGCTCCAACTGCCGCGGGTCGGACCACAGTTGCCACACCTGATCGACCGGGGCGGTGAAGTCGGCGATCAGTGTCAGGGTGAGCCGGTCGAGATCCTTGTCGATGCTGGTGACGCTCATGTCAGTGTCTCCTTGACGGGTCGTTGTCCTCGGCGGTGGGGGCGGAGGCGGGGGCCTCCGCCAGGAGCTGCGACATCCGGTCCACGCGCCCCCGCCACACCGCTTCGAGCCGGTCGAGTGCCAGCCGTGCCTGACGCAGGGCCTCGGGGTCCGTGTGCACCAGCTGCTCCCTGCCGTGCCGCTCCTTGGTGACGAGCCCGGCGCGCTCCAGGACCGCGACGTGTTTCTGTACCGCGGCGAAGCTCATCGGGTAGGCCTCGGCCAGCCGCGACACCGACGTCCCGTCCCGGACACAGCGGCGCAGGATGTCCCGTCGTGTCGTGTCGGCCAGGGCGTGGAACAGTCGGTCCACGGCTTCGTCGTTCACTTCACGTACAACCATTTGGTTGTACGTTAGCGCGGCCGAGGCCCGGCGTCGACCGGAAGCGGCCCTCCGGGCCTCCGGGCGTGCTCCGCGCACCTCCCGGGGCACCTCAGCGGTGGGCGTCCAGGGTGTGCCGCAAGGCCTTGGCGAAGGGCTCCGGCGCCCCGTGCTGGCCGTACTCGCCACCGAGGAAACCGGCGTGGTGGCTCGGGAACACCGCGAGCTCGCTGCCGAGGCCCTCGGCGATCCGGGCCGCGGCGCGGGCGGCGAACTGACCCTCGGACTCCTGGCCCGCCGCGAGCACGACCTGCGTGGACGCGGCCCGCAGCGCGGCGAGGTCGAGCCGGTAGTGGGTGCAGCCGATGAGGTTCTGGCCCAGGAGCGCGTCGTCCCGCGAGCCGTCGTCCTCGGTCGGCAGCCCGAAGTCCGCGGGGGCGGGGACGGGCTCGTCCGCCCAGGTGGCCGGGAACGGCCCGGTCCGGCTGGTCGCGGCGATGAACTTCGCCATGCCGGGCCCCAGGCCCTCGCGCAGATAGGTCGCATGGATGTCCGCGCAGACGGCGAGCGCCGTCTCCCGGTCGGGGAGCACCTGTGCCGCCGGCGGCTCGTGGGCGACGAGGGTGTGTACGAGATCTCCGTGCCGCTCCACCAGGGCGAGGGAGTTGACCGCGCCGCCGCTGGAGGCGAAGACGTCCACGGCTCCCGTGCCGAGCGCCTCGATGATCCGCCGCAGGTCGTCGGCGTGCTCCTCGGGCCTCGACACCGGGGCGCCGTCGGTGCGGGGGCTGCGGCCTGTGCCGCGCGGGTCGTAGGTGACCACGGTCCGGTCGGTGAAGTGAGAGGCCAGGGTGGTGAACCCGGCGGCATCCATCGGCGAGCCGAGCAGGAAAAGGATGCGGTCATCGGTCGCGCCGCCGGTCAGGGGGCGGCGGATGTCGTAGGTGAGGGTCGCCCCGGTCGCGGTGAGCGTGCGGGTCTCTGTCTCGGTCATGGATGTCTCCTTCGGTGATGGCGTTCTCGCAGGGTTGGACCGCCCGCCCGGTCGGAACTCATCGCCGTCACGCGAACGAGTTTCCGGGGTCGGGCGGGAACCCGGGCCGGGTCCGGCGCGACTACTGGACCGTCAACCGGTGGACGAGTGAGGGGTGTTGGCGGTCATGAGCGGAGTGAGGGCGAAGGGCGCGGGGCGGGAGCCGAGCCGGCGTGGGGTGCTGCGGGGCGGAGTGTCGGGGGCGGTGGGCGCGGGGCTCGCCATGGCGGTCGGTACGGGCGGCGGCTCCGCGCACGCGGCATCCGGTGATGAGCGCCTGCGGGTGGCGATCCTGCTGTACGACGGGTTCACCGCGCTGGACGCGGTGGGGCCGTACGAGGTGCTGTGCCGGGTGCCGGGCGTGCGCGTGACGATGGTCGCCCACGAGGCGGGACCCGTGCGCACCGACACCGGGGAGCTGTCGCTGGTGGCCGAGCGGGCCATGAAGGACGTGCACCGAGCCGACGTCCTGCTGGTGCCCGGCGGCGGCAATCGCGGGACCACGGCGATGATGGGCGACGCCGAGGTCCACGCGTGGATCCGCCGCGTCCACCGGCGGTCGCTCTGGACGACGTCGGTGTGCACGGGCTCGCTGATCCTGGGAGCCGCAGGGCTGTTGCGCGGTCTGCCCGCCACGACGTACTGGGCGTCCCGGCCGTATCTGAAGGAGGTCGGCGCGACGTACACGCCGGGGCGCTTCGTCGAGACCGGGAAGATCATCACGGCCGCCGGGGTGTCCGCCGGGATCGACATGGGCCTCCGTCTGGCGGCCCGGCTGTCGGACGTGAAGGTGGCGCAGGCGATGCAGCTCGCGGTCGAGTACGACCCGGACCCCCCGTACGACACGGGGAGCCCGGAGAAGGCGGACGCGGAGACGGAGGCGTTGGCCCTGAAGCTGATCGCCGACGCGTCCGGCTGACGCGTCAGGGCCTGCCGTGCGCGCCCCGCGTGCTCAGGCGGTCATCCCGAGGGCGAGGGCGGCGACGACAGGGGCCGCGTACACCAGCGGGAAGGGGATGTGCGCGTACCAGCGTGCCCGGGCCACGGCGATGACGGCACCGGCGAAGTAGAGCACCAGGCCGATGCCGGCCGCGACGCCGATGGCCGGCACGAGCAGCCCGCCCAACAGGCCCGCGGCGCCCGCCGCCTTGGCGGTGCCGAGCCAGGGCAGCCACGACGTGGGGACGCCGTAGTCGGCCATGGGCCGGGTGACCCACGTGGCGCGCAGAAAGACGGAGGCGGCCGAGAACCCGGTCATGGCGGCGGCGACGACGGTGACGACGACGTGGGTGGTGGACATGGGGAACGCTCCTCATCAGGCGGTCACCGGCGGCGCGTGGCGGCGTCCCGGCCGGGCCCTCGTGGCCCGTTGTTCCCATGACGGGCCCCGTCGCGGATGTGTGACGGGCGGGCGGCGTCAGTTTTCCGGATCGACGGATGACCGGAGGCCGGCAGGACCTCCCAGCCGACACCGGATTCCGCGAGCTCCGGCGGCACCGCGACGAAGCAGCCGAATCCGCTCAGGACAGCCGCGCCGTGCCAACGGAGGCGACGGCTGGGCCAGTTCCTGCTCGGCTTCACCGCCGGGCCCCCGCCCCCGTCTCCCGCCCTTGCCGCAAGACCTCGGCCCGCTCTGCTGTCGGCAGAGGGTCCTTCCGCGCCGGTTGACGTCTGCAAGCATGGCCTGATGGAGCCGAAGAAGACAGAGGCGGACACGGGGAAGAGGGAGACCGTGCGCCGGCTCGACCTCGGATACTTCGTCCGGCCCGCGAAGGAAGCGGGAGCACCGGAGCCGCGCGTCGAACCCGCCCTCGCCTATCTCGTGCGGCGGGACGAGGGCCTCCTGCTCTTCGACACCGGCATCGGCGCCGCCGACCCCGGCACCGAAGCGCACTACCGCCCCCGGCGCAGGCCGCTCCAAGAGGCCCTCGCCGAGGCGGGGGTCACCTGCGCCGACATCTCCGTGGTGGTGAACTGCCATCTGCACTTCGACCATTGCGGCGGTAACCCCCTGTTCGCCGGCACGCCGATCGTGGTGCAGGCGCGGGAGCTGGCCACGGCCCGCCGGGGCGGCTACACCATCGACGAGCTCGTCGACTTCCCCGGTGCCGAGTACCAGGAGATCGACGGGGAGCAGGAAATCTGGCCCGGAGTGCGGGTCGTCCCCACCCCGGGGCACACCGAGGGCCATCAGTCCCTGGTCGTCCGGCAGCCCGACGGGACGGTGGTCCTCGCGGGCCAGGCGTACGACTTCGCCACGCACTTCGCCTCGGACCACATGGCGCTCCGGGCCACCTCGGACGGAGCCGAACCACCGCTGCCCTCCTACCGCCCTTGGCTGGAGCGGCTGTTGGAGTTCGATCCGCGCAGGGTGCTGTTCGCGCACGACGGTTCGGTCTGGGAACCCACGGAGGAGCGACCGGTCGCTTGAGGAGTGACCGCGCTGCTCGAGGAGTGACCGCGCTATGTGAGCAGCCGAAACCCGGGAGCCCCGACCCAGGCCCGCAGAAACTCGGCCGAGCCGTATACGGCCGGCCAGGGGTCGGCCGTCGTGGCGAGAACTCCCGGCAGACTCGCCACGATCGGCACCTGATCCGCCCGGAGTTCGGCGATGGCGACGCCCCCGATCACGTCCATGACGGCCGCGGCCAGCAGAGCGGTGACAGCGTGGTCGACCTGGCTGCCGCAGAAGGCGATGACGTCCACCGCGTGGGTCGGCGTGAACCCGATGAGCCGCTCTTGATCCACCTCGTCGGCGTGCTCCGCCTCGACAGTCGATTCGTCGCCGAACCCGGGCCCCATGAGGGAGACGAGGATCGGCCGAGGACCTTCGAGCAGGTCCGCGCCCGTGACACCCAGGAGCTCGGCCCGCACGTGGAGGTCGTACTCGCCGACGCGTTTCTCGTCGCAGCGCGCCGAGACGTCGGCCAAGAGACCACGGAGCCGCCGGACGGTACCGGCGGGAACCGCCTGGTTCAGCTCGATCACCAAGACAGGGCCACTCATCCAGCGGAGCCCAAGGGATGTCCCGTAAGGCTCGGACTGAACGACGGGGCCGACTGGACGCCCCACGGTGCCGGGTGCTTGGACCGGCGCCATCCCGGACCGCTCGGCCTACGCTGAGACGCATGGCGGACCTGCAGCGGCATCCCCACATCGAGACGGCGGTCGACTACCACCACGCGGTTGCCCGTGGCGCGGTCGGCGAGGAGCTCGCCCGGTTCTTCCACGACGACGTCGTGCACGTCGAACACCCCAACCTGTTCTTCCCCAAGGGCGCGGTGCGCGATCTGACCGCCGTGCTCAAGGCGGCCGAACAGGGGCGTCACACGCTCAGGGAGCAGACCTTCGAAGTGCTCAACGCGGTGGCGATGGGCGACCAGGTGGCCCTCGAAGTGGCCTGGACCGGCACCTTGGCCGTGCCGCGGGGCGATCTGCCCGCGGGGCACGTGCTGCTCGCCCACATCGCGACCTTCCTGGAGTTCCGCGACGGCAAGATCGTCGCCCAGCGCAACTACGACTGCTACGACCGGCCGCGCTCCGCTCGGTGACGCCGACGTCGACGCCGAGACCGACGTCCGTCGCCGACCCGCTCGGCGATGCCCGGGGTGAGGTCCTGCGCCTGCTCCTCCAGGTTCCACTTCCCTTTCCGGTAGGCGTGGTTGCTCACCCAGGAGACCAGGACTCCATCGGCGGGGCGGCGGGCCAGGCCCCCGAGTGACCACCCGTTGCCGCCGTCGTGCCAGGTGAGTGGAGAGGGCGGCCCGCGGCGGAGCCGGACCCCATGCGTCATCCGCCGCGCCCGCTCACCGCGCGAGCCGTCTACGGCCGCGTACCCCCCTCCCGGGGCTTCACCGCTCGCGGGTCTGGGTGAAGCGCAGCATGTTGCCGGCCGGGTCGCGGAAGGCGCAGTCGCGCACCCCGTACGGCTGGTCGACCGGCTCCTGCAGCACCTCGCCGCCCGCCACGCGGATGCGCTCGAAGGTGGCGTCGCAGTCGTCGGTGGCGAAGATGACGGCGCGCAGCAGCCCCTTGGCGAGCAGTTCGGCCATGGCCTGCTTGTCGGCGGCGGAGGCGTTCGGGTCGGCGAGGGGCGGTTCGAGCACGATGCTCACGTCGGGCTGCGAGGGCGCGCCGAGAGTGACCCAGCGCATCTCCTCGAACGCGACGTCATCGCGTACTTCCAGGCCCAGGGCGTCCTGGTAGAAGGCGAGCGCCTCGTCGTGGTCGTCGACGGCGATGAAGCACTGAGAAAGCCTGATGTCCATGCGCTCCACGCTAGGAGCGGGGCGTGGGTTTGGCTTCTCCGTTCCTGACCGGTCGCGTATGGATCTTGGCGATGCAGGCCGGGACGGCGGCGCCCTCTTCGTGGCCACGGGCGCGATAGGCGCTGGGGCTCTCGCCGACGAGCTCGGTGAAGCGCGAGCTGAACGATCCGAGCGACGTACAGCCGACCTCGAAGCACACCTCCGTGACGGTGAGGTCCCCCCGCCGCAGCAGCGCCTTCGCACGCTCGATCCGGCGCGTCATCAGGTAGCTGTACGGGGTCTCGCCGAAGGCGGCACGGAAGCTGCGGGAGAAGTGGCCGGGCGACATGAGCGCGGTGCGCGCCAGCGCGGGGACGTCGAGCGGCTCGGCGTAGTCGCGGTCCATCAGGTCGCGTGCCCGGCGGAGCCGGACGAGGTCTTCCAGCGTCGTCACCTGTTCACGATCCCACATCGGGTCCTCACCCGCGTGAGCTCCAGAGACCTCACCGGCGACCGTCACGTCCTCCTCGTTTCACCGCACCCACCGACACCCATCCACACGCACCGACACGCACCGACGTGATCGGATGGTTACCGCCGCGTGAGCCATTCGCCGCCGTGACCTGCGAAGACTGCTGGCATGGGACATGTGAGTCGTAGGAGGCGGTGGGCGGGGCCCGCGCCCGCCCTGGTCTGTGCCGTGGTGCTGCTCGCCGCCTCCTGCTCGGCGGGCGGGGACGAACACGCGGACCGGAAGGACGCGCTCGGCCGCTGCCGAGGCGTGCCCGCCGCTTCCCCGACGCCGGCCGAGGCCGCGCCGAAGGAACGGCGGAAGCCGCTGAACCGCGACGACTTCAACGGCGACGGGCAGCACGACCTGCTCACGACCGGCATCCACAAGAAGCCCGGATCCGGCTGGTCCGCCCACCAGTTCCTGCTGCTCGGCGCGCGGGGCGGCGACGTGGCGAGCCGCCGGATGTCTCTGTCCGACCGCTTCCCCGATCTGGGCAGGGCCTGGACCGACGCGACGAACAGCGGCTACGGCATCGAGCAACTCACCGGCGACTGGGACGGGGACGGCCGTGCCGACCTCCTCCTCAGCGCCTCCCGCGAGACGCAGGACAGCGGGGGCATGCGGTATGAGGAGCAGTTCGTCTGGGGCGGGGAGGGCGGCTTCGGCGGGGAGCGCGCGCGGCTGACGGCGACCAGGTCGCCCCACATCGCCTCGGGCGACTTCGACGGGGACGGGGCGGCCGATCTCGTGTCGGGCCCGTACGAGGCGTCCAAGAAGCCCGGCAGTGAAGTGCGGTGCGTGGCCGTGGACTTCGGACCGTTCACCCGGAGCGGAGAGCCCGGGGCGCGCCGCTACGTGGACATCTCCCGGCGCGGCTCCGTCTACACGCAGTCGTTCACCGCGGGCGACTTCGACGGGGACGGCCGCGACGAGTTCGTCACCACGGGGTTCCGGCACGAGGGCGAGGACATCCCGGACGAGAGTCATCGCGACTTCTTCGTGGACGCCTCGTACCACCGCGTCGGCACCGATCGCTCGGTGGTCCGCGCGGGCGGCCTGAAGCCCCTCGGCCACGGCAGGAACACCGGCTACGACCCCGAGAGCGGCGGGGACCCCCAGCCGGTGACATCCCCACCGACCAGCCTCGACACATGGCCCACGGGCGACTTCGGCGGCAACGGCCGCACGGATCTGGCCGACGGTGGACGGATCCTCTACGGAGGTCCGGCGGGCCCCGGCACCGGACGCCCCGCCACGGAGCAGCCCGGCGGCGACGACCGGGTGGTGGGCGACGTGAACGGCGACGGCCGCGACGATCTGGTCGTCGCCGACTTCATGGGCCCGCTGGACCAGTCCGGGAACGTGGCGGTGTTCCTCGGCGGCGACGACGGCCTGGCCCGCAGCGCCGCGTACACCTTCGACCGCACCGACGTCGGGATGCCGAAGGCCCGCCCCGCGGACGACCACGACCGCGACCGCTTCGGACGTGGCCTGGCCGCGTCCGACCTGAACGGCGACGGCTGCGCCGAACTGGCCGTGCCCACACGCAACTTCCGGGGCCAGTCCCCGAAGGACCTGATATGGATCGTCCCGGGGAGCGCGAAGGGCCCTGTCACGTCCCGGGCGGTACGCCTCGACCCCGCCCGCGTCGGGCGGGGCTGAGCCTGACACCGTCGGGGATCTCGGAGTTCTCCGGTGCGGCAGCAGGGTCGACGGGCCTGCTCGGGTCGTACGCGACCGGCAGGCCGCCGAGGTGGTGCGCTGCCGCGTCGCTTTCACGTACGGACGCTCCAAGGACCTGCGAATCGGTCCTTCCGGTGTGGTGATCGCGCCAATGACCGGGCGTGCGTTGACTCCGGCCGTGCGCATCGGAGAGGTTCACCGGCGTTGACAGAGCCGATCGATCCGGTCGGCGGGGAGGGGTCACGTCATGACGACATCCGGCATGCCCGAGAGCACACGAAGACCGAGCCGGCGCACGGTGCTGCTCGGCGCGGCGGCCGCGGTCGCGGCCACCGCGGTGGGGATACCCACAGCCCGAGCCGACGCCGCGCCCTACGAGGCGGTCCACTACTGGAGCAAGATCCACGAGGACACCGTGAAGAAGGTCGGCGGCGCACCGGGCCCGCTGACCCGAGCCGCCGCCATCATGCATCTGGCGATGTACGACGCCGCGAACTCCGTCACCGCGATCGGCCGTCCCTATCTCACCAAGCAGCCGCTGACCGGGCCCACTTCGCTGAACGCCGCCATCGCGACGGCCGCCTGGACCGTCCTGCGCAGCCTGTATCCGTCCACGTACTTCGACGGGAACTACGGCTTCGCCTTGTCCCAGGACTCCGCGTCCGTCCCGCAGGCGGACAAGGACCGGGGCATCACCGTGGGGCGTGCGGCAGCCGAGGCACTGCTCGAGGCCCGCGCCGACGACGGGTCCGGCACCCCCACCGGCTACACGCCCGTCGGGGTGCCCGGGGCGTGGCGGCCCACGGGACGCGAGGCCGCGGCCACACCGCACTGGGGCAACGTCAGACCGTTCGGGCTCACCGCACCTGACCAGTTCCGGCCCGGCCTGCCCGGGGGCTTCTCCGACTACGCCACGCTGCTGCGCAGCCAGGAGTACGCCGCCCAGGTCAACGAGGTACGCACACTGGGCGGGCACACCGACACGGCGGTCACGAAGGTGACCCGCACCGCCGAGCAGACCGAGATCGCCCACTTCTGGGCCAACGACCTCGACGGCACGTACAAGCCGCCGATGCAGCTGTTCCAGCACACCCGCATCATCGCCCGCAAGTACACGCTGACCATCGCGCAGAACGCCCGCCTGTTCGCCCTGCTCGCCGCCGCGCTGGCCGACGCGGGCATCGCGGCGTGGGACGCCAAGTACAACACCGCGATCGACCTGTGGCGTCCGGTGTCCGCGATCAACCTCGCCGACACCGACAACAACGCGGCCACACCGCACGATCCGGCATGGCGCCCGCTGTCCTCGTACACCGACGGGACGAGCTTCACCCCGCCCTTCCCCGCCTACGTCTCCGGGCACGCCACCTTCGCCGGCGCATGGTCACGCGTCATGCGAACCCACTTCAACACCGACGCCATCACCTTCTCCGCGACCACCACCGACACCTACGAAGGCGGCATCACCCGCCGCTTCACCAGCCTGTCGGCGGCAGCGAACGAGAACGCCCTCAGCCGCATCTACCTCGGGGTCCACTACCGCTGGGACTCCGACGGAGGCCTAGCCGTCGGTGACGCGACGGCCCGTCACATCACCGACACCCTCCTGTAGGGACACCCCGAGCGGTCTGGCCGGGCGCGGTGCGCCCGGCACCGTCACGGCACCGCGCCTTGTGCTCAACCAGCGCCCCGGTCCCGTCGCGCAGGGGCATTCACGGGCGGCCGGTGGCCGGTTCGGGCGGGCCCGCCACCCCGGCAGCCTCGTGGAACCGCTGCGGCCGGCCACCGCGACGGGAGCACGAGACCGGCCAGGGTTCAAAGATGGGTTCTGGCGGCGGCGTGAGGTGGCGGGGTTCGGTCTGTCGGTGTCTCCTGGCCCGGACGGCCTCCTCGCGCAGGAGCCCGTACACGCCGGAGTCGCGGCCCCGCGCCGCCTCGACAGGGAGGCCACCGTGAGTGACGAGCCCATCCACCCGGAACTGGACCGGCGCGCGGCCGCCGTGGCGGAGCAGGTGATCCGGTGGCGTCACCACCTGCACCAGCATCCGGAGCTGTCCAACCGGGAGGGCGCCACCGGCCGGCTCGTCGCCGACCATCTGCGCTCGCTCGGCCTCGACGAGGTGCGCACCGGCATCGCCGGGCACGGAGTGGTCGGAGTGCTGCGCGGCGGTCGGCCCGGCGACAGGGCGATCGTCCTGCGGGCCGACACCGACGCGCTCCCGGTGCCGGACCTCTGCGGTGCGGACTTCGCTTCGAAGGCCGTGGCCGTGGACTACCCGGGCGGCCCGTTCCCGGTCTCGCACGCCTGCGGCCACGACGGCCACACGGCGATGCTGATGGGCGCCGCCACGGTCCTGTCCGGCGTACGCGAACAACTGCCCGGCACCGTCCTGTTCGTGTTCCAGCCCGCCGAGGAGGGTCCGCCGGTCGATGAGAAGGGCGGCGCGCGGGAGATGCTCGCGCAGGGCGCCTGCGACGATCCGGCCCCCACGATGGCGTTCGGCATGCACGTCACGCCGTACCCGAAGGGCTACGTCGGCTATCGCGTCGGCAACCAGTACGGCGCGTCCTGCCTGATCAAGATCGTTGTCTCGGGGCAGCAGGTGCACGGCTCCACTCCATGGCAGGGCATCGACCCCATGCCTCCGGCGGGCGCGATCATCACGGGCATCGGCCAGCTCTACCGGCAGCTCGACGCGTTCCACCCGGTCACCGTCACCATCGGGCACATCGAGGACGTCGGCCGCTTCAACATCATCGGAGAGACGGTCACCCTGTGGGGCACCATCCGCTGTGCGGTCGAGGACGACATGGCCGATGTGCGGCGGCGCCTGGAGACCTTGGCGGATCACACCGCCCGGGCGTACAACTGCACGGCCGCCGTGGAGTACATGCAGGACGTGCCCGCCGTGCACAACCGGCAGACGTGGATCGACGCCACCCTGCCGACCTTCCGGCGCGTGGTCGGCGACGACAGGGTCGTGGAGACGGGAGCGACGCTCGGCTACGACGACGTCTCGGAGTTCGTGAACAGATACGGCGGCCTGTACGTCATGCTCGGCGTCCAGGACGCCGAGTTGAACGACCGGGGCGCTCCCGTCCCCGTTGCCGGGGGCCGCGGTCTCGTGGTCAACCACAACCCGCACTTCTATCTCGACGACGACACCCTCGTCACCGGGGTGCGGCTGCATGCCCATGTGGCGTACGACCACCTCACGGGGGCCCTGACCGCACGGGGGTGAGGTTTCCGCACCGGGGGAGGAGAAGGGGACGTACGCCCCGCTCCTCCGGGCCGGATCTCGTGCCGCGCACGGGACCATCGCCCCTGCCCGCGCGCACCGGGCGGACGCACGCTTGAGGATCATGTCCGAGCCCTCCGCCTCCGCCCGTGTGCCCGTCGGCCGCGCCCTGAGTCTGCTGATGCTGTGCGCGGGCGTCCTCGGCGCCGTCGCGTCGACCGTGCTCACCTACGACCGACTCGCCTCGCTCGCCGACCCCGCCTTCTCGCCGGGCTGCACCATCAACGCCGTCCTCAACTGCGGCGACATCATGGACGCCTGGCAGAGCGACGTGCTCGGCTTCCCCAGCACGCTGCTCGGCTCCGTCGGCTTCGCGGCGCTCGCCATGCTCGGCCTCGTCCTCGCGACCGGCGCCACCGTGCCGGTGCGGCTGTGGTGGGGCGTGCAGGCGGCGGTCACCGCGGCGTTCGGCTTCGTGGTGTGGCTGATCGGCCAGTGCCTGTACGTGATCGGGGCGCTGTGTCCCTGGTGCATGCTCGTGTGGGCCGTGGTGCTGCCCCTTTTCTGGTACGTCACGCTGCACTCCCTGCGCCGCGGCCTCCTGCCGGCTCCCCGCCGCCTGACGGAGGCGCTGTCCTCGTACGCGTGGGTGGGCCCGGTGCTGATGTACGGAGTGGTGGCCGTGCTCGTCGTGACACGGTTCGGCGCCAGGCTCTGGTGACCGGCCGGCCCCTGTCAGGCGCCGGCCGCGAAGACGTCCCGCGCGAGGGCCAGCAGGTCGGGCACGGCGGGGTGGGCCGGACCCTCGGGCCAGGCGAGGACGACCGGAACCGTCGGCGCGTCCGCGAGCGGGCGGTAGACCAGCAGCGGATGCGCGTGATTGCTCGGCGTGGCCACGGTGGAGATCCCCACGGCGCGGCCCGCGGCGATCGCGATGAGCCACTCGTCGGTGTTGGTGACCTCGATGGACGCGACCGGACGGTCCTTCGGCGGCCACAGGTCCAGGGTCGTCGTGCCGGAGACGGTGTTGAGGGCGATCGGGTACGAGGCCAGGTCCGCCAGTGTGACGCGGGGGAGCGCGGCCAGCGGGCTGTCCGCCGGCATGACCGCGACCCGTTCCTCCGATGCGAGGAGCTCCGTGCGGACCCCGGCCGTGGTGACCGCGCCGCGCAGCAGGGCCGCGTCGACCTTGCCCTGGGTGAGTCCCGCCGTGCGGTCGTCGACGCGGAGCAGCTGCAGCGCAGTGCCGGGGTGCGTCTCGTCCCAGCGGCGCAGCAGCGGCACGGTGTGGTTGCCGAGCGCCGCCCAGGTGTGTCCGAGGCGCAGGGGCCTGCTGCCGAGAGCGCCCGGGTCCAGGGCGCTGTCGACGGCCGCGAGGGCGGCGGCCGCCTTGTCGCGGAACGCGCGGCCCTCGGCGGTCAGCTCGAAGTGGTGCGTGGACCGGTCGGCGAGGCGTGCCCCCAGGTGGTCCTCCAGATGGCGCAGGGTGCGGGAGAGCGCGGGCTGGGCGACGTGCAGGCGGGCGGCGGCGCGCGTGACGTTGCCTTCCTCGGCGATGGCGAGAAAGGCACGAAGATGCCGCAGCTCGATGGTCATGCTTGAGAAGCATAATCGCGCTGAACTCGGCATTTCACACGCGGCGGCCGGATTCCTAGCGTGGAACGCATGACCTCCACAGCGCAGAACCCGCCAACGACGCAGGCGCCCACCGTCGTCCGGCACGCCCCGGGCCGCGGCAGCCTCGGCGGCGTCGGCCTGGTCCTTGCCGGGGCCGTCTCCGTCCAGTTCGGGTCGGCGTTCGCCGCGCTGCTGTTCCCCCGGGCCGGGGCGCTCGGCACGGTCGCGCTGCGGGTGACGCTCGCCGCGGCGCTGCTCCTGCTCGTCACCCGCCCCCGGGTGCGGGGACACACACGCGCCGACTGGGCCGCGGTCGGCGGGTACGGAGTGGCCCTCGGCGGCATGAACATCCTCTTCTACCAGGCGATCGACAGGATCCCGCTGGGTGCGGCGGTCACCCTCGAAGTCCTCGGCCCCCTGCTGCTCTCGGTCGTTGCGGCCCGCCGCGCGGCCAGCCTCCTGTGGGCCGGGCTCGCGCTGGCCGGGGTGTATCTGCTGGGCAGCGGCGGCTTCGGGCGGTTGGACGCCACCGGTGCGGCCTTCGCGCTCGGCGCCGGTGCGATGTGGGCGGCGTACATCGTGCAGGGCGCCCGGGCCGGCGCCCGCTTCCCGCGCCTGGACGGCGTCGCGCTCGCCATGGCCGTCGCGGCGCTGGTCAGCCTGCCGTTGGGCGTGGGGTCGGCGGGCGGCACACTCCTCGAACCGGGAGTGCTCGCGCTGGGCCTCGCGATCGCGGTGATGTCGTCGGGCGTTCCCTACACCCTGGAACTGCTCGCCCTGCGCCGCCTGCCCGCCGCCACGTTCGCGGTCCTGGCCAGTCTGTCGCCCGCCGTCGCCGCCCTCGCCGGCTACCTGGTCCTCGACCAGGGGCTTTCGCTGCCGCAGTGCGCCGCGATCGCGCTGGTGGTCGCGGCGAGCGCGGGAGCGGTGCTCAGCGGGAAGCGCTGATCTCCCGGGCGAGCGCGGCGACCTCCTGCATGGTGGCGACCATGTCGGGCTGTCCGCTGCCGTCGATCCCGCGGTACTCGCTGCCGATGGTGACCAACAGCCGCTCGGGCAGCCCCAGTTCGGGATAGCGCCGCTCGCCGATGACACGCCGGGCCGCCTCGGCCGCGGTGAGCCCGGCGGCGTGGAAGGTGTGGGCGCGCTCCTGGACGTACTCCAGGTACGCGATGTGCCCACGCATGCCCGCGGCGTCGAGCACCGGACCGTGACCGGGGACGAAGGTCTCCGCCCCGGTCGCCAGCATGCGGTGGCACGAGGAGATCAGATGGGCCAGTGGCCCCGCCCAGTGCACGGGATGGTCGCCGGGCTGCTGCGGCGTCGAGGAGAAGACCGCGTCGCCGGTGAACACCACGCGCTGGGCGGGCAGATGGACGAACAGGTCCCCCTGGGTGTGCCCGGACGGCAGCGCGGACAGGCGGACGGGGTAGGCGCCCACGGTCAGTTCGAGCTCCTCGGTGAACGCGGTCGACACGGCCACGGGCTGCACCGTCGACCAGTCGTAGCCGCCGAAGTGCTCCACCGCGTACGCACCCCATGGCGTCGTGGGGTCGATCGCGCCCAGCATCGCGTGCTGCTGTTGCGGATGCGGGTCGAAGTGGAGGTGCTCGCGCGCCTGCCGGGTCGCGATGACCTCCGCGTCCGGCAGCACCCCGGCACCCCACATGTGATCGCCGTTGGCGTGGGTGACCACGATCCGGTCGATGCCCACGCCCTCGGGCAGCAGCTCACCGCTGCGCGCGAGGAACTCCCCGGCCAGGCGGTGGTCGTAGGGAGTGTCGATCCACAGGGCGGTGCTGCGGGAGACCAGGAGCCCGCAGTTCGCCAGGCCCCATCCCCGCCGCGGCGGCAGCCAGGCGTGCAGGTCCTGCGCGATGGTGCGGAGTTCCCCGCTCATGCCCGTGATCGTCATGGGAGGTGATTATGCAGGGTCGCGAGGGTGCGGTGCCGCGCGCGGTGCCCTGCGCTCAGCGGTCGCGGTCCGGCCCGGTCGAGGCTCCGTAGCGCTCGGCGATCGCCGCGGCGCGGTTGCGCAGCGAGGTGCGCAACCACTGCGGTGCCAGGGCCTCGGCGTCCGTGGCGAGCTGCCACAGCGCCCATTCGGCGTGCCTCGCGTCCTGGAAGGTCACTTCGAGGCGCAGCCGGCCGTCTTCCGCGTCGGCCTCCTCGGCGAGGACGGCCAGCGCGGTGCCCACCAGGTCCTCCCGCCGCGCCGCGTCCACCCGTACCAGCACGGTGACCTGGTCGCCGCCGGTCCGGAACCGCGTGCCGCGTTCCTGCCAGGCCCGGCCCAGGTCGACCCGGTCCGGTCGCTCTGCGAGCACGGTGAGTTCCTCGGCGGCCAGGATGCGGGACAGCCGGTAGGTGCGGTCGGCGCCGGACCTCGTGGCCAGCAAGTAGCCCTGCTCGCGGACGGTCACCAGGCCGATCGGGTCCACCGTGCGCCACTTCGGGGGCTGCTCCACGGCCGCGTAGTGGATGCGCAGCTTGTGTCCGGCGAACACCGCGCGCAGGACCTCGGCCAGGACGGCGTCCGGCGTCTCGTCGGCGACCAGCCGGCGCGCGAGGAGGTCGGTCTCCGGGTCGATGAGCAGCCGCTCGGCCGCGCCGGCCGCGGTGTCCCGATAGCTCTCCGGCAGCGCGTCGACCACCTTGAGCATCGCCGAGGCGAGCGCGGAGCCGAGCCCGAACGCCTGCGCGCCGCGCCGCGATCCGGCGACCAGCAGGGCCAGGGCCTCGTCGTGGTTCAGCCCGGTGAGCTCGGTGCGGAAACCGGGCAGCAGCGCGAAGCCGCCGTTCCGGCCGCGCTCGGCGTAGACCGGGACGCCTGCCGCGGACAGCGCCTCGATGTCGCGCAGCACGGTGCGGGTGGTCACCTCCAGCTCGCGGGCCAGCGCGGTGGCGGACAGCCGACCGTGCTGCCGGAGCAGGAGCACCAGCGATACCAAACGGTCGGCGCGCATGCGATGGCCTTCCAGGGAAGCGGACAGGGATACGTGACACAGGATGTCGTGTATCTGCTGCGAAGGTCGTTTCCGCGACGAGAAGGCCGGTGGCGACCGAGCCGATGGACGTCCGCATGGAGTCGAGCATGGACGTGCGCATGGGCGTACGTGGTGCCGGTGGATCGAATGGAGCTGATGTGGCGATGCAGCGAACGGCCGTCAACCCGTGGGCGTGGTCAAAGGAGTTGGGCTACCACCAGGGCGAGATCGTCTCCGGGGAGACCCGGACCCTGTACTGCTCCGGGCAGACCGCGATGAGCGGTGACGGCAAGCCCCGGCACATCGGTGACATGGCAGGGCAGTTGACGCTGAGCCTCGACAACCTGGAGGCCGTGCTGGGCGAGGCGGGCATGACCCTCGCGAACCTCGTCCGGCTCAACGTCTACGCCACCGACGTCGACCGGCTCTTCGAGCACTACGGCGTGCTGGCCTCGCGGCTGGGCGCCGCCGGGGTGGCACCGCCCACCACGATGCTCGGGGTGACGCGCCTGGCGATCCCCGACCTGATGGTCGAGCTCGAGGCGACCGCCGTCGCGTGACGTGCCCGAGCCGGGGCGAACTCGCCCCGGCTCAGCGGTGCGTACGGTGAACGTCGAGCAGCCGGAAGGACCGGTCAACCGGCCATCGGCCGGGGAGACATGCTCTGCGCCCCTTGCGCCGGACGGTTCCCGTGTAGTCCGCTGATCCGCATGGGAAAGAGGAGCATTGCCGCAATGACCGCCGCCCTTGTCGCGGGGGCCCTTCTGACGGGCGTGCCGCACGCCGGTGCGCAAGCCACTGACCGTACGTCGGCCGGTGGGGCGACGGGTGGGAAGTCGCTCACACCAGGGATCGACCTGGACACGGTCACGATCCCGGAGTTACAGGCACGCATGGCGGACGGTTCGCTGACCTCGGCGGCCCTGACCCGGGCCTATCTGCGGCGGATCGAGAACGTCGATCCCAAGATCCACTCGGTGCTGCGCACCAGCCCGACGGCCCTGCGCCAGGCGGCCGCCAGCGACGCCAGGCACAGAAGAGGCAAGCCCCTCGGGCCGCTCGACGGCATCCCCGTCCTGCTCAAGGACAACGTGAACACCCGTGACATGCCGACGACCGCCGGGTCGCTCGCGCTCGCCGGGAGCCCGCCCGGGACCGACGCCGCGCTGGTGACCCGGCTGCGCAGGGCCGGGGCGGTGATCCTCGGCAAGACCAACCTGTCCGAATGGGCCAACTTCCGCGCGGCCAAGCCGACGTCGGGGTGGTCGGCAGTGGGCGGGCAGACCAACAACCCCTACGTCCTCGACCGGAATCCGTGCGGTTCCTCCTCCGGCTCCGCCGCCGCACTCGCCGCGTCGTTGTCGCAGGTGGCGATCGGCACCGAGACGGACGGCTCCATCGTGTGCCCGGCCGGGATGAACGGCGTCGTCGGCCACAAGCCCAGCCTCGGCCTGGTCAGCCAGTCGGGCGTGGTGCCGATCTCCGCCGAGCAGGACACGGCCGGGCCCATGGCGCGCAACGTGATCGACACCGCGCTCACGTTCTCCGTGCTGAGCGAGGGCAGGGCCAAGGAGGCGGCGGCAGGCCACGGCGGCAGTCTGCGCGGCAAGCGGATCGGGCTGTGGCGCCTGCCCTCGCTCGGCCACGACGTGGACGCGCTGATGACCCGTACGGCGAAGAAGCTGCGCAAGGCCGGAGCCGTCGTCGTCGAGGTGACACCTCCGTACCAGGCGCGGCTCGCCGAACTCGAATTCCCGGCACTGCTCAGCGAGTTCCACCGGGACATCGACGCCTACCTCGGTACGCGCGAGGGCCCCGAGGACCTCGCCGAGCTGATCGAGTTCAACCGCTCCCACCCCGAGGAGCGGACCTGCTTCGCCGGCCAGGAGCTGTTCGAGCAGGCACTCGCCGCGCCGTCGACCACCGACCCCGAGTACCGGGCGATGCGCGCCGAGTTGAAGGACCTCTCCCGGCGCTCCATCGACGAGACCATGGCCGAGCACCACCTCGACGCCATCGCCTCGCCCACGAACCCGCCCGCCTGGACGACGGACTGCGCGCGCGGCGACAACGACGTCATCCCGTCCTCCACGCCGGCCGCCGTCGCCGGATATCCGTCCCTCTCGGTGCCCGCGGGGTCCGTGGGCGAACTGCCGGTCGGCGTGCTCCTGATGGCCGGTGACCGCCAGGACGCCGAGCTCCTGTCCCTGGGGGCCGCGGTGGAGAACCGCCTGAAGGCCTGGCGGGCACCGCAGTACCTGCCGACGATCGGGTCGGGCGCGGGGCGGTGAACACCGGCTGGGCGCGCCATCCGACGTGACCTGCGCCCCGACGGCGAGCAGAGGGACCTGTCGTAGGACCGGGCGGGAGGGGCCGTCGCGCGGGAGGCGGGCGCCCTTCCCGGCCGGTCGCAGGAGAGGCCCGGTGTGTCAGTGCGGCCTCTCCTGCCGCGGCTTCGGCAGCGCCAGTGCTCCCGCGACGACGGCGAGCAGCATCGCCGCCATGGCGAGGAACGCGCGGCCGTAGTCGTCGGAGAGCGCCGCCGCGGTCTGCTGCCGGCCCGCGGCGATGGCGACGAGGACGGCCAGACCGATGGAGCCGCCGATCTGGCGCGTCGCGTTCATCAGGCCCGAAGCGGCGCCCGCGTCGCTGTCGCTGACGCCGGAGGTGACCGTGGTGGTGATCGGGGTGATCAGCAGGCCCATTCCCGCGGACATGATGACGGCGGGGCCGAGGAGGCCGACGAGGTAGCCGCTGCCGGGCGTGGCCTGACTCTGCCACAGGAAGCCGGCCGCGGAGACCGCGGCGCTGGCCACGATCAGTTTGCGGGCCCCGACGAGCTCCATGACCCGCGGTGCCATGCGCGCGCCCGCGATGCCCACCAGCGTGTGGGGGAGGAAGCCGAGGCCGGTCTTGAGCGCTCCGTAGTGCAGCACGTTCTGCATGTAGAGCGACAGGAAGTACCACATGGGGATGAAGCAGGCCCCTGCCAGCAGCATCACCGAGTTGCCCACGGAGATCGCCCGGATGCGGAACAGGCGCGGCGGGATGAGCGGAGCGCGGGCGAAGCGCGCCTCGACCACGACGAACGCGATCAGTGCGAGCACTCCCGCCACGAGCGCCACCGTGGTCATGGGACTGGACCAACCGTGGCTCTCGACCTGGGAGATGCCGTAGGTGAGGGCGCCGACTCCGACGGTGGCCAGCAGGGCGCCCGGTACGTCCAGTTGCTGTCGTCGTCCGCGCTCCCGATCGCCCGGCAGGAGCGGGAGTGCGGCGGCGAGGGCGAGGGCGCCGATCGGGACGTTGATCAGGAGGATCCAACGCCACGACAGGGACTCGGTGAGCACCCCGCCGATGAGGTTGCCCGCGGCGCCGCCCGCGGAACTCACCGCCGTCCACGTCGCCACCGCGCGCGTGCGCGCCGCCCCTTCCGGGAACGTGGTGGTGAGGATGGTCAGCGTGGCCGGGGCGAGGACGGCCGCGCCGAGCCCCTGCACCGCGCGGGCGGCGATGAGAAGGGCCGGGCTGTTGGCCAGGCCGCCCACCAGGCTCGAGGCGGTGAACAGGAAGAGCCCGAGGGCGAAGACGCGCTTGCGGCCGTAGAGGTCGGCGAGGCGCCCGCCGAGCAGGAGGAAACCGGCGAAGACCAGCGCGTAGGCGTTGACGACCCACTGCAGCCCGGCCGGGTCGAAGCCGAGGGCGTCCTGGATGGACGGCAGCGCGACGTTCACGACCGAGACGTCGAGCACGACCATGAACTGTGCGGCGCAGGCGAGGGCGAGGACCGCCGATGTCGCCGCGCGGCCGTCGGGGCCGCGCCTGCCCCGATCGTTTCGCGGCGTGTCCGCCAGTAAGGAGTCGTCCGGTTCGAGATGTCCCATGGGCCCTCTTGTCTTCGCGTCGATCTCGCGTAGGTTTTTTGGATACACGCGTATCCTAAAAGGATCCCGGGCTTTGGAGGAAGACCGTGCCGAAGATCGTCGACCACGCCGAGCGCCGCGTTGTGATCATCGAGGGGCTCGTGCGCCTCGCGGGCCGCGAGGGTCTGCACGCGGTGACGATGCGATCGGTCGCCGCCGAGGCGGGTGTCTCGCTCCGCGTGGTGCAGTACTACTTCGACGGCAAGGCCGAGTTGATGCACGCCGCGCTGCGGCACCTGGAGCGGCAGAGCGACGCGCGGTGGTCGGACCGTCTGGCCGAGCTGCCACGCCCGGCGACGACGCGCGCCTACGTGGAGGAACTCCTGGCCGAGTCGCTGCCGACGACCGAGCAGAGCCGGAACTTCCGCCTCGTGTGGACCTCGTACGCCGTGCTGGCGATGACCGATCCGGACCTCGCCGCCAAGCCGTTCGTGGAAGGCCCCAACCGCTTCGAACGGCAACTGGCGGAGATACTGGAACAGGCCCAGTCCGAGGGGGAGTTGGACCGGGAACTGGACGTCCGTGCCGAGGCCGCGCGCCTGCTCGGCCTCAACCACGGCCTCGGCACCAGCGTGTTGGTCGGACAGCGCACCGCCGAGGACGCCAAGGGCGTGCTCAAGTACCACCTCGACCGCGTCTTCGGACCGGCCGGGCGGACGGCGTCCCCGGCGGCGAGCGGCGGGAGCGCCCATGGCCGCCGATGAAGCACGGCCCCGGAGCTTCCCCTTCGCGCCGGCATCCGGGCTGGAAGAGGAGCCCCAGTTCGCCGCGTTGCGCGCGAACGAGCCGATCTGCCGGGTGCGTCTGCCGTACGGCGGCGTCGCCTGGCTGGTCACACGGTACGAGGACGTGAAGCGGGTCCTCGGAGACCCCCGGTTCGGCCGCGCGGCCACCGCGCACGCCCACGCCCCCCGGACACAGCCCGCCCCCGCGGGCGAGGGGCTCCTGATGTCCCTGGACCCCCCTGACCACACCCGCCTGCGCAGGACCGTCATGCGGGCGTTCACCGTGCGGCGCGTCAACAGCCTGCGGCCCGCGGCCGAGGCGATCGCGCACCGGCTGATCGACGACATGCTGGCCCCGGGGCCGCCCGCGGACCTGGTGAGCGCCTTCGCGGTGCCGCTGCCGGTCCGGGTCATCTGCGAGGTGCTCGGCGTCCCGTACTCCGGCCACGCGGATCTGCTGCGCTGGTCCCATGCCCTGTTCTCCACCACGGACCGCGACGGGCGGGAAAGGGCGGCGGCCGACGAGGAGTTGACGCGGTACCTCACCGAGCTGGTGGACCGGCGGAGCGGGCTCGCCGACGGGCTGCTCGACGAGCTCCTGAGGATCCGCGACACAGGGGACGGGCGCCTCGGCGACACAGAAGTGGTGGCCCTCGCGCGGGACCTGCTCATCGCGGGCCACGAGACCTCCGCGGCCCAGATCGCCAACTTCGCCTACGTCCTGCTCCACCACCCGGAGCAGATGGACGGGCTGCGCGAGCGACCGGAACTGATGCCCCGCGCCGTGGAAGAGCTGTTGCGCTACGTGCCGCTGGGCTCCGGGGCCTTCCGCTCCCGGGTCGCCACCGAGGAAGTGGAGCTCCGCGGAGTGCGGATCCGGCCGGGGGAGACGGTGTTCGCGCCGACCGTGTCGGCCAACCGTGACCCCGAGGCCTTCGACGACCCCGCGCGCCTGGACGTGACACGGGAGCGCAACGCGCACCTCGGCTTCGGCTTCGGCATGCATCACTGCCTGGGCGCGCAACTGGCCAGGATGGAGCTGAACGTCGCCATGACAGCGCTGCTGGGACGGCTGCCCGGACTGCGGGCGGCGGACGAGGAGACGGGCATCGAGTGGAAGTCGGGGCTCCAGGTACGGGGACCCGAGCGGCTGCCCGTGCGGTGGTGAGCGCGGGCCGGGGGTGGCGGGCGTGTGCTGTGGCCACCTCCAGGCCCGCTTGCTCGTGCCTGGAGCACCGCTGGATCGCGTGGCGACACATTGCCGTGAGACGCAAGCAGATCGAGATCCCCGCAAGGGGGCTTCACGGCAACTCAAAGGACGCAACGTGACATTCGTCGTAGAGTCAGGGGAACGTGTCCGACTTCACCAGGTCGAGAGCGTCGCCAGGGAGCGCACACCCGTCGACCTGGCCGCTCCGGTCCGTGCGCGGGTGCGCTCCTCGCGCGAGGTCCTCGAGAAGTTCGTCGAGGACGAGCGGGTCATCTACGGGGTCAACACGAGCATGGGCGGCTTCGTCGACCATCTCGTCCCGGTGGCCCAGGCCCGCCGCCTCCAGGAGAACCTGATCAACGCGGTCGCGACCAACGTCGGGGAGTACCTCGACGACACCACGGTCCGGGCCGTCATGCTGTCGCGCGTCGTCTCTCTGGCCCGCGGCAACTCCGCGGTCACGCCCGCGAATCTGGACACGCTCGTCGCCGTGCTCAACGCGGGCATCGTGCCGTGCGTGCCGCAGAAGGGGTCCCTGGGCACCAGCGGCGACCTGGGACCGCTCGCGGCCATCGCCCTCGTCTGCGCCGGCCAGTGGAAGGCCCGGGTCGGCGACCGCACGCTGCCCGGCGCCCAGGCACTGGCCGAGGCGGGGATCCCGCCCATGGAGCTCGGTTACAAGGACGGCCTGGCGCTCATCAACGGAACCTCCGGGATGGTCGGTCTCGGCACGATGGTGTACCGGGCCGCCCAGCGGCTGGTGGACACCTACCAGCGGGTCTCGGCGCTCTCCGTCGAGGGGCTCGCGGGCATGATGAAGCCCTTCGACCCCCGGGTGCACACCGTCAAGCCGCACAGGGGCCAGCGCGAGGTGGCACGGCGCCTGTGGGAGGGGCTCGCCGACTCCCGCCTGGCCGTCAACGAACAGGAGACCGAGGCGACGCTCGCCGGGGAGATGGGCACCTCGGCCAAGGCCGGATCCCTGGCGATCGAGGACGCCTACTCGATCCGCTGCACGCCCCAGGTGCTCGGCCCCGTGGTGGACTGCCTCGCCCGGATCGCCGAGACGTTGGAGGACGAGCTCAACTCCTCCAACGACAACCCGATCGTGCTGCCGGAGGAGGCCGAGGTCTTCCACAACGGCCACTTCCACGGGCAGTACGTGTCCATGGCCATGGACCACCTCTCGATCGCCCTGACCACGGTGACGAACCTGGCCAACCGCCGCGTGGACCGCTTCCTCGACAAGAGCAACAGCAACGGCCTTCCCGCCTTCCTGTGCAGCGTCGACCCGGGCCTGCGACTGGGGCTGATGGGCGGCCAGTTCATGACGGCGTCGCTCACCGCGGAGACCCGGGCCCTCACGGTCCCGATGTCCGTGCAGTCCCTGACCAGCACCGCGGACTTCCAGGACATCGTGTCCTTCGGCTTCGTCGCGGCGCGACGGGCCCGCGAGGTGCTGACCAACACGGCATACGTGGTCGCCTTCGAACTGCTCTGCGCCTGCCAGGCCGTGGACATTCGGGGCGCGGACAAGCTGTCCTCGTGGACCAGGCCCCTCTACGAGCGGACCCGCGAGATCGTCCCCTTCCTCGACCGCGACGAGACGATCACGGAGTACGTCGAGGCGCTGGCGGCCGATCTGCTGACAAGGGAGCTCGCATGACCACCACCGCGTCCGAACAGGCCGTACTGGACCTCGTCAGGGAGTGGAGTTCGGCCGAACTCCAAGGCGACTGGCAGGCGTTGGGCGACCTCCTCACCGACGACTTCGTCGGCGTCGGCCCGAAGGGCTACCTGCGGACCCGGGACCAGTGGACGGGGCGCTACCGCTCGGGCGCCGTGCGCACCACCGCCTTCGAGGTGGGGGAGGTACTCGTCCGCGACTACGGGGACACCGCGGTCGTGCTCGTGGCGCAGACGCAGCGGAGCACCAACAACGGCGACGACGCGAGCGGAGCGTTCCGCTTCACCCTCGTCGCCGTGCGCGGGGACGAGCGGTGGCGTCTGGCGGGGCTGCACGTCAGCCCGAACGCCGCCGCCTCGTAACCCGCGGGTCCGGCACGGCCGACGAGCCCGTACCCCCACGCCTGAGCGCGGGCGGTACGGGCTCGCCGCACGAAAGCCGTGCCGCCGCGCCCGTCAGGCCACCCCGCGGTCCAGTCCCCAGGCGCGGAGCTCGAACCGGCGGACCTTGCCCGTCGCCGTCTTGGGCAGCTCACCGACGAACTCGACGGCATGGGGGAACTGGTACCGCTGCAGGTGCTCCTTGCACCAACGCTGGAGCTGCGCGGCCAGACCGTCCACACGGGCGGCGTCCAGCGGCACCACGAACGCCTTGATCCGACTGAGCCCGTCGGCCTGCCGCACGCCGACGACAGCCGCTTCCAGGACGCGGGGGTGGTCCAGGAGCACGTCCTCGACCTCGGTCGGCGCGACCCACAGCCCACCGACCTTGATCATGTCGTCCTCCCGCCCCTCGAACCAGTGGTACCCGTCCTCGTCCACGCGGTAGCGGTCCCCGGTGCGGTACCAGTCGCCGTGCAGGGAAGCCCTCGTGGTCTCCGCGCGGTGCCAGTAGCCCGACAGCGTGCTCCCGCCGCGTACGTACATCACCCCGCTCCCGCCCGCCCCCGGGCCGCACCCGTCGGCGTCCACGAGCTTGATCTGATAGCCGGGAACGGCCTTGCCCGAGGAGCCGGGCCGCTCCGCTCCCGGGGTGTTGCTGCAGTAGATGTGCAGCATCTCCGTGGACCCCACGCCGTCGAGGATCGACAGCCCGTAAGCGGCCTGCCAGGAACGCCAGATGGGAGTCGGCAGCGACTCGGCGGCCGAGACGCACAGGCGTACCGACGACATGTCCCGTCGGTGGGCGCCGGGGGAGCGGAGCATCGCGTTGTACAGCGTCGGCACGGAGAAGAAGAGCGTGGGCCGGAACCGCTCGATGGTGTCGAGCACGGCTTCCGGCGTGGGCCGGCCGCGCATCAGCACCGATGAGCCCCCGTACCACAGGGGGAAGGTCAGGCCGTTGCCCAGTCCGTAGGCGTGGAAGAGCTTCGTGGAGGAGAAGTGCACGTCCTGGTGCGCGGCCCCGAGGACCTGGCCGGCGTACTGACGGCAGGTGGACACGACGTTCCGCTGCAGGTGCACGGCTCCCTTGGGCCGGCCCGTGGATCCGGAGCTGTAGAGCCAGAACGCCACGTCCTCGCCGTGGGTGTCGGCGGCGGGGAGGTCGCCCCGGTCGGCGTCGAGCAGCTCCGGCAGGGACAGCCACTTCCCACCTGCCTCCGTACCGATGACCGTGACGCCCGTCCCGCTCAGCACGGCCGACAAGGCGCCGCTCAGCGCGGCGTCGGCGACGACGGCCTTGGCGTAGCTGTCGTCCACGAAGAAGCGGAAGTCGCCGACGCGGGACCGTGGATTGACCGGCACGGGAACGGCACCGATCCTGATGGCGCCGAGGAAGGCGACGACGAAGTCCGGTGAGTCGTCGAGCGCCAGGAGGACCCGCTCCTCGCGCCGGATGCCCAGCGCCCGCAGGGCCCGCCCCATCGCGCACATGCGGCGGAACAGCTCGGCGTAGGTGACCCGTTCGTCGCCGCAGCGGAACGCGACCTTGTCGCCGCGGCCGTCGTCGAGGTTCCGGTCGACAAGGGTGGAGAGGTTGAAGCGCTCCAGCGGCATGGCTGCTCCTCGGTGTGGGCGACGTGACATCGCCCCGGGCCCGGGAGCGTGGGGGATTCTCCGAGGGGCCCGGGGCGGGTCTGCGGTGCCTGACGCGCTAGCGCGCGGCGGGCGTGATGTTGGGGTTGAGACGGAACAGGTTGGTGGGGTCGTACGCGGCCTTGAGCGCCTGGAGCCGGGCGAACTTCGCCCGCCCGTAGGAGTCCTCGGTGCGGTCGCTCTCGCCCGGATTCATGAAGTTGACGTATCCGCCCCTGGACAGATGCGGGCCGAACGCGTCGAACCCGTCGCGGGCCCACCGGATGTGGTGCGCGTCGTCGGTGGGCTTCATCCAGGCCGCGGCGAGGTTGACGACGAACGGCGAACGGCGGTTGTTGTAGGCGGTGGCCCCGTCCGGGACCCGGGCCACCGCGCCCGCCAGGTAGAGCAGCTCCAACTGGGAGAAGGGCGAGGTGAGTCGAGAGGCGGAATCGAGGGCGACGTCGATGGCCTCGTCCGTCAGCTCCGCCATGTACCCGTTCTTGGTGTAGATGCGGTCGGGCACGACGGCGCCCGGGAAGGAGTACGCCTGGAGACTGCGGTACGGCAGGGTCGCCTTGGTCACCCCGTACGCCTTGCCCTTGGCGAGGAAGGACTCGATCTGCCGTTCCCCTTCGTGGGGGTCGCCCACCCAGCAGCCCATCGTGCAGATCACGGGCTTGCCCCGCAGGTCCTCCGGCAGCTCGGGCAGGGGCGGCGCCAGCCGCAGATAGCACGCCCACGTCAGCTCGTCCGGGGCCTGGGCCATGTGGTCGCGCCAGGCCCGCAGCACCCGCTGTCCCTCGTCGAGCGAGAAGTACGCGCTCGCGAAGCGGACGGGCCCCACCTCGTACAGCTTGAACTCGAACTCCGTGACCACGCCGAAGTTTCCGCCACCGCCGCGCAGCCCCCAGAACAGCTCGGCGTTCTCCGTCTCGGAGGCGGTCAGCACCCGCCCGTCCGCGGTGACCAGTTCGACGGAGAGCAGATTGTCGATCGACAGGCCGTACTTGCGGCTGAGCCAGCCGAACCCGCCGCCGAGCACCAGTCCGCCGAGACCGGTGTGGGACACCACGCCGGCGGGGGTCGCCAGCATGTGGGCCTGAGTCGCGGTGTCGAAGGCTCCGAGGAGACAGCCTCCCTGCACCCGGGCGCGCTTCCTCGCGCGGCTCACCCTGACCGAGCTCATCGCCGAGAGGTCGATGACGATCCCGCCGTCGCACGTCGAATGCCCGGCCATGCTGTGCCCGCCGCCGCGCACCGCGACCAGCAGATCGTTGGCGCGCGCGAAGTTCACCGCGGTGACGACGTCGTCGGTCCCCGCACAACGGGCAATGAGGGCGGGGTACTTGTCGATGGTGCCGTTCCAGATGCGGCGGGCCTCGTCGTAGTCGATGTCACCGGGCAGGACCACCTCCCCGCGAAACGCCCTCCTGAAGTCGGACAGAGCCAAGTCGTCGATCGTCGTGGACGGCATGTCTTACGTATCCTCCTGGGCTCGTCGCCGCGCTCGGCGGGAGTGGCCGATGTCAGCTGTGCGGAACCGGTGTGTGCGCCGCGTGTCCGTGGATCCGCAGCTGTTCCAGGGCCGTGGTGAACGTGTGCAGATCGGCGCCGGCCTCCGCGCGGCGCGGCGGCAGGGTCGGGATCGCCAGGGAACGCCCCGCGGCCACGGCCGACGTGCGCCTGGCCAGTGCGGTGAGGCTCTGCCCGGGACCCGCCTCGATCAGGACGTGGTCGCCGGAGGCCAGCAGGCGCCGCAGGGACGGGCCGAACAGGACCGGTCGGGCCGCCTGCCCCGACCAGAACGCCCAGTCGGTGGCTTCGCCGTCCGCCAGGACGTCGCCCGTGTAGGCGGAGAAGACCGGGGTGTGCGGCGGTCGGAGCCGTGGTCGGCGCGCGAGATGCCCGTGTTCCTTGAGGACGGCCCTCATCACCGGGCTGTGGAAGGGCTGGAGCGCCCGCGCGCGCGTGCAGGTGAACCCGTCCTTCTTCAGGGCGAGTTCCACGTGGTGCAGCGCGGGGTCGCTGCCGGAGAGCAGGAGTTGGCGCGGTCCGTTGACGGCGCCGACGACCACGTCGTCCCGCAGGTAGGGAGCGACGCGCTCCTGCGTGGCGGCCACCGCCAGCATGCCGCCGGGCGGGGCGTGCCGGAAGATCCGCACGAAGTCGTGCAGGTAGCGCAGCCCGCTCTCGAAGTCGAGGACTCCGCCGAGCGTCCCCGCGGCGAGCTCTCCCACGCTGTGGCCCAGCAGGGCGTCAGGCCGGAGGCCCGACTCCAGGAGCAGGGCGCCCATGGCGCAGTTCACCGCGTACAGGAGCGGCTGCGCGCGGGAGATGTCGTCGTACGAGGAGGACGGCGTGGCGGCGAGCCAGTCGTCCCTGATGGCCCGGCCCGACGCCCCGAAGACCTCGAAGGCCTGGTCCATGGCCCCGGTGAAGGTCGGGGAGACGCCGTAGAGGTCCGCTCCCATCCGGGGGTGCTGAGCCCCTTGTCCCGGGAAGAGGAACACGACCTTCCTGGTCTGCGGTTCCGACGCCACGGTGTGCTCAGTCCGAGGCGCCGGCGGAGGAGCCGGCAGGGGCGTTGGCGTACTCCAGGACGGCGCGCGCGGTCTTCAGCTCCCGGACGACGTCCTCGGGGATGTCGATGCCGTGGCGGTGCTTGATCTGCGCCGAGGTCTCGAGCAGCACCAGGGAGTCGTATCCGAGCTCCTCGAAGGGGCGGTCGCTGATGTCTTCGTCGGACAGGTCCTGGGGGTCCTCTCCGGCGCATTCCGCGAGGATGAGGCGCAGGTCTTCGAGAGTGAGCATCTGAGGTCCTTCCGGGTCGGGTCGGGGCACGCGTCGTACGGGAACGGCGGTGCCGGGGGAGAGGAACAGGGGTCAGCGCACGTCCTGGACGACGACGGCCGAGTTGAATCCGCCGTGCCCGCGGGCGAGCACGAGGGCCGTCGAGATGGCGCACGGGCGTGGTTCGTCCAGGACCAGGTCGATGTCGTACGCGTCCACGACACGGTCGACGTGGACGGCCGGAGGGATGACGCCGTCCCGGATGGCGAGGAGGGCGTACACCACGTCCAGCGGACCGCCCCCGGCCATCAACCTGCCCACCATGGACTTCGGCGCGCAGACCGGCACGCCGCGGGGGCCGAACACGTCCCGCAGGGCGGCCGCTTCCTCGGCGTCGAGCTCGGGCACGCCGGCCGCGTCCGCGACCACCAGGTCGACCTGGTCCGGTCGCACGCCCGCGTCCGCGAGTGCCGACTGTGCCGCCCGCCGCAGCCCGCCGGGCCGGTCGGAGCCGGGCGGCGGGTCGAAGGTGGCCGCGTAGCCGGTGATCCGCCCGTAGGGGGTCCGGCCGGTGCGCTGCCGGGCGGCGTCCGCGTCCTCCAGGGTGAGGATCGCCCCTCCCTCGCCGGGTACGTGGCCGTTGGCGCCGGGAGCGAAGGGAAGGTACGCGTCCGTGCTGCTCGCCGCCTCACTGACCGTGCCGGATGCCAGGTGCGACACCCAGCCCCAGGGGTCGAAGGACGACTCCACACCGCCCGTCAGCATCAGCCTGCCCCGGCCCCTGCGGAGGAGGCGGCGCGCATGGCCGATCGCGTCCAGGCCGCCCGCCTGCTCGGCGACGACGACCCCGCCGGGGCCCCGCATCTTGTGCCGGATGGAGATCTGACCGGTGTTGACGGCGTAGAACCACGCGAAGCACTGGTACACGCTGACGTGATCGGGCCCCAGGGTCCAGAGCTTCTGCATCTCGCGGTGCGAGAACTCGAACCCGCCCGTGGCGTTGGACGTCACGACGCCGCAGGTGAACTCGTCCAGCTCCGCCATCGTCACATCGGCGTCGGACAGGGCCCAGTCCGCGGCGACCAGAGCCAGCCGAGTGACCCGGTCGGTCTGCGGCAGAAGGCGCGCGGGCAGGTGTTCCCGCGGGGTGAATCCGCTGATCCGTCCCGCCAGGCGCGCGGAGTATCCGCCGGTGTCGAAGTCCTCCAACTCCCCGATGGCACACGTGCCTTCGAGGGTCGCCTTCCAGAAGTCGTCGACGCCGAGGCCGTTGGGAGCCACCACCCCGAGCCCGGTCACGACGGTGTCCGCGGTCATCCTCGCCTCCTCGGCCGCTTCTCCAGGAGCATCGCGCTCTGGAATCCGCCGAATCCGCTGCCCACCGTGAGAACGGTGTCGAGCTCCATGCCCCGTGCCTCCAGGGGGACGTAGTCCAGATCGCATTCCGGATCGGTCTCGTGGAGATTGGCCGTGGGCGGCACGGTGCTGTGGCGCATCGCCAGGGCGCACGTGGCCACTTCGATCGCCCCGATCGCTCCCAGCGAGTGCCCGATCATCGACTTGATCGAGCTCACCGGGATGTCATGGGCGTGCGCGCCGAGGCTCTTCTTGATGGCCCCGGTCTCGTGGAGGTCGTTCTGCTTGGTGCCGGATCCGTGTGCGTTGACGTAGTCGACGGCCGTCGCGTCGGTGCGGGCCTCGTCCAGTGCCGCTTCGATCGCGCGGGACATCTCGGTGCCGTGCGGCGTCAGGCCGGTCATGTGGTACGCGTTGGAGTGCGACGCGTAGCCCGTGATCTCGCCGTAGATGTCGGCGCCCCTGCGCTCGGCCCGCTCGCGTTCCTCCAGGACGAGCATCGCCGCACCCTCCGCGATCGCGAACCCGTCCCTGGTGCGGTCGAAGGGGCGGGGCGCGTGCGCGGGGTCGTCGTTGCGCCGTGTGGTCGCCTTGATGGCGTCGAAGCACGCCACGGCGATGGGCGTGATCGGGGCGTCCGTGGCCCCCGCCAGCATGACGTCCGTACTGCCCTCCTGGATGAGGTGGTAGGCGTGCCCGATCGCGTCGATGCCCGAGGTGCAGCCGGCCGACACGACGGAGACGGGGCCTTCGGCACCCACCGCCCATGCCGTCTCCCTGGCCATCGAGCCCGGCACGAAGTAGTCGAAGAGGTGCGGGGACTGGTACTTCTCGTCGACGAGCCACTCCCGGCCCTCGTCCGAGAGCACGACGTACTCCCTCTCGATGCTGGTGGCCGAGCCCACAGCGGTTCCCACGGTCACCCCCAATCGGCCCGGATCGATGTCGCTGCCCGGCCGGATGCCGGCTTCGGCGGCCGCGCGTCTCGCACAGGCGACCGAGAACAGGCTCGCCCGGTCGAGGCGCCGCACTTCCCTGCGGCTGAAACCGGACGCCAGCGGGTCGAAGTCGATCTCGCCGGCCACCTGTGAACGGAAGGTCGTGGGGTCGAACGCGCTGATCCTGCGGATCGCGCTCCGGCCCGCCGTGATCATTTCCCAGAAGCCCGTGGTGTCCGTCGAGCCAGGGGCCAGGACACTCAGGCCAGTAATGACAACTTGTCGGCTCACGTTCGAGACCCTGCCGGGGCGCGGTAGAGCGGCGGTCCAGGCGGAATCCGGGGGAGAGCAAGGGCGTTCGGGGCGCTGGGACAGGCGTCGGGGCCGCTCGAGAACGGCACGAGTGCCGCTGGACCGCCGCTGCATCACCGACCAGGACTCTCGTCTCGGCTCCGGGCGCACCGGCCGCGGGGCCGTGCAGGCCTCCACGCAGTGAAGAGCTCCGGAAGAAGGGTCTTGATGCCTACACACGCCAAGAGCAGTCCCAAGGACATCGCCTTGGTCACCGGCGGCACGAGCGGGATCGGCTTCGCGATCGCCCACGCTCTGCTGACGGACGGCTACAAGGTGATCATCGCGGGCCGTGACGAGGGCCGCCTCTATCTCGCGCTGTCCTCGCTCCGCTCGGAGGACGACTCCTTCGACGTCGACGGCTACATCTGCGACGTCCGTGACCGCGAGGCCGTGCGGGACATGGTGCGGGACATGGTGCGGGACCACGGCGCGCCGCGCGTCCTGGTGAACAACGCGGGCCGCGGCGGTGGCGGCGTCACCGCCGAACTCCCCGACGACCTCTGGCTCGACGTCATCGAGACGAACCTCAACAGCGTCTTCTGGGTGACCCGCGCGGTGGTCGGCGCCAGCGAGCCGATCCGGCAGTCCACCGGGCGCATCATCAACATCGCCTCCACGGGCGGCAAGCAGGGCGTGCCCTTCGGCGCCCCGTACTCGGCATCCAAGGCCGGCGTCATCGGCTTCACCAAGGCACTGGCCAAGGAGTACGCGGCCACGGGGCCGACGGTGAACGCGGTCTGCCCCGGCTACGTCGAGACGCCGATGGCGGAGGACATCCGCAAGAGCTACGCGAAGCTGAACGACGTGACCGAGGACCAGGTCCTGGCGAACTTCGAGTCGAAGATCCCGCTCGGCCGCTACTCGACCCCCGAAGAAGTCGCCGCGATGGTGCGGTACTTGGTCAGCCCCCTGGCGGCCTCGGTGACGGCCCAGGCACTCAACGTCTGCGGCGGACTCGGCAGCTACTGACCTCCACCCACCTCCACGACCGCTCTCAAGGGGTACGCATCCATGACCGTTCAGGCACCCGCATCGGCCTCCTCGCCGGAGGCAGAGCTCGACGGACAGCCCTACTACGAGGAAAGGCGCCTTCGCCTCTACGACGCCGTGGTGGTGAAGGCCTCCAACCGGTTCCTGTGGCGCTGCCCCAAGGCGCGCCTCATCGGCCACTACAACTCCTGGGTGAGCTCATCGCACTTGGAGGTGGGGCCAGGATCCGGCTACTACCTCGATCACTGCCGGTTTCCGACGGCGGCCCCTGACCTCACGCTGCTCGATCTCAACCCCGACCCGCTGCGGTTCGTCGCCCAGCGCCTGAGCCGATTCGCGCCGCGCACCGTGCGGGCCGACGTACTCGAACCCCTCCCGGACTTCGGCGGCCCCGGCTTCGGCTCGATCGCGTTCAACTACGTGCTCCACTGCGTGCCGAATCCCCCTGAAGGCAAGCAGCTGGTGTTCAAGCACCTGCGCCGGGTGCTCGCGCCCGGTGGCGTCCTGTTCGGCAGCACGGTGCTGACCCGGGGCGTGCGCCACACCCCGGTTTCCGGCGCGTTCAACCGGCTGTACCAGCGCCAGGGGTCCTTCCACAACCAGCTGGACAGTGTGCCGATGCTGCACGAAGCGCTGGAGCGCCACTTCGACTGGCACTGGATCGAAGTCCGGGGCAGCGTCGCCTTGTTCGTGGCGAAGGCGGCCGCGGACGAGGACGCGGATCCGGGTGACCGCGCGCCGCGGACCCTCGACAGCTGAGGCGGTGTCGCATGGCATCCGGTGTGACGTACCAGGACGTGGCGGTCCCGCTGAGCGGGATCTGGTCGTCGCCGTTCGCGAGATGGGGCGGCAGCCTCGCCGGCCGCTCCAGCCTGGAGGTCGCCGTGGGCGTCACGGGCCGGGCGCTGGACGAACGGCACGTCGACCGCGGCGAGGTGGAAGGGCTGGTGCTCGGGTGGACCGTGCCGCAGCCCGCCATCTTCTACGGGGGGCCGACCGTCGCATCCCGGCTCGGCATGCCCGCGGTCTCCGGCCCCATGATCAGTCAGGCGTGCGCGACGTCCGTGGCGGCCCTGCACCAGGCCGCGGGCTCCGTGGAGGGCGGCACGGGGCCGCAGCTGGTCGTGGTGGCGGACCGGACGAGCAACGGGCCGAGGCTCGACTGGCCCGCCCCGTCGGCGCCGGAGCGGACCACCGTGTCGGAGGACTGGGTCAGGGACAGCTTCGCGCGCGACCCGAGTACCGGCGAGGACATGCTGGCCACCGCGGAGAACGTCGCGGCCGACAGCGGATTCACGCGCGCCGACACGGATGCGCTCGCCGTTCTGCGCTCCGAGCAGTACGAGCGGTCGCTGGCCGACGACCGGGCCTTCCAGCGCCGGTACATGGTCGACGTGGACCTTCCGGAAGGAGACGGGGGTCCGGTGTACCTGTCGGCGGACGAAGGCGTGCGCGCCGTGGAGCCCGCGCGTGCCGGCCGCCTCCCGGTGGTCCGGCCGGGCGGAGCCCACACCGCGGCCTCGCAGACCCATCCCGCGGACGGGGCGGCGGGCGCGCTGGTCACGACCACCGCGCGGGCCAGGGAGCTGTCCGAAGGGCGGGGCTGCGTACGCCTGTTGGCCGCCGGATTCGCCAGGGTGGCCCCCGCCCACATGCCGCAGGCCCTGGTGCCCGCGGCGCAGGCCGCCCTCAAGGCGGCGGACCGGGCCGTCGCGTCCGTCGCCGCCATCACCACGCACAACCCCTTCGCAGTGAACGATCTCTACTTCGCGCGCGAGACGGGTGTGCCCCTGGAGGCGATGAACGCGTACGGCTGCAGTCTCGTCTTCGGGCACCCTCAGGGACCGACGGGCCTGCGGTCCATCGCGGAGCTGGTCGAGGAACTGCGGATGCGGGGTGGTGGCATCGGCCTGTTCACGGGGTGCGCGGCCGGTGACACCGCCGCCGCCCTCGTCGTCGAGGTGACCGACTGAGGAGCGGCTTGTCGGCCGGCGGCCGCCGGAACCGGTGGCGGGGCCTCGCCCCTTCACAGACCTCTGTCCATGTTCAGGCGCGGGTCACCTTCGCTTCGTGCCCCGTTAACATAGACGTACTTCTATCTATTGGGTTGGTGGCGGCCAACGGCCGCCAGACAGCCCGCAGTTGACGGGTCGAAAGATAGAAGGTGCGTCGTGGATCGTGTGCGCAAGGGACTGGCGGGGCTCTCGGCCATCGGGCTGACGGCGGTGGCGGTCGCGGGCTGCGGCGGGGGTGACGGCGGCAGCGGTGACGGACTCTCGGGCACCGTGAAGGTGGACGGGTCCTCGACGGTCGCCCCGCTGTCCACCGCCGCGGCCGAGCTGTTCGGCGAGGAGGAGCCCAGGGTCCGCGTCACCGTGGGCACGTCGGGCACCGGCGGCGGCTTCGAGAAGTTCTGCAAGGGCGAGACCGACATCTCCGACGCCTCCCGGCCCATCAAGGACGAGGAGAAGAAGGCCTGCACGGACGGCAAGGTCACGTACGACGAATTGATGGTGGCCAACGACGCGTTGACCGTCGTCGTGCCCAAGGAGAACGACTGGGCCGAGTGTCTGACGACCGATCAGCTCAAGAAGATCTGGGAGCCCGGATCCAAGGTCGACAACTGGAAGCAGATCGACCCGGACTTCCCCGACCAGCCCCTGAAACTGTTCGGCGCGGGCACCGACTCCGGCACCTTCGACTACTTCACCGAGCAGATCAACGGCGAAGAGGGCAAGTCCCGCACCGACTACAGCCCCAGCGAGGACGACAACGTCACTGTGCAGGGCGTGGCCGGATCCAAGGGCGGCCTCGGGTACTTCGGTTACTCCTACTTCGAGGAGAACACCGACAAGCTCAAGGCCCTGAAGATCGACGGCGGCGACGGCTGCGTCGCGCCCAGCGCGAAGACCGCGCAGGACGGCACGTACAAACCGCTCTCGCGGCCGCTGTTCATCTACCCCTCGAAGAAGGCCCTGGGCCGCGACGAGGTCGAGGCGTTCGTCGAGTACTTCGTCGAGAACAACGCGGAGGTCGCGAAGGACGCCAAGTTCATCCCGCTCAACGGCGAGCAGGAGAAGGACCTCAAGGCCACCTTCGACAAGTTCAAGAGCGGCAAGGAGTAGTCCGTGCCCGCCCGGAAGAGGGAAGGCGTCCCGGATGCCGGTGCGAACCGGCGCCTGGGGCGCTCCCGCCCCCGCCACGGCGAGCGCTTCATCCGGATCGGCCTGGTCGCCGCCGCGCTCGTCTCCATCGCCACCACCGTCGGCATCGTCGCATCCCTGATCGAGCCGAGCGCCCGCTTCTTCGGCGAGGTCTCCGTCGAGGAGTTCTTCACCGGCACGCAGTGGACACCGCTCTTCGAACCCGCCCACTACGGCGTGCTCCCCCTGGTCGCCGCCACCCTGCTGATCACCGTGATCGCCCTGCTCGTCGCGCTGCCGCTGGGCCTCGCGAGCGCGATCTACCTCTCCGAGTACGCGACGCCGCGCACCCGCAAGGTCCTCAAGCCGGCCCTCGAACTCCTCGCGGGCATCCCGACCGTCGTCTTCGGCTTCTTCGCGCTGAAGTTCCTCACCCCGCGCCTGCAGGACATCTGGCCGTGGGGCGAGGGCCCCGACATCTTCAACGCCCTCTCCGCGGGCCTGGTGATGGGCATGATGATCATCCCGACCATCGCCTCGCTCTCCGAGGACGCCCTCTCCGCGGTGCCGCACTCGCTGCGCGACGGCGCGTACGCGATGGGGGCGAGCAAACGCGTCGTCGCCACGACCGTCGTGGTCCCCGCGGCCCTCTCCGGCATCGTCGCCGCCTTCGTCCTCGGGGTCTCCCGCGCGGTCGGCGAGACGATGATCGTCGCCATCGCCTCGGGCAACCGGCCCAACCTGACGTGGAATCCACTGGAGGCCATGCAGACCATGACGGGCTTCATCGCCCAGGCCGCGAGCGGCGACGTGCCGGTGGGGACCGTGGACTACCACACCCTCTTCGCCGTCGGACTGCTCCTGTTCACGCTGACGTTCGCGATGAACGCCGTCTCCATCCGGCTGGTCCGCCGCTTCAGGGAGGTGTACGAATGACCGCCCCCACGCCCGTCATGACCAAGCCCGTGCCGCCCACACCCCTGGGCCACAAGCGCCGCCGCCCCGCCGACACCGCCTTCCGCCTCGTCCTGCTCGCCTCCCTCGCGATCGCACTGCTCTTTCTGGCCGTCCTCATCGCGTACGTCCTCTACGAAGGCGTCAGCAGGCTCGACAGCCGACTGTGGAACAACTTCCCCTCCATCCGCCACCCGGAGCGGGCCGGCGCGCAGTCCGCGATCTGGGGCTCGGTGTGGGTGGTCGGCCTGACAGGGCTGCTGTGCCTGCCCGTCGGGGTGGCCGCGGCCATCCACCTGGAGGAGTACGCGGACCCCACCCGCTGGTACAACCGCTGGCTGGAGCTGAACATCCAGAACCTCGCCGCCGTGCCCTCGATCGTCTACGGCATCCTCGGGCTCGGCCTGATCGCCCGCGGCATGGGCCTCGGCACCACCATCCTCACCGCGTCACTGACCCTCGCGCTGCTCGTACTGCCCATCGTGATCATCGCGTCGCGTGAGGCGATCAGGGCCGTGCCGAACTCCATCCGGCTCGGCTCGCTCGCCCTCGGCGCGACCAAGTGGCAGACCGTGCGGCGCCAGGTCCTGCCCGCAGCCCTGCCCGGCATCGCCACCGGGTCGATCCTCGCCCTCTCGCGCGCCATGGGCGAGGCCGCGCCGCTGCTGCTGCTCGGCGGACTCACGTACGTCGCGTTCAACCCGGACGGCATCAACTCCGCGTTCACCGTCCTGCCCATCCAGATCTTCAACTGGACCAGCCAGTCCCGCGAGGAGTTCGCGGCGCTCGCCGCCGCGGCCATCGTCGCCCTTCTCGTGCTGCTGCTCGCGATGAACTCCCTCGCCATCTTCATCCGCAACAAGTACGGAAAGCGCTGGTGACCCCGCCATGTCCGGAACGGCCCTGAACGACGTGGCCCGCGTCGACTTCGCGCCGAGCGGCTCCGTCTTCGACCTCAAGGACCTGTCCGTCTTCTACGGCGACTACGAAGCCGTGCGCGAGGTGAACCTCGCCGTCAGGCAGCGCCAGATCACCGCCCTCATCGGCCCCTCCGGCTGCGGCAAGTCGACGGTGATCCGCTGCCTCAACCGCATGAACGACCTCATCCCCGGCGCCCGCGTCGCGGGCAAGGTCGCCTACCACGGCGAGGACCTGTACGCCGAGCACGTCGACCCCATCGAGGTCCGCCGCCGCATCGGCATGGTCTTCCAGAAACCGAACCCCTTCCCCAAGTCCGTCTACGACAACATCGCCTACGGCCCGCGCGTGAACGGCGAGCGCGGTCGCGCCGCCCTCGACGACATCGTCGAGAAGGCACTCAAGGACGCCGCCCTGTGGGACGAGGTCAAGGACAAGCTGAGCGGCAGCGCGCTCGCCCTCTCCGGCGGACAGCAGCAGCGGCTGTGCATCGCCCGCACCATCGCCGTGCGCCCCGAGGTGATCCTGATGGACGAGCCCTGCTCGGCGCTCGACCCCATCGCCACCGCCAAGATCGAGGACCTGATGGCGACGCTGACCGCGCAGTTCACCATCGTCATCGTCACGCACAACATGCAGCAGGCGGCCCGCGTCTCGCACCGCACCGCCTTCTTCACCGCCGACGTCGACGACAAGGGCGAACGCCACGGGCGGCTCGTCGAGGTCGACGACACCGAGAAGATCTTCGAAGGCCCCAGCGACCAGCGGACCGAGGACTACATATCCGGCCGGTTCGGATGACGTCATGGCCTTCGAAGCGGGCACCGAAGCGGGCACCGGAGCAGAGCGGGGGCGGCGCGGGAAGGAGCCCGGGGCCGTCCCGAGGCTCCTCGTCGCCGACCGCGACCGGCAGCTCCTGACGCGGGTCCAGCACGAACTGGCGGACAAGGCCGTGGAGATCACCGTCTGCCAGACCCTGCCGGAACTCCTGGTGGAAGCCGCCGCCACACGCCCCGACACGGTCCTCTTGGACATCGGCCTGCCCGGTGACGAACTCCACGCCACCGTAAGGCTGTTGCGCCGCCGCCTCGACCTGGCCGTGGTCCTCGCCGCGGGCCCCGGCCAGGGCGAGCAGATCTCGCTGGGCCTGGCCGCGGGGGCCGCCGCGTGCCTGCCCCGCCCCTACGGCCCCCTCGACCTGCTGCGCCTGGCCACCGCGGGCACCTCGGCCGAACCGCGGCCGCTCCTGGTGACGTCCGTGCCCTTGCGGGCGGGCGATCTCGAACTCGACCCCGTCGGCTACCAGTTCCGCCGCCACGGCACCGTGACGATGCTGCCGCTGCGCGAATTCCAGCTCCTTGCCTGCCTCATGGCCAGGCCCAACCAGGTCGTCAGCCGCGAGGCGCTGCTCGACCAGGTCTGGGGCAGCGCCCACGTCCCCGAGAGCAACACCCTCAGCGTCCACATCGGCCGCCTGCGCAAACGCCTGGCCCAGCCGCCCGCCAGTTCCTGCACCATCGACGCCGTGCGGGGGCTCGGCTACCGGCTCGTTTGCCCCTGATCGACCGCACGTTCGTCGCTTCGTAAACTGAACCCGTGGACGATGCAACGGTGAGCGCGGTCAGGGCCTTGGACGACACCTCGGAGAGCACCGTCACCGGCCGCCCCCTCGGCCGCGCGGAGGCCGAGGAGCTGGCGCGTTCCCTCAAAGCGGTCGCCGACCCCACCCGGCTCCAGCTCCTCAGCCTGATCGCGTCCGACCCGGTGGGCGAAGCCTGTGTCTGCGACCTCGCCGACGCCCTGGAGTTCACCCAGCCGACCGTCAGCCATCACCTGAAGATCCTGGTGGACGCGGGACTCCTGACGCGCGAGAAGCGCGGCACATGGGCCTGGTACACCATCGTCCCCGAGCGCCTGCGCACCATAGGAAACCTCCTCACCTGACCGTCGCCCCGTTCATGGACAGCCGTCCGGCCGGCTGGAATTCTGGGGGCATGCCGAAGCAGCAGGCGCAGGTCACCGGCGCGAGGCGCACGCCCGCGCGCGGCACGGTCCTGGACCGCGCGACGGCGATCCGCACGGCCGAGGTCCTGGCCGTCCTCGCCGACGCCGACCGGCTGCGCGTGTTCAGCCTGCTCGCCACGGCGGGCGGGGGCGGGGTGCGCGTGTGCCGTCTGGCACAGGCCCTGGGGCTGCGCGACCCGGGGCAGCTCGACGGCCACCTCGAACAACTGCTGGCGGCAGGGCTCCTCACCCGCCACGAACACCAGGGATGGGCGTGCTGCCGCCTCACGGAGGACGGCCGATCACGCGCGACGGCGCTGTTCGGCCCGGCGTCCACGCCCTGCCCCGCCTGAGCCGCCTCGGCCCGTCAGCGCGCTCCGCTCGGTGAGGCCTGCGGTCGCCGGTGACGGCGTCGAGCTTGTCGTGGCGGACCTCGGCCAGGACCGGATCCATCATCACGAGCGGTCCGAGGGCGATCGGCGGGGGAGATGCCGCCGGTCTCGACCTGCGCCGGCGACGAGGGCTCCGGCGACTCCGGCTCCGGCGCCGCGCGCTAGCGCCTGGTGCGCTGTTGTGCCAGGAACCGCTCGATGCCCGCCCGCGCGCTGCCGGTGTCCTCGGTCCACTGCACGGCCTTCGTCTCGCGCGCCATGGCGGCCTCGACGACCTCCCGTGGCGGGCGCAGGAGGTCGAGGTGCGCGGCGGTCGCCGCACCGGGACGGGTCCACCGGTGTATCCGGCGGATCGCGGCCGGGACGAGCTCGGCGCGGTCCACGATCTCGTCCAGGAGGCCGAGCTCCAGGGCCTGCCGGGCGTCGACCGAGGCGCTCTCCAGCACGAGGCGCAGGGACCGGTTCCCGACGAGGCGCGGCAGCAGGACGCTCGCCGCGTTGGAGATGGTCAGGCCGATGTCGTTCTCGGGCAGGAGGTAGGCGGCGTCCTCGGTGCCGATGCGGGCGTCGAAGCAGAGGGTCATCTCGCCGGCGCCGCCGACGGCGACTCCGTTGAGGGCGGCGACGGTGGGAACGCGCGTCTCCAGCGCCGCGCGGGTGATGTCGTGGAACAGCTCGGCCTCCGCGACCAGCCCGTTCACGGGAGCCGCGGCCGCCTCGCGCAGATCCTCCCCGGCGGAGAAGGCCCGTCCCGTGCCCGTGAGGACGATGCCCCGCGCGAGGTTCCCGTCGGCGAAGTGGCGCAGAACGGCGGCCAGTTCACGGCGCGTCGCCGCGGTCAGGGCGTTGAGCCGGTCCGGGCGGCAGATGGTGACGACGGCCACCTCGTCGCGTACGGACACGTCGATGTGGCCGGATCGGGACTCCCAGGCGTCCATGGTGAACTCCCCTTTCATGTCCATGTGCGGTGAGCCGTGTCGAAGCACCCCGCGCGCTGGTCCCTCGCCGGCTCCAGGAGCTTCCGCTTCTGGATCCGCGCCGAGGGCGTCATGGGGAACGAGTCGACGAACTCCACGAACGCCGGCACCTTGAACCGGGCGAGATGCCGACGGGCGTGGTCGAGCACGCCGAGTGCCACGTCGGTGCCGGGGCAGTGGCCGGGCCGGAGTCGCACGAACGCCTTCGGCACCTCCTCGAAGAGTTCGTCCGGTATCGGGACGACGGCGGCGGCCAGGACGGCGGCGTGGCTCTCCAGCACGCTCTCCACCTCGGCTGCGGAGATGTTCTCGCCGCCACGCCGGATCATGTCCTTGAGGCGCCCGGCGTGATGGATGCGGCCCGCGGCGTCGCGGCGTCCCAGGTCTCCCGTGTGGTACCAGCCGCCCCTGAAGACCCGCGCCGTGGTGTCGGGATGGTTCCAGTAGCCGTCCATCATCGGCTCGCCGCGGACGACGATCTCCCCGGTCTCCCCGGCGGGCAGCGCGGCTCCCCGCCGGTCGACGACGAGGACCTCCTTGCCCTCGGGGGGATCTCCCATGGCTCCGCTGCCCACCGTCTCGGCGGCACCGGGAGCGACGATCAGGTCGAGCCCGCTCTCGGTCGAGCCGTAGACCTCCCGCCAGGGGGCTCCCCAGCGCTCTTCGAAGGCACGGTGGCGATCGGGCGCGATGCCCGAGCACAGCACGAGCCGCATCGAATGGTCCCTGTCCCCCGCGTGCCGCGGTTGTTTGAACATCAGGAGAGGCATGGTTCCGAGTACGTAGGTCAGCGTCGCCCCGTGTTCTCGCACCGAATTCCAGAAACCCGAGGCGGAGAATCCGGGAAGCACCACAAGGGGGACCCCGCCCATCAGGCACATCACCGCATTCCACTGCGGATCCATGTAGGAGAACGCCTGCGCGGTCAACACGACGTCATCGGCGAGCAGTTCGGAGGACACCGCCATGAGCCAAGCAGTTCTCAGCCAGTAGTCGTGGGACAGCATGCACGCCTTGGGGAATCCGGTGGTTCCTGAGGTGTACTGGAAATTGGCGATGTCCGAGGGGCCCACCGGTATTTCAGGATCGGTGGGAGAAGCACTCGCCAACTCCTCGGCCAGCTCGTCCGGCGTGTGTACTTGTTCGAGGGTGTCGATATCCCGCGCGACCTTGCGGACGAGTTCGACGCACTCGTCGGAGGCCAGCGCGAGCACGCTGCCGGAGTCCTTGAGGACGTACGCGAGATCCGACGGGCCGTAGCGCGCGTTGACCGGCACGGCGATGGCTCCTGCCCTGGTCACGGCGAGCCAGCTCAGCGGCCAGTGGGGCACGTTCCCCATCATGAGGGCGACGCGGTCGCCGCGGCCCACCCCGTGCGCCCTCAGCACACGGGCCAGTCGACTGGCGTACGCGTCGACCTCGGCGAAGCTCATCGATTTCCCGGGAAAGCGGAGGAACTCCCAGTCGTCATATCGCTCGGCCGCGTCCCGGAGCAGCTCGCCGACAGTTCTCCAGCGCGGCCGCGAACCGGCTCGCGCACGGTCGAACAACACCGCGCCATCGGCGTAGGAAAGGTTCACGAGAATGCCTCCGTCACCTCGGTTTGCCTGATGTGCAGCAGACCTTTCAAGAGCACTGCACCACTGCGTGGTCGAAGGCGAAGCAAGTGGGCCTCGAATGCCCGCGAGATCCTCCCTTTACTGCCACTCGACCGGCCGGTGAGAACCTCTCGGGGAAGGTGCCGGGAGAGGCAGTTCGACCTGAGGAGAGGCAGGCATGACATCAGCCGACAGCCTTGCGGGCAGCACGAATTCCATCGCTCTGTACATGGAGATCCAGCAGTTCTACGGGCGTCACATGCGGGCCATGGACGAGTGCCGTGTGGCGGACTGGACAAGTGACTTCACCGAGGACGCGGTCTCCCGGACCAACGCGCGCCCCGAGCCGCACGTCGGCAGGGCCGAGATCGAGGCGGGGGCCGCGGCGGCGGCGCGCAAGCTGCTGGCCGACGGTGTGCTGAGGCGGCACTGCCTGAGCACACTGGAGGTGGAGGAGGCGGCGAACGGCACCATCGTCGCCAGGAGTTACGCCCAACTCGTCAGGACACGGAAGGGCGGCGCATCCGAGTTCGAGCTGTTCTGCACGTGCGAGGACACCTTCGTGCGCGAAGGCGGACGGCTCCTCATCAAGCGGCGCCAGGTCCACCGCGACGACCTGCCCGAGGATTGACGGCGGTCTAGCCGAGGATCGACATGGCGCCTCCGGCCACGGCGTGCAGCGAGTGTGTTCCTGGACGGGACAGCTCCGGGTCCGCGGCGAGGATCGCCTGCTGCAGCCGCTGGAGCTCCGCGGACGGTTCGAGCCCCAGGTCCTCGACGAGCCTGTGGCGGAGCCGGTTGAAGGCGTTGAGCGCGCCGGGGCGCTGCCCGCACCGGTACAGGGCGAGCATGAGCTGCCGATGGAAGCTCTCGTGCTGGGTGTGACGTGACGTCAAGCCGTGTAACTCGCCCAGGAGTTCGTGGTGGCGACCCTGGGCGAGTTCCGCCTCGACGCGCGTCTCCAGGGCGCTGAGCCTCGCCGCTTCCAGACGGACGATCTCGGCCTCCAAGTGGCGTCCGGGGCGTATGTCCGCCAGCGCGGGACCTTGGAAGAGCCGCTCCGCGGCCCTGAGGCTTTCGGCGGCCGCGTCGTGCTCGCCGGCGGAGAACGCCCGCCGGCCCTCGCTCACGAGGCGTTCGTAACGGTGCAGGTCCAAGTCGCCGGGCCGGACATGGATCGCGTACCCGTTCGGCGTGGTCGTGAGGATCTCCTTGGGGGACTCCTCCGGCAGGAGATGGGCGAGCAGTCTGCGGAGCTGGAACACATAGGTCTGCAGCGTGCTCAGGGCGGTGGCCGGCGGCCGTTCGTCCCAGAGCTCCTCGATGAGCGTGGGGACGGTGACCAGATGGTTCGCGTTGACCAGCAGGAGGGTCAGCACCTGCTTGGTCTTGGCGGCGCTGGGGGTGACCCGCTTCCCTTTGGCCGACAGTGCCACGTGTCCAAGTACTTCGACTTCCATGGAACTCCTCATTCGGGCATCCGCATGAGTGGTCGCGGCGCGGTGCGATGTACCGGGCAATGTGAACAACCTCAGCACAGGGCTGATCGTTCGAGAAAGTCATCTCTGGGGTCAGCTGCGTCAGTTGGGTGAGAATGGTCAGGTCGGTCAGCTCATGTTTGGTTCAACAATGCAATGGGAAGGCGGTTGCCTCAAGGCTTCGCGAGCACGGGCGCACGCAGTTGACGGGGTAGGAAATCAGCCCCGCAAGAGGTCTCAATAAGGCATCGTGTGTAGCGCTCATGTGTCCCTGGTCACAGATTTGCAGAAACTCCGCGCCGGCGGTTCATCATTCGTGGGGAGGCTGTCTGCGATGACCTGGGCGCACAGCTTCCGGGCACTCTGTCCTCCCCCGTCGATGTTCTGTTGGGCGTCGTTGAGATCAAGGTCTCCAATCGATGAGAGATACGTCGGTGTTAGCTGCTTGTCTGTCCCGGCTGGCCTGGTCGCCGGAGCGACTGGCCCGTGAGATCAACCATGCGTGCGGGCCGGGGACCATCAGTGAGAAGGCGCCGTACAACTGGTTGCGCGGCTCGTGTCCACGCCGTCAACTCCCGTACGTGATCGCGAAGATCCTCTCGTCGAGACTGGGGGAGAGGATCTCGGTGGAGGCCCTCTGGCCCGAGCACTTCGCGTCGGGAGGGCGCCCCGTGCAACAGGTGCCCGAACAGAGGGGGTCCGGCCCGCGGGCCCCTTCGGTCCCGGGGCAGGCCCTGGTGTCGGGAGCGGTCGACTGGCTGGTGGCGGACGACGCCGCCGCTCCGTCACGCCGCCACGGCGAAGAGCTCGCGCCGGTCGACATCGACCTGTTGGCCTCACGCATCGGCCAGCTGCGCCGACTGGACGACGACCGCGGCGGCAGGATGGTCCTGGACTGGACCCTGCAGGACCTGCGTTGGGCACAGCGGCTCGCCGCCGAGTACGCGTACGACGCAGGGGTCGGGGCGCGGCTTCACCGAGCCGTCGCCGAGCTCGGCCAGCTCGCCGGCTGGCTGGCCGCGGACCTGGGCCTGGAGGGCGAGAGCCGGTGTCACTTCCTGCAGGCGCTGCGGGCGTCCCGGACCGCGGGCGACCGTGAACTCGGCGCGTACATCGTGTCCTGCATGAGCTATCGGGCTCTGTGGTGCGGCCAGGGGCACGACGCGCTCCGCCTGATCCGCATCGCGCGCAAAGGGACGGCCGGTGATCCACCGGGCATACGGCAGGCGCTGCTGGCCACCCGCGAGGCCCGTGCCCACGCGGCCGTCGGTGATCAGGCGAGTTGCCAGCACCACCTGGAACGGGCGGCGGAGCTCAGCCACGGCGGTGGGAGCGAGGGCGCGCCGTGGGCGTACTGGCTGACGCCGGCGGTGATGGTGGCCGACGCGGGCCGCGCGTGGCTCGAACTGGGACGTCCCGACCGCGCGGAATGGCATCTGGGGTGCGGATTGGAGATGCTCGGCGAGGCCCAGCCGCGCAACCGGTTGCTCCACTCCGCCTCGCTGGCGGAGGCGCGCCTCGCCCGCGAGGAAGTCGACGGAGCAGCCGAGGCGGTGACGGTCGCGCTGGACCTGGCCGGGAAGCTCACCTCGCTTCGGGCGCGGGTGCGGCTGACGGATCTGCGGCGACGCCTGCTCCCGTATCGCGACAGCGCGCCGACCCGCCACGTCCTGGAGCGCATGGACTACTTGCTGGGGCCGAGCAGTCTGCAGTGCGCGCTCTGAGCCCGCGCGCGATCCCGGCCCCCGCCCCTGCAGGAGAATGCGGCGTACGCGGCAGACAAGGAGCAATCGATCGTATGCACGTCACCCATGGGGCACCGCTCGCCCCGCTGACGACCCTGGGCCTCGGCGGACCGGCCGCGAGCCTGGTCGAGCTGGACGACACCGCGGACTTCCCCGAGTTCGTCGCGTTCGTCGAGTCCCACCCGGACCACGCGGGACCGCCGGTGAGTCTCGGCGCGGGCAGCAACACCCTCGTCCACGACTCCGGTTGCTCCGCCCCCGTCCTGCGGGTGGCCACGCGCGGCATTCGCTGTGCGGAAAGCCCCGGCGACGACAGGGTGCTGCTCGACGTCGAGGCGGGTCACCCCTTGGCCGACCTGGTCGACACCACGATCGCCGAGGGGCTCACCGGGATGGAGATGCTCATCGGCATCCCGGGCACGGCGGGCGCCACGCCGATCCAGAACGTCGGCGCGTACGGCCAGGAGATCTCGGACTCCCTGGTGGCGGTGCGGGCCTGGGACTGGGGAAGGCGTCGCCATGTGACGCTCTCGGCGGCCGAGTGCGGTCTCGGCCATCGCACGAGCAGGTTCAAGGGAACCGGCCGTTGGACCCTGCTCGGCCTGGTTCTCGCCCTGCGCCGCTCCCCTCTGGGGGCACCGATCAGCTACCGCCAGGTCGCCGCGGAACTCGGTGTGGAGACCGGCGCGCGTGTGCCGCCGGCCGAGGCCGCGCGCGCGGTCCTCGAGGTCCGGCGCGGCAAGGGCATGGTCCTGGGGTGCTCGGACGGGGACGAGCGCTCGGTGGGCAGCGTCTTCCTCAGCCCGGAGATCTCCCCGGCCCAGGCCGCCGAGCTGCGTGCCCGCAATGCTCCGGTGAACGGCTTCCCGGACGGCACGACAAGGGTGAGCGCGAGCTGGCTCATCCGGGAAGCGGGGTTCGGCCTCGGCCGCCCGATCGTCGCCGGAGTGCGTGTGTCGTCGCGGCACTACACCCTGGTCGCGGAAGGGCACGGAGGGGGTGCCACCGCCGCCGGATTCGCGGCGGCGGTGGAAATCGTCCGGCGACGAGTCCATCGGCATACGGGAGTTCTGCTCTCCGCTGAGATCGACTTCCTGGGGGACTGGGAGAAGAGGGCAGCCGAAAAACATCCTCCCGTGCCCTTGCCGGGCGCCTCGAATGACGAAGCGAGGGGCCCGGAACTCAACGGACTGAATGCGGTGTCTCCGCACCAGTGACATATTGCTGGAGCAAAGCAGGCGAAGCTCAATGGCTTCCGGTGAGTTCACCGCTCAGCTTCTTGTGGATGCGGGCACTCGGATCGTTCAGGCCGATGATCTCGACCTCCTTTCCGCGTTGTGCGTATGCGTTCTCGATGGCGTCGAGGGCGGCGACGGAGGACGCGTCCCAGATGTGCGCAGCGCTCAGGTCGATGACGACCTTGTCCGGATCGGTGGCGTAACCGAACTGTCCGACGAGGTCGTTGGAGGAGGCGAAGAAGAGTTCTCCGGTGACGGAATAGACGACCGAGGTGCCGTCCGGGTCGGTGACCGCGGTGACGTGGGTGAGACGGGCGACGCGTTTGGCGAAGACGACCATGGCGGTGACGGTGCCGACGACCACGCCGACGGCGAGGTTGTGGGTGGTGACCACGACGGCGACGGTGATCACCATGACGGCGATCTCGCCCGCGGGCATGCGCCTGAGCGTCCTGGGCGCGACGGAGTGCCAGTCGAAGGTCGTGAACGACACCATCACCATCACCGCGACCAGGGCCGCCATCGGGATGTCGGAGACGACGGGGCCGAAGGCGATGCAGAGCACCAGGAGGAACGCGCCCGCCAGGAAGGTCGACAGGCGGGTGCGGGCTCCGGAGACCCGTACGTTGATCATCGTCTGGCCGATCATGGCGCAGCCGCCCATGCCGCCGAAGAAACCGGTGACGATGTTGGCGATGCCCTGGCCGATGGACTCACGGGTCTTGGAGGAGGGGGTACCGGTGATCTCGTCGACGAGCTTCGCGGTCATCAGGGACTCCATCAGGCCCACCAGCGCCATGGCGAACGCGTACGGCGCGATGGTGGTGAGGGTGTCCACGGTGAACGGCACGTCAGGCAGTCCCGGCACGGGCGGCGAGGAGGGGAGTTCGCCCTTGTCGCCCACGGTGGGCACCGTGATGCCGGCCGCGACCGTGATCGCGGTCAGGACTCCGATCGAGACGAGCGGGGCCGGGACCACCTTGGTGACCTTGGGGAAGAACACCATCAGGGCCAGCCCGCCGACGATCAGCGGATACACGGCCCACGGCACGTCGTGCGTCTCGGGCACCTGCGCCATGAAGACCAGGATGGCCAGGGCGTTGACGAAGCCGACCATGACGCTGCGCGGCAGGAAGCGCATCAGCTTGGCCACCCCGAGGGCGCCGAGCGCGATCTGGAGGACTCCGGCCAGGATGACGGCGGCGATCAGATGCCCCAGGCCGTGCTCCCTGTTGAGCGGCGCGATCACCAGGGCCACGGCGCCGGTGGCGGCCGAGATCATCGCGCGGCGCCCGCCGACGATCGCGATGGTGACGGCCATCGTGAAGGAGGTGAACAGGCCGATGGCCGGGTCGACTCCGGCGATGATCGAGAACGAGATCGCCTCGGGGATCAGCGCGAGGGCGACCACGAGCCCGCCGAGGACTTCGGTGCGCCAGACCTTCGGATCGGAGAGCCAGTCAGGACGTGGACCGCTCAGCCTCACGGCACGGGAAAGGGCGGAAGGAGACAAGGAAACAGTGACCTGTCGTGGGGGGGCGAGGGCGTGCCAGGGCGTACGTGAAGACGCGAGCCGTTCAGGGCAGCACTCGAGGGCGGTACGAGTGTGGGGCGAGGGGCGAAGACGGAGGGGCCGGGTCCGTTCGGCGGCGGCGCCGGGCTCACGTCCGTCGGCGGTGCGTCACGGTGGACAGGCGGTGGCCTTGGGAGTCACGGTCTCGCGCACGCTTCTCTCCTGCAAGAATCGGCTTCTCGCCGGGGACGGCATCGGCCCGGCGTGACAACGGAGGGGCCCGTGAGGGGCACCCGAACAGAAGTGACTCTACCCTAACGTAAGGGTAGAGTTCGAGGGTCGTGCGGAAAGCGGCCCCACCGGAACGAGAAGGGCCAGGCCAGGGGCGTTGGACGACAAGCACATGCAGATCGGCGAGGTCGCCGCGCGCACCGAACTCTCCCTGCGTACCATCCGGCACTACGAGGAGACCGGCCTGGTCGTCCCCTCCGCGCGCTCCCAGGGCGGCTTCCGTCTCTACACCGAGGCCGATGTCGCCCGCCTGATGGTGATCCGGCGGATGAAGCCGCTCGGCTTCACCCTCGACGAGATGAGGGAACTGCTCGCCGCGACGGACGTCCTCGACGCGGGGGAGGACGTCCCGGACGCGGAACGCGAGCAACTGGTGGAGCGCGTGCGCACGTTCGAGGACGCCGCACAGGAGCGCGTCCTCAATCTGCGTACGCAACTGGCGCGGGCGGAGGAGTTCGCCGGCACGCTGCGCGAGCGACTTGAGCGCTTCGACGCCCCGTGACCGGCACGCGTCACCCCCACAGCTCCCGCAGGGCGGCATTGACCGCCTCCGGCTGCTGCGTGTGCGGGTAGTAGCCGGGGACGCGGACCAGGCGCGCGCCCACCGTCTCGGCCACGGCCTCGGCACAGGCGATCAGTGCTTCGCCCGCGTACTTGCGGTACGTCTCGGGAGCGTCCTCCCAGGTGCCGCAGATCACCAGCGTCGGCCACGGCGCGTCCCGCAGCGGTTCGAGGGGTACCACCGCCTCCCAGACCGGGCGTTCGCGCATCGACGTGGCCACGGCGCGCAGTCGCCGCGGAGTGGGGTCGGGCATCGCCATCCCGATGCCCTCCGTGGACGCGCGCAGATACTCCTCCGGCGTCACCGAATCCGGCAGGCCCTCGCTCTCTCCCACCCGTTGTAGCAAGGCCTTGACCGCCGGGTGACCGGCTGCCGCGGAGAACGCCGAGGGCTGAATCAGCGTCAGGGAGCGTACGAGGTCCGGGCGTTGCCCCGCGGCGAGCATGGCCGCGAGGCCTCCGTTGCCGTGGCCGACCAGGTGCGCGCCCCCGTCCTGCCGGGCGAGGACCTCCACCAGGTCGGCGGCGTCGACGTCGAAGTCGCTGCGGTCGGTGTTGTCGGGGCTGCCGCCGTAGCCCCGGCGGTCCATCAGGAGCAGGCGGTTGCGGTCGGCCAGCGGGCGCTGCGCCGCGAACCCGTACGCGTCGTCGCTGCCCCACGTGAAGATGTTGTGCGCGAACACCGCGGGGGTGCCCTCGCCGCCTGTCCGATCCCACACCGTCACGTGCGTCGAGGCCATCAGTGATCTTCCTCTCCTCGTGCGGGGCCGTCCCGCTCTCCGTGGGCCGCCCACTTCCCGAACATGTGGTCAACATTGCGTGTCACCGCGTCCGAGGTCGGACAATGGTGGAGGTGGGGCACGCCCCCACAGGGTTTCACGCTCGCGCGGCGCCGTACCAAGAGGGCCTGCGCGGGCGGACGTTGGGAAAGAGAAGGGATGCAATGAGTACCGAGACGCTGGAGTTTCAGGCCGAGGCGAGGCAGCTCCTGCAGTTGATGGTCCACTCGATCTACTCGAACAAGGACATCTTCCTGCGCGAACTCATCTCCAACGCCTCCGACGCCCTGGACAAACGGCGCCTCGTCGGTCTCGCGGACGACAGCCTTCGGGCCGACGACCTGCACATCGACATCGAGGCGGACAACGACGCCCGCACGCTCACCGTGCGGGACAACGGCATCGGCATGTCGCGCGACGACGTCGTCGGGCTGATCGGCACCATCGCGCGGTCCGGCACGGCCGAGACCCTGCGCCGGATCCGGGAGAGCAAGGAGAACGGCGGTGAATCGGCCGAGCTGATCGGCCAGTTCGGCGTCGGCTTTTACTCCGTCTTCATGGTCGCCGAGAAGGTCAGCCTGCTCACCCGCAAGGCCGGCGAGGAGTCGGGCGTGCGCTGGGAGTCCGACGGCGACGGCACCTACACGATCGAGACCGTCGAGGACGCGCCGGAGGGCACGTCCGTCACCGTCCACCTGCGTCCCTCGGACGAAGAGGACGCCCTCTACGACTACGCCGACGACCGCAAGATCCGGGAGATCGTCAAGCGGTACTCGGACTTCATCTCGTTCCCCATCCGCATGGGCGACGAGACCCTCAACTCCATGAAGGCGCTCTGGGCCCGGCCGCGTTCCGAGGTCAAGGACGAGGAGTACCGCGAGTTCTACCGGCACATCAGCCACGACTGGTCGGACCCGCTCGACATCATCCACATGAGGGCGGAGGGCACCTTCGAGTACGAGGCGCTGCTCTTCCTCCCGACGCGCGCCCCGCACGACCTCTTCCAGCGCGACGCCCGCCACGGCATCCAGCTGTACGTCAAGCGCGTGTTCATCATGGACGACAGCCGCGAGCTCATGCCGAACCACCTCCGCTTCGTCAAGGGAGTGGTGGACGCCGCCGACCTGTCGCTGAACATCTCCCGCGAGATCCTCCAGCAGGACCGGCACATCCAGCTGATCCGCCGCCGCCTCGCGAAGAAGGTCCACTCGACCATCAAGGACCTGATGAAGGACGACGCGGAGAAGTACCGCACGTTCTGGCGGGAGTTCGGCGCCGCCGTCAAGGAGGGTCTGCTCGACGGGGCCGAGGACCACAAGGCGATCCTCGACATCGCGTCGTTCGCCTCCACCTCGGGCGACGAGCCCACCACCCTGGCCGACTACGTCGCCGGCATGAAGGACGGCCAGGACAAGATCTACTTCATGACCGGCGAGAGCCGCGCGCAGATCGAGAACTCCCCGCACATGGAGGCCTTCAAGGCCAAGGGGTACGAGGTCCTGCTGCTCACCGACCCGGTGGACGACATCTGGGTCGAGCAGGTGCGGGAGTACGACGGCAAGGAGTTCCAGTCCATCGCGCGCGGCGAGGTCGACCTGCCGTCCGACGAGGAACTCTCGGAGGAGGAGTCCGGGGCGTACGCGCCGCTGCTGAGCTGGCTCAAGGAGACCCTGGACGACGTGAAGGACGTACGGCTGACGTCCCGTCTGACGAGCTCGCCGGCCTGCCTGGTCAGTGACTCCGACGGCCTCACGCCGGCCCTGGAGCGGATGTACAAGGCGATGGGCCAGGACCTTCCGCCGGTCAAGCGCATCCTTGAGCTGAACCCCGAGCACCCGCTGGTCAGCGGTCTGAGGTCCGCCCACGAACAGCGCGGCTCGGAGGAGCGGGCCGACGCCGGCCTGACCGAGACGGCCGAGCTGCTGTACGGCACCGCCCTGCTCGCCGAGGGCGGCGACCTGGCCGACCCGGCGCGCTTCGCCAAGCTCCTGGCCGACCGGCTCGCCAGAACGGTGTGATCGAGGCTCCGTCAGGGCGTCTCGGCGGGCGGGGCGGAGCGCGTCCCCGCCGCGGAGGCGTCCTGACGGAGCACGGGCTTCACGGGCAAGCTGCGCGACTCCACGAGCAGGCCACGGGGGCAGGCCTTGGAGGCAGGCCTTCTGGACAGGTCTTGCGAACAGGCCCTAGGAGCCGGGCCGTTGGCCGCGGCGGTCGCTCAGCGCGTCCTGCCTCTCCTGCGCGGCGGCGCGGTATCCGGGATCGGCTTGAGGGCGGTGGACCGATGTGCCCGACGCCGTCCGCTGAAGGTATGTCGCGCGGTCGATGATCTCGAACCCGACCACGTCCCACCCGGACAGCTCGGCGCAGGCCAGGTCCTCCTGCCAGAGCCGCAGCGCGGTCGCGGTCGCGCCGTGCACGTCGGGGGCCTCCCCCCAGTAGCGGATCTCGGCACGGTCGGTGGAGTAGCGGGCGGCGATCGCGAAGGGGTGAGTGTCGGCAAGACGCTCCAGGGGGCGGCGGACGTCCGCAGGGGCCAGTGGCGGACCGGCCACGCTCAGCGTCACGTGCCAGAGCGACGCGACGTCGGCGTCTTCTGCACTCCCGGTTCCGGCCTCGGCCCCCGTCCCGGTCTCGGTGTCGTCCTCGTCGGACACGGGCTGCCGCACTGGGCGAGGTGCGAGCCCGCGCGCCCTGTACCTGAGTTCCCGGAACAGCTCGTGCAGTTCGAGTGCCGCGTCGCGCCGCTCGTCCATGCGCGCCGCCGGACGCGCGATCAGGTCGTGCAGCTCCGCGATCCTGCGGAGCGCACGGGCCGTGGGGAGCGGGGTGCGTCCCCGCAGCAGGGCGGCGCCCTCGGTGCCCAGGGACGACCGCGCCAGCACGGCGTCGAATGCCTCGTCCCGCTCATCCATGGCGCTCACCCGCCTCCCGCTCGTCCTTCTTGGCTCTCGCCCTCCACCGGTAGAGCAGCCCCTCGACGGCGCGCACGGACGGTGCGCCGAGGATCTGCCGGATCTCCTCCTGGGCATAGCCGTCCAGGGTCAGTGCGACGGCCGCCCGCATACGAGGGTCGTCGAGATCGGCGAGGTCGTCGAGCACACGCAGCCTGCCCAGGACCTCGGCGGCGACACCGGGCACCACCGCGGTGTCGGCCGTCGCCTCGGCCCGGTCGAGGCCGCGGCGCCACCGCTCCTCGAGGCCGCGATGCCTGCGGTACTCGTTGGGGAACTCGAAGGCGCACGCGCCCATGAAGTACGTGGCGATCCCGGCGCCCCCGTCGGGGTGCCAGCCACCCTCCACCAGCGCCTGGCGCCGGAAGCGCGGCAGGGTGCGGGCCACCGTCATCGTCGCCAGCTCCTCGCGCAGATCGCTGTCCCTGGCCAGCTCCTCCAACTCCCGCTCCTGGGGGCCGAGGTTGAACCCGCGCGCCGCGACGAGCGTGAACACGAACCCCGAGTGGAGCCAGCCGCGCAGCACGGACACCCCGTAGCGGGCGAGTTCCTCCTCGAAGCGCGCGTAACGCGGCCCCGAGAATCCGTCCGCGCGCAGGATCCGGACCAACTCCCGGTCCGCGGCGCACCGTTCGACGTCCTGCTGGAAGCGGCGGGCCTCCCGGCCGTGGCGGGCGTCCATCGCGCCGAGCGCCCCGGCGGGCACGGGCGCGCCGAGCCGATCGCCGTTCCGCTCGTCGGGGAGCCGTCGGCGCGGGGCACGCGCGGCCGCGGGCGACTCGCCCGCGGTCTCATCCTCGCCCTGCATGGTCTTCCCCTCCGGCCGTGTCGACGCTCCCTTGTACGTTCGGGCCCCGGCGCCACCCCACGCGGGATTTTCAGGATTTCTTCGCATGCGGACGCATCGGAGGCGGCCGGATCCGGAGGTGTTCTTTCGTGGGGCGGAAGGCTTCGTGGGGTGCATGGCTTCGTGGGGTGCATGGCTTCGTGGGGCGGAAGGCTTCGTGGGGTGGACGGCCGGAGGCGACGTATGAGCGGCATCACGGCCCTGAACAACCAGGAGAGAAGAGAAACACGTGAGTTCGCCGCCACCTGTGCCACCCCATGTGCCGCCCGCCGCGCCACCGCCGGGTCCTTCGGGGCCGACTCCCTTCCTGCCGGTGCACACCGCGGTCGTCCTCTTGATGGCCACGGTGATCGCCCTGATCCTCGGAGGGCTCACCTTCCTCGCCGGCGGCACGGCGGCGGGCGCGGTGCTCGCGGGCCTCACCGGCGGCGGCGTCAGCGTGCCGCCACTGCGCCGCCTCGTCGGGTAGGCGAACGGTGATCGTAATTCGGTGGATCTGCGGCTGCCGCCCTGCGAACATCAGCTGTTCGACTTCGCCTGGCACGGGGGTGGCCCCGCCAACCACGAGGGGGTTGTCCGTGCGCAAGGTCTTTCCGCTGCTGTTCGCTGCCGTGTCGCTCGCCGCCACGGTGTCCTGCGGCTCGTCGGAGTCCGCCGACGAGCCTCTTGAGGCGGCGGCCCTGAGCGACGCGCTGCCCGACTCCGGGGACCTGCCCGGTTTCACCGCCACGCCCCAGAACGAGCCGCTGCTGGAGAAGCAGGACGTCGTCACCGTGGACGAGCCCGCCTGCCGCCCCATAGCCGACGTGATGAGCGTGCGCCCCAAGCACGCGCGCGAGGCGATGGCGTGGGCCACGCTCGACGGCAAGGGCTCGGCGGTCGAGGGGAGCCTGACGCTGTCCAGCCACACCCCCGAGGAGGCCGAGGCGTGGATGGGTGAGCTCAAGGAAGCCCGCGCCAAGTGCACGGAGTTCAGGGCCACGTCGAAGCGCGGGTGGTCCTACGGCTTCACCGTGGATCCGCTGCCTCCCGTACCGGCGGGCGACGACTCCATCGCGTACGTGCTGACCAACGCGGAGGCCCCTGACGGCAAGGGCAACAGCGTCACGGTGGTGCGGACGGGGGGCACGTTCGCGACGTACCTCCTCGCGGGGGAGCGCGGACCGGTGCCGGCGGGCGTCGCGGACAGGCAGCACGAGGTCCTGCGGCGCGCGTCCGAGTGACCGCGGCCCTTGGTCAGCTCACGCCGGGCAGGGCGTGGTCGAGGAGGATCTCCGCCGCCGCCCGTGCGTGGTGGCCGTAGTCCGCTTCGTCCAGCACCATGGCGCGACTGGCCGCACCGTCCGCGAGCGTGACCAACTGCTCGGCGAGCGCGTCGGGTTCCCGGCAGCCCAGCTCCTTCACCAATGCGGTGACCAGCTGCACCATCCGCAGTTTCTGCTCGCGGGCGTAGGAGTGGACCGCGCTCTTCGGGTCGGGGAACTCCGCGGCGGCGTCGATGAACGGGCATCCGCGCACCGGGGCCGCGTCCGCCGCGGGCTGGTCGAACATGGCGAGGATCCGCTCCCGTGGCGGGACGTCCTCGCGGGTCAGCACGCTCCCCAAGGTGGCGTCGGCCGACGCGAGATGCCGCAGGTGGGCGATGACCAGCTCGTCCTTGGTCCGAAAGTGCGCGTAGAGCGTCCGCTTGGACACCGGCGCCTGTTCCGCGACCTGTTCCATGCCGGTCGCGTTGATCCCCTGCGCCGCGAACAGGTGGGCGGCTGCGGCGAGGATGCGCTCACGGCCCCCGCGTCCCGGCCGTCGAGGTGTCGAGGTAGTCGTCGCACTCATGACGCAAGTATACGTTCACGTTTACTTCGGCGGGGGTGGCTGTCTAGAGTGGGCCTCGCCAGGTAAACGATGGCGTTTACATATGCTGTCACCGAGAACATCGCCGAGGAGTGCTCCATGACGAGGCCGACCCCCACCCACTCCACCGAACTGAGCGGCTGCGCGGAAAAGTTGATACGCGGCCGTCACGCGACCCGCGCGTTCCGTCCGGACCCCGTGCCCGAGGAGACGATGCGCGCGATCTTCTCGCTGGCCGGTGCCGCGCCGTCCAACTCCAACGCGCAGCCGTGGCAGGTGGAGGTGGTGAGCGGCGCGGCACGGGAGCGCCTGGCGCATGCCTTGCGGGCGGCCCATGCCGAGCGGCGCACCTCCGTGGACCTGCCGTACTCCGAGGACATGTACGCACGGGTGCACCAGGTGCGCCGGGCCGCGTTCGGAGCCGAGTTGTACGGCGCGCTGGGCATCGGCTCCGACGACCGTGCGGCCCGTGCGGCGTACGACGCGGAGAGCCTGCGCTTCTACGGCGCGCCCCACGCGGCGTTCCTGTTCGTCACCGGTGACGGCGGCACACGGCTGGCCGCCGACGTCGGCGGCTACATGCAGACCCTGCTCCTGGCGATGACCGCGTACGGCGTGGACAGCTGCCCGCAGGGGCTGCTCAGCTTCTACGCCGACACCGTCCGCGGCGAGCTCGGCATCACCGGAGGGAAGCTGCTCGTCGGCATCTCCTTCGGCTATGCCGACGAGACCGCGCCGGTGAACCGGGTGACGACCGAGCGCGCCGCACTCGACGCGACCACGGCCTTCCACGACTAGGCGATCACCCCGCCCCCGACGGCCCCCGGCCCCGTCCCCACGTCCGCCAGGCGACTCAGGCGGTTCAGGAGAGAATCCAGCCCATGGAAGACGCGTTCACCCTCCTCCGCCAGGTCGCCGACCGGCTCCCCGAGGACGCCGTCACGGAATGCGGAGTGACGGTCGGGGACGTGCGCGAGGAGATCGGGTGCCAGGAATGGGAGGCGGCGCTCGGCCTCCTCGTCGAGATCGGGGACGTCCACCCCGTGTCCGCGGAGCTCTGGGAGGTGCTCGCCGAGGCCGCGCGGCAGATGGGGCTCGACCGCAGTCGCCGCTGGTGCGAGTGGCGGGCGGGCGAAGCCCGGCACGGCACTGTCCGGGCGCGGTTGAGCCTGCTGGGGGCGGATGAGGGCGGACGCCGGACCGCCTTCGCCGGCGACGGCAGGCTCCGTCCCCTGTGGGATGTCGGGAACCGCACCGCGCAGGGGGAGCCGGCGCTGAACGTCGCGGCTCTGTGGGTGGAGTACGCCGAGGAACTCGGCCCCGGAGAGACCGCCGACGTGCGGTTGGCACCCCTGAGCCCCGAGCAGTGGAGGCACCTGAGGGCCGGTGACACGATCACCATGCACGAGTCCCGGCCCGTCGTGGGAACGGCGACGGTCATCGCGGTCGAACCGGGGAGAACCACATGACCGGAAGGGTGCCGCCGTGAAGTCCAGCGGGGGGCGGGGCCTGCGCTGCTCACCACCAGTACACGGGATAGCGGGCCGCGCCGCGGCGGGCGTACGAGGAGGCCATGCCCCCGAGGACGAGCGGCGTGGCGGAGCCCGCGAGGAGCGGGACGAACGTCGCGGGCTGCGGTGAGTGCAGCTCAGGGTCCCGATGGCCGCTGACGCGGGGCTGACGGCGGCGCTCCCGCTGCCGCCGCGTGACCATGCGAACGTGCATGCTCCCGCGGGGCGTAGGGTGTGGCAGAAGCATCACCGTACGAAGTCAAAGCGAGTCAGCGTGTCCACCACCTTCCAGCCGGTCCTGGACCGCATCGCCACCGAGATCGAGGCCACCCCCGGACGTGGCCGCCCCGCCGACTACATCCCCGCCCTCGCCTCGGCCGACCCGAATCGCTTCGGGATGGCCGTCGCGGACCTCGACGGAACGGTGTACGGCGTCGGCGAGTGGCAGCACCCCTTCTCCACCCAGTCCATCACCAAGGCCTTCACGCTCGCCCTCGCGCTCTCCCTGGAGGGCGACGAACTGTGGGAGCACGTCGGCAGGGAGCCGTCCGGCAACCCCTTCAACTCGCTGGTGCAGCTGGAGTACGAGAACGGCATCCCGCGCAATCCCTTCATCAACGCCGGGGCGCTCGTCGTCACCGACCGCCTGCAGAAGCTGACCGGCGACGCCTCCGGAGCGCTGCGTACGTTCCTGCGTGCCGAGTCCGGCAACCCGGAGCTCACCTTCGACCTGCAGATCGCCGCGTCGGAGGCGGCCCACGGCGACCGGAACGCCGCCCTCGCCCACTTCATGGCGTCGTACGGCAACATCACCAACCCGGTGCCGGACCTCCTCGACCAGTACATCCGCCAGTGCTCCCTCGCGGCGTCCTGCGGTGACCTCGCGCTGGCCGCCGGTTTCCTGGCCCGGCACGGGATAAGGGCCGACGGCTCGACCCTGCTCACGCGCAGCCGTGCCAAGCAGGTCAACGCGGTGATGCTGACGTGCGGCACCTACGACGCGGCCGGCGACTTCGCCCACCGCGTGGGCCTGCCCGGCAAGAGCGGGGTGGGCGGCGGCATCATCGCGGTCGTGCCGGGCCACTGCACCATCTGCGTCTGGAGCCCTGGCCTCGACCAGCGCGGCAACTCGGTGGCGGGCGTGGCGGCCCTGGACCGCTTCACGACGCTCACGGGCCTGTCCATCTTCTGAGTGCGGGGCTTCCGCGCGGGCCCGTTCGACCTCGTCCTCGCCCCCGAGGGGCGCGTGTTCACCGACCGGGGAGACCCGCTGCGCGAGGTGCCCGTGACGCGTTCAGGGACAGGAAGTCCCGCACCCCCTGCGACGCCGCGTCGTCCGTGAGCAGGTCGTTGTGCGCGAGACAGCCCACCGCGTGGTTGGTCGCACCGGTGAGCGGGACGCTGGTGTCCGGGTTGATGACCTCGTCGCAGTTCGACCACCACGTCGCGTACGCCACCGTGCCCGGCGTCTCGTCGCCCGCGGCCAGGCGGCCGGTGACGTAGGAGCCCGGCGTCATGTCGCGGCAGCCCTGCGACCACAGGGCGCAGGCCCACGCGGTGCCGGTGCCGTGGTTGGGCCCGGCCAGCGAGGCCCAGTGGGAGACGAAGGGAGCGCCGCCGCCGTACTTCACGTACCAGCGTGTGACCAGACTGCCGAAGGAGTGCGCGACCAGGTCGACGCGGTCCGCGCCCGTGCGCGTGCGTACGTCGGCTACGTACGAGGCCAACTGCCCGGAGAGCGTCTCGTTGACGGACTCGTCGGTGTCGTAGCCGAAGGAGAAGAGCTCGTCGTCGGTGTAGCCCACGGACTTGAGGTCCTCCCGAAGCGGCCCCCACACGCCGGGGTCGGCGTTGTATCCGTGGACGAAGACGACCGGGGTGTGCGCGGCGGAGCGTGGGGCGGCGGAGGCCGCGGCGGGAGCGAAGAGCGCGCCCATCGCGGCCACGAGCAGATACACGACGGCCGTCGCGCCGGTACGGGCGCGGGCAGTCCTGAGCTTTGGCACGGCGACCACCTCATCCGGCGAGGCTCGGGGAGGACCCTGGGGTTACGGGCGGGTACGGAGGCGATTGTGCGGGCGGGGCCGAAAGAAGAACAGGGGTGTGGGGGAGTCAACTCGTCCGGCCACGGGCTCCGTCAGCCCGCGGGGATCCCGCGGCGGCATCAATCTCCTTGTGGGGCAGTGTGGTCGAGCATGCGCAGATAGCGGCTGAGAGGGGTGGCCGCGTCGAGCATGGCGACGCCCCGCGCGGTCACCTTGCGGTGCCAGTCGTCCAGGGCGCCGGACAGCGCGTCGGTGCCGCCGGCGGTGCGGATCTGCTGGACCACGGTGGCGATGTGCTCCAGCGGGTAGCCGCCGCGCCTGAGCAGGTGGGCGAGTTCGGCGTCGCGGATGTCGCTCGCGCGGTAGACGCGGTATCCGGTGGCGGGGTCACGTGCGGGGACGAGGATGCCGACGGCTTCCCACTTGCGCAGGGTCGCGGGTGTGACGCGGAGCTGGTGGGCGAGTTCGCCGACGGTCCGGGTGCCGGACTCCGCCGAGCGGTCCGGAGCGGCGCCGGACTCCGCCGTCAGGTGATCGACGGCTTCCCGCACCGAAGCGAGGGTCTCCCGGTCGCGGAGCAGCCGGCTGTGTCCCTGGTCGACGACGGTCAGGGCGGCGTCGAGCGCGCCGTCGTGGAGCGAGGTCATGATCCGGCCGGCGGCCGCGTATCCGTACGCCGCGACGAGGGCGAGGTAGGCGCGGAGCGCCGCCGCGTGCAGCTCGGTGTAGATCCGGTATCCGCTGCGGGTGCGCTCGGCGGGCGGGATGAACCCGTCGCGCTCGTGGTTGCGGACGGCTTGGGTCGAGATGCCGTGCTCGCGCGCGAGGTCGGTCGGCCGCAGGGTGATCATTGGCGGAAGTCTGCTACGTGTCGCGCTGTCGGCGCACCATCTCCGTGATCCAGGTGGGTGCGAACGGAGACGTGCAGCCCGGGGACGTCGGGTAGTCCTTGAGGACCTCCAGGCGCTCGCCGACGTCGATCGCGCGGGTGCGGTACTCGGCGTGGTCGATGCCGATCTGGGCCAGACAGTGGTTCATCGCCCACTGCAGTCGGTCCGGGGCGTCCTTCATCTCCGCCTCGATGACGTCGAGGAGCCCGGCGAGGTCGAGGCCCTCGGGCTTCCTGGCCACGCGTTCGGTGGTCAGTGCCCAGCCGGCGCTCGCCACCACGGGGTCGGGATCGGCGGACCAGGCCACGCGCAACTCCTCCGCGTGCGGGTTCTTCTTCACCACGTGGCTCACGAGCCAGTCGTGCACCTTGGGGGTGCGCGCCTGACGGAGCATGCCGTCCAGCTCGTCGCGTCCGAACCCCTTCGGGCGGCAGATCAGGAGCGCGAGGAGTTTCGCCGCGGTGTCATCGGTCTCCCAGAGCTCGCGCGCGAGGTCCTGCTGCGTCCCGAGGCGCTTCGCGAGCGCGCGCAGCTTGCCGAGGTGCACGCCGTGGTCGTCGCCGTGCTTCTCGTTCACGGCACGCGCCTTGGGGTCCTCGAGGTCGGCCAGCTCGGCCGTCACCTCGGCCAACGCGGTCTCGGCCACCGCTGCCTCCTGTCCGTCACCCGGGAGGTTCAGCCTACGACGGAACCCGTCAGGGGGGCGGGCCCAGCAGCGTACGCAGCCGGCCCGGGGGATGGCCCGTTCCGCGGCGCAGGGCGTGGGTGAGGTGGGACTGGTCGCTGAAACCCAGGTCGTGGGCGAGGAGGGCCAGGTCGCGCTCGCCTTCGGCGAGGCGCTCCAGGGCGCGGGCGAGGCGGAGCCGGTTGCGGTAGCGGGTGAGGGTGGCGCCGGTCTCCGTGCTGAAGACGCGGCTGAGGTGGTGCGGTGAGCAGCCGACGGCACGGGCGAGGGAGCCCAGGCTCTGGGCGGCGCCGGTGCCCGGGTTCTGGGTGGCAGCGGCGCCCAGGGCGGCGCGGGTGTCGTCGACGAGGCGGCGCCGCCTCGTGGCAGAGCGGGGGTGGCCGCTCGCGACGCGGGCCGGGACCAGTTGGGAGAGGACGCGGGCGGCGACCGCCGTGGTGCGCTCGGTCAGTTCGAAGGCGTCCGCCGCCGTCCGCGCGCGGGTGAGCAGGAGGCGGTGGGCCAGGGTGAGCCGAGGCGTCGTGAACACCAGGCCCTCGGGCACGGTCGGATCACCGCCCAGCAGCGCGGCCACCTGCGGCTCGGACAGGACGATCTCCGTGTAGACGTCGTCGCCGCACGGGTGCGCGAACTGCTGCTCGCTGCCGAGGTGTTCCACCGTCCGCCAGGAGGATGTCGTCGGTGCGGAGGAAGGTCTGCCGTTCCACTGGCATGAGCGCGCTCACTTCCTATCCGCGCCCGGTTCTCCGGCGCCCGCTTCTCCGTGCCCGTTCCCCGTTCTCAGCGGCCTTCGGCGGCCTTGCGCTCGGCCCCGCGCAGTGAGCAAGAACTTACAAGCGCCGTCGCGTGGTTGCCCGGCAGCCTCTCGTACGAGGAACTCACGGAGGAAGGCCGAGGAGGGCACCGATGAGCGGGTGGGATCGACGGGACGTGCTTCGGGGAGCGGCGGGGGCGTTCGAGGTGCTCGCGCTGTTGGACGCGCACGGGCCGTTTCCCGGCAAGCGCCAGGATCACTTCACCGGAGCCACGGAGGCCGCCTGGGAGCGGGCGCGGCGCATCGACCCGGAGGCGTTCGGGCCGGGCGGCACCTGGGAGTTGGACTTTCGTTGCTACGCGATCCGCAGGCCGGGCGGTCGCGTGACGCTGGTGGACACGGGGATCGGCCCCGCGGGCAGCCCCGCGTCGGGGTGGGCGCCCGTTCCTGGCCACCTGCCGGAGGTGCTCGGGGAGGCCGGAATCGGTGTCGGCGACGTGGACACGGTCGTCCTGACCCATCTGCACGAAGACCACTACGGCTGGGCGGTGGGGCCGGACGGGACACCGATGTTCCCTGGGGCCCGTCACATCGTCCAGCGTCGCGAGGTGGCCTCGTTGGGGGAGGGCGACAGCGCGATGTCGTACGTGGTCGCTCCGTTGCGGACAGCCGGGCTGCTGCAGGAGGTCGACGGGCGGACGCGGCTGTTGGGCGGCGGGGGCGGCCAGGGCCGGAGCGGTGCGGTGACCCTCGTCCCGACGCCCGGTCACACGGCCGGGCACCAGTCGGTCCTCGTGGAGGGCGGCTCGCGGCGGATCATGGTCACGGGGGACGTCCTGGCGCACGCCGTCCAACTGTCGGACCCGGCGGTGGCCTACGCCTTCGAACGGGACAAGGCCGCGGCCCGGAACAGCAGGGAGCGACTGCTCACGGAGGCCGGGCGGCACGGGGCCCTGCTGGCCACGGCGCATCTCAACCGTCCCTTCGTGCGGGCCGACGAGGGCAGGAGCGCGCAGGATGTCCGGGAGCGGTGACGGGGGCTCGGTGGAGCTCGCCGGGTTCTTCCGACGCACCCTCACGTGCGGCGGCGCCAGCGCCGTACGCAGAAGAAGGCGCCGGTGGCGGCCAGGGCGACCGCTCCTGCGGTGATACCGATGGTCATGGCGTGCGATCCATCGCTGTCGCTGTCGCTGTCGCCCGCCCTGCCGGCCTTGCCGCCGCACTTGGCGCCGTCGACCGGACCACCCGCTTCGACGGTCACCTTTCCGGCCTGCGTGCTCTCGCCGGGAAGCACCGGTTCGGTGAAACGGACGGTGTAGGTGCCGGGACGGGCGGCACAGCGGATTCTGGCGTGCGTCTCGAACGAGACCTTGCCTGTGGACTTCAGTTCCACCGCCTCTGCGAACGCCTCCGATTGCAGCGTCGCTTCGCCGTCGAGTTCCGGATTCACCGTGTACAGCTTGACCCGCTCGCCGGGGCGCGCCGAACTCGGTGTGACCGTCACCGTGCCACTATCACCCGGACCGGCGACGGCACTTGGAACAGCCGTGAGCGAAACGGTGAGAGCGATGGCCCCAACTGCTGCGGCGCGTATGTGTGGCATAAGGTGCAGTCAGTCCTCGGGTTCGGGTATCCGGAGTTCCCTCCGGTCGCGGGAGCCATTCGTTGTGATCCTACGCAGGGGGATACTCGGGGGGATTTGTGGGCACCGGCCCGACCTCCGGACTCACCCTGGGGTTTTCGATCGCAGCTGACCACCAGGACCATTCGGATCACTGTGCGACCAGCAGTTGAAAGGTAGTTGTGCGCATATCTCGTTGGGCCCGTTCCGTCGCCGTGGGGGTGGGCGGCGGATTCCTCGTTGTCGTGGCGGCCAACGCCTCTGCCGCGACGCCCGCAAAGGAACCGGCAAAGGACGATGGAGCCACCATCAGGTCCGTTCCCGCAAAGACGCGCGGGGAATGGACGGCCCAGGACGCGAAGCAGTTCTGGACCGCCGGTCGTATGGAGTCGGCGACGCCGGTGCGGCCCGCCAAGGAGGCCGCTCCTCAGAGCGCGGACGCCGCAATGAAGAACGCTTCCGGGCGTGGCGCGCTCGACCACCGCGGTGAACAGCCACCGAAAGGCGAGGAATTGAACGCCGGTCGCGCCGGAGAGAAGCGGGACGCCCGCTCCTCCGGCGCGGCGGTGGCTGCTCCGGCTGCCGCGACCGTCCCGACTGCGCAGACGGGCTACGCCGGATCCAAGACGATCGGCGTGCTGTACTTCGTCGACAAGGGCATGAAGGCGCACAGCTGCACGGCCAGTGTGGTGCACAGCCCCAAGGGCAATGTGATCCTCACGGCCGCGCACTGCGCCCCCGGCAGCAAGCACGCCTTCGTGCCCCAGTACCGCACGGGCAAGCCCGCCGCCCAGCAGCCCCACGGGATCTGGGCCGTCGACCGGTTCTTCAAGGACCCTCGGCACACCGATCAGGGGCCCGGCTCGGATCTCGACTTCGGCTTCGCGACCCTCAAGCCCGACAGGCGCGGCCGTCAGGTAGAGGAGATCACCGGTGCCAACAAGCTGACGCGTACGCCTAGTTATCGCGTATGGGTCACCGTCATCGGCTACCCGTCGGCCAGGAACGCGCCCAAGGACCAGGCGATCAAGTGCAGGGCGAAGACCACCCGCCTTGCCGGGTACAAGCAGCTGCGCATGGCGTGCCGCGGCTTCTTCGGCGGCACCTCCGGCAGCCCGTGGCTGATGAACTTCGACGAGAGGACCAAGACGGGGCAGGTCGTCGGCAACCTCGGCGGCATGGGCGGCGGCGGAACCACCGACGCCGTCTCGTACGCGCCGTACTACGACGACGAGGTCTTCAAGCTCTACGACGACACCGTCAAGAACGTCGCCACGGTCAAGCGGCGCCCGCTGCCCAAGAGCCTCGGCACCGGGGAGACGTGGCAGCACGCCAAGCGGCTGGCCTCCGGCGACTACACGGGTGACGGCAAGGCCGACATGATCGTGGTGTGGGCCGACGGCGAGGTCACCCTCCACCCCGGTGACGGGCGCGGCGGCTTCACCGGCGAGCGCCGTCTCAAGGCGCCCAACGGCACCTGGAAGCGCGCCACGACGATCACCGGCGGCGACTTCACCGGCAACGCCCTCTCCGATCTGATGGTGCGCTGGTCCGACGGGGAGGTCACGTTGTACCCGGACGTGACCACCTCCGGCTTCGGCAAGGAGATCAAGCTCGCGAGTCCCGGCTCCACCTGGAAGCACGCCGACCGGATCACCGCGGGCCGCTTCGGCGGCAACGACCGGACCGACGACGTGGTCGTGCGCTGGGCCGACGGCGAGGTGAGTCTCTACGGCGACGTGGACGGGCGCGGCTTCCTGAAGGAGACCAGACTCCAGTCACCGAACGCCACGTGGAAGAAGGCCGGGCTGCTCGCCGGCGGCGCGTTCGTCGGGAACGGCAACGGCGACATCATCGTCCGCTGGGCCGACGGCGCGCGCACACTCCACCAGGGCGTGAGCAAGGCTGGCATCGGCAAGGAGACGCGGATGCAGGGGCCGAACGCCCTGTGGAAGCACGCCCAGGCGATGACGGCGGGCACCTACACGGCCAACGGCCGCCCCGACGACCTGATCGTGCGCTGGAGCGACGGCGAGGTCACGCTCTACGCCGACACCACCACCAGCCTCGGCGCCGAGCGCAGTCTCGTCCCGCCGAAGGCGTCCTGACGGACCCGGCCGCCCGAGGAAAGGAGACGGGAGTGCTCGAGCAGCTCAACCGCGCCCTGGAACACATCGAGTCGCACCTCGACGACCGGATCGAGGTGTCCGAGCTGGCGCGGATCGCCATGACGTCGGAGTACCACTTCCGGCGCATGTTCTCCGCGCTGGCCGGTGTGCCGCTGTCGGAGTACATCAGGCGCAGGCGGCTCACCGTCGCGGGCGCCGAGGTGCTCGCGGGGGAGCGGACGCTGCTGGAGATCGCGGTGCGCTACGGCTACACCTCGGGCGAGGCGTTCGCCCGCGCGTTCCGCGCCGTGCACGGCGTGGGCCCCGGCGAGGCCAGGCGCACCGGTGCGGCTCTGTGCTCCCAGCCGCGCATGTCTTTCCGTCTCATCGTGGAAGGGAGCGGCAGCATGCGCTACCGCGTCGTGGACAAGGAGCCGTTCCGCGTGGTCGGCAAGAAGGCCCGCGTCCCGCTCGTCCACGAGGGGATGAACCCGGCGATCGCCGACTTCATCCGGAGCATCGGCCAAGAGACGCTGCAGCGCGTCGCCGCGCTGTCCGACCAGGAGCCGAAGGGCATCGTCGCCGTGAGCGACGACCTCGACCCGAGCCGGGCGGAGGGCACCGAACTCGACTACTACCACGGCGTGGTGAGCGGGGCCGAGGTTCCCGAGGACATGGACGCGCTCAGCGTTCCTGCGGGGTCCTGGGCCGTCTTCGAGAGCTCCGGGCCGTTCCCTCAGGCGCTCCAGCACCTGTGGCGGGACGTGTTCACGCAGTGGTTCCCCGCCAACCCGTACCAGAGTCGGCCGGGGCCCGAGATCCTGCGTACACAGGTGTCGCCGGACGGGAAGCAGGCGGAGGCCGAACTCTGGATTCCGGTGGAGCGCACCGACGCCTGAGGCGTCCGCTACGGCCTGTCGGCGATGAAGGCGCCGAGCCGGACCACGCGCCCGCACCGACCAGTCCGGCCCGGCGGAACCGGGAGAACCGTCAGGCGGCCCGCAGGCTCAGGACGAGGTCGCGCGGCAGCCCGTGGGTGTCGTGGAGATAGTGGAAGTCGTCCTCGCCCAGCGGGCCACGGAACCGCGGCCGGGCCAGCACCTGCCGACCGCGCTCCAGGAGCCGCCTGAACCGCGTCTCCTCGTCCCGCAGCACCCGCCGTACGTCATCCGGATCGGTCTCCTGACGGAAGTGGTCGCGGGTGTGCAGGAGCAACTCGTCCGGCAGGTCCCCGAGTCCGCGCGAGGGGTCGTCGCGCCACAGGACGGTGAGGACGCGTCGCACCAGTCGGCGCAGGACGTAGCCGCGACCGGTGTTGGACGGCCGTACCCCGTCGCCGATCACCACCATGGCCGAGCGCAGATGGTCGCTGACCAGCCGCAGGGAGGGTTCGTCGAGCGGCCACAGCACCGGCACGAGGCGGCGCCAGGGGGCGAAGACGTCGCAGTGGAACACCGACGTCTTCCCCTGCAGGAGCGAGGTCAGCCGCTCCAGGCCGAGGCCGGTGTCGACGTTGCGCTGGGGGAGCGGTACGAGTGAACCGTCGGGGAGCCGGCGGTGGCGCATCATCACGTGGTTCCACACCTCCACCCAGCGGTCGTCGTGGGTGGGCGTCGACTGCGGCGGGGTGTCACCGGTCCACAGGAAGAACTCCGAGTCGGGGCCGCACGGGCCGGTCGGGCCGTTGGACCACCAGTTGTCCTCGACGGTGAGCTCCACGGGAACGCCGCACTCCTGCCACACCTCCAGGGAGGCCGTGTCCGGTCCGACGTGGTCGTCCCCGCCGAAGACCGTGGCGTGCAGCAGGCCCGGATCGATGCCGAACCCCTCGGTGAGCAGCTCGTACCCCCAGCGGAGGCTCTGCGGGCCTTCGTAGTCGCCGAGGGACCAGGTGCCGAGCATCTCGAACACGGTCAGATGGGTGGGGTCGCCGACTTCCTCCAGATCGGTGGTGCGCAGGCAGCGCTGCACGTTCACCAGCCGACTGCCCAGGGGATGCGGGCGCCCCTCCAGGTACGGGGTGAGGGGGTGCATTCCGGAGGTGGTGAAGAGCACGGGGTCACCGGGCGGCGGAAGCAGCGTCGAGCCGGTGGTGCGGTGGTGTCCGCGCTCCTCGAAGTACTCGACGAACGTGCGGACGGTGTCCTCGTTGTTCATGGGACGGCTCCTTCGCGTACAGGACACGGGAGGCGCCGGAGAACGGATGCGCACGATCACCGGAATCGGGGCGAGGAGCCCGGAGACCATCGGCGGGCCGTTTCCGGTCGCCGATGGGAAAGGGGTACGTCAGGCGGCGGCAACCGGCGAGCTGGTCGCTCGCGCGGTCGCGGTGGTGCATGGGCCGGTGACGTTCATGAGGCCGACGATAACGCGCGCGTCCCGCGGAGGCACGCGATTTACCGCTGAGCCCGGTGGGGCCAGGGCGTCGGTGTACGCGTTCCGGCTTCAACAGCCGTACGGCGTCGGCTGGTTGGAGCCTTTGGACCGGGCCGCCGGGCCGGTGCGTGAGACGATCGGGAGACAGGCCGCAAGGAGAGGGACTTCATGGGGGACAAGGGCCGGCTGCATGTCAGTGCGGAACTGGCGGCGGTGCTGGAGCGGATCGACGCGCTCGGCGGGACGCTCGATGAAGGGGCCGATGCCGCCGAGGAGCTGGGGAGGCTGCCGGAGGACACGGCGCGGGCGCTGCTGGACACGGGGGTCGTCCGGGCCGAGCTCCCGCTGAGCCTCGGCGGACACGAGTTCGCGCCGCGGCAGCTGATCGAGACGGCGGAGCGGGTGAGCTACCACGACGCCGCGGCAGGGTGGACCATGTTCGCGCTGCAGATGATGACCGGGACCACCGCCGCGTACCTCGCCGGGGACGCGGCGGCCGAACTGTTCCCCGACGTGCCGAACGGGAAGTACGCGCTGCTCTCCGGGCACGGCACGCGCCCCGGCCGGGCCGTCCCCGTGGAGGGCGGCTACCGGGTGAGCGGCCAGTGGCAGTTCGCCTCCGGAATGGCGCACGCCACCCACATCCACAGCGCGATCCAGGTCGAGGGCACCGGTGAGCTGCGGGTCCTCGCGATGCCGAAGTCGCAGGTGACCCTGGACGGCAACTGGGACGTGCTCGGGCTGCGCGCGACACACAGCGTCGACTACCACTGCACCGATGTGTACGTGCCGCACGAGTACACCTACGTCGCGACCACGGACACCCCGGTCAACGGCGGCGCCGTCTACCGCCTCGGCCTGGTCAACATGTCGGCGATCGGACACACGGGCTGGGCCCTGGGCGTCGGCCGGCGGCTCCTGGACGAGCTGAAGCGGGTCGCCGCGGCGCGGACCGGTTCGCGGGGCGCCGCGGTCGACACCTCCCAGTTCCACGCCGAGTACGCGACGGCGGAGGCCAGGCTTCGGGCGGCCAGGGCCTGGGTGAACGACGTCTGGCGGGAAGTCGAACAGGCCCTGGACCAAGGTGAGTTGCCGAGCACGGAGCAGGACACCCTGATCCGTCTCGCCCTGAACCACACGACCTCGACCGTGTCCGAGGTGGGCCGCGCCGTACACCGCTGGGCCGGCTCGGCGGCGATCCGCCGCGGGCCGGTCGACCGCTTCCTGCGCGACCTCGGGACGGGCACGCAGCACATCACGTCGAGCCCGGTCGTACTCCAGAACTGCGGCAAGTGGCTGAGCGGTGCCCGGCCGGACGCCCGGTGGAGCTTCCTCGACCTGACGTGACCTGCCCCGGCCGTCCGGGGCCGGACGGCCGGGCCGGTGGCCACCCGGCTGAGGGACGAGCAGTCGTCTACGTCGCCGTCCAGGTGTACGTGGGTGCCAGTGAGCGTTCGAAGAGCGTGCTGGGCAGGAGCGGGAGCGCCGCGTCGCGCAGGGCCGTCAGCGGGGTGGACGTCCAGTGCGCGGGAGAGCCGACCTGGCGGGAACGGCGGGCGATCATCTGGGTGCGTGGGCGGCGGGACCGGTCGTAGGCATCGAGGCCCGCGGGTACGCCGTGTGTGTCGACGGCGGCCGCGAGCGTCACGGCGTCTTCGAGTGCCTGGCAGGCGCCTTGGCCGAGGTTGGGGGTCATGGCGTGGGCGGCGTCGCCGAGGACGGCGGCCCTGCCGCGAACGTAGCTGCGCAGCTTGGGCAGTTCATGCGTGTCGTGTTGCAGCACGGCGTTCGGGTGCGCGGAGCGCAGCAGGGCGGGTATGGGGTCGTGCCAGTGGGTGAACCGTGCGCGCAGCTCCTCCAGCGTGGTGCGCGAGTCCGCCGGGGCGTTGGCCATCACGTAGCAGTAGACGCGGCCGTCGGGCATCGGCACCTGGCCGAACCGCTCGCCCCTGCCCCAGGTTTCCACGCTCCCTTCCAGCGGATACGGCGGAACGATGAACCGCCAGGTGGTGTAGCCGACATAGCGCGGTCCCGGCAGGCGCGGCCACAGGGACCGGCGCGTCACGCTGTGCACGCCGTCGGCGCCCACCACCAGGTCGGCCGTCGAGGAACCGGCGCTGTGGATCACCGTGCCGTCGGGCCGTACGTCGTGGACGTCGATGCCGGACCGCAGCGCCTGGGCGGGCAGCGCCTCGCGCAGCAGGTCGATCAGGTCGGCGCGGTGCACCGTAGCCCATGACCCGTACCGGCGTTTGAGATCGGCGATGTCGTTGCGGATCAGCCAACTCCCGTTGGCGTTGCGGATGCCCGCGACCGGGTCGGTGAGCCCGTCGGCGCGCAGGCGGTGGCCCAGACCCAGTTCGTCCAGTGCCCGCAGGCCGTTGGGCTGGACGGAGAGGCCCGCGCCGACCTCCGTGAACTCAGGGGCCCGTTCGAGGACTTCGACCCGCCAGCCCCGCTGATGGAGGGCGACCGCCGCGGCCAGCCCGCCGATGCCGCCGCCCACGACGGTTGCCTTCATCGCCGAGTCCCCCTGTGCCGTCGTCCGTGCCGGGACCGGCGCTGTTTCCGTACGCGTCCGCCGCATCTCAGGACTCCGTCCCGTTCCGATGCGGTTCCTGCAGGCCCCTGCGCACGTGCGCGGACCGGGAGAACCACCACCACACGGCCACCACCGGCAGGACGGCCACCGACAGGATCCACCAGCGAAACTCCATCTTTGCTCCTTAGTAGCTCTAGAAGTTCTAGAGCCATTAAGCAAACATAGGTGATCTAGGATGTCAACGGCTCCGAAGATCGTCGAAGATCTCTGAGGAACGTCGAGGGAGCAAGGAGAGGGGCGACGATGTCCGCACGCACGATCAGCCGACGAGAGAGGCTGCGCCAGGCCACCCTGGAGGAGATCCACGCGGCCGCGCGCACGCTGCTGGTCGAGAAGGGGCCTGCCGCGGTCACCGTCAACGCGGTCGCCCGACAGGTGGGCATGAGCGGCCCGGCCCTGTACCACTACTACGCCGGGCACGATCAGTTGGTCGGCGCGGTGACCGCCGACTTCTTCCGCGAACTGGCCGCCGCGATGGAGAAGGCCCGCGACGCCCGCGCCGAGGCGCCGATCGACGAGCGGATCCTCGTGGTCTGCCGTGCCATGCGCGCCTGGGCGGTCGACCACCCGGCCGAGTTCGGCTGGATCTTCGCCGCGCCCATCACTCCGTCCGACCGTGAGCCGGACTCGGTACGGCACCAGGCGGCGCTGCGCTTCGAACAGGTCCTGCTCGAGCTGACGGTCGAACTGTGGCGGACACGGCCCTTCCCCGTGCCGCGCCCGGCCGAGCTCCCCGAGTCCCTGCGCGACCAACTGGCCACCTACTCGGCCGCCATCGAAGGGCGGCTGCCGCCCGAGGCGGCCCACGTCTTCCTGAAGTGCTGGACCCGGCTGTACGGCCTGCTGTGCATGGAGGTCCTGCACCAGCTGGACTTCGCCTACTCCGACATGGAGCCCGTCTTCGAGGAGTGCCTGCGCGACCTGGCCGACGTCCTGGCGCTGGAGTACCGCGGTCCCTCGGCTGCCTGAGAGGAGCGCCGGTTGTCCGAGAGCCGTCAGGCGCCCGGCGTCATTCGTCGCGGGACGCGTCGCGGTGGCAGGCCAGCACGCCCTGGACGCCGGCGAGGCCCGCGGTCAGGGCGCTCGGATCGGCCCGCCCCACGACGGAGACGACCACCTCCGTCGTACGCTCCTGATCGCGCGCGGCGTCGTACGCGGGGACGGCCGGGTCGCTGCGCAGTCCCGCCACGGAGAACCCGGCGCGTTCGCACTGCTCGACGAGATCGTGCAGCAGGCCGGGGCGCGAGAGGCAGGTGACCCGGAACTCCGCGGGCGCCGAGCGCAGCGCGGGCAGCCGATGGGCCAGCGGCCGGATCCCGTACGCGACAAGGAAGTAGGCCGCGGTCGCCAGCGTGGCGAGGACCGGCAGTCCGGCAGCGGCGGCCGAACCGACGGCGGCCGTCAGCCAGATCGTCGCGGCGGTGGTGAGCCCCCGCACCGACCCTCGCTGCACGAAGATCACGCCCGCGCCGATGAAGCCGAGCCCCGAGACGATCTGGGCGGCCATCCGTGACGGGTCGAGGGACACCGTGCCGCTCTGCAGGACATCGCTGAAGCCGTACTTGCTCACCAGCGTGAACAGCGCGGCGCCCACCCCGACCGTGGTGTACGTCCGCAGCCCCGCGGCCTTCTGCCGGATCTCCCGCTCGACGCCGATGGCCCCGGACAGCACGAGGGCCACCCCGAACTCCGCCAGCTGCGTCCAGCCCTGCCCGTGCGGCTCCACCGCCAGTCCCAGCGACACCTCGTACCTCGCAATCTCCGTGCGTCTCTACTTTCGCTGCCGCCCGCCGTCCGCTTCCTGGGCGGCCATGACCTCATCGCCGTGCTCGAAGGCCCACGCGCCGAACGCGTCGATCGGGGCCAGCAGGGTGCGGCCCAGGTCGGTGAGCCGGTACTCGACCCGCGCTGCCGTCCCGGTCGATCCGGTCTTCCCGGTCCTTCCGGGATGTGCCTGGCGTTCGACGAGGCCGTTGAACCGCAGGCGCCGCAGCGTCTCGGTCAGGACCTTGGAGCTGATCCCGCCGATCTGTTCGCGCAGGTCGACCGGGCGCCTGGCGCCGTCGCGCAGCGCCCATATCACCACGGCGTTCCAGGTGTTGGAGAGCAGGTCGAAGGCGAGGCGGGCGCGGCAGTCGGCGAGGAAGGCGTCAGTGGTCACGTACCAAATGGTGCCTGACGGGATCTCTAGCGTCGTTGTCATCGATCCGAGCGGTTCCCGGATCCGGGCGGCCGCGGGATCCGGGCAGCCCCTGGACACGGGTGTTTCCTGGGAGGGAATGCGTGATGAGAATCGGCGTACTGGGCACGGGCAACATGGCGGACGCGCTCGCCACCCACTGGGCGCGGGCCGGGCACGAAGTGGCCGTCGGGGGACGGGACATGCGCAAGGCGCAGCGGCTCGCGCGGCGCATCGGGGGCGGCGCGGAGCCCGTCGGCCTGCGTACGGCGGCCGAGTTCGGGGAGGTCGTGCTCGCCGCGCTGCCCTACGGCGCCGGGGCGGACGTGGCGCGGGACCTGCGTGAGTCCCTGGGCGGCAAGGCGCTGATCGACTGCTCCAACCCGGTCGGGCCGGGCTTCCGGCTGCTGACACAAGGAGGCCCCTCGGCCGCGCGGCGGCTGGCCGCGGCGGCACCGGAAGCCCATGTGGTGAAGGCGTTCAACCTCTGCCACGAGGACGTGTGGCGCATGGCGCCGCCCCGCTTCGACGGGCGGCGGCTGGTCGTCCCGGTCTGCGGGGACGACGAGGCGGCACTCGCGCACGTACGCGCGTTGGTACGGGACGCGGGCTGCGAGCCCGCGGCGGGCGGTGGCCTCGATCGCGCAGGACTCCTGGAGGCGACCGCCGCGCTCTTCATCGGCCTGTGGGTCGGCGAAGGAGCCGACGCCCAGGCCATCGCGCCACCGCTGGCTTACGCGACCGGCCACCCGGACTCCACCGGGAACCCCTAGTCAGCGCAGGCAGGGAATCGGCGCAGCGACTCACCCGCGACAGGGCTCTCCGCGTCGGAGGTCCGGCCCTGCCGCGCGGCGGGTGTGGCCGGGCCCCAGGCCTGCTTTCGTCCGTTCGGGCCTTTCGTCCCTGCCGTCGGGCCCTCGGCGAGCGCAGGATGGGGATCATGAACAGCCTTCCGGTCATCACCGCAGTCGACGGATCCGACCACAGCCTCAAGGCTCTCGAATGGGCGCTGGAGGCGGCCCGGAGCCGGGAAGCGGAGCTGCTCGTGGTCCACGTCAGGGCCGACCACGTCAAGGCTCTTCCCATGCCGGGCTCCCCGCTCGCCATGCCGCCGCTCGAACAGGTCCCGGTCCTCGCCGCCGTGCAGGAGTCGCTCGAAGGGCGCAAGGACCTGCCGTCCGTGCGCTACACCACGGTCGACGGGAGCCCGACCTCCACGCTGGTGTCGCTGAGCGACGAGGCACAGCTCCTGGTGCTCGGTTCACGAGGGCGCGGGGGCTTCGCGAGTCTGCTGCTCGGCTCCGTCAGCCGGGCGTGCACCGCACGGGCGGCCTGCCCCGTGGTCGTCGTGCCGCACGCGGCACGGACCGAGGCGGTCGAGGCCGCGGGCATGTTCGGCCGGGTCGCGCTCGGGCTGGCTCCCGACGAGACGAGCGACGCCACCGTGGAGTTCGCGTTCGAGGAGGCACGGCGCAGGGGCGCCCGGCTGCAGGCGATCACCACGTACCCCGTACCGCTCTCCACGCTGGCGCTCATGGGCGGATACGCCGATGCGGCGGGCGGGGCCGAAAGCCCGCGCGTGGAGAAGGAGTTGACGCAGCGTCAGGACGAGAGACTGCGCCCCTTCACCGAGCGCTACGCCGACGTGGCCGTCGACCAGGTGGTCACCGCGGCCGACGCGGCGGGCCGCCTCGTCGTCGCCTCGCAGACCGCGGACCTGCTGGTGGTGGGCCGCCACCGCCGCCGCGTGAACGCCGACTCGTTCCTCGTGGGCTCGGCGGCCAACGCGGTCCTGCTGCACGCGCAGTGCCCGGTCGCCGTGGTGCCCGCCTGAACGCCCCGGGCGCCCACTCCTGACAGGTCCTCAAGGATCCGGCCCCGGGCGCGCTCCCTGCGCGTCCGGGGCCGGCCCGCCCCTCACATCGTGGGCATCAGGACGGTGTCGATGATGTGGACGGTGGCGTTGGCGGTCGGGACGTTGCCGCACACGACCTTCGCGGAGTCGTTCACCTCGTACGACTCACCGGATCCGGACGTGGTCACCTTGCTCTTCTCCAACGTCTCGTAGGAGCCGTCCTCAAGCTGTTTCGGGGTCAGCTTCTGGCCGACCACGTGGTAGGTCAGCACCTTGGTGAGCTGCTCCTTGTCGTCGAGGACCTTGTCGAGGTCGGCCTTCGGGATCTTGGCGAAGGCGTCGTTGGTGGGCGCGAACACCGTGATGTTCTCCGCGTTGTTGAGGGTGTCGACCAGGCCCGCCTTCTTGACCGCGGTGACCAGGGTCGACAGCGCCGGGTTGTTCGACGCGGCGGTGGCGACGGGGTCCTTGGCCATGCCGTCGAAGCTGCCCGCGCCCTCCTTGGGGACGGAGGAGCAGGCCGGGCCGAAGGGCTCGTCCGTGGTGGTCGCGTCGTCGGCCTCGCCGGACCCGGCCGATTCGCTCGACCCGCTCCGGCCGGCGGATCCCGCGGCCTTGTCCTTGCCGCTGTCGTCGGAACACGCGACCAGCGAGAGCGACAGCGCGAGCACGGCCGTCGTGGCGGCGGCGACGCGGCGGACATGGAGTGTGGTGTTCATGGTCTTCTCCTTGGTTGGGCGGCCCCGTGAACCTCATGAAGGGGCCGGTGTCCGCGAGTTCGCGGACGGGGGGGTGAGGGAGAGAGCTGAGGAAGAGGAGCGGGTCAGGTCACGCGGACCACCACCGAGTGCCGTCCGGACGCGCCGTCCGGGATGGTCCGGGTGCGCTCGGCGGTCTGCGTGGCGCCGCTCCGGTCGGTGGCGCGGACCTGGAGGGTGTGGGCGCCGGGCGGCGCCGACCACTCCCAACTCCACTGCCGCCAGGTGTCGACGGACCCCTCGGCGGCGAGCCGGGCCGTCTGCCACGGCCCGTCGTCGACGCGGACCTCGACGCGCGCGATGCCCCGGCGCTGGGCCCAGGCCACACCGGCGACGGTGACCTTCCCGGCCTTCGGGGAGGCGAAGGGCTTGGGGGTGTCGATACGGGACTGGGTCTTGACCGGCGCCTCGCGCGCCCAGTCGCGCTTCACCCAGTAGGCGTCGTACGCGTCGAACGTCGTCAGCTCGATGTCCTGGATCCACTTGCACGCCGACACATAGCCGTAGAGGCCGGGGACGACCATCCGGACGGGGAAGCCGTGCTCGAAGGGGAGCGGCTCGCCGTTCATGGCGACGGCGAGCATCGCGTCCCTGCCGTCCATCACGGCCTCCACGGGGGTCCCGATGGTCATGCCGTCGACGGAGCGGGCCACCAGCTGGTCGGCCGGACCGCCCTCGGACGGCGGCGCCACCCCGGCCTCGCGCAACAACTCGTCCAGGCGTACGCCGAGCCAGCGGGCGGAGCTCACGTAAGGGCCGCCGACTTCGTTGGAGACGCAGGTCAAGGTGATGTCCCGCTCGACGAGGCGGCGCCGCAGAAGGTCCTGGAAGCCGAGCGCGAGCGGCTTCCCCACGCCCTTTCCGTGCAGACGCATCCGCCAGTCCGCGGCATCGAGGCGCGGGACGCGGAGCGCGGTGTCCACGCGGTAGAAGTCGCGGTTCGGGGTGGTGAAGGGCGCCACGCCACGGACCCGGAGGTCCACGCCGCGTGGCAGCCGAGGGGCGGGCGAGGCCGGTTCGGGCAGGCGGACCGCGGCCCGCGATGCCTTGGCGTCGGCCGCGCTGTTCGCGTCGAGGCGGCGGCCGAGCAGCCAGGCCCCGGCGGAGGCGACAGCCACACCCGCGCCGGCGAGGACGAAGCCTCTGCGGTCGAAGTCTCCGTGGTCGAAGTCTCCGTGGTCGGAGCCTTCGCGGACGAGGCCTCTGCCGCCGACGCCCGCATCCGAAGGGCTGCCGTCGTCCGTCGCGGGGGACGGCTGCCGGGCGAGACGGCCGGAGAGGACGTACAGCACACCCGCCCCCACGACCGCTCCGCACAGCGACGGCACGGCGTCCTGTCCTCCGCTCGCGTCCGGCCGTCCGGTCGCGGCGAGGGCGCCGACCGCGCCGATGAGCAGGACCCCGGCCGAAGCGGTGCGCCGATGGCGAGGGGACAGCAGCCCCAGGGCCACGGCGAACAGGGCGAGCGCCGCGAGGATGCCCAGCTGCAGCACCAACTTGTCGTCGGTGCCGAACCGGCGGACCGCCCAGTCCTTCACCGCGGCCGGGGTGCGGTCGATGACCGCGCCGCCGACGGCCGTGACCGGACTCGCGCCCGCCCCGAACGCCGTGGAGACGAGTTCCGCGACGGCCAGCGCGGCGGCCCCGGACAACAGGCCGCCGAACGCGGCCATGGTGCCTCTGATCGCTGAGTGCCCTCTTGTGCTCACGGCGATGATTCGGAGCCGAGGGGGATGCGGCTTGGTCGTTCACTCGATCGGGGGGCGGTGCCGCGCTCCGGCGCAGGTCAGGGAGGAGCTGGCGGCGTCCTGGAGGACAGAGCCGGAGGTCAGGTCGGGAAGGTCAGCAGGGCGAGCGGAGCGGTCGTCGGCCGCGCGGAGCCGCCCGTGGGCTCGACGGTGACGCCCATGCCGGACGCGCCGTCGACGGGGCCGTCCAGGAGCGTGGCGCTCTCGCCGCCGGAGTCACGCAGGAAGCCTGCGGACCGCATCTTCTTCCCGCCGTCGTCGAACCACAGTTGGTACACCGTGCCGTCGGCGGGCCTCGGCAGACCCGACACCAGGACGGCCGCCCGGTCCCTGGCCCGCGAGACGACGACCGTGGCCGTCGCGTCGCCGCCGAGCCTGCCGGTGGTGGTCCGGGCGTCGGGCGCAGCGAGCACGGCGGCCAGCGACTCCGCCTGCCGCTCGGCGCGCTGGGCCTGCTGCCTGGCCTCCTCGGCCGACCGGTGCTGCCACACCGCGGTGCCGCCCAGGGCCGTCGCCGCGGCCAGACAGGCCGCGAGCGCCAGCCGCGGCAGCGGACGAGGCCATGCACGGACCCCGCCGCGCCGCGGCACCAGGGGCGGTTCCTGCCGCACCCCGGCGATCCGCGCCATCACCTGGTCCTTCATGCGCGGGGGCGGCTGGGTGGCGACGGCCAGGCCGAGGTGCCCGGCGGTCGCCGCCAACTCCCGTACTTCCTGGGTGCAGGCCGGGCAGTCGGCCAGGTGCCGTTCGAACTCCGTGCGCTCGTCGGGCGCGAGCGCGTGCAGGACGTAGGCGCCGGTGCAGGTGTGCAGATCCGCGGCGGTCATGCGTTCACTCCCAGACAGTCGCGCAGCCGGATGAGACCGTCGCGCAGCCGGGTCTTCACGGTCCCCAAAGGGAGGGTCAGGAGCTGGGCGACCTCGCGGTAGGTGAGCCCCCGGTAGTAGGCGAGCGTCACCGCCTCGCGCTGCAGCTCGGTCAGGGCGCGCAGACAACGGCGTACGCGCTGCCGCTCCAGGCGCGCCTCGACCTGTTCGATCACGTCGTCGTACGCGGGTGTGCGGTCGAGGAGCGCCGCCTTGTGCTCGCGCTCGGCACGCGCCTGCGCGGAGCGCACCCGGTCCACGGCACGCCGATGGGCCAGGGTCATCACCCACGTCATGGCGCTGCCCTTCTCCGGGCGGAACCGCGCCGCGGTCCGCCAGACCTCGATCAGCACCTCCTGGGTGACCTCCTCCGACTGCGCCGGGTCGCGCAGGACGCTGCGCACGAGACCGAGCACCGGCCCGCTGACCGCGTCGTACACCCTGCTGAAGGAGCCCTGGTCGCCCCGGGCCACCTCGGTGAGCAGCGCGTCCAGGTCCGCTCTCGGAGGCGGGGGCGGCGTGGCGCGGGCAGTCTCCGCCGACCTCATGTGACTCCCTCGTCGACCACTCCCGTGGTCTTCCTCGTGCCGCCGCGCCAGGGCCCGGACGGCTCACCGGTTCCGTTCACCGGTGATTCGGAGCGAGAGGCGGGGCCGGATTGGTCCGGAGCCGAGAAACGCACGAAAGAGGGGCGCGGGGTGCTGTCCGGCCGACTGGGGGACGTCCGGGACAATCAAGGCCCATGGACCCGACGAACCCCGTGAAGGGCCCGGACCTCACCGGCCCGGATCTCACCGGGCCTGGCCTCGCCGCACCGGATTCCGCCGAAGGCGACCTGCCCGCCAGGATGGAACAGAACCTGGCCGAGCACGCCTGCCACCTGCACCGGCGGATGCGGGGCGCGACCGTCACGGCGACCGACGACCTCCTGGTCGCCGACAGCGGCCTCGACGACGACACCTTCAACACCGTCGCCACCGCACGTTTCACCCCGGACAGCGCCCCGGCACGGATCGCCGGGACGGTCCGGACGCTCGCCGCCACCGGGCGTACGTTCTCGTGGTGGGTCGGACCCGCGTCCGCGCCGGGGGATCTGAGCGAGCGTCTGGCGGCCGCTGGTCTGCCCGTCTCCGAACACGAGGCGGCCATGTGGGCCGAGCTGACCGAGGGCCTGCCGCCCGCGCACGCGGAGGGGGCTGGACATCCGTCCGGTGACCACGCCGGAGCAACTCGCCGACTACGCCGCCGTCCTGGCCGCCAACTGGGACCCGCCCGCCGACACCGTCCGCCGCTTCTTCGACCGGGCGGCCCCGCAGGCGCCGGCCGCCGACTGCCCGGCCCACTACCTGGTCGGGTACGTGGAGGACCGCCCGGTCTGCACGGCCGAGACCTTCCGCCACGCTGGCGTCGCGGGGATCTACGACATCTGCACCCTGGCCGCCGACCGCCGCCGCGGCTACGGCGGCGCCATCACCCTCGCCGCCCTCCACGCGGCCCGCGACCACGGCCACCGCATCGCGGTCCTGCAGGCGTCGGCGGACGGCGAGCCCGTCTACCGCCGCCTGGGCTTCCGCTCCTGCGGCCGGTTCACCGAACACGCCCTCGTGCCCTGACGCGGACGGGGCTACCCGTCAGGGTCGATCGACGACCGCCCGAAGTCGGTGCGCCACACGTCGACCACCTCGCCCCGCGCGTCGGTGACGAGGTAGGCGGGCCACCGGTCGAACGCCGAGCACGGATGCGAGAGCCCGAACTCGACGACGTCGGTCACTTCGAGGCCGCGGGCGTCGGACAGGACCGTGTGGTGGTCGTACAGCGCGCGCACGCGTCCGCCGACGGCCGGCTTGGGCTGCCCGTTCGCGGCGCGGGCGGACAGGAGGGCCGGTGCGTCGGCATCGTAGGGAAGATCGCGTTTCCCGGCTCCCACGACGGCGGTGCCGATCTCGGGGACCGACACGACGACCGCGCGCACGGTCAGCGCGGGGACGAGGCCGGGGACCGGGCTCATGCGGGCGTAGACGCCGTGGTCGTGCGTGACGTAGCAGCCGGACCGGAGCAGCCGGACCGTGCCGGGGACGTCGGCCTCGGTCGGCAGGAAGGCCACCACGCGGTCGGGAAAGGCCGAGCCGCCCATCGAGTACACGGGCCGGTCGGTCTCGAAGAGGTCCGCGACCTTCAGGTACGTGTCGCGGACGCCGCGGCAGTGCTCGTCCACCGCCGCGAGGGTCTCGTCGTCCCGGGTGTTGGGCGCGACCCCCTCGTACCCGGCGACTCCCACGAGGCGGAGCCCGGGAGCGGCCCGGACCAGCTCCGCGACGCGGCGAGCCTGCCGGGCGTCGCGGAGTCCTGTGCGGCCGCCGGGTGCGCCGACGTCCAGGAGGAGTTCGAGGGCGGGGCCCTGCCCGTCGAACACCTGGTGCGCCGCGACCACCCCCGCCGCGGAGTCGACGAAGCAGCGGATCCGTCGCCGCGGGTCGGCCGCGAGCCAGGCGCGCAGCCGGGCGAGACCGTACGGGTCCACGACCTCGTTGGCGACGAGGACATCGCTGTGCCCCCAGTCGAGCACGGTCGCGACCTGGTCGACCGTGGCGACGGTGACGCCGACCGCGCCGGCCGTGATCTGCCGTTCGACGACGGGGGCGGACATCGTCGTCTTGACGTGGGGAGCGAGCGCCACGTCATGGGTCCTGCACCAGTCGGCCATGGCCCGGATGTTGCGGTCGAGGGCGTCGGCGTCGAGGCGCAGGTGGGGGTAGGAGGCGGAGGCCACGGCTCTTGGGCTCCTTCAAGCGGGGCGGACACGAGACGCGCGTACGGATACGCGGTGTGCTCCAGTCTGTGACGCACCGTCCGGCAGGGCATCGTGCCGTTTCACCAATCGCCCGGCTTGATTCGGTGCCGATTCACGAACGGAAGTAGAGTGCCGGGCAGTGAGAACGACTGGACGGTGCCGATGACGACCAGCCCCGGAGCCGCCGGAGCTCCCGGAGCCAGGCTCGACAACGTGGTGAGCACCTTCGCCGGGACCCTGCTCGAGGTCCTCGCGGGCACCGTCGACCCGACGGCGCCGATCACCGACGTCGTCATCGACGACCCCCGCGAGCAGGCGCCCGGCCGCCCCGGCGCCCTGCTCCTGTGCACCACCGCCGATGCCCGTGACCTGCCGGCGCTGCTCGACCGCGCGGTCGCCTGCCGGGCGCCCGCCCTCGTCGTACGCGCACCGCTCGACCTCGACCGGGAACTGCGCGAGCGCGTCGAGCGCAGCGGTGTCGTCCTGCTCGGCCTCGCGGGCGGCGCGACCTGGGCACAGTTGGTCGTGCTGCTCCGCTCGCTGCTCTCCACCGGCGCGAGCGGCGGGGAACTGCCGACCGGGATGCCCGTGGAGGACGCGTTCGCCCTGGCCAACGCGATCGGGGCGCTGCTCGACGCGCCGATCACGATCGAGGACCGCGACTCGCAGATCCTCGCGTTCTCCGACCGGCAGAGCGAGACCGACCAAACGCGCGTCGAGACGATCCTCGGCCGGGGCGTCCCCCGGCACGCCCGCCGCGCGCAGGAGCGGGCGGGCGTCTTCAAGCGGCTCTACGCCAGCGAGAAACCCCTCTTCATCGACACACCGCAGATCGAGGGCGCGCCGGGGCTGCCGCGCGTGGCCATGGCGATCCGCGCGGGGGACCAGGTGCTCGGCTCGATCTGGGCGGCGGTGGCCGAGCCCCTGAGCGAGGAGAAGGAGCGCGTGCTCGTCGACGCCGCGAAGGTCGTCGCGCTGCATCTGCTGCGCCAGCGCATCGGTGTGGACATCGAACGGCAGATGCGCGCGGACCTCGTCGCGACCGCGCTGGGCGAGGGGCGCGCGGCCTCGGGCGCGATCGAGCGGCTGCGGCTCACGAACCGGACGGTGACCGTGGTCGCCCTGTCCCCGGCCGGTGGGGACGCGGGCGACCCGGCGGCCGCCGCCGGACAGTCGCGGCGCCAGGTCCTCGAACGGGCCACCGAGGCCTTCGCGTTCCACCTGTCGGTCGCGGCCCCCGGAGCGGTCGCCGCACTGGTCGGCGACGAGTGCTGCGCGATCATCCCGGCGCCGGCGCGGAAGACACAGGGAGACGCCACCGACCTCGCACGCCGGGTGGCGAACGACTTCCTGGACCGGACACGGTCCGTCGGTCCCGGGGAAGTGGTCATCGGCATCGGCCGTGCCGTCCCGTCGTCCGATCCGGCCGCCCTCGCCCGCTCGCGGCAGGACGCGGACAGAACCCTCCGCGTCCTGCGCCGGCAACCGGACCGCCGGGTCGCGCTGTTCGCCGACGTCCAGGTCGACGCGCTCCTCCTGGAGACCGGGGACCGCGTGCGCGAGGAGGGCGGTCTGCTGGACGGTCCCGTCGCCCGGCTGCGCCGTCACGACCGCGCGCACGGAACCGCCATGACGGACACCGTGGCGCACTGGCTCGACCACCTCGGCAACACCCTCAACGCCGCGGCGGCCATGGACGTCCACCCCAACACCTTCCGCTACCGCCTGCGCCGGGCGGCGGCCCTCGCGCGCCTGGACCTGCGGGACCCCGACGCCCGCTTCGCGGCGATGCTCGAACTCCGGCTCGGGCCCGCGCGCCCCGCCGACGAGGACGTCGGGAGGTGAACGGGCCCGTCGTCAGGAGGCGAACGGAGCTGTCGTCAGGGGCGAACGGACCCGCCGTCAGGAGGCGGTGGCGACCTTCCACAGATGGCCGTCGGGATCGCTGAAGTAGCCGAAGTAGCCGCCCCAGTCCGCTGCGGCCGCCTCCTTGACCACGGTGCCGCCCGCGGCCTGTGCGGTGCGCATGACCTCGTCCACCGCCTCCCTGGAGTCGGTGACGCAGTGGAAGGAGGAGCCGCGGAACCCGGAGCCCTCCGCGGGGACACCGGCGTCCTGTGCCGCGGCGTCCCACTCGTAGAGCGCCAGCGGCGAGGATCCCTCGCCCAGGCGGCACCGGACGAAGCCGCCGAAGTCCTGTTCGACCTCGCAGCCGAGGCCGTCGACGTAGAACTTCTTGGCGCGGGCCACGTCCGCGACACCGAGCATGATGGTGCTGACCTGCAACTTTGTCTTCATGGAAGCAGCGTAGGCGCGGGCCGGCCGCAGGCGCTTCTCGAATCCTGACCGGTCCTGTGCCGCCCGGGAATTGTCGGCGCGAAAGCACGTTCCCGGGAACAAGTCTCCAGGCGATCATTGTTCTCGTAGGTCATCGCCGGGGCGATCCCCGGCCGACCACGACTCTCGACAGGGCCGTACGCAGGCACCGGCCCGAGGAAGGCAGAGCCACCATTTCCACCTCCACCACGACGCTGCAGATTCCCACCACGGACGGCCGGGCCGACGCCTTCGCCGCCTTCCCCGACAGCGGCGAGCGGCACCCGGGAGTGCTGCTGTACCCGGACGCCTTCGGCCTGCGGCCGGTGCTGAAGCGGATGGCCCGCGAACTGGCCGGGCACGGGTATTACGTGCTCGTCCCCAACCTCTACTACCGGCACGGTCCCGCACCGGTGCTCGAACTCCCCGAGCACATAGGCGAAGAGGCCAGGCCCGCGGTCTTCGCGCAGGTGATGCCCCTGATCGAGGAGCACACCACCGAGCGCGTCCTGAGCGACGCCGACGCCTACCTCAGCTTTCTCACCGCCCAGCCCGAGGTCGGCGCGGGACCGGTCGCCGCGATGGGCTACTGCCTGGGCGCCGCCCTGGCGATGCGCACGGCGACGGCCCACCCCGGCCGGGTGGCCGCCCTCGCCGGATTCCACCCCGGCTTCCTGGTGACCGACGCGGCGGACAGCCCGCACCGCCGCCTCCCCGAGCTCACGGCGGAGGTCCATCTGGGCCTGGCCGAGGGGGACTTGACGCCCGAGGCGCTCGACGAGCTCAACAAGGCCCTGGACGCCGCGGGCGTGGGCTACACCACGGAGATCTACCCCGACACCGTCCACGGCTTCACGATGGCGGACACCGACGCCTTCGACCCCGCCGGGCTGCAGCGCCATTGGGACCGTCTGCTGCCCCTCCTGGACCGCACCCTGCGGGCGGCGGAAGCCTAGGCCGTCGCGTCGGGCGTCCAGTCCTGGACGAGGAGACCGAGCATCACCTCGTCCAGGAACTCGCCCATCACCCAGGCCGAGGCCGATGTGCGCGGACCGGTTGTGGTTGTCGATGCCCCACAGCGTCGCGGTGCCGACCAGCGCACCGCCGTCCAGCGCCACCACGGAGAACGGGTGGCGCGGCCCACGAGGGCGGCAGGGGTCAGAGCAGAGGGGCGGCCGCTGCCGCGTACTGCTGTGCCGTGCGGCGCGCGGCGGCCGCTCCGTCGGCGTCACCGAGCCGGTCGGACAGCCGGGCGCGGCCCAGCAGGTTGTAGGTGCTGTTCGGGCGCAGCGACAGGCGTTCGCTGAGCAGCGCGCCCGCGATGTCGTGGGCGCCCGCGCGCAGAGCCGCCTCGACGAGGGTCTTCTGGAGCGCGTCGCGCTGGGCGTGGCTGCCGCCGAAGCCCGACAGACGGCGCCGGATGGGGAGCAGCAGGTCCACGACGCTCCGGTAGTCCTCGCGTACGTACGCCACGAGGGCCCGGGACACCGGGACGCCGATGTCGGCGGCCATGGCGTGGTTGCTGCGCCGACGGTTCTCGGGCCGGTCGAGCCATTCGTGGCGGTCGCGGATGAGGGCCTCGGCGTCCGCCACGCGCCCCGCGCCGGCATAAGCCATGACGGCGTGGACGTCGTTGAAGGCGTAGAAGGACGGGTCGTCGCGTGCCTCCCAGGCCGCGGCCAGGCTCTCCCAGCGCGGCCCTTGGTCGATCCCGGCCAGCAGGAAACGCCACAACAGGGCGGACGCGTCGAGCAGTTCCATCACCGTGCCGCAGGACCCGGCCGGGCGGATGGCGGCGTCGTAGACCTGCTCGGCCCGCTCGGTCGCGTCGGCCTCCAGGGCGAACAGGGCGTAATGCCACCAGTTGTGGACCGTGAGGTAGTTGCCGCTCGTCCAGTCGTCGGTGCGGGCGTTGAGATAGCGGATGCCTTCGGCGAAGCGGCCCTGCATCTCGTAGGTGTGGACGGTGGCATGGATGCCCCATACGTCGCGGGCGTTGGTCTCCACCGCCCGCAGGCCGATCTCCTCGGAGCGGTCGTAGTGACCGGCTTCCTCGAGCCCGAACGCGTACATCCCCAACAGCGGTCCGTAGTGCGGATCGTGGGCGTCCCACGTGGCCAGGGCGGCGCCGATGCGGTCGCGGAGGCTGACGGCGTCCCCGGTGAAGAAGTCGATCTGGTGGCCGACCGCCAGGGCGAGCGTGTCGTGCGGGTGGGCCACCGTGAGGTCGGCGAGGAGCAGGCCCGCCCGGTGCATGTCGCCGTCGAGCCAGGCCTGGGCGGCTTCCATGTGACCGCGCTCGCGGGCCGGAAGCGCCGTGACGTCGACGTCGGAGCGGTAGCGCAGAAACCGCGTACGGGCGGCGTCGGCCTCCGACGGTTCCGTGCCGAGCAGGGCGAGGTAGGCCGAGAAGGCCTGGGCGATCGGGGAGCGGGGTGCTGCCTTGAGGGCCGCCGCGATCGAACTCTCGACCTCGGGGCGGAAGAACAACAGGTGGTCCACGGCCTGTTCGAGGTGGGCGGCGGCCTCGTCGCCGGTGTCGGTCAGCCGATGGCCGTGTCGGTCGCTGGTCATGGTCTGGTGTCGTCCTCTCCTGTCGGGGCGCGGCGACCGGGCGGCACCGGCCCCTCGAACGCGTGTTGAGTACGAGATCGAAAGCGTAGCCGCGCCCGCGCGGGCCGGTCCCTACCGTGGCTTGCCCTCCAGGGTGTCCTTGGCGGCCAGCCTGGACCCGGAGAAACACAGACGGTAGAGGTCGACCTGGTCCAGGAAGTTGACGTTCGAGCGGTAGAACTCGCATGTGGTTCCCGGCGGTTGCGGTGCGGAGCGTGCGCCCTCAGGAGGATAGGGGTACGGGCGCGACGGCAGGAGGTGGGCGATCTCCGCGCGGGGGCTGCCGACGCGCAACTTTTCGTAGTGGGAGGGCGGCAGCACACTGGTGGCCAGCAGGAAGGCCATGTACGCGGCGGCGGGCAGGAAGAACAGCGCCGCACCCGCGGGAAGCGCGAAGACGGTGGCGAAGCGCCGCCGGGTGCTGCGCCTCATGTGGGCGAGTCTGCGCGCCGATTCGGGCTGCGCCTCGGCGGCCTCCGGCGTCGCGGGCCTGTGCCGGTGCGCCGTCGTGCGATGCGGCAACGTGGCGCAGACCTGGAAACCACCCTCGAACGGACCGGTCCGCAGGGTGCCGCCGAGGACGGTGACCCGCTCCCGCAGCCCGGCCAGTCCGCGGTTGCCCGGCACCGCGTCGGACGACACTCCCCTGGACGGGTGGGAGTTGACGACCCTGACGTGGGTGCGGTCGTCGTCGTGGGTGATGGTGACGCGTACGGTGCTGCCCGGGGCGTGCTTGGTGGCGTTGGTGAGGGCCTCCTGCACCACCCGGTACATGGCACGTTCGATCAGCGGGGACAGTACGGGCGGTGGGCCCTCGCGCTCCCACCGCACCGGGACGCCGGAGGCGACCGCGCGGCCCAGGAGCTCCTCGACGGTGTCGGCGCCGCGCGGCCCCGCCGGGGCGTGGGGCTCGTCGCGCAACACACCGACGGTCTCCCGTAGTTGGTCGACCGCGTCGGATATCGTCGCGCGCAACTCGGCGACGTCGTCACGGTCTTGCGGGGCGAGTGTGGGGGAGAGCTCCAGCGCCCCGGCGCGCAGCGCGACCAGGCTCAGCACGTGGCCCAGCGAGTCGTGCATGTCGGCGGCGATGTCCGCGCGTTCCGTCAGCCTCGCCCGCTCCGCGACCAGATGCTGCTGTTCCTCAAGGGTGCGGGCCAACTGCCAGCCCCCTTGGACCAGTTCCCGCCGCCCGCGCCAGTAGCGTCCCGCGAGCCACGGGACAAGGAGAGCGGCGGGCAGCACCGTCGTCGCGTAGAACCACCACACCGCGCCGACCTGCAGTACGGCGCACAGCGCGAGGTCGAACGCCAGGCAGCCGGAGAGCACGAGGAGCGGGGTGCGGGCCGTGGCCGCCCGCGCGCCCAGCAGGCAGCTCAGCCCGGCCAGGGCCAGTACGTAGGCGTTCGCGGGGCTTGCCGGGTCGGCGAGGCCCAGGGCGCAGCAGGCGTTGCCCAGGAACACCGCCGCCCCCGGTCGGCGCCGGGACAGAGGGACCGCCGCGGTCAGCAGGAGCAGGGGCAGCACCAGGCCCAACACGGCCGAAGTGGAGGCGGCCGCCGGACGGTTGGCGTACCAGAGGACGCCCGCGGCGCAGAAGACGGCCCACAGGGCCACGTCGGCGAGAACCGACCTCAACGGTGTGCGCATTCGCCACATGGCCCTGCGGGTCCCCTGCTCTGTGATCGCCGTGTGTGCCGTCATCCGCCCGACGCTACGGCACGGTCCACCAGCCCGTGACGGTCAGGCGTCGCGACGGCGCAGCACGTACAGGCCGGTCAGGTGGGCGGCGAGCACCCACGCCAGCAGGATCAGCACGGCCACGCCGGGTGAGTGGGGCGCGTCGGCGCCGGTCCGCATGAAGTGCTCGCCCGCGCTGTGCGGCAGCCAGTCGTTGACGGCGAGCAGGACCGGGCCGCCGAGGGCCATGAGCATGCTCGGCAGGGCCCACAGCAGTGTGAAGAGCACGGTGAGCGCTCCGGCCGCGTGCCGCGTCGCGAAGGAGACGCCCACGGTCAGGATTGCGACGAGGGCGTAGTAGAGGCCGACTCCCAGGGTCTGCCGAGCCGCCGTGCCCGCGTCGAACGAGGCGCGACCGGCGAACGGCCCCCAGGCCACGGCCATGCCGAGCCCGGCGAACAGCACCCCGGAGAGGAAGGCCACGACGCCGGCGACGAGCGCCTTGGTCAGCTGTACCCGGTGCCGAACCGGCACCCACAGCAGGGACGCCGTCATGCTGCCGGTCGTGTACTCGCCGGTGACCGCGACCGTGGCCAGGACGACCACGGCGAACTGGATGAGGACCGTGGAGGACACCGCCGCGTCGCCGACAGGCTGGACGGCGTGTTCGTTGATGCGGGCGATCGAGCCGTAGTAGAAGGCGAACACGGCTGTCGCCACCAGGCCCACCAGCAGGCACAGGGAGGGCGCGCGGACCGACCACAGTTTGGTCCACTCCGCGGCGACCGCACCGGCGAACCGGCGGACTGCCCCACTCCGGGTGTGCTGTCCGGCCGCGTCCGACCACACGTCAGCAGTCATCGTGCCGCCCCCGTCTCCGCCGTGTCCCGCACGCCCGTCACGTACTCCACGCTGTGAGCCGTCAGTTCCATGTAGGCCTGCTCCAACGAGACCTGTACATCGGTGAGGTGGTGCAGCCTGATGCCGCAGCGGTGGGCGAGGTCGCCGACCTCGGCCGCGGTCCTGCCCTTGACGAGGATCTCGCCGCCGACCGCCCCGCCGCCCCTTCCCGCTGTCCTCGCGGTTCCCGGCGTTCCCGCCGTCTCCACCGTCTCGACCCGCACGCCGCCGTCCGCCGCGAGACGGCTCACCAGGACGGACAGCTCCTCGGGGTCGGGCACCCGGGCGCGTACGGATGCCTGGGAACTGGCGGCGAGGAAGGCCGCCATGGAGGTGTCGGCCAGCAGCCTGCCCTTGCCGATGACCACGAGGTGGTCGGCGGTCAGCTGCATCTCGCTCATCAGGTGGCTGGAGAGGAGGACCGTCCGTCCCTGGGCCGCCCGGTCGCGCACGAGCTGCCGCATCCAGCGCACGCCGTCGGGGTCCAGACCGTTGACGGGCTCGTCCAGGATCAGGGTCGGCGGATCACCGAGCAGCGCGCCGGCCACCCCGAGGCGCTGGCTCATGCCCAGCGAGTACGTCCCGGCGCGGCGTCGCGCGGCCTTGGCCAGGCCCACCGTCTCCAGGACCTCGTCCACCCGGCGCACCGGGATGCCGTTGCTGCGCGCCTGCGCGACGAGGTGGCTGCGGGCCGAACGCGCCGGGTGCAGGGCCTTGGCGTCGAGCAACGCGCCCACTTCGCGGACCGGGTGGCGCAGGGCGGCGTAGGGCCTGCCGTCGATGAGTGCCTTGCCGCGCGTGGGATGGTCGAGGCCCAGGATCATGCGCATCGTGGTGGATTTGCCGGCCCCGTTGGGGCCGAGGAAGCCGGTCACCTTGCCTTCCTCGATGTCCAGCGTCAGGTCGTCCACGGCGACGGTCTCGCCGTATCGCTTGGTAAGCCCTCTGAGGGTGATCACATGGGTTCCTTCGGCGTCTGCCGTGCTTCGCGGAGCGCTCGTGCTTCTCGTGCCGCTCGTGCTTCTCCCGTACGGCATCGACGCTAGGAGGGCCGGGCGCGGCGGCCCATGCGACGTTCGTCAGGAGCCGTCTTCCTTTCGTCAGGGTCAGGGCTCCGCCGCTGGTCGCACATCCTGGGGCACCCTCCCGCGCGGCCGATCGCGCGTCGTACGCTCACCTCGTGGAACAGACAGCACCGGGCCGCAGGCCGGTCCGCGTCCTGGTGGCGGACGACGAGACGATGGTCCGGGCCGGCATCCGCGCCATCCTGGCCAGGGATCCGCGCGCCGAAGTGGTCGCCGAGGCGGCGGACGGTGAGGAGGCCGTCTCACTGACGCGCCGTCACCGCCCCGACGTGGTCCTCCTGGACATCCAGATGCCCGGCCTCGACGGCCTGGCCGCGGCCGCGCGCATCCACAGGGAACAGCCGTCGGCCGGTGTGATCATGCTGACGACCTTCGGCGAGGACGACTTCATCAGCCGCGCCCTGGAGGACGGAGCCAGCGGATTCCTTCTCAAGGCGGACGATCCGCGGGAGCTGTTGAACGGCGTGCAGGCCGTGGGGTCGGGCGGGGCCTATCTGTCGCCGCGGGTCGCCGCCCGCGTCATCTCGGGACTGCGTGCCCGGCGGGCGGCGCGGCCCCACCGCCCGCTCGACCGGCTGACGGAGCGGGAACGCGACGTGCTCGCCGCGCTCGGGGCGGGGCTCTCCAACGCGGAGATCGGTGCCAAGCTGCACCTGGTCGAAGGCACCGTGAAGGCGCATGTCAGCGCGGTCCTCGCCAAGTTGGGGGCGCGCAACCGGGTGGAGGCGGCGATCACCGCGTACGAGGCGGGGCTGGTGCCCAAGCAATAGGGGCCCTCGGCAGCGGCGAAGTCCGCGAAGTCCGCGAAGACCGCTGCGCCGAGGGCCCGGTGAGTCAGCGGCGTGCGGACGCGGACGCCGTGCGCTGGCGTACGTAGCCGGTCACCATGAGGAAGACGGTCAGGCCGCCCGTCCACGCCAACTGGCCGCGGGTGCCGGGCTCCAGGGCCATCAGGACGAGCACGGCCGCCATGCCGGCCAGCGCCACCCAGGTCAGCACCGGGTAGGCCCACATCCGTACCGCCAGCTTCCCGGGCTCCTCGCGCTCGGTGCGGCGGCGCAGGATCAGCTGCGAGACGGCGGTGAACATCCAGACGACGAGGATCACCGCGCCGATCATGTTCAGCAGCCACTGGAAGATGTCGTCGGGGCGCCAGTAGCTGAGCAGGACGCAGAGGAAGCCGAAGGCGGACGAGGCGATCACCGCGCGGCGCGGTACTCCGGAGACGACGCGGCCGAGCGCGGCGGGGCCCTGTCCACGGGAGATCAGGGAGCGGGCCATGCGCGAGGAGCCGTAGACGTTGGCGTTCATCGCGGACAGCAGCGCGACGAGCACGACCACGTTCATGATCTGGCCCGCGCCCGGGATGCCCAGCTGGTCGAGGGTCGCGACGTAGGGGCCCTTCTCCACGACCTCCTCGTCGTCCCACGGCACGAGCATGACGATCACCAGCATCGAGCCGATGTAGAAGACCGCGATCCGCCACATCGCCGTGCGCACGGCCCCGGCGACGCCCTGGACCGGGTTCTCGGACTCGGCGGCGGCGATGGTGACGGTCTCCAGGCCGCCGTACGCGAGGACCGAGGCCAGCAGGCCGATGATCAGGCCCTCCGTGCCGTGCGGCATGAAGCCGCCGTGGCCGGTGAGGTTGTCGGTGCCGGGCGCGTCCGTGCCGGGCAGCACGCCGACGATGGCGAGCGCGCCGATGACCAGGAAGAGGGTGATGGCGCCGACCTTCAACGCGGCGAACCAGAACTCGAACTCGCCGAAGTTCTTCACCGCCGCCAGGTTGGCGCCGCAGAACACCGCCATGAAGAGCGCCACCCACGCCCACTCGGGGGTGGCGGGCAGCCAGCCCGTCATGATGTGCGCGGCGCCGAGGCCCTCCAGGCCGACGCCCATGGACAGCATGAACCAGTACGACCAGCCCGCGGTGAAGCCCGCCCACGGGCCGATCGCGCGCTCGGCGTACACGGAGAAGGAGCCGGAGGCCGGGTTGGCCGCCGACATCTCGCCGAGCATCCGCATGACCAGCATCACCAGCAGGCCGGAGGCCGTGTAGGCGAGGACGATGGACGGTCCGGCGGCGGCGATGCCCGCGCCGGAGCCGACGAAGAGCCCGGCGCCGATGACGCCGCCGAGGGCGATCATCGACAGGTGACGCTGCTTGAGTCCCTGGGAGAGCTCCGGCTCGGGTGCGGCCGGTGGTGACTTCGGAGGGGCGGTGCTGGACGGAGACATGCGGGCAAGTCTGGGTAATCCGCTCACGGGTCGAGATGGCTGTCCGATATCCGAACACTCTGCCTACCTGGGGTGACTGAATGATCACTTCCGGATGATGCCCGGGAAGGTGAGGTTGCTCGGGCGGGCGGATTCGCTCAGGACAGTCGTATCGCCCAGGACGGCCGTATCGCTCAGGGCAGCCGTATCGCTCAGGACAGCAGCAGGACTCTGTCCCAGTGCGGAGCGTGGGGCTCTGCGGCTCCCGGCGTGAGGGACAGCAGTGCCGCGGCGATCCCGGCGGCGCCCTGGAGGACGCCCGCGACCGGCTGCTCCGCGGGCGGGAAGCCGAAGGGGGCGTCGGGGTCCGCGAGTTCGAGGAGACGGGTGCCCGCGGCGCTGGCCTGGCCGAGCAGGACGGTGTCCCCCTCCGTGCGTCCCAGCCGCCACGCGCCCTGAAGGAGCCCGGCCCGTCCGTGGCAGATGACGGGGCTCGGCAGGGAGTCGAGACCGGGGTCGCGCCGAGCGAGGGCGCGGAGCGAGGTGAGGGCCAGGCGCTGCCAGGCGGCGGTGCCCGTGACCTGTCCCGCGCGGTGGAGTGCGGAGGCGATACCGGGGGTGCCGTAGCACCAGCTGGGGCGTGGGGGTGGGGATGCCGGGGCGCGGCTCCCCGTTGCCGCCCTGGTCGCCGCGCCGGTCTCTTCGTCGAAGGCGATGCGGGCCGGCCAGTACGGCCCCGAGTCGTCGGTCTCGGCCCGCCCGGCGAGCCAACTGCCGATCCGGTGCAGGGCGCCGTCCTGGCCGGGGACCGTGACGCCGTGCTGAGCGCAGAGCGCGAGCAGCGCCAGCGGACCGGCGATCCCGTGCGCCAGGCCGAGATTGAACTCGCCCCGTGGATACGTCTCGCGGTCACGGTCCATCACCAGACGGTGCGACGGCACCCACCAGCCGGGAACCTGTCGCCCGTGCGCCGTCACCGGCCGGGACAGCGCGGTGAGGTAGTCGAGCGTGTCGCGGAGCGCGGGCTCGGCCGCCGCGCGTTCGTCGGCGGAGCCCTCGGTGTACGCGGTGAGCAGGAGGCGGCCGGTCCCGGTCACACCGACGATGGCGTCGTACGCGGCCCAGCGCACGCCGCCCTCACGTTCCGCCGCCGCACGTTCCGCCGTCACCCGCTGCCGCTGCTCGTCGGCGACGTACGTGACCAGACGGCGGCGCAGGCTCGGATAGTGGCCGCCGTGCGGTGCGCAGGCCTGGACCGCGGCCAGGACGGCGGCGGGCCCCATGTGCAGGCCCACGGAGACTGTTCCCTGCGTGAGGGCCTGGGCGGCAGCCGAGACATGGGCGTGCGCGGCGCGCAGCCAGGAGCGGTCGCGCCGGGCGAGTTCGGCGAGGAAGAGCACCACTCCGGCATGGCCCTCCAGCGCGTCCGCGCGCGTGGCGCCCGGGCACTCCGCGGAGTCGGCGGCGTACGTGGTGACGCGCCGCGGGTCGGCGAGGGCGAGGGCCACGCGTTCGACGGCGGCTTCGACGGTGTCGGAGGAGACAACCGGTGCCGCGTCCGCGCCGGGCCGCGGGGCGGCGCCGTGCTCGATGCCGTTCATCGCTGGTGCCTCCGTCGGTCGGCGTGGGCCATGGCACAGGCGCGGGCCAGGGCGTGGGCGTGGCGTTCGCCTTCCCGGTCGTATCCGAGGAGGCGATTGCAGACCAGGTGCGTCAGGCTCGGCACGATACGGGCGAGCGAGGTGACGTCTGGGGTCTGTGCGGTGTGGGTGGGCGAGGTGGTGTCTGGGGTCTGTGTGGTGTGGGTGGGCCAGGAGGTATCCCGGTTCCGCCCGGTATGGGTGGGCCAGGAGGTATCCGGGTGCTGCGCGGTGTGGGTGGGGGAGGCGATCTCAGGGCCCTGCCCCGCATGGGCGGGCGAGGCGGCGTCTCGGTTCTGCCCGGCGTGGGCGAGCGAGGCGGAGTCCAGGTCCTGCCCGGCGTGGGCGACGAGCTGTTCCTCGTACGCGCGCAAGGCCTCCGCGCACTTCTGCAGCTCCGCCACGACCGCGCGCCCCTCGGCGTCCTCCCGCAGCCCCGGCCAGTCGCCCGCCGGGTCGATCAGGCGCAGCCAGGCGGCGCGGCGGGCGCGGAAGCCCTCCGGGACGTCGCGTGCGCTCGCGAGGCCGTTCAGCCAGGCCGCTCCCATCGACGAAGGTTCCGCGTACCTCCTCGACACGCCCTCGGCAGGCGGCAGATGAGTGAGGCCGTGGGTCAGCGAGGCCACCGCGACGGCGGCGAGCGCCGTGCTGTCGAGTCCCGGCCTGCCGCGCCGGGCGACGGTCAGGAGGGTGAGCGCCGCCCGGCTGTCGGCGCAGAAGTAGCGCTCCGCGGCCTGCTGCACCCGCGGCCCTCCGTACCGCTCCCACTCCGGGTCGTACGTGTCGAGGGCGAAGCGGCCCACGGTGCCCTCGTCCGTCCACTGCCGCACGGCGTCCCGCAGCCGCGGGAAGAACGTGTGCCACAGGGCGTCCTGCGGGCCGTGGAAGCGCAGCCGCAGATGGTCGGCCTCGTCGCGGTAGCGCACGAAGAACCACCGGTCCACGGCGGCGCGCTCCTGGTCCGTCAGGCCGTCGAGGAACGGGGCGAGGCGCTCGGTCAGGAACGCGTCGGTGGCCCGCGCGGGCAGGTAGAGCTTCGCGTACAGCCAGTCCTCGCCGGGAAGGCGCAGGCGGCGATGCGTCTCGGGGGTTCGGCGCGGGGCCTCGGCGACGTGCGCGGCTCCGGTGACCGGGCGATGCGCCGGCGGGGCGGGTGCGCGGCGCAACGGCACGACCAGCTCGGCCAGATGCGGCGTACCGGAGCCGTCCCGCAGCCACGCGTCGGGCAGTTCGCCGCCGCCGGGCAGCTCCTCGGCGAGCAGGTCGGGCTGTTTCGCGACCTCGTCGCGCAGCACGTCGAGATGCCGGGGGCACTCCAGGTCGAGCCGGAGCCGTTGGTCGTACTGGCCGACGACGAGGTGCCGGGGCGCGGACCAGCGACGGCGCCACGCGGCGACGGCCTCCTGCCAGGCCCGGTCGTCGCTCCTTCCGGCCATTTCGGCCCTCTCGCTCCCTTCAACCTCTACAGCCCCTGCAGCCCCTTCGGGCCTTTCGGCTCCCTCGGCCTTGCCGCCGCTCTCCCGCGCCGCGACGCGGCCGGACACGGCCAGTTCGTGCAGCTCGTCCAGGCGCCAGCGTGCGGGGGAGAGGATCGCCCTGCCGTAGCGCACACGTGGCAGGTACGGCAGATCCCTGACGGGACCCCAGTCCCACGGGCGCGGGAAGTGCTGCTCGAACCGTCCGATGTCGAACAGCAGGCGTGCCGCGTTGGGAGCCTGCCCCTGGGTGTCCAGCGCGTGGTGGGCGTGCGGCCGCAGGCGCCGTCCCGAGGGCAGGTGCACCGCGTACAACGCGTCGAGGTCGGCGCCGATCCCGATCTCGTCGAGGCCGAGTTCGGTCGCCGCGGGGTCGGGCGGGACGCCCAGGGAGAGGCGGTACGCCGCGGTGGGCGGGCAGTTGGCGACGTTGCGGGCGCGGCTGAGGCGGGGCTGGTAGGCGATGGTGAGGGGCAGTGCGGCGCCGGGGTGCGGGTCGCTTCCGGTGAGGGCCGGGGCGATGTCGGCGCCCGAGGCGGCGTCGGTGTCCGGGGTGATGTCGGCGCCGGAGGCGATGTCGGCGCGCGGGGAAGCGGCGGCGGACACCTCATGCGCCAGGGAGCCCAGAAGCCCCGCGAACCGACCCGTCGTCGCCCCGGCCTCCAGCGGCCCCGGCCACGTACCGGCCGCGAGCACGTATGCCCCGCGGGAGATCTCCTCCGCCGAGGCGGCGATCAGCCGCACGTGGAACTCGCAGGAATCCGGGACCTGTTGAGGGCTCAGCCGACGCGGCACCAACTGCTCGATCGCCGCGTCGTCCAGGACCACTTCGCGGGTGCCCTCGCGGAGCGCCCGCGCCGCGAGCCGGCCGAGGTGGCGGTCCCGTGAGGCGGTGGGGGAGGCGGGGCCGGTCGCCGCGGGCGCGTCGGGACGTGCGGAGTGACGCGGCCAGGTGTATCCGGCCGGGGCGCCCAACCCCTGCGTGTCGTCGAGGAGTTCGGGGAGCGGGACGGTCCGGTCGACGCCGTACCGTTCGAGGAAGGCCGAGTGGTAGGCGCGCATCTGGGGCGCCCCCGGAGTGGGCGGCGAAAGGCGCCAGAGCACACCGGCCGCCCGCGCCGCCTCGTCGAAGACGTCGGCGGGCAGCCGGACGTCCGCGCCCAGCGACAGATCCACGTGCAGGTGATGATCGGTGGCCCTCAACACCCGCATGCGGGAGTCGAGTTCAGCCAGCGCGGATCGCCGTTCGCCCAGGGGCGCCGCGTCGTAGCGGGCGCGAGCGGTGGCGACCGGCCGCAGGGCGGCAAGCGGTGCGCGGGCCGCCGCGCAGTTCTCCGCGGCGCGCTCGAGCGCGGCGACGACCTGCTCCAGGGCGTCGGACCCGTCCAGGGCGGGACGCAACTCCGTGAGCAGGAACTCCTGCTGGACCAGGGCCTGGACCACCCGCAGTGCCGCACCCGCGGGTGCCTGCGGGAACGTGAGCTCCAGATCGCGTACGACGTCTCCGGCGAGGGCGCCGCCTCGCGCGCTGTCGAGCGCGGCCCGCACGGCAGCCGTGTGGCGAATCGAGACTTCGTCCTTGGGCCGCTCGCCGGGCCCCGGAGCGGTGTTGGACGGCGCGACGACCACCAGGCGCGGGCCGCGCGTCACCACCCCCGCATGAGGGCGCACCACGAGGTGCGGCAGCAGCTCGGGGTCGGTCTCCCACTCCCGTACGAGAGCGGCCAGCCAGTCGATGTCGACCTGTGTCCGGCTGACGGGCGCCGTCTGCCAGGTGACCTTCGCCGACTCGCCGACCCGCACCGGAGCCACGCCCGCGAACAGCCCGAACGGCGTGCTTCTGGTGCGGATACGGCTGTCGTAGCGCACCACCGACACGGCGGCCTTGCGCAGTTGCCCCTCCGGCCTGGCCGCCGGCAGGTCGGAGGTGAGGCCGACCAGCTCGGCGAGGGAGGGGCTGGCCACGCGCAGCGCGTCCATGAACACCGCGTCCTGCGCCGCCGCGGCCAGCAGCTCGGCCCGGTTCCGGGCGGACAGCCACCGCGGCGGCTCGGGGCCGCGCAGGGGTGCGCGCAAGAGGGCCGCGTAGACCGGCTGGAAAGGCTCTTCGGGCGGTGCTTCGCCAGGCGGCGTCGGCGTCCCTGATCGCACGGGGTCTAGCAGTTGATGCAGGTCAGGGGATTGATGATGGTGTGACACCTCGATGTGCAACTGGTGGTCGGGAAGGCCGCGTCGGGGCCGGAGTCGCTCAGCTGTATGTCCACGTCGAGGTCGAAGACGCCCTCGAGCGTGAGGTCCTCAGCGCGTTCCTGGGTCACAGGGGACATGTGATGACACTCCTTCGGATACCGGAGAAATGAAACAGGTGATGCTGAAGTTGCGCTGGGACGTTAGCAGTTGTTTTGTAAAGCGCACACGATCAATGGCGCTTTATGGCGCGAAACAGCCTCCACAGAAAGGGAACTGTGAAATATGGGGGATTGAATTCCGGTTCAGTCGGACTCCCGGCCCGCGGCCCGTGCGATGTTGCGTGCCATTCCGCCGAAGACGACGGCGTGGAAAGGGGCGACGCTCCACCAGTAGAGGTGGCCGAGCAGGCCCCGCGGATGGAAGAGTGCGCGCTGCCGGTAGCGGGTGCGGCCCTTGCCGTCCTGTTCCGCGTACATCTCCAGCCAGGCGAGGCCCGGCAGCCTCATCTCGGCTCGCAGGCGCAGGAGTTGACCCGGCTCGATCTCCTCGACCCGCCAGAAGTCCAGTGAGTCGCCGACGCGCAGGCGCTGGGCGTCGCGGCGTCCCCGGCGCAGGCCCACCCCGCCGACGAGGCGGTCCAGCCAGCCGCGTACGGACCAGGCCAGTGGGAAGGAGTACCAGCCGTTCTCGCCGCCGATGCCCTCGATGACGCGCCAGAGAGCCTGCGGCGAGGCGTCCACGGCGATCTGCCGACGGTCGGTGTACAGGCTGCCACCGGCCCAGTCGGGGTCCGTCGGAAGCGGGTCGCTGGGGGCGCCGGGCAGTGCGGCGGAGGACCAGCGGGTGGCGACCTGGGCCTCCTGGATCCGCCGCAGGGCCAGTTCCAGTGCCTCGGTGAAGCGCAGCGGACGGCCGGGGCCGTCGGGCGCGTACCGCGCGATGTCGTGCTCCTGGCAGACGACTTCGTGGCGGAGGGATTCGGCGAGCGGTCGGGCGATGGACCGCGGCACGGGCGTGACCAGGCCGATCCAGTGGCTGGACAGGCCAGGGGTCAGCACCGGCACGGGCACGATCAGCCGACGCTTCAGACCGGCGACATCGGCATACGCGCGCATCATGTCCCGGTACGTCATGATGTCGGGGCCGCCGATGTCGAAGGCGCGGTTCAGGTCGTCGGGCCGGTCGGCGAAGGCGAGCAGGTAGCGCAGCACGTCCCGGACGGCGATCGGCTGGATCCGGGTGCGCACCCAGCTGGGGGTCACCATGACCGGCAGCCGCTCCGTGAGGTAGCGCAGCATCTCGAAGGAGGCGGATCCCGAGCCGATGACGACCGCGGCGCGCAGCACGACGGTCGGCACTTCGGAGTCGAGAAAGATGCGTCCCACCTCCGCCCGCGAGCGCAGGTGGGGCGACAGCTCCGCTTCGGGGACGCCGGCCGGGGTGAGGCCGCCGAGGTAGACGATGCGCCGTACGCCTGCCGCGCGGGCCTGCTCGCCGAAGGTCCGGGCGGCCCGCCGGTCGGTGTCCTCGAAACGGGATCCGCTGCCCAGGGCGTGGACCAGGTAGTACGCCACGTCGATGCCCCGCATGGCCGCGGCGAGCGAGTCGCCGTCGGTCACGTCGCCGCGTACGGTCTCGACCCGGTCGGCCCAGGGGTGGTCGCGGAGCTTCTCCGGGGAGCGGGCCAGGCAGCGTACGCCGTGGCCCGCGTCCAGCAGTTCCGGGACGAGGCGGCCACCGATGTATCCGGTGGCTCCCGTCACGAGGATGCGCGGCGTCGGATCGGGATCGTCTTGGCTCATGTGCGCTGTCGCCTCGTTTCGGGTGCTCGGGTGCTCGGGTGGCTCGACCATCGCACTGTCCCGTGGGCCGCGCACCCCCGCGCACCCCCGCGCGCCCGCGGGCCGGTCGGAGCGACGGCTCAGCGGGCAGCGTTGAGCCAGTCCCGGTAGTGGGTGGTGGCCAGGCGTGCCCCGTCCCCCGCGACGAGGGCGTCCCCGCTGACGGCGGCGAACATGCCCGCCTCCTCGTCGGTCACGACGGCGCGGTCGTCCTTGCGGGCCGCCAGCGTGATGCGGCCGAGCTCGTCCAGGGGGAGGACGTCGGGGCCCGCGACGTCGAGCGTGCCGTTGAGCGGCGCCGCGGTGGCGACGTCGGCGAGGGCTTCGACGACGTCGGCCGTCGCGAGGGGCTGGAGGCGGGTGGAGGGCAGCCGCACGGTGCGCTCGTCGGCGGTCCAGGACATGACCGCGTCCATGAACTCGAAGAACTGGGTGGCGCGCACGATCGAGTACGGGGTGGGGCCCTGCCGGAGCAGGTCCTCCTGGAGCGCCTTCGCGCGGTAGTAGTCGAGCTGCGGCACCTGGTCGACTCCGACGATGGAGAGGACGACCTGGTGCCGGACGCCGGCGCGCTCGCCCGCGGCCAGCAGGTTCCCCATGGTGGTGCGGAAGAACCCGGGCGATGCCTCGTCGAACGTGGGGGAGTTGGACACGTTGACGACCGTGTCCGCACCGTCGAGCGCGTCGTCCAGGCCCTTGCCGGTGAGCAGGTCGAGGCCGGTCGACAGGGACGAGGCGACCACGTCGTGGCCGGTCTCGCGGAGCTTGGTGACGAGCTGGGAACCGATCAGTCCGGTACCGCCGATGACCGTGATCTTCATGATCGTGCCCTTCCGTGAGCCGGGGGCCGAGCCGAGGCCCGAGCCGGGGGCCGAGCCAGGGTTCGCTGCCGCGGCGAGCGCCGCGGTCGCCGTGAACTCGGATATCAGATGTCCGAGATAATACTCGGATAGTCTCTATCCGAGTCAAACGGGAGGTCGAGCGGGAGGCCGAATGAAACTGTCCGGTGGCGTGGAATGGGCGCTGCACTGCTGTGTGGTGCTGACCGCGGCGACCGAGCCGGTCCCGGCCGCCCGGCTGGCCCTGCTGCACGACGTCTCGCCCAGCTATCTGGCCAAGCAGATGCAGGCGCTGTCCCGGGCGGGTCTCGTGGAGTCCGTGCAGGGCAAGACCGGCGGATACGTGCTGACCAGGGCCGCCGCCGAGATCACGGTCCTGGAGGTGGTGCAGGCGGTCGACGGGGCGAGCCCGGCGTTCGCCTGCACCGAGATCCGCCGACGGGGACCGCTGGGCACTCCGCCGGAGGGCTGCGTGAAGCCGTGCCCCATCGCCCGTGCCATGTCGGCGGCCGACGCCGCGTGGCGGGAGTCGCTGCGGGCTGTGTCCATCGCCGACCTCGTCGGGGACGTCGAGCGGGACAGTGGTCCGCAAGCGCTGCCGAACATCGGGGCGTGGCTGAACTCGCCGAGCGTCGCGGATGGTTGAGGGATCCTCCATGAGTACGTCTGGCAATGGCGCGGACGCCTTTGGCGGGGATGCGCCGGTCTTCGTCGGCCCGGAGCGGACGGTCGCCGACGGGTCCGGGCGGATCAGGGTCGTGTGGTCGTTGGGCGGCGACGGACGCGACCTGGACGCCATCGTCGTACGCCTGGCCTCCGGTGTGGTCGTCGACGAACCGGCCGAAGAGGCCTTCGGGGTGCTGTTCACCGTGCTGGCGGGCGGCGGCGAACTCCACGTGACGGAAACGGAGTTCGAGCTCGCGCCGGGCGCCATGGCTTGGCTGCCCGCGGGCGCCGGGCACTCCGTGCGGGCGGGGGGCGAGGGCCTGACGTACACAACTGCCCGTCGCCGACGCGCACTTCAGCCGGTCGGCGCCGAAGTGTCCGACGGCGCCGGTGAACCCGTATGCCTGCTCGACCGCGTCTGTCCGGAGTGCGGCCGCCTGGCCGCCGAGCGCGATGCGCGGTACTGCGCGCGGTGCGGGACGTCGCTGGCGGGGCCCGGTTGATCGGCGGCCCGAAGCGGGCCACACTGGCGGCCGGGGTGAACCGGCCCTGATCTGCCGCGCTTCCAGGGGGCCTCAGGGCCCTGCCGCAGTCGGCGGCCGCAGTCACGGGCCTGGCGGTCGTCGGCCTGTCGACCGAGGACCTCATGTCAGCCGTTGTCGTTGTCGGTGCGGGAATCGTCGGTGCCTCGGTGGCCTACCACTTGGCGCGTCGGGGCGTCCCGGTCACCCTGTTCGAGCAGGGATCGGCGCCGGCCGCCGGGGCCACCGGAGCCTCCTTCGCCTGGGTCGGCGAATCGAGGGGTGACTGGCCCGGCGGGGCGCGGGACCTGCGGGAGTACGTCCTGGCGGACCACCGGCGTCTGGAGGCCGAGCTGCCGCACGTCACCGTCCGCCGGACCGGCTCGCTGAACTGGGGCGGCGAGGCGGCTCGGGAAGCACGGCTCGGGCCCGGCCTGTTCCGCGTCGGTCGGAGCGACATCGCCGCCCTGGAGCCCCACCTCGGAAACCCTCCCGACCAGGCGATCCACATTCCCGGCGACATCGGTGTCGACGCGACGGCGTTGACCCGCGCGCTCGTCGACGCGGCCGGTGCCCACGGAGCAACCGTGCGCTACGGGACGGCCGTCACCGCGTTGCGGATGTCCGGCGGCCGTGTCGAGGGAGTGCTGTCCTCGGCCGGCCCTCACGCCGCCGCAGCTGTCGTACTCACTGCGGGAGCAGACGTCCCCAGGCTCTGCGAGCCACTGCCGGTCGACCTGCCCGTTACGGCGTCCCCGGCCACCCTCATGCGGCTCACGGCACCGCCGGGCCTGGTCAGGACCATCGTGGCCTGCCGCGACTTCGAGGTCAGGGAGGTGCGTGACGGCGACCTCCTGATGGTGCCGTACGTCGAAGAACGAGCGGCGACCGTCGAGCAGGCCGTGCACACCGCGCTCCGGCGCCTGCGGACGGCCTTCCGCGGAAGTGACCGGTGCCGCCTGCTGGGTTACCGCACCGGCCGACGTCCCATGCCCTCACACGGACCCCTCATCGGATACGCGACCCGGGACCGATCCGTCTACGTCGCCGTCATGCACTCCGCCATCACCCTGGCGCCCACCGTCGGACGGCTCGTCGCGGACGAAGTCGTGTCCGGCAGGCCGGTGTCCGAGTTCCGGCGCTGCCGCCCGCGCATCAACTGACGCCGGGGGCGCGAAGCCGCGTCGCACACTTCCCGCGCCGGGCGTACGGAGCGCAACCAATAATTACCATTAGGTAACTTAGTGTGCGGCGGTGAAATCGCGGGTAGCCGGACCCTCGGCTGTACGGCAGACAGCCGACGCACGACAGACGGGCTGCCGACATGCGTGGCCCGGGCAAGGGAAAGGACCCGTCCTCATGGTCGCCTCACGTCGACTTCGCACCATATTGTTCCCGCTGGCTGTGGTCGTCTCCGCAGCCGCCTTGGGCACCGGAGCCGCTGTGGCAGCCTCGGAGGACAAGCCCGCCGAGGGCGCGCCGGGCGCCGCCGGGCAGCGCCCCACGTGGGCCATCGCCCATCGGGTGCTGACCACGGGCGGGGTGACCACCGCGCTCGGGAACGGGGCCAACGCGCTGGAGATCGACGCCACGGCCTGGAAGAAGGGCTGGTGGGCGGATCACGACGGCACCCCCACCAGCTCCGGCGACACCATGGCGGACATGTTCGACCAGGTGGTGAAGGAGCACGACCGCGGGCGTCATGTCTCGTTCGTCTGGCTGGACATGAAGAATCCCGACTGGTGCGACAGCAGTGACCCCGAGTGGCGCCACTGCTCCGTGGCCGCGCTGCGGGACATGGCGCGCGAGAAGCTGGAGAGCAGGGGTATCCGGGTGCTCTACGGCTTCTACGGCAAGGAGGGCGGCAGCGGCTGGAAGAACGCCCTCGCTGACCTGAACTCCAAGGAAGCCGTCAGTTTCAGTGGTGACTACGACAAGGTCCGGGACGGATTCGCCGAGCACGGGCCGAACGTCCCCGGAAACCAGCGCGTGATGGACAAGGGCCTGTTCAACATGGCGTTGAAGTTCGGCGGCATCCGGGAGGAGTTGAGGGCCGGCGGCACGGCTCGGGATGCCGGGGAGCTCGCGCAGACCGTCGGCTGGACGGTGGGCAAGGGCGACGGGCAGCGCGCCGCCACCCTGCTCGACTCCTCCGGCGAGGGTGCCGCCGTGGACAGCCTGATCTACGGCAACCGGATGTCGTGCTACCCGGACGGCGTCGGCGGCCCGAAGGGCTGCGGCACGGACGACAGCGGGGTGCGGGAGTCCCTGGCGTACATCACCGACTACGTGAAGGCCCACCCGGACACCCGTCGCATGGCCACCCCGCGGGACATCCCCTTCGGCAGCTGACGCTCCGGACCGCCTGCCCGGCCGTACCGGAACCCGGCCCCGACCGACCCGCCCCGTCCGACCGGGACGGACGGGGCGCTAGGCGGGGTCGTGGTGAGGAACTGCTGTCCGACTGCATCCCGTCCTTGGGCTGCGCAGTGAGGACTCCGAGCAGTACGCCAACGGCTGACCCCGAAGGGCGTGTTCCGCGGACTCCTCCGTCACGCGGTGGATCGCCACGGCGGTGGATCGCCATGGTGGTGGATCGCCACGATGGCTCCTCCGCCGCATGGGGGAGGCGGATCATGCGCTGGTCCGATCCCTGCGCGCCGCGGGATCCAGAACAGTGATCCCAAGGCGACCTGGCTGATGTCGTTCCCGGCGTTCGCGTGTGTTCTGGCTCTGTTCGCGCTGGTGGAGAGCGCGTGGCGGTGGTTCACGGGGCCGGGGCATGATCCCGTGGCTGCGCAGGCGCACGGGGCGGCGGGGCGCCCTCGAATCGGCCAACGTTCGCAGGCGCGGAGCGGCCATGGGTGTCCCCCACCCCGTATGGGCACAGTAGGGACATGAGCGACGCAGGGGTACGGGTCCCCCTCACGTCTGATGGTGGCCTCGGCCCCGTAGGTCTGCATCCCGGTCTGAACGACCCCGGATATCTGCAGCGGCGTGACGCGCTCGTGGCTCGGGCCAAAGGGCATCAGGTCGGGGCGCCTTCACCCCACGTCGCCTACACCGCGGCCGAGCACGCGACATGGCGCACCGTTCACGCGGCCCTTCAGCCGGAGTTGCGTGCGCACGCCTGCCGTGCCGTGCTCGAAGCCCGTGAGGAGGCACGCATCCCGGCAGGGCGGATCCCGCAGCACGGCGAGGTCGGGGCGATGCTGCGACCCCGCACCGGGTTCAGGTTCACGCTCGCCGGTGGCTTCGTGCCCAACAGGCGGTTCCTGGGCTCGATGAAGGACGGCTACTTCCACGCCGTGCAGTTCGTGCGGCATCCCGCCGCCCCGCTGTACACGCCCGAACCCGATGTGATCCACGACGTGTTCGGGCACGGTGTGCACCTGGCGTCTTCGCGCTTCGCCGACCTGTACCGGCTGATCGGCCGCACCGCCGACCGCCTGCGCACCAAGGAGGCCCTGGACCTCATCAGTCGCGTGTACTGGTTCACCCTCGAATTCGGCGTCCTCACCGAAGCCGGGAGCGTCAAGGCGTACGGCGCGGGCCTGCTCTCCTCCCCGGGCGAACTCCGGCGCCTGCCGCGCTGCGAAGTCCGCCCCCTTGACCTCGACGCCATGGCAAGAACCGCCTACCGCGTCCAGGGCTACCAGCCCTTTCTGTTCGCCGCACGCTCCATGAGCCACCTCGCCGACGCCCTGGCGGCATTCTGCGCGGACTTCGACGACGGCGCGGTCGGCGGGGCGGCCGAGACGCCCGTCAAAGGGGCGACGAGCTGATCCTGACCCCTTGGCGAAGCGGCGGCTTTTCGCGGTTCGGAGGACCGGATCATTCGTCTGAGAGGCCTCCGCCAGCCGGCCGGCGCCGCAGCGCGCGACTCCCGAGTCGCCGAGTTCCGCGGCCAGTTGGGTCGGGTCGCCCAGCCACTCGGCCGAGACCCGCCTGTGTCTCGCCGAGACCCACCTGTGGCGAAGGCGTCCGAGTGATCTACTGGTACCCGGACCTCGGGGCCATCCGTCAGACCGCAGCAGGAGGTACGCAGCATGCTCGTCGATCTCTCCGGTAAGACCGCTCTCGTCACCGGATCGACCCAGGGGATCGGGGCGGCCATCGCGGCGGGCCTCGCCCGCGCGGGCGCCCGGGTGGCGGTGAACGGCCGGTCGGCGGAGTCCGTCGGCAAGGCGGTCGCTCAGCTGAAGGAGGAGCACGGGGACGCCGAGTTCCTGCACGCTCCCGGCGACATCTCCACCGACGACGGCGCCCGCCAGGTCTTCACCGCCCTGCCCCAGGCGGACATCCTCGTCAACAACCTCGGCGTCTTCGGCGCCGAGGACGCCCTCGGCATCAGCGACGACGAGTGGCGCCGCTACTTCGAGGTGAACGTCCTGACGGCGGTGCGCATGATCCGCCACTACCTGCCGGGCATGAAGGACCGCGCGTGGGGGCGGATCCAGAACATCGCCAGCGACTCGGCGATCGTCACCCCCGCTGAGATGATCCACTACGGCATGTCGAAGACCGCGCTCCTCGCGGTCTCCAGAGGCTTCGCCAAGGACGCCGCGGGGACGGGCGTGACCGTCAACTCCGTGATCGCGGGCCCCACGCACACCGGCGGCGTCGAGGACTTCGTGTACGAGCTGGTCGACCGCTCCCTGCCCTGGGACGAGGCGCAGCGGGAGTTCATGGTCAAGCACCGGCCGCAGTCCCTGATCCAGCGGCTCATCGAACCGGAGGAGATCGCGAACATGGTCGTCTACCTCAGTTCGCCGCTCGCCTCCGCGACGACGGGCGGAGCGCTGCGCGTCGACGGCGGCTACGTGGACTCGATCGTCCCGTGACCGAGACCGCCTCCGACGTGTCCCGTACGGGCGCCACCGTGTCCCGTACGGGCTCCGCCATGTCCCGCCCGGGCCTGCTGCTCGGCATCGACATCGGCACGTCCTCCTCCAAGGGCGTCCTCACCCGCCCCGACGGCACGCTCGTCGCCCAGGCGCGGCGCGAGCACACGACGTCCACGCCGCGGCCCGGCTGGTTCGAGCACGACGCGCAGGCGGTGTGGTGGGCCGACTTCCGTTCCCTGGCACGGGAGTTAACGGACCGGCTGCCCGCGGGAGAGGCGCTCGCGGCGGTCGGGGTGAGCGGCATCGGCCCCTGTCTGCTGCCGACCGACGCGCGCGGCACGCCGGTCCGTCCGGCCATCCTGTACGGCGTCGACACGCGGGCCGTCGCCGAGATCGCCGAACAGGACGAGCGCTACGGCCCCGAGGACATCATCCGCCGCTGCGGCTCACCGCTGACCAGCCAGGCGATCGGGCCGAAGCTGGCCTGGCTGCGCCGCCACGAGCCGGCGGCGTACGGGGCCACGAGCCGCTGGTACATGGCGAGTTCGTACCTCGTGCACCGGCTCACCGGGCGGTACGTCCTCGACCACCACTCGGCGAGCCAGTGCACGCCGCTGTACGACCTGGCGGACCGCGCCTGGATCGCCGAGCGCTGCGAGGAGATCGCGCCGGGGCTGCGGTGGCCCGAACTGGTCTGGCCCTCCGACGTCGTGGGCGGCGTGACCCCGGAGGCCGAGGCCCGCACCGGCATCCCCGCGGGCACGCCCGTCGTGGCGGGCACGGTCGACGCCTGGGCGGAGGCGGCCGGCGTCGGCGTGGCCGCCCCCGGCGACCTCATGCTGATGTACGGCACGACGATGTTCCTGGTCGGCATCCTGGCGAAGCCGCTGACCAGCCCGCACCTGTGGGGCACGGCGGGCGCGTTCGAGGGCACCTACTGCCTGGCGGGCGGGATGGCGACGTCCGGTGCGGTCACCGGATGGCTGAGGGACCTCACGGGTGCGTCGTACGAACAACTCACCGCGGAGGCAGCCGAGTTGCCGCCCGGTGCCGAGGGGCTTGTGATGCTGCCGTACTTCGCGGGGGAGCGCACCCCGCTCTTCGACCCCGACGCCCGTGGTCTCGTACACGGCCTGACGCTGCGTCATGGGCGCGGTCATCTGTACCGGGCCGCGCTGGAGGCCACCGCGTACGGCGTACGGCACAACCTCGCCGCCATGAGCGAGGCGGGCGCCGCCGCCGACCGCCTGGTCGCGGTCGGCGGCGGCGCCCACGCGCTGTGGACGCGGATCGTCTCCGACGTGACGGGGCGCGCCCAGCACCTGCCGCGGCACACCATCGGCGCCGCGTACGGGGACGCCTTCCTCGCCGCGGTCGGCGCCGGGCTCGCCGCCCCCGCTGACATCGCGCACTGGAATCCGACGGTGGAGGTGATCCGCCCGGACGCGGCAGCGGCAGCCGTGTACGACGAGCTGTACGGCCTCTATCGGGACCTGTACCCGGCGACCCGCGAGGCCGCGCACGTGCTGGCGCGGCTCAACTAGCCCACCGGTCTCAGCTGTTGGTGCTCACGCGTACGTAGTCGACGACGAGCCGCTGCGGGAACGTCGTGCTGCCGTCCGGGTCGCCGGGCCAGTATCCGCCGACCGCGAGGTTGAGTATCAGGAAGAACGGCTTGTCGAAGACCCAGCGACTGCCGTTGAGGTCCGCCGGGGTGCGGGTCTGGTAGACGGTGCCGTCGACGGACCAAGTGACCTTGTTCGGCGACCAGTCCACGGCGAACGTGTGGAACTTGTCGGCGAACGCCTCTCCGCCCGGCAGGGTGTAGCCCGCGCCGATGCCGCCCGAGCCGGAGTAGCCGGGGCCGTGCAGGGTGCCGTGCACGGTGCTCGGTTCGAAGCCGACGTTCTCCATGACGTCGATCTCGCCGCTGTTCGGCCAGCCCACGTCGCCGATGTCGGCGCCGAGCATCCAGAAGGCGGGCCACATGCCCTGGCCGCGCGGGATCTTCATGCGGGCCTCGACGTGCCCGTACGTCTGCGTGAACTTGCCCGCGGTGTTCAGGCGGGCCGAGGTGTACTCGCATCTGCCGTACCAGCACGGGTAGTTGCCGGGGTTCTCCTTGCGGGCGGTGATGACCAGGTTGCCCTGGCCGTCGAGGGCGGCGTTGTTGTTGCCCGCGGTGTAGTACTGCCGCTCGTGGTTGTTGACGTTGTCGCCGGTCTCGATCTGCCACTTGGAGCCGTCGACCGCGGACCCGGCGGGGCCGTTGAAGTCGTCGGTGAACGTGGCGGCCGCGGGCGCGACGGCGGGGGAGCGGGGCGCGGCCTCGGCCGAGGCCCCGGCGGGGAGGGCGGTCAGGCCCAGGGCGCCGCAGGCCAGGGCGATGGCGGAGAGCTTGATGCGGCGGCGGGTGGAGGGCTGCACGGTCATCACATCACTTCGCGTGGGGGTGTTGATGCGTGAAGGGAGCGCAAGGAGAGGGCGCGCGGAAGGGCATGCGCATGACAATCAGCAATCGAGAACTGAACGCTGCGAGCGATCTGTCGCAGCGCTTTGTTCAGTACTTGATTTAAGGCAGGTCTCAAGGCTCCGTCAAGGTGCCGGCGCGGACCGGTCAACTCGCCCGCGCGGCGAGGTACATGCCGATCGAGCCATGCGCGGCGGTGTCGGCGAAGCCGAACTTCTCGTAAAGGAAGCGGGCGGGGCCGTCGGCGATCAGCGAGACGTAGGCGGTCGCGGGCGCACGCCGCCCCAACTCCTCGGTGAGTGCGGCCATGATGCGCTTGCCGAGTCCTCGACCCTGGTGGGCGGGGTCCACGCAGATGTCGACGATCTGGAACGCGGTGCCGCCGTCGCCGATGATCCGCCCCATCCCGACGGGTTCGCCGTCGTGGTGGAGCACCACGCCGTACCAGGTGTTCGGCAGGGCGACCGCGACGGCCTCGGGGTCCTTGTCGGAGAGTCCGGCGCCGGTCCGCAGGCGACGGAAGGTCTCGACCGAGGGCACGCCGTCGCGCAGTTCGTAAGAGTCGCTCAAGTCATTCATGTATTACATGCTAGCTCGTGAGGAGATCCTTGAGCTCGGCCTCGAACAGGAGGGCGGGGTCGAAGCCCATTCCGCTGAAGTGTCCGGCGAGTTCGAGGGAGAGCACGCCGTGGAGGCGGGTCCAGAAGGTCAGGGCGTGGCGCAGGGCGGCGGTCGGGGCGGGGTGGTCGCCCGCCCACTGCCGGTGGTCTTCGAGGTGCGCGTCGAGCGGCGCGGCAGGGCCGTCCTGGGGGGTGGAGGCGCAGGCGTCGAGCAAGGTCCCCATGATCTCGTTCGAGATCGCGGTGACGTCGTCGGGTGCGTGATAGCCGGGGACGGGCGTGCCGTAGATGAGGAGGTAGCGCTGTGGGTCGTCCAGCGCCCAGCCGCGCAAGGCGTGCGCCACTGCGGGCAGTTGACTGTCGGGGCTGGCGTCGGCTGCCGCTCGGCAGGTGTCGGCGAGGCTTCGGTACGCGTCCCTGATGAGCTCGGTGATCAGCTCGTCGCGGTTGGCGTAGTAGCGGTAGAGGGCGGGTCCGCTGAGACCCATCCGCTTGGCGATCGCGTTGAGCGAGAGTGCGGAGGCGCCGGCCGTGGCGATCTGCTCCCAGGCGTGTTCCTTGATCTCCGCGCGCACCTGGGCGCGGTAGCGCTCGCGCGGGTTCGGCGCGCCGGTCTTCGCCATGGTGTGCCCCTCTCCGAACCACGCCAGTTACAGGCTCGTGTTCGAGTGAGAAGCTATCACGCCGACCCTTGACGACAGTCATTCACTCCCGTTAGAACTTATAACGAACGGCAAGCCCGCTCAGCATCAGGGCCCCGAAAGGCCCAGCACGTCCATGCAACCCCCAACGCTCACCCGCCACTTGACAAGGGGAATGCCATGTCCAACGCACGCAGCACCAGCGTCCGCGCCGCCCTCCTGACCGTCCCGCTCGCAGTCGTCGGACTGCTCGGCACTGCCGCGGCGCCCGCCGGGGCCACGTCCGCCCCCCACTCCGGCAAGTCGCTCACGTGCCAGGGGAAGGGCGTCGACCCCAAGGCGCTCGTCCGCTACAAGACCGAGACCGTGATCCACGCACCGCTCAGCACCATCTGGGGGCTGCAGACCGACGTGGAGCGCTGGCCGTCCTGGCAGAGCCCCGTCGAGACCGCGGAGCGCCTCGACCACGGCCCGCTCAGGAAGGGCTCGGCCTTCCGCTGGACGACCCCGGCCCCCGCCACGCCGACGACTCCCGAGACCACCCTGGAGATCACCTCGACCGTCGAGCAGCTCAAGCGCAAGTCCTGCATCCGCTGGACCGGCCCGGCGATCGGTGAAGGGCTGCGCATCGACAACGGCATCCACGTATGGAACTTCACCGAGGTCAAGGGCGGAGTCCGGGTGAGTACGGAAGAGACCCACACCGGTGACCAGATCGAATCGAACGTTCCCCTGGCGACCGAGATCCTCGGCAAGGGCCTTGAGGGATGGCTGGCCGAGCTGAAGACGGCGGCGGAGGCGCGAGCGGGCCACGAGGCGCACTGACGCACCGGCCCTCCAGGACCCGCTGCCCTCCTCGGCCAGGTGCCGGAGGAGGGCGGCGGGGTTGCGGACGTCACTTGGCGGGCGGGCCTGTCGGGCGTACGGGGGCGGCGCCCCGCCAGGGCCGGAGCCGCGGCAGCCATCCCGGCACCGCCCGCCGATAGACCTCGTACGCGGCCCCGAAGGTGCGCGACAGCTTCGGCTCCTCGTACCACCGGGCGAACGCCCACATCACCGCCCCGGCGAGGAGCCCGTAGGCGAGGAGGACCGGCCGGCCGAGCAGCAGGGCCTGGCCGCCGATCGATGCCGTGACGGCGACGTACATGGGGTTGCGGACATGGCGGTAGAGCCCGCCCACCACCAACTGCTCGGTGGGCGCGACCGGTGCGGGGGTCCCCAGCCCCTCCACGACGAACCGCGCGAAGGCGTGCACGAGCGCGACCGCTCCCGTCACCAGTACGGCGGCGCCCGACACCCTCACGGGAACCCACCAGTGGCCGCCCTGCCACCTGGTCACCCACCAGGGCACCACTCCGGCCACGGTGCCGGGGGCAAGCGCCATGAAGGCGGAACTCCCCACGGCGGCAACGGACTTGCGCACACCGCCAGCATGGCGGCCGCGCCGCCGGCGGGAAACGAGACGGACGGCCTCCGGTCCGCCGCCGCACTTTTGCCGGAGCGTCAGGGGGACGGGTAGCTTCTCGCCGGTGACCTTGATCGAGGCGGAGACGCAAGGCGTCGCGACGATGACCGACGGGACGCGACTACGGTGGACGGCGCTGGGGGACACGACCGGGCGGCCGCCCGTGGTCATGCTCCACGGAGGACCGGGCCTGCCGGACTATCTGGGCGACGTCGCCCAGATGGTCGCGGACCTCGCGCCCGTGTACCGGTACGACCAGCGAGGCACGGGAGGATCACCCTGGCGGGGCCGCCATTCCATGGCGCGACATGTCGACGACCTCGCCGAGCTGCTCGACGCGTGGCACGCGCCCGAGGCCGTGCTGATCGGGCACTCCTACGGCACGAACCTGGCGAGCCGGTTCTGTCTGCGGCACCCTGACCGGGTCGCCGCGATGCTGCTGATGTGCGGGCCGTTCGTCGGGGACTGGCGTACCGGGGACCGGGAGAATCGCGCCCGCCGCATGTCCGCGGCCCAGCGGGAACGCCTCGGCGAACTGGAGGAGTTGCCGCACCGCACGGAGGAGCAGGAGGTCGAACTGCTCACCCTGGCCTGGTTCACCGACCACGCCGACCCCGAACGCGGCCGGCACTGGGCCGCGCAGGCAGCGCGGCGGCGCCGCCCGGTCAACTGGTCGATGAACACCGAACTGAACAGGGAAGGCCGCGAGGACCCGCTCGAAGAGCACCTGGCCGAACTGCGCACGTGCCTGCCCGCGCGAACGGAACTCCTGGGCGGCACCGAGGACCCCCGCCCCGTGTCGGCCCTCGAATCCCTCGCGCGACGCCTCGCTCTTGCGCTGACACGGATCGAGGGCGCGGGGCACGAGCCCTGGCGGGAACAGCCGGACGCCGTACGGGCGCACCTTCGACGGTTCGTGCAAGGACGCCTTGGCTAACCTGCACAGATGACCACCGAGCTGACCCTGCTGACCCGTGTCGCCTACCGAGGGCGGGAGGTCACCGCGCCCCGGCTCCGCGGTCTCCTCGCGCTGCTCGCGGGGGACCTGCGCGGGGGCCGCAGCGTCGATCGGCTCGTGGCCGGCCTGTGGGCGGACGCGCTGCCGGAGCGGCCGGGGAAGGCGGTGCAGGTGCTCGTGTCCAGGGCGCGGTCGCAGCTCGGCGCCGACGTGATCGTCGGCACGCCGAACGGGTACCGGCTCGCCCTCGCCGAGGACCAGGTCGACGCCTCCGCACTGCTGCTGCACGTCGCCGCGAGCGCGGACCGGGCCAGGGCCGGGGACCACGCGGGATCGCTGGCCGCGGCCGAGGCCGGGCTCGCCCTGTGGGAGGGAACTCCCGAGGGGCCGCAGGACGGGGGCGGTGGTGCCGCCGATCCCCTCGCCGCCCTGCGTGCCGAACGTGCCCCCGCCCGCCGCACCCTGGTCCGCGCCCGGGCCCTCGCGCTCGCCCGCCTCGGACGGCATGCCGAAGCCGCGGGACCGCTCACCGTCGCCGCCGCGGAGCATCCGCGTGACGAGGAGGTGCTCGCCGAACTCCTCCGCGGCGAGGCGGCGACCGCGGGGCCCTCCACCGCGCTTGCGCGGTACGAGGACTACCGCCGCGCGCTGCGCGCCGAGCTCGGCACTGAACCGGGCGTCGCGCTCAAGGCCGTACAGCGGGAACTGCTGCGCGGCGAGGCGCCCGTGGTCAGGCACGGCGTACCGCACGAACCGAACCAACTCCTCGGCAGGGAGGCGGACATCGCGGCGGTGGAGCGCCTGCTGCGCGCCCACCGCGCCGTCACCGTCATCGGCCCCGGCGGCCTCGGCAAGACCCGCCTCGCGCACGCCGTCAGCCGCAGGGCCGAACAGCGCGTCGTGTACTTCGTGCCGCTCGCCGGCGTCACCGCGGACGAGGACGTGGCCGCGGAGGTCGCGTCCGCCCTCGGCGCGGGGGAGGCGCGGCACGGCGCCGTGAGCGGCCATGCCTCGGCCGACCCGGTCACCGGTATCCTCGGCGCGCTCGGCTCCGGACCCGCGCTGCTGGTCCTCGACAACTGCGAGCAGGTGATCCGGGGCGCCGCCGACCTCGTACAGACCCTGGTGTCCGCGTCGAAGGACCTGAGGGCACTCGCCACCAGCAGGGCCCCGCTGGACCTCACCTCGGAGGCCGTGTACGCGCTGCCCGAGCTCGGTCCCGACACCTCGGCCGAGCTGTTCACGCAGCGTGCCAGGGCCGCCCGGCCCGGCGTCGAGCTGCCGCCGGACGCGGTCGGCGAGCTGTGCCGCCACCTCGACGGGCTGCCGCTCGCCGTGGAGTTGGCGGCGGCACGGGTGCGGGCGCTGTCCGTACCGGAGATCGCCCGCCGCATCGGCGACCGCTTCGCCCTGCTGCGCGGCGGCGCGCGGGACGTGCCGGAGCGCCACCGCACACTGCACGCGGTCGTGGAGTGGAGCTGGAACCTCCTCGCGGAGGAGGCGCGGGCGGCGCTGCGCACGCTGGCCGTCTTTCCCGGCGGCTTCTCCGGCGAGGCCGCGGAACAGGTCCTCGGCGGGGACGCGCTGTTCCTCCTGGAGCAGTTGGCCGGGCAGTCGCTGCTCACCGTCGCCGACACCCCGGTCGGCGTGCGGTTCCGGATGCTGGAGACCGTACGGGAGTTCAGCGCGGCCCGCCGGGCGGAGGTGGGCGAGGAAGAGGAGACCGTCGGCCGATTCCTGGCCTGGGCACGGGACTTCGGGGTCGCCCACCACGACGTGCTCCTGGGCCCGGAGCCCTTGGCGGCATCGGCGCGGATCAAGGCCGAGCAGGACAACCTCGTGGCGGCCCTGCGGCACGCCCTGGCCCGCACGGACGGCCCCACCGCCGCCGCCGTCACCGCCGTCCTCGCCGCCCTGTGGACGACCGACTCCAACTTCCCCCGCCTCGCCGCCCTCGCCACGGAGACGGGCCCGCCCCTGTCGCACTACCACCCCGAGCCCGCGTACGTCGAAGTCGCCCGCTCCGCCGCGGTGTTGTGCTCGGGAAGCCTCTTCATGGACTACGGCCCGCGCGCCGTACGCCAGCTCGTCACGCTGCGCCGACTGCCCCCGGCGCCCCCGGACACCCTGCTGCGCGCCACCGCCGTGGTCCTGAGTGCGGTCCCCGAGATGCTGCCACCCGACTACGAGGTGCTGCACGAACTCTGCGGCAGCGAGCGCCCGTTGGTCGCCGCCGTCGCCGAGTGCGTCGCCACGTACGTATGGGAGCAGGCCCACGACATCGACCGCGCGCTCACCTCCGCCCGCCGGATGATCGACGCGCTGGAGCCGACCGACAACCCGCCCCTGCGGGTTCTTGGTTACTCCCGGCTGAGCGACCTGTGCCTGAAGACGGGGCAGGGCGAGGCCGCGTACGGATATCTGAAGGCCGCGCGCGAGTCCCTGCTGCGGCTCGGTGACGAGAACGACTACGTCGGCATCCGCTGGGGCCTCGCCCTCGCCTGCCTGCAGCGCGGCGACCCCGACGCGGCCGAGGCCTGGCAGCGGAGGGCCGAGGGCGACGGCGCGGCACAGAAGGACGTCTTCTACAGCCCCGACCTGGGCGTGCGCGCCGAGATCGCGCTCTCCCGGGGGCTGACGGAGGCCGGGCTCGACGGATGGCGCCGCGCCGTGGCACGGCTTCCCGGTGCCGGGGCGCAGTACCCCGGAGACCCGTGGCTCGACCCGTGGGCCCTGCAGATCCAGGCGGCGGCGGTGACCGCGCACGCGTACGCCGGCCGCCTCGACCTCGTCGGCGACGTCGTCGACCGGCTGCGGGCGCTGCTCTCCGGGCCGCTCCGCGCCCACCTCGGGCTGCCCGTGCTCGGGACGGTGCTGCACGCGCTCGGCACGGCGGGGCTCGCGTCCGGCGACCCCGCATCCGTGCGAATGATCGCGCTGGCCGAACGGCTGTGGGTGCTGCGGGAGTTCCAGCCGACGATGTCGGAGGCCCGCGCCCGGCAGGCCGCCGAGAACGCCGACGGGGCGGCGTACGCCGACGCGGTGTCGGAGTACGCCGCCCTGGACCGGGACCAGCTGAGGGAGGCGGTCGGCGCGGTTACTTCGGGTCGCGGTTGAACAGAGTCGTCGACCAGACGTAGCCGAGCGCGGTCAGTCCCAGGCACCAGGCGACGGCCAGCCATCCGTTGTTGCCGATCCCGCTGCCGAGCAGCAGGCCGCGCAGGGTCTCGATGGCCGGGGTGAACGGCTGGTACTCGGCGATCGGCCGGAACCAGCCCGGCATCGCGGTGACCGGGACGAAGGCGCTGGAGACGAACGGCAGGATGATCAGCGGCAGCGCGTTGTTGCTGGCCGCCTCGGGGTTCGGGCTCGCCATGCCCATCCCGACGGCGATCCAGGTGAGCGCAAGCGCGACCAGGGCGAGCAGCCCGAGGGCCGCCAGCCATTCGAGGGCCGTGGCGTCGGTGGAGCGGAAGCCGACGGCCACGGCGACGATGCCGACGAGGACCACGCTGGCGATCGACTGCAGCACGCTGCCGACGACGTGCCCGATGAGCACGGACCCGCGGTGGATCGCCATCGTACGGAAGCGGGCCATGATGCCCTGCGTCATGTCCGTGGACACGGAGATCGCGGTCCCGGCCGGAGTGGCCCCGATGGTCATCAGCAGGATGCCCGGCACGAGATACGCGATGTACTGGGACCGGTCGGCGCCGCCACCACCGATACCGGCGCTCATCACGTCGCCGAAGACATAGACGAACAGCAGGAGCAGGACGATGGGAGTGAGCAGCAGGTTCAGGGTGAGGGACGGATAGCGCCTGGCGTGCAGGAGGTTGCGGCGCAGCATGGTGGAGGAGTCGCGCACGGCGAGGGGGATCCGCGCCGGGTGGGCGGGAGCCGGGTGAGCGGTCATCGGACGGCCTCCTCGGCCTTGTGGGTGTCACCGGTGAGGGCGAAGAAGACGTCGTCGAGGTCGGGGGTGTGCACGGTCAGTTCGTCGGCCTCGATGCCGGCGGTGTCCAACCGGTCGAGTACGGCGCGTAGTTCGCGTTGGCTGCCGTCGCTGGGGAGCTGCAGGGTCAGGGCCTCGTCGTCGGGCGTGGCGTGGTGCAGGGTGGTGGCGGCGGACCGGTAGGCGGCGGGGTCGGTGAAGCGGAGCCGGACGTGTCCGCCGGGGATGAGCCGTTTCAGTTCGTCGGCCGTGCCCTGGGCCGCGATCTTGCCGTTGTTCAACACCGCGATGCGGTCGGCGAGTTCGTCGGCCTCTTCCAGGTACTGGGTGGTGAGGAAGACGGTGACGCCGCTGGTGACCAGTTCGCGGATGATGCCCCACATGGTGTGGCGGGAGCGGGGGTCGAGGCCGGTGGTGGGCTCGTCGAGGAAGATGATCCGCGGGGTGCCGACCAGTGTCATGGCGATGTCCAGGCGTCGTTTCATGCCGCCGGAGTAGGTGGAGGCGGGCTTCCTCGCGGCGTCGGTGAGGTCGAAGCGTTCCAGGAGTTCGGCGGTGGTGCGGCGCCCTTCCCGGCGGGAGAGGTGGTGCAGGTCCGCCATGAGGAGCATGTTCTCCTCGCCGGTGATCAGTCCGTCCACGGCGGAGAACTGTCCGGTCACGCCGATGGCGGCGCGGACCGCCTGCGGGGCGGTGGCCAGGTCGTGGCCGCCGACGTGCAGGTCGCCGGCGTCTGCGGTGACGAGGGTGGAGAGGATCTTGACGGCGGTGGTCTTGCCCGCGCCGTTCGGACCGAGCAGGGAGAAGATCGTTCCTTCGGGGACGGTCAGGTCGATGCCGTCGAGCACGGTCCTGTCGCCGTAGGACTTGCGCAGCCCGTGCGCCGCGATGGCGGGCGGGTGCGGGGCGGGAGTCGGCGCGGTCGACGATGCCGATGTCGTGGTGGTCATGCGGCAGAGAGTGCGGTGGGGCGCATTCAGCGGGGTTTCAGGGTGGTTTCAGCGCCCTGAGGGCGGGCGGCTCGCGGGCCGTGTGCTCCCCGGAGCGTGCGCCGCGCCGCTGCCCCCTTAGAGTGCTTTCCTGCCCGGGAGCGACGGGCCCGCGACTGCTCCTGCTGTCCTGATATCGGACATCGTGACACCGTCCGCCATCGGAACAGGGGGCTTCTATGCACAGGTGGAAACGACTGGCTCGGACGATCGTGGTGGCCGCGTCCGCGGCCGCGTTGGCGACAGGGCTGTCGACCAGCGCGCAAGCCGCGTCGGGCACCTTTGCCTACAACCGGGCCGACACGGGCTTCAGGGAGGTCAGGGAGAATCCGGCGGACGACGAGTGCATCGTCATGCCGGGCGGCGGCGGTGTGGTCGACAACTTCACGGACACGGTGGCCACGCTCTACCGTGACGAGGAGTGCACCCTCCCGCAGGACACGCTGCCGCCCAACAGCAGTGGCGCGTACGGCGGAGCGACGGTTCCGCACTCGGTGTTCTTCGGCTAGCCGGTGGGGTGCGTCGCCCCGGCGGCGCACCCCCGTCCCCTGACCGCTGTGGGGGCCGCGCAAGGGTCTCGGCGCCGCGTCGTGTCGTAAGGTTCGAGCCCTTCCGGGGCCGCCGTGATACTGCCGTGGGCCCTCGGGCCCTTCCGGCGCGAAGTCGCGCTCGTGCGGCGGCACATGGGGCTCGTCCCGGTGCTCGCGCTGAGCGGCGTCGCGGCGTTCACCGCGATGGTGTACGTCGCGGCGCACACCACGTCGGCGACGAGCCTCTCGCTCCTGGACGTGGCGGCCTCGGTCTTCATCCTGTTGTTCGCACGCGCCGCCGGGCACGAACGTCTCGGTTGGCGCGGCTGGGTGGGCAGCGCCCTCGCGGTAGCGGGGATCGCCGTCCTGGTCACCGACGGCTCCCTCGCCCGCATCGACCCGAAGCCCGGCGACCTGTGGATGCCGGCCGCGGCCGTGACCTTCGCCGTGTACTGCCTTGCGTTGCGCAGGACCCCGGCCAGGATGCGCGAACGGACGCTGCTTGCGGGGATCTTCGGGCTGGCGTGGAACCGGGCCGTCACGCTCATCGGCCCTGCGCGCGCCGGAGTCGACTACTACCTGCTGCCGGTGCTCACCGCTCCTCGCGACCTGGCTGCTCGGCGAGCCCGTCACCGGCGTACAGGGGCTCAGCATGGCCCTGATCGTGACCGGCGTCGCCCTCGGCCTGCGCGGCTCACGGGCCACCGCGGAGCAACCGCAGACCGAATCCCCCCTGGAATGTGAGGTGCCGAAGCGATGATGTCGTCCTGGACCGGCGACCACTACACCAGTGAGGAGCGGGACGAGCGGGAGCGGCGGTGCCTCTTCGGCGCCCCGCACCTGCGGCAACTCCCGGACGGGATACGGCAGGAGCGCTCCTTGCACCGCGTGGCCACCGCCGAGTGGCCGGGGCAGGTGTGGGTGAGTCTCTCGGCGGCACCCGAACCCCTGTCCGCGCAGGTGGAGCCGCAGCTGGCGGTCCGTTTCGAGTGCGACGACCCGTTGGAGGGCCATGGCATCCATGCGTTGCGCACGGCCGCGACGCGCGTCATGGACGGCTTCTCGCTGGCGGGGCGGGCGGCCGCCCCACCGCTTCCGGGTCTGGCCGATCCGGACGAGCGAACCTTCGGCGCGGTGAACCTGTGGCCGAACCTGGTGGTCGTCCTGCTCACCGACCACGTGGTGACGCTTCGGCTGCAGCCCCTGGACGCCGCGCACACCCGGGTCGTCGCACACTGGCTGTTCCACCCCGACGCGGTGGCGGACCAGGACTTCGACGCGGAGGACGCCGTGGGCCTGCTCGACCTGGCGAAACGTCAGGACTTCGAGGCGGGCGAGCGGGCCCAACTGGGCGCGGAGTCGGCGTACTTCGAGTCGTTCCATCCGGAGTGCGAGCACGTCATCGACGACTTCCACCGGTGGGTCGAGGAGGCGCTCGGCGAGGGGGAGCAAGTGGCGGCGGGGCGGCGGGCGTAGCCCGGTCCCCGGTGCTGTTCGCTGCGGGGCGCGCTCTCAGCGAAGACCGGGCGCTCTGGGCGCCCGGTGGTGGGTTGTCCTAGGCGCAGGTGATGGTGTCCTGGATGGCGGAGGGGCGGGCGACGCTGCTGCCCTTCCACATCTGCCAGTGGATGGTGCAGGCGCGGAAGGCCGGGTCGAACATCACCGGCTGCTCGCTCTCTTGCGGCTGGCGGGCGGTGAGCTCGATCGTCTTCTTCTCACTCTTGGCGATCTTGCAGTGCACCTCCGTGAGCATGCCCATGCCCCCGTTGAGCGTCTCGCAGCCCGGAGTGGCCGATGAGATGGCGTTGCCGTCGACGACGAGGAGCCCGTCGGTCTCGCCGTTGCCGGTCACGGTGAACGTGAAGCGGGTCTCGCCGTCCTTCTTGCGGTGCTTCGGCGTGGCCTCGACCGTGAAGGACTTGTCCTCCTTCGGGGTGGTCAAGGTGAACGTGCTCGTCAGGGTGCCACGGAGGCGCGTTCCGCCGAAGGAGCTGATCTCGCCGTCGTGGCCGTGCGCCGACACCTCGGCGACCACCCTGTAGGTGCCGGGGCCGACATAGGGGTACCAGCCGTTCACGGTCCCTTCGGCGATCCGCTTGCCGTCGTGGAACATCTTCCACGGGCCCGTGACGTCGCATTTCTCCCATACGGCGAAGGCGTGCCAGCAGTTGGATCCGGTGGCGATGTTCATGAGGCGGCCGGCCCGGCCGACCTTCGCGCACAGTTTGACGTGGGCCTTGTTGCCACCACCGGAGAGCTTGTGGATGTCGCCGCAGTGCTCCTCGCGTTCGGCCTGCGCCGTGGCCGCCCGCTGAGGGGCGGCCGGGTAGGCGGTGGCGGCTTGTGTGGAGGGCAGGCCGCAGAGCGCGATGGCCGCGGTCAGGGTTGCCAGGAAGGTCCGTCGCATGCCGGGGGTACCTCGCATCGAGAAGGGGAGGGGGTGGGCAGGTCCGCAGTCTGGACCTCGCGGCGCTGAGGGAGGCCGTGTTCTCCGCTCGTGCCGCTCTACTTCACCTGATCAGCCCGGGGCGAAAGGGAAGTTGAGTCCGGTTCGGCCGGGTCCGTCGCGCCGTGGCCGGCTCCGCGTCATCGAAGGAGCGCATGGCCGCGACCATGTCGTCGATCGGCGGCCCGAAGAACGGCCGGCCCAGCGCCACGGCCTTGCCCTCGACCGCGCGGCCAGGGCCTTCCCGCAATCCAGATGACGATCACCGCGCGGCAGCGTAATGTGCGCTCTTGGCAAGTAACCATTACTCAACAGGGGGTGCGGCTGATGACGCGGCAAGGCTTGACGGTTGCGGACACGGTGGAGACCTGGGTGGCAGGCTGGGCCGTGTCACGGCGAACGCCGCCGCCGGTCGCGAAGCCCTGGGGGTTCTACGTCGAGGTGGTCGGCAGTGCCGTCGAGTCAGGGCGCCACGTCCTGCCCGAAGCCGACGAGTCGCTGGTCCGCCGCGCCGCCGCCTCGGTGACCGCACCGCGGACATGGATGAAGATGCCGGCGGAACCGCAGGAGATCGAGCCCTGGCTGTCCCCGGGCTGGGTGATGGCCCACGAAGAGACGGGGCATCTGATGGCCACCGACCTCAAGGCCACCGATCCGGTCGAGCCCGAGGGGTACACCGCGACCGTCGAGACCATCGGGTCCGTCATCCACGCGCGCGTGCTGGACGCGGCGGGCCGGCAGGCAGCCCAAGGGCAGATGGCGGTGTGCGGAGAAGCCGCGGTCATGGACCAGGTGGTGACCGATGACGCCCATCGGCGCCGCGGGCTCGGCCGGTTCGTGATGCGCACGCTCGCCGACCGCGCGCTGAACGAGGGCGCCCACGTGGGTGTCCTCGGCGCGACCGACGCCGGGCGCGCGCTGTACGAGACGCTGGGCTGGACGAAGCACGCGACCCTCGCGGAAGCCGTCTACCGGCCCTGAAGTCCGGAGCCCGGGCCCTGAACTCCCCGCGGGGCCCGGTCCGGTGACGTGATTCCGAGGTCGACCCGCATCAAGTGCCGCATCGTCCACAGGGGATCCCACAGCTTCTCCATGCTCTCCCGGGCGGTCTCCAGGTCCTCTCCCTGCTGCGCTGTGCCCCCGTCGAGCCGCATCAGCAGGCCGTAGAGGTCGCCGAGATGACGGTTCGCCGCGCCGGCCGACTCCGCCACGGCGTCGGGCAGCACCATCTGGGCCTCGGCGTGACGCATGCGGTGCTCACGGCGTGCCCGGTCCAGGTCCGACCGCAGTTCCCCGGTCATCTCGCCCCTCTCCAGGGCGTGGAGGACCTGCGACATCACGTTGGCCAGGTCGCGCGTACCGGCGCTGAGCGTGGCGTAGCACGTGCGTCTCGCCTCCAGCCCGGCCTGGCGCGTGGCGTACTCGCGTTCGTCCTGCTGGAGTCGCCTCGCGTGCTCCAGCTCGCGGGTCCTGGCCCGATCGGCGCCGCGCTGCGTGATCACGGCGGCCGCGAGAGTGCCACCGATGCCGAGGACCGCGACGACGATCTGGCTGAGGGAACTGTTCACGATGCTCCTCCATGAATTCCGGTCGGGCGCCCGCCGGGTAGTCTCTCTCGGACGCCTGCCGAACAGGCCGGGAGCGACAACGCCATGGCGATACGCGACCTCCGCAACATCCGAGTGCGGGCCCGCCGACGACGCCCTCGCGCCGCTGACCGAAGAAGAGGAACAGCGCTACCGGGCCGTGCTGTTCGGCGAACTCGGCAACGGGATCGCCGACCGGGGCTGGGCCTGAGACTCTTCCTCGCCGGCCGCGGGGACGCCCATGGGACGCGGCCACCAGGGGGGCGTCCCGGACGTTGAAGCACGGCACATCGCATGCGGCTCACCCCGCCCCCGCACGGCGGCGCGGCAGGCTCAACTGGGCGGAGAGCAGCGCCGCCACACCGACCAGCACCCACAGCGCCCACGGCCCGACCGCGTACACGGCACCGCCGACGAGCGGTCCGGCTCCCGTGCCGATCGTGTACGCGACGCCGTGCAGGCCCTGGTAGCGCCCGACCATCCGCCGCGGAGCCAGACTCCCCAGGTAGGCCTGGGAGATGGAGCTGGTGACCATCTCGCCGAACGTCCACACCAGCACCGTCACCACCAGCAGGACCATGCTGTTCGTGAACCCGGTCAGCGCGAGTCCCACGCCGGTGATCAGGTTCCCGACCGCGAGTACGTACTCCGGCCGGTACCGCGCGACCGCGCCGGTGACGGGCAGTTCCAGGAGCAGCACCAGCAGGCCGTTGAGTCCGATGAGGACACCGAAGTCGCGCTCGCTCAGCCCCACGTCGTCGACGTGCAGGGGCAGGCCGACGGTGGACTGGACGTACACGAACTCGGCGAACACCGTCATCAGCAGGAACCGCGCCAGGACGCGGTCGCTGAACAGCACCTCGCGGTACCCCGCCGCCCCGCCCGTCTCCGTGCCCGCGTCGTCCTCGTCCGGCCCCGGCCGGGGCGTGTCCCGCAGCAGCACCCCCACGACCACGCCGAACAGCAGGCACGCGGCGGCGTTCGCGAGGAAGAGACCCACATAGGAGGTGCCGGCCAGCACACCGCCGAGCACACCGCCCAGCGCGGCGCCCACGTTCATCGCGAAGCGGAACACCCCGAAGGCGGCGAGCCGTTGCCGGTGGTTCGCCGCCACGGAGTCGAGCAGGACCGCGGCCGCGGCGGGCCGGTACACCTGCGACGTCACACCGATGAGACCGACCACCGCGACGACGGCCGTGAGCGGTTCGAGGGACGGCACGAGCGCCGTCAGCCCGGCGGTGGTCACGGCGGACAGCACGATGGTCCGCCGTCGGCCGATCCGGTCGGCGAGGTGGCCACCGACGGCGTTGCCGAGCACCTTGCCCACCCCGGAGGCGCCGAGCACGAGCCCCGCGGCGCCTGCGGAGTGACCGCGCGCGGTCAGGTAGAGCACGATGAACACCGGCAGGAAGTTGCCGACCTGGTTGACCAGGATGCCGAAGCTGATGACCCACACCCGGCCGGGCAGCCCGCGCAGCGCGTCGCGGAACGTCGGTCCGTGGACGCCCGGCCGGGTCGGCGGCGCGCCGCTCACGCGACGGGTTCGGTGCGTATGTGGATCGCCGCGGCAAGGCGTCTGCCGTGGGCGATCGCTTCGGCGGCGGTCGCGCCGCGCGCGACGACGTGACCGACCTTGTCCTCGTTCCAGGTCAGCGGAGGTACCTCGGCGCCCGGCCGCACGTCCAACCGGAGGTCGACGCAGGCCGGGTCCGCGCGCACGGCGTCGACACCGGTCACCTCCACGACCCGCCCCGGCTCCGGCGTGAGGAACCGGACGGCGGCCCCGCCCCGCGGCTCGGGCGCCGCGTGCAGCGGCTCCACCAGGCCGAACCCGGCACCCAGCGCGTGACGCTCCATGTCGACCCCGTGGACGATCTCGGTCAGGTCGTTGATCCGGTCACCACCGACGCGGTTGTGCGACTCGACGATCCGCGGGCCGCGTGAGGTCAGCTTGACCTCGGTGTGCCCCGGGCCGTTCCGCAGTCCCACCGCGTCGAGGAAGTCCGTCACCAGCCGTGCGACCTCGCACAGCGCCTCGGCGGAGTGTCCGCTGGGCTGCGCATGCCCGATCTCGACGAAGCCGGGGCCGCCGCACTCCTTGTCGGTCACCGCGACGACCACATGCCGGCCGTCGAAACTCAGGGTCTCCACGCTGACCTCCGGGCCGTCCAGGAACTCCTCCATGAGGAACGCGTCGAAGGAGTCCGCGAAGGCCAGGTCCCCGGCGGACCAGTGTCCGTCGTCGAGAGCCCGGAACCGTCCGGCGACGGCGTCCACGTCGGCACGGTCGCGGATGTGGAACACGCCCAGGCTGCCCGACTCGCGGACCGGTTTGACGACGACCGGGAGCCCGTACGCCGATACGAACTCCCGCACGTCCCGCGCGCCGCGGCCGATCGCGGACGCCACGGGGCTGAGGCCCTTCGCGGCCAGGTGCTGCCGCATCCGCCACTTGTCCATCAGCAGTTCCACGGTCTCGACGGACTCACCGCCCAGGCCGAGCGCCTCGTTGATCCGCGCCGCGGGCAGCAGCCCGAGCTCGAACAGCGATACGGCAGCCTGGAACGGGTACACCGCGTGCAGCGCCCGGACCAGCGGCAGGAGCCGCTCGGTGTCGCCGTAGTCGAGCAGCAGGGCCTGGTCGACGTAGGGCCAGTGGCCGCGGTCGTACGCGTCCGGGAACTGGGCGTGCACCACGTCCAGGCCGAGTTCCCGGGCCTTGCGTACGTGGTCGGGCCTGCCGCCGATGAGCAGGATGCGCGGCCGCCTCGCGTTCCGGTCGGTGAGGTCGGCGGGGGTGGGGAAGGTCATGCCCCAACGGTGCGTACCGCGACGGGGGTTGGCACGCCGATTGACGTCCGGTGCTAATCGGGGAGTCGGCTGTCAGTGGGGGAGTGCACCATGGACCCCATGAGCGTCGAGATCGACATCACCGGGCTCCCCGAGGAGCGCATCGTCTTCGGGCCGTCCCCGCTGGCCGAGCTGGGGGCGGCGCTGCACGTGCTCTCCGAGCCGGGCCACCACCCGGGCCTGCACGGCTGGGCGACGACGACGGCCGCGGGGCTCAAGCCGGATCTCCTGTCGCGGATGTCGGAGGCGGAGTTCCTGTGGCGGTCGACGCGCTCCGACGTCCTGCTGCCCAAGCGCGCGATGCCGTCGGCCACGCTGGCGGAGGAGCTGGACGACGTGGACGGACTCGACGACGAGGCGTACGTCGCGGCCGCACTCGAGATCAACGCCGCCGGCTGCGCGCTGCGCGGCGGTGGCGGGCGCTCCCCACTGGTGGACGACGACGCCCGGGACGCCGCGCTGGAGCGGGCGTCCGCGCGCGGTCCCCGGCAGCTCGATTTCGCACACCACCTGCTGAAGGACCCGGCAACGGTACGCGCCTGGATCAGACGCCTCCTCGAAGACTGCAACGAGGCGTTCTTCGCCGATGTCTGGCAGCGCGTCCGCCTTCAACTGACCGCGGACGCGCGGGAGAAGACGGATCTGCTGCGCCGCAGAAGCCTCGCCGACGCGCTCAGGGCCGTGTCGCCGACCATGACGCTCAGGGAGGACGCAGGGGGCCGGACCATCCATGTCGACAAGCTCACCATCGGGCGGACGGAGGCCACGCAGCCGGGCATCGACCCCGGCGTCACGTTCGTGCCCAGCGCGTTCGGCTGGCCGCACCTGGTCGTGCGGCACGCGCCGGGATGGCGTCCGGTCGTGGAGTACCCGGTCTCCACCCCGGACCTGAGGTCCGGCCCGGGCGCGTCGGAGCTGGCGGAGAAGCGTCTGATGGCGCTGGCCCACCCCGTCCGGATACGCCTGTGCTGGGCCCTGGCCCGCGCCCCGTACACGACGAGCGAGCTGGCGAAGGGCTTCGACCTCACGGCGCCCGAGGTGTCGCGCCACCTGAAGGCCCTGCGCGAGGCCGGCATGCTCACCACGCGGCGGCACGGCAGGTATGTGCAGCACCAGCTGGACGTCACGGTGGTGGCCCGGCTGGGCAGCGACTTCCTGGAGTCGATCCTGCGATAGCCGCTCCTGCGGGTCGGGGTCGGGGGCGGGGGCTGGGTCGGACGGGCACGGGCGCGGCGCGCGCCTGTGCGGGCCCACGGGGCCGTGTCCGTTTTTGACCATCACGGCACTGTTCCTGACCTCGTGTGCCCCCAGGCCGGGCACACACGATGAGGGCATGAACACCAAGCAGCCCCCAGTCCTCACCCCGCGGGACGCCGCGCCCGCCGGGCCCACCGCCTCCGCGGCCCCCGCAGCTCCCGACGAGCACGCCGACGGTTTCCTCGGCAGACAGGCGGAGCCGGTCTTCGCCGCCCTCGCCACCGTCACGTTCCTCACCGGCCTGGTGCTGAACCTGTCGGGCACAGGACCGAAGGGCCTCGCGGTCGGGTTCTTCGTCGCCACGTACTTCTTCGGCGGGTTCTTCACCCTGCGCGAAGCCATCGCCTCCGTCCGTGCCGGGCGGTTCGAGGTCGACTTCCTGATGCTGGTGGCCGCCGCGGGCGCGGCGGCGCTCGGCAAGTGGGAGGAGGGCGCGGTCCTGCTGTTCCTGTTCAGCGTCGGGCACGCCCTGGAGTCGTACGCGATGAACCGCGCCCGCCGTTCGATCGAGGCCCTGGCCACGCTCACCCCGAAGACGGCCCTGCTGGTCCGGGACGGCGGTGCGCCCGCCGAGGTGCCGGTCGAGACGCTGGCGGTCGGCGACACCGTGGTGGTCAGGCCGCACACCCGCATCCCCGCCGACGGGTTCGTCCGCTCCGGCGTCAGCGCGGTCGACCAGGCACCGGTCACCGGCGAGAGCGTCCCGGTCGACAAGCGCCCCGTCGAGGACGCGGACGCCGCTCTGCGCAGCCCGCGCGGCGTCGGGGACGACAGCCGGGTCTTCGCGGGAACGGTCAACGGCGCGGGCGCCCTGCAGGTGACCGTGACCAGCCTCGCCGCCGACAACACCCTGTCCCGCGTGGTGGAGCTGGTGCGCGACGCCGAGACCAGGCAGTCGCCCACGCAGGCCTTCACCGCCCGCTTCCAGCGGATCTTCGTGCCGGGTGTGCTGATCCTGGTGGCCGTGCTGCTGCTCGCGGGGATCGTGGTCGACGAGCCGTTCTCCGCCACCTTCTACCGCGCCATGGCCGTCCTGGTCGCGGCCAGCCCGTGCGCGCTGGCCATCGCCACCCCGGCTGCCGTGCTGTCCGCGGTCGCCCGGGCGGCCCGCAGCGGCGTCCTGGTCAAGGGCGGCGGCCCGCTGGAAAGCCTCGGCAGGCTCACCACGTTCGCGTTCGACAAGACCGGCACCCTCACCGAGGGCCGCCCCCGCCTGACCGACGTCGTCACCGCGCCCGGCGCCACGGAACGGGAGCTGCTCGCCACGGCCGTCGCGGTGGAGCGGCTGAGCGATCACCCGCTCGCCCTCGCGGTGGTCCGGGACGCGCGGTCCCGCCTCGGCGACGGCGAACCCGTCCCGGAGGCAGCGGATTCGGACGCTCTGGTCGGCCGCGGCCTGCGGGCGCGGATCGGCGACGAGCCGGTCTGGGTGGGCAGCGCCGCGCTCTTCGACGAACTGCCGGGCCCCGTGCCCGGCGCCGACTTCCTGGGCACGGTAGGGCAGTTGGAGGCGAGCGGCCGCACCGTCATGATCGTACGGAGAGGGGAGCGCTACCTCGGAGCCCTGGCGGTCATGGACACCCCGCGCCCCGACGCCGCACTGGTCGTCGCCAGGCTGCGCGGCCTCGGCATCCGCCGCACGGTGCTGCTCTCCGGCGACAACCAGGCCGTGGCCACAGCCGTCGGACAGCAGGTCGGCGTGGACGACGCGCGCGGCGGTCTGCTGCCGCAGGACAAGGTCGACGCCCTCGCGGGACTCGACGCCGGGGACGCGAAGGTCGCCATGGTCGGCGACGGCGTCAACGACGCTCCCGCCATGGCGAACGCGACCGTCGGCATCGCGATGGGCGCGGCAGGATCCGCCGTGGCCCTGGAGACCGCCGACATCGCCCTGATGTCCGACCGGCTCGACCGGATCCCGCTGGCCACCGGGCTCAGCCGCAAGGCGTCGCGGATCATCAAGCAGAACCTGTACGTCAGCCTGGGCATCGTCGCGGTCCTGATCCCGGCCACCCTCCTCGGCCTCGGCATCGGCCCCGCCGTCCTCGTCCACGAGGGTTCCACGCTGCTCGTCGTGGCCAACGCGCTGAGGCTGCTCGGCTACCGGGACCCCTCGACGCCCAGCGAGGCGCGGAAGTCGCCGGGCGCCTGACCGGCGGTGCGGGCGAAGAACTTGGCGAAGTTGGTCGCTTCGCTGAAGCCGAGACGGCGGCCGACGGCCGCGGCCGTCAGGTCGGTGTGCGCGAGCAGGCGCTTGGCCTCCAGCGCCACACGCGCGTCGATGACCGCCTTGGCGGACCGCCCGGTCGCCTCCAGACAGGCCCGCGTCAGGGTCCTGGGTGTGGTGGCGAGCCGGGCGGCGTACGCGTTGACGGAGTGCTCGGCGGCGAAGCTCTTCTCCAGCTCGGAGCGGAACCGGGTGAACAGCTCTCCGGGCCCCGCCGGCGGCAGCTCGCCCTCCGGCTCGGGCAGCAGGGAGACGCGCAGCAGCAGCGCGGCGACGAGGTGGCGCAGCAGGTCGCCAGCGGGCTCACCGAGGCCGGCCTCGTGCTGGTCGTGCCCGGCGACGAGCAGGTCGGTGAGGGCGGTGAGCTCGCGCACGGCGGCCGGGGCGAGACTCCAGTGCGCGGGTCCGAACGGGTCGTCAAGAAGCGCCTGGACGCGCAGGCGCGGCGGGAAGTCCGGGGTGAACAGCACCAGGCGGGCCTGGAGACCGGGCTCGGGTGCGTACCGGTGCACCTGCCCCGGGCGGATCCACAGCAGCGTGCCGCGGGCGCAGGTGTGATCGACGAAGTCGACCATGTGGGTGCCGCGCCCGGCCGTGACCAGGACCAGCAGATGGAAGTCCAGGCGCTGGGGCGCGGCCAGCTGACGCGGCGACGTGCGGTGGCGCACGGCGGACAGGGAGTCGACGTCGATGCCCAGGGCCGGGCAGTGCGGATTGCGGTACGCGACGTCGACGATTCCGCCGGAGCTCCCGCCGGCCTCCCCGAGCTGCCCGTTTTCTCCCACCATGCCTAGGAAAGCTACCTCGTCGGCTGCCGCGCGGCCCGGCGGCCCGGCCTCGACGTGTTCGGGACCGGGCCGCGCCTGCTCGCCGGACTCAGCGGCGCAGGACCTTGCGGGACAGCGCGTTGCCGAGCAGCTGAGACGCCTGGACGAGACCGATGAGGATGAGCACGGTCACCACCATCACGCGGGTGTCGAAGCGCAGGTACCCATGGGTGATCGCGAGGTTGCCGACGCCCCCGCCGCCGACCGTGCCCGCGATGACCGAGAAGTCGATCAGGGCCACGAGCATGAAGGTCATGCCGAGGATCAGCGGCCCGAGCGCCTCGGGCACGAGGACGGTCAGCAGGATCCGCAGACGGCTGGTGCCCATGGCCCGGGCGGCCTCGATCACGCCGGGCTCGACGCCCACGAGGTTGCTCTCGACGATGCGGGCGACACCGAAGGTCGCGATGACGGTCATGGGGAAGATCACCGCGTCCGTGCCCACCGCCGTGCCCATCAAGGACCTGGTCACCGGGTTGAGTACGACGATCGCGATGAGGGCGGGGACCGGGCGGACGACGTTGACCAGGAGGCTCAGCACGACGAAGACGGCACGGTTCTGGAAGACGCCGCCCTTGCGGGTCGCGTGCAGGGCCAGGCCCGTCGGCAGCCCGAACAGGATGGCGAGGACCAGCGTGGCGAGGACCATGTAGACCGTCTGGCCCGTCGCGTCGACGATCTTCGGCCAGAGGATGCTCCACTCCTGTCGCATCAGATGCCCACCGCCACTCGTTCTCCGCCGAGTTCCGCGCGTACGGCCCTGACGACGCTGTCGTCCACACCGTGCTCGCGCAGCACGCCGGGCAGCAGGTCGAAGAGCGGGGACGCCTTGGCCGCGGCGTGCACGAACGCCTTGGTGGTGGAATGCCGGGGGCGCCGGAAGACCTCCTGGACCGCACCGGTCTCCACGATCCGCCCCGCGTCGACCACGGCGACCTGGTCGCAGACCGCGCTCACCACCCCCATCTCATGCGTGATCAGCACGATGGTGACGCCCAGTTCGGTGTTGACGCGCCTCAGCAGGTCCAGGACCTCCCGGGTGGTCTCCGGGTCGAGGGCCGATGTGGCCTCGTCGCACAGCAGCACGCCGGGCGAGGTGGCGAGGGCGCGGGCGATGCCCACGCGCTGGCGCTGGCCGCCGGAGAGCTGCTCGGGGTAGCGGCGGGCGTGCTCGTCGAGGCCCACGAAGCGGAGCGCTTCTTCTGCCCTGGCACGGGCGTCGGCGCGCGAGTGACCCGCCTGGCGCAGCGGGAAGGCGACGTTGCCGAGGACCGTGCGGGAGCGGAAGAGGTGGAACTGCTGGAAGATCATGCCGATGTCGCGGCGCGCGGCGCGCAACTGCCGCTCGCCGAGCGCGGTGAGTTCCTGGCCGCCGACGGTGACGCGGCCCGAAGTCGGCGTCTCCAAGAGGTTGATCAGCCGCAGCAGGGTGGACTTGCCGGCGCCGCTGTGTCCGACGATGCCGAAGACGCTGCCGCGCTCCACGCGCAGCGTGATCCGGTCGACGGCGCGCACGCCGCCGGGGAACTCCTTGACGACGTCGTGCAGTTCGATCATCGCTGGGGTCATCCGCTCCGCGGGGTTGTCTGTGCTCACCGGGGTCACCGCTTCAGCTGCCGGGCGACGCGGCCCAGTTCCTGCTCGAGCTCGGCCTGCGAGAGGTCGAGGTGGACCCCGGCGCCGTTGGCGTACTTCTGGTAGGCGTCCTGTACCGGCTTGCTGGCGTAGAGCTTGGCGATCTTGGCGTAGTCCGGGTTCTTCCTGTCCTCGGCGCGTATCGCGATGACGTTGATGTACGGGCGGGTCTTTGGGGCCTTCGGATCGTCGTGGAACAGCGCGGACTCGGCCTTGACGCCCGCGAGGGAGGCCACCCCGTCGTTGATGATCGCGGCGTCCACGTCCTCCAACAGGCGTGGCGTCTGCTGGGCGTTGACCGCCGTCAGCTTGATGCGCCTCGGATTCTTGGTGATGTCCTCGGGCGTGGCGTACAGCCCGGTGCCGTCCTTGAGCTCGATCAGCTCGGCACTGGCCAACAGGTGCAGGGCGCGGCCCTCGTTGGCCGGATCGTCGGGATGCGCGATCCGCGCCCCGGCGGGCAGTTCCTTGAGCTCCTCGACCTTGCGGGAGTAGAGCCCCATCGGTACGGCGTGGGTGGCCGAAAGCGGCACGATGTCGGTGCCGTTGCTGTTGTTGGACTGGGCGAGGAAGACCAGGTGCTGGAAGGCGTTCATGTCGATGTCGCCCGCGGCCAGGGCCTTGTTGGGCAACGAGTAGTCGTCGAAGGAGACCGGCTCGACATCGAGGCCCTGCTTCTTGGCCTCCGCCGCGAGGACGTCCCACTCCTGGGCGTCGCCGCTGATGCCCACCTTGATGGTGTCGCCGTCGTCTCCGAAGAGGCCGCAGCCCGACACCAGCAGGGTCAGAGCGGTCGCGGTGGCGGCGGCCATGACGGTGCGACGGCCGGCCGGGAATCGGTGCATCGTTCTCATTCCATGGGGTGGGGAAGAAGGTCCGGGCACCGCGCTCTTGTGGAGCGTTCCGGCGCCCTGGTCGGGGCAGGCCCGCCTCCTGGTACTGCCTGGCCAGCAACAGTCCGTAAGGGCCCTGGTGTGGAGAGAGCCGAGGGCCAACTGGTCGGCGATCCCTGGGAAACGGGTTCGATCAGTGACGCTAGCGCACGAATCGCCCGTTTCACTGCGCCCGCATGACACGACTGTTGCGGCTTCGATAAATGCTCTGAGCTGGCCCTTTCGGCGCCCGGAGGTGGCGCGTGGTTCCGGGGGCCTCGGCTCATCAGTCACGCGTTGAGGCGAGGACGCCCGACACGACCGGAGCCGCAGGGCCGCCCCCAACTGCCCGCCGCTGCACGCCGTTTAGTGACTGTCTGTGACAGGCGGTCAGGCTTCGCGCCGGCGGAACCGGCGAGTGGACCGACCCGGCCGGACCGCCGCACCCCCGTGGCGGCGGCCCGGTCCCGGTTCAGCGCAGCCGGGTTGCGGCGTACGCCTCGATGGCGGCCCGTTGGTACGAGGCCAGGCCCGGCGCGATCGACTCGTACACGGCGCGCCAGTGTTCGTTCTCCACACAGCAGCGCCCGATCGCGCGGTATTCCTCGGCGGTGGCTGCCCGGCTCCTGGCCAGCGTCCGGTACTGGGCGTCGATCTCGTTCTGCACCGCGTCGGCGTCAGCGGGCAGGCCGGTGGCCGACAGCTCCGCCAGCCGGACCATCTGCGCCGTGCGCTCGCGCTCCTCGACCTCGATCTCGTCCCTGCTCAACGCCGCGGTGTGCCGCTCGACGGCCCCCACCAGCGCCGGGAAACCGTGCAGCACCTTCATGCACCGGGCGGGCCGGATGCCCTCGAACAGGTTCTCCGGCCGCCTGATGGTGATCATGCCTGTGCCGTCCTTCCTGGACTGCTCCAGTTCGGTGATCGTGCGGGCGACGGTGGCGGCCAGGGCGTTCAGCCAGTCGCGCTCGGCGAGCAGCCGACGGCAATGGCCGCGCAGGGCCTCCAGCTCGTCGACCTGCGGGGCCAGGATCCGGCCGATCTCGGGCAGCCCCAGGCCCAGCGCCCGCAGCACGAGAACCTGCTGCAGCCGCAGCAGTTGGCGCTCCTCGTAGTAGCGGTGGCCGTTGGCCCCGATCCAGGCCGGCGGCAGAAGCCCGACCTCGTCGTAGTGCCGTAGCGTCCGGGCCGTCACCCCCGACATCCGGGCGACCTCCGCGATCGGCCAGGCCATCGCCGCCTCCCCGCACGAGTCGCTTCCCAGGGCCGGAATCTCCGGCCCTGCTCGGAACGGTGGAGGCTGCCGCTGCGGCAGGTTCAAGCCCGGGCAGTCGACGGGCAGGCCTCGGCAGGGGAGTGAGCCATTGCTCCTGCCCGCTTCGGCGCAGTCGATGCCTTCGCGCGGCAATCTTCCGACGCAGGGATGATGATGGGCCGCCGAGGCTGACGGTGGGCGCCTCCCCATCCGGCTCGGGGCGTTGAACAGGGCATGGACGATGTGAACGCCGCCCTGGTCACAGGGCTCTCGGGTCAGCTCCTCAACGGCGCCTACTGGCTCTCCACGCCGGTACACGAGGAGGAATGCGTGTGGTGTGCGCAGTTGCTGCGCGCGGACATGGAGAAGGACGGCAGCCGACCACCGGGGGCGTAGGCGGGGCCGACGACCCCGCCGACCCCAAAGCGCCCGGTCGGCACGCCGACTCGCTGAACTCCTACGTGATCGCGGACTGGTTCGCCGAAGGCGCCGGCGACCGCGTCCGTGATCGCCCGGATCAGCTGTCCCGGGGCGTCGTCGATGCCCGGCACGCCGTCGACACCCCAGCGGTGCCTCGGGGTGCCGCATATCTCGACGACGGCCATGGAACGGGCCCGCTCGCCGCGCACAGGGTCCTCGCGCCGCTCTCCGCCGACGAGCGGCAGCTGGTGGTGCGCACCCCGCGCCCCTCACTCACCACGCCCGGCCGTGACCTCCCGGCCGTAGGGCTCCGCATCCGCGCCGATGCCGGCCGTCGCCGCCCCTTGCAGACTGCTTGACGTGCCACTGGCGCGGCTCGTCAGTGGGGCACAACCGTCGACTGGAAGGCTGCGCGAGCGTTGGAAGCCCTCGGCATAAGGAGCTCGCCATGCCCGAATCCCCGGCGGCATCGATTCCCGGTCCCGACAGGACGGCCCAGTGGGTCCGGGCCGACCGCGACAGGCTGATCCATCCCAATCTCCCCGGCGGCCGCGAGGACCGCACCGTCATGGTCGAGGGCCGCGGCTGCCACGTCCGCGACAGTTCAGGGCGGTGGTACCTGGATGCCAGCGCGGTGCTCGGGATGATGCAAGTGGGCCACGGCCGCGCCGAGATCGTGGAGGCCGCCGCGGCGCAGATGACCACTCTGGAGTGCTTCCACCTCTGGGAAAGCATGAGCAACGACAAGGCGATCGAACTGGCCGCGCGGCTGGCCGACCTCGCGCCCGCCGGTCTGGAACGCGTCTTCTTCACCAGCGGGGGAGCGGAGGGGAACGAGATCGCGCTGCGCATGGCGCGGTTCTTCCACTACCGCAGGGAGCAGCCCGAACGCACGTGGATCCTGTCGCGGAAGACGGCCTACCACGGCATCGCCTACGGCAGCGGAAGCGTCTCGGGACTGCCGGTGTACCACCAGGGCTTCGGGCCCACGCTGCCCGACGTACACCACCTGTCCGCCCCCGACCCGTACCAGCGGGATGCGTACGGGGGAGAGGACGTCACCGAGTTCTGTCTGCGCGAACTGCGCGAGACCATCGAGCGGATCGGGCCGCGGCGGATCGCGGCGATGATCGGCGAGCCGGTCATGAGCGTGGGCGGCGCGGTCGTCCCGCCGCCGGACTACTGGCCGCGGGTCGCCGAACTGCTGCGCTCCCACGGCATCCTGCTCATCTTCGACGAGGTGGTGACGGGGTACGGAAGGACCGGGCACTGGTTCGCCGCCGAGCACTTCGGGGTGCGGCCCGACCTGCTCGTCACCGCGAAGGGCATCACGTCCGGTTACGTCCCGCACGGCGCGGTCCTCGTCACCGAGGAGGTGGCGGCGACGGTGACCGACTCCACCGGGTTCCCCATCGGATACACCTACACCGGGCACCCCACGGCCTGTGCCGTCGCGCTCGCCAATCTCGACATCATCGAACGGGAGAAGCTGCTCGACAACGCGGCACGCACCGGGGCGTATCTCGCCGACCGGCTGGCGCCGCTCCGCGAGCTGCCCGTCGTGGGCGACATCCGCCAGATCGGCCTCATGCTCGGCGTCGAACTCGTCGCGGACAGGACGGCACGGACCCAACTGCCCACCGGTACGGCCCCGGTGGCCCAGGCCCTGCGGGAGGACGCCGGCATCATCCTGCGCGGCAACCCGCGGTCCCTGCTGATCAACCCTCCCCTGGTGATGGACCGCGGCACGGCGGACGCGCTGGCCGACGGCCTGCGGTCGGTCCTCGAACGCGTCGAGCCCGACGGCCGGATCCGCTCCCAGGCCCGTTCCCGGGTCCGTTCCCAGACTTCCCAGAGTTCCAAGAGTCCCTGGCGTTCCCGGAGTTCCTAGAAAGGACCCCCATGTCGGTCATGAACCTCACCCCGGACGAACTCCTCACGACCACCCGCTCGGTGCGCAAGAGGCTGGACCTGAAGCGTCCGGTGCCCCTGGACCTCGTCAAGGAATGCATCCGCGTCGCGCTGCAGGCCCCGTCGGGGAGCAACCGGCAGACCTGGCACTGGATCGTCGTGACGGACAAGGAACAGCGGGCCGAGATCGGTCGGTACTACCGGCGCGCGGTGGCCACCTATCTGAACTCCGACGGGGCGTGCGGAACGCTCTATCCCGAAGATCCCGAGCGTCACGCCGTGCAGAAGCGCGTGGGCAGCAGCGTCGCGCACCTCGGCGAGACGATGGGCGAGGTGCCCGTCCTCGTCCTCCCGTGCATCGATGTGAACGAGGCCCCCGAATACAACGAGGCGGGCATGTGGGGGTCGATCATCCAGGCCGCCTGGAGCTACATGCTCGCCGCGCGGGCGCGCCGCCTCGGCACCGCGTGGACCACGCTGCACCTGATGTACGAGAAGGAGATCGCCGAGCTGCTCGGCATACCCGACGGCGTCGTCCAGGCCGCGCTGATCCCCACGGCGTTCTCCATCGGCACGGAGTTCGGCCCCGCCCCGCGGCAACCCCTTGAGCGGGTGCTGCACATCGACTCGTGGTGAGCTCGCAGCCGCAGCCGCAGCCGCAGGCGTTTGAGCCGAAGTCGCGGCTGCCGCTTCGCTCCTTGGGCGAACTGACGCTCCCCGCCCAGGGGTTGGGCTGTCTGAGCATGACGTCCTTCTACGCCCGCGCCGACCCCGCCGAGGCCGTCGACACCGTACGTCGTGCGATCGACCGGGGGATCACCCTGCTGGACACCGCCGACGTCCAGGGGCTCGGCGAGGGGGAGCGGCTGCTGGGGAGGGCCGTCGCGGGCCGGCGGGAACGGGTGCTGATCTCCACGAAGGTCGGCCTGGAGCGGGACCGCGACGGGGGGTTCCTCGGGGTGCGTGGGGACCGGGAGTACATCCGGCGGCGCTGCCACGGCTCGCTGCGCCGGCTCGGCGTCGACCACCTCGACCTGTACGTCAAGCACTGGGCGGCACCCGGAGAGCGCGTCGAGGAGGCCGTCTCCGCTCTTTCGGAGCTGGTCGGCGAGGGCAAGGTGCGGCATCTGTGTCTGTCCGAGGTCTGCGCGGACACCATCCGGCGGGCCCACGCCGTGCACCCGATCACCGCCGTGCAGAGCGAGTGGTCGCTGTGGAGCCGGGGCATCGAGGCCGAAGTCGTGCCGACCTGCCGGGAGTTGGGCATCGGCATCATCGCGTCGTGCCCGCTCGGGCGGGGCTTCCTGACCGGCCGGGTCGGCTCGCTCGCCGAGCTGGACCACGCGGCGGACTTCCGGCACGGCCTCCCGCGGTTCTCCGACCCCCACTTCACACGCAACCTGGCCCTCTTGGAGAGCCTGCGTCCGGTGGCCGCGCCGCGCGGTCTGACGCTCGCGCAGCTCGCGCTGGCCTGGCTCCACCACCAGGGCGACGACGTCGTGGCCATCCCGGGCACCGGGCGCCGTGACCACCTGGAGGAGAACGTCGCCGCCGCCTTCGTCGAGCTGTCCGCCGCGGAACTGGCCGCCGTGGAGCGCGCGGTGCCGGCCTCCGCCGTCCACGGCGAGCGATACCCGCCCTTCCTGATGAACCTCGTAGACAACTGACTGGACCACCGAAGGACGTGAAAGGCCGTGAAGTTCCTGCAACGTGACCGCGAGACCTGTGAACGGCTCCTGCCGGGTCTCGCCGACCGCCTCGCCGACGAGCCCTTCGAGCGCCTCGAGTCGCCGGGGAGTCCCGCGATCGCGCTGTTCAAGGAGCACGGCGGCGGCAATCTCCTGGTGCCCCGCTCGCACGGCGGCATCGGGGCGTCCGCGCTCGACGCCGTCAGGGTGATCCGCGCACTGGCGTCGCTCGCGCCGTCCCTCGCGGTGGCGACCGCCATGCACCACTTCTCGGTCGGCATGCTCTTCGCCGTCGGCCCGCTGTACGAGAGCAACACCCGCTTCCACACCCGCGTACTGGACACGGTCGCGAAGAACCGCTCGCTCATCGCCTCCGGCTTCGCGGAAGGCCGCTCGGGCCGCGGCATCCTCAGCCCCACCGTCGAGGCGCGGGAAGTCAGCGGCGGCTATCTCGTCACGGGATCGAAGAAGCCGTGCAGCCTGTCGCGGTCGATGGACCTGCTGACCGCGAGCGTCGCCCTGCGCGGGAACGACGGCCGGAGCGAGATGGGTCTGCTGGTACTCCCCGCCGATACGCCGGGCATCTCCGTCCACGACTTCTGGTCCACCTTCCCGTTGGCCGCTGCGGAGAGCCACGAGGTCCGCCTCGACGACGTGCCGGTCGAGGCGGAACACATCCTCCGCACACCCCCGAACGCCGCCGAGAAACTGGACGAGCTCAACGAAGCGGGCGTGATCTGGTTCCAGATGATCGTCGCCGCCTCGTACACGGGCGTCGCGAGCGCGCTGGTCGATCTCGTGCTGTGCGACCGACGCGGATCGGCGGCGGACCGGGCCCGGCTGTGCCTGCTCATCGAGTCGGCCGCGTACCTGGTGGAAGGGATCGCCCGCAGGATCACGGACGGCGACCTCGGCAACGACTGCGCGGCGGCCTCCCTGTTCACCCGCTTCTCCGTGCAGGACATCATCACCAGGGCCGTCGCCCAGGCGGTGGAGATGCTGGGCGGCATGGCCTTCATCGGCTCCCCGAGAATCGCCTACCTGGCGTCCGCCGCCCAGGCCGTCGTCTTCCATCCGCCGTCGCGGACGAGCATGGGCGAGGCGGTCGACGACTACTACGCGGGCAAGCCGCTGTTCTTCTCGTAGGGCGTCATGGCCATGGAGTACACGGGATGGCCATGGAGTACACGGGCTTGAGGGGGGCCGCCCATCGGCGGCCCCCCTTTGGATGCGCGTACGGCGGTCTCAGTGCCGCGGCGCGAAGTCGACGACGTCGCCCGCCCGTTCCCCGCCGGAGAGCTGGCCGTTGCGGTCGGTCCGTACGTAGACCCGGTGCAGCCACCGGTCCTTGCCGTCCCAGCGCGGCACGAAGGGGGTGCGCGCGTGGGTCGTGCGGAAGTTGTCCACGATCAGCAGGTCGCCGGGGACCAGGCGCACCGCTTCGCGCACCTCGTCGAGAGCCTTCGACAGCACCGCGACGGCCTCGATGTCGGCGGGGTCCCGCGGGGCCAGCAGCTCGCGGTCGTACCCGAGGTAGGGGTCGCTCGGGTCCCCGTAGAGAGGCTTGACGTCGGCGATGGCGCCGGGGTCCTCGACGCCGCCGCGGAAGGCGACGTCCACGCAGCAGGGCACGGGCCTGTCGAAGAGGTGCGCGCGGACGTCGTCGGGTACGAGCGGCAGCGCCCTGCGGATCGAGCCCACGAGGGTGGCGGCCTGTCGCTCGTGGTCCGCGCGGGAGCAGGCGAGCAACACGTAGTTGGGCTGGCGCACGTGGTAGGCCATCTCGGTGTGGAACTCGAGGAGGGTCTCCGAGGTCTCCGACGAGAGGTGGTGCGCGCCGGGCGAGGGGTAGACGTCGTGGTACACGCTCGCGGAGCGCAGTTCGCGGTAGCCGGTGTGCAGGCCGAGGCGGCGGCCGACGATCGCGAGCATGGCCTCCTGGTTCAGCAGCGGGCGGTCCACCGGCGCGGGCGTGCTCGTGGGGGTGGGCGGCAGGGCGTCGTCCGCCTCCACCGGCAGGCCGCGCAGCAGGAGATGGCCGGCGTCATTGCCCCGGTCGTTGAACTCGTCCAGTGCGGCGGCCAGTTGCCCGGGGAGCCGCGCGGCGGCCCGTCGTGCCTCGTCGAAGAAGCCGTACAGGTCCCTGCGGGGTGTTCGGGGCAGTCGTGCGGCGAGAGCGAGCAGATCCGCGGAGTACGCGGAGCAGTTCAGCACGGTCATGTCGAATTCCCTTCTCGGGTGAGGGCACGGGTGCGGGTGCGTGCGCGGGCGTACTGGTACAGGAGCTCGGCCCCGATCTCGGTGGCCAGGACGGCGGTGATGCCCCCGTGGTCGTAGAGCGGCGAGACCTCCATGACGTCGAGGCCCACGGGGCGCAGATCGCCGACGCCGCGCAGCAGGGCGAGCACCTCGCGCGAGGTGGGGCCGCCGGGGGCCGGCGTGCCCGTGCCCGGCGCGAACGCCGGGTCCACGACGTCGATGTCCACCGACACATAGACGGGTGAGTCGCCCACGGTCTCGCGGACCAGGCGCCCGGTGGCCTCGGCGCCGAGCGAGCAGAACTCGTCGGCGGTGACGATGCGCACGCCGTGCCCGCGGGCGTAGTCGAGGGAGTCCGGCCGGGGGTTGTGGCCCCTGATCCCGATCTGGACCATGCGCCGCGGGTCGACGAGCTTCTCGTCGATGGCGTGCCGGAACGGTGTGCCGTGGTGGTACTCGCCGCCGTAGAAGGCGGGGTTGGTGTCGGAGTGGGCGTCGAGGTGCAGTACGGCGACGGGGCCGTGCTCGGCCGACACGGCGCGCAGACCGGCCAGGGTCAGTGAGTGGTCGCCGCCGATCATGAGGAACGCGGCGTTGTGGGCGAGGAGTTCGCCGAGCCGCTCCTGTGCGGTGTTCATGGCGATGTGCATGTTGAACGGGGTCAGGTCGATGTCCCCGGCATCGGCGCAGTCGATGAGGTCGAAGGTGCCGGGACCGCGGTCGATGCCCACGCCGTGGATGAGGCCGGACTCGTTGCGTACCGCTCGCGGGCCGAAGCGCGCGCCGGGCCGGTAGCTGGTGCCGCCGTCGTAGGGGGCGCCGATGACGACGACGTCCCTGCCTTGCGGTGACGGGTCGTGCGGGAGGCGCATGAACGTGGGGATCTGCGCGTAGCGGGGCGAGATGGTGGTGTCGATGCGTTCCACGGTGCGGCCCTCGTCTGGTGTGGTTGTGGTGGTCACGTTCGGGGTCGTCGCGGGACCGGGTGTACGAGGGTCGCCGCCTCCGCGCCGACCAGCTCCGCCACCGCGTCGATCGCCACGTCGTCCGGGTGCCGTCCCTCGGCCACGACCTGGTCGAAGACCTCCTGTACCACCAGCCGTTTGGCGTGGCGCAGGCGTTCCCGCGGGACACCGGCGTCGGTGAGGAGCCGGGAGAAGGCCGATGTGGTACCCGACCCCTCGTGCACGCCGAGCTTGGGCCGGGTGACGACCGCGTGGGGCAGGACGTCGCGCATGGCGGCGCGCAGGGCCCACTTGTCCTGCCCGTGGCGGTGCTTGAGCCCGGCCTCGAGCGACACCAGGGTGTCGAGGACGTCGCGGTCCCAGTAGGGGTGGGTGGACCAGTGGCCGCCGATGCCCGAGAGGGTCGGCGTCAGCTCGTTGAGACCGTCGAAGGTGGCCATGTCGCGGCAGACGGCCGTGTCGAGTTCCGGCAGGCGGCTCTCGCGGTGCATGCCGCCGAGCGGGATGTCGGCGCCGTATCCGGTGAGGACGCGCCGGCCGGCGCCCTCCAGGCGCAGATACAGCGCGGCCAGCGGCAGCAGGTACTCGATGATGTCGGGGTCGGGGCACTCGGCCGCCCACACCGCGTGCGGAAGCTGCCGCAGCAGGTCATCGGTCCGGACGGTGATCTCCCTGTGGGCCGACCCGATGTGCCGGGCCACCACACGGGCCTGCGGGAACTCGTCGGCCTCCTCGGTGCCCATGGAGACGGTGTCGATCGGCCAGGCCGACGGCCGGGCGGCGAGCGCCGCGACCGACGAGGAGTCGATGCCTCCGGAGAGCACCACCAGGGGGGTGCCCGGCCCGCTGCGGGCTCTCACCGCCCGCTCAAGGACGTGCCGCACGGACTCCGCCGCCGCTTCCTCCGGGACGGTGCGGCGGCCCAACGGCGGCATCCAGGTGCGGTGGTCGACGCGCTCGCCGGTGGACAGCTCGATGTCGGCCACGGTGCCGGCCGGGACCTGGTGGACACCGGGCAGCCGGCGGACCGGCCGGGCGGCCGTGGACCGACCGGGCGGTGCGCTCCGCAGCACCTTGGCCTCCGTCGCCGCCAGCGCGTGGCCCGGGGCGACCGACGCGTACAGAGGCACCGATCCGGCGTGGTCCGTGGCGAGCAGAACGCGGCCCGGGGCGGCGACCAGCGCGGCGTACCGCCCGTTGAGGAGCCGGAAGGCGTGCACGTCGTAGCGGCCGAAGAGCGCGAGGGCGAGCGCGGCGTCGTCGTCCGGCGGGCTGTCGCCGGGGAGCAGGCCGCGCAACTCGTCGCGGTTGTACAGCTCTCCGGCGAGCAGGAGGGTCCTGCCGTGTGCTCGGGCCAGTGCCCGGTCCGGGGCACCGGAGTGCAGGAGGACGGCGTGCAGGTGCTGGTCGCCGGTCCGCTCCTGATGCTCGGCCCGGTCGCCGCGGGTGGCGAAGACCGGCCGGAGGGGCCGGCCGCCGTCCAGATGGACCGTGGCGAGGAAGCCGACGGCGGGGGGAAGGGGCTGCGCCGTCATCAGATGCTCAGGGCGCCGAAGCCGCCGGCTTGGAAGTCGTAGTTCACCGGCACTTCGACCAGGAACGGCCGGCCGAGGCCCGCACCCTTGCGCAGGGCCGCGAGGAGCTCCTCACGGCTGTTGGCGCGGGTGGCCTCGACGCCGTTGGCGCGGGCGAGCGCGGTGAAGTCGACGCCGGTGAACTTCACGGCGGGGTCGTAGGAACGGTGGTGGCCGATGTTCTGGTAGAGCTCGATCAACCCGTTGGTGTCGTTGTTGACGACCACGGTGACGATGGGCAGGTTGAGCCGGGCCATGGTCTCCAGGTCGGCGCTGTTCGAGTGGAAGCCGCCGTCTCCCGCGATGAGGAACGTGGGCTGCCCGGGCCGGGCGAGCTGGGCGCCGATGGCCGCGGGGATGCCGTAGCCGAAGCTGGAGCAGCCGGCGGAGGTGAGGAATCCGAAGGGCTGGTCGGCCCGGGCGAAGAGCACCCCGTAGTGTCGGAAGAACCCGATGTCGGAGACGATGGTGCCCTCGCCCGACTCCGCGGTCTCCGCCATGACGGTGTTCATGGTGTCCATCACCTGGTGCACCCGCAGCCCGTCGTCGTAGTGCTCGGGATCGGCGAGGAACTCGGCGATCCGTTCCCGCAGCGGCGTGATGTCGTGGGCGACCTTGGCGGCGAGGGCGGCCGTGCGACGGTCGAGGTGTTCGACGAAGGCCAGGACGTCGGTGACGACGTCCACGTCCGGGCGGTAGACCCGCGGAACGGGGTTGGCCGTGGGCGACACACGGATCGTGCTCTTGTCGACGCCGCGCTGCCACATCGAGGGCCGCAGGTCCTCGGCGTAGTCGTAGCCGAGGGTCAGGACGAGGTCGGCGGGACCGAACAGGGTGTCCAGGGCGGGGAAGGACAGGATGCCGTCCATGTAACCGGTGACGGCGCCGTAGTTCAGCTCGTGCCCGTGGGGCAGCACGCCCTTGGCGATGTACGTGGTGATGACCGGGATGTTCAACCGCTCGGCCAGCGCGCGGATCGCGGGGACCGCCCCGGACCGGATCGCGGCGGCGCCGACGACGAGCACGGGGTGCCGCGCCGAGCCGAGCAGGTCGGCCGCCTTGCGGGCGGCCTCCTGCCAGCCGTCCTCGACCGTCCCGAGGGGCTTGGCAGGGGTACCGGCCCTCGGGTGGGGGAGCGAGCTGTCGATCTCGCTGCCCAGCAGGTCGACGGGCAGGGAGATGAAGCTGGGCCCGACCGGCTCGGTCATGGCCGCCGCCACCGCCGAGTCCACCAGGTCGGTGATGTCGTCGGGCCGTCGGAGCTCCGCCGCGTACTTGGTCATCGGCCGCATGACCGCCACCGACTCCAGGCACTGGTGCGTGTCGTTGGGGAAGATGTCGTGCGACTCGGACTGGGCGGCGAGCGCGATGACCGGTGACCGGTCGAGTACGGAGGTGGCCACCCCCGTGGAGAGATTGGTCATCCCGGGGCCCAGCGTGGCCCAGCACGCCTGAGGCCGTCCGCTGATGCGGGCCAGCACGTCGGCGGCGACGCCGGCGGTGAACTCGTGCCGGGTCAGCACGAAGTCGACGCCGTCCTCCTCGTCGAAGAGGATCGACGCGGCTTCGCGGCCGACCACTCCGAACACGGTGCGTACGCCGTGGTCGTGGAGGCGTCGCAACAGGGCGTGCGCGGTGGTCGGGTTGGTGCTCGGAGCGGTGGAGACACGAGACATGACGGTTCCTCTGCGTCAGAGCGATGGGTGAGGGCGCCGGACGGCCGCCCGGCGCGTGGGCCACGTGGAGCCGAAGACGCGTGGGCCACGTGGAGCCGAAGGGCGGTCCGGCGAAGCAAGCGCCACTGTGCCGATCCGGCCTTGTGGCGGAGTGGACGGTCCCCTTGCACGGGCCCTGTGGGTGGCTGGGACGAGGGCGGGTGGGGCCCGTGTGAACACGGGCGCCGCGCTTTCCGGTCAGATTCCGCGGGGAGCCCACGGCGCCTGCCCGCGCGTCGGCAGGCGAAGCTCAAGGGAGTGCGGCGCGAGTCGAGGCCTGGCGGCGAGCCCGGCACGGCTGCGGTGCGGCCCGTGGTCGGGGGCCGAGGAGTGCGAGCCGATGCGAGGGGCGGCAGGGCGGAGTCGGCCGATGGAGGAGCCGTCCGTCTCCTCCACCGTGTCGTGTTCTGGCCGATTCCGGCGGCAGGACTTACCGCCCGTTGAATCCCACGGCCCCTTGCGACGTACGACTACACAGACGAGCCGCGCTGCAGGACGAGGGGACAGCGCGGCTCGGTTCTTCGGCGGGAGAGCGCTCCCGGCGGGCGCGTGACGCACCGGGCAGGCGCGTGACGCTCCTGGCGGGCGCGTGAACGCTCCCGGATCGAGCGCGACGCTCCCCGCCCCGGCCCCGAGCACTCGCACAGCTCCGTTCCCGCACGGTCGAGCCGCCCCACGCCAAGCAGAGAAGATCGGGTGACGCAGTGAAGCAGACCAGCCATGAGTCCGGTGCCGATGCGCGTGGCCCGGCCGAATCGCCCTCGGCGATCAGCGCCATGGGTTTCCTGTCCGTCCAAAGCGGCGGCAGAGAACTGGAGTTGGGGCCACCACGCCAGCGAGCCGTCTTCGCGCTGCTGCTGTCCAGAGCGGGCAGCGTGGTGTCCGTCGACTCCATCGTGTCCCAGATCTGGGGCGAGTCGCCGCCTCCCGCCGCCCTGGCGACGCTGCAGTCCTACGTCTCGCGCCTGCGCAGGCTCCTCGCCGACTGCACCCTTCCCGACGGCTCGACGCCCGGGCTGCTCTACCAACCGCCGGGGTACGCACTCGTACTCGATCCCCGGCACGTCGACGTCCACCGCTTCGAGCAGGCCGCGGCGGACGGACGCCGCCTGGTGCGCGAGGCCGCCCACCACGAAGCCCACACCACGCTCAGCGCCGCCCTGAAGAGCTGGGCAGGCCCGCCCTACGAGGAGCTGAGCGCGTACGACTTCGCCGTCCAGGAGGCCGCACGCCTCGACCAGCTCAGGCTCGGAGCCGTCGAGTCGTGGGCCCACTGCGCGCTGCGCCTCGGCCACGAAGAGGACACCCTGCACACGCTTGAGCTGGAGGCCAAGCGCAACCCCCTGCGCGAGCGGCTGATCGCGCTGTTGATGCACACGCAGTACCGGTGCGGTCGACAGGCTGACGCGCTGCGTACGTACGAACAGACGCGCCGCGCCCTGGCCGACGAACTCGGCACCGATCCCGGCAAGGAACTGGTGGCGCTGCACGCGGCGATCCTGTGCCAGGACAGCGGGTTGGACCGCGTGCACGACGGACTCCGCGTCACGATTCCCCGGCCGGGAGCCGCGGCCCCGGCCGACGGACGGGGTGTGGAGGCGGGGCAAGGGGCGAGCCCGGACGTGCAGCCGGCGCTCGTCGGGCGCGAGGAGGAACTGCGGAGCCTGCTGCGGTCCGCGTCGGACTCCTTCCGGACCTCGGGCCGGGTGGCCTTCGTCGTCGGGGAGGCGGGCAGCGGCAAGACACGGTTGTTGTCCGAGCTGGCACACGCGGTTCCGGAGGAGGTGCACACCCTCTGGACCTCGTGCTCGGAGAGCGAGGACAAGCCGGACTACTGGCCGTGGACGACACTGCTGCGGCAGGTCTGCGCGCTGTGGCCCGAACGCGCGCGCCAGTTGCCCGGCTGGATCCGGCACAGCGTCACGAGCCTCGTCCGCGAGCTGTGCTGCGACACGGAGCTGTGCTGCGACGCGAAGGACCGGCACGGCCACGCGTCGGACGACTGCCCCGTGGCCGATTCGCTCTCCAAGGACGCACGTTTCAAGCTGCACGACGCCGTGTGCCAGGCGCTGGTGCGGGTGGTCCGTGAGCCCACGGTCATCATGCTGGAGGACCTGGACCGCGCCGACGCGCCGTCGCTGGCGCTGCTGCGGCTGTTCATGGAGCAACTGCGCTGTGCCCCCGTCCTGCTGGTCGTGACCACCCGTACGTTCCGGCTCGCGTGCGACGCCGAACTGCGGCGCGCCGCAGCCGTGATCCTCCAGTCGACGGACGCACGCCGGATCCGGCTCGACGGTCTGGACCTCGCGGCCACCGGAGCGCTCGTGGCGAGCTTCCTGGGGCGGCCACCGGAACCGAAGCTGCTGCACCAACTGCACGTCCGCACCGCGGGCAACCCGTACTTCCTGGTCTACTTGCTGAGGTCCTTGAAGCACGGCATCGACCGGTGCCCGGCCACCGCCATCCCCCATGAGCTCGCCGACGTGATCCTGCAGCGTCTTTCGACCGTGCCGGCCGGGGTCCGCCGGGTCATCGACTTCTGCGCGGTCATGGAGGGCAGCTGTGAACGACGGGTCGTCGAGGCGATGATGCGCCGTGAAGGGGTGCCTCTGGAGAACGTCCTGGTGGCCCTGCACGGCGGCCTCCTGCAGTCCGACACCACCGACTCCACCGACTCGACCGGCCCCTCAGCCTCGACCGACCCCTCCTCCTCCGAACGGCTGCGCTTTGTGCACCCGCTGGTCAAGGAAGCCATCCGGCACGCCCTGGACAACGCCGTCCCCGCGCCCGGGAACGCCGCCTCGGTGCGGACGCTTGCCATCGGGTAGAGCGACGGTCAAGCCGGTCGTCCCCCGATCAAGGGAGTTCAAGCGAATCGTCCGGCGACCGGCAGGATCTGTGTGCCACGGTGACCCGGCAGGTGGCCGATCGCGCCACCGGCGAGGGGGCCGCCCGCCATCCGGCCTCCCGTGCCCCGGCCCTCCGTGCCCCGGCCATCCGCGACCGGAAGGACAAGTCCGTGCCGATGCCGTTCTCTTCCCCTCAGGGACCCCTCTCGCCTCAGGGATTCCTCGTTCACCACGGTCACGCCGGCATCAAGGACGCGCACGCGGACTTCGCCGTGATCGCATCGGAGGTGCCCGCCGCCGCGAGTGCCGTGCTCACCCGCTCGCGTTTCGCCGGGCCCAGCACTCTGATCACTCGGGAGGCGATCGCCGACCGCACCTCGCGCGGCGTCGTCGTCCTGTCCGGCAACGCCAATGTCGCCACCGGCGCGGAAGGCCTGGAGGACGCCCGTGAAGTGCGCCGACGTGTGGCCGAGGCGATCGAGGCCGACGAGAACGACCTGTTGATCGCCTCGACGGGGCTGATCGGACACCGCTACCCGATGCCCCGCCTGCGCGACCATCTCGCGTCCCTGAGCTGGCCGTTCCCCGATGCCGACTTCGACGCGGCCGCCGAAGCCATCATGACCACCGACACGCGCCCGAAGATCCGCCGCGCGCGGTGCGGCGACGCGACGCTGGTCGGCATCGCGAAGGGCGTGGGGATGATGGAGCCGAACATGGCGACGCTGCTCACGTTCTTCTGTACGGACGCCCAGATCGGTCCTGTCGTGCTCGACGACGTCTTCCGCCGTGTCGTGGACCGCACGTTCAACGCGTTGAGCATCGACACGGACACCTCCACCAGCGACACGGCGGCCGTCTTCGCCAACGGCCTCGCGGGCCCCGTGGATCTGATGGAGTTCGAAAAGGCCCTCGGGGCCGTCGCGTTGGAACTGGTCAAGGACATCGCCAGGGACGGCGAGGGCGCGGGCAAGCTGATCGAGGTGCGGGTCACCGGGGCCCGCGACAGCGCGCAGGCCAAACGCGTCGCCAAGGCGGTGGTGAACTCACCGCTGGTGAAGACCGCGGTGCACGGCGCCGACCCCAACTGGGGGCGGGTCGCCATGGCGGTGGGCAAGTGCGAGGACGACCTCGACATCGTCCCCGAGCGGGTCAGGATCCGCTTCGGACCGCAGGAGGTCTACCCCGAACGCCCGGGGCCCGACACGCTGGCGCGCGTCGTGGAACACCTCAGGAACCGTGACGTGCTGCTCCACGTCGACCTGGGAATCACCAGGAGCGCCCTCGGAGAGTTCACCGCCTACGGGTGCGACCTCACCGAGGGGTATGTGCGGCTCAACGCCGACTACTCCACCTGACGTCGGCAGAGAGCCCGCTGAGTCATGAACTTCCGTACGGTACTGGGCCGTTACCCCACCGGAGTCGCGCTGGTCACCGCGCCCCCGACGCGGCCGGGCGCGGCTCCGCTCGGCATGGTGGTCGGCACCTTCACCTCGGTGTCGCTCGACCCGCCGCTGGTCGGCTTCCTGCCGGCGCGCACCTCGACGACCTGGCCCGCCATCAGGGCGGCGGGCCGGTTCTGCGTCAACGTGCTGAGCGCCGGGCAGCGCGACGTGTGCGAGGCGTTCGCCGCGAAGTCGTCGAGGCGGTGGCAGACCCCCTACGGCTGGTCGCCGTCGGGCTGCCCGGTCCTGACCGACGCCGTCGCCTGGGTCGACTGCGCCCTGTACGCCCAGACGGAGGCGGGCGACCACTGGTTCGTCACGGGCTCGGTCGAGGCGATGGGCACAGGCCCGCAGGCCATTCCGCTGCTGTTCCTGGGCGGCTGCTACGGAAGCTACGCGCCTGATCCGGTTCACCGACCTGTCCGGGACCCCTCGTGGCACCGCACACCGTCTCCAGAAGAGGACCGACGCAGGGGTGCCCCCACTGGCTGAGGGCGGCCAGAGGGCGACATCGGCCCGTACGCGCGCACCCTTGCGACCGACAGACCCCGTCCTCCCCGCGGAACCTCAGCGCTTGCTCCACCTGTGCGTGTTCGAGAACCGTGCGTGTTCGAGAACCCTTGGGGTCCTCGGACCGAGTGCCGGTGGATACTGCGTCGTCAGCCAGACGGTGCCTGTCGATCTGTTTCTGAGAGCTGGCACGATGAGCATCCATGGATGATCGAGAAGCTGTCGAAGCACAAGCTCTCCGTGTGGTCACCGAGCGCTTTCCGCATGCCCTGGGTGCCGTGCTCGGAGGCTCCGCTGCCCAGGGCCGCGCCACCGCGACCAGCGATCTGGATCTGGCCGTGCTCCTTCCCGACTCGGATACGAGCCGCCGGGAGGTGATCCGTCACGACGGCCGCATTGTCGAGTTGTTCCTGAACACCCTTGCGGACATACCTGAGTTCTTCGCTTGGGACCGAGCCCGACGCCGCGGAACCGTCCTCTTCGTCTATGACCAGGGTCTGCCCCTGGCTGATCCGCACGGGCATGTGGCCCGTGCGCGCCGGCTGGCCCAGGAGGTCCTGGCCTCCGGGCCTCCACCGCTCACCGAAGCCGAGTGGGAACACGGGCGCTATGTCCTTACCTGCTTCCTGGACGACCTGATCGACACCCCACCGGACAACCGGTACGAACAGCTTTCCCTCGCCGACCAGGTCCTGCGTAAGGCGGCTGACCTGGTCACCGCCCATCACGGCGCCTGGACGGGCATCGGCAAATGGCTGCCCCGCCGGTTGCTGAGCGCGGCCCCCGTACTGGGCAGAGCCCTGTTGGACGGGCATCGTGCGGTGGCGGAGCACGCCGACCCGCTGCCGTTGGCCGCTGCGGTCAAGCAGGCACTCGACTTGTTCGGCGGACCGTTGACGGAGGGATACACGCACCGCTGGCGCGCGTGAGTTGTCGTCAACGTCAGGGAGGGCCGGGCTTGCTCGACCAGGCGGCTCACCCGGCAGGCCGGCCGGCCCGACGCCGCTCCGCCCCGCCCGTAGCCCCCGCTTCGGGCTGCTTGAACATCTGTGCCTCGGCTATGGAGTTCAAGAAGACCGGCGCCGTCGCTGACGCTCCCTGGCCCGGCCGAGCCAGCTGACCGCAGCAGCGACCAAGCTCAGTGCGGGAACCAGGACGAAGGCGGTCTTGCTCCCCTCCGCGTCGGCGAGTCGGGCGAACACGGCAGCCCCCGCCGCACCGCCGATCATGTCGAAGGTGCTGAGCCAGGACATGGTCTCGGTGACATGGTTCCGCGGAGCCAGTGCGCCGCCTGTCGTACGCAACGCGGCGAAGAGTGATCCGATCAGGAGCCCGGCGAGCGGGCAGACCAAGAGCACGTCCGCCGAGGAGATCTGCGTGGCCGCGGCGAGGACGCGACGCAGCGCAGGTGATGCCAGCACCCCCAGCCGGCGTCTGCCCGAGGCCGAACGCGTCGGCGACACAGCGGTATTCGCCGCCAGCACGACTGCGAGGACGGTCATGGCCGAGATGACCACGTGGGGCAGCGCACCGCACTGTGAGGATCATGGCGGCGGTGGTGGTGAGGTAGGCCAGGAGCGTTCCGAACAGGACCGGACGTGCCGGGTATCGGTCGATGAGTCGGCCTCGTAGCGGAGCGGTCAGGCCCTGCCCCAGGGTGGAGCAGGACACCGCCAGTCCGGCGGTCCCGTAGGACGTGGAGCTGCTGACCAGCAGGAGCAGGCTCAGGCTGGCCATGTCGGCGGCCAGTTTCGACGTCATGCCGGTTGCGGCCATTCGCCAGAATCCGGGCACCCGCATGAGCGTGTGGTAGTCGGTCAGGGGTCTGGAAGGTGCTGGCGCTGCCGGACGTTCGGGGGAGGGAGGAGTGCGTAGAGGTGTCACCGGTGCGCCATTCGCAGGCGCTGGGCCTTGCGGACCCAGGCGAGGGCGGGGGCCAGGCTCTCGGGCATGTGCCAGCCGTGGACGACGGCGAGCAGGGACAAATATCGGTCCCGGTGTGGTTCGTTCACCTGCTCCAGTCGGTCCGCGAGGCGGCAGTAGAGGTCTTCGGGGTCCTGCGGAGCCGTAGCGGCGAGGATCCGGGGCAGGCCGGTGGCGTCGTCCGGAGCCCGGTCCACCGCGAGGTCCTGCGCCAGACGTTGAAGGGTGGCGCGGAAATCACGGTCCTGGATCAGTTCGGCCAGCTCTGTCCACGCCTGGGCCTGCTCGGGTTCGAGATCGTGCGGGAGCTCGGGAGTCAGCGAGCGGCTGACGCCGGTGGAGGCGGGGTGCCCGTGCAGCCCGTCGAACACGGACGTCAGGAAGTCGTCGATCAGGTGCTGCCGTTCGGCTGCGGACAGTTGGGTAATCCGGTGATTATCGCCCATCTTCCAGGGAGTCGAGCCGCCTCTGGCGACGGCAGTGAGCACCGCGCGACGCTGGCGCAGCACGCGGATCCGCACGTCGAGAGCCTCGGCATGCGTCTGCGCGACGCGGGCCAGCGATACCTCCCGCGCCATTACCTGACGTATCGCGGCAAGAGCGATTCCCAAGTCGTTTAGTGCGCGCACGAGTTCGAGGTGGGCGCGGTCTTGATCCAGTCGGCCGTTGCCCGCAGCTTCTCGGGGGTGGTGACGACCTGGGCGTGGCGGCGCCCGCGCGAAGGTGACGGGTGGTCGAGCGGTGCGCCCTCTGTCGCTCTGTGTCGAGCTCTGTGTCGAGTACGTGCCGCAGAACCGGACGTTCTCGCCATGGCCTGGAACAGCAGCGCCGGCAACCGGCGGCGGAATCGCTACTGAGTGGCCGAGGGGCGGCCCTTGCAGAGCGCCGTCTGGACGGCGGCTTGCATGTCATCGCTCTGCGCGTCCGAGCTGCCAGGGCCGAGGTTGGCCATGACCGTCGCCTGCCTGCCGTCCACCGTGGCACCGCCGGCCGTCTCGAAGCCCAGGAAGTCGCCGGTGTGCCCCCAGTAGAGACCGCCGCAGGGCAGCGGCCTGCTCTCCAGGCCGAGGCCGTACGCCCGGCCGTCCGAGTTGCCGGTCGGCTGGGTCCTCATCATGTCCCGAAGCTGGGCCGGGCGCAGCAGCTTCCCCCGTACCAGCGCGTCCAGGAACCGGTTGAGGTCCGTACCACTGGAGATCAACTCACCGCTCGCGCCGCCGACCGAGGGGCTGATCTCGGTGATGTCCCTGAGCGGCGCGTCCTCGCCCGGCCGCACGTATCCGCGCGGATGCGGCCGGGGGATCCCCGTGGCGTCACCCGGCACGGACGTCTCGCGCAGACCGAGCGGCGCGATGATGCGCCGGTGGATCTCCTCGCCGTAGGGACGGCCGGTCACCTTCTCGATGATCATGGCGGCCAGCAGGTACCCCGTGCTGGAATAGCGCCAGTCGGTGCCCGGCTCGAAGTTCGGGGGGTGGGCGAGCGCGATGTCCACGAGTTCCTGAGCGTCGTGGCGTTCGAGCGGGTCCTTGACGATGTCCTGCGGGCGGAGATGGGCGAGGAAGTCCGGTACGCCGCTGGTGTGCTGGAGCAGTTGGCGAACGGTGATCCTCCGCCCGTCGTTGCCGTGTCCGCGTACGACGCCGGGCAGGTACCGCTCCACCGGCGCGTCGAGGGCGACGCGACGCTCTCCGACCAGCTGCAGCACGACCGTCGCCACGAAGGGTTTGGTCATGCTGCCGATCCGGAACCTGCTGTCGCGGTGCACCGGCGCACGGCTCTTCACGTCCGCGACACCGCTGGTCAGCACCGCGCTGCCGTGCCGGCCCCGCACCTCGGCGAGCGCTCCGGGCGCGCCGTCGACCGTGGTGATCCGGTGCAGGATTCCGCGCAGCCGGGAGTGGTCTGAGGAGCCGGTGGATTCGGCGGCGGCGGCCATGGCCGCGCTGCTTTGCCGCGGCACGTCGTCGTCCGCCGGCGCGGCCACCGCGACACCGGCCACCATGACCGCCGTGAGTGCACCAACCAGTGCACGTCTGTGCTTGATCACGTGTGCTTCCTCGCTCGTCAGGGGGCATCTGTGTGCCGTCTCACGATGTCCGTGCGCCGCGGGTGGACGCGATGGGGCGGTCATCCGGATCCGGGGTGGGGTTAACCCCCCGCCGATATGGCCGAGTTGGCGCCCCGTGGACCGGAACTGACCTGCCGACCAGGGAGCCCGACCACGGGGGAGCGTGCCCCAGGGTTTGCCCTTTCGTACCTCGTCCCGTCGCCCTCGCGCCCCTAGGGTCGACGGGAGCGACCGGAGGGACGGGGCGGAGGGGCAGGGCGAGCGTGCGCGAGAGACAGAACCCGGCGGAGCCGCAGGCGACAGCGCAGGCCGCCGCCCGGCGCGCGGCACCCCCCACGGGTCTGGCCGCGCTTCAGCAGCGTGCGGGAAACGCGGCGGTCACGCGCTGGCTGCAGCGCCAGACGGGCGACCTGAGCGAGCACTACGCCACGCGACCCACCGAGCACCCCGAGTGGGAGCCGTACCAGAAGCTGACGACGGCCGCGGGCATTCCTCAATCCGAGGCCGACGACGCCTGGCAACTGCTGCTCGGCGGCGTCGATTCGCAGGGTGCGCTGAACGCCGAGGCCATGGCGAAGACGAACGTCCGCCAGGAGCAGCGGGACCTCCGTGCGTCGAACTCCTGGTACCAGGAGTTCGTCAGGCTCATGGCCGAGCACCTGGAGATCGGGACGCCCACCATGGCTCTGTGGTCGGGCGGCATCGAGACCAGCGACTACGCGTACGGAAAAGGCCACACGCCGCTGGAGCGGACCAGGATCGGCAGCGTGCTCAACGTCCTGAAGCTGCACCCGGACTGGGCGTTGAAGACACCGATGTGGAACGTCCTGTCCAAGGCCTTCGTGGCCCGCGCGACCGGCCCCGTGCACATCTTCATGCGCTCCTACCTTCCGGAGAGCGTCCTCATCTCGCAGGAGGTCCCGCAACTGCGGCTGGTCCAGGAGCTGAACCCGGACGTGAAGCTGGTCTGGCATCCGGTGTACACCACTCCTGACGGGCGGTTGAGGGAGATCACGAGTGACTACCGGCTCGTCGACAACGCGGAGTACGACCGCCGGGACACATGCGTGGGCGTCCTCATCGAGTACCTCAGGAAGTTCCATGACGCGAGCAACACCGAGGCCACCCGCGCGCACGAGGGCATGGAGCGGCTGATCGTCGCGAACGGCCACAAGGACGGTGTCTGAAGCGGTAGCGCCGCGTCATCGGCATCGCTGAGAGAGGCCTCGGGGGCGCCTCAGAGCCCTCCGAGGCGAGGGCGCCCGGCGCACGGCCGACCGCGTCCGGACCGAGGCAGCCTTGAGGCAGGAGGTCAGCTGGATGGGGCCTGCGCGGCTCGTCGCGGGGTACTCGGTCGACCCCCGAGGAGAAGGTGTCGGCCGTGCAAGAGCAGCCACTCGACCCGATGGAACGCGGCGTACTGCGAGGGATTGAGCGGGAGCTGTGTCAGGACGCCTATTTCACCGAGCAGTTCGAAGCGTTCGCTCACACTCCACGCGGTGGGGACCGGCCGCGCGAAGCCCTCGCCGCCGTGCGGGTGGCGGCGGCCTTCGTCGTGCAGTTCCTTGTGGTTGCCGTGCTGGTGGTCGTGACGGTGACGGTCGTGGGCGCCTCGCGCCTGGCCCGTCCGCTGCGCACAGCGCGAGGCATGCGGCATGGCGATGCGTAGCGAGGACGGGGAGGGCAGGGAGGACTCATGCGGCTGAGTGTGGTGGATGTCGGGTCGAACACGGTGCGCCTGATGGCGGCCGACACCGAGGGCGGCGCGCCGCTGCCGGTGCACACCGCCAAGTGGAAGCTGCGCCTGTCCGACCATGTGCGGCCGGGTGAGGAACTGGCCGACGAGACAGTAGGTCTGCTCGCGAAGACGGTTTCCGCGGCACGTCAGGAGGCGCTGCGGTGGGAGGCGGCCGAGCCGCTCGCCTTCGCCACGGCGGTGATCAGGGACGCGGTCAACAGGGACGACGTCGTGCGGGCGGTGCACGCGGAGACCGGCGTACGGCTGCACATCATGCCCGGCGAGTACGAGGCCGAGCTGACGTACCTCGGAGCCCGGCGCTGGATGGGCTGGCAGGCAGGGCCGCTCGTCCTGATGGACATCGGCGGCGGCTCCCTCGACGTGGCCTTCGGACGCGGTCGGCTGCCGAGCTTCGTGGCCTCGCTGCCGCTGGGCGCCAATCGGCTCACCCGACAGTTCTTCGGCAGCCATGGCGACCCACCGACGAAGCGCCAGATCAAGGAACTGCGCCGGTCGGTGCGGCACCAACTGCGAGACGTGGCCGCCCGTATTCGCTGGGAGGGGCCCCACACCGCGGTGGCCACATCGCGCACCTTCCAGCAGCTGGCGCGGCTGTGCGGGGCCGCTCCCGGACGCGGCGGGCCGTTCGTGGTCAGGACGATGAACTGCCTGGACCTGCGTCGGGCGCTGGAGCGGCTGGCCGAGCTGTCCGCGACGCAGCGTGCCCAACTCCCGGGAATCTCGCGGCCGCGTGCCGCACAGAGCCTGGCCGGTGCGATCGTTGGGCACACGGTGATGAAACTGTTGGACCTGGACACGGTGACGATCTGCCCCTGGGCCATCCGCGAAGGCGTCCTGCTGCGCCGCATCGAGGACGGCGCGGGGTGGTGGGCGGGAGCGGAGCACGCCGCCAAGGCCACGCCGTTGCAGCTGGCGGTGCCCCCGGAGGTTCGGCACCCACGGTGACAGCCCTCATGAGGTTTCCCGGAAGCTGTTCCAGGGCCCGACATGGCACGGCGGATCGTGCGGCCGGCTCGGGCCGTCACAAAGCGGACAGGTTTTGGTCAGTGGGGTCGCTGCATGCGCTGGGCGATGGCGTGGTGCGTGCGCAGGGCGTCGGCCAGGCCGGGCAGGCGGGGTTCGCCGCGGTCGACGAGGGTGCGGCCGCCCACGATGGTGGTCCAGGCCCGGGCGGGGCCGCAGCGCAACCAGGCCTCCACAGGGTCGCTGAGCGCTCCGGCCCGTGCGACTTCGTGGAGGTCCCAGACGACGAGGTCGGCGCAGGCTCCGGCGCGGAGGTGGCCGAGTTCGTCGCCACGGCCCAGGCAGCGGGCCGAACCGCGGGTGGCGACATCGAGGGCGTCGCGTGCGGTCATTGCGCCGGGACCGTTGCGGTAGCGGCCCAGAAGCAGGGCGGTACGGGTCTCCAGCCACAGGGAGGCATGGTCGGTGGAGGCGGATCCGTCGCAGCCGATCCCCACGGGCAGTCCGAGGTCACGCATCTCTTCGACCCGGGCGGTGCCGCCCCCGATGAGCATGTTGGAGCTGGGGCAGTGGGCCACGCCGACGCCTGCGGCGGCCAGGCGACGCAGCTCCTCGTCGTTGGGGTAGACACAGTGCGCGACCCATGCGCGGTCGTTCATCCAGCCGGTGTCCTCGAAGTACTCGACCGGTCGGCACCCGTAGGTCTCCAGGCAGTACGTGTCCTCGTCGCGGTCCTCGGCGAGGTGGGTGTGAAGACGTACGCCGTGACGCTCGGCGAGTTCCGCGGTGGCCGTCATGAGCTCCCTGGTCACCGAGAACGGCGAGCACGGCGCGAGCGCCACGCGGATGAGCGCGCCCGGCTCGGGGTCGTGGTGGGCGTGGATGAGGCGCTCGCTGTCGGCGAGCACGGTGTCCATGTCCTGGGTGACGCTGCGTGGCGGCAGTCCGCCGTCGTCCACGGAGCGCGTCATGGAACCGCGGGTGGCGTGGAAGCGGAAGCCGATGTCGCGGGCGGCGCGGATCTGGGCGTCGACGAGGTGCGGGCGCGGATGGACGTACAGGTGGTCGGAGGAGGCGGTGCATCCGCCCATCAGGAGTTCGGCCATACCGACGTACGTCGATACGTACACGGCCTCCTCGTCGAGTGCGGCCCACAGCGGGTAGAGCGTCGTCAGCCAGTCGAACAGGGTGCCGTTGACAGCAGGCGCGTAGGACCGTGTGAGGTTCTGGTAGATGTGATGATGCGTGTTGATCAGGCCCGGAGTGACCAGGCGTCCGGCCGCGGACACGACTGTTCGCGCATCCGGCTCGCTCCCGGCACTGCCGACGCCGGCGACCCGGCCGTCCGTGACGGCGACCCAGCCGCCCGGGATCTCGCGTTCACCGTCCACGACCAGCAGTCGGGCGTTCGCGACCAGGAGATCGACCGGACCTGTCACAGGCGAGGTGGAGGGCATGGCACCTGCTCTTCCGTGGGAGGGGCGTGCAGTGGCTCCTGCTCAACTCTCGGCGGGGTTTTCCGTGGCGGCCACCGACTGGGCGAGGGAGCCGATCGGTCTCAGCCGTCGTCCTGCGAGGCGCTGGGTTCCCCGCGTCGAAACGCGGAAACGGCTGACCCGCTGTTTGGCGCGGTGAGCGTGGGGGACTCGTCGGACGATCGGTCGGGGACGACCGGGAACATGAGGAAGAGGCGCTGTGGCCATGGAGCGCACGCTGTCGCGTGTGGATCGTCAGCCGGTCGACGACCGGACCCGGACAGACGACTTGGAAGTGGAGGCGTTCGCTGACTTCGAAGCGGAGGCGGCTGCGGCTTTCCGTCCCGGCGAGGGGCCTTTCGCTTACGGGCCGCATGTCGTCGAGTCGGCGGACGCCGAGGCGCACATCATCAAGAGTGTGAACTGAGCTCCTGCGGGTGCCGTCGGCCCGCGGGGCCGGCGTGACGGAACCCGTGACGGAGCCGATGCCTGAGCGGAACATATCGGCATGTGGCGGGAGGAAACACCCATGGGGCAGGACGCGGCACACGCTTCGGACGGCACACGCGTCGTCGTCACGGGAGCGACCGGCAATGTGGGGACGAGCGTGGTGCGTGAGCTCTCCGAGGACCCACGCGTCGGGTCGATCCTGGGGCTGGCCCGCAGGGCGCCGGGCTGGTCGCCGCCGAAGACCACATGGACGGCGACCGACCTCGTCGACGAGGAGGAACTCGGCGAACTCCTGCGCGGCGCCGATGTGGTGATCCATCTGGCCTGGCGTCTGCAGCCCGCCCGCAACCCCGCGCTGACCTGGCGCACCAACGTCGTCGGCAGCGTTCGCCTCCTGCGCGCCGTCGCCGCGGCGCGCGTGCCCGCCTTCGTGCACGCCTCGTCCGTCGGCGCCTACTCACCCGGCCCCAAGGACCGTGCCGTCGACGAGTCGTGGCCCACGCACGGCTGGCCCGAAGCGTCGTACTGTCGCGAAAAGGCGTACCTGGAGCGGGCGTTGGACGCCTTCGAGCAGGCGCACCGCGAGATCCGGGTGACCCGGATGCGGCCGGCCTTCCTGTTGAAGGAGCAGGCCGCGAGCGAGCAACGACGCCTGTTCGGGGGCCGGTTCCTGCCGGGGAATCTGGTGCGCCCGTCCCTCCTCCCTCTGCTTCCGGACGTTCCGGGGCTGCGGGTCCAGACCCTGCATACCGACGACGCGGCCCGTGCGTTCGTCGCCGCCGCCCTCGGTGACGCCCGAGGCCCCTTCAACCTCGCGGCCGAACCCGTTCTCGACGCCCGGACACTGGGTGAGCTGTTCCGGGCACGTACGATTCCGCTGCCGCGCGGTGTGGCCCGCTCGGCGCTCGCGGCCGCCTACGGACTGCACCTCGTCCCCACCTCCCCGCAGCTGTTCGACGCCGTGCTGCGGCTCCCCCTGCTGGACTGCACGAGGGCTCACGCGGTACTCGGCTGGCAACCGCGACGGACCGCGTACGAAGCCGTCGAGGAACTCCTGCGGGGCATGCGCGAAGGGGCGGGAGCGGACACTGCGCCCCTCGCCGGCAGCACAGTGGGCGGCTGAGGGGACGGGAGCGGAGCGTGAGGAACGGGGGCTGCCCGACAGACGGTTGCTGCGGCGCGCGCCGGAGCGTGCGCTGACGTCCTGGATGCCGGCTGCCGCGGCCGCCGAGCTGGAACGCCTCGGCTCCGCGTACGTCGCCCACCAAGCCGCCGCTGAGCCGGCACGGTTCGCGGCAGCGTGGGGCCGTGACGAGGGCACGGCGGCAGCCGGAGTGCCCGCGCTCGTGGACGCCGCGCGTCAGCCTTCGAGAACGCCGAGGAGCCTTCGAGGCCGGGCGGGGATGGCTCGGTCCCGGCAACTCCAACCCGCCGCCCGTGGTCAACGGCCGCCTCGACTGGGAGTAGCCGAGTGCGGCCAAGAGGCCGTCTCCTGTGGTGGGCTCCGCCGTCGCCGGCGTCCCAGCAGGGCGGCCTGTTCTTCCTTGAGCCCGTCGAAGCCCTCCCGGACGTACCTGCGTATCTCGTTCATGGGGAAGGGGTGCGGGGGCTGTTCGAGGGTGAGGTCGCCCTGTTCCCACCTGGCCACGACGATCTCGTGCCAGGAGGCGTGCGCGTACACCTCCAGCAGTATCGGCGGCATGTGCGACTCCGACAAAAGGTCCGCCTTGTTGACCAGGATGTCCCGCATGGCCCGGTGGTTGGGCAGGAATACCTCGGTGATCCACAGCCGCCACTCCGCCAGTTCCTCCTCGGTCAGCGGCATCTCCTCCGGGCCATGCTGCAGGGGCGATCTACCGTCCGGGCGAGGATGCCGCTCGGAGAAGGCGTGGTACACCCGGCTGTTGATCTCGGTCAGCGCGAGGAGAGGACCGTAGAACTCGCTCAGTTGACGGTTCACCCGGGCCAGGCGCTCCTGCCGTTGTGTCAGCCGCAGACTGTTCAGGTAGGTCACGAGGTAGCCGGCAAAGGCAAGACCTACGGTGAGGATCGCTGCGTTCATGGGCCGCCACGCTAACCCCGCGCCCTGCACGGTTCGACGGAGTCGGCGAAATCGCAGGAGAAGCGCCGGTGGCAGACCAACGCGGCGGTGACGGCATCGGGTCGGCCAGGCCCCGGCTCCCACGGTGCACCTGGAACGGATCCGCTGACCCGCGGGCAGCAGTGGTCGGGCGCAACTGACGTACCTCCGGCGGCTGTTGGAACCGTGTGACGAGAACCAGAGAGCCCGCCGGGAGGGGGGACCGCCATCGATGGAGAGCGCAGGAGTCCCTAGTCCACGAGCCCCGCATGGTGCGCCAGGATCGCCGCCTGGACGCGGTTGGTGAGGGAGAGCTTCGACAGGATCCGGCTGATGTGGGTCTTCGCGGTGGCCTCGCTCATGCGCAGGGCCTCGGCGATGCCGGTGTTGGAGAGGCCGCCGCTCAGCGCGATCAGGACCTCGCGCTCCTTCTCGGTCAGGACCTCCAGGCGACTGCGGGCCTCCGAGCGGCGGCGCTGCCGCTCGGCGGAGGGGCCGTCGGCGTCCTGCGTGACGCGGCGGATGAGGCGGCGGGTCACCTTCGGGGAGAGCATCGCGTCGCCGCGGGCCGCGCTGCGCACCGCAGCGATCATCTCGTCCGCGGTGGCGTCCTTCAGGAGGAAACCGACGGCCCCGTGACGTAGCGCCGTCTGGACGTATTCGTCCAGGTCGAAGGTGGTCAGCACGACGACGCGCGGCGGGCGGGGCGAGCGGGTGAGGCGCTCTGTGGCGGTCAGGCCGTCGGAGCGGGGCATCCGGATGTCCATCAGGACGACGTCCGGCTCCAGGGCGGCGGCCATCGACACCGCCGTACTGCCGTCGGAGGCCTCGCCCACCACTTCGATGTCGGGGGCGGACGCCATGATGGTGCTGAGCATGGAGCGCACCATCCATTCGTCGTCCACGATCAGTACCCGGGTCGTCGTCTCGCTCATCGCGTGGCCTTCATGTGGGTGGGCGGCTTCTGGGGTATGTCGTCCAGCGGGATCCCGGCGGCGATCTCGAAGCCGCCGTCCGGGGTCGGTCCCGCGGTGAGTTCGCCTCCGACGAGCCGTATCCGTTCGGCGATCCCGAGCAGGCCGTGGCCACCGCTGGGCAGGACGGAGGGGGTGGCGCCGACACCGTGCTGGTTGGTCACCGTGAGGCGCAGCAGTCGGCGCGTGCAGTGGACCCGGACGCGGGTCTCGGCGTCGGCGGCGTGCTTGTGGACGTTGGTCAGGGCCTCCTGCACCACCCGGTAGACGGCGTGCTCGATCAGGGCCGGCAGCTCGGGTGGGCGGGTGGTGGCGTGCTCTCCGGTCAGCTCCAGGGTGACCGGCGTCCCCAGGCTGCGGGAGTCGGCGATCAGGGACTCCAGCTCGGCCAGGCCGGGCTGCGGGGCGAGCGGGGCCTCGGACGCGGTGTGCAGGACCTCCACCAGCGAGCGGAGCTCGGTCAGTGCCTCGCGGCCGATCGCGCCGATCTGCTTGCCGATGTCGACGGCCGACGCGCCCTTGGTCGCCTCGAGCGCGGTCGCGTGCAGCACCATCAGGGACACGCGGTGGGTGACGACGTCGTGCATGTCCCGGGCGATCTGGGCGCGTTCGTCGCTGCGGGCCTGCAGGACCCGCTGCTGCTGCTCGCGCTCGGCCCGCTCGGCGCGCTCGCGCAGCTCGGCCATGAGGCGGCGGCGGGCGCCCGTGTACAGGCCGAGCAGGGCCGGGAAGACGCAGATGCCCACGCTCATGACCGCCGCGTCAAAGCCGCCGCCCCGCCAGATGGGCGGGGCGACCACCGCGACGGCGACCGTGGAGGCGACGGCGACCCGGCGCCACGAGGGGGCGCGGTCGGCCAGGGCGTACTGCGCGAACACCACGGCGATCCAGGCCGACAGCACCACGTAGGCGCCCAGCGCGACGAGCAGGAGCAGCGCGGGACGGCGCTGACGGAACCACGCCGCGAGACCGACGAGCAGCCCCACCGGGATCGCCACGAAGAGCGGCGGGTGCACGGGAAGGTAGTCGAACCTCGCGGAAATCCCGTCACTGGCGGCCGTGGTCACGGCGAGGGCCAGCGGCACGAGAACACCCGCCACCGGCCGCAGGCGTTCCGGGAGGTGGTTCCTGAGGCGGGTGTCCCATGTCATGGCTGCAGGCTAGCCGCGGTGCGGAAGGGCACGCGTCAATCGATAGTTGTACGCAGCATGGCCCGTCCTGCAACTTTCCGCGCAGGAAGGGAGCGAGGATCGGCGGATGCCTGGCCGGTGCGGTGATCGCCACGCTGACGGCATGCCTGAGATCAGCGAAACCACCGCAGCAGGGCGCCGCCTCCTCCGGGCCCTCGGCGACCCGACCGTCCGCGACATCCGCCGACCGCGCGGACGCCCGCCGCAGCCGCACTCGACCGCGGCCCGACGGCCGCAGGGCCGGGGGTGACGGCCGTGTACGTCGCCGCATCCGGACTCGACCTCGCGCTGGGCATCGTTCTGCTCCCAGCCTGGCTGTTCGCCGCCGTCACGACGGGCCTGCAGCAAGGCCGCCGCACCGTCGGCCGCATGCGGCGCATGTCCTGTATCGCGCTGGCGCTGGTGTCCGTGGCCCTGCTGCTCACCGCCGCCAGGCTCGTCGTGTACGGGCTGCTCGCCCGCCATGGCTGGGTGTTCGTCGCCGACCGGCGGCTGTTCACCACCGTCGTCATGCTGCTCCCGGCCGCGATCGCCACCACCGCCTGGACGGTGCCGTGGCTGGCGTCCGCCGCCCGGGTGCGGCTGCCCGACCGGGCTGCGCCGGTGCCACTGGAGCAGCAGTCGCGAGCCAGGGCCCCGCGCCATGTCGTGCCGCCCCGGCTCGCGGCCTTCGGCGGCCTCGGCTGCTTCGCGCAGATGGTCCTGCCGCCGGACCGGTCGTTCTGGATCAGTCTCGGCGCCTACGGGTTGATCACGGCCGCGGTCGCCGGGCTGCTGGTATGGCGCGCCAACGTGCGGCTGCAGCGCCTGCTCACCGGCCGTGAGATCCCGCGGCGACGGGCACTGGCGGTCCGGCTCGGCACGGGCGTGGTGGTGTTCGGCGCCGTGGCGGGGCTGGTCAGTCACGGGATCGCCGGCAGTCGGCTCCCGCACACCTTCTCGATGATGAAGGGTGAGGTCGACTGGGGCGGCGGTGCCGCCGGGCAGCACCACGACATGGCCGGCCACCACCACATGGCCACCGGCACCGGCGGTGCCGATCAGGTCTCCGTCGACGAACTGCGCGGTCCCAGGAGTGGTACGCCCGACCGGCGCTTCTCCCTCACCGCACAGGCCAAGAAGGTGAAGCTGGCCTCCGGCAGGACGGTCGACGCCTGGACGTACAACGGCCAGGTTCCCGGGCCCCAACTGCGGGTCACCGAGGGCGACCTGGTCGAGATCAAGCTGCGCAATGAGCTGCCCGGCAAGACCCCGGTCACCATCCACTGGCACGGCGTCGACGTCCCCAACGGCGAGGACGGCGTGGCCGGCGCCACCCAGGACGCGGTGCTGCCCGGCAAGTCCTTCACCTACCGCTTCCGCGTGGAGGAGTCCGGCACCCGCTGGTACCACTCCCATCAGGCAGCCTCCGAGCAGGTCGACCGAGGCCTGTTCGGCGCCCTGATCATCGAGCCGAAGAAGCAGACCCGGCCGGTGGACAGGGACGTCAGCGTCCTCGCCCACGACTGGCAGACCGACCAGGGCACGGTGCCCGCTCTCGGCGCCTTGGACGAGCTGGAGCGGCGCCGCGCGGAGCCGGGCGAGAAGGTGCGGATACGGCTCACCAACACCAGCGGCGGCACCCGCGAGTTCGCCGTCGACGGCGTCCCGTACAAGGTCACCGCCCTGGACGGCACGGACGTGCACAAGCCGACCGCGCTCAAGGGCAAGAAGCTGGTGCTCGGGGGCGGCAACCGGATGGACGTCGAATTCACCATGCCCGACGGCCCGGTGCGGGTGACCGACAACAGCGCGCCGGACGCGGGCATCGTGTACTCCCCGGACGGCAAGGGGGAGTTGAGGGCGGAGCTGAGCGGCCCCGAATTCGATCCGTACGGCTACGGCAGCCCGAAGAGGACGGAGCTCGGCCCGGACAGCGACTTCGACCGCGAGTACAAGCTCGTCTTCGACGAGTGGCTGGGCTTCTACGACGGCAGCTTCGGGCTGAAGCAGACCATCAACGGCCATGTTTTCCCGGACACCCCGATGCTGATGATCAAGGAAGGCGACGTCGCCCGCGCCACCTTCGTCAACCGCGGGAGCGAGGACCATCCGATGCATCTGCACGGCCACCACATGCTGGTGCTGAGCAAGAACGGCAAGCGCGCCTCCGGCAGCCCGATGTGGCAGGACACCGTGCTCGTCCGGCCGGGCGAGGCGGTCCAGGTCGCCTTCAAGGCCGACAACCCCGGCATCTGGATGGACCACTGCCACAACTTCTGGCACAGCAAGCTCGGCATGGTCATGCACCTCGCGTACGACAACGTCACCACGCCGTACGAGATCGGCGGCCCCGTCGGCAACAAGCCCGAGTAAGGAGGAGTTCCGACGCGCCAGAAACGAGCTCCGGCCACCACGCCGCCCGGAGCACTGCGGCTCGCCACCGCGCCACCGCGCCACCGCGCCACCAATCCACCACCACCGAACGGGGAGTCCTCACCATGAACCGAAAGCTCGTCAAGCGCGCCGCTCTGGTCGCCACGCTCGTCCTCGCCCTCGGCGCGACCGGCACCTATCTCTATCTCGACGCCACCTCCGATGTGCAGCGCACCGGCGCCGAAACCTGCGGCGAGGTGATCCCGGCCGACGCCGACCGCCGCGACGGCAGGGCCGTCTGCGCCACCCTCGACGCCCTCGCCGACGCCTGGGAGCGCGGTGACGCGGAGGCGTACGGCCGCCAGTTCACCGAGAACGGCACGTACACCACCTACATAGGCAGCCACTACGAGGGCCGCGCCGACATCACCGCGAGCCACCGCGCACTCTTCAAGGGCTTCCTCAAGGACAGCAAGCTCGCCGCCAGGTACCTCGACATGCGCTTCCTGACCAAGGACGTCGCCGTCCTCACCAGCCGCGGCGCCGACTACACCGGGGACGAGCCCGGCGCGGACGAACTCTCGAAGGTGACGACCTTCACCCTCGTCCGCGACACCGACGACACCTGGCGGATCGCGGCCTTCCACAACACTGAGCGCAGCAACGTCATGGAGCGCTTCTCCTTCCTCTGGGCCCCCGATACCGCCCCCAAGGCGGAAAGGTGACCCGCGCCCCGATCACCGACGTCACCTCCCGCACCCCTTCGGTGCCGAGTGCTGCCGGTTGCGAGTGACCGGCTGGGCACCTGTGGAACAGGGAGAGTGGAGTCACAGGGAGGTGCGGCGTGGAGGACAGTGACGCGGACGCCCGGGAGCCGGGACGGCGCGTGCGGGCGATCCAGTGGTGGCAGCGGGCCGTCCGCTACCCCAGCTCCGAGCGGCACGCCCTGTTGCTGATGGCCAAGAGCACGCTCGCGGCTTCGCTGGCGTGGGTGGTCTCCTCGTACGTCATGGACGCGCGGTCCCCGGCGTTCGCGCCGTTCTCCGCGGTGACGATCATGCACGTCACGGTCTACCGGTCCGTGACACAGTCCCTGCGATATGTGGGCGCGGTCGCCGCAGGGGTGGCCGTGCAGGCCGTGTTCGGCTTCCTCGCCGGACCGGACCTGCTGACCTTCGTCCTGGTCACGCTCATCGCCCTGGCGATCGGGCGGTCACGGGTGCTGGGCGCGCAGGGATCGCAGGTGGCCACCGCGGCGTTCTTCGCGTTCGCCACCTACAGCAGCGCCACCGACAACACCACCCGCATCACGCAGCTGGGACAGATCGTGCTGCTGGTCGTCATCGGCTGCGTCATCGGCACGGTCGTGAACGTCACCGTTGTCCCGCCGCTGCGCTACCGCAGCGCCGAGTACAGCGTCCGCATCCTCGCCCGCGCACTCCACGACCTGACCGCTGCCATGCACCCGGCCCTGCGCGAGGGCGCGCCCGCGGGCGACACCATCACGAGGTGGCGCGAGGACATCGCCCGGACGGACAGCCTGATCGAGCAGGCCAGGGCAGGCCTGAACACGGCGAAGGAGAGCGTCCGTTACAACCCGAGGCGGCTGCTGAGCCGCCACCGCGGTCATCCGACCTTCCATGGCTACGAGACGGTGCTGAACGCCCTGGAACGGACCCTGCAACAACTGGCCTCCCTGACGCGGAGCCTCGACCAGTGGCAGCAGGAGGAGAACGACTACCAGTACCGTCACTTCCTGGACCGGTACGCGGCCTTCCTCGAAGCGGTGTCGGAGATCGCCCTCGCGCTGAGCACGCTGGACGAGACGGACCTCGGCCGGCAGACGGCGGATCTGAACGGACTGGTCCACGACGCTCAGGCGCGCCGTCGAGAGGTCGCCGCGGAAGCCGAGGCGCGGACCCTTCCGCTGGCTGATCCCGCCCGGCCCTACGGAGTCCTGGTGATCGAGGCCACCCGCCTCATGGAAGAGGTCCAGTACACCAGCGACACCCTTCGCGGCTGGACACACGAGTAGGCGGACCCACACCCCGGTCATCCACCCTCACCTCGTACCCGTGCGCCCCGCGAGCTCATCCGCCCGCGAGACCCCCGTCCCGGCCGACCTCCACAGCGCGCCGGCGAACCAGGCCAGCGTGGCGCCGACGACGATGTGCAGGGCGCTGGTGAGCACGGATTCGGGCAGGGCGATCAGGAAGGCGAAGAGCGGGAACGCCGTGGCGTACGTCCATGACGGGATCCGCGGGAACACCCGTGCCCGGACCGTCGCCGCCCCGAACAGGGCGCAGCCCACGGCGAAGATGCCCGCGGAGCCGATGAGCGTGGGGATCGTGGGACCCGTGAGGGTGTCCTCGACGACGGATTCGTCGAAATAGAACAGCACCAGGTTCGAGGTGAACGCGGCCCCGCCGAACAGACCGAGGCCGATGAGGTTGACGACGTAGGCCGTCTCCCCGAAGCGGCCGGTGACCGGGCTCTGGCGCTGGTGCAGAGCGCCCAGCAGCGGCAGCGCGAAAGCGGGGGACAGGGCGAGGAAGAAACCGGTCACGGCGGTCTCCCCGGTGAAGGCCTCGGCGAGCGAGGGCACGGCGAGGAGCAGCCCGGCCAACGCGCCGGACAGGGCGCCGATGCGGGCGGGACGGGCGGGCTGCCGGTTCTCTTCGGGCTGAGGGGTTGGCATGAGGCCTCTCCAATGCGTCGAAGGACGGTCCGGCCCGGAACGCGCGAGCCGGGGCCGAGAACGCTAGGAGCCGCCGAACGGCGACGGCAGGTGCGGATCGGCGAGTCCGGCCGCCGGTCGTCACCCAACTGAGCATCGCTGTCGCGCCGTTCGGCACGTGCCGAACGGCCACTCCCGGTCGCGCCCCTCCCCGGACCCTCGCCCGTCGGCTGCCGCCCGCCTAACCTGGGCGGCACGCGGGAGGGGGCGCATGGTGTCGTACGCACCCATGCCGTGGGTGTCACCACTGCTGTACGCCGCGGTGCTCACCGGCGGCCTCTACTACGTGGCGGCGGATCTCGCGCCCGACGCCGGGCCGCCGCTGTGGCGCACGGCGGGCTTCGCCGCGGGGCTCGCGGCTCTGTTCGCCCTGGAGGTGGTGGCGCGGCGCGGGCTCTTCGCCCGGGCGTGGCCTGTCCTGCTCGCGCGGGCCGGTCTGATCGCGGCGGTGGTCGCCCTCGACGTGTCGGGGCTGGCACAAGTGCTCTTCGTGCTGCTGCCGTTCACCGCGTACTTCGCCTTCGGACGCGGCACGGCGCTCGCGCTGGGAGCGCTGTGCGTGGCCGGGCTCCTCACCGGGTACCTGCTGACCGCCCCGGGCTGGTACCGCGACCTGGAGCACGTGTCGGACCTGCTGATGCTCTGCGTAGGCCTGGTCCTCGCGCTCTCCATGGCGGCCGTCGCCGTCGGAGAGCAGCGTGGGCGGCGCGCTCTGGAGGCGTACGCCGCGCGGGTCGCGGAGCTGTCCGCGGCCGCCGAACGCAACCGTCTCGCGCGCGATCTCCACGACAGCCTCGGGCACCATCTCACCGCGATCTCCGTGCAGTTGGAGATGGCTTCCGAGTTCCGGACCGTGGAGCCCGACGCCGCCAGGCGCGCGGTCGACGAGGCCAGGGAATCGGTGAGGCGCGCACTCGGCGACGTACGGGAGTCCGTGCGGGCCCTGCGCGGCGAGACGACCCGCGAGCCGCTGGCAGCGGCACTCGCGGACCTCGCGCGCGACGGCGAGGCACGGCCCCGCGTCACCGTGGAGGTGACCGGCAGCGAGGACGGCTACGGCACGGCGGAGCTGACCGCGCTGTACCGCGCCGCGCAGGAGGCGCTGACCAACGCCCGCCGCCACGCGCGGGCTTCACTCGTGGCGGTGACGGTCCACCTGTCCGAGCGCACCGCGCGGCTCGTGGTCAGCGACGACGGCGGCGGCTTCGCCCCGGACAGCGCCACCACGGGATTCGGGCTGCGCGGGATGCGGGAGCGGGTACACCTGGTGGGCGGGAGCGTGCACGTCGACAGCGGCCCGGACACGGGGACGCGGCTGACGGTGACGGTGCCACGCGGCACCGCTGGGGGAGGGGCGCCATGAGCGAGGACGAGGGAGCGGCGGCGCCGGTGCGGGTGCTCGTCGTGGACGACCAGCGGCTCATCAGGGACGGCATCGCGTCGCTGCTCTCCATCCGGCCGGGGATCACGGTCGTCGGCACGGCCGTGGACGGGCGTGACGCCGTCGCGAAGGTGCTCGAACTGCGCCCGGACATCGTGCTGATGGACGTCCGGATGCCGGGCGTGGACGGCGTCGAGGCGGTCGCCGTGCTGCGCGGCGAGGCGCCGGAGTGCCGGGCGGTGATGCTGACGACGTTCGACGACGAGGAGTACGTCGTCCAGGCGCTGCGCGCGGGCGCCTGCGGCTATCTGCTCAAGGACCTGCCGGCCGACGAGCTCGCCCACGCGGTGCGCCTCGCGCACGCGGGCGTCACACAGCTCGACGCCTCCGTGACCCGCTCCCTCGCAGCCTCCCTGCCCGCCCCGGGGCCACCGGCGCAGCCGGCCGTCGCCCTGAGCCCGCGCGAGATCGACATCCTGCGGCTCGTGGCGCGCGGCAGGACGAACCGGGAGATCGCCGCGCAGCTCTACCTCAGCGAGGGCACCGTGAAGAACCACGTCTCCCGCATCCTCGGCCGCCTGGCTCTGCGTGACCGCACCCAGGCCGCTCTGCGAGCCCGGGACCTGGGCCTGCTGTGAGCGGACGCCCGGCCGGTGCCGGTTGCCACGAAGGCTCCCCGGGCCTGAGCGGGGCGGCCGAGTCCTCGGACGACGGACCTAGGACCAGGTGGGCACCGGATCGGGCGGCAGACCGAGGTGGAGTCCGAACCGCTTGCGTACGGTAAGCGCATGACGATCGATCTTGACGCCTACTGCGACCGCATCGGCTGGTCGGGGGAGCGCCGGCCCACCCTGGACGTGTTGCGGTCCCTGCACCGCGCCCATGTCACCGGCATCCCGTTCGAGAACCTGGACCCGGTGCTCGGCAGCGCTCCCTCGCTCGCGCCGGCGGACCTGGAGGCCAAGCTCGTCCACGGCGGGCGCGGCGGCTACTGCTACGAGCACAACACCCTGTTCGCCACCGTGCTCAAGGCCATCGGCTTCGAGGTCACCCTGCTCACCGCGCGCGTCCTCGTCGGAGCGAAGCCCGGCGACGTCCGGCCGCGGACCCACATGCTGATGCTGACCGAGGTGCCCGGCGAGCCCGTGCCGTACGTGACCGACGTCGGCTTCGGCAGCCTCGGCTCCCTGCTCGAACCTCTCCCGCTGACCGCCGGCGCCGAACTGCACGACGCCCCGCGCCGCCACCGGCTGGTCCACGCGCCCCACGACGGGCCGCTGCACACGTGGAAGCTCCAGGCCCACGGTACGGAGACCAGCGGCTGGGACGACCAGTACGGCTTCACGGTCGAGCCCTTCGAGCGGCCCGACTACGAGGTCATCAACTGGTACATCGCCACCCACCCGCGTTCGCCGTTCTCCCGCTCCGTGTACGCCCAGCGCACCCTCGACGACACCCATCTGTCCCTCGCCGGACGGACCCTCACCGAGACGACCGCCGACGGCATCCGCAAGAAGCGCGAGCTCACGGACGCGGACGAGGTGCTCGCCGTCCTGCGCGGGGAGTTCGGGATCCGGCTCCCCGAGGGCACCCGCTTGCCGGAGTAGCACGGCGCTCAGCCAGGGCTGTGCGCACGCGTGCGGTCGGACCAGTTCACGACGAGCGGCACGAACTGGCCGACGACGAGGAGGAGAGCCCCCACGACGAGCCAGCCCGGCTCTCCCCAGCCGATGCAGAGCAGGCCGAGCAGCGGCGGGCCGACCGCGTTGGACAGGCCCTGGCCGATGGCGAACAGACCCGAGTACTGGCCCTGCGCGTGCTCCGGGGCGAGGCCGAAGGACAACTCGAACGCGGCGGCGGCGTGCCAGAGTTCGCCCACCGTGTGGACGACCACGCCGAGCACGATGACGACGACGGCGACCCATCCGGGCGCGCCGCCCGCCGCCGCGATGAGGGCCGTGGCGAGGAGGAACGCCACCCCCGCGCGGCGCGCCACCCGGCCGGCCGCCCTGTTGTTGACGACGCCGCGGCTGACCCGTACCTGCAGGCAGACCACGAGGGCGGTGTTGACCGCCACGCTCGCGCCGACGAACCATCGCGGCGCGTCGGTGTGCCCGATGATCCACAGCGGTAGGGCGAAGATCAGCACTTGGTTCTGGATGGTCATGATGCCGTCGAGGGCGGTGAGCACCACGTACGGCCTGTCCTTGAGGGCCGGCCAGCGGCTGCCCTCCGTCGGGGCCTTCACCGGCGATATGGACGGGATGCGGGAGGAGAGGGCCGCGGAGACGAGGAACGTGGCGGCGGTGCCGAGGATCAGGGTCACGTACGCGGTCCTGGTGTCCAACTGGACGGCGACGCCGGCCGCGAGGGCTCCGCAGCCCACGGCGATGTTGTTGAGGGCGCGCAGGTAGGAGCGGTAGCGGGTGGGATTCGGGGCGCCCAGGGTGCGGGTCAGCGGGCCGCGGGCGGCCGTACCGGCCGAGGTGGCGAGCTCGACCACGCACACGAACGCGATCAGCGAGAGGAAGGACTGCACGAACACCAGCCCCGCCACGGCGAGGGCCTGCACGATGACCGCGAGCCGGAACACCTCGCGCGGGCCGCGCCGGTCGGCCAGGCGGCCCACGGGGATACCCGCGGCGAGTCCGATCAGGGCGGCGGCGCCGAGGGCGAAGCCGACCTGGGAGACCGGGAGGCCCACGGAACGGGTGAAGAACAGCGCGGCCCCGGCGATGAAGAGGCCCTTGCCTATCTGGTTCACGAAGGTCGCGGCGGCGAAGACGCGTTTGGCGCTCGTCTCGGGGATGAGGCCGCGGGCCACCAGCCAGGCCGGTAACCCTCCTCCGGTGTCCTTCGCGGCCGCCTCCTCGGTCCGTTCGCTCTGCTGGTACTGCTTGCTGGTGTCCAACTGGCTGTCCCTCCGGCTCTGGGTGGTGGCGTGTGCTCGGGATGCCCTCGTGCGCCGAGGCCTCCAGGCCCGACAGGCCCCTCCCCTCGTAGGATCGGGGGCAACGGTATGGATTTGATACCGGTACCTTCAACGAAACTGGGGGCAGCCATGGGCAAGGCGTACAACGTGATGGCGGCGACCTGTCCGAGCCGCACGGTGCTGCACCGCATCGGCGCCCGCTGGACGGTGTTCGTCGTCAACGCCCTCGACGACGGACCTCGCCGCTTCAGCGAACTGAAGGGGCATATCCGGGGCATCACTCCAAAGGTCCTGACCGAAACTCTGCGCTCCCTGGAGGCCGACGGTCTGGTCAGCCGCCACGAGTACGACGAGAACCCGCCTCGCGTCGAATACGCCCTGACGCCGCTGGGCCGCTCTCTGCTCGTGCCGCTCCGCGCCGTGCGGCGCTGGGCCGAGGAGCACGTCCAGGACATCGAGGCGGCCCGGGCCCGTCGGCCGCTTCTCTGACCCGTGCGTCGTCCGCGAACTGCCGGACGGAGCACGGCAGTTCGCGGACGACGTCGTCGCGGTCCCGGATGCGCCCGGCATCAGGAAGCGAGGCCGACGTATTGGGCGTAGAGGGCGGCCTGAGTGCGATGGGTGGCGCCGATCTTCAAGTAGATGCTGCTGAGATGGTTCTTTACGGTCTTCTCGGATATGCCGAGTTTCCGGGCGATGAGCCGATTGCTCAGCCCCAGGGCGAGCAGGCAGAGCACGCCCCGTTCACGTTCGGTGAGGGCATGGCCGGCGGGCGGCGCATCTTCTTGGAGCGCGGGAACGGACGCCGGAGCGGACGGAGCCGCTTCCCCGGGGCCGATCAGGCCGATGTGCCGGGCGTAGAGGGCGGCCTGAGTGCGGTCAGTGGCGCCGATCTTCAAGTAGATGCTGCTGAGATGGTTCTTCGCGGTCTTCTCGGATATGCCGAGTTTCCGGGCGATGAGCCGATTGCTCAACCCCAGGGCCAGCAGGCGGAGTACGCCTAACTCCCGGCAGGTGAGATTCTCGGCCGGTGCTTCTTCCACGTCTTGTCTCTTCCTCGCTTATCCCGAAGGGCATAAGAGAAAACGTTCAAGGACTTCGTGCACGGCAGCGGCCCGACATCTCGCCCACCCTGGCCGTAAGGGCCAGGGAGCGCAGGACGTCGGCGTGGCCGCCGGGGGAGGTGGGAGGGGAGACGGGTCCGGGCGTGACGTGGTGCGGGGGTACCAGGTCAGGGGGTGTGGGGGGCGGGTCTGCGGCACCGCGCGGCGCAAGGGCCGGGGCGGCGTCGAACCTCCGGTCGAGCTATGCCGTGTGAGTGGCCGAGTGATCACTCCGCCGGGTTGATCGACTTTCACTGCCGAGTCGGTGGATCTCTTTCTGAAAAACTCGCCATGAATGTCGGAGCGCGGCAGATCACCAGAAAGCGCATGTGGGCATGACGTCAATGCAATCTCCCCCGTGCAAGCATGCCAGATTGTTCGTAGGTGAAGATGGGGACGCCGCAAAGAATGGGTGGCGCCACCGGAAAGCGGCGCGTGTCTGGCGGACGACGGCGTCCCTCTTGACGCTCGATGCGTAGATTGAAACTGCTCAAGCGCGGATCAAAAGCTACACGCTCGCGCGGGCAATTGGCTAGTGTTTTTGGTTTAAATCTTGGATTGCTTGAGTCAATCACGCACGAGACTCGTCGAAAGAAGGTCTCAACAAGGATCATGGCCGGAATGCGACCGCGGTCGGCGCGACATGGGTGCAGTGACGGAATTCCGGAATCCGTCCAATGGTGCTGACGGAATTCCGGGGAGTGTCCAAAAGTTTCGACGGAATTCCCGGGTCCGTCCAAAAACGCCGGTGCCTTACGCCCGCGGGGCGGCCGCGATCTTCAGCAGACGGTCGTTCTCCTCGGGAGTGCCGATGGTGATCCGCACCCCCTCGTCGCCGAAGGGGCGCACCATGACTCCCGCCGTCTCGCACGCGTCGGCGAACGCCGGCGTACGCGAACCGAGGCGCAGCCAGACGAAGTTGGCCTGGCTGTCGGGAACGTCCCAGCCCGCGGCCCGCAGCGCACGGGTGACCCGGGCACGCTCGGCGACCAGGGTCCGTACCCGCTGAAGCAGTTCGGATTCCGCGTTCAGCGAGGCCCGGGCGGCGGCCTGGGCGAGACCGCTGACGCCGAACGGCACGGCGCAGGCCCGCAGCGCGGCCGCGACCGGCGGATGCGCGACCGCGTAACCGACGCGCAGCCGCGCCAGCCCGTACGCCTTGGAGAAGGTGCGCAGAACGGCGACGTTGGGACGGTCGCGGTAGAGCGCGATGCCGTCGGGCACATCGGTGTCGTCGACGAACTCGCGGTACGCCTCGTCGAGCACCACGAGCACGTGGCCGGGCACCCGGTCGAGGAAGTGCCCGAGCTCACCGCGGTGCACGGCCGTGCCGGTCGGGTTGTTGGGGTTGCACACGAAGATCAGGCGAGTGCGGTCTGTCACCGCATCGGCCATGGCCTCCAGATCGTGTCGCTCGTCACGCAGCGGAATCCGCACCGGAGTTGCCCCGGTGGCCCAGACGAGAAGCGGGTACGCCTCGAACGAGCGCCAGGCGAACAGCACTTCATCCCCTTCGCCGGCCGCGGCGTGCAACAGGTCCTTGGCGACCCCGAGAGATCCGGTGCCCGGCACGAGGTGCTCCGAGGGCACATCAAGGGCTGCGGACACCTCCGTGACCAGTCCACTGGCCGCCGGATCGGGATAGCGGTTGACGCGCCCCAACTCCTCGCGCATCGCGGCGACGACCGACGGCAGCGGGGGATAGGGGTTCTCGTTCGACGACAGCTTGTCCACCAGGTCGCTGGGAGCGGCTCGGCCGGGTACGTAGCGAGGCAACCCGGAGACGTCGGCGCGCAGCCGGGGGCGGGCAGGTGAGGGAGACATCGGGGGGAACTTCCTGAACGGGGGACGCGGACGGTCGTGCGCAGGCGCCGTTCATCGGGAGGGATCCGGAGCTTCTGGGCTCCGGAGCCCAGAAGCTCCGAGGGTTCGGGGCTTCGAAGCTCCGAGGGTTCGGGGCTTCGAGGGTTCGGGGCCCGCGCCACGTCAGGGCGCGCGGGCATGAGATCCAGCCCGCGCGCCGACATCGCTGCCGGGGTCAGCCGACGGCCTCGGCGGGCGCGTTCTCCTCCTCGACGGCCGTGGTCCGCACTCCCGCCCTGGCGAACTCCTCCAGGAAAGTGGGAAAGGAGAGCCGGACGTCCTCGAAGCCCGAGAACCGGTTGGCGGACCGCATCCGCAGGCCCGCCACGAACAGCGACATGAAGATGCGGTGGTCGCCCCAACTGGACAGCGTCACTCCGCCGGGGTACGTCCGCGCGCCGCGGACCTCGAAGCCGTCGCAGACCCCGTCGGCGTACAGGACCTCGATGTCCACGCCCGCGCGGCTCAGTTCGGCGGCCATGGCCTCGATGCGTGAGGCCTTGTGGAAGCGGGTGAGGCGTCCGCCGGTCACCCGCAGGCTGCCCTGCACGTACGCCCCGAGGGCGGCGAGCGTGGGCACGATGTTGGGGCAGTCCCGCGCATCCACCTCGAAGGCCCCGCACAGGCTGCCCGGCGGGTTGTCGACGGTCAGCGACGAGGTGGCCCGGTCGAAGGTGACGCTCACCCCCAGCTGCTCCAGGATCGGGACGATCGCGAACTCGCCCTGCATGCTGTCGCCGTACACGTTGGTCAGGACGGTCCGGCCCGGGAAGAGCGCGGCGGCCGCCAGCAGATACGAGGCCGAGGTGTAGTCCTCGTGCGTGGTGACGTCCTGGGCCTGGTAGGACGAGGGCTCCACCTTGTAGTGACGCAGGTCCTCCGAAGCGGAGACCTTGATGCCCGCGTCAGACAGGCTCGCCAGCGTCTGCCGGATGTACGACTGGGAGTAGACCTCGCCCGTCACCTCGATCTCCACCGGTCCCTCGGCCAGTGGCGCGGCGAACAGGACGGCGGTGATGAACTGCGAGCTGATGTCGCCCGGCAGTCGGCAGGTGCCGCCCTTCAGACCGCGCCCCCAGTTGACGACGGGGGCCTTGTTGTCGCTGACGATCGACTCGATGTCCGCGCCGAGTTCGCGCAGCGCCTGCAGCAGCGGCTCCATCACGCGGTTGCGCAGGGTCGCGTCGCCCGTCACCACGACCGGCGACGGCTGTACGGAAGCCAGCGCCGTCACGATGCGGAACACCAGGCCCGAGCCGCGGGACTGGATGACGCGCCGGATGTGCGGGAACGACTGCCCGATGCCCTGGATCTCCAGGAATCCGTCGTGCTCGACTATCTTGGCACCGAAGGCGCGGCAGGCGTTCTTCATCGTCTCCGTCTCGTCGCAACGGAGATCGTTGAAAACCCGTGACGTGCCATCGGCCAGTGTGCCGGTCAGAATTGCCCGTTGTGTCTCCGGTTTCGAAGAAGGGACGCGGAACGTTCCCGAAAAGGAATCGACCGGATCAACCTGCAGCAGCATCCTCGTATCTCCCGTTTCCCATCATTCGCCGTCTGATACCTGTGCAAGCGATGTCGCTTCGACGTCCGGGCCGGCGATATCCGCGGAGCGAGAACATGTCGTCCCACCGCTTGGCGCTTCGTTGTCGGGGCGGCAGTTCGAAAGGGCATCCTGGCGCGCACGACAGCCCTCCTCCTGCGGTGGGGGCGCGATATGAAGTTTGTGTCCCGCGCGATGCGCGGGCAATAGGTCCATCTGCCCATGCCGCCGGGTGTACGGGTCCTCGCTCAGGCCAGGAACCGGAAGGACTTCTCGTAATAGACCATGGGGGTTCCCGCGGCCTCGCTCAGGCGCGCGCCCGCCACCCGGCCGATCAGGATCATGTGGTCCCCGGCCGGGTGCCTGGCGTGCACCTCGCAGTCCAGCTCGACGAGCGCGCCCGCCACGGTCGGCAGTCCGCCGGGCGTACGGGACAGGCCCTTCGACGCGAACTTGTCGGCGCCTTTCGTCGCGAACCGCTCTGCCAGCGGCCTGTGTTCGGGGCCGAGCACGCTCACCGCGAAGCGCCCGCAGGAGGCGAACGCGGCGAACGAGTCGGCCGAGTTCGCCAGACAGACCAGGATCAGTGGCGGGTGCAGCGACACCGAGCAGAACGAACTCGCCGTGAAGCCGCGCGGCAATCCGCCGTCTCCCAGAGTCGTCACCACCACGACTCCGGCCGCGAAGCGGGCCATTGCGGCCCGGAAGTCCTCGGAGCTCGCCCGCCGTACCGTCTCTGTCCCTTGCGTCACGGCAGCACCACCACCTGTCCCGTGAATTCAGTCCGATTTCGAAGCCCAGTCGCAGGGCCGTGTCCCCGCCGCGCGCGGCAACGGCGATATCCGCGGAGCGAGAACATGCCATCCCACCGCTTGGTGCCTCGTCGTCGGGGCGGCAGTTCGAAAAGGGTTCCCTGACGCCGACAGCACTCCTCCGACGGTGGGGGTGCGGTAGGAAGTTTGTGTCCCGCGCGATGCACGGGCAATAGGCCCATCTGCCCATGGCGTTTCCTGCGCAAGGAGTTCCGGATCTTCGTTGTCGCCGGGGCGGGCGGGCCATGGTCAATGCGCCGATCAACGGAGAAACGTGCCCCGCGGGCGCTGGACGATATCGACCATCTCGCTTCCGGGATCGGTCAGTTGGACACATGGATCACCATGCTGTCGGCCCGGCTCCAGCGGGACACGGATATCGATGGCATCGACACGAATATCGATGGCATCGACACGAATATCGATGGCCTCGACACGAATATCGATGGCCTCGACATGGATATCGATGAGATCGACATGATTCCCGGTATCGGCCGCGCCGGCGCTCAGATCATCGTCGCCGAGACCGGCTGCGACAGGGCCCGGCCCGCCACTGCCGGGGATCTCGTCTCCTGGATCGAGGGCTGCCCGGCCGCGGGCGCTGGGACTTAGGTCCTATTCTGGCCAGGCCGGTCCCATGCCAGGCTGAGGCAGCGCGAACAACGCGTCGGGGGTCGTTCCCGGGATTCAGGTTCACGTTCATTCTCCGGTTCCGAAAGGCCCGCCGACACCGTCGCCGCCGCCGTCAACCGGCCGCCTCGGCCGGGCACTTCCATTTCTTCTGTGAACCGTTAGGACGACATCCATGTCCGGCGCAATCCTGTTCCTGAACCGCTGGCCCTTGTACGAGGACGAGCGGCGCTGGGAGAACCGCCTCGCCGCTCCCGAGATCGTCTTCGATCCGGAGACCGACCGCGTCACGTACGTCTGCGACGAGGGCGGCCGCAGCGGAGTGCCCGCCGACGCCGAACGGGTCCACGTCGTACCGGACTTCGGGGACCTGGACGGCGTGCTGGGGATCGTCGACGTCATCGTTCGCGACGAGGGCCCGTTCGACCACGTCATCGCCTTCTCCGAAATGCTCCTCGACCTCGCGGCGACCCTGCGCGAGCGGTACCGCGTCCCGGGCTCCGGCCCCGAGGAGACCTCCCGGTTCCGCGACAAGACCGTCATGAAGGAGACGGTGTCGCGGGCCGGCATCCGAGTGCCGCGTTGGGCGTCCTGTCGCACCGAGGCCCAGATCCTCGCGACCGCCGAGGAGTTCGGCTACCCCGTGGTCGTCAAGCCCGTGCGCGGGGCGTCCAGCCAGGGAGTGCGCGAGATCGCATCCGCCGAGGAGCTGCGGGCCCTGTGCGCCGAACGGAGCCTGCTCGACCTCGAGGTCGAGGAGTTCGTACGGGGCGAGATCCTGCATGTCGACGGCGTCCTGGACGCGGCGGGCAAGCCGCTGTTCCTGTGTACCTCGCGCTACGTCTCCACCTGCCTGGACTTCGAGCTCCAGGGCGAACCGCTCGGCTCCGTCTTCCAGACGGACCCCGTGGTGCGCGGCCGCTGCGAGGACTTCGCCCTGCGCTGCCTGACCGCGCTCGGCCTGCGGAGCTCCGCCTTCCACCTCGAACTCTTCGACACCGGCGGCGAGCTGGTGTTCCTGGAGGTCGGAGCCCGGGTGCCCGGCGCCGACGTGCCGTACGTCATCCACGACGTCCACGGCGTGAATCTCTTCCGGCTGTGGGTCGACGTGCTGCTCGGGCGCCCGGTGGAACCGCCGGTCCCCGACCCGGAGCTGAGCGGCGGCTGGCTGATCATCCCAGGGCCGAAGCCGTTGCCCCAGAAGGTCACCGCCGCCACCCCGCTGCTTGGTGAAGTGCCCTATGTGTACCGGGAGTTGGTGCCGAGGGCGGGTGAGGTTCTGGTCTCCCGGCCCGGCTCGTACGCCACGCTCCAGGGCGGCCGCTTCCTTTTCCGGGGCGGCACCCAGGAGCAGATCGAGCAGGCCGTGCGCCAGGCGCGTGCGCAGTACCGCCTGACGACTGAGCCTGTCGCGTAGAGCGCCCGAACCATCTCGTGCCATCGGCAATCGAACCGTCGAGTCCATGGAGGAAGACGTGGCCCAGTTGAACCATGCGGAGCTGGTCGACAAGAACTTCGTACTGTTCGCCGAGGGGTGCTTCGGACTCTTTACGAGCAAGATCGCCGCCTCGCTGATCCGCTACCGCGGGGACCGCTGCGTCGCCGTGATCGACAGCCGCAAGGCCGGCCAAACCGTCCAGGAGGTCCTCGGCTACGGCGGCGCGATCCCGATCGTCGGCCGCGTCGAGCACGCCTTGCCTCTGCGTCCCGAGGTCATGGTCATCGGCAAGGGCCTGCACTCCGCCGAGTTGCCCTCCGGCTGGAAGCCGCATCTTCTCGCGGCCGTCCGCAGCGGCCTCCACCTGATCAACTCGATCCACTACCGCCTCGCCGACGATCCGGACATCGCCCGTGCCGTGCGTGAGAAGGGCGTCACCGTCTGGGAGACCAAGGACTCCCCGACGGTGCCGCTCAACAGGGCCCGCGTCCTGGACCTGGACACCTGGGTCGTCCACACGTGCGGCAGCGACTCCAACATCGGCAAGAAGACCACAGCCCTGGAGATCTGGAACGAGGCCAATCGCCGCGGCATCTCCACCGGCTTCGCCGCCACCGGCCAGACCGGCATGCTGATCTCGGGGCACGGCGTCGCGGTCGACGGCGTGCCCGGCGACTTCATGGCCGGCGCGGTCGAACACGTCGTCATGGAGGCCGCCGCCGGCCGCGAATGGGTCGTCGTGGAAGGCCAGGGCTCCCTCAACCACATCGGGTTCAGCGGTGTCGCCCTCGCCATCCTCCACGGCGCCCTGCCGCACGCCCTGGTCTTCTGCCACCGCCTCGGCGCCGAGCGGACCAAGGTCTGGGAGACGCCCATCATCCCCCTGCCCGAGCTCATCCGCATGAACGAGGAGCTCTCCGTCTTCGAACGGCCCGCCAAGGTCGCCGCCGTCAGCGTCAACAGCATCGGCTTCACCGAGGAGGACTACCGCCGGGAGGCCGAGAAGATCGAGGCCGATACCGGACTGCCCGTCGTCGACCCGGTCCGTGAGGGCGGCGCCGCCCGGCTCGTGGACATCCTGCGCGCCCACCGGCGCGAGACCGCGGTCCGCCAACTGGTCCGCCGGCGCTGAGGGCACCGGGGACTGCGAGGAGATGCACCGATGAAGACAGCGATCCTGCTTCTCATGCACCAAGGCAAGTCGTACGCCGAGGAGGTCGCCGCGGCCACCGCCGGGCTCGGCCTGTCCCTGGTCGGCCTCAGCTCCCAGCCGGAGACACCGGGGGCCCTGGACGCGAGCCGCCGCCACGTGGCGGACTGCGTGGTCACCGAGGAGCCCGAACTGCGCTCCGGCGACGTCCAGAAGGCCGTACGCGAGCTCGCCGACCGGGGCTACCGGGTCGAGGCCGCCCTCGCCACCTTCGAGGGCTACCGGCTCCTGATGGCCGAGCTCAACGAGCGGCTCGGCGCGCGCGACTCCACCGAGCCCGCGCTGCGCCTCTGCCTCGACAAGTACGAGCTGCGCCGCCACCTCTTCGCCGAGGGACTGAGCGAGGTGCGGGTCCACCGCGTCGCCCCCGGCGCGACCCCCGAACTCGACGCCTCGGCACGCTGGTTCGTCAAGCCGGTACGCGGTGCCTCGTCCTTCGCGACCTTCGTCCTGGACGACGTCGACGACCTGGCCGACCTGCCCGCGATCCAGGAGCAGATGCGCGCCGACCGGCGCATGAAGGCGATCTTCATGGACCGGTACGACTTCCTGGTCGAGGAGTACGTCGAGGGCCCGGAGTTCAGCTTCGAGACCGTCGTCCTCGACGGCCGGATCCACCACCTGTGCGTCCACGAGAAGGCCCGCGTGGAACGCCTGGAGCGGACCGTCCTGGAGGGGATGTCGGTCAGCCCGCCCGTGAGTCTCGACCGCGAACTCGTCCTGGAGGGAGCCGACCACGTCACCCGCTGCCTCGCCGCGCTGGCGGGGCACGGGCTGACCGATGGCGCCTTCCACGTCGAGGTCAAGTACTGGGAGTCGAGGAAGCGCTGGGAGATCATCGAGATCAACCCCCGGATGGGCGGCAGCCTCATCAACGCCAGCGTCCAGACCGTCACCGGGCACTCCCTCCTCGCCCTGTGGACCGAGTCCCTGCTGCTGCCCGACGGCGAGCGCGACGCCTTCCACGACCGGCTCGCCGCCGCCTCCCAGTTGGAGGCCCTGCGCACCGGCGCACCCACCCGGGCGGCCGTGTTCCTCAGCAAGTACGGAGAGAAGGGGCGGACCGTGGACGCGATCCGCTTCGAGCCGCCCACCCGGCCGCCCCGGATCCTGCGCGTCCACGTGACGGAGGGAACCGAACTCGAGGCGTCCGACCGGGGGATCTGCCTGATGGACGCCCTGTGGGACGTGGCGGCCGACCGGCTCGACGCCGAGACCGCCTTCCTCGACCGACACGCGACGGAGCATTTCCATGTCCGCTACCGCTGACCTTGAACGTCCTTCCGTGCACCCTCTCTTGAAGGAGAACGCGATGAACCGCGTACAGAACACCGGGATCACCCACCCCAAGCCGTTCTACAACGAGGAGCAGAGCCGTCTGAAGAAGGCCGAGCTCGACCGCTACCTGGACAAGAAGATGGCGGAGTGGAAGGCCACCGTCCCCTTCGCCTCCCACCTGACCGAGCCCGAGCTCCACCAGGCGTACTACCGCCGCACCCTCATCGAGCACGTGTGGCGGATCCGCCTCTCCCGGGTCAGCCAGTCCAAGGCCATCTACAAGATCGCCCAGGTCGCGCCCAGGGCCGCGCGCGACTACGCGCAGTACCAGGCCGACGAGATGCTCCACGACAAGCTGTACATCAGCGACGCCCTGGCCGCCGGTGTCACCGAGGAAGAGATCCAGGCCACCGAGCCCTACCTCTCCACCCGCCTTTTCGAGGGCTTCTTCTACTACACCCTGGAGCACGAGTCGGCCCTTGCCCCGGTCGTCTCCAACTACCTGGTGGAGTACACCCAGATCAAGCTCCAGCCGGCCATCGTCGACAACCTCCAGAAGCGGCTCGGCAAGGAGAACGTCAAGGGCCAGGCCGCGCACCTCCACGTCGACGCGACCGAAGACCACTCCCAGGAGATGTGGGACATCCTCCACCAGCTGATCTTCAGCGAGGAGGACTTCCAGCAGGTGTTCAAGTACATCGACGACGTCCAGGAGATCCTCGCGATGTTCTTCCGTGAGATCTACGAGGACACCGTCGCCAAGCACGCGGAAGCCGCTGTCTGACCGCACGTCCCGGACCCGCGCCGGCGGCGGGACTCCCGCCGCCCAGCAGAGAGGAACCCCGCGAATGTCCGCACCCCACACAGACGCGCTCGTCAAGGAGTACCGCGAGAACGGCTTCGCGGTCGCCGAGCGGCTCTTCGACCCGAGCGAGGTCGCCGAGCTCAACACCGCCATCACGGAGATCCTGGACGTCCCCGACATCGGCTCCGTCGCCGAAGTGGAGCCGGGCGACAACGGCATGGCCCGCAGGATCTGGTCGCCCACCAAACAGCACTCCGCGTTCGAGCGGGCCGCCGCCCACCCCGAACTGCTCGACCACGTCGAGGCACTCATCGGCCCCGACATCCTGTTCCACTACAGCAAGCTCCACCTCAAGGCCCCGCAGGTGGGCAGTGTCGTGGAGTGGCACCAGGACTTCGCCTACTACCCCCACACCAACACCGACCTGGTGACGGCCCTCGTCTACCTGGACGACACCACCACCGAGAACTCCGCGCTCCAGGCCGTCCCCGGCTCTCATCGGCGCGGCCTCGCCGACCACTACGTCGACGGCTACTTCCGCGGCAAGGTGGCGGGTGCCGACGCCCCCGACCCGGCGCTCGCCGTGCCCATCGAGGCGCCCGCCGGCAGCGTCGTCTTCATCCACTGCCTGCTCCTGCACTACTCGTCGCCGAACCGCTCCGACCGGTACCGCCGCGCCTTCCTGCCGGCCTACCGGGCTGCCGACGCCTACCCGATCCACTTCGGCTCGCACGCCGGCCACAACGAGCCCGGGGTGAAACTGCTGCGGGGCAGCGTGTCGGACACGGCACGGGTGGAGGCCGGGGCCTGGCGCCTTCCGCTCGCGGAGCGCCCCTTCGGCTCGCTCTTCCAGCTCCAGGAGGGTGCCGACAAGAGCGCGACCGCGGCGGCCACCGGGTACGCCACGCTGGAGGAGGCGAAGTGAGAGCTCTATGAGCACGCCGAACGTGACGGTCGTCCGCGCCTGCCTGCGGAGCGGCGCGGGCGGCAGCCCCACGGCCGTCGTCCTGGAGGACGACGTGGACGGCCCGGCGCCGGGCGACGAAGCACGGCGCCGGATCCCCGCCGCCCACGGGGCCTCGCACGCCGTGTACGTACGACGCACCGGCGGCACGACCGAGCTGCGCTTCTTCACCGCGGAAGGGGAACTGCCCGCCTGCGGTCACGGCACGGTCGCCGCCCTCGCCCTCCTCGCGGCACTGCACGGCGGTGCGGGGCCCTACCGGGCCACCCTGCGTGCCGGTGGGCGCGTCTTCGCCGGGCGGGCCGAGCGAGACGGCGAGCTGATCACCGCCGCCTTCGACCCCGGGCCCGTTGACCTGCGCGAACCCACCGCAGAGGAGCGCGATCTCGTCCTTCGGGCCCTCGGTCTGGCGCCGGACGAGGCCGGGCCGAACGTCCGGATCGCCGGCGTTGGCCGCGAACGCCTTCTGGCGCCGGTCCCGACCCGGGCCGCGCTCGCCGCGCTGCGCCCGGACCTCGACCGCCTCAGGACGGCCTGCGACCGGTTCGGCCTCCTCGGCGCGTACGTCCACTCGGATCCTTCGCCCGAGGGCACGCTCGCGGCCCGGATGTTCGCCCCTTCGATCGGCGTTCCGGAAGACATCGCCAACGCCAACAGCACGGCCTGTCTCGCCGCGCACCTGGCCGGTCGGGGCGTCCACCGGATCGCCGTCGACATGGGCGACGCCCTCGGCGGCCACGCCACGATCACCGCCACGGCGGGACCGGACCTGCGCGTCGAACTCGGCGGCACCGCACGGGTGCTGACGGAGCAGGACCATCGGACTTTGAGGGATCGGAAGGTGAGAACGTGGTCGTCAGCGGCTTGTCACGCCAACCGCAGTCAGACTCCAATGAGCTGAGGGTGCACTGGAACTCGCCGCTCAGCGGGCAGCAGAAGGCGTCGGGGAAATACCGGATCGGCCGGCTCGACTTCGATGGGATCGTCGACTTCGCGCAGGAAGCGGACCGCCTGGGCGTCGACTCGCTCCTCATGGGGATCGGCTTCCACATGCCCGACCCGCTTCCGATGCTCGGCGCCCTGGTCCGCGAGACCCGACGCGTCAAGTTCCTCCTGGCCTACCGTCCCGGGCTGCTCCCGCCGACACTCTTCGCCCAGGTGGTCAACACGGTCTCGTGGATGTCGGACGGGCGGATATCCCTCAACCTGGTCGCCGGTACCTCCCCGGCCGAGCAGGCGTATTACGGGGACTTCCTCGCCCACGACGAGCGGTACGCACGCTCCAACGAGTTCCTGGACATTCTCCATCGCTTCTGGCGCGGTGAGACCCCGCTGTCCTACGAGGGCGAGCACTATCGCGTCAAGGACGCGCAGATCGGCCTGGGATACAAGGGCGGAGGCCGCCCCGAGATATACGTCAGCGGGGCATCCGACGTGGCACAGCAGACCGCCATGGACCACGGCGACTGCTGGCTGCGGTACGGCGACACTCCCGAGGGGCTGGCCGCGGCGGCGAAGCCCGTCCTGGCGCAGGGCGGCCGGGTGGGAACTCGCATGCATGTGCTGGCGAGGGAAACCCGTGAGGAGGCGTTGGCGGACCTCGCCGAGATGATGCGCGATCCCGACGAAGAACACCGCAAGCGGATCGCGGATGCCGTGGCCGCCTCGGACTCCGTGGCGGTGAACACTTCCTTCCGGCTGGCCGAGTCCACTGAATCCGACTGGCTTTCTCCCATGCTGTTCTCCGGTGCCGTGGCCTATCGCGGCGGACCGGCCCTGTGCGTGGTGGGCAGCTATGAGGAAGTCGCGGCGTATCTCTACGAGTACAAGGTGGCCGGGATCAGCGAGTTCATCTTCTCGGGCTGGCCGACCCGGGAGGAGATGCGGATCTTCTACACCCGTGTGCTGCCGCTGTTGCGCCGACGCGAACGCGCCGGGCTCTCCGCCGACCGCGCGATGAACTGATCACGGAGCCGATGTCCGGGACGTACACGCGGTACTTCGCCGGTGTCCGGTGAACGGCCGGCCGGCTCACCGTCGTTCACGCCCTCGCGAGGATCGCGGACAGCCCGAACTCGAAGCGTTCGCCGAAGGATTCCGCACCCAAGTGCGCGAGCACGCGGTGGAGGGCCGGGTGGGCGGCTTCGGAGACCGCGGCTGACAGGCGTCCCTCGAGGGACTGTTGGGCGGTGGCCTGTTCCTCTTGGGTCAGCCCCAGGGCGAAGTACGTGATCGTCCACGTGGTCCAGGCGGCCTCCCGGTCGTCGAGGCCGCCGTCCAACAGCGCACCGACCAGGGCATCGGCGAAGCGCAGGGTGTGCGGTTCGGCGGCGTTGGTGCCGACGACCAGCGCGGCTCCGTCGCGGTGGGCGAGCAGGGCGCTTCGGTAGCGGCGGGCCAGTTCGCGGACGCGCTCGTCCCAGGGGTCCGGCAGGGCGTCGAGCGGGATCTCGCCGACCACGGCGTCCGCCATCAGTTCCAGCATCCGGGCCTTGGTCTTCACATGCCACAGCACGGTGTTCATCCGCACGCCGAGCCGGTCCGCGACGGCCCGGGTGGACAGGGTGTCAAGGCCCTTCTCGTCCAGCAGCTCCAGTGCCGTACGGATCACTGTGTCGGGGGCGAGACGCGCCCCGCGGTCCTCGCTCGCTTGCCTCTTGGTCATTGACCTAGTTTACTACGGACGACACGCATTGGTCAGTGACCAAGAATGAGCTCGGGAGGCTTCATGGAGCAGCAAGTTGTCATCGCCGGGGGAGGGCCGGTCGGCCTCTGGCTCGCCGCGGAACTGCGGCGGGGCGGCGCGACCGTCACAGTCGTCGAGGAGCGTCCGGAGATCGATCGGCGCTCCAAGGCGCTCACCATCCACCCGCGCACCATCGAGGTGCTGGCATCGCGCGGCGTGCATCGGGCCTTCCTCGACGAGGGGGTGCGGATCCCGAACGGCCACTTCGCCATGCTCGACCAGCGGCTCGACTTCCGGGGCCTGGGCACCCCCTTCCCGTACACCCTCGCCCTGCCCCAGGCCCGGACCGAGGAACTCCTGGAGGCGCACGCGCTCGCGCTCGGTGCACGGATCCTGCGCGGGCACCGTGTCACCGGTTTCACCGAGCGCGCGGATTCGGTGACCGTGCAAGTGGCGGGGGAGGAGGGGCGGTTCGACCTCCGGGCCGCGTACGTCGTCGGTTGCGACGGCACCCGCAGCACCGTCCGCACCGCCGCCGGCATCGACTTCCCCGGCACCCCGTCCACCGTGCTCGGCTGGCTCGGCGACGTCCTCCTCGACGACCCGCCGCGGCCGGGCTTCGGTGCCTTCGGCCCCCGGGGCGGGCTGATGCTCGCACCGCTGCCCGGCGGACGACACCGCGTGGTCGGCGTCAGCCCCGACAGCCTCACCACCGCATGGCCCGGCGACCTCACCCTGGAGGAACTGCGGGCCAAGACCGTCGCCATCGCCGGAGGGGACTTCGGCATGCGGGATCCCGAGTGGCTCTCCCGCTTCGGCAACGCAACCCGGCTGGCCTCGGAGTACCGACGCGGGCGCGTGCTGCTCGCGGGCGACGCGGCCCACCAGCACTTCCCCGCGGGGGGCGTCGGCATGAACGTGGGCATCCAGGACGCCCACAACCTCGGCTGGAAGCTCGCCGCCACGCTGGGCGGCCGGGCCGCCGACGGGCTCCTGGACACCTACCACACCGAACGCCATCCCGTCGGCGCCCAGTTGGCGGAGCACAGCCGCGCCCAGACCGCCCTCATGTCCGCCTTCACGCCGGAGAACCTGGACCTGCGCTCGCTGCTGAGCGACATGGTCGCCGACCAGCCCGAGTTCAACCTGGCCCTGTCCGAACGCCTCACCGGACTCGGCGTCACCTACCCTCCGGCGGATCCGACGGCCCATCGGCTCACCGGCACCCGCGCCCCCGATCTGGCCTTCACCGACTCCGAGGGCAGCCTGTTCACCGTGCTGCGCACCGATGCCCACGTCCTGCTCGCCCTGGCGGAGGGCAGCGGACTCGCCGGCCTGGAGCGGCCCGGACTCGCCGTACGCACCGGAACCCTGTACCGGGCCCCGGCCGCCTGGGCCCAGGTGAGCGCCGCCCTGGTCCGCCCCGACGGGCACGTCGTCTGGGCGAGCGCCGAGGAGGACGACAGCGCGCTGGCCACCGCCGCACTGCGGGCGCTCGGCGGTGCGCAGGTTCTGTGACCGGGCTCGCCCCACTCGCCGGTGACCGACGTGGTGCGGCGGGCGCGGTCGTCTAGCGATCGCGCCCGCCCTGCGCGAAGCCGGCCGAGAGCGGGCTCTCGGCGAGTCACTCGCAGGACATGTTCACGCTGGCCCGGAAGATGTGGCCGAAGTACGGGTCGTCGAAGACCTCGAAGACCTGCGGTTCACCGACGAGTTCGCACTGGAACCTGCCGTCCCCGCTCGCCGAGTTCCGGGCGTCGTCGACCGCTCCCTGGATCGCGCTCTCGGCCGTCAGCCCGCGTCCGGCGCCGCAGTACAGCGCTGCCGTGCTCGCGGCCGCGGGCGCGGTCACGGCCAGCAGGGCGGCGACCGTCCCGGCCGCGAGGAGACCGCCCCGGGCCGTCCACCTGGTTGCTCGAAGCATCGTCGATCCCTGCCTTTCCGCGGTCGGCCCCGCCGGACGACGGGGATGCGGTCACGAACTCACCCCGTCATACGGACGCCGACTGCCGGACGTTCGACGCCTGGCCGCAGCCTGACAGTTCACGTCGAGATCTCGCCAGGCCGCGGCGGTGCCGAACTCGGTGCGACATACGCCCTGTTCGTTCGTGCCGTCCCCGGCCTACGCGGTGCGGTACGCCCGCAGGAACGTCCGCACGCCCTCGACGACGAGCGGCCGGACGCGGGGGTCCTCCGCGGCGTTCGCGGAACCGAGCCTGTCCAGCGCGACGCCGAAGGTCAGCGCGATGAACTGGTCGGCGGCGAGCCGGGGGTCGGGCACCTCGAGCAGCCCGGCCGCGGCGAAGGCGGCGAACCGCTCGGCGATCGCCTCGTCGGGGGCGTCGGCCATGGAGTTGTAGTCCCGGTGCGGCAGGTGACCGGACTCCGCCCGGACCAGTCGTTGCAGCGTCGCGTACTCGGCCGAGCCGAGCATGTCGGTCGCGATGCGCATCGAGAACGCGACCAGGGCGTCCTCGAGTTCGGCGCCCTCGGTGACGTCGCTGAGGGTGTCGTCGAGCGTGCGCTGGATCGAGGTGACCAGCGACTGGCCGACGGCGTCCACGACGGCCCGCAACAGCGTCTGCTTATCGCCGAAGTAGTCGTAAACCGTCCGCTTGGACACCCCGGCCCGGGCGGCGACCGCGTCGACGCTGGACCGGTCGAAGCCGTCGGTGAGGAACAGTTCCCGGGCCGCCGAGAGGATCGCGGCCCGCTTCGGCGTGGACCCCTCGCGCAGTGTCTTGGTGGTCGGCGTCTTGGTGGTCGGCGTCTTCGTGGTCGGCATGGGCACATCCTAACCGTCCTACACTGCACGGTGTAGTGTAATACTGGCTCGGAGGGTGCCCAACTCGTGCACCCCGTCCGCCCGGCGGAGCCGTGCCTGCGCCAACTCGGCTGCGGATGCCCCGCGTTCACCCCGCGGCACGGACTCGGACCTGTCCATGACGAACCGCCGGCAATGACGGAAGGACGTCCATGACCGCAACTCTGGCTCCACCGGCCCGCGTCGGAAAGGCCGCTGTCGTGGCCCTCGGCCTGCTGGCAGTCGCCACCGGCGCCCTGGAGTCGGTGGTGACGCCGACGCTGCCGCTCCTGCAACGCGAGCTGGGCATGAGCACGAGCGAAGGGGCGTTGCTCAGCATCGTGCTCCTCGTCACCGGCGCCCTCGTCACGCCGGTCGCAGGCAAGTTGGGCGACCGCTACGGCGGGAAGCGGATCCTGATCCGGCTGATGGCGGTGGTCTCGGTCGGTGGTCTGGTGTCCTCCGTGGCGCCGAGCCTGCCGATGCTGCTGCTAGGTCAGGTGCTGCAGGGAGCGATGGTGGGCGCGCTGCCCCTGTCGTTCATCCTGGTGCGCGCACACCTCCCCGCGGGCGAGTCGAAGGTGGCCATCGGCACGGTCAGCGGGCTGTTCGTGGGCGGCGGCATGGCGGGCACCCTGTCAGCGGGCCCCGTCGCGGAAGGTCTGTCCCGGCACTGGATGTTCGCGCTGCCGACGATCGCGGTCATCGGGGCGACCGTCCTGGTGAACAGGCTGATGCCGCGTGACCCGCCGGGCCGCTCGGACGACACCAGGATCGACTGGCCGGGCCTGGTCCTGTTGAGCGGGACGCTGGTCACGCTCATGCTCGTGCTCAGCCTCGCGCCCGACCTCGGCTCGGCGCCACTCGTACTCGGCGCCCTCATCGTGCTCCTGGCCGCCTTCGCGACCGGCTGGATCGCCGTCGAGCGCCGCGCGGCCTCACCCATGGTCGACCTGCGCATGCTGGCACGGCCCGCGATCTGGAAGTCCTGCGTGCTGACGTTCGTGATCTGCGTCGGCACCTCGGTGGCGGTCTTTCTCGTCCCGCAGCTCTTCTCGGTCTCCGCCGACGCGTACGGATTCGGGGCCAGCGCCACCGAGATCGGCTTCTTCCTGCTGCCGGGCGCCGTGGCCGCGTCGCTGGCCGGGCCGATCGGCGGAATGGGGGCGCGGCGCTTCGGCTCGCGCGCGGTGGTCACCACCGGGGTCCTCCTCATGGCCGCCGCCCTGATCGCCCTGGCGGCCGCGCACTCCGAGATCTGGCACCTCGTCATCGGCAAGGCGGCGATCTCACTCGCCAACGGCCTGTGCGTCACGGCGATGGTGACCAGCACCGCCACCTCCGTCGACCCGGGCGACACCGGCATCGCCACCAGCCTGGTCCTGGTGACGCGCGTGGTCGGCTACGCCGTCGGCGCGCAGGTCGGTGGCGCGCTCCTCGCCGCCGGGACGTCCGCCGGATCGGAGATCCCGGCCGAATCGGCCTTCGTCACCGGCTTCGTCGTGGCCGGCGCCGTCACGGCACTGTCCCTGCTCGTCACCCGCACCATGAGCAAAGGAGTCAACGCATGAACCGCACCGGTCTGTTGAGCGCCACCCGCACCGCGCCTAGGCGCAAGGTCCTGATATCCGGGGCCGGTGTCGCGGGACCCGCCCTCGCGTTCTGGCTGAACCGCTACGGATTCGAGGTGACGGTGGTCGAGAAGGCGGACGCGTTGCGCTGCGGCGGCTACCCCATCGACGTACGCGGCACCGCACTTGAGGTCGTGCGCAGGATGGGAATCCTGCCGCGACTGCGGGACGCGCACATCGATCTGCGCAGGCTGACCTTCCTCGACGGCGACGGCAAAGAGGTGGCCTCGGTCCACCCGCACAACCTCACCGGCGGTGTCGGGGGACAGGACCTGGAGGTGCGGCGCGGGGATCTGACCGACGCGCTCCACACGGCGGTCCGCGACGACGTGGAGTTCTTGTTCGGCGACTCCATCGACACTCTCGACCAGTCCGGCCACGGGGTCGACGTCACCTTCCGCGGGGGCGGCGGACGTACGTACGACATGGTGTTCGGCGCGGACGGACTGCACTCGCGCACCCGCGAGCTCCTGTTCGGCCCCGAAGAGCGGTTCCACCGCTATCTCGGCTACTGCTTCGCCGGCTTCACCATGCGCAACACCTTCGGGCTCTCCCACGAGACCGTCATGTGGAACACCCCGGGCAGGGCCGCGGCGCTCTACGCCGTGGGGGACAACGACGACGTGCACGCCTTCTTGAACTTCGCCCGCACGGCAGCGCCGTTCGACGCGTTCCGGAACCCGCGGGCCCAACGGGACCTGGTCGCCTCGGTCTTCGCCGACGCGGGATGGGAGATCCCGGGCATGCTGGCCGCCCTGCGCGACGCGGAGGATGTGTTCTTCGACGTCGTCAGTCAGATCCGCATGCCCCGTTGGTCCGACGGCAGGGTCGCACTGGTGGGCGACGCCGCGTACGCACCCTCGTTCCTCACCGGGCAGGGCACCAGCCTCGCGCTCGTCGGCGCGTACATGCTCGCCGGTTCCCTGGCCGATCGGGACCACGCCGCGGGATTCGCCGCGTACGAGCACCACACCCGTGGGTTCGTGACCGTAAATCAGAACCAGGTCGGCAAGGGCGACGCCCCCCTCTTCCCGACCACCGCCCGAGCCCTGGAGCGGCGCAACGACATGCTCCGCGGCCTCGACGCCATGCCCTCCGCGCAGGGACGACCGGCCCATTCGGCCCTCACGCTGCCGGAGTTCATGCCGATGACGTGAGCTCGAGCTCGGGCGCGTGCCGGGTTGTCAGAGGCGTCCGTTAACTTTCCGACCATGGGAAACTCAGGCGGAACATTGACGACCCGGGCCACGGGGGAGCTGCACCAGCTCATGGAGGCGGCCGGGTTCACGGGCATCGACGAGACGGAGGCGTTGGCGGAGGGCTGGCAGACGACGCACTTCGCCGACGCCGGACCCCGCAGCGTGACGGCCCTCGTCCAGCGGACCGGGACACCGGCCCTCGTGGTGTCCTACTTCGACAGCGACCTGGGTTTCATCGAGGCGGCCACGCCGGACGGCGGCACCTGGGAGGGCCTGCTCAACCGCGACATGGCGGAGAGCTACGACATACCGCTGGAGCACTTCCCGGTCGAACCCGCGGTGGCGGGAGCCCTCGCCTGGGCGGCGGCCGCCGGACTGACGTCCGATGAGGAGGCCGTCCGCAAGACGCTCACCGGGTCGGCCCTGTTCGCGGAAGAGCTTTCGGCGGCGCTCCTGGTCGCGTTGGGGCTCCCCGGCGCGACCTAGCCGGTGGCGCCTGCTCGGGCGTGAGGTCAGAAACGCTTGACGGGGTTGATGGACCGGTAGAGCACGGCGTGCTCAAGACCCTTGGCCCGCAGTGCCCGCAGTGCCCGCAGTGCCCGCAGGACGTGGGTCGGCAGGACGTGGACCGACAGGGTGCGGGCAAGGCCCTAGCCCCGCGCTTCACGTCGTGCGCCGACGGCTGTGCTGAAGCCGGCCGGGGCCCCTCGGACCCAGGCCGGAACTCTTCAGGCCGGATTCCTACAGGCAGGAAGGTGACCTGGTCACCAGGTGACGGTGCTTGCCCAAGAGGTTCACGTCCCAGTACCTGTGCGCGTACCCCATGCCGATCGCCACGACCTCCGGGCTCATCAGGGCTTCGTGGAGCCCGTTGTCCGGGTCGGGATCGGTGGCCATGTCCGCGAAGTGTCCGTCGTGGTGGTAGCCGCGGAGCATGTACTCGCTGATGTAGGAGGAGAAGAGGCCGGCGTCGCCGAGCCGTGACCGCAGGTCCCTGCCGTCGCTGCCGGTCGAGGTGAGCCTGCCCGTCGCGGCCATGTCGCGCGCGTGATTCCGGGCCACGCGAGATGCCTGGTCGGAGATCCGGAGCGTGGGAAGAGCCTGCCGCGTCCGCTCCTTGTTGATCTCGCAGACGATCCAGTCGACGTCCGGGTAGTAGTGGTCCTGCGGTACGCCCTGTCGTGGCCCGGGCGAGGGGGCGGGGGTCGGAGCGGCCACGGCCTGCGTCGGGGACAGCGATCCGCACAGGGCGATCGTCGCGGCTGCGACCGCAGCCATCGTCACGCGATTCACATCGGCACCTCTCTGGCGAGCGCGACGAGCCGACCGGCTCGTCGGCCGCAGTGTGCCAACGCCGCCCGGACACCGGCCCGGCCGACGGGGCCGGTGTCACACGGATGAACCAGCGCTGCCGTTTCCGGCTGCCTGCTCGCCCTGGGACGCGTCGTCGCCGAAGAGCAACTCGTGGAGCCCGGCGCCGCCGTCATCGGCGGCTTCGGCGCTCCGCGGGAACATGACCTGCTCGTACGCGGTGAGTGCGGCTTCGACGTCGCCGCGGTGCGCGGCTATGGCCCTGCCGAGCTCGGCGCCGTCCAGCATGGCCAGGTTGGCGCCTTCGCCGTTCGGGGCCGAGAGGTGGGCGGCGTCGCCGAGCAGGGTCACTCCGGGCACGCGCTCCCAGCGGTGCCCGACCGGCAGGGCGTAAAGGGGACGCAGGATCGGCGCGATGTCGCCGTCGGTGATCAGAGCGGTGAGCTCCGGGGCCCAGCCGTCGAACTCGCGCGCGATACGCGAGGCGGCCGCGTCGGCGTCGGTGAAATCGATGGCGGCGAACCAGTCCTGCGGTTCGTACAGCCCCACGTAGGCGTGCAGAGTGCCGCCCTTTTCCCGGTGGGCGAAGATCTCCTTGCCCGGCGTGACGGCGACCATCATCCCGCCGCCGACCGTCTTGGCGGCGGCGGGATGCCGGGTGTCGGCGTCGAACAGGTAGGTCTCTACGACCGACTTGCCGATGTACTCGGGGACGGCGGCGGACAGCAGCGGCCGTACTCGCGACCACGCGCCGTCCGCGCCGACCAGCAGGCCGGTGACGACGGTGCCGCCGTCGGCGAACGTCACCTCGTGGCGGCCGTCGCCGAGCGAGCGGGCTCCGCCGACCTTGTGGCCCCACCGCACGGTGTCGGCGGGGAGCGAGTCGAGCAGGATCTGGCGCAGTTCGCCGCGCTGGACCTCGGGGCGTCCGCCCGTGCCGTCGTCGGCCTTGTCGAGCAGGACGGTTCCGTTCGGGTCGAGGACCCGCATCGCCTGGCGTCCTTCGAGGATGAGGCCACGGAACTCGTCCATCAAGTCGGCGTCCTGAAGGGCGAGTTGGCCGTTGTAGTCGTGGATGTCGAGCAATCCGCCCTGCGCGCGTGCCGTCGGCGAGGCCTCCGCTTCGTAGACGGTGGACGGGATGCCGTGGATATGCAGGACACGTGCCAGGGCCAGGCCGCCGAGTCCGGCGCCGATGATCGTGATGTCCTTGGCCGAGACGTCCTTGGCCGTGATGTCAGTGGTCATGATGGTTCCTTGCGTGTCGCCCACCTGCCGGATGGGCACCGGCAGGAACACCGGAAACCTCTCAGGCCCCGCCGACAAGTCGGCGACATCGGACCGACATCCCCCGACATGGGACCGATGCCGTCCGAGAGCTGCCGCCGGGCGACATCAGCCGGGACGAGCGGCGCGAAGCCGTCCACCGGAGCCTCAGGAGAAGTTCGGCACCAGCCGACCCCGCGGCCGCCGGGCCTCGGCCGCCTCGTCGGCGGGCAGCACATCGGCGGCGTGCACAGTGGCAGGAATCAGGCAGGGCGGCGTCGGGCCCCGGCCTGTGATCCCTGTCTCGTCCCGCCGTCGTTCTCGTCATGACGGCCGCCGACCCGCCTCTGACCCAGCGGCCCTGTTCCCTACTCTGGAGGCCCTGTTGACCAGGCTCACCCGCGCGCTGTGCACCATGCACGGCGCCGTCCTCGTATGGCTCGCCTACTGCACCGTGCAGTCCGCCCGCAACGGCGCCGCATGGGCCGTGCTGATGTTCGGCGTGGCCTCGGCCATGTCGGTGATCGCCGTGGTCCGCGAGACCGAGCCGGCCGACCGCGCGTACGCCGCACGCCGGCACGCCCTGGCGCGCCGGGCCGCGGAGGAGGACGCCCGCGTCATGGCGGGGGAGCAGGCACGGCCGGTTCGGGTGCGGCGGGATCGGGTCTCTTAGTCGGCTTTCGGGGTTTCTTGGCACGAGAACCACAAGGCAGCGCCTGCGGACCGGCGCCCCTCGTGCCGGAGGCCATGACGTGTCCCGGTTCACCTGTGCGAGGTGGATGTCCATGGCAGTGCACATCTCTGCGAACAGGGCCCTGAAGTGGTCGAGGAGTGCTGAGCCTGGCCCGCTTCCCGCAGGGCGCGGGCGCGGGCGCAGGCGCAAGCGCGGCGATGATCCTGCCGACCTCGCTTGCGCCGCGAGCGGCCCGTCGGCCGGCAGCCCGCAGACGGCCTCGGTCGGCGAGGCGGCCCGCTCGGCGATGTCCGACGACACCGCCGTCAGCGGCTGCGTCGCGGCCGGGGTCGTCGTCCGGGGCCTGCTCGCTTCCCTGCTCGTCCCCGCCATGCCGCCGCGGCCCCAGCCGCAGGAGCAGGAGCAGGAGCAGGCCGGGGGGAGAGGTGAGCCAGGGCCGAGCCCGTCCTCCCGTGATGGATGTCGGCCCGGCACACCTGCGCGTGACGGGCCGACCTCTCGCTCGCCTTCAGCCGGGTTGGAAGAAGGCAAGCAACTTCTGGGCGGCATCCGGCGACATCAGCAAGTCCTGCATGTCCGTGGACATTCGGGCGGCGGCACTGGTGCGGTCGAACATCTCGCGTTCGTATTCCTTGACGGCGGCGGGAACGTCGTCCGGGTGTGCGGCCAGCGCGAGTCCGAGCACGGCGCCGTCGAGCAGTGCCATGTTGGCGCCCTCACCCACTGGCGGCATCAGGTGCGCGGCATCGCCGAGCAGCGTGACGTCCGGCCTCGACGGCCAGGTCAGGCCTGCCGGGAGAGTGGTGATCGACCGCGGCACGACCGTGTCGTCGCAGGCAGCGATCAGCGCGGTGAACCGCGGGTCCCAGCCGGGGAGCAGCTCGATCAGCCGCGCCCGGGCGGCGGCCGGGTCGTCGAACGGGATCCCGCTGGTGGCGAACCAGTCCTCGGCGGTGTCGTAGAAGCTGATGCCGATGCGCACGCGTCCGTCGCCGTTGCGCTGTGCCGCCAGGGATATGCCCTTGCCGATCACCCAGTAGTTGCCGCGCCCGACCATCGCCGCGAGGTCGGGGTGCGTGCGGTCGATGTCGGGAATGCCGATCTCGATGACGTTCTGGCCGATGTGCGCCGGGCGGGCGTCGGTGAGCAGCGCGCGGACACGGGAGTTCGCGCCGTCCGCGCCGACCAGCAGGTCGTACGGAGCGCTGCCGCCGTCGGCGAAGTGCAGCAGGCCGTGGTCGGCGGACTCGTACGCGTGCCCCCAGCGCACCGTGCCGTCGGGGAGGGAATCAAGGAGCAGGTCGCGCAGATCGGCGCGGTCGACCTCGGGGCGCTCGAGCGGGGCGTCGTCGGGTGTGTCCTCCCGGAGCAACAGGGTGCCGTCCGGCTCGAGAAGGAGCATGTCCTGGCCTTCGCCGCGGGCCATCGCGAAGAACTCGTCGATCAGGCCGGCCTCGCGCAGCGCCCGCTGGCCGGAGTGGATGTCGAGCATGCCGCCCTGGCCGCGAAAGGCGCGTGAGGATTCACGTTCGTACACGACGGAATTCATGCCGTTCACGTGCAGGACACGGGCGAGAGCCAGGCCGCCGAGGCCGGCTCCGACGATGGCGATGGTCATGTTTGCCTCTCCTCGATACACCGTATTGGCCGATACACTGTATCGCCCGATGCGATGTACTGTTGGCGGCATGTTGGTGTGGGAGAGGCCGGAGCCGCCGAATCGACCCGTTCCGGCCCCGCTGGACCGAGAGCGGATCGTACGAGCGGCGATCCAGTTGGCCGACGCGGACGGTCTCGAGGCGGTGTCGCTGCGCAAGGTCGCCACCGCGCTGGGCGTCGGACCGATGCGGCTGTACAGCTACATCGCCGGCAAGGAGGAGTTGCTCGACCTGATGGTCGACGCCGCCTACGCCGAGATCCAGCCGGTCGGAGACGACTGGCGGGAGACGCTCCGGTCTCTTGCCGAGACCACTCGGCAGGCCGCTCACCAGCACGAATGGCTGGCCGACCTGCTCGGCGGACGACCGCAGCTGGGGCCGCACGCCCTGGCCAGGGGAGAGGCCGTCGTGGCCGCGCTGGGCGACGTCGACGTGGATGCCGTCATGCCGGTGGTCACCGCGGTCGACGCGTACGTGATCGGCGCGGTGCGCCGGGAGATCGCCGAGCGGCGTGCCGAGCGGGCCACCGGAATGGACGAGAAGCGGTGGCAGGCCTCACTCGGTCCCTATCTGGAGCGAACCTTCGCCACCGGACGCTTCCCCGCGCTGGCCACGGTGGTGCGCGATGCCGCCCCCCTGGACGCCGACCAAACCTTCCGGATGGGCCTCGACTTCCTGCTGGACGGCATCGAGGCCCGCATCGCGAAGTGACGCGCGGACGAACGGCCGGACCCTCACCAGCGGCGCGCGCATCCCGCGGGGCAGCGAGCGTGGCCAAGGCCACGGCGGTCAGGGAACGGTGATGACAATCTTGCCGCGCGCGTGACCCGCGGCGCTGATGTCGTGGGCGGTGGCGGCCTCCTTCAGCGGGAACACGGCGTGCAGCGGGACGGTGAGGCGGCCGCGATCGGCGAGAGCCGCCGCCCACGGCAGGCCCCCCAGCCCGGCGACTCTCCTGCTGCGGAGCGGGAGAACCGCACGCCGTGCCGGTTGGCGTCGAAGTCCGCGATGGTCACCACGCGGTGGGGGTCGCCGGCGATGGCCACCAGGTCGGCAAGAGAGCCCTTGCCGGCCGCGTCCAGAACCACGTCGACCCCGTGCGGTGCCAGTGGGGCAAGGCGATCGGCCAGCCCTGCCCCGTAGGTGACCGGAGCGACTCCGAGCTGTTCGAGGAAGCCGTGGTTGCCTTCGCTCGCGGTGCCGATCACGGTGAGGCCGCGCGCCTGGGCGAGTCGGGCGGTGATGGTGCCGACGCCTCCGGCGGCACCGTCGATCAGCAAGGTCATGCCCTCGGCCGTCTCCAGGGCCGCCAGTACGCGGGTGGCCGTGTCGATGTTGCCCGCGGCGCCGCCTGCTTCCTCGAAGGACCATTTCTGAGGCTTGGGTGCCCATGCCTCCAGCACGGCGTACTGGGCCGCGGCGCCTCCTTGGTCCGCAAAGGGGACGAGGCCGTAGACCTCGTCTCCCACGGCGGTGCCGGTCACTCCCTCTCCCACCTCGTCGACGGTTCCTGCGGCATCCACGCCGGGGATGTGGGGGAAGTCCAGGGTGACGATGTCCCGCAGCATCCCTGAACGCAGGTACCAGTCAGAGGGCGTGACGCCCGTGGCCCGCACCGCGATGCGGACCTGGCCGGGCCCGGCGTGCGGCTCTTCGGCCTCCTCCACGCGGAGGACTTCGGAACCGCCGTAGCGGTGGTATCGCACAGCGAACACAGACAACCTCCGTACATCCGGCACGTCGTTGAGCGGGAGAGCTTGCGGTCCTCCCCTCTGAGGAACCGTCAGATTCCTGCCTGCTCCGGGGCGGTGAAGAAATTGATCATTTCCTGGGGCGTGGGGTCGTGGGCGACTTCGGCGGCGGCCGCGGCGCTGCGGGGGAACAGCGCCTGTTCGTATGCGGTGAGGGCGGTCTCGATGTCGTCGGGGTGTGCGGCGAGGGCCAGGCCGAGTTCGGCGCCGTCCTGCATGGCCAGGCCGGCGCCTTGACCGTTGGGCGTCGAGAGGTGGGCGGCGTCGCCGAGCAGGGTCACTCCCGGCACCCGGTCCCAGCGGTGCCCGACCGGCAGGGCGTGGAGGGGGCGCAGGACCGGCGCGGTCCGGCCGGCGGTGATCAGGGCCGTGAGCTCCGGTGCCCAGCCGTCGTACTCCTGCGCGATCCGCGCGGTGGCTGCGGCGGCATTGGTGAAATCGATGGTGGCGAACCACTCCTGCGGCTTGGCCAGGGTGATGTACGCGTGGAGGGTCCCGCCCTTCTCCCGGTGCGCCACGAACCACTTTCCGGTCTCGCCGGGGTCGAGCGCGACGAGCGTCCCGCCGCCGACCGCCTTCGCGGTCGCCGGGTGCAGGGTGTCGGCGTCGTGCAGGAAGGTCTCGACGAAGGACCGGCCGACGTACTCGGGGGTGGCGTCGGAGAGGAGGGGCCGGACTCGTGACCACGCGCCGTCCGCGCCGACCAGCAGGCTCGTGACGACGGGAGCGGCACCCGCGAAGGCCACCTCGTGGCGGCCCTCGGAGAGGGCGCGGACGCCGGTGGCCTTGTGGCCCCATCGCACGGCGCCTTCGGGAAGTGCGTCCAGCAGCATGTGCCGCAGTGCGCCGCGCTGCACCTCGGGGCTTGCGCCCGTGCCGTCGTCGGCCTTGTCGAACAGGACGGTCCCGTCCCGGCCGAGAAGCCGTATCGCTTGGCGGCCCTCAAGGATGAGGTCGCGGAACTCGTCCATCAAGTCGGCTGCCCTGAGAGCCAGTTGGCCGTTGTGTACGTGGATGTCGAGCATCCCGCCCTGCGAACGCGTCGTCGGGGAGGGTTCCGCCTCGTGGACCGTGACCGGGATGTCGTGGAGGTGCAGGACGCGGGCCAGGACGAGTCCGCCGAGTCCGGCGCCGATGATCGTGACAGGAGTGTGCATGGGGCTCCTCGCGTGTCGCACGCCTGCCGGGTGGGTCCCGGCAGGATCGCTGAAAGGAAGGCGATGTGCCGGGCCGCGCGCCCCGGCGAAGCGCAGCAGTTCACACGGTGATGACTCGGCGCCCGCGCGTGTGACCGGCCTGGCTGTCGATGTGTGCTGCCGCGGCCTCGGCGAGGCTGTACGTCTTCTCGACCGGAATGTGGAGCCTGCCGCGGGAGATGAGGTCGGCGGCCTCGGCGAGGGCGCGCGGCACGTTCCCGGTCACGCCGGAGAACCGGGCACCGAGGTCCGGCGCGCCGAGGTCGGCGATGGAGACCACCTTCCGCGGATCCCCGGTCAGTTCGACGAGTTCGCGGATCACGCCCGAGCCGGCCAGGTCGAGCGCCGCGTCGACCCGGCCGAGCCGCCGCACCCGGTCGACCCAGCCCTCGCCGTACGTGGTGGCGCGGGCGCCCAGGTCGCGCAGATAGTCCTGGTTCGCGGCCCCGGCCGTGCCGATCACCGTGATGCCGCGCTCGCGGGCGATCTGCAGCACCGCCGATCCGACGCCGCCGGACGCGCCGCTGACCAGCAGCGTCTGCCCGGGGCGCACACCGGACTGGCCGATGATGCGCAGCGCGGTCTCCACCACCGAGGGGTACCCGGCGGCCTCTTCATGGGTCAGCAGCTCGGGCATCGGGGCCCAGGCCGCCAGCACGGCGAACTCGGCATACGTACTCGAGCCTCGTCCGAACACGTGGTCGCCGACCTCGACCCCTTCGACCCCGGTGCCGACCTCGTCCACCACCCCGGCGGCGTCCTGCCCGACCCCGGCGGGCAGTTCGATCGGGCGGACCTTCTGGAACTGGCCTTCGCGGATCCTCCAGTCGACGGGGTTCACGCCCGCCGCCCGCACGGCGACGCGTATCTGGCCGGGGCCCGCGTGGGGCTCCTCGGCGTCGACGAGGTGCAGGACGTCGGGGCCGCCGAACTCGGCGAAGCTCACTCTCTTCATGCGGCCGACCGTAACACTAACGGTTAGTGTTTTGGAACGGTTACGGATTTGTATTTGCTAGTGTCAGGGCATGACCGTGCCGACGACCGGACGCCGTGAGCGCAAGAAGGCCGCGACCCGCCAGAAGATCGCCGACACCGCGCTGCGGCTCTTCCTGGAACGCGGGTACGACGCGGTGGGTATCCGTGACGTCGCCGCGGAGGCCGACGTGGCCGTCACCACGCTCTTCTCCCACTTCGCCTCGAAAGAGGCCCTGGTGTTCGAGCAGGACGGCAACTTCGAGCAGCGCCTTGCGCGGGCGGTCACCGACCGGGAGCCGGACGAGCCGCTCATTCCCGCCCTGCGCCGCGAGATCCACGCCATGGTCCGGCACTGCACGGCGGACGGTACCGCCCCGGTCTACCGGATGATCGACGAGTCACGCGCCCTGCGGGAGTACGAGGAGTCGATGCGGCTGCGCCACGCGGAGTCGCTGGCAACGGCCCTCGTCGCCGACCCTGGTCTGGCGCGGAGCGAGACGGCCTGCCGGGCGATTGCGAGGTTCGTGATCGACGCCTATGCGCTGGCCCGCGAGGCCGCCGACCCGCAGGCCGCCGTGGACGAGATCTTCCAGATGATCGAGGCGGCCTGGGACGTCGCCTGACCTTCCGCCTGCCGACAGCGGATGGCCGCCGCCCGATTCGGACAAGGCGGAGCGCCGACGAGTCCTACGGTTTCCAGGAAGTCGGAGCTCTGGAGGCGTACATGGACAGCTGCCGCGGTCTGCGGACGGCCGTGATCGTGGGGGCGGGCGTGGCCGGTCTGACCGCGGCCACCGCCCTGGCGCGCGACGGATGGCAGGTGGAGATCGCCGAGGCCGGCCCGCCGGAGGCGACTTCTGGATGGGGGCTGTGCCTGACCGGCCCTTCGCTGCGCGCGCTGGACGAGTTGGGGCTTGCGGACGCCTGCCTTGCCGAGGGCTACGGCATGAGCACCGTCACGCACGTGGACGTGGACGGCGAGCCCGCGGGCGAGGCCGAGTTGCCCCGCCTGATCGGTGCGGGCCGGCCCGCGATGGTCGGCATCGCGCGCCCCGTACTGCACCGCATCCTGTACGCGGAAGCCGAGCGGTGCGGCGTAGTGGTACGCCACGGAATGACGGTTGCCGCGGTGGACCAGGAGAAGGGGCTGGTCTGCGTGCGCTTGTCGGACGGGACGGTGCGGAGGGTCGCGCTGCTGGTGGGCGCGGACGGGATCCGCTCGGCGACGCGGGGCCTGCTGAGCCTTGAGGCCTCGCTCGCCTTTCACGGGCAGATGGTCTGGCGGGCCCTGGTGCCCCGTCCGCTGTGGGCCACCGGCATCCACCAGTTCGCCGGGAAGGCCCACACGGCCGGCCTCGTGCCTCTCTCGGACAGTCAGGCGTACGTGTTTCTGACGGAGAACGGAGTGGACCGGAGCGTCCTGCCCGATGCCGAACTCGCCTTGCGCCTCAGGCAGTTGCTGGAGGCCTTCCCCGGCCGGGTGGAGGAGATCCGCTGCCTGGTGTCCGCATCGGAATCGGTGGTGCGCCGCCCGGTCCGCACGGCGCTCCTGGAGGGCGCCTGGCATCGGGGCAACGCCGTGGTCATCGGTGACGCCGCGCATGCGCCCGCACCTCAGATGGCCAGTGGAGCTGCCCTGGCCATCGAGGACGGGCTCGTGCTGGCCCGCGAACTCGCGCGGCACGCGTCCGTGGTGGCGGGGCTCCAGGCGTTCGCGGGACGGCGCGCGCAGCGGTGCCGCGCGCTTGTGGAGACCTCGGTGGCGATCGTCGGCCTGGAGCAGGCGCAGCGCCACCATGAGGTGTATCCGCTGACCGACTCCTGCCACCGGCTCATGGCCGAGCCCGCGTAACCATCCGGTGTGAAGGGGGCCGAACCTTGGCCATGGTCCCCGCCCCGACTCGAAGCCTGGCCGAGGCACAGGAGTGGCTGCGCGAGCAGAAGGGCCTGGACGCGGAAGTGGGGAGGGGGCGTCCACCTGACCTTCCAGCCCACAGGGCAGGCGCGCAGCCGCGACGCCTCGTCGCACCTGAGGGACCTCGCTGGTGACACCGGGGTGTCATTTCTGGCGGCCGAAGGTTCCCCGGAGCAGTACGTGGTGCGGTTACGCGAGGACGCGCACAAGCGCACCGACCTCATCGTCTTCGGTGCCGCAGGCGCCGACGACGTCGACACCTTGGCCGCACAACTGGCCGCCCAGGGCGTGCGGTTGGTCCACGAACCGAGGTCCATCGACACTCCCGGGGGTGGCTACGCGGTCCGCTTCTTCGACAACGAGGGCCGCGCGGTCGAGGTCTCCGCCGACGTCTCCGCCCGCGGACACCGCAAGATCGAGGCCCGCGAACCGGTCCCCGTACGCCTCTCTCATGTGCTGATGAACTCTTCCACCCCGGAGGCCACGGTGGCCTGGCACATCAAGCATGTGGGGTTCCGCCTATCGGACACCATGTGTCTGGGCGACCGTGGCGAGATCATGTGGTTTCTGCGGTGCAACACCTTCCACCACGGCTTCGGCATCGTGCGCGGGCCGCACGCGGCCTTCCACCACGCCTCCTACGAGATGCGCGGAATCGACGAGTTCATGGCGGCCAAGTCCCACAACGGCGTCGATCCGGGGCTGTCCGTGGCCCCGCCGATATGAGCGGAGCGCGCCGAAGAAGCCGTGACGCACGGCTTGATTCGTACGCGCGCAACGGAACCCGCCGACCGCCATGCCGACAATGGGCCCCAGGGAGGTGCCCCCACCACCGTGCCGACACCGCTGCGCAACCACCTCATCACCAGGTCCCGGAACCCCGCCGACCTGCTCAACGCCGCCACCCGCCTGTTCGGCGGCTCGATCGCCACATCGCCGCTGGGTGAGCTGTGCGGCGGCGATCACGAACTGCGCGGCGTCGCCGCACCCGACTTCGCGGTCGGCTACTTCGTCTCGCCACTCGGCGTGCGTGTCACCTCGGCCAAGGACCGCGACCGCGGCTCGTACTTCGTCAACATCGGTGTCTCCGGTGCCGTCTCGGCGTCGTGCGGCGGCCTGCGGGCGACCCTCGACGAAGCGACGGCGGGAGTCGTCAACCCCGGAGACACGCAGGAACTGCGGCCCCTGCGCAGCAGGCGGACGCGGTTCCTGGGTCTGCGGATCGACGCTGCCCTGGTCGATCAGGAGTTCGCCGCGCTGACCGGGCATCCGCCGGTGTCCACCGTGCGCTTCGACTTCGCCCTCGACCTGGCCAAGCCCAAGGGCAGGGCGGTGCGGCTCCTGGTCCGCTCCCTCATCGAGCAGCTGGACTCGGAAGACCCCCTGTTCCAGCGCGCGGAGCTGCAGCGCAGCCAGCTGCGTTGCCTCGTCACGGCTCTGCTCCTGGCCCAGTCGCACTCGCACACCGGCGAGCTGCACGACGGTCCGCGACGCGGCTACCCGAGCTCCCTGCGCGCGGCCCTCGCGTTCATCGAAGCGAACCTCGCCGAGCACCTCAGCCTCGGCGGCATCGCCGAGGCCGCGGGTTGCAGCCCGCGGACCCTCAGCTCGGCATTCCGCGCCGGGCTCGGCCTCTCGCCCATGGTCTACGTCCGCAACCTGCGGCTCGACCGGGTTCGTGAGGACATCCTCGCCTCCAGCGACCCCGTCGGCACGATCGCCTACCGGTGGGGCGTCTCGCACCTCGGCCGCTTCGCCGGCGCGTACCGCGACCGCTTCGCCGAACTGCCCTCCGAGACCGCGGCCCGCAGGTAGTCCGGCGTTTGCTCCCTCCTTCCCGCCTTCCCTCCCTGCCTGTCTTCGCTTCGGTGTGCGAAGTGAAGTGAGGCGTCAGGTCGAGATGGTGGTGACGGCCTCGAGGCCGTAGGTGCGGGCATAGCCGTTCTCGGTGCCGACGAGGAGGTCGACGACCGTGAAGTAGCGGTCCCAGAAAGGGGTTTCACGCAGTGCGTCGATGAGGAGCTGGTACGCGTCGTGGTCGTCGGCCTCCCAGACCCAGACGTCGGTGACGCGGGTGGAGTAGAACTCCGTGTCGTAGAAGCGTGAGCGGACGCCGGTGGTCTTGGCCTCGACGGTGGGGACGACCTCGGTGGCGAAGGCGTTCACGCGTTCCTCGGGTGTCATGGCGAGCCACTCGGGTGTGGTCTTGACGAGCATGAACGCGGTGACCGGCGGGGCGGTCTTCTGGGTGGACTGGGTGGAGTGCGTGGTGTGTGTGGACGTCTCAGCGGGCATGACGGGTTCCTTCCGGGAGGACTGCGGGCTTGAGGGTCTGGGCGCACCAGCGGTGGAAGGCGGTGGGGGAGCCGGTGGCCGGGGTGCGGGTGACGCCTGTGTCGAGGCCTTCGTTCTTGGCCCTTTTCATGTCGACGATGCCCTGGGCGAACGCCTCGTCGATGCCGTGGCCGAGAAGGTCGGCGTACAACTCGTCGAGCGGCCGGCGTTCGTAGCGGACGGGGCGGCCGAGCTGTTCGGTCATGATGCGGGCCAGGTCGTTGGGGGAGAGGTCCTGCGGCCCGAGTACGGGGACGCTGTCGCTGCCGGACCACGTGCGGTTCACCAGCAGGTCCGCGGCGACGGCCGCGATGTCGGCGACGGCGACGCGAGGTGTCTTGAGGTCGGCGTCGACGGCGTCGGTGAAGACGCCTGTCTCCCGGATCGTGTCCGCGTCCTCGAGAAGGTTGTCGAAGAAGGACGGGCAGGCCAGGGCGCGGTAGGCGACGCCGGTTTCGGCGATGAGGTCGTCCATGGCGAGGGAAGCGGTGACGAGCCCCGCGCGATGGGCGACCGCGGTGCCGCGGCCGAGTGCGGAGACGCCGACGACGTGGCCGACGCCGTGGGCGACGACGGCCTTCGCGGCGGGCCGGGTGAATCCGCGGAAGGCGTCCTCGGGAGGCCGGGACGCGTCCGGGGGGACGAGCCAGAACACGGAGTCGGCGCCCTCGAAGGCGCGGTCGACGACCTCGGCGTCACCGTGCGAGCCGGTGATCACCTCGACGCGGTCGCGCACCGCGTCGGGCAGCCGTGCGGGGTCACGTACGACCACGCGTAGTTCCTCGTCGCGGGCGGGGGCGGATTCCAGGAGCAGAGGCAGCAGATGACGGCCGGTGTTCCCGGTGGGGGCGGTGATGACGATCATGGGTCCTCGTGGGTCGTGCCGGATCGGGACGACCCTCATCCTGTGGAGGCCAAGGGCATTGCCACAATGGGAACTTGAGCACGGGATCATTGCCTGAAATGGAATAACGCCTATGACCAGCGGTGCGGAACCTGCCATCGACGCCAATCTCGCCGTCGCGTTGGACGCTTTGCTGACGGAGCAGAGCGTCACGCGGGCCGCCGCCCGCCTGCACACGTCGCCGGCCGCCATGAGCCGCACCCTCGCCCGGCTGCGGCGCATCCTTCAGGACCCTCTGCTGGTCCGGGCCGGCCAGAGCATGGTCCCCACGCCCCGTGCCCGGGAGTTGCGCGAGGAGACGGCCGCCGTGGTACGCCGTCTCGGAGCGCTGCTGGCTCCCGGCGCCGGCGTCGATCCGGCGGTCCTGCGCAGCACCTTCACCCTTCAGGCGGCCGACCTGGTCGGCGCGGCGCTGGTTCCGGGGATGTTGCGGCTGGCCCGGCAGGAGGCGCCTGGGATCTCCTTCCGCTTCCGGGCCGAGGAGCTGGAGGCCGGACCGGCGCTGCGCGACGGCCGCATCGACCTGGAGATCGGGTCCATCGACCACGCGGACCCCGAGACCCGGGTCGAAGAGCTGGTCGTCCTTCGGATGGCGGCGGCCGTCAGGCCCGGCCACCCCCTGACCGAAGGGGCCCTGACCCCGGACCGGCTCGCTGCCGCCGAGCACGTGGTGGTGAGCCGCCGCGGTCGGTTCACCGGACCCCTGGACACCGCTCTGGCCGAGCGGAACCTCCGCCGGCGGGTCTCTGTCGTCCTCCCCAGCCACATGGCCGCGATGACCCTCGCTGCCCGCAGCGACATCGTCTGCCTCGTCCCCACCGCACCTCCGGGCGGTGTTGCCTCCCCGCTCACCGATGCCGCCACGGCTCTGGGGCTCCGCCTCCTCGACATCCCCCTGCCGTTGCCGCCGCTGACCATCGGCATGGCGTGGCACCCCCGCCACGCCGCCGACGGCGGCCATCGCTGGCTCCGCAACGCCGTTCGCCGGACCCTTCACGCGCCCGGGGGTCCCTGAGGCCTGCGGCAGCAGGGCATGAACTGGCAGGTCGCAGCCGGTGGTTGCTCTCGCGCCGACCTGGGGTCACGGGCTCAACGGGTCACGGGTTCAAGGGGCCGCGGGTCGGAAGGGTCCGTTCGTAGATGGTCCCGCCGGGTGTGAACCAGCCCGCCTTCTTCCGTACCGCGGGGCTCGGGTCGTTGGCGTGGGACGCCTCCAAGGCGACGAGAGCGCGCGGGTCGGAGTGGACGAACTTGCCGACGAGTTCGGCGGCCATGGCCCGGACGTGCGGGTCGGGGTCGTCAACCAGGCGGTGCAGCGAGGGTACGAGGACCTGGTCCGGGCCCGGTGCGCAGGTGCCGCCCTTGCACCGGTCACAGGCCAGAGCGTGAAGGGCGGCGATCCTGACGCGGGGGTCCGGGTCGTCGGCCATGGCGACGAGTTCACCCATGGAATCGGTGTCGACCAGATGATCCAGAAGGCGGCAACAGCCCTCACGGACGGCCGGATTCCCGTCACGCAGACCGGCGCGGACGGCGCTCAGCGCGGTCTCTGCGCGGCGCAGCAACTCGTGGTACGCCGCAACGGTGCGCTGTGGGTCGCCCAGGTACGCGACGAGGGCTTCGTCGTCGGTCCTCGCGAATCCGAGCATGACCTCGGTGTCGGGGCACGGCATGACCCCAGTCTCGGGGCGCGGGGCAATCCCGGCAAAGGGGTTTTTCGCCCCTGCGCGGCAGCGGCGGACCTTGCCGACCCCAGTCCCTGCCGAGCGCAGTCCTTGCCGACCCCAGTCCCTGCCGAGCGCAGTCCTTGCCGACCGCAGTCCTTGCCGTCCTCACGCTTGCCGGGTGACGGAGACACGAGCACGTTGTCTGTCACCCGGCACCGAGGCCCGCAGCCGCGGCTTTCGGGAGTTCACGTGTCCGAGGAATCCGGCCGGGGCGTACTGAAGGTCAGGACGACGTACGTCTCGCCGGGGCCCGGCGGGCGCGTCCAGGAGCGGGTGGTGAAGGTGTGCAGTCGGCCGTGGTCGAGGGCGAAACGCGGCAGCGTGACACCGAACGTCCCGGCGATCGCCGACAGGGCGGCGCCCTCGCCCGGCAGTCCCCGCTGCGGGCCGCCGCTTCGAGCCTCGGGGAAGAGACGGTCCGGGTCCAGGTTCCGCGGTATCTCTCCGGAGCGTTCGCGCCGTTCGCCGACGACCGTGAACCCGTAGCGTTCCGTGCCGCGCTCGGCCACCGAGAGGTGGAACAGGGCGCCCCTGTCGAACTCGTCGGGCGCGGCCCACACCACCACGGCACGACCGTGCTGTGAGGCGGCGACGGCCGGGGAGACGAACCGCGCTTCGTTGAACCCCTGTGGCCGGTCGTCGAAGGCGAAGCTCCATCCGTGCCCGGCTCGGCCGACGGCGGCCAGTGCCTTGTCGTCGTACGAGGAGGACGTCCCGCTCGACCGCAGTTTCGCGTGCGCATCCCACAAGGTCATCGGCTGGTGCAGCTCCGCGCCGTTCTCGTCACCGATGACAGCGGGCAGTTCGGCGGGTTCCACCCCCTCCACGAGGAGGAACCGGTACCCCTGACGCCGTCCGTTCGAGGGCCGTTCCGCGAGCCACGCCAGGCCCTTCGGATCCTCGTCGACCGCCACGCCGCACCTGCCGGTCGCCTCCTCGCCCCTGGGGGTGGCCAGCAGCGCGCGGGCCCGCTCCTGCGTGAGCAGCGGCCCGAGCAGCGGATCCGCGGTGAGGCCCACCGGAGCCAGATGGTCGGCACCCAGCGGCTGCCACTGGGGGAGCGCGGTCAGCAGCGTCCGCCAGGCCGTGTCCGTCTCACCCCACCTGGCCTGTTCCCGGGCCCTGTCCAGGGCGTCGCCGAAGGGCCCGGGAGCGGTGTACACATAGGTTCCCTCCCGCAGTTGCCGCAGTATCCGCCGCTCCAGCGCGCGCACCTCGTCGGCTCTGCCTCGCACGTGGGACTCGTACGCCCCCTCCTCATCCCAAGACCGCCGATCCCCTCGGCCGGCGATCAGGGCGGGCAGCAGATCCTGCGCGTACACGGAATCGCCGGCGAGTCCGTCGAAGTGTCTGGTGTGCCGGTCGCCGAGCAGCCATCTGATCTGGTCGCCCAGCGCACCGGCGCGGGGCCTGCCGAAGGACTGCGCCTTCGCGAGGACCGGCTCGGCCCGCTCATGGTCGCCGCGCAGCGCGTCACGCCGCGCCTGTTCCACCTCGGCATCCAGCGACTCGGTCGTGGCGTTCCTGAACTCCGGCGCGTCGTCGGCTCTCGCCCGCAGGTGGTGGAACTGCCGGTACGCGTCCTGCATGAACTCCCAGAAGGACGCGTACCGTTCAGGAGGGCTGGCCCGCCAGGGCGCCCACGTGTACACCGCCCATTCGCCGTGCTCGTCCACGTCCTCCGGGTCCAGCATGACGTCCACCGCGTCGGACTCCACGGCCAGTTCGAGCCCGCGGGTCCAGATCGTGGCCTCCAGGATCTCCTCCCGCGTCGCGTCCTCCTCCAGGTCCTCCTGGAAGATGTCGGCGATCTCGGCGTCGTCCTCGTGCCACTGGGCCTGCTCCGTGCCCGCCAGCAGCCACACGAATCCGCCCGCGTGCCGCCAGCCGTCGGTGACCTCGAGGAAGGCCCGGTACGACGGAGGCAGCCGGTGTCCGAGGCGCTCTTCGAGTGCCGCGACGCGCGCGGGTGTCGCGGGAGGGAAGCCCAACCAGCGGGCGCGCCGGGCCTGTTCGTCACCGGCGTCCCGCAGGTCGTCGGGATCGCACGCGTCCGCCCACTCCTCGCTCCACCGCGTGAGGAAACCCTGCCAGTCGCCGCTCGGGCCGGTCGTCTCAGTCATGGGGCGATCGTCGCACCCGGCACTGACAACGCCCGTCCAGGAGACCTAGGACGTCTTCGTCTCCAGGGCGTCCACGCTCGGCAAGGCCCGGTGCCGGTGGTGCGCCTCGGCGATGCGCGCCAGCGCGGGGCGGTCCAGGGCGCGGTAGGCCACCACGAGCAGTTCGTTCGCGAGCTGCTCGCGGGCCGGGTCGCCGCCCGAGGCCCAGTGCAGGTCGCGGCCCAGGACGAGGGCTTCCGCGGGATCCCCGGCGGCGCAGCGGACGCGGGCCTCTTCCACGGCGGCCGTCATGGCCGCGGGGTCCTCGAAGACGGCGTACATGTAGGTCGCGAACTTGTGCTCGTCGGCAGCGTTGTGGGCAGGACGGCCCAGCGCGGTCTCTCCGGCCGCGAGCGCGCCCGCTTCGTCCAATGTGGTGACCCGGGCGGGGTCCACGGGCGGCCTGGCCATGTCGTACGCCCGGGAGTAGGCGAGGCCCACCTCGGGCCGGTCTCCGGTCTCGACGGCGGTCAGCGCGTCGCGCAGCAGCGCCAGTTGGGAGCGCCGAGCGGACACGCCCTCCTCGTCCTGTGCGTCGTCGAGGTCGCGCCAGCGGCGTTCGAGGATCGCGCGGACCGCCTCCAGCGGGGTTGCCGCGCTCATGTCGATTCCGCCGCCGTCGTTGTTGTAGTACGACGCGACTCCTCGGCAGGTGCGTCCGTCGTCGAACCACAGGCCGTAGTGGAGACCGTCGGACCCGCCGTGCAGGAAGGACACGAACTCCGGAGGGTCACGGTAGTAGCGGCCGTGTACCCGCACATCGATCCCGGCGCGTGGCCGTGCGCCGGGATCCGAGGCGAGGTGCGTGATGCCGAGCGGTGTCACGTCCATGTCCCTGAGGGACCGCTGCTCGGCCGGGCTCAGCGCATGCAGCCACGTCCAGAACCGGAAGGCGGACTCCGGTAGTTCGAGCCCCCAGTCCCGTACGAAACGCTCTTCGATGTCGGCCCGGTTGGCCAGGCTCTCGGTCTGCTCTTCCAACGAAGGGCCCCAGGTCTCGGTCTCGGCGTACTCGTACGACCATCGATCGCTGATCAAGGGGCGAGGCTATCGAACGGTTGCCGCAGAGAGCGCCCGGGGTTCACCGACGGCACACCAGATCCGACATGACGGCAGGCGGGAGGGACGGGTTGGCCGCCGCTGCCTCCACGACCCGCGGATCCGTGTCTGCGAGCAGCTCCACGACGGCCGCCGGCGGGAGTGCCGGGTGACCGGCGGCGACAGGCCTGGCCCGTTCGTCCGCCAGGCAGACGAGCAGCGCCGAGGCCGTCGCCGCGCGATGCCGGGCCACCTCACGGAACGCCCTGCGCACCGCTGGTTCGTGCCGGACCAGGTCTTCGAGCAGTGCCGGGGACGCATCGGGGTTGGTCGCCACCTTGGCGAGGACCTGGGTGCCGTGCCGACCGATCATGGCACGCAACTGCGCTTCGCAAAGGCCGGGGTGGGGAGCGAGTGCCTTGACCACCTTCGCGTCGGGGTCGTCGGCCAGGCGGTCGCGTATCTCGGGTGGCAGGTCGCGTCGTCGGGCCACGAGCACGCGGGCGGCGGGATCCGGGGATGCGGCCAGCTCCTGGATCTCGGTGGGGGAGGCGGCGGCGACGCGGGGCAGAAGTGTGTTGCCGATCCTGGCAGTTCGGGCCAGGCGGGTGAGTACGTCGAGGGGCACGCGCGGGTGGTGGGCGAGCCTGCGGCGCACTTCGGAGTCACGGTCGTGTGCCAGCGTACGGATGAGGGCCTCATCGACCGCGGGATTCTCGGCGAGGTCGGCGCGGACACCGGGGGTCGGATCCGATGCCAGCCGCTCGCACGCCTCTTGGGGCAGGTCCTCGCGGGCGGCGAGTGCCCAGCGCAGCATCATCGACGGATGGTCCACGAAGCCGACGACAGCTTCGACGGGGGTGGCCGGGTTACGAATCGCCGCCTCCCACATGTCGTGGACGGTGGACTCGTGGGAGCCGTCGCAGGAGGCACCCGGCAGCAGATCGCAGTCGTGCCGTGGGCACTCCGGGTCGTGGACGAAGGGGATCTCCTCGCGGTCACAGACCAGGCAGTGTCGCGCCGCGGGCAGCTGCTCCCGGGTGACCAGCGCCGCCAGTGCCGGGGGAGGCGTGGCTTCGTTGTTCGCCACCGCACGGCGGACCTCGGCGTGCGGATGCGCCGCGAGCCTCGCGGCCACGTCCGGGCCGGCCCACAACGCGACCTCGGCGACGACATGGACGTCCGGGTCCGCCGCGAGCACGTCCACCACGTCGGAGGGGAGTCCGGGGCAGGCCGCCAGTCTCTCCCGGCGCCCACGGGCCGGATCCGCGGCAAGGAGACGCGCCCACTCCGGCCGGCCGACTCCTTGGGCGAGCAGGGCGAGGGCGACGTCAGGCAGGCGGGAGGGGTGGATGTCGTCGGCGGTGATCCTTCCCCCGTAGGCGAGTTGGACGGCGCACGCGTCGCCGTGCTCGGCCAACGCGACGGCCTGTGCGGTGGTGAGGTCGGAGCGAGAGGCAAGTTCCGTGGCGATGTCGTCGTCCGCGAGGGATATGAGGCGGTCGACGAGCTCGGACGGCAGAGCTGGATTGGCGGCGAGCCCGCACAGGGTGTGGTATACGGAGACAGTTTGCCTAAAGGGGGATCGCCTCGGGCAGGCAACCGGGACCGCTGAGCAGCGGTCCGTCCACCGCCGCGGGCGTCGCCGTCTACCGCGGATGCCGCGATCAGCTCCATACTCACAGACGGATGATGTGCTCCCCGTCCACGGAGTGGGCCGGTCCGTCGGCCCGACCGGCCGTTCCGGCAGCCCGACCGGCCACCCCGTCAGCGCACCCTGGAGGTCTTGATGCGTGCAGGCGTCGTTGTCGCCGCGCAGCCCGGTGTGGAGGAACTCGCCGTGCGGGCCGAAGAGTTGGGCCTGGACAGCTTCTGGGTCAACGACACCCCGATGGTCCACGGCGACCCCTTCGTCGCCTTGAGCCTGTGCGCGAAGGCCACCAGCCGCATCAGGCTCGGCATCGGCGTGACCTCACCGGCGCTGCGCTCGGCCCCGGCCGCCGCGAGTGGGCTCGCCAGCCTCAACGCCCTGGCACCGGGCCGGATCATCTGCGGAGTCGGCACCGGGAACACCGCCCGGCGCACGCTGGGCATGCGGCCGACCACGGCCGCCAGGCTGGAGAGCTTCACCGGCGCACTGCAGGACCTGTGCGCCGGGCGCCCGACCGAGTACCGCGAAGGGGACCGGGTCCGTGACATCCGGTTCCTGCACACCGGGGCGCACGTGAACATCGCCGACCCGATCGAGTTCGTCGTGGCCGCGCTGCTCGGGCCGAAGGCCGCCGCCGTCGCCGGCCGCCGCGGAACCGGCCTCATCTCCGTCGGCCTGCTGGAGCCCGCCGCCTGGCACGCGCTGCACGACACCCGTCGTCACGCCGCCCAGGACACACCCCAAGACTCCGACTCCCACCCGGACTCGTACGTGATCACCGCGCTCCACCTGCTCGACGAAGACGAGTACGAAGACGAGGCCGGGGACCCCCATGGCGACGCGGCCCGGGACGCGACGGGCCACCTCGTCCTGTCGCTGCTGGCCTTCGCCGCCGATACGGCCGCCGAGACACCTGCCTTCGCCGAGCAACTCGGCCCCGAGGAACGCGAGGCGGTGCGGCGGCTCCTCGACCGGCGCGGCACCACCGCCACGGCGCCGGACCGGCACACCAAGCTCTACCCCAACTACCTCGGACGCATCGCGCCGCAGGACCGGGACCTGGTGCTGCCCTCGCTGATGAACCGCCTGGCCCTGGTCGGCACCCGCGACGACATCCTCGCCCGCATCACCGCCCTGGAACAGGCCGGCGTCGACGAACTCCTCATCCAGCCGGTGATCGATCCTCCCACCGAGATGGCCCTGCTCGCGGAACTCCTCACCTGAGCTGGCCCTGACCCGTCTGCCGCACGCCTGCGACCCGCGCCCCCGGAGAATTGCGCGGCCGACGGGCGGCATCGCCCGGGTCGCCCGGGCGGGCATGAGTGTCGGCGCCACCGCTTAGGATCCCAGCATGAAGGTGCATCTGACCCGGGACAGCGTCGCCATGGGCGACGACGCTTTCGCTCCGCACGAGGACACCAAGGATCTGCCCGCCGAGATGTCCGTCCGTGAAGCGGTCGACTCCGTCGTCAGGAGCGGATACCTCGCTTCTATCGCGGGTGGCGAGGCCAGTTGGGTCGTGACCAGTGCCGGCGTCTCGCTCGGGGTGGTCGCACAGCAGTGGACGGAGCCCCGGCTCATCACGCCCGGGGACGCCCCGCTGACTTCGCTCGCCTCCGACGACGGTGTCCTCCGATGGCACTTCCGTTACCTGGCTCAGCGGGACCCGGCAGCGATCTACGAAGAGGTGAGGGCGGAGGCGGCGACCTGAGGTATGGCCTTCGGGGAGGCATCGGCCGGGTGCCGACCGCCCCGAGCCGGGTCGATACGGTTGCTCCATGCACGTACGAGGAGTGGATCCGCGAGACACCACCTGGGAGCGCGACGAGGCGACCTACCGGGTGTACTTCTGGGACCGGTCGGCAGGGGCTTCGGACGAGTACGAGGTGACCGGCGCCGACGTCGATGAGGTCCTGGACTGGGCCCGCCGCAAGGCGGGGGAGACGGACTCGGCCTACACGTTGTACGTGCGCGCCACCGACAACGGCAGGCCCGGGCTGGTACGCCTCAGCGGTGCGGCGGGCGACCCGTTCGCCTGACATCCTCGCCTCACCACCTCACCACCTCACCACCTCGCGCCCGAACTCCAGCACCTTCACCCAGCCCTCGACCAGAAGAGCGATCGTGCGAGAGGCCGCGCAAGACTACTTCTCCGGGGTTCTCGACCTGATCCAGGAGCACGCCCTCAACCGTCGGCAAGTGGACTGGGTCGAGTTTCGGCAGGCAGCGTACGAGGCCATCGCGGACGCGACGTCCTCTCCAGACACCTACGGCCAGATCCGCAAGGCGATCGCCGCTCTGAACGACCCTCACACGTTCTTCCTCACGCCGGAAGACGTCGCCGCGGAGTTCCGCGAGGACACCACGACGGCAGTCCCGATGCCGAGCGGGCGACTGGTCGACGGGCGCCACCCGCTGGTCGTCGTCCCGGCAGCGACCGGAGACGAGGACGCCGACCGGCGCTACACGGAAAGGGGCGCCGAGCTCGTCCGGGAGCTGGACGCACGGCGGCCGAGCGGCTGGGTCGTCGACCTTCGCGGCAATACCGGCGGCAACATGTACCCCATGCTGACCGTGCTCGCCCCGTTGCTCGGCGACGGGCTGCTCGGCTCGTTGGCGGACGGGGAGACGGCGGGCCGATGGAATCTGCACGACGGCATCGTCCGCGTCGACGAGGCAGACATGTCGCCGGTGCCCAATCCCTGTCGACTCGCTGTCCCGCAGGCACGCGTGGCGGTGCTCACCGACGGCAGGACGATCAGCGCCGCGGAGGCCACGCTCATCGCCTTCCTGGGGAAGGACAACGTACGGACCTTCGGGGAGCCGACCGGCGGGCTGGCGACCGGCAACGCCGCGATCGAGCTGAGTGACGGTGCGATGCTCGTGCTCACCGCGGTCCGGGAGGCCGACCGGCTGGGTCGTGTGTACGGCAACGCCCCTGTCCCGCCGGACGAGTTGGTGCCCTCACAAGATGCTCTCGCCGCCGCCGTGGCGTGGCTCCGGACCTGAACGACGAAGGCCCGCCTCGGTCTCCAGGTTCGTCCGGGCGATCTGCTCATGCGTACGGCGAAGCCGCGGGAAGTGCACTGCCAGGACGGGCAGATGTCGTCACCTCCGTATCCGAGTCACCGTGACTGTGTCCCTCCACTGCCTCGCCCCGGATCCTCCGTCACGGGCAGACACTCGGCGAGCAGGTCGACGATGTCGCGCCAGGCTCGTTGAGCGTGCCGCGGGTGGTAACCGACGCCGGGGACAACGGGGTGGTCGACCGGCGGATGGTGGAAGGCGTGCAACGCGCCGCCGTAGACCGCAAGGCGCCAGTCGACGCCCGCGGCCTGCATCTCAGCGGTGAACGCCTCGCGTTGCGTGGACGACATGATCGGGTCTTGCGACCCGACCCCGGCCCACACCGGGCACCGGATACGCGCCGCCTCGCCCGGTCGGCCCGTGGTCACTGCGTTGACTGTGCCGATCGCGCGCAGGTTGACGCCGTCGCGCCCGAGTTCCAGCCCGACGGCGCCCCCGGTGCCGTAGCCGACGGCGGCGATCCGGTCGGAATCGGTCCGAGGTTCGGCGCGCAACACGTCGAGCGCCGCATGGCCGATGTCCCGCAGCCGGTCGGGATCAGCGAGCAACGGCAGGCAACGGGCCAGCATCTCCTCGGGGTCGCCCAGATAGCGCCCGCCGTGAAGGTCGAAGGCCAGCGCTACGTATCCCAGCTCGGCGAGAGCATCGGCCCGGCGGCGCTCGACGTCGCTGAGCCCCATGCCCTCCGGTCCGAGCAGCACCGCGGGCCGGCGGTCGACACCGGCCGGCAGGGCGAGGTGCCCGATCATCGTCAAACCGTCGGCCGGATACTCGACCGTACGCGTCGTCATCGTCGTCATGAGACGCGACTGTAGTGATCGTTGCGTCAGGTGCGGCCGTTGTTCTGCCGCTGGCAGAGCGGCACGGGTGTCCCCTGAAACACGATGGGGCTCACGAGAACCGTCACAAACCTCTCACCGGTTCGACGACGGGTTCTACGGCAGCGCGGGCCTGTTGTGCAGGCCCGTCAGATGGGCCAGTGCGTGATGGATGCGCAGGGTGGTGCGCCACCAGCGGAAGTTCATGCCGAGTTCGCTGGGAAGCAGGCGGCTCAGGGTGCGTCCGTTGGCTCCCGCGACGCGTCCGAGCCCGGGCAGGGGCGTGGGCCGTGCGGGATCGGCGTGCGGGAGGTCGATGACGGCGCGGAGCCGGTCATCGGTCGCCTCGGGCGGGTGCAGGGACAGTTCGGGGGTGTCGGACAGCTCGTGGATGACCAGGGCGAGCACGGCCAACCTCCGGTCTGTCGTCCGGTCAGTCCTCCAGCGCTTCCGAGATGTGCTCAAGATCGGCGAGGAGTGCCGTGACGCGCCGCGACGGGATCGCGTCGACCATGCGCTGTTCGACTGCGTACACGGCGGTCTGGACCGCGGCGAGGCGTGCGCGGCCCTCGTCGGTGAGGCGGGCGGGCCGGGCCCGGCCGTGGTCGGCGGTGGCGGGGCGGGTGATCAGCCCTGCCTCCTGGAGGCCGCGCAGCACGACGTTCCCGGACTGGCGGGTGACGAACGTCGCGCGGGCGAGGTCGGCGTTCGACATGCCCGGGTGCTGTGCCAGGAGCTCGAGGGTGGCGTACTGCGGCACGGTCAGCCCGTGCTCGCGCAGCACCTTGTCCATGGCGCCGCGCAGGGCGGCCTGGGCGCGTTTGAGCAGATACCCCACATGGTGGGTGATGTCGTCCGCTGGGCGGAACGGTTCCGTCGGCACACTCTCATCCATGTCAGCATTTTGACATGTGAGGTGCGGCCTCGTAATCTCTTATGTCAAAGCATTGACATAGGAGAGGGGAGCTCATGCCTGTCGCCATCGATGGTCCGGACTTCGTCGCCCTGCAGGTCCACGACGTGGAGGCCGCGGCGGTCTTCTGCGAGAAGCACCTGGGGCTGCGCCGAGCCGCCGTCTCGCCCCCGCACGCGGTCGTGTTCGACACCAAGCCGACCCCGTTCGCCGTCCGCGCGCTGCTCCCGGGCGTCGACCTCGCCGACGCCGCGCGGCCGGGCCTCGGCGTGGTGCTCTGGTTCCGGACCACGGACGCCCATCAGCTCCACGACCAGCTCGTCGCCGCCGGCGTCAAGATCGTCGAACCCATGGCGGACAGCCCCTTCGGGCCGAAGTTCTCCTTCGAGGGCCCGGAGGGGTACACGCTGACGGCGCACGGCGGCTGATCGAAACCGCCGCCCTTCTTTTCGGGGCTGCCCAGGGGGGGCGCCCAAAGGCCGCGCTCGTCGGCCAACTGGGCATGGGGGTGGGCCGGTTGCGTGCAGGGTGCCCCGTGGGCGTGGCGCGTTCGGCGAATCGCGCCCGGTCCGCCCGACATCCTCGTCAGGAACGGAACCGGAACCGGAACCTACGTACGGCTCGCTCCATGCTCACGCCGCACGACCGCACGACCGCACGACCGCACGACCGCACGACCGCCCGACCGCACGACCGCCCGGCGCCATCGCCGGGCGCGAGCCGCGAACGCGGCGACACCGCCACCGCGTTCGCCGTCCTGCGGTGGTACCGGGGGGAAAATTCCCCCTCACGTGCACGGCCTTCGTCACCTGCACGGCCTTCACGGTCCTCGACGGCCATCTGGGCGAGCTCGCGGCTCGCTCACCGCATGCAGGTGGGCGAACTCGTCGGCGAGCATCCCCATCATGACCAGGTCGTGGTGCCGGCCGGCGAAGAACTCGTGATCGCGGAGGCGACCCTCCTCGGCGAAACCGAGCCGACGGTGCAGCGCCAGTGATGCCTCGTTGTGGGCGAAGATCCTCGCTTCGCACTTGTGGTAGCGCCGCTCGGCGAACATGAAACGCAGCAGCATGGACACGGCCTCTGCCGCATAACCCTTGCGCCGATGATCCGCACCCATCGTGATGCCGTACTCGAACCAACCCGCGCGCGGATCGGCTTGGTGCGGGCCGATGACGCCGACGGTTTCGCCCGTGGCGACCGCTTCGATGGCCAGCCCGAAGCAGTCGTCGTCGGACTTGGCGGCAGCCTGTTCCCTGGCCATGGTGCGGAAGCTGTCCGCTGAACGGGGCGGATGCAGGACATCACCCAGCCGCTCCTCCTCCACTGCGAAGCCCATGAACGTGGTCCAGTCGTCGGGCTCGATGCCGCGCAGCCGTATCCGCTTGCCTGTCCAGAACGATGTCATCCGACATTTTGATCACAAGTGTCGCTCGGCACTCCGGACAGTCGGCCGGAGTAAACCCGTCTCAACGCGTACAACCCGTGTGGCGTACGGGAGTTGAGGCCCGAGGCTCCGGTCCGACTCGTACGTGCGCACCCCCTTGACGCCACGTTTCACTGCCGTAACCATCCAACGCGAGAGAGCGCTCTCAGGCCGTCCGGTGTTCATTTTCTGAACAGGGGAGCGCGGACCTCCGTGTCGGCCGTACGTCCCCAATCGCATGAACCACCCCCGCCGCCCCCGCCACCCCCACACCTCATGGAGTCCACCCGTGACCACAGAACCTGTCGAGCCCGTCGGTCTCCCCGCCCCTCTCCGGCACGGCGTCTCACGCCGGACAGTGCTGGCGGCCACGGCCGCGGCAGTCCCGGCCGCAGGTCTGCTCGCCGCGCCCCAGGCGATGGGTGCCGCACGGAAAGCGGCGGCCGCGGCGCCCGACCTCGGCCCCAACGTGCTGGTCTTCGACCCGTCAACGCCCGGTATCCAGGCCACACTTGACGACATCTTCAGAAAGCAGGAATCGGCCCAGTTCGGCAGCGGCCGCTACGCGCTGCTGTTCAAGCCCGGCACCTACAACGGCCTCAACGCCCAACTCGGCTTCTACACCTCCATCATGGGTCTGGGCCTCTCGCCCGACGACACTCATTTCAACGGTGACGTGACCGTGGACGCCGGCTGGTTCAACGGCAACGCCACCCAGAACTTCTGGCGCTCCGCCGAGAACCTCTCCCTCAAACCCGTGAACGGCACGAACCGCTTCGCCGTCTCCCAGGCCGCGCCGTTCCGCCGTATGCACGTACGCGGCAACCTCAACCTGGCCCCGGACGGATACGGCTGGGCGAGCGGCGGCTACATCGCCGACAGCCGCGTCGACGGCACCGTGCAGCCGTACTCCCAGCAGCAGTGGTACACCCGCGACAGCTCCGTCGGCGGCTGGCTGAACGGTGTGTGGAACATGGTGTTCTCCGGCGTCGAGGGTGCCCCCGCGCAGTCCTTCCCGGACCCGCCCTACACGACGCTCGACACGACCCCTGTCTCGCGCGAGAAGCCCTTCCTCTATCTGGACGGCGGGGAGTACAAGGTCTTCCTGCCCGCGCTGCGCACCGCGGCCCGCGGCACCAGCTGGGCCGGAGGCACTCCCCGAGGCGAGTCGCTGCCGCTGAGCGCGTTCCACGTCGCCAAGGAGGGCGACACCGCCGCGTCCCTCAACTCGGCGCTCAAGGAAGGCAAGAACCTGCTGCTCACCCCCGGCATCTACCACGTCGACCGGCCCATCGAGGTCACCCGCGAGGGCACCGTCGTCCTCGGTCTCGGCTACGCCACCCTCGTGCCCGACGGCGGGGTGACCGCCATGAAGATCGCCGACGTCGACGGCGTGCGGCTGGCCGGTGTCCTCGTCGACGCGGGGCGGGACAACTCCGCGGTACTCCTGGAGGTGGGCCCCGAGGGGTCGTCGGCGGGGCACGCCGGCAACCCCATCACGCTGCAGGACGTGTTCATCCGCATCGGCGGCGCGGGCGTGGGCAAGGCCACCACCAGCATGGTCGTCAACAGCCGGCACACCATCGTCGACCACACCTGGGTCTGGCGCGCCGACCACGGCGACGGTGTCGGCTGGGAGACCAACCGCGCCGACCACGGCGTCGTGGTCAACGGCGACGACGTCCTGGCGACAGGGCTGTTCGTGGAGCACTTCAACAAGTACGACGTGCAGTGGAAGGGCGAGCGCGGCCGCACGATCTTCTTCCAGAACGAGAAGGCGTACGACGCCCCCGACCAGGCCGCCATCCAGAACGGGAACCTGCGGGGCTTCGCCGCCTACAAGGTCGCCGACTCCGTGACCAGCCACGAGGGTTGGGGACTCGGCTCGTACTGCTACTACAACGTGGACCCCACCATCGTCCAGGAGCACGGCTTCGCCGCTCCGAACAAGCCGGGCGTGAAGTTCCACCACCTGCTGGTCGTCTCCCTCGGCGGCAAGGGCCAGTACGCGCACGTGATCAACTCCACCGGCAGCCCCACCTCCGGGACGGACACCAAGCCCTCCACTGTGGTCGCGTACCCCTGACCACCGCCCCCACTTCGACGGAGACGGGGTCGGTGGACGGGAAGTCCCAGACGTATGCCGACCGCGCCGAGAACATCCGTGCCGAGGCGTGGCTCGAAACCGGCCTTGACCGGGTCTCGCCAAAGTCTATGGTCTGGACTAATCGGTGGTCGCACGTATCTGGCCTCCGCTCGGCCCCACCGACCACAACGCTTGCCCCCTACCTCGCACCCCCACGAGAGCTCTTCACGCCGCACACCCCCATGAAGCAATGCCGTGAAGGAGTCATGCATGGACAAGAAGCGGAAGATAGCCGCCGCGATCGGCGCCGGCCTCGCACCGGTCCTCGCCCTCACGCTGCCGACCGGCTCGGCCAGCGCGCACGGCTACGTCAACGCACCGGCGAGCCGTCAGGCGCAGTGCGCCGCCAGGACGGTGCCGTGCGGAGACATCAAGTACGAACCGCAGAGCGTCGAGGGCCCCAAGGGTCTGCGCAGTTGCCACGGCGGCAACGCCAGGTTCGCGGAGCTCAACGACGACAGCAAGGGCTGGAAGGTCAGCGACGTCAGCAGGACGCAGACCTTCACCTGGACGTTCACGGCCCGGCACCGCACCGCGAATTACGAGTACTTCGTCGACGGCACGAAGGTGGCCACCATCGACGGCAACAACCAGCAGCCCCCGTCGACCGTCTCGCACCAGGTCAACCTCGGCAATTTCACCGGCAGGCACAAGGTCCTGGCGGTGTGGAACATCGGCGACACGGCCAACGCCTTCTACGCCTGCATTGACGTCAACATCCGCTGAACGAGCTGAACAAGCTGAACGAGCTGAAGGGTGACGGTTTGTCATCCGTTGATGCGTACGGAGCGGGACCTGGAGCGCGCCCAGGACCTGCTCCGGGCAGACGGTCCGGCTTTCGGTCCGGCTTTCGGTCCCACGGGAGACGACGGATCGCAGGATCGACGGCCATGACTCATGGCCTCCTGGGGCTCGACAGGCGATCTCACCGGGGTGCGACGGGTTGCCCGTCTGCGCGTCGCCGGCCGGGCCACATGTCGTCGTACGCCGCGTCCATGAAACGGACCTGCGCCCCGCGCGCCACGGAAGGGTCGGACATCACGCCTCGGGCTGCTTCGGTCAGGCTGAGGGTTGCCACTGTCCGAGTCCGTGCATGCCGCCTTGTCCACCTGCAACGCGATGCCTAGGTACTGGCCCAGCAGCGAGCCACCGGCGCCGAGCGTGACCCTGGCGAGAGACAACAGCACCGGCCCCGAGGTTCCCCAAGATCCCATAGGGGGAGTCTCTCAGTGGCGACCCACCTCTCGAGGAGGCACCTCCGTACGCGTTTCCACGAGGACGGGTTCTTACCTGAGCGGCGCCTCACCGGCGAGGGAGGTCATTCACCCGCGTCCGAGGGGGAGGGCCGGGAGGGGACGCGTGTCCTTTCCTGCACGGCGCGTTCGTCCAGCAGGCCCTCCTCGCACAGGTCGGACCAGAGCTGTGGAGGTATCCGTGCGTCGAAGGCCTCGAGGTTGCGCCGTACTTCGTCCGTGGTTCTCATGCCGACCACGATTCCGGCGACGACCGGGTGCAGCAGAGGGAAGGCCAGGGCCGCCTGAGGGGCTGTCACGCCGTGTGCCTCGCAGACGTCCGCGATCCGGTTCGTCCGCTTCAAGAGTTCCGGTGCGGCGGGGGCGTAGTCGAAACGGGCTCCCGGCTCGGGGCGGTCGGTGGCCAGCAGGCCGGAGTTGAAGACCGAAGCGGCCAGGACCGAGACGCCCCGTTCCGCGCAGGCGGGCAGAAGTTCGTCGAGGGCGCTGTGGTCCAGCAGGGTGTAGCGGCCGGAGAGCATCACCACGTCCGCGTCGGTCTCCCGCACCAGGCGGGTCAGCTTGCCGGGGTGGTACATGCCCGCGCCGACGGCACCGACCACGCCCTGGGCGCGCAGCTCGGCCAGCGCCGGATAGCCGTCGCGCAGTGCGGCCTCGAAGTGTTCCTCGGCGTCGTGCAGGTACAGCACGTCGATGCGGTCGGTGCCCAGACGGGTCAGCGAGTCCTCGACGCTGCGCAGGACGCCGTCGCGGGAGAAGTCCCACACCCGGCGGTGGGTGGCCGGTACGGCGAACGCCTCGTCCATCCGTCCGGCCGGATCCTGCGGCACCAGCAACCGGCCGACCTTCGTCGAGAGGGTGAACGCCGCCCGCGGCTTCCCTCCCAGCATCTGGCCGATGCGGCGTTCGGAGTGCCCTATGCCGTAGTGCGGCGAGGTGTCGAAGTAACGTAGACCGGCGTCCCACGCGGCGCTCAGCGCCTCCGCGGCGGTCTCGTCGTCCAGTGGCGCGAACAGGCCTCCCAACGGCCCGCCACCGAAGCCCAGTTCAGTGACCTCTACCGTGCTGCGGCCGAGCTGATGGGTACGCATGGGGTGATTCTCCTTGTCAGGGGGCAAGGTCGGGGAGGGAGTCGTCCCCGACCCCCGATTTCATCCGACGTGTGAGTGTTACGCCATGGGGAGTTGAGAAAGAAAGGTGCGTACCACGGCGGCGAACCGGTCGGGAGCGTCGCAGTGCACCACGTGCCCGGCTGGAATGTCGGCCAACTCGGCCCGGCCGGCTCGGCGGGCGATCATTTCCCGGGCATGATCCTGCGTCAGTACGACGCTGTCCGTTCCCCGGATGAGCAGGGTCGGGCAGGTCACCGACTCCCAGTCGCTCCAGTAGTCGCCGGTGAGGGCCTTGTGGGACTGCACCGTGTGCTCGATGTCGAACGAGAATCCCCAGCCGTCGTCGAACCGGCGGAAGGAACACTCCAGGTACGGCGCCGTCGAGCCGAGCGCGGAGGCCAACGCCTGGCGGGACGGCGCGTTGCGAGGCAGCTGCGTGGCCAACGACCAGTCGGCGTTCACCACGGCGCCGACGTCCTCGACGATCAGGGCCGTGACCCGGCCCGGGTGTCGGGCCGCGTACTGATAGGCGTTCGCGCCGCCCAACGAGTGACCGAGCACCGGCACCGGACCGAGCCCCAGATGGTGATGAACAGCCGCGACGTCGGCGACGTAGTCGGCCCGCCGATAGCTCTGGGCGCGGTCGGACTCACCGTGCCCACGCTGGTCCAGAGCGATCACTCGCCATCGCGGTGCCAGCGCCTCGGCGAGCGGGGCGAACGCCGACGCCTCGTTGTAATGCCCGTGGAGCGCCAGCATCGGGATCCCCGGACCGCCGAAGTCCAGGAAGGACAGGCGTCGTTGGTCGACTGTGCAGAACCCGCGCATGGCGCGCATGCTAACGCCGACACTGCTCTCGACCGACCGGTTGGGCGTCAGGTTTTTTCAGGAACTCAGGTGAGCGTCTCCAGGAACTCCGAGAGCAGGTGTGTAGGAGCTCCGGCCGTTCGAGGTGCAGGTCGTGGCCGGTTCCGAGAATGCTCGGTGCCGCGCTCGGAGGTCGCTCGGCTCCTCACGCGTTCTGCCGAACACGTGCTGCCGACCTGATCATTGATCATGCCGCATGGGTCTCGCTCTGTTTGCTCTGCTCGCTCTGTTCGGGGCAGGGCCCATGCGGGTGAACCCTCATGCGACGCATGAGTGATCTCTCGACCTGAGGTAGAGGTGTGGACTTCGTCAGCGCCTGCGGTCCGGTGAGCGCCGGGGCGCCGCTGGTGTCGGGTCCGGCAGGTTCATCGACGCGAGCTTGGCCGGGTCGGTCACGACCGTCATGTCGGTGATCCGGCTCTCGACGACGGTGAACGCGATGACCGAGAGCGGCGTGCCGTCCTCGCGCCAGGAGACGATTCCCGGGAGTCCGTTGACGAGCGCCGCGCATCCCTGTCCGGCCGCGCCGGCGGACAGCTGGGCGGCGGCTGCGATCTTGGTGGCGCCGAGGGTGACGACGACGCCGGACGGTGTGTCGACGGTCAGTCTCACCTCGGGGTCGAGTACCCGCAGCAACCCCTCGAAGTCGCCGTCGCGGGCGGCCGCCAGGAAGGCCTGGACCACCTCTCGCTGCTCCCGTCCGACACCGGTCGGCCGCTCCGTCGTCCGCACCTTCCTGCGGGCCCGGCTGGCGAGCATCTTGGCGGCGGCGGTGGACTTGCCGAGGATCTGGCCGATCTCGTCGAACGGCACCGCGAACAGGTCGTGCAGCACGAACGCCAGCCGCTCGCTCGGCCGCAGCGACTCCAGGACGACGAGGAGGGCGACCCCGACGGAGTCGGCGAGCAGCGCGTCGTCCTCGGGAGCAGGGCCGTCGTCGGGCGTCACCACGAGCTCGGGCAGGCCGTCGTCGTAGGTCGCTTCCGGGCGGGCCTGGCGCGATCGCAGGACATCGAGGCTGATCCGGCCGACCACGGTGGTCAGCCAGCCGCCGAGGTTGTGGATGGCCGCCGCGTCCTGGCGCGAGAGCCGCAACCAGGCCTCCTGGACCACGTCATCGGCGTCGGCGCGCGACCCGAGCATGCGGTGGGCGACCGCGCGCAGCCGGTCGCGCTCGGCCTCGAACGCCTCGGCCATCGGGTCCATCGAGCTGGTGTCGGACATGTTGTTACCTTCCTCGGCGCTGCTCCGTCATGGGGATGACGGGCCCGAAGGGGCACAGGTAACCGATGAGGGAGCACCACCGATGGAAGCACGTACGACACGCATGAGCAGCCCGCCGAACCCCGACGTGATCACCGCGATCCAGCACCTCTACAAGGCGATTCACGCCGGGGGAGTCGACCAGCGCCTGCTCTCCCTGGTCCATCTGCGGACCAGCCAGATCAACGGGTGCGGCCCGTGCGTCTTCGCCTCGATCGAGCCGGCGAAGAAGGCCGGTGAGACAGAGGAACGGCTGCACAACGTGGTCGCGTGGCGCGAGACGCCCTTCTACACCGAGCAGGAGCGGGCGGCCCTTGCTCTGACCGAGGCCGCCACCCGGATCCAGGACGGCGCGCCGGGCGTGACCGACGAGGTCTGGGACGCGGCCGCCGGCCACTTCAGCGAGGAGCAACTGGGCGCGATCACCCTGGAGATCGCGCTGACCAACTTCTTCAACCGCATCAACCGTACGATCCGGGAGCAGGCAGGCAAGACCTGGTGAGCGGACCGGTCGGCCCGGGCGGTACGGACTGGTCGGCTCGCCGGGAGCGGAGGCGCCCCCTGTCTGTGGCGGCATGAAACGGGCCCCGCCTTGAAACGGGCCCCGCCTTGAAACGGGCCCCGCCTTGAAACGGGCCCCGCCTTGAGGCGGGGCCCGTCGTCCCGGCGGGCGGCGTCCGGTCGACACGTCCCACTGCCTCACCGCCCACCGCCTACTCCTTACCGGTCACCGGTCACCGATCACCAGTCACCGGCCTCCGCCTACCGTCTGCCTGGCGGGCCCGGCCTCGCTTCAGGTGCCGGTCGTAGAACCGGCCACCGTCCTCCATCTCGAACCACGGAGTGCCGGTGTGTCCGCCCAGGTTGGCGTGCAGCGTCTTCTCCTTGGTGCCGAAGGCGTCGAACAGGTCCAGGGCCCGCTGCCGGGGGTTGCCTTCGTCGTCCCACTGCAGCAGGAGCAGCAGCGGAATGGTGACGTGCCGGGCCTCCTCGCGCTGGGCGCGGGGCACGTAGCCCCCGGCGAAGAGACCGGCGGCCGCGATGCGCGGCTCGGTCACCGCGAGGTGGATGCCGACGGCGGTCCACCCCGAGTAGCCGACCGGGCCGTCGATCTCGGGCAGCGAAAGGAGGGCGTCCAGGGTGGTCCGCCATTCCGGGACGGCCTTCTCGACCAGCGGGCCGATGAAGGACTCGAAGATCTCGTCGACCGGCTCGCCGGCCTCCATCGCCCTGCGGATGTCGACGCGGGCCTGCTCGTCGGCGGCGGAACGAGGTCGGTCACCGCACCCGGGGGCGTCGATGGAGGCCACCGCGTAGCCGCGCGCCGCGGTGAGCCGGGCCCGGGCCACCAGCCGCGGTTGCGCCTTGGGCAGGCCGTTGTTGTGGGCCATCAGGATCAGCGGGGCCGGTTCGGGGGACTCGGGTGTCCACAGGGTGCCGGGGATCTCGCCGAGGGTGAATTCGCGTTCGAGGACGCCGTCGTCGAGGCGCCGCTGGGAAGTGAAGTGCATGGTCGTGCCTTTCGGGAGTGCTCGTGAACGGCGCTCCCGGACGACCTATCGCCCGACCGTGACCCCGAAGGGGAGCACCCATGTCGATTCTGCGTTCACGGGTACCACCTCCTCGTTCTCTCGCACGGCCTCCGGAAAGCTAGCAGCGGTTGTTGCGGCCCGCCAAAGGGTTTTCGCGAGGCTCCGTGACGCGACCGGCGCCGGGCCTGCCCGGGCCGCCGAGGACCGGTGAGCTCAGCATAGGTATGCGATCTGCAAGCGATTGGCGCGTGTTTCATGCGTGAACCGAGGCGCGATCCATGTACGGTGACGGCTGGAGGTGAGGTCTGTGCCCGCTGAGGATCAGCTGTTCAGTGCGGTGGACGCGTTGCTGGAGCAGGCTGCTCAGGACGGTCTGCCGGCGCCCGCCGAGCGCAAGCGGTTGCGCGAGGCTGCCGGGCTGAGTCAGGAGCAGGTCGCCCAGGCCTTGAGCACCCGCCGTGAGGCGGTGGGGAATTGGGAGTCGGGCAGGACCGAGCCGCGGCCGCCGAAGCGTGCCGCCTATGCCCGGCTCCTCGAGGGGCTCGCGGCCCGCTTCCCGGCCCCCGCTGCCGCTCCCGACGCCGCGTCAGCCCCGGCCGCGGCGCCCGAGGCCCGGCCCGAGCCCGCTGCCTTCGCGGCGAACGGAGCCCCGGCGGCGTCGGCCCCAGCGGCCCGTCCGGCGTCGACTCCCGGACGGCCCGCCACGCCTTCCCGACGCCCGGGAGCCCAGAGCGCGGCGCGCAAGCCGATGACGAAGGCGACGAAGGCTGCGCGGAAGTCGACCACCTCGGCTGCTCCGGCCGCGGACCCGCGCTTCGAGAACGGCCCCCTCGCCGTGGTCGACGTCGACCACGACAGCGGGCAGGTCCAGGCGTACTGCGTCGGCGGCCTGGTCCTGGACGTGCCCGCCAAGTCCTTGCCGTCCCTGGTCGAATGGACGCTGACCGAGGCCAGGCTCGGCCAGGCCCGCCTGCACCGCAACGGCCGCGACGCCGACCCCGTCCTCGTCCTCACCCCCGCAGCCCTGGAGCGCTACGGCCTGCCCGCCGCCCTGTCCGAAGAGGAGCAGCGATCCGGATGCCTCGCGGACGACCACAAGGTGGTCAAGCAGCTCGTCAGGGCCGAATGGAAGCTCACCCAGCGCGGGTTCGGGCCGTGGGCGCGCATCTACCGCCCGGCCGACGGCGCCAGGCGCAACTGCGTCCAGCTGTGCATCCCGGCGTGGAACGCACTGGACGTACGCGAGTGGGACAAGAAGGACGACCCGCGGCTGCCCGGCATGCACCCGGCCGACCTCGCCCGCTACTTGGGGGCGTACGCCCAGCGGGTGATGACGCCGCGCGGCACCGCGGCGGTCACCGGCCTGGAGCTGATGACCGCGCTGCGCCCGCCGACCCGTGCGGCCAAGAACGAGGCGACCGGGGAGTTCGAGCGGGCGTTCAACGCCGACGCGCTCACCGCGGTGTACGACGTGGTGGAGTGCGAGGTGCCGGACGAACACCCGTTGCTGAAGGGGAAGTTCGCGCGGCACCATCTGCGTACTCCGGCCGAGATGCTGATGGAGGAGCCCTACGACTGGTGCCGCCCGCTCACCGATGAGGAGTGCGCGCACCGCTACCTGGTCGCCGTCGACATCAACATGTCGTTCGCCGCGGCCGCGAACGGACTCACGGTCGGCCTCGACGGGCCCACCCATCTGACGGGCGGCCCGGCCTTCGACCCGGCGCTGCCCGGCTCCTGGCTGGTCGACCTCTCGCACGTGGACCTGTCCCGCGTGGACATGGGCGGCCGCACCGTCGACGGCGACCGGCTCCCGTCGCCGTTCACGCCGAAGGGGGAGCGGCCCGCAGGGCCGGCCTGGTACGCCACCCCGACCGTCGCGTACGCGGTGGAGTTGGGCTTCGAGGTCGCGCCCCTCGAGGCGTACGTGCGTATGCGGTCCGGCCGTTACCTGGACGGCTGGTACAAGCGGCTGCGCGACGCGTACATGGAGACGATGGCCGACCTCGGCGTCACCGGCGACCTGGGCGGCGCCGAGTTCCTGGCGGCGATGGCCCGCTCCAAGCAGGTGGACCCGGTGATGGCGCTGCTGGTCGGCGCGATCAAGTCGACGGCGAAGGGCGGCATCGGCAAGCTGCGCCAGCGCAACCGCGGTCAGGTGGCGTACTACGAGCCGTGGCCGGCGCTCGCGCGGGAGACGTGGCGCCCCGACATCCGGGCCGCCGTCCTCGCCAACCAGCGGATCGGCCTGCACCGCAAGCTGATGAAGACCGCAGCGGCGGCCGACCTGTACCCGGTCGCCATCGGCACCGACGCCATCGTCTACCCCTCGCCGGGCCCGTCCCCGCTGGACGTCCTGCCGTTCACGCCGGAGGGCAAGCCCGCGCCGGGCACGTTCCGGCTCGGTGTCTCGCCGGGCATGGTCAAACACCAGGGCACGCAGACCGTGCTGTGGGCGGAGGAGCAGTTCGAGGAGCATGGCGGGGTGTTCAACGTCGCCAACCTCATCAAGACCGACCCGGCGGCCGGGGAAGGGGAGTAGCAGGTCATGGTGGACTCGCTCGGGGACAGCCTGGACCGCGCGCTGGAGGGGGCGTTCACCCGCCCCGTCCCCAAAAGCGCCCAGGCCCAGATGAAGTACCTGGTCAAGCAGCTCAAGGGCACCAAAGCCGCGGCTCAGGCGCTCGGCATCTCCCAGCGCACGGTGGAGAGGTACGTGGCGGGCAGGCTGAAGCGGCCCCGGCGCGGCCTGCGCGAGCGCCTGGAGGACGAGGTCAAGAAGCGGTGGCAGCCGCAGGTCCGGGCGAAGGCCAAGAAGAAGGCGGTTGCCACGGACGGCCTGGTCGTCTCCACGCGGGCCCGCTTCGGGTTCACCGCCGCCCCGGGCACCACCGACGACGCCCGCATCCGCGACATCACCCAGGCCCTGCCGCCCGAGTGGGCCGGCCGCCTGTTCACCGCCCGCGATCAGGGCGCCACCGAACAGCAGCTCCAGCGCATCGCCGCGGAGGGCCTGGCGGAGATGTACTTCCGCGCCAACAACACCCGGGCGCACGGCCTGGGCGTGGAGTTCACCGACGTGGAGCGGATCGATTTCGAGTTGTAGGGGATTGCCGGGCACGCGTCATGGCACATCGGGCCGCGCGAGCGCCTCGGCCGCCGGTGTGCTGGTACGTCGCGCGTACGTCATCCGTGCGCGCACCTCGCGCAGCGTCCGGGGCCGGTAGCCGGGCCCGCCGCAGCAGCTCTTGTGGAAGCCCACGCCCGCGTTCAGCAACACGGTGAGCGTCCGCCACGCCGCGAGGTCCCGCCTCCGGGGCGCCGCGAATGCCGAGCCCGCATGGAGCATCGGCTCTCCACAGCGCGGGCAGGTCCGCTGCCTGGTCCTGTCGTACGGCTGCTTGTACGAGACCCGGCAGGAGAGGCAGACGTACGAGGTCGTTCCATGAGGCATCAGGTCAGGCTAGGGCACGTTGCCGCGCTTTGCAGGTGCTGGTCGACGCCACGAGGTGGCTGAGGGGCTGGTTCATGCCGCGTTGCCTCCCGAGGTTCGCGCAGGTCCGTGAAGGCCGTGGTGTCCGGTCCTTCGAGCGCGAGTCGAGCACCGCGCGCGGTAAGGGAGTTGATCCCTGATCGGCCCCGGCGCGGATGCCGATGCGGAGCGGGTGCATAAGATCACCGGCATGGCACTGCGACCGGTGAACGTGAACATCAAGGCTCTGGACGACTCGGCGGTGGGCCGGTTCTGGGCGGAGGCGCTCGGCTGGGGGGTTTCCAGTGAGGGTCCGGGCGTGACCAACGTGGAACCCGCGGGCGGCTTCGTCTGGCCGGACCCGGTCGCCGTCTGCGTCGACGTGGTTCGGGTGCCGGAGCCCAAGTCGACGACGAAGAACCGTGTGCACCTCGATCTGGCCACCACCTCCGCGGCTCATCAGGCGGAGTTGGTCGAGCGCCTCAAGGCGCTCGGTGCGAAGCCCGTCGACATCGGTCAGGGAGATGTGCCGTGGACGGTCCTCGCCGACCCGGAGGGCAACGAGTTCTGCGTTCTCGAACCTCGGGAGATCTACCGGGACACCGGGCCGGTGGCCGCGGTGGTCGTCGACTGCGAGGATCCGCGGGCCATGGCCCGGTTCTGGGGCGAGGCGGTGGACTGGACCCTGCACGAGGCGACCGACGACCGCGCGGTGCTGCGCTCCGCCCGGGGCGTCGGCCCGTACCTCGAGTTCCTCCGCACGCCGGGCACGAAGACCGTGCCGGACCGCGTTCATGTCGACGTGCTGCCCTACCCCGGTGAAGACCTGGAGGCGGAGGTGGCCAGGCTGCGGGACCTCGGCGCCGTCGACCTCGACCTCGGCCAGGGCGATGTCCCGTGGCGGTGCCTGGTCGACCCGGAGGGGCACGAGTTCTGCGTCCTCGCCCCTCGTGCCGAGGCGAAGCCCGCATGAGACTCCGGCACTCGGGCGTGTGAGCCTTGTCCGCGCGTGGGCCATGCCTGTCGTGGTCGTGTCCGTCATGTACTGCGTCCGTCATGCGCCGTGCCCGTCGTACGCCGCCCCCGTCGTACCCCGTCCCCATCCTGCGCGAGGCCTGACCAGCACGCCCATGCCGGGCGTGCTGGTCCTGGGGCGCGGTCACTGCGGGCGGTGTTCCCAGCAGCGGTCGGTGCGCGTGAGTTCCTGGAAACCCGCCGAGGTCAGCCGGTCGATCGCCGTCCGGTCAGCGGCTGATTCATAGGCGACGAGGCGGTCCACGCCGCACAGGCGGAGCCAATCGGCGGCCTGCGCGATGAGCACCTGTTCCAGGCCGTTGCCCTCGTGGGCCGGGGTGATGTGGAGGTTGCCGATGTCCGCCAGGCCCGCGGAACGGGTGTGGCGTTCGGCGCGGGACAAGGCCGTGTCGACCTCGATGAAACCGACCGAGCGCCCTTCCTCGTACGCCGTGAATCGGGTACCGCACTCCCCGAGCGTGCGCTCGATGGTGAGCCCCGGCTGCGGCTTGTGCGCCGGAAGGTCGGCCGTCCGCGCGATCAGGATCACTTCGGTGTCCCCGACGTGCCGGAAGCCCGCGCGTTCGTAGACGGCGCGAACGTGCGGCCAGTTGCGCGGCAGGCCGTGGACGACCGGGGCGGGCAGCTCGCCGGAGGCGTGGCGGACACGGACGTTCCACCGTGCGAGCTGGGCCAGGCAGGCGGTCATCAGCAGATGCGCGGCGGCGTCGGAGTCGGGCCAGAAGGAGGCCGACGGACGGCAGACGAACCAGTTGATGTCGCCCGCGTCCCGGTAGTCCTCGCCGACCTCGGCGTCGGCGCGGTAGCGGAGCAGGTGGGCCGCGGCCACCACGGATCCGCGCTGCTCGGCGACGAGCGTCATCCGCTCGCCCACCCAGGGATCGGTGATGAACTCGTCCGGCTGCCGCTCCAGGCAGCTGAGAACGGTGTTGACGGAGACCGAGACTCCGGGAACGACAGCGGCGACATGCTGGTTGACCAACTCCGTGAGCTGGTCGCGGTCGTCGCGGCGCATGAGACGCACCGTGGGTGCGGACATGGGTGACCTCCGGTCGGAGAACTGTGCGAGGAGGCCGCCATACGGTGCGGTATGCGGACAACAGTACGTCAGCGCTGGGACCGTGCGGAAGTGAGGTGCCCTGGAGCAAGGTGCCTCGCAGTGCGGTGCCCCGACACGGCCTCGCGGCCCAGGGGTTCATACGGCCGTCGTCCGCTCCGCGTTCAGTCGGGGCGGTTGTGCCCCGGCACCCGGCCTTCCCGGCGGTTCGTGGCCTATGCCATCCAGACACCTCTGGCAGCGCCCGGTGCCCTTTGGCGTCAGCCAGAAAGGGTTCGTCCTCGACGATCAACACGCGCACGCCCTTGATGCTAAGAGTCGGCACATATCGCCGACGTATCAAAAACCGCATACGTGCCGGCAACGCCGCACTGCCTTGACTGACGGCATGAATCACATGCCGCCGTCGGCGCGGACAACGCCCCGCCGGATTCACTGGAGTCTTGTCGTCGGTCTGATAGCCGTCCTTGCGGCGATCACCGTGCCCCTCGGCTACCGGGCCCTGCACTCGTCGTCCCCCTCGTCCGCCTCGTCTTCCCTGGTCGCACCGCCCTCGAAGGATCCGCCCGGTGGGCACCGTGGTGCGCTGGGTGAGGACGACGGTGCCGTCCCCGACGGCACGACGGTCTTCGACGGCGATGTCCCGGCCGTGGGAAACCTCGATCCGGATGTGCTCAAGGCCCTCCGCCGAGCCGCACACGACGCCGCCGGCGACGGGGTCGCCCTGTTCGTCAACAGCGGCTGGCGTTCCCCGGCATACCAGGAGCAGCTTCTTCGCGAGGCGGTCTCCGAGTACGGGTCAAAGGCCGAGGCCGCCCGGTGGGTGGCCACCGCGAAGACGTCTCCTCACGTGGCGGGGGAGGCGGTCGACATCGGGCGCTCCAACGCGACGGAGTGGCTGTCCGACCACGGCGACGAGTACGGGCTCTGCCAGATCTACGGGAACGAGCCCTGGCACTACGAACTGCGCCCCGAAGCGATCGAGGACGGCTGCCCGCGGATGTACGCCGACCCCACCCAGGACCCGAGGATGCAGCAGTGACCGGTAGCGAGCGAGGGCAGACGATCGTGCAGGTCGACACGGCGGAACAGGCCGGACAGGAGGGCGCGGGCCCTCGGGAGACCGAATCCGGCATCGGATCCGGCTTTGGCTCTGACCCTGGGACCGGCATCGGCTCCGGCCCAGGAACCGGCACGAGCTCCGGCTCTGGAACCGGCTCCGACACCAGCTCCGGGGCCGGAACCGCAACCGGGGCCGGGCGCGCGGGCATCCGCCGAACGCCCCTTCCCCGAACTCTCGGCTTCGGTCGCGCAGGCGATGCCCCTCTCGCCTTCCGGCCGGATCCCTGGAAGCGCGGCCTGGTGCTCGCGGCGCTGGCGCTGCTGCTCGGCCTGCTCATGCTGCTGCACACGTACGTCACGGACCGCGGGGGCCTCGGCAGCCTGGTGGAGACTTTCCTGCCGTGGTTCGGCCTGTTCATCCCGGTGCTGCTGGCCGGGGCGCTGTGGCGCCGCTCCGCCTCCGCGGTTCTCGCGCTGCTGCTGCCGGTCTCGGGCTGGTTGAGCCTCTACGGCGGGCTGCTCGTCGACAAGTCCCACTCGGGCGGCGATCTCACCGTGGTCAGCCACAACGTGGACGCCGACAACTCCGACCCGGCAGGTACCGCCCGCGACCTGGCCGCCTCAGGCGCGGACGTGCTGGCCCTCGAGGAGATCAGCTCGCAGGCGAAGCCGCTGTACGAGAAGGAACTGGCGAAGGCGTACCCGCACCACACGGTGCAGGGCACGGTCGGACTGTGGAGCAGACTGCCGCTGTCGGACACCCGGCCCGTCGACACCGAGCAGGATGTCGGGCCACTGGGGGACGCCAAGCCGGCCGACGCCAAGATGGCCGACAACCGGGCGCTGCGCACCACGGTGGCCACGGACCAGGGGCCGCTGGTGGTGTACGTGGCCCACCTCGGGTCCGTACGTGTGGTCCCCGGGGTCGGCTTCGCGACGGACGACCGGGATCGCGGCGCACAGGCGCTCGCCGAGGCCGTCGCCGCCGAGCGCAACGAGCGGGTGGTGTTGCTCGGTGACCTGAACGGCACCATGGACGACCGCGCGTTCGCCGGCATCACCTCGCACCTGCGCTCGGCCCAGGACACGGCCGGGGACGGCTTCGGCTTCAGCTGGCCGGCGAAGTTCCCGGTGGTGCGGATCGACCAGATCCTGGTCCGGGGCGTGGAGCCGGCGAGTTCGTGGGTGCTGCCGGCCACCGGGAGCGATCACCGGCCGGTGGCGGCCGGGATCAGCTGGTGAACGCCGGAGTCGGGCAAGCCCGTACGCGAGATGCGTCCCGAGAGCACGGTGCTCAGTGGCCGCCTCGCGGCTCGAAGCAACCGGTCTCCATGTACGGCCCGTTGGTGGAGACCTGATAGTTGGTCGGCTGCGTGAACGCGGTGACGCAGGCGTCCTTGCGGACGCGGAGGGCGATCTGGGTGCCTTCGGGCGTGACGTAGTGGTCCGTTTCGAAGCGCGAGTCCATCTCCTGCACGGTGAGCGTTCCGAGGCGTTGCTCGCCGTCCGCGCTTGTCCGGTAGCCCAGTTCGACCAGGGCCGCGCGTACCGTCTTCGGATCCCACACCTTGGCTGCCCAGAGCCGTTTGAGGACGGGTTCGATGCGGGCGGCCTCTTCGCGGGCGGCCTTCTCACCGGCGGGGGACATGTCCGCGGGAATCTTGAAGCCGTTGTTCTCGCGGTAGTGCGGGGCTCCGTCGTGGGAGTCGGGCTCCACGTTGCCGCGCGCGGGGCCGACAGGGGAGCGCGTGGCGTCAGGGCTCGGGGCGGAGCCGGTCGCCGTCGGACCGGCGTGCTGCTGTCCGCAGGCGGTCAGGGTCAAAGCGGTTCCCAGGGCGAGGGCACCGATCACACATGTGGATCTGGATCCGGATATCTGCATATGAAGGACTCTGCCATCTTCGGCGGGGAGGAACCTGGTGCGTATGCGCCGGTTTGCACTCGTATACTCGTGCGAGCTCAAGGAAGACGGAGGTGGGGGCAGTGAAGCTTGCCGAGGCGCTGGCGGAACGCGCGGAAGCCGCACGGCGTGTGGAGCAGTTGCGGGCGCGAGTCGTCAGCAACGCGCGGTACCAGGAAGGCGAGACGCCCTCAGAGGACGCCGGCCAGCTGTTGGCCGAGGCCGGTGAGGCCCTGGACACCCTCGAATCGCTGATCCGGCGGATCAACCGGACCAACGCCGCGGTGGAGCTGGGCCCGGACAGCACGCTCACCGACGCGCTGGCACGCCGGGACGTCCTGCGGCTGCGTCACTCGGTGGTCACCGCGGCGGCGGACGCGGCAGCGGGTTCCGGCGATCGCGGCTACGGCCGGCAGCTCCGTTCGGAGCTGATGATGCTCTCCGCGCTTCCGGTGGCGGAACTGCGCGCCCAGGCGGACGTCCTCGCCAGGGAGATCCGCGAGGTCGATGTGCTGATCCAGCGCACGAACTGGGAGGTCGACCTGCTGGACTGACCGGTCCGGCGGGCGGAGACGGTGTGGAGCAGGTAGCTGCTTCGGAGGCGTGCACACGCCGAGGGCCGGCGGTTCTTCCGGCTCACCTGTGGCGCGTGAAGAGCAACGCCGGGGTTCGACTCCCCATCAACAGTGCAGCTCAGCACGGTGTACAGGTAACAGTGCACATCGCACGGCACATCACCACGTGCAGATCCGAAGCGGTGAGGGCGGGTTCGGGGCTCTCCACATCGCATCTCCCCACAGGCCGTTGCGGCGAGCGGTTCCGCGAAGAAGCATGGTCGCCATGCAGCGACCGAGGCAGATCATCGAGTGCGGAGACTTCGTCCTGCGACGCTGGCGGGGGCAGGCCGACTTCGCTCCGGCGTTCAAGCTGATCGAGGAGTCGCTGGACCACCTGCGCCCCTGGGAGCCGTGGGCGGCCCGGCACAGCGAGCAGAGCACCCGGGACTTCCTCGCCAAGTCCGAGGCGAAGTGGGCGAGCGGCGACGTGTACACCTACGCGATCGCCGAGGACGGCACTCTCCTGGGCATGTGCCAGACCTACCGCGGGGCCGAACCTCAGGGCCGACGCGTGGGCTACTGGCTGCACCCCGCCGCCACCGGCCGGGGCATCGCCACGAGAGCGGCGGCGGCCGTGGTCGCCGAGATGTTCACCCTGCCGGACGTGGAGTACCTGGAGATCGCGCACGACCTGGCCAACACGTCCAGCGCCGCCGTCCCGCGCCGGTTGGGCTTCACGGAAGTCCTGCGTGAACCGGCGACGCAGCCCGTGGCTCCCGCAGGCAGCGGCATCGTGGTGGTCTGGCGGCTGAACCGCCCTGCGCCGCCCGCCGACAGCACGTCCTGATGCCCCCGGATTCCGCCCCGTCCCGTGTCGCGCGGTCCGTGGCAACCGTGTCTTTCTTGTACGTGATCGGTAACAGACGTACACGGCACACGTGTTGAGGGCGGTTCCTGGTGCAGAATCTGCTCGCGATCGAGAGCCGAGAGCTGTCGAGAGCCGAGAACTTCTGTGTGTCTGACAACGGGGGAACACCATGAATACTGCTGTCCGCAAGAGCCGCAAGAGCTACGAGAGCCACAGCGGCCGTAAGAACCACACGAACCTCAGGCGGTGGAGGTCCTGTGCACTCGGGGCCGCCGCGGTCACCGCGCTGCTCGGGGCCACGGCATGCGAGTCGAGCGCTGATCAGGACTCGGGTGACGCCAAGCCCGCGGACCGCCCGAGCGTGACGGGTCCGGCCACGCCGGGCGGTGAGGGCGGCGGCGACAACAGTGGTGACGGCGGCGACGACAACAGCGATGGCAACAGCGGGGGCAAGGGTGGCGCGGACACCGCCATCGCCGCCTGCACCGCCGACGAGCTGGCCGTCTCCGCCGAGAAGGAGCCCGCGGACAGCAAGGAGGCCAGGCACCTCCTCATCACCGTCCAGAACACCGGCGACAAGAAGTGCAACGTCTACCACTACCCCTACGTGAAGATCGGCGAAGCCCGGTCCACGACTCCCGTGATCAAGGGCAGCAGCCCGGACCCGGGCAAGCCCATGACCATCGCGCCGGGCGAGGAGGCGCACGCCGCCCTGCTCGTCGCGGGCGGTGCCAGGGACGAGTACGAGGCGAACAGCATCGGCCTGACCCTCCACGGCAGCAAGCTCGGCAGCAAGGCGGGTGAGTCGATCGACGTCCCCATGCCCGTCGACACGCTGTACGCGGACGACGGGCAGCTCGTCACCTACTGGACGACGGCATCCGGCGTCGCCCTGGACTTCATCATGTCGAAGTGAACGCAGGCGCTCAGCCGCACGCCGAGGTGTGTGGCTGAGCGCCTCCGTCGGTCACCGAACGCGGCGCGTCGACTCCTCTGGTTTCAGAGCATGATGAGCAGGCGCGTATTCGGCTTGAGTTTCCTGTTCACCGAACGGCTCTGCACATATACCTCCAGCTTGGGATTGTTGCCCGCCTTCACGGAGACGGTTCCCTGGATACCCGTACCGAACAGAAGGCTGCGTGCCGCGTCTCCCGTATAGGCGCGGTCGGTGTCTTTCTCGACCACGATGACTTCCTTGTTCTGCTGCACCTGTGCTCGGGCGCCCAACTGGTAGTAGCAGGCGCCGCGTTCGTACGTCACGCCCGGATGTGAATTCACGAAGGGGCGGATCTCGGTCTCCTGGTCGACTTTCAGGAGGCGGTACTTGTCGGCCGGAATGGGTTCGAGATTGGCTCGCACCTCGTCGACCGATATGTCCTGTCCGACGGCGAACAGGTTCTTGGTGCCGCGCACTCCCTGCTCCCGTCCTCGGAGGAAGCTGGTGGCGGCGGCGCGCACGGTGCCGATCGCCTCCTCGACGCCCTTCTGGGAGTCCGCGTCCCAGATGGCGATGTTCCCCGCGGGGAAGCCGTAGTTCTGGGCGGTGCGCTTGGCCAGGGAGTTCGGCACGAGGATCGCGGAGGTCCAGTGGCCGGGAAGCGCGCCCATCTTCGCCGTGATCCTGTCGAGCCAGGGGCCGAGGATCGTCATGTCGCCGTCGTGCCGCCTGTCACCGCCGGAGGCGTTCTCCTCGCCGTCCGTCACCACGATCTGGAGGAAGCTGTGCTCGCCGTATTCCTCCCAGATGTGGCCCAGGTCGTCCAGGGACTTCAAAGAAGCCTCAATGAGCGCCGTGGCTCCATTGTTGACCCGATACAGACCCCGCATGGACGGAAGGTGCTTCACATCCATGTCCCAGACCAGGTTCTCGACTTGGTGGTCGAAGGAGTAGAGGCTGATTCGGGTCTCGTGGCCGAGACTGTCCGACTCGGCCTTGAGCCCCGCGACGAATTCGTCCACAACGCGGATGAGTTGACTCTGATGCGGACGCATGGAACCCGAACAGTCCACCACCAGAGCGACGTGATTCACCTTGTGCTGGATCTTGTTTGCAGGCATGTTTCTGCTCCCCCTCCGAGGCTCCCCGAGTGATGGTTTCACTCTATGGGGAGGCACTGACAACGGCCTTTGGCGAAGGCCGTTGACGGGCAGTCACCCGCGCCGGTTCACCGCGCGGGGGCCGTGCTCGGCGATGACCCCCTCCACGAGCCAGCAGTGCGCCTTTCCCAGGCTCGGCTCGGCGGTGGTGACGAGAGTGTCCCGGTGCTGCCAGTAGCGACGGAACAGGGGGACGGTGACTTGCATGTCAGCGGCCATGAACGCCCGGAAGGCGGGGGTGTCCTCCATCTCGCGGGCACGGGCACAGGCGCGGCAGAAAGCCTCCAGCGCCTCGCACCGGTGCGGCGCGCGCCCGGCGGCGATGGCCGGTGCGGCGCCGTTCTGGGCGTCGAGGAGCGCCGCGTACATCGACGCCTTGTCCCGCACGTGGGGCGCGGCCCAGTAGTCCAGGAACGCGGGCTCCGCCACGAGGACATGGAGCTCGGCGTAGGCCAGTACGGCCTCGGGTGTCGGGTCGGGCGGCAGTTCGGGAACGGCCTGCGCGGTGATGGCGTCGGCCAGGCGCGCCGGCAGGCCGGTGGGCAGGACGCGCTGCCACGCCTGGGCGAGGTCCGCGGCGGCCTGCGGTCGGCACGCGACCCTGGCCAGCACGTGCAGCCGACGCAGCCGCTCCGGGCCGGAGCTCTCCTCCAGTGCCTGCAACGCCGCCTCGCGCCACCGCAGTTCGGCCAGCCGTGTCCTGGTGTTCTCCAAGTGCTGGGTCACCAGATCGCCGAGACGGCGCCCACCGGCCGCGACGTCGCCGATGGCCGCGACCGGTACGTCCAGCGCACGCAACTGCCGGACCATGCGCAGCTGTTCCAGGGCCTGTGGCGGATAGCGGCGGTGGCCTCCCTCGCTGCGCGGGGCCGTCGGCAGCAGGCCGATGTCGGTGTAGTAGCGGATGGCCTTCACCGACAACCCCGTGCGCGCGGCCAGTTCGCCGATCGACCAAGTGACTTCCATCTCAGCCCCTTGAATCTCCCCTGCGGTGGAGGTTCTAGCGTATGGAGCACCGGCCCAACGGCACGAGGCAGGGGGCCGGACGGCCCGGCTCCGGTGAAGGGCGGGGGAGGCCACCGGAGCCGGGTCGCTGCGCACACGTACAGGGATCCATGACCAGCAGGACTGAAGCCCGGCACCCGATGGGGGATCGACATGACACTTCCACCCGGCCAACGCGCCGTCGACGGATTCCCGCGCTTCGGCACCCACCTCCATCACCCGCCTCCGCCGGTCCCCGCCGACCCGGTGATCGAGATCGGCGGGGCCATGATCGAGGCCGTCACCCTGGCCGTGACCGACCTCGTGAAGCTGCCGCGTGAACAGCTCGCGGCCGACTTCCACTGTGTCGCCGGATGGTCGGCAACCGGCCTGCGCTGGGAGGGTGTCTCGTTCGCGGTCGTGTATCGCCTTCGGATCGAGCCGCTGCTCGCGTCGGGCGTCCTCGTCAGCCATGTCGCCTTCGAGGGGCTCGACGGCTTCCGGTCGGTCGTGTCGCTCGAGGACGCCCTGGGCGACGACGTGCTCATCGCCGACCGACTCGACGGAGAGCCGCTCGACGGCGACCACGGAGCTCCGGTGCGACTGGTCAGCCCGAGCCAGTACGGCTTCGTCAGCACCAAGCACCTCTGCCGCATCGAACTCCACACCACCCGCCCCCGGGATCCGGACCGGTGGTCGCCCATCGTGTCGCACCGCAGGGCGAGGGTCTGGCAAGAGGAACGCCACCGCTATCTTCCCGGCAGGGTGGTGAGGCCGGTGTACCGGGCGCTGATCGGGCCGATCCGCGCACTGAGCGCCCGCGGCAGCCGCACGTCGCCGCGGTGAGACCGCTCGTCCCGGTCCGCACCTGGTAGCAGCCGCTTCAACCGCGGCGCGGTCGACGGCGGTCGCGGGCGCGACGCGTGGCCACCGCCACCTGCTTGCCCGGTGGCGGGCCCGCCACCGGGTTACCGTTCCGCCATGGCCGACTACCGCATCGAGACCGTACGCAATGGCGAACGCGACTGGACCGCCCGCAACGACCGCGGCGCCGAGGTCCGGATCGCCGCCGCCGACAACCCCGACGCCCAGCCTTCCTTCACCCCCGTCGAACTCCTCCTCGCCGCGCTCGGCGGCTGCGGCGGACTCGTCGTGGACCGCACGGCACGGACCGTCGACCACGACGGGCTGCGCATCGTCGTGGACTCGGTCTCCCGGCCCGAGGACGACGGCCGCGTCGGCGTCGTCCGGGTCGCCTACGAAATCGAGCTGCCCGAGGGCGACGGCAACGCCGCCGAGAAGCTGGAGCGCGCCATCCGGCTGACCCACGAGAAGTACTGCACGGTCAGCCGCACCGTCGAACACGGCGCGCGCGTCGAGGCGTTGGGGCCCGACGGGGCCACGCTCTTCGCCGGGGGATGACCGGGGAACGACCGGGGGATGAGCGCGAGGAAACCCCTGCCAAAACCCCTGCCGTCGACCCGCGAGTCGACGGCAGGGGCCCGGTCAGGACGGAGAAACCTCAGGGCGGTGGATGGTCAGGACAGCTCATCGTCCGTACAGCGGCTCCACCCACACCTCACGGAACCGGACCTTGTTTCCGTGATCGTGCAGCCGGATGGCACCCGCGGCCGCCGACTCCGGGTCGCCCGCACCCACCGGGCCGTCGACGGGCGTAGCTCTATGCGCGCGTTGCGTTGTACGACCTCACTCCTGCCTGAGCGGCGCGTATCGTCGGCGTATCGAAAAGCGGATACGTGTCGGCAACACAGGGCCGATTTGACTGGTGTCATGTCCTACCGTGAACCAGCACCCCTGTCCCTTTCCGCGTCGCTGACCGTCGCGCCGATCAGCGACGCCGAGCACCTGGCCTTCGTGCGGGCGCGGCGGTCGGTGAACTTTGCGCAGACCCCGGCGTGGGGGCGGGTGAAGACGGAGTGGCGCAGCGAGTCGCTCGGCTGGTTCGACGGCGGGCGGCTTGCGGGGGCGGGGCTCGTCCTCCACCGGCCGGTGCCGGGGCTTTCGCGGTTCACGCTTGCGTATGTGCCGTGGGGCCCTGACATCGACTGGTCCGGCGACATCGGCGCGTGGCTCGACCCGCTGGCGGCACATCTCAAGGCCCGTGGCGCGTTCGCGATCCGGCTGTGCCCGCCGGTGCGCACGCACACCTGGGATGCGGCGCAGGTCAAGGACGGCGTGGCCGATCCGGGGGTGCGGCGGCTCACCGGGCTCCCCGACGGGCACGTCGATCCGATCGGTGCCGAGGTGAGCCGACGGCTCCGGGCGGCCGGCTGGCTGCCGCAGAGCCCTGAGGACGGGTTCGGGGCCGGGCAGCCGCAGTTCACGTACGAGGTGCCGCTGGCGGGAAGGTCCGAGGCCGACGTCCTGAAGGCCATGAACCAGCAGTGGCGCCGCAACATCAGGAAGGCCGCGAAGGCGGGGGTCGAGGTCACGGTCGGTGCCGCGTCGGACCTCGCGGCGTTCCACGAGCTGTACGTGCACACCGCCGGGCGCGACGGGTTCACGCCGCGGCCGCCGGCGTACTTCGAGACGATGTTCGCGGAGTTGAGCGCCGAGGATCCCGGGCGGATCGCGCTCTATCTGGCACGCCACGAGGGCGAGTTGGTGGCCGCGACGCTGCTGGTGCGGGTCGGCGGACACGCCTGGTACGCGTACGGCGCTTCCTCGACGGCCAAACGTGAGGTGCGGGGGTCCCACGCGTGCCAGTGGGCGATGATCCGTGACGCCCTGGCGGCGGGCTGCGACGTGTACGACCTGCGGGGCATCACGCCGACACTCGACGCCGCTGATCCGCAGGTGGGCCTGGTCCGGTTCAAGGTCGGCACCGGGGGGCGGGCGGTGCGGTACGTCGGGGAGTGGGATCTGCCGCTGCGACCGCTGGTCTACCGCGCCTTTGACCTGTACATGCGTCGGCGCGGGCGCTGAGCCCGCGCCGCACGGTTACCCGAGCGCGGCGGCCACCTCGTCGAGGCGGGCGCCGCGCGACGCCTTGATGAGGACGACGTCGCCGCCGGTGAGGCTCTCGCGCAGCCAGGCGGCGGCTGCTTGGTTGTCCGTGAACGCGACCGCCCGCTTCCCCGCGGCGTCGGCGACGGGACGGGCGGTTTCGCCGACGACGGCCACCAGGTCGGCGCGCGCGGCCGCGTACTCGCCCACGGCTCGGTGTTCGGCCTCGCTGCCGGCGCCCAGTTCGAGCATCGCGCCGAGTACGGCGATACGGCGCCGACCCGCGACCGCGGCGAGCGTGTCCAGGGCGGCTCGGGTGGAGTCGGGGTTGGCGTTGTAGGAGTCGTTGAGCAGTGTCGCGCCGCAGGCCAGGGTTCTGCGCTCCATGCGCCACCTGGACAGTGAAGCGGTGCTGAGGGCCACCGCCGAGGTGACCAGGGGGATGCCGGCCGCGAGTCCCGCCGCGGCGGCGGCCGCCGCGTTGAGTGCCTGGTGGGCGCCCACGAGCGGCAGTGCGACACGGGCCGAGGCGCCGGAGGCGCGCAGCGTGAAGGTCGCCCGGCCCAGGCGGTCGAGGACCAGGTCCGTGACACTCACGTCGGCGTGTTCGGCGCGGCCGAAGGTCAGGACCGGCCCGTCGGTCAGCGCGCGCATCGCGACGACGCGGGGGTCGTCGGCGTTGAGGACGGCGGTGCCGCCGGGAGCGAGGCCGCGCACGAGTTCGCCCTTGGTCCGTGCGATGGCCGCGCGCGAGCCGAACTCCCCGATGTGGGCCTGGCCGACGTTGAGCACGACCGCGATGTCGGGTGCGACCAGGCCGGTGAGGTGGGCTATGTCGCCGAGGTGGCGGGCGCCCATTTCGAGGGCGAGGAAGCGGGTGTGCGCGTTGGCGCGCAGCATGGTCAGGGGCACGCCGAGTTCGTTGTTGTACGAACCGTGTGTGGCGACGGTCGGCCCGGCGCCCGAAAGGACCACGGACAGCAGGTCCTTGGTGCTGGTCTTGCCCTGCGAGCCCGTCACCGCGACGACGGTCAGCCGCTCGCGCAGCCGGGCCACGGTGTGGGCGGCGAGTGTCTGCAGTGCCGCCGGTACGTCGTCGACGACGACTGTGGGGAGAGGTGTCGGCCGTGAGCCGAGCACGGCGGTCGCACGGGTGTGGCCGGCGTAGTCGTGGCCGTCGACGCGCTCACCGGCCATGGCGACGAAGAGACCGCCCGGCTCGCCGTGCCGGCTGTCGAGTACGGCCGGCGCACTCACTGCGACGGTCGCGTCACCCGTGACCCGGCCGCCGACGAGCGCGGCGATCTCGGCGAGGGAGAGGGGGTGCGGGGCGAGGGATGGCTGGCTCTGAGTCATGGCTTCAGTGAAGGCGGCGGGGTGTTGCGGGCGCGTATGCGGTTCTCGATACGCCGGCGATAGGTGGGCGGCTCGGGTGGGGGTGCTCGTTTTCGCCGTTCGGTGTCCGGGGACGCCGAGGCTCCGGCCGGACCGCCGGAGCCTCGCCGTGTTCATCCCAGACTCACCTGTGTGATGGGAAAGTTGAAATAGGTGTCCGGGTAGGGCTCGTCCTTGAGCGTGTAATGCCACCATTCACATGCGTAGGAGCTGAATCCACTGGTCTCCATGATGGAGCGAAGGCGCCTGCGGTTGTCCGCCGCGGCGCGCGAGATTCCTTCCGCTCCGTGGTGCGAGATCGAGTCCATCAGGTCGTGGTCGCCGCCCATGACGGCGAGGTCGCCGGTTTCCAGGTGGTACAGCGTCAGGTCGACGGTACTGCCGCGGCTGTGGCCCGACTTGGCGGCCACGTATCCGTTCTCGAACATCGCGGGCCGGTCGATGTTGGGGTAGTGGCGGTGCTTGGTGCGGCCGTCCTCCGGCTGCTCCGACCAGCGCAGGAAAGAGTCCACGGCACGTTGCGGGCGGTAGCCGTCCCAGAGAAGGAGGCCGAATCCGTGCGAGGCGGCCTCTTCTCGCGCGCTCTGCAATGCCGCACACAGGGCCCTGGTGCCGACGATGCGATTGGCCAGGTATCCGTTGACCGGTTTTCCGGTGAAGTTGTCCCAGGTGGCGTACTTGGCGTCCCAGCGGACCCCGGGTATGAACTCGTCCAAGAAGACGAAGTCGTTAGGCATCGGCCTGCTCCGTCGGAGTCAGGGGCCGGGCGAGCGTCCCGGTCACCAGTCGGTCGATCACTTCGGGCAGCGGAACCCCGGCGGCGGCCATCATCCTCGGATATCGGCTGTACGAGGTCATGCCGGGGAATGTGTTGACCTCGTTGAGGACGACCTGTCCGTCCTCCTTGAGGAACAGGTCCACGCGGGCGAGTCCGCTGCATCCCAGGGCGCGGTAGACGGCCTTCGCCACTTCCTGGACGCGTGCCCGGGATTCAGCCGGAATATCGGCGGGGACGATCGGCGTCGAATTGTCGGAGCCGGTCTCGGGTTCGTCCTCCTGGTGAATCCGGAAGAATCCGTGGGACAGGGCGATGCGGTCGACTTCTCCCGCGGTCAGGTCCGTTCCGTCGCCCAGGATGGCGCATCCCACCTCGCTGCCGACGACCGCCTCCTCGATCAGTACTTTCGTGTCGTACCGCCGGGCGACGTCCAGCGCGGCCGGCAGTTCTTCCGCGTTCGCCACCTTGCTGACCCCGAAGGACGATCCCGAGCGGGCAGGCTTCACAAAGACGGGGTAGGTGAGCCGGTCGGCTTCGATGTCCTCGTCCGCCGCGACCGTCCAGAAACGCGGCGTGGCGATTCCGGCGCCGGCGGCGACGACGTAGGCGAGGGACTTGTCCATGCCCAGCGCGGAACTCTGGACGTCGCAGCCCACGTACGGGATTCCGGACAGCTCGAGCAGGCCCTGGACCGCGCCGTCCTCCCCGAGCTTGCCGTGCAGGACGGGCACCACGACGTCCAGGCCGATCGTCTCGTACTTCCCCTGGTCGAGGACGAGCAGTCCGCGCACGCCGCGGTCCGGGGACAGCACGGCGGGCCGGTCTGCGCCGCTCTCCCAGTCCGTGGCGGGGCCCTCGCAGAGTCTCCAGGCGCCGTTGCGGGTGATCCCGATGAAGTACGGCTCGTAGGTGTCCGGGTCGAGGTTCCGCGCGATCTCCTGCGCGGACTTGATGGAGATGGGGTGCTCCTCCGAGCAGCCTCCGAAGAGGATTCCGACCTGAAGCTTGGCCTTAGGCATGCTGATTCCTGCTTTCGAATTCCAGACAGTTGGTGATCGAGTTCTCGACCGTGTCGCTCAGGGCACGGTCCGTGTAGTACGCGGTGTGCGGACTGATGAACGCGTTCGGCATCTCCTGCAGCCGCAGCAGTGGCTTGCTGTCGATGGGTGCGTTCCGTCGGTCGGTGTAGAACACGCCTTCCTCGCCCTCGACGACGTCGAGGGCGACACCGCCCAGGTGCCCGTCCTCCAGCGCCGCGACCAGCGCGGCGGTGTCGATGAGGGCGCCGCGCCCGGTGTTGACCACGAACGAGCCGCGTTTCATCCGCTGGATGCGTTCACGGTCGAGGAGGTGGTGCGTCTCGGCGTTGAGCGGCGCATGGAGCGTGACGACGTCGCTCGACCTCAGCAATTCATCGAGCGCGACCTCCTCGCCGGGGACGCCAGGGTCGCTTGATTCGCCGGAATCACCGGATTCACCGGCACGATTTCCGTACGCCAAAATCCGGCATCCGAAGGCGCGGAGCCTTTCCATGACGGCCGTGCCGATGCGCCCCGTTCCGACCACGCCGACGGTCAGGTCGCGCAGGTCCTTCCCCCGTACGTCGTGCAGCCGGTAGTCGTGCACATCCGCACGGCGGACAGTGGACTTGGCATGGCGAACCGCCATCAGCAGCATCATCACCGTGTAGTCGGCGACACTGTCGGGGGAATAGCTGACGTTCCCGACGGAAATACCGAAGCGGCTCGCATAATCCACGTCGATGTGGTCGTACCCGATGCTTCTCGTGGAGATGTAGGAGACGCCGACTCGGCTCAGCGCACGAATGGTCGCCGGGGTGATCCGGGTCTTGTGTCCGACGCTGATGCACCGGTTTCCGGATGCCAGGTGGACGTTGTCCTCCGACACCGCGGATTCCGTGATTGTCGGCGTGACTCCGAATCGGGCGGCCAGATCCCGGAACCGTGCGGCTTCGTCCCGCCCGCATCCGAAAGCGGTGATTCCCACTGGTTCGCTGTAGGTCATGCCTCCATTCAAGGAGGCGGGGTGTTGCCGACGCGTATGCAGTTTTCGATACGCTGTCGATAAGTTGTCGGCCCGCTTTGTCGGCCCGCTTTGTCGGCCCGCTTTGTTGGCCCGCGCGGCGTTCGCCGAGCGGGGCTAGGCAGATGACGGCGCTGGTGCGATCGGGCCGAGAGCATCCTGTACTTCGGCTGGTGCGCGCTGCGGCTTCATCCCCGCTGACGTCGGTCTCGTGACCCCGTCACACGTATCACGACCGCGGGGACGTGCGCGCGGGCAGTTCCACCGTGATGTGCAGGCCGCCGGTGTCGCGCGGGGTGAGGGTGAGGGTGCCGTCGTGTGCGCGAGTGATGGTTGCGACGATGGCCAAGCCGAGGCCGACGCCCGTCTGGTTGGCGTGGATGCGCTCGGTGCCCCTCTGGAATGGTTCGGTGAGCGTCGAGACCAGGTGTAGGGGCAGTTTCTCGCCGGTGTTTTCGACCGTGAGCATCGCGGTGCCGGAGTCGACGCCGGTAGTGACCCACACCCTGCCCTGTTCGGGCAGATTGTGGACGATCGCGTTGTGCACGAGGTTCATGGTCAGTTGCAGCAGGAGCGCCGGCGATCCGCTCGCGGGGGTGATGTCGCCGCGGGTCTCGATGGTGACGCCGTTCTTTTCCGCGAGGGGGAGCAGCGTTTCGGTGGCTTCTTCCGCCATGAGGGACAGGTCGACCTGCTCTCGGGCGAAGGATCGCTGGTCGGCTCGGCTGAGCAAGAGCAGCGCCTCAGTGAGGTCGATCGCTCGGGTGTTGACAGCTTGGAGGCGGTCGAGGACTTCGCCGGTGTCGCGCGATGGATCGGTGCGGGCCACGTCGAGAAGCGACTTCGAGATGGCCAGCGGGGTGCGGAGTTCGTGCGAGGCGTTTGCCGCGAATCTCTGCTGCTCGGCGACGTGTGCTTCAAGCCGTGCGAGCATCGCGTCGAAGGCGTCGGCAAGTTCACGGAACTCGTCCTGGCGGCCCGGCATCTGGATACGGTGCGAGAGCGATCCTGTGGCGGCCGTGCGGGTGGCGTTGGTGATGCGAGCCAGAGGGGCGAGCATACGACCGGCGAGGAGCCATCCTCCCAGGAGGCCGAACACGAGGAGGAACACCATCACCGCGGCTGCCAACGGCGCGAAACCACGCACGAAGTCGACGCCCGGAGTTCTTCTCCATGACCCCTCTTCGTTGGTTTGCAACCACCCCTGTCGCAGGAGGAACACTCCTACGGCGGCGAGCAGCAGGGAACCGGCGAGCACGAGAAAACCGGCGTAGCTGAGGGTGAGCTTGAGGCGGACACTCAGCCCAGGCGCTCTATCCACGGCTCTCTCCCCGGTCTCCGGCCTGCGGCTGTGCGTCGATGCGATAGCCGACGCCGGGGACCGTGGCGATGATCCACGGCTCACCGAGACGCTTGCGCAGTGCCGAGACGGTGATGCGCACAGCATTGGTGAACGGATCGGCGTTCTCGTCCCACGCGCGCTCCAGAAGCTCCTCGGCGCTGACGACGCCGCCCTCGGCGGCGATGAGGACCTCGAGTACGGCGAACTGCTTGCGCGTCAGCGCGACGTAGCGGCCGTCCCGGTAGACCTCGCGTCGGAACGGATCCAGCCGCAGCCCTGCGATCTCGCGGACCGGAGGCCGGCTGTGGCCACGCCTGCGGTCGAGCGCCCGGAGTCTGAGGACGAGTTCCCGCAGGTCGAACGGTTTCGTGAGGTAGTCGTCGGCGCCGAGCTCGAAGCCGGACGCCTTGTCGTCGAGGCGGTCGGCCGCGGTCAGCATGAGGATCGGCATGCCGCTGCCCGAGGCGACGATGCGTTTGGCGATCTCGTCACCGGAAGGGCCGGGGATGTCGCGGTCGAGGACGGCGATGTCGTAGCTGTTGACGCTCAGCATTTCCAGGGCGATGTCGCCGTCGCCCGCGAGGTCGGCCGCGATCGCTTCCAGGCGCAGGCCATCGCGGATGGCTTCCGCCATATAGGGTTCGTCCTCGACGATCAACACACGCATGCTCTCGATGGTACGAGCGGACACATATCGTCCGCGTATCAGAAACCGCATACGCGCCGACAACACCGTGCCACCGTCCATCAGTGCGTCGAGACCGCCTTCAACGAGCGTCCCGGGACGGCATCCGGGGCCGTGACCTGCATGAACACCACGATCTGCCCATCGACGAGCCTTCGGTCAACGTCGTCGGGTTACGGCACGCGGGCGACGCCGACGTAGAAGCCGCTCAGCTCCTCGTCCGGCGCAGGCGAGTCCTTGTACCACTTGGTCGCCGTGACCAGCCCCGGAGCCAGCAGTTCCAGGCCGTCGAAGAACGGCTCGACCTCGGCGCGTGTCCGCATGCGCAGCGGAATCTCGCCCTTGCGGTACGTGGTCGTCACCGACTTCACGAGGTGCGGGTGCTCATCGGTGGTGCCGTGGGAGAACACGAACCAACTGCCCGAGGGCAGCGCGTCGACCAGCGTCCGCGTCAGGCCGTAGGGATCCTCCTCGTCGGTGATGAAGTGCATCAGCGCGATCATCGACAGCGCGACGGGCCGGGTGAAGTCCAGGAACGTACGGGCGTGTTCGAGGATCGCCTCGGGCTGCCGTACGTCGGCCTCGATGTAGTCGGTGGCTCCCTCGGCGCTGCTGACGAGCAGCGCCTCGGCGTGCCGCAGCACGATGGGGTCGTTGTCGGCGTACGCGATCCGCGCCGACGGCACGACGCCCTGCACGATCTGGTGCAGGTTCGGCTCGGTCGGGATGCCCGTGCCGATGTCGAGGAACTGGTCCACGCCCCGGCCCGCCAGCCAGGCCGCCGCACGGTGCATGAACGCCCGGTTGCGCATGGCGTTGAGCCGCGCCTCCGGCGGCAGCTTCTCCGCCACCTCCTGGTCGACCGGATAGTTGTCCTTGCCGCCGAGGAGCCAGTCGTAGACACGCGCCGGATGGGCCTTGCTCGTGTCGATGCGGCTTCCGAAGGACTGTGACGACATGCGTGACTCCAGCGTGTGCGAGATCGCCGACCGCTTCACCGGGACCGCTTCGCGCGTTACGGGGTGAGGCGGGAGGGGGCCAGGTGATTATGGCATTGGCCAGATCATTGCGCAGAGTTGACCGCATGCGTGCCCGGAGCGCAGCTCTGCCTCAGGTCCTCCAGGTCGGTGGCCGTCAGCTGCCGCGTCGCCGAGCCCCGGCGGCCGCCGTCGAGCTGGGCGCACGCGCCGTCCAGCCACCGCGGGGAGGGCTCGACCCCGACGAACGCGGCGAAGCGGGTGAGTTCCTCGCGAGGGGCGTCGAGGAGAGCCTCGTACGAGAGCGTCATGCGCTGACCGGCAGGCAGGCCGTCGAGGAACTCGGTGCCCTGGACGACGAGTTCGGACCACAGTTCGCCGAATCGCCGCGGGGGGAGGTCCCGGTCGCGTACGAGCGCGGGGTCGAAACGGTCGGTGAGCAGGGGCGCCAGGTCGGGCGGGAGCGAGCGCACCTGCTCCTGTGTGAGGTCGCCGAAGCTCTCGGCACCCGTCCGCTCCTTGATCTCGCGCAGCAAGGTGATGACGCGGTATCCGACGTGGCGGCTCATGGACAGGGCGCAGTCGGGGCCGTCCCGGAAGAGGTGCACGAACTTCGCGTGCGGGAAGGTCTCCCGAAGGCCCGGCGCCCAGCCCGTCGAGTACCCGGAGCGCTCCACGACGGCGGTGCGGCCGAACCGCGCGCCGAGCAACGCGAAGAGCGCCGCGTGATGTTCGGCGGCGGGACGGCCGGGCCACTGGACGACCGCCGCGTGGATCTCGTCGAGCAGGCCGTCGGGGTCGTCGGTGAGGTGCGGCAGCACCATCAGGGAGAGCGCGGGGATGCCGGTGGTCTCCGCGGAGTAGCGCCCGGGGCGCTTGGTGTAGAGGAACTCCGGCATCGGCAGCCCACTGCGGAGCATGCTCGCGAAGTACGGGGTGGGCCTGAACAGGGCCTCCCAGAACTCCGCGCCCGACAACTGGCCTTGAGGGAAGGCCGCTTCGCCGACCGAGGCCATGTACTCGTTGAGGCTGAGGACGTCGGGGTGGGCGTTGAGGATGCGGGACAGCGCGGTGGAGCCGCTGCGGCCCGTACCGATGACGAAGGTCAAGCTGCGCAAGGTCACTCTCCGAAGGCACAGGGCGGGTGTTCCAGGGCTCCGTGCAGCTCAGCACAGCGAGGCGGGCCCGTCCATGCCGCCTTCCCGCGCCCCGTGGGTCCCGCGGCCTCAGCCGGTCAGGGCGGCGAGCGTGGCGTCCAGGTCGGCGGCTCCGGGCCGGTTGTGGGGGAGCTTGGCCAGGATCCTGGCCAAGCCGCAGGTGTCGGTCAGGGCGGAGAGGACCAGGCCGCCGGCGACGCCCGCGGACAGCAGGCGCAGCGCGCTCCAGCGCTGTCCGGCGACGAGGCCGGTCAGGACGAGGGATCCGGCGGCGAGGCGGACCTGGCGCTCCATGGCCCAGGGGGCGCGTGTGCCGACGGGACGGTGGGTGTCGTGGCCGTGCCTCGTCCAGGCGGTGGTGCCGCCGGTGAGGGTGGTGGCGGTGATGCCCTGGTCGGCCAGGTGCCGGCAGGCGGTCGCGGAGCGCGTGCCTGAGGCGCACACGATGAGCAGGCCGCCGCGAGCCGCGGCGGTCTTGAGGGCGGGCAGGGCGGCATCGAGGTGGTCGAGGGGGATGTTGAGCGCGCCGGGCAGGTGGCCGGAGGCGAACTCGCCGGGTGTGCGCACGTCGATGACGGTCAGCTCGTGCAGGCGGGCGTAGGCCTGGTCGACGGTGAGAGCCACGGGATTTTCCTTTGCAGGGGTGGGGTTACCCCTTCGGTACGATACCCGCCGGGGTATCACGAAGGAGTGTGGGTTGTGGAGCTGGCGATGGCGGCTGAGGAACTGAAGACGGTGGTCAACCGGCTGCGCAGGGCGCAGGGACAGATCGCCGGCGTGATCAAGATGATCGAGGAGGGACGGGACTGCGAGGACGTGGTCACCCAGCTCGCGGCGGCCTCCCGGGCCCTGGACAAGGCCGGCTTCGCGATCATCGCGACCGGTCTGCAGCACTGCCTGACCGATGCGGACATGGCCGCCTCCGGAGATCGGGAGCAGATGCGTGCCCGTCTGGAGAAGCTGTTCCTTTCTTTGGCCTGAGGCCGCGGCACCGCGGTGTCGCGGGTATCGCTGTGCCGTTGTGCCACGGGGCCGTTGTGTCACGGGCCCGCAGCGCCACGGAGCCGTCGTGCCCGATCGCCCGTCCGGCGCGTCAGACGACGGCGTCGACGAGCATGAAGGCCGCCACGGCCAGCAGCACGACGGCGAAGGTGCGCTGCAGCCGGGTGCCGGTGGCCTTGGAGCCCAGGCGTTTGCCGTCCCAGGCGCCGAGGATCGCTGCGCCGGTGAAGGGGCCGACGACCGCCCAGTCGATACCGGCGGTGGTGGCACCGCGGGTGGCCAGGGAGGCCAGCGAGTTCGCCGAGATGACCAGCAGGCTGGTGCCGACGGCGGCCTGCATCTCGAACGCGAGGACGGTGACCAGCGCCGGGACGGCGAGGAAGCCTCCGCCGACCCCGAGCAGACCGGTCAGCGCGCCGAGCCCCGCACCGGTACCGGCGGCCTTGGCAGGTCGTGTCCTGCCGCCCTCCGGACCGGTGGCGGCGTGGCCGGGGCGCAGCATCTTGACGGCGGCGAGCGCGGCGACGGCTGCGAACGCGGCGGTCAGCACCGGCTGGGGCAGACGGGACGCGGCGGCCCCGGCCGCGGCGGCGGGCAGGAGCCCCGCCGCGGCGAACAGGGCACCGGCCTTCCAGCGGACGTTGCCGGTGCGGGCGTGGGCGAAGAGCCCGGTCAGCGAGGTGGCGGTGACGATGATCAGGCCCGCGGTGGTGGCCGCGGCCGGGGTGAAGCCGAGCAGGTAGATCAGCGCGGGCACCGCCAGGACGCTGCCGCCCCCGCCGAGCGCGCCGAGCGCGAGCCCGACCACGGCCCCGGCGGTCAGGGCCAGGATCAGCGCACTCACGCTATGACACCGCTGCTGCCGTCCCGGCCGGTGACCGGCAGGCCCGCATCCGCCCAGGCGGTCATGCCACCGGTGACGTCGGTGGCCTCGACGCCCTGGGCGGCCAGCAGCTTCGCGGCCCGCTGGGAGCGGTGACCGGAGCGACAGACGGTGATCACCGGCCTGCCCTGCGCGGCGGCCGGGAGCGGCGCTCCGGCCGTCAGACGCGACAGCGGCAGGTGCAGCGCGCCGGGTGCGTGCCCGGCATCCCACTCCGCTGTTTCACGGACGTCCAGCAGAACGGCCTTGCCGTCGTCGGTGCGCTGATGGGCCTGCTCGGGGGTGAGGCGGCCGGAGCCGCGGCGAAGGAACGAGAACATCGCGAGATCACTTTCGTACGAGTGGCGTGGAGGACGGCGCGTCAGCCCGTGCCCCGAGGGGCGCGTCAGTCCCTGCCCCGGGGGAGGCGGGTCAGTCCGTGCCCAGGGGCGGGTCAGTCCGTGCCTTGAGGGCGGGTGAGGGTCAGGCCCGCCGCGGTGGCGGCGTCGAAGCCGTCGTCGACGGCGACCACGTCGCGGCCGACGGCATCGAGCAGGGAGGCGGCGATCGCCGCGCGCATCCCGCCGGCGCAGTGCACCCACACCACCCCGTCCGGCACCTCGCCGACGCGGCCGTGCAGCTCGTGGATCGGGATGTGGACCGAGCCGTCGACGAAGCCGCCCGCGCGCTCGGAGTCGCGCCGCACGTCCAGCACCACCACCGGCTCCCCGCGCTCGCGGACGTCGGCGAGGTCGGCGAAGCGGGCGCGCGGGAAGGAGGCGGGCCGCTCGCCCTCGCGGACCCAGTCGGCCGGTCCTCCGGTGGCTGCGGCGGCCGGGCGGTCGATGCCCACGCGTGTGAGTTCCCGCTGCGCCTCGGCGATCTGCCCGGGCGTCTCGGCGAGCAGGGTGACGGGCTTGCCCCACGGGATCAGCCAGGCCAGGTAGGTGGCGAGCTTGCCCTCGCCCTCGAAGTTGAACGACCCGGCCACGTGCCCCTCGGCGAAGGCGACGCGGCTGCGCAGGTCCACGACCCACTCGCCCGCGGCAAGGCGGGAGGCGATCTCCTCGGCGTCCGCGCGCTCGGGCGGGGTGAGGTCGACCGGTGCGGGGCCCGCGGCGTTGGCCGGGCCCATGTGCGCGTAGTAGGCGGGTACGTCGTCCAGACCCGCGAGCGTCCGGGCGACGAAGGTGTCCACGTCCAGGGTCAGCGCGTCGTTGGTCGCGCGTTCCTTGCCGATCGTGGTCCGGTCGCCCTCGGACTGCGAGGAGGAGCAGAAGCTGCCGAAGCCGTGCGTGGGCAGCACCGGCACCTCGTCGTCCAGCTCGTCGGCGAGGCGGTGGGCGGAGGCGTGCTGGGCGCGGGCCAACTGCTCGGTCAGCCGCGGCTCGACGAGGTCGGGGCGGCCCACGGTGCCGATCAGGAGCGAGCCGCCGGTGAACGCCGCCACGCCGCGTCCGCCCTCGGCAAGGGCGTAGGAGGTGTGGTGCGGGGTGTGTCCGGGGGTGGCGATCGCGCGCAGCACCAGGTCCTCGTCCACCGTCACCGTGTCGCCGTCGGCTATGGGGGTGCGGGCGAAGGACACGTGCGCCCCGGCCGGCACCAGGTAGGTGGCGCCGGTGACGCGGGCCAGCTCCGGGCCGCCGGTGACGTAGTCGTTGTGGACATGGGTCTCGGCCACGAAAGCGATGCGTACGCCGCGGCGGGCTGCCGCCGCGATGACCTGGTCGATGTCGCGCGGCGGGTCGATGACCACCGCGGCACGCGGCCCGCCCGCCAGGTAGCTGCGGTTGCCCAGGCCCGCGAACTCCAGGGTGTCGACGAAGAACACGACTGACGACTCCTCTCGATCGGTGTACCCCGGGGGGTATCTGATGTTCACTCTAACAGTGATACCCCTGGGGGTATTTCACGGGTGGGGGAGCACCCGCTCAAGGCGTCTCCTGAGGGTGCTCGGGTACCCGGCGGGGTATAGAGGAATCAGCCGTTCTGAACCGCGGGGGACGGCCTTGGCGGACAATGCGCCAGAGGGTTCCCACCCGTCGGCGGCACGACGACACGGGGAAGCTCGGGGAAGTGGCAGGCGTACGGGGAGTAGGAGAAGCGGGGGAACGGGGGCGGGTCGATGCGGCACCAGGTCGCGTTACGGGACGTGGTCGACGACGGCGTGCGGTTCGCGGTGGACCGTGGTCACGCGTCCGCCGAGGAGCGGCGGGTGCTCGACGCCCTGCTGGTCACGGCGGACGATGCGCGGATCGTCCGGCGGCTGAGGCGGCGGCGCAGGAACGGCGATCCGCTCGGATTCGGGATCGGGGAGGTCGCTGCCGTCCTCGGCCCGGTGCTGATGATCGCGGTCGAGGAAAGCTTCCGTACGGTGGCCGCGGGGCTCACCGGCTCGCTGTTCGGAGTCTGGCTGCAACGGCTGTTCCGCCGTCGGCCGGTCGCCGTCACCCTGCACGAACTCCCGCGTGAGCAGCTGCGCGCCATGCACGACCTGATGGTCCACAAGCTGGTGGAAGCGCAGATCCCCGATGACACCGCCCGTGCGGTGGCCGATCGGGTCACCGCGGCCCTGGCCCTCGGCGACGACGGCGCGCAGGGCGGTGAAGACGAAGGCGCCGCGGACGAAGACGCCACGGACGATGACGCCACGGGCCGCGATGGCGAGGGCGAGGGCCGGGACGAGCAGGGCGGCGGGCGGTAGCGGTGCGCCGCCACCTGGACATCGGAACCACCTTCCGCTTCTTCCTGCTGCTGGCGCTCATCACCGTCACCAGCCTCGGTTCGCTGCTCGACATCGCACGCCAGAACCGCGTCGCCGCAGTCGGCAAGGAGGACCAGTGCCGCAGGGCCACGCGCGGCATCGGTGGATTCGACCGGTGCATGGAGGGCCAGGACCCCGTCCTCGGTCTGGTCAGGGAGCAGGCACTGGTCTCGCTCGCCGGTGTCGCGGCCGTCGCGCTGATCATTTACGTGTCGCTGCCGACGTGGAAGTGCTACCGGGCACGCCTGGTCGACCTCGACGTGCGACAGCACCACGACCGTGACGGCGACACCGATGCGCTGCGGGCCGAACTCGCCGAACTGTGCGCGTGCACGGGTGTGCCCGCCCGCCGTGTGCGGTTCATGATCAATCCGTATGACCCGAGCTGCGCGGCAGTGGCGTTCGGGCGCTTCGGCCGCAACACCGTCGCCCTGAACGCCGGGTTGCTGTGCCGCTACGCCGCCGCGCTGGAACAGCGGGACCTCGGTGTTCCCGCCGGGCGGCGGAGCGCGGAGATCGAGGCGTGCCGGGGCGTGGTGCTGCACGAGCTCAACCACGTCGCCAACCACGACGTGGGACTGACCTACGCCACCATCGCTCTCTGGCGCGCCTTCCTGCTCGTGGTCCTCGGCCCGGCGCTCCTGTGGTCCCTGGCCCCGGCGTTCAGCGGGGTATCGCGTGAATTCATGAATCCGCTGCAGGACTTGGTCCGTGCGGGGGGTCTGGCGGCAGCCGTGTATCTGGCACGCGCCGACGTCCTGCGCGTCCGCGAGTACCACGCCGACGTGCTGCCGCCCGCGTGGCACGGCGATGTGCGGTCCTTGCTGGCCGCCGCCCAGGAGCAGGGGGCGTCCCGCTCGTGGCTCCTGCGTCTGCGCGACGCGTCACGCCGGTTGTGGCACCCCAGCGAAACGGCCCGCCTGCGGGCGCTGAACGACCCCGGGCAGCTCTACCGCCCGAACCTGGTGCCCACCGGCCTGGCGGGAACGGTGGCCGGCCTGGTCGCCAGTCGGCAGTCGGGCCTCCAGGAGTTCGGGCTGGACGCCCTGCTGCTGTGGCTGACCGTCGCCCTGGCCCTGTCCGTGGTCGCCGCGCCGATCTGGCGTGCCGCCATGTACGCGGCCGACCACGGCATCACCTCTCCCCGCGGCTGGCGGGAGGGGGCAGCCCTGGGCGTCGGGCTGGCCTGTGGCACCGCGATCTCCTTCCCCGCCGACTACGGCATCTGGCTGCCGGACAACTCCTGGTTCCTGGGCGTCCTGTTCGCCGGCGCCGTGGTGGCAGGCGTGTGGATCGCGCAGATGGCCGACCTGGTGGTCCACCACCTGCCCGCACGCGTGCGCATCCCCGCTTTCTGGGGCGGCCACTTGACCACCGTCGCGGCCATCGGCGCACCGCTGATGGTCTTCTACTCCTTCGCCCCGCTGCTTCTGCTGGAGCCGCAGTCGGCTGCCGCGGGGATCGGAGCCAGCGGGGTGATCGCGGACGGCGCCTGGCTGCCGCTTCCGCGCCTCGCCGCCCTCCTGCACCAAGGCGCCGTGCTTCTGACGGTGGATCCGGCCCCCATCGTCGGTGCCACCCTGGTGTGGCTGGCACCGACCGCTCTGCTCGCCTACGTACTGCTGCGGCGCCAGGGGCGATCCCGGCCGGGCCTGTCACGGATCGTCCTGCCCGGCGTCGCGGGCGCCGCCGTCGCGCTGGTCGGGGCGACAGTGATCAACGGCTCCTGGCACGAGGAGTTGGTGCGGCCCGACGCCGGAGCGGCGGTCCCGTGGACCTACCAGGCGTGGCGGATGGGCGCGCTGATCGCCGCGGCGGCCTTCGCCGCCGCCCTGGCCGCCGCGATCCTGCCTCGCCCGGCCGTCCCGTACGCGGTCCTGTCCGGCGGCCTGGCCCTGCTCCTCGGACTCACCGGCCACGGCGCCCTGTGGATCCTCGACGGCTGTGTGGGCCCGGCCAACGCCTACCTCTCGGCCTGTTCCGGCGACGAAGTGAGCCGCTCGGTCGCGGACATCATGGATTTCCTGCGCCTGGCGGACCCGCCCCTCGTGCTCGGGGTGCTGAGCGCGCTCACCGCCGCTGTGGGGGCTGCGGCCGTACGGGACGTCGCAAGTCGCTTCGTGGAACGGCGCGGACGCGAGCTCGAGCCCACGGTTCGCGGTGCCGGCAGCGGGGGCACCGTCCGCGGTCCCGGCGTCGCGGACACGGACGAGCAACTCCGGGGCGGGCGGCCGAAGGACGGCCCGGAAGGCGCTGCCACCCCAGAGGGCGCTGCCACACCTGCCCAGGCCACCCCCGCCCGGGCCGCCCCTCTCGCGCTGGCCGCCCTGGCCACCACGTTGATCGCGTTCACCGTCCCCGGGCCCGCCGCTCGCGCCTCCTCCGACGACGCGAGCGGCAGCCTTTCCCTGCATCGCGACTCTCCATCCCGTGCCATCGGGTGGTTCTACGCGGGAGGCCAGGAGATGAAGCTCCAACTGGGCTGGGACTCCGCCTACCTCGTCCTCCTCGCCGACTACACCGCGAAGTTGCCTCGCCTGACAGACGACACCACCGCCGGGCAAACGGTGGCGATCTACCGCGCCTACGCCCGGATCAGAAAGGACGCCACGGCGGCCTGCCGCCGGATGGGCCGCGTCGCCGAGCGTGCCGAACGCTTCATCCCCATACCCGATCGCACGGCGCAGGCGCAGTGGAAAGCCGTCTACACCGCCGCTCGCCGCATCAGCAGCCACTGCACCCGGGAGCTCGACACCGGCGGGACCTCGATGTACGAACTCGCCGATGAGACCCAGGCGATGAAGTTCGAAGGCCTCGACGCCTTCTTCGAGCGGATCGGAGTCGGACGGTGACGACCTCCAGGAGGCCCCTGCCAGTCACGATCGCTCTCGCCGCCGTTGCCGCGACCGCGTGTGCCCCGAACACGGGTCAATCCCCGCCGCCGACGCCTCCGGCCGCTCCTACCGTGACGGCGAGCCTCTCCGCCCTGCCGACACCGCCCGACTACATGGCCTTTCTCTGCGCGCGCTTCCTGGCGCTGTGGATGCTCTGGGAGAAGGGGCAGAAGGTCACACCTGACATGGAACTCGCCCTCAAGGACCTCGCGCGTCCCGGTTCGAAGTTCCGCAAGAAGGCCAAGGACTTGAAGCGGGCCGTCAAGAACTCCGAGATCGAGGTCGAGGATCCGGACATCCAGATGCTGCTCGACCTGGTCCTGAGATCGTCGAAGAGCGACCTGACCAGCGCGTGTCACGTCGAGGCGCAGTATCAGAGGCCGGACAGGTCGCAGGATCCGTAAGGCCCTGAGGGCTCGGGATCCGTAAGGCCCTGGGGGCTCAGGATCCGTTAGGCCCTGGGGTTCGGGGTGACGCCGCCTCGTCATGCCCGGCGTACCGCGTACCCCAGATACGTCACCACCGGGTTGCCTTCCGGCTCAAGCGTCATGCCGACCAGCTCGGGCAGTTGCTCGTCGGTCAGCGTGCCACGCCTGCGCCCCCGTGTGGCGCGCACCAGGCCGCGTACGTCACGCGGCTTGAAGGCGGACACGTCCTGCGCGGACAGGTTTGCCCTCGCGAGGGCCTCGGCGAGTTGTGCCGGGCGGCGCAGCCGGTGCGCGGCGTAGCGGCCGCGGGGCATGATCCGTGTGCCGGGGAAGGTCTGGAAGGCGCCGAGGTAGACGAGGCGGGACACCGGGGTGCGGTTGACCGTGTCGTAGACGAAGGCTCCGCCGGGGCGCAGCACCCGCGCCGCCTGGGCGAGGACCGCGTCCGGCCGTTCGGTGATCTCAAGGGTGTCGGCGCAGTACACGAGGTCGAAGGAGCTGTCGGGCAGGTCGGGTTGTTCGGCGGGAGTCGTCAGATACGTGACGCCGGAACCGTCGTCGGCATCGAGGGCCAGGGCCGTCGCGGCGGGGGACGGGTCGGCGGCGACGACCTCGAAGCCGAGCCGGGCGAGGCCGCGGGCCAGGAGGCCGCGCCCGCTGCCCACGACGAGCGCCCGGCCGCCGGCCGCCGCCGGGCCCGTTTCCGAGAGCACGCGACGCACGTACTCAAGGCGTACGGACTGAAAGGTCAGGGCTCGGATGTGGCGGCCGTCGACGGCCGAGGGCCCGGCTGTGTCGAGTGCGATGTGCGGGGCGGTGGCCATGGCAGGCTCCCTCGACATGTCGGGGTGGGTTCCCTGAGTAAACCCTACCTTCGCGAGTTCCCCGAGGGAACCCGTCGGCGTTACGGTGGGGGCGTGACCCGCACCCCGCTCTCCGACGTCGCGTGCTCGATCGCCCGCGCGACCGACCTGTTCGGCGACGCCTGGACGGCCCTGATCATGCGTGACGTCCTCGTCGGCATCCGCCGCTTCGACGAACTGGCGGAGGACCTCGGCCTGTCCCGCAAGACCCTGGCCGCGCGACTGGCCCGGCTGGTCGACGAGGGCGTACTGACGCGCGAGCGCTACCAGGTCAGCCCGCCGCGCGAGGAGTACGTCGCCACGGAGAAGGGCCGGGAGCTCTACCCCGTCCTGCTGGCGCTGATGGCCTGGGGCGACAAGTGGTACGCGGGTCCCGAGGGGCCACCCGCCCGGATACGCCACGACACCTGCGGCCACCTGGCCACGCCGGTCGTGGACTGCGACGCCTGCCGCGAGCCGCTGACCGTGGACGACACGACGCAACTGCCGGGCCCCGGAGGGCGGGTGGGACCGGGCACACGGCTGCTGGGGCCGCTGATCGCCGCGCGGGGAGACGGAGCCGCCGAGCCGGACTCGGCCCCGGGTCCCGTCCGACCGACTCCTTGATGTCGCATTTCGCGGCAACCGGCTTCCCGGTGCCGGTCGTCCGTCCGTCACACATGTCGACTGGAGCACTGCGGCCGAGGGTCCGCCGGGGCTGGACTGGGCGATGTCGGCCCTGATCCTCGCGCAGGTCGCGGTCGCCCCGTCCGCCGATGCCGCCACAGGAGCCGGTGCGATGCCGGCGGTCCTCATAGGGAGTCCGGGCGCCGTCCGGGACCTGGGTGATGTCCGGGCCGGTCATCTCGCGCGGGCCCGGGTGAGGAGGGCGGCCGACCCCCACTTGAGCTCCGAGGAGCGGAGGCTTCCGGACGAAGCGGCGTCCCTGGTGAGCGACTTGGCGTGGAAGCAGGACGGTGGGGCGGCAGGGCCGGCTTCGCGTCCGCAGCAGGCGATGGTCTCGGTCGGTACGTGCCGTGCGGGGCCCTCTTGCCGCGGCCGGAAGGGGCTTTCACACTGCGGAGCACGGGGGCGGGGAGACAGGGGGAGTGGGGGAGCGATGGCAGCGCGACGACGGCGTCGGCGCTTACGGAAGCGGACGCGCAGGCAGGTGCGAAGCTGGGGTGCGGTAGCCGCGGTGGTCGTCGCGGTGTGGGCGGCCGGGAACTGGGCGGCGGTGTGGCCCGTCCTGGCGGTCGTGCTCGCCACGGCCCTGGTCGGAGGAGCCGGCTGGGCACTGTGGCGCGCGCACCGCCTCGCGGTGGGCCAGGACCGGCAGTGGCGGGCCCAAGAGGAGGCCAGGGCGCGGGAGTTGTCGATGTCGGAGGTCGACGCGCTCTCCTGGCAGGACTTCGAGCGCTACGTCGCCGATCTGTGCCGACGGGACGGCTGTACGAAGGTCGTCGTCAGCGGCAGGAGCGGCGACCTGGGCGCCGACGTCATCGGCTATCTCGCCGACGGCCGCAAACTCGTCGTCCAGTGCAAGAAGTACGCGCCGCACCGGAGCGTGTCCTCGCAGGACATGCAGAAGTTCGTCGGCACCGCCCGCCCTGAACACGGCGCGGACGTCGCCCTGTTCGTCACCACCTGTCGTACGTTCACGCGGGCCGCGCTGGGTCTGGCGCTGCGCCAGGACGTCGTGGCCCTCCACCGCGACCTCCTGGGATCCTGGGTCAAGGGGGCCCACCTGGACACCCTGATCCCGCTGAACGGAAGCGGCGGAGGCGCGCGACGCCCGCCTGTCTGACGGTCCTCTCGGCGGTGGGCCGATGGCGGAGTCGGCGAGCACGTGGGTCCGGAGGTGGACGCCCTTCTTCCGTGCCGCCGCGCCGCCGCGACCCCAACCCGTCCTCTCCGTCGGACTGTTGGACATTCCCCGAAGGTTCGTACACCCACGCACTGGCATGATCCATGCTTGCTGTTCAGTTTGACCGCTTCGGTGGGCCCGAAGTCCTGTCCTTGGTGGAACTGCCCACCCCACAGCCGGGACCGGGCGAGGTGCTGATCGACGTCGAGGCCGCCGGGGTCAACTTCGCGGACACCCATCAGACCGACGGCTCCTGTCTGAGCGCGGACATGTTGCCGTACGTTCCCGGAAGCGAGGTCGTCGGGCGCACCGGTGACGGACGGCGCGTTCTGACCCGGGTCTCGCGCGGCTACGCGGAGCAGGTCGTGGCCAAGGAGTCCGGCCTGGTCGAGATTCCGGAGGATCTCGACGCCGGCTGTGCGCTCGCTCTGCTGATGCAGGGCCTGACCGCCTGGCACCTGCTGCGGTCGGCGCCCGGCTGCGGCAGGGGGAGAGCGTGGTCGTCCACGCGGCGGCGGGCGGTGTGGGCAGTCTCGCCGTGCAGTTGGCCAAGGGGTTCGGGGCGGGGCGCGTCCTGGCCCACGTCTCCGGCGAGGCCAAGGAGAAGGTGGCCCTGGGGCTGGGGGCGGACGGCATCGCCGAGTACCCCCTGGCGGACAAGGCGGATGTGATCCTCGACGCGGCCGGCGGTGACCTGTTCGATCGGGCCGTGGACTCCCTGGCCTCCTTCGGACGCGTCGTCAGCTACGGCAACGCATCGCGCACCGGCTTCACCGCCGTCGACCCGGCCCGGCTCAGCCGCCTCAACGCCTCCGTCGTCGGCTTCTGGCTCAGGCCCACGCTGGCCGCGCCCGGCGCGGTGAGCGGCCCGCTCGCGGAACTCCTCGACCTGGTGCGGCGCGGCAGGTTCAAGCCGGTGGCCGACAGGAGCTACCCGCTGGCCGAAGCCCGGCGCGCCCACGAGGACCTGCTGGCCCGGCGCACGGTCGGCAAAGTGGTGCTGCGTCCATGACGCACTCAGGTGGTCCTGCGTCTGTGACGCGCTCAGATGGTCCTGCGGACGTGACGTACACCAGTGCTCCTGCGCCGGTGACGTACACCAGTGCTCCTGCGCCCGTGACGTACACGAGCGCTGTGCCATGAGTCGGGCGCGGCGGTACGGACCAGGATGCCTCCTCGTCGCGGCGGGTCATGTCCGCGAGTTATCTCCGCGCCGAACCGAGCGGCTGGGCGTGCCGCGGTGGCCGCGCTCGGGGGAGGTGGGTGTGGTTGGGCCCCGCTCGAGGGGCGGCATGGGGTGTGCCCCGCCTCGGCTGATCCTCAAGTGACCAGCGGTTCTTGGTGGTTGGGGTTTCGGCGGCTCGGACAGCCGAGCCGGCGGCGCCACGTCGACCGTCGGCGGTGGCGAACCTTCCGGATCGTTGCATGGGCCATGTGAGTACCGCGCCCCATGCCGCGCCGGTTCCAGTAGGAGGTGGACACGCGACTTCCCGGCGTGCGAGCAGGCTGTGCGGCACGGTTCACTCGCTCGACTTGGGGGACGCATGATTGAGTTCCGGCCGCTGGGTCCGGTGGAACTTCTCGTACGAGGGGCGCAGGTCGATCCGGGACCGGGCCGACAGCGGAGCGTCCTGGCGGCGCTGCTGGTCGAACCGGGCCATCCCACCTCGCTGCAGACGCTGATCGAACGGGTCTGGGACGACGAACCTCCCCACGGCGTGCGGAACGTCATCTACACGTACGTCTCCCGCCTGCGGCGCACCTTCGACACGGCGACGGCAGGGACCGGCACCCCGATCGAAGTGCGGCGGACCGCCGCCGGCTACCAGGTGAACGTCGCTCCGGGACAAGTCGACCTGGGCGCCTTCCGCGGGCTGATCGCCGCCTCGCGCAGCCTGCCGTGCGACGACCCGCGCCGGTGCGCCCTGCTCGACCAGGCGCTCGGGCTCCGGCGGGGCGAGGCACTCGCCGGGCTGAACAGCGCCTGGACCGGTCACCTCCGCGACATCCTGGAGGAACTGCGGCGCGAGGCGCTCGCGGAACGGTCCGACGCCCACCTGCACGCCGGACGGTTCGTCGACGTCATCCCCGCTCTGCGGCGATCCCTGCTCGACGCCCCGCTGGCGGAGCCCCTGCACGAACGGCTCGTCAGGGCCCTCTACCTCTCCGGGCAGCGGGCCAAGGCGCTGGCCCAGTACGAGCGCGCACGGCGCCACATGGCCGACGAACTGGGCACCGACCCCGGTGCCGGACTGCGGGAGCTGCACCGTACGATCCTGCGGGGCGAACCGCTCGCCACCTCCGCGCCGCGGCCTCCGGAGGCGAAGGCTCCGCGGCGTCCAGAAAGGCAACCGGTGACGCGAGCCGACGCCGACACGCCGGGCGTCGATCTGCTGCCGATGGGGGTCGCCGACTTCAGCGGGCGGGACCGGGACGGGCAGTGGCTGCGCGCGGCGCTGGCCGGAAGGGGAGAGCGGGGGCCGTCGATCGTGGCGATCACCGGTGGCCCCGGCGTCGGCAAGACCGCCCTGGCGCTCGACGCGGCGCACGGCGTACGCGACGGCTACCCGGACGGGCGGCTCTATGCCGACCTGGGCGGCAGCGGAGAACGGCCGGTCACCGCACACGCCGCGCTCGGAAGGCTGCTGCCGGCACTGGCTCCCCAGGCGACCCTGCCGTACGACACGGAGGAGCGTGCCCAGCTCTTCCGCGGCCTTCTCGCGGGACGCCGTGCCCTCGTCGTCCTGGACGACGCCGCGCACGACGAACAGGTCGGTCCCCTGCCCCCCCGGCGGCCACGGCTGCGCGGTGATCGTCACGAGCCGGGCACCCCTCGGCGGGCGTTGGGGAGCGCGCCGCCTGCTGCTGCGGGAACTCTCGGAGCGGCAGGGCCTCGACGTGCTGGCTCAGATGGTGGGCCGGGAGCGGGTGCTCGCCGAGCCCCTGGCGGCCGCCCGGCTCGTGCGCCTCAGCGGTGGCCTGCCGCTGGTGCTGCGGGCCATCGCCGACCGCTTGGTGAGCCACCCGCACTGGTCCCTGGAGTTCCCTCGTGACCCGCCTCTCCGACGAAGGCTGTCAGCTGCAGGAACTGGCAGCCGGGGCACGGGAGTTCATCGACTCGGTGGCACGCTCCTGCGGCCGTCTCCCCGGCGTGGCGTCCAGGCTCATCCGGCATCTGGGCCGGGCGGCGGGCGGTGACGGCGGGCGCCCTGCCCGGCCTGGCGCGGGCCGAGGTGGAGGACACCCTGGAGCAGCTCGCCGACCTGCATCTGCTCCAGGGCACAGGGGCGGCGGGTGGCCGTGACGGACGGCAGCGGTACCGGCTCCTCGAACCGTACCGGCGGTTCGCGCTGAGCCTGGAGAGTCAGCCAACCGTGCCGGCGGGGCTCTGACACCACGTCACCCGGTGCGCGCAGCCGGCGGGAGGCCTGCGCCGCCCCGGTCGAAGCGGCGCACCGTCCACACCTTCGGCGACGGAGCAGGAGCCGTGGTGCTGCACGCCGAGGACCGCCCCGCCACCGGCCCGGCCGGCGTCTTCGGCACGCAGTGCCTGGGGGCCGGGCGCAAGCCGGGCATCCGCGTGGTGCCCGGCGGCACCGCACCCGCGCCGGGCGGGGCCGAGGCCGGGCGGCCACCGCGGATCGAGGTGGACGTCCCCGGCACCACCCGGCACGGCCCGGAGGTCTTCGTCGCCGGGCTCCAGGACATGCTGGCCCGGTCCTGCCTCGCCCTGGCCGACCCGGACGCGTGTGTGCTGCCGGAGGGCAACGCCGAGTACTTCGGGCGGGAGCTGGAGGCCGCGGGCATGACCGCCGCGGACCACGCGGCCCTGCAGCCGAAGGCGGTGGAGAACCTGGCCGACGTCGGGGCCACCGGGTCGGCCGCGGTGCCGCTCGCCCTCGACGACGGATGGCGCCGGGGCCGCGTCACGCCCGGGGACACCGTGCTGCTCCTGGCTGTTGAGGCCACGCGGCATCTGTACGCGGGACTCACCCTGACCTGGGACGCGGCGACGCCCACACGGTGACCGGTGAGCGCCACACTCAGCAGACGGCCACCGGGCAGCCGCGGCGCTTGCAGGACCTCGGTGAGAAAACCCCCCTCCCGAGCGGGAGAGGGCCTTCTCGCGTTGCGTGTACGGGCGAGACGACATCGCGGTTGCGGGGACGGACACCGGTGACTGCTGCGATATGACTACTCACCGCATCGGGTGGCGAGGTGCTTAGTGGCGATGACGTATGGGGATGGGTGGCGTGCACCGTGCCGACCACCACTTCTGGGAGATCCATCGACATGCCTCGCCGAATCGCCGCTCTCACCGTCGCGATCGCCGCAGTTCTCCTGTCGGCCGGCCCGGCGTCCGCCGCGCCCGCCCCGGACCGCGGGGCGTCACCGGGAGACGTCTGCTTCTACACCGAACCCGGATACGCCGGGGCGAGCTGGTGCTACCGCCCGCCCGGCTATGCCGACGTACCGGCTCCGGTGCACGACAACGCCGCCTCCTTCGAGTCCAACGCCGACGTCACGGTGTACGCCATCGACTGGGTCAGGCCCGGCGAGTGCCTCTACCGGACGATCTGGACCGGCGACCGGAGCCCCGACTGGGAGTGGCGGAAGAAGCTGGACGCGGTGCAGAGCGTCGAGCCCACCGACTGCCAGCGCGGCTGACCCGTCCCAGACACGCCACAGGACGCAGCGGCCAGTCAGCCTTGACGCACCGCGCCGACCAGGCCGCTGGTGCCGGTCGGGACCCCCGGCTCCGCCGCGCGGCCGTACCGGGCGGCGAGCTCGGCGAAGTCCGGCCGGTCGGTCATGCGCCAGCCGTGCCCCGCGAGCCAGGCGGCCGGGTTGCCGTTGTGCCAGGGGCTGGGGTTGTCGTGGGCGGCCGCGGCCTCGGTGTCGTCGAAGGGCGTCACACCGACCATGTGCGTGAACAGGGTTCGGGAGTGGTGGCGGGCCCGTGTCGGCCGGTCGCGCAGGCTGAACTTGTCGGCGACCGGCGAGCGGAAGCCACTGCCGTCCACCAGGTACTCGGCGTGGAACGTCTCGCCGTTGTCGGAGCGGAGCACGACCCCGTCGGGGCCGGTCTCGATGTCCTCGACGCGGGTGGCGAGCCGCGGCTCGGCGCCGTAGGCGACCGCGAGGTTGAACAGGTAGGCGTCGACGTCCTGGCGGAACAAGTGGCTCTCGGTGCGCTGCCAGGCGGGGATCACCAACTGGTTGATCTCCTGCGGGTCCTGCGGCTTGCCCTCCCGGTGGTAGACGAAGCCGAAGTTCTGCTTCCGGCCGCTCATCGGGGAGATCTTGTCCTGGATGCCGCGGAAGGTGGCGAGCGGCAGCAGTTCGGGCACGTCGTAGCGCTCGGCGATGACCTTCGTCATGGTCGAGGTGTACGGGATGGTCGACTCGCCGACGGCGAAGCGGGGGTGGGTGCCCGCGTCGATGAGGAGGACCTTCACGCCGTGGCGGGCGAGCACGGCCGCGAGGGCCCCGCCGGCCATGCCCGCGCCGAGGATGGCCACGTCGTGGCGGTCGCTGCCGGTGCCTTCGGTGCCGGTGTCCTTGTCGTGTGCTTCAGGTGTGGTGTGCATGGGTGCATACGCCCTTCGGAGTGGACAACGGGAAAGGTGCCGAGCGCGGGCGCCTCGCTCCCGCCCCGCAGAGGACCGAGCTCGCCGCGGAAGAAGACCAGCGGACCCACGTTCCGTTCCGGCAGGCCCACTTCCACCATCTCGCCGACGAAGATGGTGTGGTCGCCGCCGTCGACGGCGTTGACGAGACGGCAGGCCGCGTGGGCGAGCGCGCCGAGGAGGAAGGGAACCCCCGTCGCCGAGACGCCGTACGGCATGTCCGCGACCCGGGCGGTCTCCTCTCCGGCGAACGGCCTTGCCAGCGGCGCCTGTTGGGCGGCGAGGAAGTTCACCGTGTACGCGCGGGACTCCTCGACCACCGCGTGCAGGCGGGACGCGCGGTGCAGGCAGAAGAGCACCGGGGGCGGGTCGAGTGAGACCGAGGCGAAGGAGTTCACGGTGGTCCCGGCCGCGTGCTCTGCCCACCCGCTGGTGATGACGGTCACACCGGTCACGAAGAGCCCGCAGACGCTGCGCAGCAGTCTCGGCTCGATGGCGGCGGTGTGCTGCCGGTCCGGAACGTCGAGCGACGTCGAAGTCACATGTGCCCCCTGGATCGAAGTCGGTGAGAGGGGCTCACAGCGTCGCCGGGGAGTGATCGAGAAGGTCCGCGGGCTGGTGCCGCGGGTGTGCCGAAGCCGCTGCCCCGGAAACCTCTCCGGCCGAGGGGAGCCCGGGCTCCGCCACGGGCTAGGCCCCCGGCGGCAGGTGCTTGGCCCTACGGCGGATCTGGAAGGCGGTGATGATCTCGGTGACGCCGATGGCGACCAGCCAGCAGCCCGCCAGCAGCGTCAGGACCGCCACGGAGTCGAAGGGAGAGGTGATGAGGACGATGCCCGCGAAGAAGCTGATCACGCCCGTGAAGACCTGCCAGCCGCGGGCGGGCATGTCCGGGTCGGAGGCGGCGGCGATCGTCTGGGCGATGCCCCGGAACAGCCAGCCGATGCCGATCCACAGCGCGAGCAGCAGGATCGACTGCAGCGCACCGCGGAAGCACAGCAGGCCCAGCAGGATCGACAGGGCGCCACTGATGAACGCCAGGACGCGCAGCCCCGTCGACACGTGTGTGCCGAACGCGGACGCCAGTTGGGCGATGCCGCTGACCAGGAGGTAGACGCCGAAGAGGACGGCCGCTGCGAGCAGGGACGCGCCGGGCCAGACCAGCACCATGACGCCCAGGGCCAGGGACGCGATCCCGGCCAGCAGGATCACTTGCCAGGCGGCGTGCGAGAGGCGGCGCAGCGGGCCTTCGGGCAGATCGTCGCCCGGCGGGGTCCCGCCGTCGGTGCGGTCTTCGCGTGCGTACGGTGAAGTGCTCATGACCCAAAAGTGGGGCGGACCGTCCCGCGGTGCCAGTAATACGGGGCCGTCGGAGCTATGCGGCCACCTTCAGGGACGACCGTCCCCGTACATTTGCCCCAGTTCCGCGACGGCCCACGCCACTTCGCCCACCGCCTCCGGAGGCTCGAGCACCTCCACGTCCGTGCCGAACTGGAGCAACTGGCACACGGCGGCCGGTACGGGATAGCGCAGCTCGGCCGTCACCCACTCGTCCTTCTTGCCGCCCGCGTCCACCTCGCTCTTTGCCAACCGCCTGGAGTCCTCGACGCGGCCGACGAAGTGCGAGGTCGTGATCCGTTCCAGCATGTCGATGCGCACGCGGCGCACCCGCACCACGACCCGGATCCCCGCAGGGCGCTTCTCCACCCCCTGGCGCAGGTCCTCCCACACCCCCGCCAACTCCGCGCCGTCCCGGCGCCGCACCGCCTCCCCGGTGACGGTGGCTTCCTTGATCCGGTCGGCGCGGAACAGCCGGGGCACGGCCTCGTGGTCGGCGACCAGATACCAGTCGCCCGCCTTGGAGACCTCGCCGTACGGATCGATCGTGTACGTCTTCAAGGAGGGCGGGCAGCGCACTCATCTCATCTTGCGCAGCGCCGAGGCGAGCGCCCGGTCGAGACCCAGGTCGGAATGGGCCCGCTGGCTCACCAGGACGAACAGCGCCCGCACCTCGTCGGCGGTCAGACCCGTCATGTCGGTGCGGAATCCCGGCAGCAACCGGATGCCGCCGTACTTGCCGCGTTCGGCACAGACCGGGATGCCGGCCGCGGACAGCGCCTCGACGTCCCGGTAGACGGTGCGCACCGAGACTTCGAGCCGTTCGGCCAGCTCAGTGGCCGGAACCAGGTCGCGCTGCTGCAGCAACAACAGGACGGAGAGCAGTCGGTCGAACTTCGCCCGTGGAGTCTCTCCCATACCTGTCGGCCGGTGTCAGGTTTGAGCCTCATGCTCATGGGCGCTGGACGAAGCAGAACGGAGAAGACAGTGAAGCACGCAGACATTCGACAGCTTGTCTCCCAGGTGGAGGGCCCGGTACTGCTCCCCGATGACGAGGGGTACGACGAGGAGCGCACCGGTTTCAACCTCGCCCTGCGGCACCGGCCCGACGTGATCGTCGGCGCCGCCCGCGCCGAGGACGTGCAGGCGGCCGTGCGCTTCGCTGCCGAGCGGGGCCTGCCGGTCGCGGTACAGGCGACCGGACACGGATACTCCCTTCCCGCCGAGGGCGGTCTGCTCATCACCACCGGGCGCATGGCCGGCGTACAGGTCGGCCCGGAGCGGCAGACCGTCACCGTCGACGCGGGCGTCCGCTTCGAGCAGGTGATCCCGGAGACGGCGCCGCACGGCCTGGCCCCGCTCAACGGCTCCGCGCCGCACGTCGGCGTGGTCTCGTACGTCCTGGGAGGCGGCATCGGCCTCCTGGTACGCACCTACGGCTACGCCAGCGACCGAGTGCGCTCCATGGACGTGGTCACCGCCGACGGCAACCTGCTCCACGTCACCCCCGACACCGAGCCCGACCTGTACTGGGCGCTCGTCGGCGGCCGGGACAACTTCGGCATCGTGACCCGGCTCGAGATGGGCCTCGTCCCCGTGACGACCCTGTTCGGCGGCGGCCTCTTCTTCGACGCCGAGGCGGCCCCCGACGTGCTCCAGGCCTATGTGCGCTGGACCGAGGACCTTCCCGACGAGATGAACTCCTCGGTGGCGCTCATCCCCTTCCCCAGGACCCGGACGTGCCCGAGCCGATGCGCGGACGGCACATCTACCACGTACGCATCGCCTACACCGGCACCCCCGAGGACGGCGAGCGCCTGGTGGCGCCGCTGCGCGAGGCGGCGGGTCCGGTCCTCATGGAGGTGCTGCGGAGATGCCGTACACGGAGAGTGCCTCGATCCACGACGACCCGCCGGTCGCGGCGCCGTTCCTGCGCGAGGTCGCCCTCTTCCGCGACTTCGACGACGACGCGGCCAGGACCGTCCTGGAACACGCGGGTCCGCAGGCACCGCTGCCGCTCGTGTTCGAACTGCGCCACCTGGGCGGCGCGTTCGCCCGCGAGCCCGAGCACGCCAACGCGGTCGGGCACCGGGACGCGCGCTATCTGCTGTCCGTGGTCACCCTGCTGTTCGGGGTCACCGAGCACGACACGCGCCCGCTCCTGACGCGGCTCTTCGACGCGCTGGAGCCCCGGAGTAGCGGGACCAGCCTGAACTTCATGGGGCACGGCGAGAACGCGGGCGACAAGCAGCTGCGCGCCGCCTACGCCTGTGCCGATCTGAAGCGGCTCGCCGGACTGAAGGCCAAGCACGACCCGGAGAACCGCTTCCACCTGAACTACAACATCCCGCCCGCCGCGGGCAACTGAGCGTCGTCGCCCCAGCTCCCCTCCCGGCGGCACATCCCCCGACCGCCGGGAGGGGCCGCGGCCCCTGCCTCAACCGCCAGGTCCCATCCGGCTGTTCAGCCGGCCACCACTGTTGGAGTCACCGATGAACAACCCTTCCGCCTCCTCTTCCCTCCCCGGTCTCGGCGCGCCCGCGACCCTCGGCGCGGAGCAGGCCGGCGCCACCGTGCGCACACTGCGCCGCGTGCTGACCCTGGACGCGGCAGGCATGGCCGTCGTCGGCGTCGGCTACCTGGCCGCGGCCGCGCCGCTGAGCGATCTGTTCGGCCCCGGCACGGCGCTCGTCGCGGCGGTCGGCGGCGCCATGCTCGCCGCCGGAGTCGGCATCGGAGCCGTGGCCCGGCGCCGGCGGCTCACGGCCGGAGCCGTCCGCGGTGTCATCGGCGGCGGCGCCTTCTGGATCCTCCTGAGCCTCGCCACGCTGGCCTTCGGATGGCTGGAACTGACCACGGCGGGTGTCGTGTGGACGTGGCTGCAGATCGCACCGGTCGCGGTGTTCGCCACCTGGCAGTCCCTGGCCCTGCGGGCCCATCGGCGGTCGAACCCGTGACGCACTGCCGCGGCCCGAGGCCGCCACGAAGCCGGCCGCGGCGAGCACCTCGCGGCCCTCGGGCCGCCTGCTCATGCTCAGTCGATACAGAACTCGTTGCCCTCGATGTCCTGCATCGGGATGCATGAATCGGTGCCGTCATACAGCGTCCGCACGTGTACCGCGCCGAGCGGGACCAGCCGCGCGCACTCGGCCTCCAGCGCGGCGAGGCGCTCTTCCCCCACGAGTCCGGTGCCGACCCGCACATCGAGATGCAGCCGGTTCTTGGCGGCCTTTCCCTCGGGGACGCGCTGGAAGTACAACCGCGGGCCCACGCCCGAGGGATCGACGCAGGCGAACGACGAGTCCCGCTGCTCGGGCGGCTGCGAACGCTTGAACTCGTCCCACGTGGCGAAGCCCTTTGGCGGCGGCGGTATGACGTACCCCAGTACCTCGCACCAGAAGCGGGCGAGGCGCTCTGGTTCCGCGCAGTCGAAGGTGACCTGGAACTTCTTGATCGATGACATCGGCGTACGGTAGCAGGGGCTCGGCGCCGCCTCTTCGGCGTGGACACCGGCGGGAGTTGTCGTGATGCGGACGGCTGTTCCCTCAGGCGTGGACCCTCACGGTGTGGCCGTCCCTGCCCCGCTCGCCCCACCCCCGTCGGCCCGCAGAGTGAGCCCCAGGTGGGGCCGCGCCGCCAGGGCCGCCTCCTCGGACTCCCACAGGAAGACCGCGCCCCAGCGGTTGCTCTCCGGGGCGGGGATCCAGAACTTCAGGAGCAGCCCCGGCACCTTCGACCAGTTCCGCTCGGCCTCCTCGCGCAGGAAGCCGCGCGGTGACGCGGCGTCGTGCGCGGACCCGGTCAGATTCCACCAGGCGATCATCGCTCTCATGTACGCCACTGTTAGGAACCCTCGCCATGGCCGGTCACCGGTACTCATGCCCGCAGGCGGGTAGCGCCTGGGCGGCAGTCGAGTACCGGCAACTCCTGTGGCGCGCCATGCCCGATGCTCGGATGCCGTCCGATGCACGACGACGTACGGCCGCCCGGGCGTACGGGCACGGACGTATGAGAAGGAGGACGCGTGGCGCGCGCTGAGCTGTCGATCCTGGACCTGCCCCACGACGTGCGCCCGGACCCCGACGACCTGGTCCGGGCCGCTATGCGGTGGCACTTCGGCCCCGAGACCGGCTCCCCGTTCTGGCTGAGGCGGGCGGCTGATCTGGACTTCGATCCCCTGACGGACGTCAAGAGCCACGACGACCTGCGGCTGTTCCCCAACATGGCGGCGGAGTTGCGGGACGTGCCCGCCGCCGACCTCGTGCCGCGCGGCTACGGCGAGCGCCCCGACCTCGTCGGCGTCTTCGAGAGCGGCGGCACGACCGGCGCCCCCAAGCGCGTGGTGTGCCCGCGTGACTGGATGGAGGAGCTGGTCGGCTGGTCCAACGCCAACCTGGACGCGCACGGCTTCCCGCGCGGCGCGGACTGGCTCGGCCTCACCCCCTCGGGTCCGCATATCGTGGGCGAGATCTTCCGCCGCTCCGCACTCACCCATGGCCGCCACGGCTTCCAGGTCGACCCGTACCCGCGCTGGGTCAAGCGCCTGATCGCCGACGGCAAGGGCGCGCAGGCCGACGCCTACGCGGAGCACGTCATCGACCCAGGCCGCGCACATCCTGCGCACGCAGCCCGTCGGTGTCCTCACGGTCACGCCGCCGCTGCTCGAACGCATCGCGCAGCGCGAGGAGTTGGTGGAGGTCATCAACGACAAGGTGAAGGCGATCCGCCGGGGCGGCACCCAGATGGACGCCGACACCGCGGCGCTCTACAGCAGCGACATCTTCCCCGGCACCACGCTGTACGGGCACTACGGCAGCACGATGATCCTCGGCATCGCGGGCCAGCGGCACGGCACCCCGCTCGGCGAGGCGTGCGTCTTCGACACCTTCTCGCCCTGGATAACCTTCCAGGTCGTCGACCCCCACGACCCCGGCAGGCCGGTGGCGTACGGCACCCGTGGCCAGGTCGTCATGCACCACGTCAGCAAGGCGCTGCTGCTGCCCAACAACCTGGAGCGCGACACCGCGATCCGCCTCCCCGCGCCCGAAGGCCGCATCGGGGACTCGGCCGCCGGCATCGCCCCGGTGGAGCGCTTCGAGGACCAGGCCGTCATCGAGGGGGTCTACTGATGGCCCCGGAACCCGCGCCCACGGCTGCCGAAGCGCGGCCCGTCATCGACGCGTTCGGCTCCTCGGGCCCGTACCGCACGCACAACCGCGAGGACGTCACCGACGTGACCGGCGCGGTGACGACGGCAACGTGATCAAGACCGTCATGCAGCTGACACCGGACGGCAGGGCCACCAACGACGCGGGCGCCACAGGCACGTGGCAGTCGACCGGCGCCACCACCTTCTCGTTCCATCTGACCGAGTCCATCCACCAGGGCGGCAACCTCGTCACCCGCATCGAGATCGACCAGGACGTCACCCTGTCCGGCAACAGTTTCTCCGGCACGGGCGCGGCGCAGACGTACGACGGCGCGGGCGCGCTGGTCGGCACCAACCAGGTGACGACCAAGGCGGATCGCGTATCCCGATAAGAGCGCACCGCGGGGCCCGCCGAACTGTCTCGCGCGAGGCCTCGCGCACCCCGCCACCACACGGGGGCGGCGGACGAGGCACCGGGTGTTCGTCAGCCCCCCGACGAACCCCGTCCCCGGAGAAGAACGGCCCGTGCCGCGGCGAGGCGTTGTCCGTCGTCGCGGCCCGCGGCATCGCCCGCGATCTCGTCGGCCCACTCGAGCAACTGCCGCAGCTGCGGGTCGCTCGCGGCCGCGACGACGGGCGGGTCACCGACGACGACCTCTCCGCCTGTCCCGTCGATGGCGACGAGAGTGCCTTCGGGCACGGTTCGGGCCCCCACGCGGACGCACGCGCCGACGTCGTCGACGGTGAGATCCGCGGCCCCCACCACGGCAGGCTTCCCCATCGCCCGTGCCACGACGGCCGCGTGGCTCGTCGGCCCGCCGCGAGCGGTGACGACCCCCGCGGCGGCGGCCAGTCCGTGCATGTCGAGCGGTGAGGTCTCCGGGCGCACCAGGACGACCGGCCCCTGTGCCGCCAGCCGCGCCGCGCCGTCGGCCGTGGTCGCCACCCTGCCGACCGCGACACCGGGAGAGGCTCCCGTCCCGCGCGTGAGGACGTCCTCCGCGTCACCCACCGCGATCCGCGGCGTACGCACGTGCCGGAGATGCTGTGGCGGAACCCGGCGGACCGCCTCCGCGCGCTCGATCGTGCCCGCGTCGGCCAGGTCGACCGCGACCCGGACCGCGGCGCGCCCGACGAACCGCCCCGGGCGCACCTGCAGGACCCACAACTCGCCCGCCTCGAAGGTGAACTCCACATAACACGCGTCGCGGTAGTGCTCCTCCAGGAGGGCCAGGGCAGCCAGCAGCCGGGACCAGACGGCGGGCTCCCGGTCGGCCAGTTCGCGCAGGGGCCTGCTCAGGGCCCGACCCGAGACGACCTCCTCGCCCTGGCGGCCGAAGAGGACCTCGCCGAACGGGACGTGCTCACCGGTGTTGGGGTCGCGGCTGAACGCCACCCCCGTCCCGCTGTGCCGATCGCGGTTTCCGTACACCATCGCCTGTACGGTCACGGCGGTGCCGAGGCCGTCCGGAATGTCGTGCAGTGCGCGGTAGGTCCGCGCCCGTGGCGTGTTCCACGACGAGAACACGGCGGCGACCGCAAGCTCCAACTGCCGCCTCGCGTCCTCGGGTTCGGGCTCGCCGCCCCGTTCCCGGACGAGCCGCTCCACCTCGCGGACCGCCTCGGCGAGACGGCTCACGTCGGCATCCTGTCGGGCGAGCGCGCGGTCGACGGCGGCCAGGCTCTCTTGGCCGACACCGAGCACCTGCGAGGCGAAGCCGGCCAGGAACCGCAGCCGTGAGCCGAGCGCGAAGCGCAGGTCGCCCGTCTCGTCGGCCAGTGCCGTGGTGGCCCCGGCGGTCAGTCCGAGGTTGAGGACGGTGCTCATCATGCCCGGCATCGACACGCTTGCGCCGGAGCGCACGGACACCGTCAGCGGCCGCTCGGGTCCGCCGAGCCTGCGGTGCGTGGCGGCCTCGAGGTCCGCGAGGGCAGCCGCCAGCTCGGAGCCGAGGCCGCTCGGGAGCCGCCCGTCCCGGAAGAAGGCGCGGCACACCTCCGTGCTGATGACGAACCCCGGGGGCACGGGCAGTCCCAGACGCCGGAGCACGACAAGACCGTGCGCCTTGCCCCCGAGGACTTCGACCGGCTCGTCGACGTCGGCCGAGAGCGGGTGGATCCAGGTCATCGCATCGTCGTCCTCGTGTCGCTGGTGCCGGGCCGGTGGAACGGGCGGGTGCGGCGGGCGGGTTCAGTGCCGCGGGATGCCGAGGGTGGCCAGCAGATCCTCGTGGAGCTGGAACCACACCGTGTGATACGAGGCGGTGCTGTCCGCCACGTACTCCGGTTCACCGGCCTTCGCGCGCGCGAGGGCGTCGGCGAGCCGGACGGGATAGCGCTGGAAGCGGAGCAGCGCCGACGACAGCTGCGCGCAGACGGGCTCGGCGCGCTGGTGGAACTCCGTGAACCGGTTCAGGACCCGGGCGTCGTAGCCGGCGTCGGTGTGATCGTTCATCGACATGGCACCGTCGGCAGGGCGCATCTGCCATGCCGTGCACAGGTCGAGCAGCTCGGGGTTGAGGACCAGGAACCGCTTGAAGGCCGCGGTCACGTCGGCTCGGGCACCGGCCGCCGCCAGCTCGGCGGAGATCCGCTCCGCGTCCGCGGCCCGGCCGGCCTCCGTGAGGCCCCATCCGCCGAAGTCGCCCGCGGTGTGGGTGACGAGCCCCGCCACGGCGAGGTCGATCAGCTCCGACTCGACGTCGGACTCGGCGAGCCCGGTCACCGCGGCCAGCGCGGCGCGTCCCGAGAAGCCGGCGCAGCGAAGGGTGTGGAGGACCAGGAGGTCGGTACTGGTCGGGTGGGGCGAGACGGGCCGGGTCATCGTGCGGCCCCATCAGGTGAGGTGGGGGAGATGCCCGAGGCCGTGCGCTCGACGGTCGCCGCGGCGTGCCCGGCACCTCGCCCGCGGGCCCGGGCGACGAGCGCCCCCTGCCGGACGCGCACCGCGTGTTCGACGGTGTCGTCGGCTTCGGCCACGCCGAGGGCCGAGGACAGCCGTTCGTGCTCGTCGAGGACGATGCGCAGGCGCGGCCCGGCCTTGGGGCCGAACACGCGACGCAGGCACCGGGCGAAGTCGCCGATCCGGAGCTGTACGAGGCGTCCGGTCTCGGCGGGGTCGGCCGTCGCCACGGCCGCGGTGACCTGGTCGCCGTCCCCCGCGGCGCGGACGACCTCCTCGGCGGCCTCCAGGCGGTGGCTGCCGAGGACCACGATCACGCCGTCCTCGTCGAAGCCGACGGGGCGACCGGTGATCAGGTCCGGCAGCTTCTCCGGCGGGTTCCACGGCTCGTGGCAGACCTGCGCCGGAGGGACGTAGGGCAGGTGCGGCGGGTCCCAGGTGTCGGCGAGGTCGAGGGTGCCCAGGTGCGCGCAGGCCTGTGCCACGTCGAAGGGGTCGCCGAACACGAGCGCCGGATCGACCGAGGCGCCGGGCCCGTCCAGCATCCTCAGCACCAGTTCGGCCCGCCGCACCTGCCGCACGGGCGGCGTGCTCTGCGGCGCACGCGACTCCAGCGCGAGAGCGAGGAGCAGCGACTCCAGCCGGGTCACCTGGCCGAACGCGACGCGGATCGGCTCGTCGTCCAGCACCCCGGCCAAGGAGCGCAGCCGCGCCTGGCCCAGGGCGGCCGTGTCACCGGCCAGGGGGAGCTGCTCCAGCCGGGCGCGGGCGAACGCGCCGAGCGCTTCGGCGGGGGACGGGGGAGCGGGCGGGAGTGCGGGTTCGGTCCCGCCGTGCTCGACCAGGTCGAGCAGCACCGCCAGATACAGGGCGCGCTTGCCCGGGAAGTTCGAGTACACCGCGCCACGCGTGAGTTCGGCCCGCTCGGCGATCCTGTCGACCTTCGCCGCCGCGTATCCGCGCTCGCTGAACTCCGCCTTCGCCGCAGTCAGCACGGCCGCGCGTGTGCGCACCTGCTGCTGGGCCCGGGTCAGCCGGACCATCCCCGCCCCCTTCTGTCTTCTGCCTGCGTGAAGCCTGCGGCGTCAAGATACAGCAACCATCCAGATGATGTGCCCATCTGAAATGAGAGTGTTCAAGGAAGTACTCAAGGACGTACACAAGGTCGTATGCCGGGCCCGAACCCCGTCCAGCGAAGATCCGTCGGCAGGTGGCTCATGTCGTTGCACCGCACCAGCGCGGGCGCGGCGTCGTCGCACCGGTCTCCGCGGGGCGTGCGAGGCGCTGGGCCAGCACGTCCGCGAGGCGCTCCTCTTCGGCCGCTTCGGCGGGGTCGTACTCGTCGAAGATGCCCGCCCACGCCGCCGGGGACTCCCTCGGTACGTGGGGGACGCGGTCGACCAACTCGGCCGCCTCCCGTACGGGAACACCCGCAGGCGTCCACCGATGAGCCGGGCCGAGCGCACGGCCCGGGCCACGTACAGACGCCGAGTCGCCATGGCGATCCCTCCCCGGTGGGGCAGTTGGATGTCCGGAACAGTCGGTCGCTGGCACCATCCCACCTGTGCGGGGAGAGTTGACCGCGGTCAGCCGACAGGCTCCAGCCACGCCGCCAGGTCCCCCGCCGTGATCCGCTCCAGCGGCGCGGCGTCGACAGGCCCCGGGTAGAGCCGGTACGCCGTCCCGCCCGCGGCGCTCTCCGCGCCCGCCAACTCGCCGTGCAGCAGCGCCAGAAGCGCACGACGGTCCGCCAACTCCGCCTCGGCGCGCAGCGCGTCCGGTTCCCAGCCGTCCCGTATGCGCAGCGCGAAGTCGGCGCGAGGTTCGTCCTCGGCACGGCGGTAGCCCCACAGGACGTGGCCGCGCCCGCGCACGTACACGTCGCCGTCGGTGCGGGCCGCCGCCGTCCAGCAGGCGAGGTCCCACAGTGTGGCCCGGCCGCGCGGCTGGAACGTGTCGAGCAGGTCGTTCCCGATCCGTCCGAGCCGGCGCCTGTACCGCCACACGGAGTGGTTGCCGCCGCCCGTGGCCAAGGTGACATCCGCCCACCAGGCATGCCGCGACCGCAGGTCGACGATCATCGGCACCCGCAGCGTCGCGTCGCCCGCGAGGTCGAAGCGCTGCCGCACGGCGCGCGGGTCGTACGTCGCCCGCCCCGTGCGCTCCACCGCCATGAACCCCGCGAAGGCGTCCGGGAGTTCGTCGAAGGGCACGTCGTTGTACGAGAGGACCACGGGCACCGCGAACCGCACGCCCGTGCTCGCGAGCCGGGGCAGGTCGAGGTCCAGGTACTCGGTCGCGCCGTGCGGGGCGGGCGCGGAGGTGAGGTCACCGGAATGCCGGGCCGCGCCGCCCGCGTACTTCAGCTGTGTGTAGTCGCACAGGCCGATGAAGCGCCACAGGTCGTCATAGAGGGCGACGGACAGGTCGAGGTCCACGCGCGTGCCCTTGGACTGCATCCAGTGCAGGAAGAGCCGCACGCTCTCGCTGTCCGCGGGCATGGGCAGCGAGCTGCCGCGCGGCACCGCGACCAGGGAGGCCGCCGAGGCGCGCTCGGCGAAGGGCACCGGCAGATCGGCGAGCGAGGCGTCCAGGACGGCCACGTCGTACCGCTCGCCGTCCCGTTCGGCGAGGCGCCGCACGGCCTCCGCCTCGATCAGCTCGCCGGCGCGCCCGGCGACCCGCGATGCCAGCGGCGGCCGGTGGTCCTCGACCGCGTACGCCTTGGTGACCCGCCCGCGCGGGAAGAAGACGCGGCGGTGACCCGGTGTCGAACGGACCTTCATGCGGCCGTACGCGCCGAGCAGCGGTCCGGGAGCGGTGCGGGGAAGGGCGTGCGCGAGCGCCTCGCCCACCGGCTCCGGCAGGGTCGCCGAGCTGGAACGGGCCAGCAACAGGTCGAGGCGGCGCAGGAGTTCCCCGGGGCGCTCACGCAGGAGCCGGGCGGCGGCCGGGGTGTCCCAGCGGCCGAGCGCCTCCTCCACGCGCGCCTGCCAGGTGACGACGCGCAGCCGGTCGCCCGCGAGGCGGACGTCCTCGTGCCGGGCGGCCTCGGTGAGCAGCACCTCGCCCAGCGCGCCGTCGTCGACGCGCGTCTGACGCAGGACCGCGAAGGCGAGCGCCACGCGCGCGTGCCGGTGGGCCTGCTCGAAGGGGTGCAGGATCTCGCCGACCCGCTTCCAGGCGCGCGGGTTGCGGGCCATGTCCTCGGTGAGGCGCCGGAGGTCGAACCGGTCGAGCAGCGCGAGGAGTTCACGGCGGGCGGGCCGCGAAAGCCCGCGCAGGCGCGGCAGTTCGAGCAGATCGGGATCGCCCCCGGAACGCACGACGAGCATCCGCAGCACGTCGGTGGCGGTGTCGGCGTACCGCCCGACCAGCGGCCGGGCCTCGGGGAGGTCGAGCAGCGGCGCGAGCGCGAGCGCCTTGCTCTCGCGCAGCGGAATGACGGCCGGGAGCCAGTCGGCGGCGTCGGCCGGGTCCATGTGCCCGAGCAGTAGCACGAGGTCGTCGTGGTCCTGCGGGTTCAGCGGTGTCCGGCGGCCGAGCAGCGCGGCGAGTTCGACGGCGGTGTCACCGGGCCTGCCGAGGCGCAGGGCGCGCAGGACCTGGCCGCCGTCACCGCCGAGGCCCGCCCCGGTGTCGAGCCAGGGATCGGTGGGGCCGTCCGTCTCGTAGCGGTTCTCGCAGATGGGGCAGGCGTACCAGGTGCAGCAGTCGTCGCAGCAACCCCAGTCCTTCACCTTGGGGCGGCAGTCGTCGCACAGCAGGTGCGCGCAGGGCGCGATGGCGCGCACCCGCGCCTTGGTGCCCCCGCAGTCCATGCAGGGCTGGTGCGGCTGGGCGGCGAGGTGCGTGGCGACGGCGGCGGTGAAGCGGTCGTACGCGAGCTGGTACGGGATCTCCTCGGGGAACCGGCGGAACAGCGGGGCGTGATGGCGGTCGGAGCCCATCAGGGCGTCGACGTCGGCGAGCAGCTTCCGCCCGGTCCCCGCGAGCTCCTCGGCGGACAGCGCGGTGAGCGCGCGGCGCAGCGGGGCCGTCAACAGGTGTCCGCGGTCGGCGAGTTCGGCTTCGAGGACGACCACGGCGGCGTCGGTCACGGCGGACCGTCCGGCACCTTCGCGAACGTACACGCTCTGCCTGCGGCGCAGCAGCAGCCCCGCGAGATCGTCGGCCGTCGTCGTCTTCGTCATCAGGTCACACCCCCGTAAGTACACAAACGCGGGGGCGGGAAGTGGGTGCGCTACGGATCTTTTACAGAGAAGGAGAAGAAGGAAGCACACCGCGGAGCCGCCCCCGCACACGCAAGGGTACGCGGGGGCGAAAGGGACGTCACACGATTAATCACCGGCAAGCGCCCCGGCGGTCGATCAGGAGGACCTGTGGCCATGGACGCACCTGGCTGAGGGGCGGTCGTCGAGCGATGGGCGGCGCGGACGGCCCCCGGCCAGGGGCAGGGTGCTGTCGGCACCGCGCCCGAAACAAGGGGGCTGCCGACACACCGCCCGAAACATGCGTGCCCCCTACCGCGAAGGCCTCACGCCACTTCAGGTGCCTCCTGCCGGACGGGATCCGGGGACTGCGGATCATCCGGAGCGTCGGCCGGGGCGGCGTCACGCAGTGCCGCCTCGACCCGGCGGTTGCTGGTCATGGTCGCCGTGACGGCGGTCATGGTGAGGAGGAGACCGGCGGCGGTGTAGAGCGGGGCGCGGACGTCGAAGGCGGTGGCCAGCCAGCCGCCGAGGAAGGCGCCGAACGGTGCGGCGCACATGGCGAGCATGCGGGAGGTGGAGGTGACCCGGCCGATCAGATGGGCGGGGACGATCGCCTGCCGCAGGGAGGGGGCGAGCACCATGGTGGCGCCCATGCCCGCCCCGCAGGCGGCGAGCGCGAGGCCGGCGACGTACGGGTTCGGGGCGGCGGCAAGCCCCAGGATCGCAAGCCCCTCGACCGTGGCCGTGCAGGTCAGTGCGGCGCCGGTGCCGAGCCGTCGGCCGAGGAAGGAGGCGATGGCCGCACCGAACAGGCCGCCGGTGGCCTCCGCGGTGAGGAGCAGGCCGAAGCCGAAGGTGTCGATGCCGAGACGGTCGTGCGCGAAGAGGGCGAGGACGGTTTCCACGGCGAGGAAGGCGATGTTGCCGACCGCCGGGCGGAGCGCGAGCCCGAGCAGCAACTTGTCCCGGAACACGTACGAGGCGCCGGCCCGCGCCTGGCGCAGCAGCGACTCGCGGGCCTGCGGCAGGGGCCGGGGCGCGGCGGGCAGCGACCGTACGAGCACGGCGGAGAGCGCGAACGACACCGCGTCGGCGAGCAGCGGAACCGCCCGTCCGAGCGCGAGCAGTGCGCTGCCCGCGGGCGGCCCCGCGAAGCCGGACATGGCGGTCTGGGCGCCGCGCAGGCGGGAGTTGGCGCGTTCCAGGAGTGCGGGGTCGCGGCCGAGCAGGTCCGGCAGATAGGCCGTGGCGGCGGTGTCGAAGAAGAGTCCGCCGAGGCCGAGCAGGAAGGCGACGGCCGAGAGCAGAGGGATGCTCAGCACGTCGAGCGCGGCGGCTGCCGCCGGTATCGCGAGCAGCGCCGCACGTCCCGCGTCCGCGACCCACATGGTGCGTCGGCGGTCCCAGCGGTCCACCAGCGCACCGCCGACCACCCCGAAGAGCAGCCACGGCAGCGTCCCGGCGGCCGTGACGACGGCGAGCGCCATCGGATCGCGGGTCAACGTCAGCGCGAGCAGCGGCAGCGCGGCATGCGTCACGCCGTCACCGAGCGAGGACACCGTCTGCGCGGTCCACAGCCGTCCGAAGCCGGTCGGCAACGTCCTTGTCGATGAGGTCACTTGGTGCCCTCCTCTGCCTGACGGCCTGTCGCCGGGTGGAACAGGGCGAAGACGAGCGACGTGTCCGGCAGCGACGGGTCGGACAGCTCCCGGTACTCGTCCGCCAGTGCCTGCAGCCGCGCCCCCAGTTCGGCGAACTGCTCGTCGGTGAGCCGCAGATGCGCCATCCGCACGTGCCGCTCGCCCTCCGCCGGCGCCGCCTCCAGGTCCGCCACCGCATGCCGCATCAGCAGATCCGGCCCGCCCTCGCCCGGATCGGGCAGCTCGATCGACCGGGCGGCCATGGCGTAGTACCGCTCGGTGACCCCTCGCACCTTCCGCGTCCGCACCACCTTCACCAGGCCGGCCCGTTCGAGCAGGCGTACGTGATAGCTGGAGCTCCCCTTCGCGAGGCCCACCCGCTCGGCGATCTGCGTGATCGTCGCCGGTTCGAAGCGGAGCACGGCCATGATCCGGTGGCGGGTGAGGTTGGAGACGGCGCGTAGCTGCTCATCGGTGGTGACGTGGAACGTCTCGGGACGGTCGTCGGTAGGCATGCGAGCAATGGTCAACGATTCTTGACCATTGGGCAAGGGGTTTGGCTCGGACTCTCCGAGTCGGCCGTCCAGCACGTGAGGATTTCGTTGCGGAGCATGACAAGTTGGCGGTTCTGCGCAGCTTCTGACCATGGGGGACAGGGACTTGGCCGCAGAATCCGCAACGTCGCGGGTCTGGGGGCCGAGCCGCCCGCATGCGTCGGGGACCCGGTGTCCGCGGCCCAGAGGGATTCAGGGCCGAGGTGCTGACGTGACGTCGGGCGCGCCTGCCACGACTCGCTGGCGTGCGGCGGAGACCCGTTCGGCGAGGCGGTGCGCACTGTCGGGCAGTTCCTTCTCCGCGCGACGCTGCCCCGTACGGGCGATGTCGGCGAGCTTGCTCTCGTCCTGGCATGCGGCGTCGCTGGTGGCGAGGTCGAGCTCCCTGCGTCCCACGCGGCGCAGGGCCTCGGGGGAGGTGCCTGCCTTGGCCAACTGCTGCTGTATCGCACCGCGTGCATCGTCGAGCGTCGCGTACGGCTCCTTCTTGGACCGCATGCAACGGGCCCAGGCGTGCTGTCCCTTGATGAACGCCTTGGAACTCGTCACCTCATGGAGGAGCTTCGCGTTCACGCCTTCGAGGGCCAGCCGGCTCTTCTCCCAGCCCCGCCCGTACAGTTCGATCTGGCTCTGGTAGACGCAGCCGTCCGTGTTGACCCGTAGCGAGGGCGCGTGGCGGGCCGTGATGGTGCGTTGGTGGCGGGCGGTCCCGATCAAGGCCCGTTCCCAGCCCTTGCGCCGCTCGGGCGACCAGCGCGCGGTGAGGCGAACGTTGGGGTCGGGGCCCGGCGCCGCCAGAGCTGCGCGGGTCATGCCGTAGCCGTCGTCCTGCGCGGCTTCACGCGTGACCAAGCCGTACGGGTTGGCGGCCGGGGCCGGAACAGGCGGCACTCTGCGGTAGTCGTATCCCTTGTCCCGCATGCACGACGCGACGGCGCGCTCCTCCGCCTCGTGAAGTGCTTGTTCCTCGTCGGGGGCGAGCTGGGCCGCGCCCTGCAATGGCACCGGCAAGGGCAGGGACGCCCGATGGCCGGGTGCCTCGGAGCACCCGACCACCGTCAGCAGCGCCACGGCCGCCACTGCTGTTCTGATGCGCATGTGCGTCACGGACACCAGCGGTTGGACGCCACGTTCTTGTAGTACGCCGTTCCGGTCAGGTCACCGATGCCGTAGCCGCGACGGATGTCGACATGACTGCCCGCGTAGCCGGTTCTGCTGTAGATGCGTACGGTGCACTGGGTGCCGCTGTTGGACACGGACAGGGCGTTGTTGAACTTGTTGTACTGCAGCAAGTTGCTGTTGTCGCCCGCCACTTCGCCGGGGTCGCCCACGTAGTTCTTGTTCAGGTAGGCGCAGAGCTTGGTGCTCGGACACGCGGCGGCGCTCGCGGGAGCGGCGACCGCGACGGTGACTCCGCTCGCCGCCATGGTCAGGGCGGCCGCGGATGTCAGCAGCTTCTTGAGCATCGTTCCCCCCTTCTTCACGCACTGTCCCCTGCGGACCGTGCGCCCACAGATTTCACCGGGCTGTGGCTGGACGACAGAGTTCCGCGCGTGACGGCTGAATTTCGCGGTCCTCGCCCTGCGCGGCGAGGGGTGCGCGGCCGGGCAATGCAGACTCCCTGTCCGAGGCGGACGAGGCCGGAGACGTGCGTTGTGGAGGGCGTACGGGCGCCACGTGTCGCCCGAGGCCCTCGTGCTGCCCCAGGTCCTGGCCCTAGGTTTGCCTCATGGGCCATGACCTGACCAAACTTGTCGGAGCGACCGGCGTGATCGGCCTCGGCGCCGCTGCGGCCATGCATGTCGTGTGGATCGTCTCTCCGTGGCCGTTCGCCGACCGTGTCGAGGCCGCTGCCAGAATCGGCGGCCTGTCCGAGGCCGAGGTGCCCAGTGCCGCCGTCGCGGCCGCAGCAACGGCCCCGGTGGCCATGGCGCTTGCGGGAGCCGCCTATCTTGTCGCCGCTGAGTCAGGGCTCGCGCCACGCATGCTGCCCGCCAGGATCGGCCGTCTGGGTACCGGCATCGTTGCGGGCGTGCTGCTGAGTCGCGCCGGGTGGGGCTTCGTCTCCTCGGGCTCGTCCGAAGCCACGTCCTATACGCGGCTCGACCTGGCCCTCTACTCCCCGATCTGTCTGTCCCTTGGCGCCCTGGCCGCCTATGTCACGAAGAATCCGGTGTCCCGGTAACAGGCCGAAGGGCTGAGAACCCATCCCTGCCCAGCAAATGGCGTCCTGCCAGGGACAGTTGGCGAGCGCCCCCGATGCTCGGCTGCCCGAGAGGTCGTGGGCCACGCCTTTCGGGCCCAGCCGGCCCGGCCCGGCACAGGAACCCCCGCCGAGCCGCGCAGCAACTCTCCACACGCAGTCAGAGGTCGAAAGTCGAGCTCAGAGGTCGAGCCGGGACCGGTCGAGTCCCGCGGCGGAGCGTGCGATGAACTCCTTGCGGGGCGCGACGTCGTTGCCCATCAGAAGGTCGAAGACCCGCTCGGCGGCTTCCAGGTCGGTGAGGTTGATGCGGCGCAGCGTTCGGCGGCGCGGGTCCATCGTCGTCTCGGCCAGCTGGTCGGCGTCCATCTCGCCGAGGCCCTTGTAGCGCTGGACGGACTCCTTGTACCGGACGCCCGTGCTCTGGAACTCCCCGAGCGTGTCGCGCAGTTGACGGTCGGAGTAGGTGTAGACGTACCTGTCCTGACCTTTCCTCGGCTGGACGAGCTCGATGCGGTGGAGCGGTGGCACCGCGGTGAAGACCCGGCCGGCCTCGACCACGGGCCGCATGTAACGGTGGAACAGGGTGAGCAGCAGGGTGCGGATGTGGGAGCCGTCCACGTCGGCGTCGGTCATCATGATGATCTTGCCGTAGCGGGCCCGGCCGAGATCGAAGGCAGGGCCGGACCCGGCGCCCATGACCTGGATGATCGCGCCGCACTCGGCGTTCTTCAGCATGTCCGACACGGACGCCTTCTGAACGTTGAGGATCTTGCCGCGGATCGGCAGGAGCGCCTGGAACTCGGAGTTCCGGGCCAGCTTGGCGGTACCGAGCGCGGAGTCTCCCTCGACGATGAACAGCTCGCCGCGCTCCACGTCGTCGCTGCGGCAGTCGGCCAGCTTGGCCGGCAGCGACGAGGACTCCAGAGCTGTCTTGCGGCGCTGGGCGTCCCTGCGCTGACGGGCGGCGACACGCGTACGGGCCGCGGCGACGGCCTTGTTCATGACGGCGCGGGCCTGCTGGGCGGCGTCACGCTTGCCGGAGGTCAAGAACGCCTTGAGCTCCTCGGCCACGACGGTGTGCACGATACGGCGGGCCGCCGAGGTGCCGAGGATCTCCTTGGTCTGGCCCTCGAACTGCGGCTCGGCGAGGCGCACCGTCACGACGGCGGTGAGACCTTCCAGAGCGTCGTCCTTGGAGATGTCGTCCTCGGCGGTACGCAGCAGTTTCTTGGCCCGCAGCACCTCGTTCACCGTCTTGGCCACTGCCTGCTCGAAGCCGGTGACGTGGGTGCCGCCCTTGGGCGTGGCGATGATGTTGACGAACGACGTGACGGTGGTGTCGTAGCCGGTGCCCCAGCGCATCGCGACGTCGACGCCGAGTTCCCGGGTGACCTCGGTGGGCGTCATGCGCCCGTGCTCGTCGAGGACCGGGACGGTTTCCTTGAAGCTGCCCTGCCCGCTGAAGCGCAGGACGTCGCAGATGCCTGTGCCGTCGGCCAGGTACGCGCAGAACTCACTGAGGCCGCCGTCGAAGCGGAAGACCTCTTCGCTCCTGCTGCCGCCTGCGCCGAGACCGTACTCGTCGCGGACGACGATGGTCAGCCCGGGCACCAGGAACGCGGTCTGGCGAGCGCGCTGGTGCAGCGTGTCCAAAGAGAGCCTGGCTTCCTTGAGGAAGATCCGGCGGTCGGCCCAGTAGCGCACGCGCGTGCCGGTACGCGACGTCGGGATCTTCGCGGTGCGGCGCAGGCCCTGAGCGGGCGTGAAGGGGGCGTCGGGTCCGGGGCCGGCGCAGATGCCGGGGACGCCGTGGCGGAAGCTGATGGCGTGGGTGTGTCCGTGGCGGTCGACCTCGATGTCGAGCCGGGCGGAGAGGGCGTTGACCACCGAGGCGCCGACGCCGTGCAGACCGCCGGAGGCGGCGTAGGAGCCGCCGCCGAACTTTCCGCCGGCGTGGAGTTTGGTGTAGGCGATCTCGACGCCGGACAGGCCGGTGCGGGGTTCGGTGTCCACGGGGATGCCCCGGCCGTTGTCGCTCACCTGCACCGATCCGTCCTCGTGGAGGACGACCTCGATGCGGTCGCAGACGCCGGCCAGAGCCTCGTCGACGGCGTTGTCGACGATCTCCCACAGGCAGTGCAGCAGGCCGCGGCTGTCGCTGGAGCCGATGTACATGCCGGGGCGTTTGCGAACGGCCTCAAGTCCTTCGAGGACCATCAGGTGCCGCGCCGTGTAGTCGGAGCCGTCCTGGACGCGGCTGCCGGGGGAGGGGAGGGGGTGCGGGCTCACGCGGTGCTCTCTTCGGCTGCGGACGGGCAGGGGCGGGTCGCCCGGGCCGCGGACGGGCCCGGGCGCAGGGGCGGCCGGACGACGGCGGCTCAGATGTCGAGGAAGCGCACGTCTTTGGCGTTGCGCTGGATGAAGGAGCGGCGCGCCTCGACGTCCTCGCCCATCAGGACGGAGAAGAGGGCGTCGGCGACGGCCGCGTCGTCGAGGGTGACCCGGCCGAGGACACGGTGCTCCTGGTCCATGGTCGTGACGCGCAGTTCCTCGGCGTTCATCTCGCCCAGCCCCTTGAACCGCTGGATGGAGTCGTCCTTGACCCGGCGGCCGTCCTGCCGGCCTCGCTCCAGCAGGACGTCGCGTTCGCGGTCGGAGTAGGCGTACTCCACGTGGTCCCGGCCCCACTTGATCTTGTAGAGCGGCGGACGCGACAGGTAGACGTGTCCGTGCTCGATCAGCGGCCGCATGAAGCGGAACAGGAAGGTCAGCAGCAGGGTGTTGATGTGCTGGCCGTCGACGTCGGCGTCCGCCATCAAGATGATCTTGTGGTAGCGGAGCTTCTCGATGTCGAAGTCCTCGTGCACGCCCGTGCCGAACGCGGAGATCATCGACTGGACCTCCTGGTTGTGCAGGATCTTGTCGATACGGGCCTTCTCGACGTTGAGGATCTTGCCGCGGATGGGCAGGATCGCCTGGTACTGCGGATTGCGGCCGGACTTGGCCGAGCCGCCGGCGGAGTCGCCCTCGACGATGAAGATCTCGCTCTTCTCCGGGTCCTTGGACTGGCAGTCGGACAGCTTGCCCGGCAGGGCCGCTGATTCCAGCAGGCCCTTGCGGCGGGTCAGGTCCCGCGCCTTGCGGGCCGCAAGCCGGGCGGTGGCCGCCTGGGTCGCCTTGCGGACGATGTCCGTCGCCTCGCCGGGATTGCTGTCGAACCAGTCCGTCAGGTGCTCGTGCACGACCTTCTGCACGAACGTCCTGGCCTCGCTGTTGCCCAGCTTGGTCTTGGTCTGGCCCTCGAACTGGGGCTCGCCCAGCTTCACCGAGATGATCGCGGTCAGGCCCTCGCGGATGTCCTCACCCGTGAGGTTGCCGTCCTTCTCGCGCAGCAGCCGCTTCTCGCGCGCGTACCGGTTGACGACCGTGGTCAGCGCCGTGCGGAAGCCCTCCTCGTGCGTGCCGCCCTCATGGGTGTGGATGGTGTTGGCGTACGAGTAGACGCTGTCGGCGAACTGGCTGTTCCACTGCAGCGCGACCTCCACCGACAGCAGGCGCTCGGTGTCCTCGGCGGCGATGGTGACGACGGAGGGGTGGACCGGCTCCCCTTTGCGGGTGTTGAGGTAGCCCACGAAGTCGGTGATGCCGCCGTCGTAGCGGTAGGAGACGGTCTTCGGCGCGTGCTCCCCGGCGGCGCCCGGGCCCGCTTCGTCGGCCGTGGCCGTCGCGCGGGCCGACTCGCGCTCGTCGGTGAGCGTCAGGGTCAGCCCCCGGTTGAGGAAGGCCATCTCCTGAAACCGCCTGGCCAGCGTCTCGAAGGAGTACTCGGTGGTCTCGAAAATGCCGCCGTCCGCCCAGAACGTCAACGACGTGCCCGTCTTCGAGGTGGCCTCGTGGCGGGCCAGCGGCGCGACCGGCGCCCCGTCCTCGTACTCCTGGGTCCACCGGTGGCCGTCGGTCCAGATCTCCGCCGAGAGTCTGGTCGAGAGCGCGTTGACCACCGACAGGCCCACGCCGTGCAGGCCGCCGGAGACGGCGTACCCGCCGCCCCCGAACTTGCCGCCCGCGTGCAGCACCGTCAGCACCACCTCGACGGCCGGCCTCTGCTCCACCGGATGCGTGCCGACCGGGATGCCGCGCCCGTTGTCGATCACCCGCACGCCGCCGTCGGTCAGGATCGTCACATCGATCCGGTCGGCCACCCCGGCGAGCGCCTCGTCGACCGAGTTGTCCACGATCTCCTGCACCAGATGGTGCAGACCCCGCTCACCGGTGGAGCCGATGTACATCCCGGGCCGCTTGCGCACCGCGTCCAGCCCGTCCAGGACGGTGATCGCGGTGGCGTCGTACGCGGCAGACCCGGCATGGCCGTTGCGCGTGTGGCCGTTTTGCACATGGCCGTTCCGCGCGTGGCCGTTCTGCTCGGCGCCGGAACTCTCGGAGGCGGCGTGAGTGCCGGAAGTAGTCACAATGCTCTCTTTTCGGGCACGGCGAACCGCGCTGTCGCGCACCACGGCGCGAGAGCGGTCGGATCGCTGGACGGGAGACGTGTCGCGGGCAGCCCGAAGAAGACCCTCGGGGCCCGCGGGTCGCGACGCCGGGAAGGCGACGTGACGTTCTCGAAGATACCGAAAGTCCCACGCGAACCTAGGGCAAGAAGACCTCTATGTGCCCCTCTCGTCGCCGAACGCCCAGGCGGTCGATCCCCCCTGCTTGGCTTACGGGAAAATCCCGGAGATCCTCATGTGAGGGCTTCCAGGGTGCTTCGGTGCGCTGGGTTACAGGGGCTTTTTCGAGCGTGACGACGGGCGCTGAGCACCCGACGAAGTCGGTGCGGAGAATGTCGGGTGCGCGGGCCTAGCGCCGCCGCACGATGGGGGCATGGATGACACGACCTTGGTATCCCGTTTCCTGCGCGACGGTTTCGTGAAGCTGGAGGGCGCCGTCGCGCCGCGTGTGGCCGCGGACTGCGCGCGGCTGCTGTGGCGAGAGACGGGCTGCGACCCGGATGATCCGGCGACATGGACGCAGCCTGTGCACTGGGTCGCGGGCATGGCGCAGGGGCCGTTCGCCGCCGCACCCAACTCGCCGGCCCTGCATCACGCGTACGACCTGCTCGTCGGGGCGGGACGCTGGGAGCCGCGCTACTCGCTCGGCACGTTCCCGCTGCGCTTCCCGCACGAGGAGGAGCCCGACGACGCGGGCTGGCACATCGAAGGCAGCTATCTGCCGGAGGGCGAGAGCTGGTACTTCACCAATCTGCGCTCCCGGGGCCGGGCGCTGTTGATGCTGTTCCTGTTCAGCGAGGTCGGCGCGGAGGACGCCCCGACCCGGATCCGGGTCGGCTCACACCTCGACGTACCGAAGGTGCTGGAGAAGTACGGGGAGGACGGGGCGAGCGGCCTCGCCCTCGCGCCCGACCTGGTGGCGGCGTCCGACCACCGGCCACTCGCCCTCGCCACCGGGTCTCCGGGCGACGTCTTCCTGTGCCACCCGTTCCTGGTGCACGCGGCGCAGCCACACCATGGGGCGCGCCCGCGCTTCATGGCCCAGCCGCCGCTGATGCCGGCCGTGCCGTACGAACTGGAGCGGGCGGACGGAGCGTACTCACCCGTGGAGATCGCGATCCGCCGGGGCCTGGGACAGGACACCGCGGGCCCGGACGGGGGCGGCCCCGGCCACGGCGCCGGGTAGACGCGAACGGTCGGCGGAATCGTCCTCTTCGCTGACCTTGTAGCCGGGCACGGAGGGCCAGCGGACCGTCAGGACCACGGACTCCTCCTCGGCGAACCAGGAGTGGTCGACGCCTCGGCCCCACACGACGTAGTCCCCCTGCCGTGCCAGAAGGACGCTGCGTCCAGGGAGTTCCACCCGGAAACGCCCTTCGATGAGGACCAGCAGGGCGGTGCGCTCCTCGCCGGTCACCCACTGGGCCCGCTCATCGCCCTGCGGGTGGACGCCCCACTTGATCTCCACGTCCTCGCTGTGCCGAGGATCGGAGGCGTCCTTGAAATGCCCCAGCAGCCACCCGCGGTCCAGCGCCGCGTCCTTGCCCGCATTGCCCACGTACACGCCGTCGTTCATGGCTACGGAAGGTAGCAGCCGACCGCATCGACACTCACAGGAGCCGCCACGGCCACTTTCGTGACAGGTCCCGGGCCCTGTCCGGCAGGTCGGATGCCGCCGGACAGGCCCCGGGCCGAAACGTCGGTGATCAGTCGCACCGACTGCACAGGTATCCGTACCGCGGAGTCGAGTGAGACCGGGTCAGCACCGGTACAGGCGCCGCCCACCGACCGCGGCGCGTGCGGCGCGGCGGCGGACCGTACGGCGACTGCCAGGCGGGCCGATCGGGAACATCCGATCCGCTCAGGCGGTGGCGCCGTACGACCGGAGCCTTGAGCGACACACGGAATGCGCCGTTCGTCGGGAAGTGCCCGGAGGCGCACCCGTGGCAGCGGCGGAGAAGGGTGGACAGAAAGGCGGGAGCAACCACCCGGTTCGTGGACACAGAGTTCGTGGACACAGGGTTGGACACAGAGTTCGTGGACACAGAGATGCACCGGTTCCAGTGAGAAGACCGCAGCGGAAAGGAGCGCGTCGCGGATGCGCGACGCGCGACGGATCAGCGCTCGGGGAGTCTCACTTGGCGTACAACGGCTCGTCCTCGACAGGTGGCAGTGGTCGGGAGCACGGTAGCGGCGCAGGGGAGTGCTGATCCACTGTTTTTCGGCCGACCCTCGAGGAAGCCGTCCCTCTCAGGCGGTGCAGTGCTTCTGTGCGTCCAGGCGCACCTTGCGGCCGGTGAATTCCTCCAGGACGGCGATGTTCTCCGGGGCGTAGTTGGTCGCGGTGATCTTGTCGGCGTCCTTGCTGCCCAGCCTGCCGGTGTAGGGCGCGGACTTCTCCAACCAGTAGGCCGTACGCAGGAACTGGGTCAGCACCAGGTCGCGGAGCTTGGGCTCGGCCTTGATCTTGGCCCAGTAGGCCGGGTGCTTGTCCTTGGCGACGCGCAGGTAGAGCAGCAGGTACCGCAGGTTGGTGGCGGCGATGTCACGGGCGTTACTGGCGCCCACCCCCTTGATGTACTCCTGGAGCACCGTGACCGCCGGCAGCCCGGTCAGCCCGGCGTTCAGCTCCGCCAGGACTCCCTGGAGACGGTACGACCCCTGGGTTCTGTCCCGCAGATAGATGTCGTCCATGGAGGAGCTGAGGTTGTCCTTGATCAGCGGCAGGATCTCCTTGCGGGGGAAGCCGCCGTGCAAGGGGACCTTCAGCGCCTGCTGACCGGCATTGATCCACGACGCCGTGTGGACGTCCCACTCCGTCCGGGACGAGTCGAGGTCCCACATGTGGGTCTCCTCGTGGATCGCCACCATCATCGACTCGGCGAACCCGTCGAAGCTCCGCTTGTCCACGAACTGGTCCCAGTACTTGTCGTTGGCCTGGGCGATCGCCAGCGCCTCCCCGCTGGGCCAGCGCCGCTTGTACATGGCCTGGAGGGTCCGCATCCAGTTCGAGGAGTTGAAGGCGGCCTTGAGGTCGCTCAGATCGGCGTTCGGCCGCGACGGTTCGTCGTAGCAGTAGGGATCGGGGACACGGCTCTGTCCGGTGACCCCGGCGGGGCTGGCCGACGCGGGACCGGCGGCCGCGGTGCCCGAACCCAGGGCCAGGACGAGACATGCGGTCACCAGACGGGAGGAACGTCCACGGTTCACGAGGACCTCTTCTCGAAGCGATCGTGTGGGGCCACGGCGAGCGACGAGCGCTGCACCGCCCGTCGCTCGCCAAGCAACGTATTGCCCCGTACGCCTCACGCCTACCTGTCATGTACCCATAACATTCACGTCGGGTCCAGATGATCAGGACCATCGAACTCCTCATACGGGAGGGGGCAGTCGACGCGGAGCAAAGGACCAGGGCCCGACCTGGCGATACGAGGCCCAGGACCCTCCGCATCACGGCCCGAACCGGTCGGGATCGGCGGCGTGCCAGTCCGCTCGCCACGACGCCGGAGGGTCGTTCAGCAGCTGTCCCTCGCCCAGCCACTCGTACAGATCGGCGTAGGAGCGGATTCCCCCGCTGGGGCTGAGCCGGCGTCGCAGCATCCGGGGGTGCAGTTGGTCAGGGGTGTCGAGGCCCATGGCGGCGATGATGTGCTGGGCGCTGCGGACAGTGGCTGCCTGGTAGCGGCGTACGCGGTCGGCCTTCTCGGCGACGTCCAGTGCTCGGGCGCGGCGTGCGTCCTGTGTGGCGACGCCGACAGGACAGGCGTTGGTGTGGCAGGCCCGGGCCTGTATGCAGCCGAGGGCGAACATCATGGCGCGGGCCGCGTTGGTGAAGTCGGCTCCCTGGGCGAGGCGTTTGACGATGTCTCCGCCGGTGGCGATCTTTCCGCTGGCGCCGATGCGTATCTGATCGCGCAGTCCGGTGCCGACGAGCGCGTTGTGCACCGTCATCAGACCCTCGGTGGCATCCCCATCTCGTCGGCGAACTCCAGTGGCGCGGCTCCTGTGCCGCCCTCGGATCCGTCCACGACGATGAAGTCAGGGCTCACGCCCTCGGCGAGCATGGCCTTGCACAGGGCCAGCACCTGGACACGGTCGCCCACGCACAGCTTGATGCCGATGGGCTTTCCCTCCGCCAGCGCTCTCATGCGGGCGATGAACCGGGTCAGCTCGCGCGGGGTCGAGAAGGTGCGGTGACGGGGCGGGGAAGCGACCGTGCGGCCCGGCTGGACACCGCGGATTCCGGCGATCTCGGCGTCGACTTTGGCCCCCGGCAACAGCCCGCCCAGGCCGGGCTTGGCTCCTTGAGAGAGCTTCAGGAGCACGCACTTGACGTTCCGGTGGCGGGCTTTGACCGCGAAGGCATCGGCGTCGAAGTCCCCGTCCGGTGTGCGGCAGCCGAAGTATCCGGTCCCGATCTGCCAGATCAGGTCGCCTCCGTGGCGCAAGTGGTACTCGGAGATCCCGCCTTCCCCGGTGTCATGGGCAAACGTGCCCTGGGCGCCCTTGTTGAGTGCGAGAACGGCATTGGCCGACAGGGCCCCGAAGCTCATCGCGGAGATGTTCAGCAGCGACATGGCGTACGGCTGTGTGCAGGCCGGCCCGCCGACGAGCACGGTGGGCGGCTCTTCGCGGACCGTGCCGGGAGCCATGGACGGAGCCAGGAACTCGTGCCCTTCGGCGTAGACGTCCCGCTCGGTTCCGAACGCCGTCTTCGCCTCGATCCCCTTGGCGCGCTGGTAGACCACGTCCCGTACGTCGCGGTCGTAGGGACGGCCGTCGAAGTTGCGCTCGACGAAGTACTGCTGGAGCTCCGGTCTGACGCTCTCCAGCATGAAACGGGCGTGCCCGAGCAGCGGGTAGTTGCGCAGGATCGCGTGCCGACGCTGCAGAACGTCACACACTCCGAGCGCGGTGAGCCCGAGCGTCGGCACGGTCGCCAGCCACCACCAGGAGGACTGGACACAAGCCAACGCCGTGACGCATGCGGCACTTGCCGCGCACGCGACGAGCACGGTGTAGCGGGCGAGACCGAGAAGTTTCTCCATGAAGAGGCTTCACATTTCCGTGAGGTCGGGGATGGGGTGGTCGTACGAGAGCAGGGGCGAGCCCGCTGGAGTTCCGCCTGCCGCGAGCAAGCTGACGCCTGTCCTGGGATCTGGGGCGATTTGGTGTGATCTGGGGTGCTCAGCGTGTTGTTTCCGCTTCCACCAGTTGAGTCAACCGCTCGGGGGTCAGCGGGTGTTCTGTGGCGTCGACAAGGTCCTCACCTTTGAAGAACACCGCCGGCGTGTTTGAAGAACACCGCCGGCGTGGCCTGGATCGCGCTCTGCCGGTCGAAGGTCTCCTGCACCTTGTCCACCCACGTGCCGTGGGTCCCCGTCCTGACGACGGAGGTGAACTTCGCCGTGTTCATCCCGTCGACCTTCTTCCCGAGTGCCAGCAGCCCGGCCGCTGGGGATGATCAGCTCCTCGTTGCCCGTGGCCCCCGCGGGCGGAACGACGGGACGGCCGTCCTCGGCCCGGCCGGACTGGACCACGACGGCAACCGCCACGACGGTGACTACGGCCGCCAAGGCCCCGGCACTCAGGGTGGCTTGCCACACGCGGCGCGAACGCCGGGCGGCTCGTTCATGGTCAGTCCGCAGGCGCTCTCGTGCCTGACGGGACTGTGTACGGGCGGACTTGCTCATGCGAGGCCTGTTCGGGAGGTGGGGTTGGTGAAAGATCTGTCGCGATGCGGAGGAAACGTCACGGGAGTCAGGCGCGAGGACGGGGAGGGGCAGGTGCGCGCGGTGTCGGTCAGCGGAGTGCGGCGTCGAGTGAGAAGCGGCTCGCGGGCCAGCGGATCAGCCAGGCGTTCAGGACGAGCAGCCCGCCGTCCCTGAGTACCTCTTGGAGGTAGTGAGTGTCCGCGGAGTCGACTGCACCGCCGCCGCCGAAGCAGCCGCAGTCGATGCTCAGGCCACGGGCCCACGCCTGGACGACCCCTGTCAGGAACCCGGTGAGGAGCAGCGCGGAGAGCACCGCGGCGAGCCGGGTCCACAACCCTGCCAACAGCAGTCCTGCGAGGGCGAGTTCCAGGGCGGGGACGCCGTGGCCGACCGGAGCGGCCAGGACTTCGGGCAGGGCCCGGTAGGCGCGTACCGCCTGGGCGGATGCCGCCGGGTCCTGGATCTTCGCCCACCCGGCCCAGCGCCAGACGAGCGCATGGGCGCCCCGCACGGCCGTGGCGATGCCCGGCCGTGGCCGCCGGGCCCGGCCCCAGGGCTCGTGTGCGGCGGTGCGCGTCGGGGGTCGCGTCGTCACCTGCGGGTTCCTGTTCTCGTGGCGTCAGGCGTGGACCGACCACGTCGTCGGTTTACGCCTTGAACCTCGCTCACGCTGTCGCGCGCCGGTAGCCGCGGCTCTTCGATGACCCCATAAGCCCGTTCTATGAGGGGCCTGTGCGCCTCGCCTCGCACCCGGTCACCGTCACCGCCCGCAGCGTTCCCGAGGCCGGTTCCCCCCTGACGGCCAGAGAGCCTAGTACCGCCGGCCCCACCGTTCAGGGTCGCGCTCTTGAGCGCTGTGGTCGAGGAAAGCTGGAGGAGGGGTACGGGCCTGGGTCGCATGACCAGTCTTCTCCAGGTACCAGTTTTTCCAGGCGCTGGATCCGGGAGTTGGCCGACGGCCGGGTCAGCCCGGATCAAGTTCGCCGTGGCGAGCGGCCGTTGGCTGATGGCGGCGCCGACCGCGGAGTTCCGACCGGTGATCGGACAACCGCCCCCTTGAGCGGAGCGCTGCGCCATGGGTGGGCCGACTGCTCGACCTCCAGAGTCATAGATGTGGCTTATGGAGGCATTAGTCGGACATCTCTACCTCGGCGTGCCGCCTGCCCTGAAGCTGGAGCCATCATCACCGCACCGCACAAGGGACGACGTAGTGAGACTGAAGTACATGGCCGCGATCGCCACTGCCGCCGCGATGGCCCCGACGATTCTCGGGGCCGCGCCCGCGGTGGCGGGTGAAGCCCTCGACACGGCGGTGACGGTGCCCGACCGGAGCGCTGAGGAAGAGGCGAGGGGGGAGGGCGGAACGAGCGCGAGTGAGGACGAGGCAGGTGGCTGGGAGGTTCCGGCTGATGAGCCTGTGGCGGAAGCCGGTGTCCCGGAAGTGGACAAGCCTTCTGCCGAGTCCGAGTCCGAGTCCGAGTCCGAGCACTTGCCCACGCCCTTGCGCGAGGCCGAGACTCCCGCCCCGGCAACAGCGACTCCCACTGCCTCCTCTGCCCCGCAGAGCGAGGGGGCTCGTGCGCATGAGGTACCCGAGGCCAAGTTGGAGGGTGTCCCGGAAGCCATCGAGGCGGGCGGCGACTGGGTGGAGTTCGCTGCCGTCATCGACAACGTCCATGGTGAGTCCGGGCCTTGGGATCTGGACATGACCATCAACACCATCGATGATGACAAGCTGTACGGAGATGATCTCCGTGTCCAGATCCACGTCGACGGCGTGTGGCGCGACGTACAGGCCTGGAGCGATCCCAACCTGGGCGACTATGACTTCACCTTGCTGGAGGGGTTCTCGACCCCGCCGGGCCGAACCACGATCGCTCTCCGGATCCGAGCTGCTGCGGATGCCTCGCTCGTCGACTTCTTCATAGAGCCACGAGTTTGCGGCGACGGCGTTGATTCGGGCGAGGGCTACTGGGTGCTGTCGAAGATCATCGCTCCCGCAGGGAGCGGGGAGAAGCCCGGGGACGGCGAAAAGCCTGGCGAAGAAGAGAAGCCCGGGGACGGCGAAAAGCCTGGCGAAGAGGAGAAGCCCGGGGGCGGCGAAAAGCCTGGCGAAGAGGAGAAGCCCGGGGGCGGCGAAAAGCCTGGCGAAGAGGAGAAGCCCGGGGACGGCGAAAAGCCTGGCGAAGAGGAGAAGCCGGGAGATGGCGAAAAGCCTGGGGGCGAAGAGAGGCCTGGGGACAAGGAGAAGCCTGGAGGCGGCCAGCAGCCCGGAGGCGGTGAGAAGCCCGGAGGCGGCGAAAAGCCCGACGAGGGCAACGGGACCGGTGCCGATCACGCGGACAAGGGCGGCATGAGTGGCGGTGGAGGCGCTGCCAACGGCTCCGCCGCGCCCGGCTCGGCCAAGGGCGGGAGCAGCGCCTCGACGGGGAGCAGTGCCTCCACGGGGAGCAGTGCCGCCGGGCCCGGGCCGGCCCCCGAGCGACCCGGCGCAGCCGGTGACGACACCGGTGGGCCCCATACGGGCGCTTCTCTGGCCGAGACCGGCAGCGACGCCGCGTCCGGCTGGATGCTCGGCGTCGGCGGCGCGTCGATCGCCGTGGGCACGGCTCTGGCCACCGCCGCCCGCAGGCGCCGTCGCCCCACCTCCTGAGGGGCGAGCGACAACGACGGCCGGGGCGGGCCGTCGACCGGGCAACTGCTGTCGGCAGCCGGGCCGTTGAGGTCCGGCTGCCGGGTTCGTCGATGAAGGGTTACGTGAATGTTCGATCAGAGGGACGTGTGGGATGTGCTGCCGGACAGCGAGCGGCAGCGCTGGTCGCTGGAACCGTTCGAGAGCGTGGGTCCCCTGTACTTCGGGATGCGGCCCGGCGATGTGACCGCGTCGCTCGGCGGCATCACGGCGAACCCCCAGCACTACATGCGAGCAGCTGTCGCGCCGAACCGGTACGGCACGGTCAAGGGGGAGTGCTGGAAGCTGGGCCTGACCTTTTACTACGGTCGCAACGAAAGACTGCGGGGGATATCGGTCGACGCCCTGCGAGGCCCCCAGGTCTTCGCCGACGGCATGCCCCTGGTCGGCCAGGTTCCCTCGCGCATCGAGCAGTGGATGGTCGAACGCTCCGAAAGCTGCGAGCCCTTCACCGAGCTCCTCTACGTGAACCTCGGCGAACCCGGATCACGGAGTCTGGGCGTAGTGAGCTGTGTGCAGCGTGCGGGTGACCGTCTCCTCACGCGGCCGGTGCTGCTTCCCGGCGAGGCCATGGACGCCCCGGCGCGGTTCCTCCCCGCCGAGGCGTGGGCGACGCACTGAACGTCATGCGGACCAACCACCGCCCGAACTCCGCCCCCTCACCCCGTCACGCAGGAGAGCCACCATGTCCAGGGCGCCCGCTCACGCCATCTTCACCGGCCATCGCACGGTTGCAGGGGAGCACCCCGTCGAAGTCCTGGTGACCGCTGCCTGCACCCCCGAGGAGCCGTGGCTCATACGTCTGTGCTGCGTCGATGAGCAGGCCTGTGAGATCGCCATGTGGAGCTTCTCGCGCAGCGCACTGCTCGACGGCCTGGTCAATCCCGTCACCAGTAAAAGCGTCACTCTCCAGCCCTTGGACTTCGCGCTGCTGTTCGCCCTGGACGGTGGCTCCACGCGCCGCTCTCTCGTCCAGCTGGACCGGGCCGAGGTCGCCGCGTTCCTCGTCCGGCTCTGCTTCTCCGAAACCTGACCGGCCACGGTCGCTCACGGCACGGAGGCGGCGTGGAGTCCGACTCTCTTGCAGCCACATCCCCGGTTCACAGGTTCACACGGGTGGAGTGAGCCGATGTGCCGGGTCGAGCAGACGACACGGCAGGGCCTGCTCCCTGACTCCGCCGCCCCCGTCCGGTGCCACCCGATAGAGCCGGGCCCGAGCCGTGCGCGTCACCGAGCCCGTCAACCGTCCGTCGGTGAACAGGGCGCCGACGCCGTCTTCCAGTGCCCAACCGGCCGGAAGCGCGCGACTTGCCACGGCGGCTTGGTAGGACGGTCGGCGTTCCGGCTCACTGTCGTAGTGGGGACAGACCGAACCGGGCAGCAGGCCCAGCCCGTCGGAGAGGTGCGTCAGCGGCCCGAAGGAGTCGGTGTACGAGCTCTCGGCCCAGCAGTTGGCGCCGGCGCTGATCCCGCACAGCAGGGTCCCGCGGTCGTAGGCCTCGCGCAGGAGCCGGTCCACGCCGTGCGCGCGCCAGACCGCCAGCAGATTCGCGGTGTTGCCTCCACCCACGTAGATGACGTCCTGAGAGAGCAGGAACGCTCGCAGGCCGTCGTCATCGAGCTCCCGCCGGAACAGCTGCAGGACATCGGGTTCGCAGGTACGTGGTCGGAACGCCGCGAGGAATTGCTCGACGTAGGCAGGGGCGTCGCCACTGGCTGTCGGCACGAAGCACACCTTGGGCCGGGGTGCACGCACCTGATCGAGCAGCCAGTCGTCGAGCAGACCGTCGGCGTCGGTGGAGAAGCCGCCCCCAAGGAGGACTGCTCGCCGTTTCGGAACGACCGTCACGAGGGTGCCTCCTCAGTACACGGTTCAGGGCACGGGCGATGTCTCGGACAGCAGGACCGTGCGAATACGCCGCGCTGATCAAGGACTTCATCCTGCGCCGGCCGACGCCCACCGCCTTCACCCGTCTCCGCGCGCGGTATCTGGCGGCCGACCACGAACTCGCCGCCACGAACTCCGCACCGGGTCACCGCGAGCGAAGATGGTGGCCGCGCAGTCGGGCGCGCGCTCAATGCGGCGGTGTGACCGGGGACCATATGCCGAACCACTGCTCGGCGCCGTAGGCCTCGTACCGCTCTACCTCGATGAACCCGAGCTTCGCCGCGAGGCGCATCGAGCGGGCGTTGGCGGTCTGGGTGGCGAGCACGACCGGTTCGCCGGGAAGCGCACCGGCGAACCAGTCGAGTACGGCGGTGCAGGCCTCGGCGGCGTAACCGCGTCCCCATGCCTCTGGCAGGAAGAGGTAGCCGAGCTCGGCCCTCCCGGCAGCCTGACGAAGGTGCCCTGTGTCCTTGGTGAGCGTGATCTGGCCGATCATCGCTCCGTCGAGGTCGACCACGAAGCGGCCGGGGCGCCCCTTGGGGGCCTCGGGCACCTCGCGCTCGAGCTCGTCACGCGGCCTGGGGCCGCCGAGGTAGGTGCCCACCTCTGGCGAGGCCAGCAGCTCGATGATCGCCGCACGGTCCCGTCCCTCGGGTTCTCGCAGCACGAGCCTGTCGGTCTTGATGGGGGCAGGCGGCCAGGCAACGGGTCCGAGGCCACTCGTGTCACTCATGCCGATCAGCCAATCAGCAGGTTCGAAGGCGATCAAGGCTTGCAGACCGATCAACGCGACGCGGCAACTTGGCGGCCACCCTTACGGCGTCACGGCGTCGAGCCGACTGCCTCGCCTTTGAGATGCCGTTCACTTCCCGGACGGTCGTGCCGCAATCATCGGTTGCGAAGGTGAAGCCCCATAGGTGAACCATGAGGCCGCCACGTTTCGATGAGCCCCGCATGGCCGCTCAAGGGCTTCGCACACAGAAGTCGTGGTTACTGCTTCTGTGTAATGGTCGGATTTCTTCGCCGGTTGCCACGCTGGTCCTGTCGTGCGGTGCCGCAGGTCGGCACCATCCCCTGAGGAAAGGGACGGTGTGTGTCGATCGGCCCGGGAGTCGAGACCGCGACCCGCAGCACGCAGGGCCCGCGAAGTCCGGGCACGGCCGCCACCTGCAAGTCGGCGACCACCAGCCAAGCGGCCGCACCCTGTACGCGGCGTCGAACGCCCTCGGCGAAGCAGATGAGTGACGACGAACTGCCTGCGCCGTACGCCGCGTTCGCTCCCGACGACGAGCAACGTGCCGTCATGACGGGCTGACTGGCTGACGGGCGACATGAAGGAAATCCAGGACCGGCTCACCGGCCACCTCGACCGGCACCGCGGCGCCCGCCGCTACGACGACGCCCGCCGGGCACTGCCCCCTACCGCAGGCCATCACCGTCACACAGCAGGCGTACGAGACCGTGGAGCGGGAACACGGCGTGGCCGGAGTCCACATGCTGTACGGCATGACAGCACGCCTGGCCGGGAGCTTGACGGCCCTGAAGGCACCCTCCGGGCTGACGGCCGAGGACCTGCTCGATGCCGTGGAGGCACGGGTGATCCACCGTCCCGATACGTCCTGGTAGAGCCGCGTCGGGTGTCGGTGGAGGTGAGGAGAGAGCCCTTTTCCCGGGGCTGGCCCCGTGGGCGACGCGCACACACCCACAGGGTCCGCGTTGCAATATCCTCGGACAGACACACACAGGGGCGGGAGTGAAAGCGATGACCACGAGACGCACACGTCGGACTCAGGCCGAACGAGACGCGATGACCACCGAGATGGTCTTCGCGCTGTTCTCCTCAGCGCTGTATGCCGGCGCCGCGTTCCTCCTCCTCATGTTGCCGGTGCTGTACGGCCTGGTGTCCGGCGCGGCGAAGAACGGACTCGTCACCGCGGCGGGAGCGGCGGCAGCCGTGGCGTTCGTCGCCCGGACGGTGGAGGTCCTGTGGGGGTTCGGGCAGCGCGACCCTGAGGCCGACTGACCCATCCCGGCGTCGGGCCGGACGTCAGTCGGCAGCGGTGGTTTTCACGAGGGTGTACATGACCGACCGCTGCTGCTTGTGACGCTGGATTCTTCCCTTGGCGACCAATGACTCAAGGGTGTTCCGAACCACCTGCGGCGTCGGATTGCGGCGCGGGTGCCGCTCCAGGAGTTCGTCCCGCAGTTCCCGTGCCGGACGGGGCTGGTCATGACCGGCGAGCAGCTCCGTCAGCAGGTCCCCGAGCAGAGGCTGCTGCGGCTTGCTCTTGGCGCCGGTCCTGACCGTGGTTCCCGCAGGGCCTGGCCTGTTCGACGTCGTGCGCCGCGCGGTCGCTCCGGTTTGACTTCGGCGCTTCGTCTTCTCCACCGCGGGTTCGGACTGTGCCTGGACCGGCAGGCGCGAGGTGTCCGTGAAACCCTCGTACTGCTCGGCGAGGTTGAGGATGTTCGTCAGAAGGGTTTCCTCCTGCTTCAGCAGGTCGATCCTCTTCGTCAACTCCTCTTGACGCCTGCGGTTGTCTTCGAGATCCGACGCGACCTGGTCCATGTACCGCGACCGGAGCTCGGCGGCTGATTGGCTGCTCACAACCGTTCACTCCCCTGATTGGATGATGCTGCGCATGGTACCTACGTCACGGTCCTCTGCGGGTGGGTGTCGACGTCGGACGGTTCGTCGAACATGCTCACACTCCACCGTGCGCACCCCATGCGCCGCCGCATGGAAGCGAACATGCGCACGGTCGTGACATGTGCTCCATGGGCTTGAGCGTGCGGGTCGTCCCGGATCCGGCGGACTACGCGGTCGCTGCGGGCGCCGTCTTCTGCCGTGCCCGGTAGGCGGCGGCCTTGATCTTGTTGCCGCAGGACTCCATGCCGCACCACTGGCGCCGCATGCCGCGGGAGCGGTCGATGTAGACCCGGGTGCACTCGGGGTTGCCGCACTCCTTGAGCAGCGGGACGTCCGGGCCGCTGAGCAACTCGACGGCCTGGCGGGCGACGGTCGCCAGGGCCTGCTCAGGCGTCGCCTCGTAGTGGCGCCCGGTCAGGGAGAGCTGTGGCGTCACCGGAGTCTCGCGCGCGGCGCTGTTGAGTACGGCGAGCGCCTCGCGGTCGAGGTCCTGGCCGAGGCGGCGGTTGGTGATGAGCCGGTAGAGGGCCTCACGTACGGTCGTCGCCCGCCGGACGTCCTCCTCGTCGCCGGGCGTGATCGTGTCCACGAGACCGGACTCGACGTACCAGGAATTCAGCCGCTCCGGCGTCACGAACATCTCGAACCGGGTCGAGCGCCGGGCACGGAGCGTGGCCGCGAAGTCGAGAGCCGGGTGTCCGCAGACGAAGACATGATCGAGGTTCATGTCACCACCCTGACGGGTGACTGTTGTGCAACGCAAGAAGGGTCACCGATACGGGCAGCGCGGCGTCGCACGGGTGGCGCGGTGCCCCGCCGGGCGCAGGCCTCGGCGGGGCACCGCACGCGTCGGTAGCTACACGGCCGGGGCGCCGGTCTCGCTGAGTTCTCCCTCGGCCAACCGCAGCCAGCGGTTCACGCCGACCTCGGCGAGGAACCGCTCGTCATGGCTGATCACCACGAAGGCGCCCCGGTAGGAGTTGAGCGCGCTCTCCAACTGGCCCGCGCTGACCAGGTCGAGGTTGTTGGTCGGTTCGTCGAGCAGGAGCAGGTGGGGGGCCGGCTCGGCACACAGCACGCAGGCCAGGGTGGCGCGCAGCCGTTCGCCGCCGGAGAGCACCTTGACCGGCAGATGCGCCCGCGGGCCGCGGAAGAGGAAGCGGGCGAGCAGGTTCATCCGTTCCGCCTCGGGCCGCTCGGGGGCGAACGCGGCGAAGTTCTGGGCCACCGTGCGGTCCGGGTCGAGCAGGTCGAGGCGCTGCGAGAGATAGGCGATCCGGCCGTCGTTGCGCTTGATCTCCCCGCCGTCCGTGGGGAGTTCGCCGGTGATCAGACGCATCAGGGTGGTCTTGCCCGCGCCGTTGGGCCCGGTCAGCGCGATGCGTTCGGGGCCGCGGACGGTCAGGTCGATGCCGCCCTCGGTGAACACGGCCTGGCCGGCGTGGTGGACCTGCATCCCCGTGCCGAGGAAGAGGTTGCGCCCGGCGGGCACCTGTGTGTCGGGCAGCTCAAGGGTGATGCGCTGTTCCTCGCGCAGGGCGCGTCCGGCCTCGTCGAGCCGGGCCTTGGCCTCGCTGACGCGGGCCGCGTGCATCTGGCCGGCCCGGCCTGCGGACTCCTGTGCGCCGCGCTTCATGTTGCCCGCGAAAATGCGGGGCAGGCCGGCGTTCTTGAGGTTGCGGGCGGCGTTGCTCTGCCGGCGCTCGGCGCGTTCGCGGGCCTGCTGCATCTCGCGCTTCTCGCGCCTGAGTTCCTGCTCGGCGTTGCGGATGTTCTTCTCGGCGACTTCCCGCTCGGCGCGAACGGCCTCCTCGTACTCGGTGAAGTTGCCGCCGTAGAGGCGCAGTTCGTCGCCGCCGAGTTCGGCGACGCGCTCCATGCGGTCGAGCAGCGCGCGGTCGTGGCTGACCAGCAGCAGACATCCGGTGAACTCGGACAGCACGTCGTAGAGCTTGTGCCGGGCCGCCAGGTCGAGGTTGTTGGTCGGTTCGTCGAGCAGGAGCACGTCGGGGCGCCTGAGCAACTGGGCGGCGAGGCCCAGGGAGACGGCCTGACCGCCGCTGAGCGTGTTGAGGGTGCGGTCCAGGGCGAGATGGGCCAGACCGAGGCCGGCGAGCTGGGCGCGGGTGCGCTCCTCGATGTCCCAGTCGTCGCCGATGGTGGTGAAGTGCTCCTCGCTCACGTCGCCGGACTCGACGGCGTCGAGCGCGCGGATCACCGCGTCGACGCCGAGCACCTCGGCGACCGTGAGATCGCCGGCCAGGGGGAGGCTCTGCGGCAGGTGGCCCAGTGTCCCGCTGACCGTCAACGAGCCGGTGGCGGGGGCAAGTTCACCCGCGATGAGCTTGAGCAGGGTGCTCTTGCCGGAGCCGTTGGGAGCGACCAGTCCGGTGCGGCCGGCAGCCACGGTGAAGGACAGGCCGTCGAAGACCGGGGTGTCGTCGGGCCAGGCGAAGGAGAGGTTCGAGCAGACGATGGCGGCGTCGGACATGGTGGTGACCTCGGGAGACGTCGAGGGCAGACAGACTTCTGCCCTGGGCGGTGCGGGGAAAAGGGGTACGACGAAGGGGCCACGGCGGCAGCGCTGTTGCGGCGCCGTCCGATGGCCGAACACATCCGGATCTCACCCGGAGATGTCGTCTTCACCCGCCACGACTGCGACTCCTCGGTCAAACGGTTCAAGGTCGCCCGCAGCGTAACAGGTGTCGCCGTGACAGCCCAGTCCGGGCAGTGCGGAGCAGGTAGGTGTCGCGATTTCGTCGCCATGTGTGTGTCGACATGTTTCGAACGGTGTCCGGATCCACCACGGTCACACCTGTCGTCCGTTGACGGCCCCCCTGGGCCATGCCAGCATCGTCACCAGTTGAACGGGTTACGGCGTCACGGTCGCCGCGCTGGTCCGGATCGCTCACTCGAGCTCACTCGCCCGACCCCGGAGAAATCCCGACCCCAGAGGAAACCCGGCCAAAGAGGAAAGAGGGACGGACAGTTGTCCATACGTACACCGGGAAGCAGATCCCGGCACAGACCGGGCCCCTGGCCGACGGGCGTGGTGGCGCAGGCCTTATGTGTGGCCCTGCTCGCCTCACTCGTCACGCTGCTGGCGCCCACGTCGGCGCAGGCGCTCGAGGATCTCGACGAGCGGGCCATCACGTACAACATGCAGGGCGGCGGCGTCGAACGCTGGCAGAACGTCAGGAACCTCATCAAGGACGCCGACGTCGTGGCCCTGCAGGAGGTCACGACCCCACCCGGGGGCTTCGAGGGGGCACAAGAGCTCAGCACCAACGTCGACGACACGGCGACGACCCCGACAGGACGCCCCAGCCTGAAGTACCGGCTCTCCGCGAAGCGATGGGGAAGACCCGGGCGCGGCAGCCAGGACGGGGTGCTGCTCTATCTGAAGATCCTGGACAGGACCGCCTGGGGCCCCGACGACAGCACCGCCCCCGACGACCCGGAGGAAGCCGACCCCGACCAGCCGGATCCGGCCGACCCCGGCGATCCGCAGCAGCCGAAGCCGAAGGAGACCAACACCCAGAAGTCCATGGCGATCTGGTTGCGTGAAGCCCCCGCGAACATCGCCGACCTCGCGGACAGGGTGAAGGTCTTCTCCGCCCAGGATCCCAACAACAAGTGGATCAGGACCCGCCCCGCGTTCGGTGTGGAGGTCGACGGCACCTGGTACTTCGACATCCACTCCGCGTCGATCCGCTCCGAGGACAGGCCCAACCCCCACACCGTCGCCCTGATCGACACGATCTCCCGGACGATGGCCGGCAAGCGCTGGCGGGCCCTCGGCGACTTCAACAGCGCCGCGGCCCCCACACGCGCCCGACTCCCCAACACGTTCTACGCGACGGCGGACGGCACCCCGGGCGGCACACCCGTCAAGACGCAGGCCAAGGGCTACGCGCTGGACTACATGATCGCAAGCGACCAGCTCAGGAACCTGGTCGTGTCCTGGACCAAACGGAACGGCAACTCCGACCACTGGCCCGTGCGGTTCGCGAAGCGGAACGGCCCCGAGTGCGGCGACAACTGGCTCGACAAGACGAACTACAACGCCGACGACACCCGGCGGGCCGCGCGTGCGGCCGACGACGCGTGCGGCCCGCCGACCGCCGTCGTCTCCATGGGGGACAGCTACATCTCCGGTGAGGGCGGACGCTGGGCCGGCAACGCCGCCGCCTCCGCGGTCGGCTCCGCGTGGGGCACCGACCGCGCCGCGGTGAACTGCAACGGCGAGGAGAGCGTCTGCGACCACGACCCGGCCAAGGTCTACGGCGACACGTCGTACGCCAAGGGCGGCAGCGCGTGCGACCGCTCCGACTCCGCCGAGATCAGGGGCGTGGAGGTCGACGGCGCACCCCTGGAGCGCCGGTTCAACATCGCCTGCTCCGGCGCGACCACGGAGAACGTCACCACGACCGGTTTCAAGGGGCAGCGGCCGCAGGTCGACGACCTGCGCGACATCGCGCGGAACAACGACGTACGCCTGGTGGTGCTGTCGGTCGGCGGCAACGACCTGAAGTTCACGGACATCCTCCAGGACTGCGTCAAGGCGTACTTCTACCCGTCCCTGTTCAACAAGGGCTGCCGCGGTGCCAAGGAGAAGGAGTTCACCGACGGCCTCGGCCCGGCACGGGACAAGGTCGTGAAGTCCATCGAGGCGATCCGCACGGTGCTGCGCGAGGCGGGCCAGGACGACGGCTCGTACCAGATCGTGCTGCAGTCCTACCCCAACCCGCTGCCGCTCGGCCGTGACTACCGCGACCCGGAGAACGCGCCCGTCCCGCCCGCCAACTACAGCCGGTATCTGAGCGGCGGTTGCCCGTTCCTGGACGCGGACAGCGACTGGGCGCACACCTCGGTGGTGCCCCGGATCAGCGCCGTGCTGCGCGGCGCCGCGAACGAGGCCGGGGTGTCCTTCCTGGACCTGCAGAACGCGTTCGCAGGACACGAACTGTGCAGCAGGACGACGCGGCAGGCCGACTCGGGCCACACGCTGTCCTCCCCGCTTCCGGCGGAGCGGGCGGAGTGGGTGCGATGGGTGCCGTACCTCGTCGAGGGCCTGAAGGACCTTCCGTGGCAGGCCCAGGGGAACCAGCAGGAGGCCGTGCACCCGAACCACTACGGTCAACTGGCCCTGTCCGCCTGCCTGACGAAGATCGTGGAGCAGCTCGGCGAGCATCCGGTGAGCTCGTCCTGCACGGGCAAGGCGTCCGTGCCGCCCGATGCAGTCGACGGAGGCATCGACAACGGCACGGTCCTGAGCAGGAGCAACCGCCGCGCGCCCGTGGCCGGACTGCCGGACTGGAGCCGGGCCGGATACCGCGCCGGTGAGGTGCTGCCCGGTGCCGCCGCCCGCACCGCCGACCCCGCCTGTCACATCACCCCGTCCGCGCTCGAGCAGAAGTTCAAGGTGAAGCCCGACGACGGGCAGGACGACACGGCGGGGCTGCAGAGCGCCATCGACCGGATACGTGACTCCTGCACACCCGGCGCCGCGCCCAACAGACTGTCGGTGATCGAACTGCCCAAGGGGGTGCTCGACGTCAGCAAGCAGATCTCCGTGGACGCCTCCTACCTGGTCGTCCGGGGCCAGGGCGCGGATCCGGCGAACGGCTCGCGGATCGTCTTCCGTCCCGACGAGAACACCCGCTACGACACCTTGACCGAGAAGGGCGAACGCTGGAACCAGGGGGCGATGACCCACAAGTGTGAGTTCACGACGGGCAACAACGTCGGTTCGGGCGGCTGGATCTGGCCGGGGCGCGGACTGTTCCGGGTCCAGACCCGGGAGGTCGCCGAGAAGTACCTCAGGATCTGCGGCTATCCGTCCAAGATCCCGGAGAACCGGCGTGACCTCTTCGAGGGCTCCGTGAACCAGCACTGGGAGTCGGGTGTCGCCGTGGCCGGGTCCAAGGCCGACGCCCAGTACGCCGCACGCCAGGGCGACCGGGTCATCCAGCTGAACGCCGAGGCCAAGATGGACGCCTTCAAGCCGGGCGGCGACCTGTGGGTGGGCGCGGCGAACAGCTTGAAGTTCTACCAGTCCCAGGAGGTCGCGGGGGCCGCGGCGGACGACGGCAGGCTGGAGAACCTGCACATGCGCCAGCAGGTGTTCACCATTGCCTCCGTGGACGCCGCCGACCACACCGTCACGATCGACAAGCCGCTGGAGTTCGACGTGCCGGTCGACTCCACGTCGGACGGCTCCCCGCCGCTGGGAGTGGGCGGCAAGCCGTACGCCAGCAAGGTCACCCCACTGAAGACGATCACCGACGTGGGCTTCGAGGACTTCTCGTTCACCCAGGACCTCAACGGCCTGCCCAAGCTCCAGGGAGGCACGTACAGGCTCAGCCCGGCCCAAGCGGTCCACAACTACGGCAACATGGCGCCCGAGTACGCCATGCACGGCATCGTCTTCAAGTGGGCCACCGACTCCTGGGTGCGCGGCGTCCGCGCCGACATGGCCGGCTCGCATCCGGTCGTCACCGAGGTGGCCAGGAACATCCAGATCGAGCACAACGTCTTCGACGGCTCCTGGAACAAGGGCAAGGGCGGCAACGGATACCTGCGCGGATCCCGCGTCTGGGACTCCCTGTACGCCTTCAACACCAGCCGGAACCTCCGGCACTTCACCTTCCAGTGGTCGGCCTCCGGCAATGTCGCCATCGGCAACGACTTCGACTCCGACCTGAACCTGCACGGCGGCTGGGAGCGCCGCAACCTCTTCGAGAACAACACCGTGCGCGTGCCCTACAACCACTCGTCCGGAGAGTGCGACTCCAACTGCGGCGGTGAAGGCGGGGCGGGCGACAAGGGCACCTGGTGGCCCATCTACTGGGCCGCGGGAAGCAAGGGCATCGGCTGGTCCGGTTCGACCGGACCGCAGAACGTCTTCTTCCACAACACTTTGACGAAACAGACGACGTCAGGAGGTCCTTTCGAGCCCTACCGGCCCTATGCCGACACCTCTCGTGTCTTCCAGTTCGGCGCGGCCGCCGCGGACGCGCAAGCCTTCCAGCACCTGAGGACCGGGGCAGGCCCGATCCAGGACTGGGCGGACAACGAACGCAACGACTACACCAAGGGCGACGGCGTCAACGCCTCAAGGACCGACGCCGGCAGTTCGCTGTTCCTGCGCGACTACCGTTCCTGAGGCACGGCCCCGGCCAACCGCGTCCGTGCCCGGTGAACCACGGTTCGCCGGGCACGGACGTCCCCGCGCATCGGTGCGCGCGCTCACGCGGGCGGTGCCCCCGGGCCCTCCAGCAACTCCCGGAGAAAGCGGTCCCAGTTGAGGCCTTCCGTCTCCGCCTCGGCGGGGGCGACCCGGTAGGTGGCCTCCAACCATGGCGCGAGTCGCGCCGTGGGCAGCTCGAACAGGGCCTCCAGCCGCGGCGATTCGATCAGCAGCCAGGACGCGGGCCGTCCGCCGGGCAGCGTGGGCCACATGCGCACCTCACCGAGGCCGCTCATCGATGTCAGGCCGCGGTGCAGGAGTTCGCGGCCGATGGCCCACGAGAGAGCCGGTGCTCCCTCCGCCAGGAAATCGACGGTGATCACCGCGGGCGTGGCCGGGTCGAAGCGGAACTCCGCCCGCATGGGCTGCCGGGTGAACTCGTCGAGCATCAGGTCGAGTCCGACCAGCAGCGAGGACCCTTCCTCGGACTCGGAACGCGCCCTCAGGGGCGGCTGATCGCGGTGCATGGCTGAGTTCCCCTTCGTGATACGTGTGAACACGTATGTATTGGCCGACTTGTTGCTGGTGTGTGTTTCGTGGACATGTTTGCCTGGGGGCAGAACGGCCGCCGCGTCCATCTGTGCGGCTCCGACCGTCCCTCTCCCTTCGACGAGTGAAGAGACATGATGATCAATCGACGTTCCGTACTGCGCACCAGTGGCGCCGCGGCAGTCGGCGCGCTCGGCGCGGAAGCCCTGTCGGCCACCGCCACCGCCGCGGAGCCCGCGCGGGTCGCCCCCTCCGCCCCTCCCACCGGGAACGGCGACCCGACCGGGGGAGTCACACGCACCCTTCTCCAGGAGCACCCCTCGCCCGCCGAGGGATGGGAAGCCGTGCAGACGCTGGTGGAGATCCCACGGCACAAGGAATCCGGCCGGCACAGCCACCCGGGCATCGAAGTCGGCTACATCGTCCGCGGCGACGTCCTGATGGAGTTCGACGACAGACCACCCCTGCGCCTGCGCACGGGAGACCCGTTCTTCATCCCTCACGGTGCCATCCACAACGCCCGCAACGTCGGCAAGGTGACGACGATGATGCTGTCCACGTACGTCGTCGATGAGACGAAGCCCCTCGTGACCACGTACTAGAGCCCGCTCGCCCCACCGGAGCCCCGCCCGCCCGGCAGCGTTGTCGAGATCAGTCGGACAGCGCTGCCGGGCCGTCGAGAAGCTCAGCGGTGGCAACGTCCCAGTCGCTCGGGGAGAGTTCATGACCTGCGGGGACGAGCTCGTAGGTGTGCTCGAGCCACTGCGCCAGCTCGGGTGTCGGCACTTCGAACAGCGCCGCCATGTCACCGGAGGCGAGCTGAAGCCACGCCGTCGTCCGGTCCCGCCGGTCCGACGGCCAGACCTGGATGTCGCTGAGGCCGCTCCTCGAGCGCAGTCCCTGCCGGATCAGGTCTCGCCCGATACGCCACAGAACACGTGGACCGCCTTCGACGGCGAACTCGGCGCACACGACCAGAGGTGATCTCGGATCGAACCTGAACTCGGCCCTGATCGCCTGACGGGCGTCGACGCCGAGGACGCGCTCGATGTCCAGGGTCAGCCGAGAACGACCGTGCCGTGCCGTCCGGCCGGCCGGTAGATCGGGTGGGAAGCCGCTCATGACGCGTGGACCCTTCGCAGTGACGGAAGCGGGCCCGCACCACTTTCGTCGCCTGAGGGGTGTCGTACGTAGGTAAGTTGACGGTCGAATCCCCATGCCGTCACGGTGTCCGTCAGGCGGTCGGCCGCCGGTTTCGGTCGGCGACATTAAGTCATTCGACTGTCGCCCCCGGCCCGGACCTGATCGATCCTGAGGCAGGCGCCGCTGTGCCGACGCCGCAGGGTCGTCAGCTCGAAGGGGTCAGCGGTGGAACGTACTCCCGTCGTGTTCATCCACGGCGCATGGCTGCACGCGCTGTCCTGGGAGGCCTGGGCGGAGCGCTTCGCGAGCCGGGGTTTCCTCGCCTTCGCGCCCGGATGGCCCGGGGAGGCGGCTGCCGCCTGCGACATGCGCGAGTCGGCGGACGCGCTCACCGGCCTCGGCTTGGACATGCTCACCGAGCACTACGCGGGCATCGTGCGGTCCTTCGACAGCGCACCGGTGATCGTCGGCCACTCGGTGGGTGGGCTCATCGCCCAGCACCTCATCACCGCCGATGTCGGCCGCGCCGCGGTGGCCATCGCCCCCGCCCCCGTCAACGACGTCCCCCTGCCCGCACCCCCTTCCCGGTTGCCGTCGCTCACCCGGCACGGCCCCGGCCGGCACCTGGTGTCCCTGTCGCCGTCGCAGTTCCACCAGACCATCGGGAACACGCTCGCGGTGCAGGAGTCCCGACGCCTCTACGAGCGCTACGCGGTACCGGCGCCCTCGCGCCTGCTCGCCGACCTGCGACGGGGGAGTGCGGGCCGCGGCCCGTGCGCCACGGCGGACGTGGGAAACGCGGGACGCGGCCCGCTCCTGCTGATCTCGGGACAGGAGGACCGGCTCGTACCGGACTCGGCCACCCGCGCGGTGTACAAGCAGTACGGCGATTCCACGGCGGTGACCGACCTGAAACAGTTCGCCGACCGGGGCCACTCGCTCGTCATCGACCACGGGTGGCGCCTCGTCGCCGACTACGTGCTCGGCTGGCTGACCGAACGGGGTATCCGAGCCCACCCCGCAGAGCGCTGAAACCCCCGCCGCAGCTCACATGTCCGTGCCGTCGGACATCTTGCCCAGGGCGTCACGCAGCGCGGCCCGGGAGGTGATGCCGAGCTTGGGAAAGACGCGGTAGAGGTGGGAGCTGACGGTGCGCGGTGACAGGTGCATGCGTGCGCCGATCTCCTTGTTGGTCAGGCCGCCGGCGGCGAGATCCGCGATCCGGCGCTCCTGCCACGTCAGCGTCGCGAGGTGTGCCGGGGCGGTGCGCGGGGACATGCCCGCCGCACGCAGTTCGCCTCGGGCCCGCTCGACCCAGGCGGATGTGCCGAGCCGTTCGAAGCCTTCGACGGAGCGGGTGAGGGCGATGCGCGCGGCCTTGGGCCGCTGGGTGCGGCGCAGGTGATAGCCGTGGGCGAGGCGGATGCGGGCCATCTCGAAGGGGAAGGAGGCGGCGGCAGGGCTGGCTTCGGCGCGGCGGTACATGTCGTCGGCCTCGGCGGGATCGGTGGCGGTCATCGCGAGGGCGCCATGGGTGATGAGGGCGAGGCGAGGGGAGATGGCGGGGAGGCCGGCGTGGAGTGCGGCGAGGGCGTGGCGGCGAGCCTGCTCGGTGCGACCGGTGTGCAGGGCCGCTTCGACGAGGTCGAGGAGGCCGCGCGGTGCCTGGTGGGCATAGGGGGTGAAGGTGCCGGGGGGAGTGATGCCGATGGCGTGGAGGTACGCGGCTTCGTAGTCGTCGCCTTCGGTGAGGGCCGCGGTGGTGCCGATGGCGTCGGCGATCTGCGTGAGGAAGCCGACGCCGCGGGGGCGGGCCCAGGCGTCGACGCAGGCTTGGAGTTCTCGTGCGTGTGCGGTCCGGCCGCGCAGCGCGGCGAGCAGACCGAGATAGGCACGTGTGTGGTGGGCGAACAGTGCGTTGCGGTGCGACGTCGTCAGCTCCAGGCTGCGCCGTCCGGTCCGTTCCGCCTCGTCCCACTCACCGGCCGCCATCTGGTCGAGCATGATCAGGTGCAGATTGGTCATGGCCGACGCCACAGCCCCGGTCTCCACCTCGCGGTCGACGGTGCGTTGCAGTCGTGACCGGTGCGGGCCGAGGGCATCCACGTGGTACGCGGCGACGCACAGGCGGGTGACCTCCCACGGTTCGCTGACGCGGAGGTCGGCCAGGGCGCGCTCCACCCGTTCGTACACACCTGCGCCGCGACGCACCACGTCGCCCCAGGCGTCCTCGTAGATACGGGAGTTGGGGGGCACCAGGTCCCCCAGGGAGCCGAGCACCTCGTGCGTGCGTTCCCACGCGGCCGCGTCGCCGGCGTACTGGTTGATGGCCAGGAGCAGGTTGACCAACCGCGTGAGTACCTCGTCGGGTTCCCGTGGACCGCCGTCGCGGATGTTCTCGATGGCCGCCAGGACGTGGCGTTGCGTGAACCGTACGTCCCCGTCCTCGTACAGGGCGGCGTAGGCCGACGCGAGCACCGAGGCGGGGGACTGACTCCCTGCTGATGCGGTGTCGGCGCGGCCCAGCTGCTGCGCCCGGTCCAGCAGGCCCGCCTGACCGGCGATGAACGACGCGCTGCCCAGCCTGCGGGAGCGTGCCTCACGGCTTTCGCTCAGCTCTGCCGCTCGGGTCAGCCAGGACACCGCGGCCAACGAGCCGCCCCGCAGCGTTGCGGAGTCGGCGGCCGCCTCCAGCGCGGCCGCGACCTGTTCGTCGGGGTCGACCGTCGAAGCCGCCAGGTGGACGGCGCGTCGTTCCACGTCGGCGCCGTGCACGTCAGCGAGGACCGCGTGGGCCGCGCGCCGTTCGTTGGGGGTCGCCATCTGAACGACCGTCGAGCGCACCAGAGGGTGCCGGAAGACGAAGTCGCCACTGAGCGGATCCATGTCCAGCAGACCGCAGGCCGCCGCCGCGTCGGCGTCCCTCATCCGGTAGCGCGTGCCGCGGGTGGGTCCTGTCGTCACGCCCGCTCCGGCACCGTCCAGGGCACCGCGCAGCAGTTCCGCTCGCACGGCGCCGTCGAGTGCCTTGACCCGGGCGCCGTACACGTGTTGAAGGCGCAGGGGCAGGGGGAATCCCGGGTATCCGGGCCAGTCCCGCCGGTCGCCCGCAGCCTGGCCATGGCGCAGCACGTGGGGCGGCAGCTCCAGGAGAGCCAGCGGGTTCCCCCGGGCCTCGTCCAGGATCAGCCGACGGACCTGGGGATCCAGGCCAGGGTGTCGCCTGTCCAGGAGCTGTTCGGAAGCCTTCTCCGACAGTGTGGACACGGGCAGTTGGGCCAGCGCGGCCGTGTCGAAGCCGGAGGGCACGTCGGAGCGCAGGCCGACGACGAGCCTGACCGAGCTGCCGGTGAGCCGTCGCCCCACGAACCCGCACACCTCGGTGCTGGAGGCGTCGAACCACTGGCCGTCGTCGAGCACCAGGAGGAGGGGCTGCTGCGATGCCACGAGGGAGAGCAGGTCGAGGACGGCGATGCCGAGTGCCATGACGGAGGGAGGAGGGCCCTCGCTCCTGCCGAAGACGACGTCGAAGACCTCGCGGTGGCCGTCGTCCAGCCGGTCGATGTAGGGGAGCAGCGGATAGAGGAACTGGTGAAGGCCGGCGAACGGCAGCCCCGACTCGACCTCGACACCGACTGCCCTGATCACCCTGTGCCGCTCGGCCGAGGCGAGGTCGGCGACATGGTCCAGAAGGGCGCTCTTGCCCACACCCGCGTCGCCCAGCAGAACGAGAGACCGGCCCCCGGCGGCCGTCACGAAGTCGGACAGAACCTCCAGCTCGTGCTCGCGGCCGACCATCGTCCCGTCGATCGACTCCATCGTCCCCCACTTCCTCCTCCGCCAAATCAGCCCCGCCTCCGGCGGATCAGCCGCGCCTCCGCTGGATCAGTCCTGCTCGAACGCTGTGGTGGCCGCTCGAACGGCATGCGCCGGGCGCACTGGCGAGAGGCTATGCGGTCGTCGCCCGAGGCACGCATATGCCGAGCTGTGTTTAGCGGTAGATGACCAGATATCCCCAGGTTTTTCGGCACCTGGTATGGCCAAAAATGCTCGTGCCGGATTGGTCCGCTCTCAGCTGTCCCGGGCGCCAGGGCCGCCGCGCAGACGAGCGATGCCCAGGTCGAGGGCGGCCTCCAGGTGGGCGATGTGGCCTGTGGTCAGGAGGATCAGTACGCCGCCTTGGATGCCGGCCGAGAGGGCGGCGGCCTCACGGGTGGCATCCAGTTCGGGGGCGATCTCGCCGCCGTCCCGCAGGTGACGCAGCCCCGCGACGAGCTGCTGCTGCCACTGGCCGGAGCAGTTCGTCGGCCACGGTCCGCGCGGCGCCGGTGGCCGTGCCCAGCTGGGACAGGGCCGTGTGCAGAGGGCAATCGGTGCCCTGTTCGCGGTAGCGGGCGACGACCTTGTCGCGCCACTGGTACCAGGCCGCCCAGGTGGTGAGCGGCTTGCCGGTGGTGCGGCGCGACTCGATGTCCGCATGGGCCCGGGCCGCGTCCGAGAGGGCGCAGCGGCCGCCGACGCGCGGCGTGAGCCGGCCGTTCAGAACCAGGTCGAACACCTCGCCGGTGCGGTGCAGCAGGCTCTCGCGGGTGGCGACGTGGTGGTGCACCACGGGGTAGGTCAGCAGGATGCTGTTGGGCAGATCGGTGGGCCGCAGGGTCGGTACGCCCATGAAGGGGCCGTAATAGGCGTCCACCCCGTGCGGGCGCAGGGCCAGCTGGGAGGAGCGGAACGTCTCGGCGCCCGTCGTACACGACGTCGGCTCCCCGTCCCCCGGTCAGCTCCCTGATCCGCCCCTCGAAGCCAGGCCGATCACACGGCCGCCGTGTGCCCTGACCATCTGCGTGAGCAACTGGCCCACTCCGCCGGGCGCCGCGTGGACCACGGCGGTGTCGCCCGGGCCGATCGGATAGGTCTCGGTGCTCAGATGGCTGGCGGTCAGGCCCTGCGTCCTCACGGCGGCGGCCGTTTCGTCACCGACCCCGTCGGGCACTGGCCCATCCCCTCGGCGCCGAGGATCAAGGGGGCCGCCCAGCCCGGGCCGCCCTGCTCGCGGGCGCCGATGTCCATGTAGTCGACCCCGGCGGCGCCCAGCCGTACCAGCGCCTCACCGGGGCCGGGTGTCGGATCCGGCAGCCCGGTCCGCCGCATGGCCTCGGGACCGCCGTGTTCCTCGATACGTATCGCATGCATGGGTGCCACCTCTCCGCGTGAGCGGACGCGCCGTCGGGAATGGCAGCAACCTGGGCCGCCGAAAATGGACCAGCAAGTCCAAACCCGTTGCCGCGCAAGCGCGTTGATGGGACCCGTGGGTGGGGATCAGAGGTGGTCGGCGTCGACCACCGCCTGGGCGAAGACCGTCGGTGCTTCCTGCGGCAGGTTGTGTCCGACGTTCGCGATGGTGCGGTGCTCGTAGGGCCCGGTGAAGTGATCGCGGTAGGTCGAACCGTCGCCGGGCGGCGTGAAGGGGTCGAGGGCCGGGTCGAGGGTGACCGTGGGGACGCCGATGGAGGGCCTCGCGGCGAGCTGCTTCTCGTAGCGGTCGTAGCGGGGTTCACCCTCGACGAGACCGATGCGCCAGCGGTAGTTGAACAGGACGATGGAGGCGTAGTCCCGATTGCGGAAGGCCTGGGCGGTGCGTTCGAACGTGGCGTCGTCGAAGTTCCAGTTGGGCGAGACGAGGGTCCACACGTAGCGGCACAGGGCGATGCGGTCGTCCGGGTTCTCCATGGCCTTCTTGCCGCGCTCGGTGGCGAAGTACCACTGGTACCACCAGTTGTGCTCCACGGCCGCGGCGGCGGGCTCCCGTTGCGCCCTGACGTCGGTGATGAGGTAACCCCCGGTGGAGACGAGGGCTTTGACGCGTTCGGGCCACAGGGCGGCGATGATGCCGGCGGTGCGCGAGCCCCAGTCGAAGCCGGCGAGAACCGCCTTGTGGATCTTCAACGCGTCCATCAGGGCGATGACGTCGAGGGCGACGGCGGACTGCTCGGCACTGCGCGGCGTGCGACTGGACAGGAAACGGGTGCCGCCGTGTCCGCGCAGGTGGGGAACGATGACGCGGTAGCCGAGGCCGGCGAGGAGCGGTGCGACGTCGACATAGCTGTGGATGTCGTAGGGCCAGCCGTGCAGGCACAGGACGACGGGACCGTGGGCGGGTCCGATCTCGGCGTAACTGACGTTGAGGAGCCCCGCCTTGACGTGCTTCAGCTCGGGGAACTCGGTGTGGGTGCCGGGAGCGATGGCGGGCACGGCGGGGGCGGGGGCACCGCCCGGACGGGACGAGGCGGCCGCGGCGGACGCCTGGGGGTACGGGCCGGACAGCGAGACGGCCGCTGCGCCGGCGCCCAGCCCCACGGCCTTGCTGAAGACACGCCTGTTGATCATCTGGAACCCTCCGTCATACGTGTGCGGTGACCGGCCGCGAGATCCGGACCGGCGGCACATACTTTCGCCCACGGCGGCCCCGCGGACATCAGTCACATGACGGTGCCGCGTGCGGACGCCGCCGGGCGCTCCCTGCCCGGCATGACGACTTGGGGCCTCAAGGCCTCAGCCATACGACTGAGGCCGCCTCGTCACCCGAGGCGTCGCTACGCCGGGACCACGCGGTAACTCACCGCTGCCCAGGGAAGGTCGGACTGCGCGAGGGACCCGGTGACCCAAGAGGACGTGCCGGCGCAGCCGCCCGTGGGATACAGCTCTACGGACGCGGAGCCGGAGACGACCTGGACGGAGCGGGACGGCACCGTCAGGGCATGGCACGTGCCGACGTCGTCGAGGTCGACGTCCGACACCGTCCCCGCACCGTGGACGCCCGAGTAGAGGTACGCGCCCTCCCGCAACGGTGGCCAGTCGGCGGCGTTCGCCACCCCGGTACCGAGGCCGGTCACCACCACGGCCACGACGCCGGCAGCGGCGGCACAACGGAGCTTCGCCCTGTGGATGAACATGTAGTCGCCCTTTCGCAGGTGTGACGAGACCGGTGGAGGATCCTTGCATGTTCCACGGTGTGTGGGGGAGTGCGGAACCGGTCACGCACATGTGACCGGCCGATGCGGTCCAGCGGCATCGACTGCTTGACATGGAGTACCCGGCGCCGGATTCTCGTAACCGGTCAGAGGGGTGATGATCGGTGCGTGCGCACCAGTGTCGCGCCCCTGAGGGCGAACGCGAGGAGGCGGAATGATCGGCAGGCGCACAGCGGTCCAGGCCATGACGGCGGCAGGAGCGGCCGGTCCTGACGGCGCCGACCAGGCGTCGGCGGTCACCGGCGCGGCAGCGGTCAACTCGCCGCCCGGGCAGGGCGCGTACGACCTGGGGCCGGTCCGCCGGACCCGCACCGATGTACTGGAGATCGCCTATCACGACGTCGGCCCGGCCCATGGCAAGCCGGTGATCCTCCTGCACGGATGGCCCTTCAGCCCCGTCGGCTCCTACGCCCGAGTGGCGCCCGCGCTCGCACGGCGCGGCTACCGCTGCTACATCCCCTACCTGCGCGGCCACGGGCCGACCCGCTTCCTGCGCGAGGACACCTTCCGGTCCGGCCAACAGGCGGCAATCGGCGCGGACCTGGCGGCGCTCATGGACGCCCTGCGTGTTCCCAGGGCCCTGTTCGCCGGATACGACTGGGGCGGGCGGGCCGGTTGTGTCGCCGCGGCGCTGTGGCCCGAACGCTGCGCCGGCCTCGTCTCCGTGAACGGCTACCTCATCCAGAACATCGCCGCCGCCCGGGAGCCGTTGCCCGCCGCGAGGGAGGAGGGCTTCTGGTACTTCTTCTACTTCCTCACCGAGCGCGGCCGAAAGGGCCTTGAGCGCGACCGGGAGGACCTGGCGCGTGTCGTCTGGCGCCGCAACTCGCCCGAATGGCGCTTCACCGAGGCCGAGTTCGCGGAAGCGGCGCAGTCGTGGGCCAACCCCGACTACGTCGACGTGGTGATCCACAGCTATCGGCACCGCTTGGCCGAGGCTCCCGGCGACGGCCGATATGCCGGGCTGGAGCGGAGGCTGCTGGACCTGCCGAAGATCACTGTCCCCGCGGTCACCCTGGACGGGCAGGGCGACGGCGTGATCCCGCCGACCGACGGAAGCGGGTACGCCGCGCACTTCTCGGGACCCTGGGCGCATCACGTCGTCCCCGGCGCCGGACACAACCTCCCCCAGGAGCAACCCGGGGCCTTCGTCGACGCGATCCTCGAAGTCGATGCCATGCGTTGACCGTTGACCATTGACCGCTGACTGCAGCGCTACACATGAGTACTACACGTAAGCACTACACGTACAAAAACGTCACCTGCTTGACGGGTGACGAATGAAGGCTGCATGCTGACGATCGTCGCCCCTGGTGTTTCCCGAGGGGCGACGAGGGAACCGCCCACGAACGACGAGCGAAGTGGAGCTGGGTCATGAACAAGGAACTCGCCGACGACACTGCCGCGGTGGCGCGGCACGCGCGCTTCGGCTCCCTGCCCGAACGTGTTCGCTTCAGCGACATGACTGAAGAGGTGAAGGTCGGTCGGGGCGGCGGGGACGACGGCTCGTACCACCCCGAAGGGTCGTGGAAGTACCACGCGTGCCTGGCACTTGACCTGGGGTTGTAGACCGTCCCGCCGTCCGGGACGGATCCGGGGAAGGCTCCCCCTGACGCACGTATGTAACACCGAGACACACGTATGTACTACCGACCACCGGCTACATGCCACCGACATGTATGCGCAACCCGGAGAGCAGAAACCCATGATCCTGAAATCGCTCAAGCCGACGACGACTGCTGTCGCAAGTGCGGTCGCCGGAGCGGCGCTCCTCTTCTCGGCAGTACCGGCCTCCGCGGCGAACCCTCCGTACGACGGCTGTCCGGGATGGTCGCTCTGCCTCTACCAGGACGGTGGGGGAAGCGGCTCGAAGTTGATCGTGACCCCTCCTGCGGCGGGCGGTAACTCAAAGATAGTGAGACTCCCGAACAAGCACTTTCTGAACGGGGAACCGGCCGACAACCAAGTTTCGTCCTGGTTGAACAACTCGCAGTGCCAGGTGTCGTTCTGGGACGACCCCAGTGGCGAGCTCCACCCTTCTGACCTGGACTACGCCCCGCCACGAAACTGGGGTCTGAAGGGTGACTACGCTTTCGGGACACCCAAGGCGTACAACAACGACAGGCTTTCCTCGATGCTCATCTATTGCTCGTAGAGGGGAGGAAGCCGCGGGCGCCCGCCGATCAGCTCGTGGACAACTCTCAGCGGATGAGGTGGCCCGCCCGGTACTACGGCGAGGTGGGCACCTGCGGAGAGCGGAGCACGAGCAGGGTGATCTCGCTGGGGGCGAAGACACGGAACGGCGGGCCCCAGAAGCCGGTACCGCGGCTTGTGTAGAGGAGGGTGCGGGCGCCGTGGTGGCTGAACCCGGCGAGGGCCGGCTGGTCGATGCCGACCAGGTGGTGGAAGGGCCAGATCTGGCCGCCGTGGGTGTGGCCGGAGAGCTGGAGGTCGACGCCGTCGGCCGCCGCCCGCTCGACGAACTTGGGCTGATGCGCCAGGAGCAGGACGGGCAGGTCGGGGTCCGCGCCGTGCAAGGCTCCGGCGAGATGGGCGCCGTGACCCGCGAGGCCGGAGGACTCGGCGGTGACGTCGTCCACGCCGGCGACCACGAGGGTGTCGCCTCCGCGTTCGAGCAGCAGATGGCGGTTGCGCAGCGGCTCCCAGCCCAGCTCGTCCATCAGGTCCACCCAGCCCTGGGCCTCGCTGTAGTACTCGTGGTTGCCGGTGACGTAGACGCGGGCCCGAGTCGCTTGCACGGTACCGAGCGGAAGGGCCTGCGCACGGCGGCGTCGGGCCGTGCCGTCCGCGATGTCGCCGGTGTGACAGACCAGGTCGGCTTCCAGGGCGTTCACCGTCTCGCACACCCGCGCCGACCAGCGCGCGCGATCGAGCGGGCCGTAGTGGGTGTCGGTGATGAGGACGACGCGGGTACCGTCCAGCCCGGCACCCAGCCGCTGGAGTGGTACATCGAGGCGGCGTACGCGTGGCACGCGGCGAGCTTCGGCGTACCCCCAGGCGAGCAGCGCGGCGGTGACGCCGAGGACCGCCCACGCCTCGATTCGGGCCCGGTCCTGGCTCTGGCCGACACCGGTCACGGTCAGGGCGGCCCGCAAGAGGACCCCGATCAGCACGGACCAGGTGAACAGGACCCAGCTGGCGCCCAGAAGGGTGTCACCGATGATCGCCGCCCGGTCCTGCTGGCGTCGGCCGTGGCCGCGCACCATGGCGAGCGGCATCCCGACGAGGCCGAGGGCGAACAGGGCGGTGCCGACCAGCGTGACGGGCAGCGGCCAGTGCTGGCCGCTGTGCAGGAGCACCCAGCAGGGCACCGTCCACAGCAGGACGGGGGCGATCATGGGGACGTAGCGCATCAGGCGGTGCAGTCGGCTCTGCCGCGGCGCTTGCGCCTCCCCCTCGGTGGGCCGGGTGTCGCTGGTGTCGGTCACGCTTCCCCTCCCTGACCGGGCTGCCGTCTCGCGCACTGTATCCCGTCGCACTCTGGCCGCAGCGCCCTGGCAGAGGCCTGGCAGTGGCCTCAGCCGTTGAGGGGGACCGGCTCGGGCCCGGCGCCCGGGTCGGCTGCGTCAGTGTTCTCGGATCTTGGTGCCGCATGCGCGCGAGAGTGGCGCGTTCCGCCGGTCCAGCCTGCTCGGCATGGATCGAGCCCGCCTGCTCATCCACGGATCCGTCGGCGTAGCGAGGTCGTGCCGGACATTCAGCTTGAGTTCTAACCTCTGACTACGTGTCGAGAGTTGCTGCGCGGCACGAAGAGGCAGGTCGCATTGGTCTCCATTCCGGTTCTTCCCCCTCGACGAGGATTTCGGGACACCGGCGGTGGGGCGCAAGGTCTGCCGGTGTTCCATAACGCCCATCCCGGCTCATGGGACGCAGCCACTCTGGCCGACTGCTCCTCGCGGACCGGCGGGCGTCTACTGATCTGCGTGCTGCCCGTGTGAGCTCTCGGGCTGCCGTATCCACGAGGCCAGTAGCCGAAGCGCCTCTTCGGAGCTGGAGCCTGCTGCGGCGGTGTAGACACTCAGCCGCTGGTCCGGGTCGGCGGGCAGGGTGAGGGACTCGTAGTTGAGGGTGAGCGGGCCGACGATCGGGTGGTGGAAGTGTTTGCTGCCATGGGTGTGCCGGTACACGTTCTGGTCGGCCCACCAGCGGCGGAAGTCCTCATCCGTGATCGAGAGTTCGCCGACGAGTTCGGCAAGGAGCGGATCGTGGGGATGGCGTCCGGCGTCGCGCCGGAGCGAGGCGACAATGTCCTGGGCGTGGGTGTCCCAGTGGGTATACAGCGAGCGGGCGCTCTCGTCGCGGAACATGAACCGCACCAGGTTCCGCTCGCGGTGCGGCAGCGCGTCGAAGTCGGTGAGCAGCGCACGTGCCATCCGGTTGGACGCGAGTACGTCCAGTCGCCGCCCCAACACAAGGGCGGGGGTGTGCTCGAGGATCCGGAGCAGGTCGCGCAGCCCCGGGCGGACCGGCTGCGGACGTGTCGCCGTGTGGCGGGGCCTGCCTGCGGCGGGCTTGGCGAGCTGGAACAGATGGGTGCGTTCGACGGGATCGAGGCGTAGCGCGCGGGAGATGGCGTCAAGGACTCATCCACGAGGACAAGCTCTACGTCAACGCCGTTCCGCGTGACCAGTGGGCGAAGTTCACGTTCGAGAGGGTCATCGGCGGCGTCAAGATCCTTTCGGACAAGGGCCTGGCCCTTCAAGCGGGGCACCGTGGCGCGCAGATCGTGCTGAGTGAGCCCAAGCCCGAGTTCCAGCAGACGTGGACGCTGGATTTCGAGCAGGAATTCGACTCCGAGTAGCTGGGGCAGAGCTCGATCGGCCGCCCCGGGGTGTACTCCCTGGGACGCCGGGCGGTGCCGGCCTGACTTCCCGCGCTGGCCACCTTTCTCGTCGTGGAAGCGGCGGCGGGGCAAGGGCTGGTCCAGCCGCCCCGACGGCGTCGAGCGCGACTTCCGCATCATCGAAGGCATCGACTGACCGCTGTAACCACTGGGTCGTCAACACTCGGACGACCTCTTGCGGTCGTTTCGCCGGTGCCTGCAGTGAGGGTGGAAAACGCTTCGCGGCGGGGCAGTTGGTCCTCTCACCGGTGGCTGGATCCGGGCATCCCGCCTGCCGCCTGATGCGGTGTGGTGCGGTGCTGCAGTTCCGACCCTCCGCAGACCTTGACAACTCGATTGGTCTGGACCAGCTTTACGCACAGTAGCGGCGGCAGCCGTCACGCACTCCCGTCTCTTGCGTCCTTCACCCCTTCCTGGAGGCACTCCATGGACCGTGTACGTCAGGGCAGACCCGGTGTCCGCCGGAGAATCGGCGCGGCGATCGCCGTCGGGGCGGCCGCCGCGCTCGCCGTCACAGCGCTCGCCGCGCCCGCGCAGCCGGCCTCCGCCGCCGCTGCGGAGGCCACGGCGGCCAGTGCCGCGGCGGCGGACGTCAACGTCGCCAAGAACGCCGGGTTCGAGGCGGACCTGAGCAACTGGACCTGCAGCGCGAACAGCGGCGTGGCCGTCACGTCGCCCGTGCACGGCGGCGCGAAGGCGCTCAAGGCCAGTCCGTCGGGCCAGGACACCGCCGAGTGTTCCCAGATCGTCAAGGTGAAGCCCAACGCGACGTACAAGCTGAGCAGTTGGGTGCAGGGCAGCTACGCCTACCTCGGCGCCCGCGGCACCGGCACCACCGACGTGTCGACGTGGACGCCGGGCAACACGTCCTGGCAACAGCTCTCCACCAGCTTCACCACCGGCGCGAACACCACCTCGGTCACCGTGTACACACACGGCTGGTACGGGCAGAGCGCGTACTACGTGGACGACGTGAGCGTCTTCGGACCCGACGGGGGCGGCGGCACCGACCCGGTGGAGATACCGGCCGTGCCGACCGGCCTCGCCGCGGGCACCGCGACGTCCACGTCGGTGGACCTGTCCTGGACGCCGGTGTCCACGGCCACCGGCTACACCGTCTACCGCGACGGCACGAAGGTCGCCTCGGTGAGCGGCGCTTCCACGACCGTCACCGGCCTCACGCCGGACACCACGTACAGCTTCCAGGTGAGCGCCTCGAACGCGGCGGGCGAGTCCGCGAAGTCGACGGCGGTGTCCGCACGGACCGCCAAGGGCGATGGCGGGGGAGACGGGACGGTGCCCAGGCACGCGCTGACCGGCTACTGGCAGAACTTCAACAACGGCGCCACGGTGCAGAAGCTGCGGGACGTGTCCTCGCAGTACGACATCATCGCCGTCTCCTTCGCCGACGCCACCAGCACGCCGGGGCAGATCACCTTCAACCTCGACCCGGCCGTCGGCTACGCATCGACCGCCGACTTCAAGGCCGACATCGCCGCGAAGAAGGCCGCGGGCAAGTCCGTGATCCTCTCGGTCGGCGGCGAGAAGGGCACCATCTCCGTCAACAGCGACGCCTCCGCGACGGCGTTCGCCAACAGCGCCTACGCGCTGATGCAGGAGTACGGGTTCAACGGCGTCGACATCGACCTGGAGAACGGCCTCAACCCCACCTACATGACCAAGGCGCTGCGCCAGCTGTCGGCGAAAGCCGGCCCGAAGATGGTGCTCACGATGGCGCCGCAGACCATCGACATGCAGTCCACGTCCGGCGCGTACTTCCAGACCGCGCTGAACGTGAAGGACATCCTCACCGTCGTCAACATGCAGTACTACAACAGCGGTTCGATGCTGGGCTGCGACGGCAAGGTCTACAGCCAGGGCGGCGTCGACTTCCTGACCGCGCTGGCCTGCATCCAGCTGGAGGGCGGCCTCGACCCGTCACAGGTCGGGATCGGCGTCCCGGCCTCCACGCGAGCGGCGGGCAGCGGGTACGTGGCCCCCTCGGTGGTGAACAACGCCCTGGACTGCCTGACCCGCGGCACCGGCTGCGGCTCGTTCAAGCCGTCCAAGACCTATCCGGCGCTGCGCGGCGCCATGACGTGGTCGACGAACTGGGACGCGACGGCGGGCAGTGCGTGGTCGAACGCCGTCGGCCCGAAGGTGCACAGCCTTCCCTAGCGGAGGGGCGTCCGGGGCGGGTGAACCGCCCCGGACAGCGGGCACCGCCCTTGACGAAACCGGATGGTTCGCCCAAGGGGCGGGCAGTCGGTGGCATGAGCGCGTTCCGCGCAGAGACTGATATGACTGGTGCATGCAGGAAGAGACCGCGCAGTCCGCGATCGACACGTTCATCTCCGCGTTCAACGCCTCGGACGACAGCTACGTGACGGTGCTGCTCTCCCAGGCCCTGACCTCGGACGTGGTCCTTTGGGGGCCGCTGGGCCGCAGTGAGGGGATCGAGGCGGTCGAGCGATTCGTGCTGGACATCCGGCGCCACCCGGCGGGGACCGGCACGATGGTGCGCTGCTCCGCGGTGGACATGCCGGACGAGTGGGCCCGGTATCAGTGGGTCTTCACCACGCCCGACGGAGGCCCCCGTCTGACGGGAACGGACGTCGTCCACCTGCGGCGCAGCCTCATCGACCAGATCATCGTCTTCGCGGGGGAGGTCAAGGGGGAGGGGAAACCGTCCGTCTCCTGAGTCGCGCGTTCCCGGCATCAACGGCCCAAGCGGGCCGGGGCTGCTCGGCACGCCCGGCTCCGGTCCGCCTGATCTGCCGCTGCCTCACCCTTGCGGCACATTGTGGTGTCCATGACCATGGGTCGCATGTCGCAGCAGACGGGCACTTCCCGGCGTACCGTCCTGACCGCAGCAGCCGCCGCCACCACGGCAGGAGCCGTCGGGCTGCAGGCGGGCCCGGCCGCCGCGCGTGACGGCGCGGGTCCCACCTCCCAGGAACCGCCGCGCGAACTGCGCGCGATCCTGCGGGAGATCGACCACCGGCGCATCGAGGCGACGGTGCGGCGCCTCGCCGGGTTCGGGACCCGGCACACGCTGTCCTCGCAGGACGACCCCGTACGCGGCATCGGCGCCGCCCGTGACTGGATCCTCGCCGAGCTGCGGCGCCACGCACGGCCCTCGGGCGGGCGGATGAGCGTCGAGCTCCAGTCGTACGTCCAGGAGCCGGGCCCGCGCATCCCCACTCCGACGCGGATCACCAACGTCGTGGCGACACTGCGAGGTTCGGCGTCCCCCGACCGCCTGTACGTCGTCTCCGGGCACTACGACTCGCGCGCCAGTGACGTCATGGACTTCACGAGCGACGCGCCCGGAGCCGACGACGACGCCTCCGGGGTCGCGCTCGTCCTGGAACTCGCGCGCGTCATGGCGACCCGGCGCCTCGGCGCGACGCTCGTGTTCGCGGCCGTCGCGGGCGAGGAACAGGGGCTGTTCGGCGCGGCGCACATGGCGGAGCGGTTCAAGCAGCGCAAGGCCGACGTCCAGGGGATGTTCACCAACGACATCGTCGGCAGCTCCACCGCCGACGACGGCACCCGCGACCCGCGCACGATCCGCCTCTTCGCGGAAGGCGTCCCCTCCTCCGAAACGCCGGAGGAGGCCGCCGTCAGACGCTCGGTGGGCGGCGAGAACGACTCGCCGTCACGCCAGCTCGCCCGCTTCGTGAAGGACGTGGCCGTGAACGACGCGACCGGGATGCGGGTGCGCGTCGTGTACCGCCGCGACCGCTACCTGCGCGGCGGCGACCACATCCCCTTCCTCGAACGTGCCTATCCCGCCGCGCGGTTCACCGAGCCCGCCGAGGACTTCGCCCACCAGCACCAGGACGTCCGTGTGGTGGACGGCAAGCAGTACGGGGACCTGCCGGAGTTCTGCGACTTCCCGTTCGTCGCGCGCGTCGCCCGCGTCAACGCCGCCGCCCTGTGGAGCCTCGCCCAGGCCCCCGGCACCCCGCGCGGCGCGAAGATCCTCACCGCCGCGCTGACCAACGAGACCGAACTGGTGTGGGAGCGCGGTACCGAGGCCGATCTCGCCGGGTACGAAGTCGTGTGGCGCGAGACGACCGACACCGACTGGACCCATGTGATCGACGTCGGCGACGCCACCCGTCACACCGTCGACCTGTCCAAGGACAACGTCTTCTTCGGCGTACGCGCGGTCGGCCGCTCCGGCCTGCGCAGCCCCGTGGCGTTCCCCGCGCCGCAGCGCTGAGGGGCCGTGAGCGCGGCGAGGGCCGCGTGGGACGGTGAGTCCTGTTCGGCCGCGTACGTGACCAGGCACTGGTCGCCCTCGTCGGGCAGGCGCAGCGTCTCGCGGCGCAGGATCAGCTCACCGGCCACGGGATGGCGCAGCCGCTCGACGCCGTACGCCTGCTCGCCCACGTGGTGCTCGGCCCACAGGGTGCGGAAGTCCTCGCTGCGCACGGACAGTTCGCCGAGGAGGTCGCACAGCCGGTCGTCGCAGGAGTGCCGGCCCAGGTCCATGCGCAGGGCGGCGACGGTGCCGCGCGCGGTCAGCTCCCACGCCTCCCGGTCCGGGTAGAGGCCGCGTACGGCCGGGTCGAGGAAGTGCAGCCAGGCCGCGTTGCGCTGCCCGGGCGGCAGGGCCTCGAAGTCGGTGAACAGGGCGCGGGCCTGCCGATTGGAGGCGAGGATGTCCAGCCGGCGTCCCAGGACATACGCGGGTACCTCGCCGAGGGCCGTGAGCAGGACCTGCACGCCGGTTCTGACCGACTGCGGGACGGGAGGTGTCGAGGCCGGGTGGCGCAGGGCGCGGGTGAGGTGGCCCAGGTGCGCGCGTTCGGCTGCGTCCAGGCGCAGGGCTCTGGCGACGGCGTCCAGGACGTTGTCGGAGACGTTGTGGGTGCGGCCCTGTTCGAGTCGTACGTAGTAGTCGACGCTCACTCCCGCGAGGTCCGCGAGCTCCTCCCGGCGCAGGCCGGGCACGCGTCGGCGGCCGCCGAAGGCGCGTACGTCGAGGTCCTCCGGCCGCAGCCGGGCGCGGCGGGAGCGGAGGAACGCGGTGAGCTCGGTGCGAAAGTCCATGGATCAAGTGTCCGTCACAGGGTGGTTCTGCCAGACCCAGGGTCGAGCCGAGCCCTGGGTGGGCGCGTGGACATCCCGCAGAGTCGGTTCCGCAAGGCACCGCGGGGCCCGCAGGAGAGTGCGGGGACCCGCACCGCAACGCGGGCCTCATGCGCACGACACCGAAGGACCTCGCAGCGAACGCGGTCCGCACACGCACTTCCGGGAGACCACCATGACCATCACCACCGAGCAGACCGCCTCCCTCGCCCGCCCTCTCACGGGCCGGGTGGCCGTCGTGACCGGAGCCTCCAGCGGCATCGGCGAGGCCACCGCTCGCGAACTGGCCGCGCAAGGTGCGCGCGTCGCCCTGCTGGCCCGGCGAACCGATCGCCTGGAGGAGCACGTGGCCCGGATCGAGGCGGCCGGCGGCACGGCCTCGGCTGTGCCGGCTGATGTGAGTGACCCCGCCTCGCTCGCTGCGGCGGCTGCGGGGGTCCGTGCTCGGTTCGGGCGGGTCGATCTTGTGGTGAACAATGCCGGACTCGCCCTGCCCGACCTCCTGGACGGGTCCGCGGGCACCAACTGGCAGCGGATGATCGACGTGAACGTCACCGGCGCGTTCGCCGTCGTGGAGACGTTCGTCCCGGACCTGCTGGCGGCAGCGGCGGAGCGGGGCCACGCGGACCTGGTCAACATCTCCTCCGCGGCTGCCCAGTCGGTCCTGCCCGGTTTCGCGGGCTACGCCGCCTCCAAGGCGGCCTTCAGCCACCTCTCCCGCAACCTGCGGGCCCGGCTCAGCCCCGCCGACGTCCGCGTGACGAACATCGAACCCGGCACCATCGACACCGAGTTGCGTGACCACATCGGCGACCCGGCCATCAGCGCTGCTGTTCAGGAGGCGGTGGGTTCCATCGAGGGCATCCCGTCGGGGACCGATGTCGCCGAGCTGATCGCTTTCGCTGTCGGGCGGCCGCGTCATGTCAATCTGTCTCAGATCTCGGTGCTGCCCACCCGGGAGGCGTAGTTGAGGGCGGTGGACGGCGACGTCACCTGGTGAGTCCGCGGTGGCCCGAGAGGGTGGCGCGGGGGTCGCGGCTCGGCCAGGCAGGCAGCTGCTGGGACGTGTGCCGGTCACGGCGGTGAGGGCGCGGGCCGAAGTGCATAGGCGCCGGCCTTGGTCGGCGGCCCCGGCGCGGGCCGGGAACCGGCAGTCGGCGCGCCATCCGGTCGAACCGACTGTTGCCGGGCGAACTCACCGATGGTGGAAGCCGGTTGTTGCTGCCCGGCTCTGGAGCTGTCCGGCGTTCGGGGTTCCTGGGCTTTGGGTTTCCTGGGCTTTGGGGTGCCCGGCCGTGGGGGGCCACGGCCGGGCACCGGTGCGCCAGGGCGTGTGGGGGTGGCTAGGGTGCGTCTACGACCATGCGGCCGTCGGCGGGAGTGTGCGCGGCGGCGCCTCTGCCGTAGAAGGCCTCGACGCGGGCCTGTTCGGCGGCGTCGGGCACGGCGTTCCTGCAGCTGGTGCCGGCGGTGGAGCCGGACATCAGCTGGGAGCAGGGGCCGGGTTTGGTGTCGGGCAGGCCCAGGTTGTGGCCGATCTCATGGGCGGCGATGCGGGTCTTGTCGTACCCCTGGGCCACTGCTTGGCTGCCGAGTTCGACGCGGGCGCGGCCGCCCGGCCGGACGGGGCCGACGGTGGCCTGTGGCCAGCCGCTGGTGGCCACGATCTGGATCTCGGCGCGGGTGCCTGGCTGGGCTTTGGCCAGTTTGACGTTGTCGACGTTGGTGTTCCAGGAGGCGACTCCGGCCGCGATCGCCGTCTCCCAGCCCCTGGCCTGACTGTCGTCGTAGCGAAGTGTCACCACGGCGGCCGTGCGCGGGGCGGTGTCGGGGGCGGACGCGGCGTTCGCCGCCGGTGCCGTGGTCAGGGCGGCCGCTGCGGCCGTGATGGCTATGGTCAGCTGTCTGAAGTGCAGCATCGTTGTCCTCTCGGGTGTGCGAGGGCTCGGCTCCGTCCGGAGCCGAGAGTGGGGGGTGTGGTGCGGCAGGCCCCGGTCGGCGGGCGGTCGCGTCTCCCTGCGGGCTGGGGAGGTACCGCACCGGCTGAGGGAGGCCTGGCGGCAGCATGAAGTGCGGGATGAAGTGCGGGGGGCCCGCTGGGGGTCTGACTCCGCCTCCGGGCAGGGGAGTTGGCCAGGGTCAGGGCCAGGGCCGAGGTGCTGCGATGGCGGCGAGGGGGCCGTGCCGCGCACCGGCGCGCGACGCCACCCCGGTCCGCCGCGGGCGAGTCGGGCCGCCGCACACGCCCGTGGTCCCGTAGGGCGGCGTGCGCCGTCGGGACGTCAACTCGGTGCAGGAGGCCGGGCATGGGCCGCTCCATTCCGCTCCGTGCCACCACCGCTCATGTGTGACGGTACATCGTCAAGTATGAGTGGTGATGGTCCCGGAGCGGTCAAATTTCCGCCGCACCCAGCCGCGCCGACAGGGTGAACCGAAGTCCGCACGCGCGTGCCTTCCGGCGCTCAACTCGCCCTGCTCCGCGCCGGGTTCGACCCATGTCCCGGGCGCGGGCTTCAGCAGGCGTGCTCACCCTGACAACTCCGAGGACGGCAAGGCCCGTTCGCCGCGCATCGGTCCGGCCGCGCCGTGGCCACCATCCTCCTTCGCTCCCGGAGATCGGCGCCCCTGGTCCGGAACGGTGTGGGTGACGAACGGCGGCGGCCGCTTCCACCGCCGTTACCTGCCCGTCGCGGCCCGCCGTCACCTCGCTCTCGTCCCGCTCCACTCTGTTCGATCGGCCCGTCCCTGAGTTCCTCACGGACCCCGCTTGCTTCGAGGTCGTCGTCGCTCTCCTTGAGCCCACCGAGTTCTTTGCCGTCGTCCTCGACGACGCGGCGCCGGTGCCGCGTCGGCGCCGCGTGCTGTGCCGGCGTTATCGCCGGATGACTGAGCGGATCCAGGAGAGTTGCTGAAAGACCTCCCCGGCCTCGGCGCTCTTCTCCCGGTCGGAGCCGTTGAAGACGCCGATGAGGGTTTCGGTGCCGCGTGGGCCGACGGTCATCACCGGGCCTCCGGAGTCGCCCCCGGCGGGAATCCCGGACACCTTCTTCATGCAGAAGTCGGGGCCGCCCGGCGCGGTGTGTCCCGCGCACAGGGGGTCGTTGGGCCGTACGACCTTGAGGTCCGACTGCTTGAGGACGGGGGACTGGCAGGCGCTCTCGTCCGTGGTGCAGGTGGCGCCCCACCCGTACTGCCGCACGGCCTGGCCGCGGTGGACGCCGACCGTGGCCAGGCGCGCCGTGCGGACATTCATCGGCGGGACCTTGACGAGCATCATGTCGGCGTGCGCGCTGCCCACGCGCTTGCGGGGGATGGGGCGGACCGTGGTGCCCCTGCGCATGTCGAGATTGCCCACCCGGAAGGAGATCCGCCGGTCGGCGACCGGCCGAGCCTGCTCGTAGAAGCAGTGGGAGGCAGTGAGGATCCACTGGCGGGCGACCGCTGTCCCGGTACACGCTGGTTTGCCGTCAACGAGCATGCGTACCGCCCACGGGCCGTAGGTGCTCTTCGACCCGCCGATGACGGCGAAGGCCGGAGCGGACGACATCACCGTGCCCACGACCATCGCCAGGACGGTCAGCAGCAGGACACGAAAGCGACGCATCATGCAGAACAACTCCTCTCACAGGGGTACAGCCGTACAGGTAGTGAGAGACCCCGCTGAGCAAAGGCGTTCCATACGAGCTCGACGACATCAGGACAGCGGAAAGGAAGCCGGTTCTGGTGGTGGGGACTGGCCAGGAGCCGGAGTGGAAGTGGGCCGTGGGGGCCGTGAGTCGAGCGCTTCGTATGCTTTCGGGGATGAGGTTCACGCATAGACGCAATCGTTCCCGTATATCTCGAACCCGCGGACTCGTCTGTCTGTCGGCCGCGGCCACGGTGCTCGGCTCCCTGTTGTCCCTCTCCCAGGCCGCCCCCGCGGCGGCCGCGCCCGCGACTCTCGCCCCCATGTCCGTGGGGGGCTTCGAACTCACCCGCGACCAGTTGTTCACCGACGAGATCGCCGGGCTCGAAGAGACGGGCAAGGTCAAGAAGGCCGCCGTCACCGACGTCCTCGGGGCCCGCACCGGCCGTCCCTCCCTGTGCCACAACACGGGGCTCAACGGTGCCCTGAAGTACGACGGGTTCTGCTGGGACGAGGACGACGACCGAAACGACTACAGCGACAAGCAGGGCGGTTGGATGCCGCAGGGCTTCGCCGGGTCGCATGACGCCACCGCCGCGGGCACCTACCAGGGCCGCCACCTCTACGCCGCCTCCTGGTACTTCGGGAAGTACGACGAGAACGGCCCGAACGAGGAGTACGCGCGCGTATCCATCGTCCAGTCCACCGGTGCCCAGGTGCGCTACGGGCACGTGGCCCTGGTGGAGCCCACCAAGGACGGCTTCAAGGTACCGAAGTACACGAACCACACCGATGGCATCGCCTGGTACGGCGACAAGCTCCTGGTGGCCAACGGCGCCGAGCTCCAGGTCTACGACCTGCGGCACCTGTGGAAGATGGACAGCAACAGCGCACGCACCGGAATCCAGGACGGCGCCTCCTCCGCCCGCTACCACAACTGGGCTCTGCCCATGGTGGCCCGCTACAAGACGTACGACTTCACCAACCCCCGCGCCTGCGGCCCCTCCAACGGGAAGCTGTGCCTGAGCACGGCGAGCATCGACCGCAGCAAGGACACGCACGCGCTGGTCACCGGCGAGAACTACACACAGGGCGGCGCGCGCATCATCCGCTGGTCGCTGTCGCAGCTGGGCAAGGACGGCGCGTACCCGGAGACCGTGAAGCCCCTCAACGGCTACACCACCCCCGTGTGGAGCATGCAGGGCGTCGCCACCGACGGCTCCCGCTACTACATGAGCGGGACCTGCCCGTCGGGCTGGCCCGCGAACTACTCCTGCCTCCACGTCGCCGAGCCCGGTAAGGCGCCGCACGTCCTCACCCAGATCCCGTGGCTGACGCAGAACCTGTCCTGGGCACCGCAGTCCGGGCGCCTGTGGGGCGTGAACGAGGCGCTCGGCATGCGCCGGGTCGTCTTCAGCATCAACCCGCACGCGGGCGGCGCCGACGGCCAGTGGAAGTGGCTCGCCAACACGGACACCCCCGGCTCCGTCTGCGCCACGCCCCAGGGCAACAGCACGGACAACGGCACCCCCGTCACCGTATGGAACTGCAACGGCTCCAGCCTCCAGCGCTGGACGCACCGCTCCGACGGACGCCTCGTGCACCGGGACAGCGGCAAGTGCCTGACCCCCAGGGGCGACGCGAGCGGGGCCAACGGGGCCGTCCTGACCCTGTGGACCTGCAACTCCTCGGCCCCGTCCCAGGTGTTCGACGCCGCGGGCAACACCCTGACGACGCGCAGCGGTGGCAAGGCCATCACCAACAAGGGCGGATCCTTCACCAAGGGCACCTGGCTGACGCTGTGGACAAAGGCGCAGGGTCTGTCGGCGGAGCAGAAGTGGAACGTGAAGACGTTCTCCTAGGTTCCTGAGCCCCCCCACAGGGCTCCACAGGGCTCCACCGGGCTCCACCGGCTCTCCTCAGGGCCCGCGTGCGGTGGTGATCGGGACCGGCGGCGCACCGTGCCGTACGGTCACGATCACCACCAGCGAACACAGGGTGCGCTCGGACGATCTGCTGTGTGAGGGCTGGCGGAACGAGTCGGCGGCACTGCCGGGAGCGTGGCCGACGGGGCGAAGCCGTGCGCCTTACAGGCTCGTTGAGGCTGCCCGAGGGTGAGGACACGTGGCACTTTGAGGACTGCGACGTGGTGGTCGCTGTACGGCACGTCCGGGAAACGTCCCGCGATGCTTGAGCCCACGCCTGGCGGCCACCGGATACGGCAGGATGACGAGTCATGAGACGTCGGGGGTCCAGCCGAGTGCCGGGGCGTGCGGGTGTGTATCCGCTGTTGTTCGTGGTGGGGGCGGCCGGGGCCTTGGCTGTGGCCTGGTCCTTCGATCTGAGTGTGGCCGAAACCGCGGTGACGGTGCTGCTGGGCCTGGCGCCGGGCTTCCTGGCCTGGGAGGCGTTCCGGGTCACGGTGCCCCCCGTGGATCTGGATGTGGTCGCCAAGAAGCTGGCTGTGGCGGTCAGGAACCAGTGGGAGGACGAGGCGAAGGTCCGCCGGGTCAACGATCCCTATCCGCTGCCGGTCGCCTGGCGGGCCGCGGACGACGACCTGGCCGAGCCCTGGCCGCTGCTGACGGACTTGGCCCGCGCCTGGCCCGGCGGGCCGCCCGGCGATCCCGACAGGTGGCCACAGGACGCGGTCGGACTGGCCGGCCAGGACGGCCAGATCGGGGAGGTGTTCACCGACCGCGTGCCCACCCGGCGCCTGGTGATCCTGGGTGAGCCCGGCGCGGGCAAGAGCGTGCTGCTGATCCGTCTCCTGCAGGACCTGATCGAGCGCCGTACCGACAGTGACCCGGTGCCTGTGCTGTTCTCGCTGGCCTCCTGGAATCCCGGCCAGCCGTTGAAGACATGGCTGGCCGACGAACTGCGCCGCGGCCACCCCGGCCTGCGCGCCCCGGCCCCGCCCCCGGTCACCACCACGACCACGAACCGTCCCGGCGACCTGGCCCACGCGCTCCTGGACGCGGGCCGCATCCTGCTCCTGCTCGACGGGTTCGACGAACTACCGCCCGCCTTGCACCTGGAGGCGCTCGACGCCCTCAACCGCGCGCTGCCGGCCAAACAGCCCGTGGTCCTGGCCAGCCGCATCGCCCCCTACCGGGCGGCTCTCACCCGGCCGGACGCCACGGTGCGCCTCAACGGCGCCGCCGCCATCCGTCTCCTCCCCCTCGTGCCCGAGGCCGCGGCCACCTACCTGCGCCGGGCCGCCGGCGGGCCGCACGCCCCCGCCGCCCGCCGCTGGGATGCCGTGATCGCCCGCCTGGGCACTGACACCCCGGTCGGCCAAGCGCTGACCACACCACTGGGGCTGTTCCTGGCCCGCAGCATCTACACGCCTCGTCCCCAGGCCGCCCCCGAATCCGCTGCGGCTCCGCATCCGGACCAACTGTGTGACACCTCGGCCTTCCCCGACCGCACCACCATGGACACCCACCTGTTCGACGCCTTCGTCCCCGCTGCCTACGCCCCCGACCACCCCCAGCCGCACCGTTGGAAGGCCGAACAGACCCATCGCACTCTGGTCTTCCTCGCGCGTTTCCTCCAGACCCACCGCGACGGCAGCCCTGACCTGGTCTGGTGGGAACTCCACCGCGTCCTTCCCACGTATACCTACAACGTCGGCGTCGGTCTCGCGCTCGGTCTCGCGCCCGTACTGGTAAGCGGGCTCACGGTCGTGGGCGGGCTCATGGGCGTGCTCGGGCTCGCGGTCGGGCTGATACTGGCTGGGCAAGGATGCGCCCCGAGTACACGGCTGCGCTGGTCTCCCCGCAGGTTCGCGGCCGGGTTCGCCGTCGGGCTCGGCGGCCTCGTGGGCGTGCTCGTGCGCAGGCTCGAGCGAGGGGACGGGCTCGAGCCCGCGGTCATGATCCCGGTCGGGCTCACGGTCGCGCTCGTGACCGGGCTCGTGTTCGGGCTCAAGAAGGAGCGGCCCGATCTGGCCACCACCACCGCGCCAGGCACATTGCTTTCCTCAGACCGCCGCACCTTCGCGCTCGGGCTCGCGGCCGTGCTCGCAGTCCTGCTCGCGGCCGCGCTCGCAGTCGAGCTCACGCCCGGGGTCCGGTTGTTCCTCGGCCGAACCGGGATCGGGCACGGGATCGCGCTTGTGGGCTGGCTCTGGCTCGGGCTGAGCTACACAGCGTGGGGGCACTTCGTGATGGCCAGGGCATATCTGGCGGCACGCGGCAAAGTCCCATGGGATCTGATGGAGTTTCTTCAGGACGCACACAAGCGCGGCGTGCTTCGGCAGGTCGGGTCGGTGTACCAGTTCCGGCACATCGATCTGCAACGCCACCTCGCTCAGCAAGAGCCTTGACCGGATCGACCGGCGACACCGCCGACGGAACCGCTGGGACCTGCACCGACCTGAGCAGAACACAGCCTCCGCCTCCCTCGCTACCGGCAGCGGATCACCACACTCCCGGCAGTACCGCCGAGCCGGTACGCCAGCCCCCACAACCCGGATCGTCCAGCCGTACACACCTCACGGCCAGAGATGAAAGGCAGCTGCTGAACGGTCAACACATTTCGCCATGGGAGTTCGTCCTCGACCTGATGTATGACACCGAGTCGTTCCCCCAGCACACCGTCCAGCTCCTGCAGGGCCGGCTCGCCGAGAACGACCGCCAGGCCCGTTGGTGGGCGACCTACCAGGAGGCGCTGCGGCAGGCGTCGCAGGACAGGCACCACCGTATCGGCGAACTGGAAGGGCGGACGCGGGCGCTGAGTGAGGCCCACGGCAGTGACATGGCTGAGGCCGCCGGTTCTGCTCGACCTCGCATGTGCTTCACCGATCCACCGATTCACCGATCCACGGATCTACCTCTCCACCGATCCACCTCTCTGCCCCTCCACCGTGCCCCCGGCCTCCCCGTCGGAGGTCACGGCCTTGTGCGTCCCGCGATCCGAGAGGATGCTGTCCGCATCGCGGACCCGGCTTGCCGGTGGAGCGAGGGCCCGGTCAGGATGCACGCATGAACCCCGCCCTCGTATCCCGCCGCCACGTGGACCTTCTGCGTGTTTCGGGGATGCTGTGTCGGGCCATCTCGCCTTCTCGCGCGACTTGTTGCTGAGCGCTCCACCGAGCCTCGCACGCTTCCTTCTCAGGGTCTCTTTCTCTCCCCGGATCTCCGGGCCACCGGCCTCGCGGCACACCTGACGCGGGGCCGCACGCCCGCGTCCGCTCTGCTCTCTCACCCGAGGTGCCCCAGCATGTCCTCCCCTGCCCCCGTACTGCACTGGTTCCTGCCGACCGGTGGTGACGGCCGCGACCCCGGCGGTGTCACCGCGGTCCAGGGCCGCACCGCCGGAGCGGCCCGGCGCGGCGCCGACCTCGGCTACCTCGCCCAAGTCGCCCGCGCCGCCGAACAGTCGGGCTTCGCGAAGCTGCTCACCCCGGTGGGTCTCGGCTGTGTCGACCCTTGGGTGCTGACCCCGGCCGTCGCCGCGGTCACCGAGCGGATCGGCTTCCTCGTCGCCTTCCGGGCGGGGCTCTCCCAGCCCACCCTGATCGCCCAACAGGCCGACACCTTCCGCCGGTTGTTCGGCGACCGTATCGCGCTGAACGTCGTCACCGGCGGCGATCCGGTGGAGCAGCGGGCCTACGGCGACCAGCTGTCCAAGGACGATCGGTACGTCAGGACCGGCGAACTCATTTATGTAGTACGGGAGTTGCTCGACGGGAAGCCGGTCGACCTCGACGGCCGGCATGTGCGGGTCGAGGGCGCTCGCCTCACCGACCCCGCCCTGCGGTCGCACATCCCCCTCTACTTCGGCGGAGCGTCCCCCGCCGCCGAGGAGGTCGCGGCGCGCCACGCCGAAGTGCAGCTGCTGTGGGGCGAGCCCCCGGTCGCGATCGCCGAACGCATCGCGAGGCTGCGGGCCAAGGCCGCGCTCCTCGGACGCACCCCGCGCTTCGGGCTCCGCCTCCACGTCATCACCCGCGGCACCGCGGCCGAGGCCTGGGCGGAAGCCGACCGCATCCTCGCCGGACTCGACCCGGAGGCCGTCCGCGCCTCCCAGGAGCGCTTCGCCCGCATGGACTCGACGGGCCAGGCCCGGATGACCGCCCTGCACGGCGGCACCGCCGAGCGCCTGACGGTCGCGCCCAACCTCTGGGCGGGCATCGGCCTGGTCCGCGAAGGCGCGGGCACCGCACTCGTCGGCTCGTACGAAGAGGTCGCCCAGCGGCTGTTCGAGTACCGGCAGCTCGGCGTCGACGAGTTCGTCCTGTCCGGCTATCCCCACCTCGAAGAGGCCTACCGGGTCGGCGAAGAAGTCGCGCCCCGGCTCCTCGCGCTCACGGGGGCGGCGGCGTGACCCTCGTCAAGAACACCCTGCCGGACACGAAGCCCCTGCCCGCACCCCGGCCGACGCGGCGCGCCTGGGCCGGAGTCACCGCCCTGCGCTGGACGGCACTGCGGCTGCTCGCCCTCGCCGTGCTCCTCGCCGCCTGGCAGCTGGTCGTCACCGCGGACCTCTGGCCGCGCGTCCTCGTGCCGTCACCCGGGGACGTGTGGCACGCCTTCGTGGAGGCGTCGACGGTCCACGACGGTGTACGAGGCATCAGCAACCACCTGCTGATCGAGCACCTCGGCGTCTCGCTGCGCCGGATCGGCATCGGCACCGGCTACGCGGCCCTCGCCGGCATCCCGCTGGGCCTCCTCATCGGCGTGGTGAAGCCGCTCGCCGTGGTCCTCGAACCCGCGATCACCTTCCTGCGCACGCTGCCCCCACTGGCGTATCTCTCCCTTCTCGTCATCTGGTTCGGCATCGACGAGTCCCCGAAGATCTGGCTGCTCGTCATCGCCGCGCTCCCGCCCATCGCGGCGGCCACCGCCGCGGCGGTACGCGGCGTACCGACCGATCTGGTGGAGGCCGCGCGGGCGCTCGGCGCCGGCCCCCTGACACTGCTGCTCTCCGTGCGGCTGCCGGCCGCGCTGCCGGAGATCCTCACCGGGGTGCGGATCGCGGTCGGCATCGCCTACACCTCGGTCGTGGCCGCCGAGACGGTCAACGGCGTCCCCGGCATCGGCGGCATGATCCGTGACGCCCAGCGCTACAACCAGACCGACGTCGTCATCGCCGGGATCATCGCCATCGGCCTCTCCGGGATCATCCTCGACGCGCTGTTCAAGGGCGTGGAACGGGTGGCGGTGCCATGGCGCGGACGCGCCTGACGAACCATCACTCTTCGGTCTGCACAGGCCTGTTGATCCACTCTCCGCTCTGCATGGGCCCGTTGACCCACTCTCCCATTGTGAAGGACCTTCCATGCCCGCATCGCCCCTCCGCCGCGCCACGCTCCTCGCCTCCGCGACCGCCTTCGTCGCCCTGACCGCCACCGCCTGCGGTGACGGCGCCGACGCCGCGTCCGGCGGCGGCAAGACCCAGGTGCGCATCGCCTACCAGGCGATACCCAACGCCGACCTGGTGGTGAAGAACCAGAAGCTCCTGGAGAAGGCGCTCCCGGACGCCGAGGTGAAGTGGGTGAAGTTCGACTCGGGCGGCGACGTCAACACCGCCGTGATCGCCGGGGCGGTGGACCTCGGCCTCGCCGGGTCGAGCCCGGTCACCAAAGGGCTCTCGGACCCGCTGAACATCCCGTACAAGGTGCTCTGGATCCACGACGTGATCGGCGAGAACGAAGCCCTCGTCGCGAAGAAGGGCATCACGTCCGTCAAGGGCCTCAAGGGCAAGAAGATCGCCACGCCCTTCGGCTCGACCTCGCACTACTCCCTCCTCGCGGCACTGGAATCGGCCGGCCTCAAGGCCTCCGACGTGACGCTCGTCGACCTCCAGCCGCAGGACGCGCTCGCCGCCTGGCAGCGAGGGGACATCGACGCCGCATACGTGTGGACACCTGCGCTCGACGAACTCAAGAAGGAAGGCAAGGTCCTCGCCACCAGCCGCGACACCGCCGAGAAGGGCAAGCCGACCGCCGATCTGGGCGTCGTCACCGACGACTTCGCGGCCAAGCACCCGAAGATCGTGGACGCCTGGCTCAAGGCGGAGGACCAGGCCGTGAAGCTCGCCAAGAAGGACCCGGGCAAGGCGGCCGCCGCCATCGGCGCGGAGCTCAACCTCAGCCCGCGCGCCGCCGAGCGGCAGCTGTCCCAACTCGTGCTGCTCACCGCGAAGGAGCAGCAGGGCGCCGACTACCTGGGCAAGCCTGGCGCACCCGGGGCGCTCGCGGGGAACCTGCACGACGCGGCCCGCTTTCTGAAGGGGCAGAAGGCCGTCGACGCGGTGCCGGGCCGCTCCGTCTTCGAGAAGTCCCTCGCGGTGAAGGAGCTGTCCCGTGTCGCCGAATGAGATCCCAGGGGCAGAGCCCGACGCGCCCGACATCGAACTCTCGGGCGTCAGTGTCCGCTACGGCACGGCCAAGGCCCCCGTGACGGCGGTCTCCGATGTGTCCCTGACCGTCGACGCGGGCGAGTTCGTGGTGCTCGTCGGTCCGTCCGGCTGCGGCAAGACGACGCTGCTGCGCCTGGTCGCGGGCTTCGAGAGAGCCGCCACCGGGACGGTCGAGGTACGCAGGAAGGTCGGCGTCGTCTTCCAGCAGCCGCGCCTGTTCCCCTGGCGCACGGTGGGCGGCAACGTGACGTTCGCCCTGACCCGGCACGGCGTCCCGCGGGCCGAACGGGCCGCGCGTACGGAGGAGTTGCTGACCCTGGTGGGCCTGTCCGGGATGGCCGGGCGGCGCACCTGGGAGCTGTCGGGCGGTCAGCAGCAGCGCGTGGCCATCGCGCGGGCACTGGCCGCCGAGCCGCAGATCCTGCTGATGGACGAGCCGTTCGCCGCCCTTGACGCGCTGACCCGCGAACGACTCCAGGAAGAGGTCAGGACGCTGGCGGCCGTCACGGGCGCGACCGTCCTGTTCGTCACGCACGCCGCCGACGAGGCCGTCCTGCTCGGCTCCCGCGTCCTGGTCATGGCCGCGGGACCGGGCCGGGTGACGGACGAGGTGAGCGTCCCGCTGCCGCGCGCGGCGACGACCGACGTGGCGGCCCTGCGCGGCGATCCCCGGTTCGCCGCCTTGCGCGCCGAGCTGGCGGCGGCCACGCGGGGAGCGGCGGCTGTGACTGTCACGTAGGAGCCGCTGAACGCGCCGGAGCAACGTCGACGACCGCCACAGGCGACGCGGACAACGTTTGTGCCGTCCGGCCCGACACTTTCACGCACTTACACGTACTTTCACGGCTCGTTCGCGAAAGACCGGGCTGTGCGCGAGGGGCTACCGCGAAAGTTGTAGCAACCGCGCGCCTACCACGAGGGTTTCATCGTTGATGGAACCAACGGTGGACGCCGCGTACTGCCCGGGCCCCTAGTGTCGGCAATCAGCACCCCGCATGCCGTCACCGCCGGTGACCGCATGCGGGGTGTGGGCCGGTAGCAGGGCTCGTGCGGTTTGCAGAACGACCGACCGCCTCCGGCCACTGGACGGAATCGATGGAGGAGAGAAATGCCTCTGTACGGGGGACACGTACGACTCGGCGTGCTCGGTGCGAGCCTGGCAGCCGTCATGACGATGGTCACGGCCTGCGGGGCCGGGGCGGAGAAGGCCGAGGAGTCGCCGAGAGGCGTGAAGGGCGCACCGAACTCGGCCGGTTCGGGTGTGGCCGGGCAGAGCGCCGAGGATGACACGGCAGCCGCCGGGACACCGCCGTTGATCCTGACGACGAACGGCGGGCTGAAGGCGCTCAAACCCAGGTGGTCGTTCAACCCGCAGGATGTACGGGCGTACGGGAATCTCGGGCAGCCGAGGCGATGGGGAGCCAACGAGGCCAAGCTGCGCCGGTTCGGCGGCCAGAAACTCGTCCTGACCACAGGGAACAGGGGGCTTGCTGCAGCCGTCGAGTTCCCCTCCAAGCGGCGGTACTGGGCGGCGAATGTCGGCGACGCGCAAAACCCGCACAGCATCGAGCTGATCCCGAAGGGCCCACGAGGCATGGTGGCCGTGGCTTCCCCCGCGGGCCGCGAGGGGATCACGCTGTATCCCGTCAGGCGGGGCCAGAACGGCAGCGCGGCCACCGACTACGCGCGCCTGCGCAAGGCCCACGGTGTGCACTGGGACGCCCGACGCCAACTCCTGTGGGCGCTGGGGGAGAAGTACCTCACCGCGTACCGGATCGGAGGGACGACTGACCGGCCGAAGCTGGTCCAGAACAACGCCATCGGCAGCGTGCTGCCGCCCGGCGAACACGCGGGCCACGAGCTGAGCTCGGTGCCCGGCACCAAGAGGCTGTGGGTGGCGACAGGTTCGCGCGTGCACCAATACGATCCGGACCGCGCCCCGGCCGCGCAACGTTGGGTGGACACGTACCCCGGCTCGGCGCGGCTGGCCCACAAGGTCGGTGTGAAGTCGCTGACCACCAACCCCACGACGGGCCGGATCGCCATGACCGCCGCGAACCGCTCGGACCAGCTCACCGACCGGGTCGAGTTCCTCCTGCCCGGCGGGACCTACCCAACGGGCGGCTACGGACGTATCTACAAGGCCCGCTGGTTCCAGCCCTAGACAGCTCACACAACCCCTGACACGTGGGAGCAACGGCTCTCACGGCGCTCACGGCGCGGCCCCAGGACAGCCCACTCCGCGACCGTCGAAGGCCGCGGACAAGGCGGCCCGCAACCGCTCCCGTGCTCGTTGGATGATTCGCCACCGGATACCGCCGTGATTTACCCACTGACGCGTTGGGTGGAGCAGAAGGTCATACGAGCGTGGGATGCACTGCGCGCAGCTCCGTCCGTAGCTACCTGTGCTGAGGGTGAACAGCTCAAACAACGAGGGGGGAACACCCGTGAAGATCCGGAAGGCCACGGCCCTGATGGCCGGGACTCTGTTGCTCGCCGGTGGCGCCGTTGCAGGCACCCAGACCAGTGCCGTCGCTGAAGACGACGCTCCTGGCGATGAGTTGGTGGAGGTCGGTGGCAACGGAACGTGCACCTACTCCAACTGGGGCGGCCGATTCCTGTGCAAGTCGAACGTGAAGATCAAGCTGCCCAACGGCACGTGGCAGGCCTTCGTCATCGGCACCGACAACCGGCCGTACACCAAGTGGAAGGGGAACATGTCGTGGAAGAACATGGGGGGCTACTGCTACAAGCCCGGCCAGCGCTCCATTGACGTGGAATGGTCCAACGGCTGGAACTTCGCGATCACCTGTATCGGCGGTGACGGAAACCGCTGGTACAACGAGCGCTCCACGTCCGGCAGTTGGTCCGGCTGGGACCGCTCCCGCACCTGACCTTCGCCCCAGGTAGAACATGCCGGTGGCCCCATCCTCTGAGCAGATCAGGGATGGGGCCATCGGCACTCTCTACAGGTCGAAGCCGAACTGTTCTGACTCGGTGCTTTCGGCGCGCCGGTGGCACCGGGTAGCCGCGCGTGGGCAGGCTCGGACATATGGCGCCTCGAATGCACCCGTCGTGGCCGAGCTAGGGCGTGTGTCGGAAGTGCAGGGAAGGACCTCTGACCGAATGTGAAGTCGGTTTCCCGCCAGCATCGGCGATGTCGGCCAAGCAGCCTGAGTGCATGACGACCATGACTTACCAGCCGACTGCCATTGCTCCCCACGTCCTCGACGAGCTCCGAGAACGCGACGATGCCAGCGTGATTCCCCGTGCCTACGTGTACGACATGGACGGAGCACCCTTGCGGTGCTGTCTGCGCCGGAGCCGTGCCGGTGAGCGGATCTCGTTGGTGTCTTATGCTCCGCTGCGTCGGTGGGCGGCTGCGGCGGGCGTCAACCCGGGGGCCTATGACGAGGTCGGCCCGGTTTTCATCCACGCTGGCCCATGCGCGGGACCGAGTGCGTCCTTCGGCTATCCGTTCGCCGAGACCGGGGCCCTGCGCGTCTTTCGCCGATACGGCAGCGAAGGCCAGATCACGGGTGGCACACTCGTGCAGTTGCCGGACGACCCCGATCAGGCGCAGGCTGCCGTCGACCGGGCCCTGCACACGGCCTTCGCCGATGCCGAAGTCGCAGTCGTGCACGTACGGGCGGTGGAGTACGGCTGCTTCCAGTACGAGGTACGCAGGCCCTGACCGCAGGCCAGGGGCTCAGCCTTCATGGCGTGCGCCGGTCACAGCCACTGGTTGACGACTGCGATCAGCACGATCGCTTCGTAGCGGACAGCGGACTTGTCGTAGTGCGTGGCCACAGCCCTGTGGCGCTTGAGTCGGTTGATGCCGCACTCGACCGCGTGCCGCTCGTGATAGTCGATCTTGTCGATCCTCGGCGGACGGCCACCGTGCGAGCCGCGGTTCTTTCGGGAGGCGTATGCCTTGTTGGCCCGGCCCCGGTCCGGACGGGCCCGGGGCCTGCCCGAACCCAGCCGGGCCACACGGACCTTCTTCAGGACCGGCTCGAACTGGGGGGGCCTCCCGGAGCTCTTTGGTGCGGGGACCGACACTGCTGACGGGTGCCACCGGGTTCCTCGGAGCTTTCCTTCTGGACCGCCTGCTGCGGCGGACCGACCACGCCGTGCACTGCCTCGTCCGGGCGGTCGATGAAGCCCACGCCCGTAGACGTCTGCGCGCGGCCATGGAGCGGTTCGGCCTGGCCGCCACCGACCACGCCTGGCGGCGTGTCGTCGCCGTCCCCGGCGACCTGGCATCTCCGGAATTCGGCCTGCCTCCAGGCGACTTCGACGCGCTGGCCCGCGCCGTGGACACCGTGATCCACAGCGCCGCCCAGGTCAACTTCGCCTACCCGTACGCCGCTCTGCGTCCTACCAACGTGGAGGGCACCCGCACCGTGCTGCGTCTGGCCACGACACACCACCTCAAGCCGATCCACTACCTCTCCACCATCGACACCCTCACCGGTGACGGGTTCATCAGCCACAACCACCTTCCCGAGACAGCGCAGTTGCGGAATCCAGAACGGCTTCGCACCGGCTACGCCCAGAGCAAGTGGGTGGCCGAGGGCCTCCTGTTGGAGGCCGCGAGGCGAGGGCTGCCGCTGTCCATCTACCGCCCACACGAGATCAGCGGGGCCTCCGACCGGGGCACCTGGCCCACCGACGCGCTGGTCTGTGCCCTGATCAAGGCCGCCGAAGGCACCGGAATCGCCCCGGACCTGCCGCTCCCGCTGAACCTCGTCCCGGTGGACCACGCTGCCGACACGCTCCTGCGGCTGTTCACCGAGGAGCCACCGCGTGGCCACATCTACCCCATCGCCAACCCTCAACCCACAGACTTCGAACTGGTCGTCGACCGGCTCCGGGCGCGCGGACGCAGCGTGCGTCGACTGCCGTACGCCGAGTGGCTACAGGAGACCGCTCGGCACGCCGCCACGTTTGGCGACTTCTCACTCACCCCCTTCCTGCCGCTGCTCGCCTCACCCGCAGGCCCGCTCGCGCACGTCGCCTCACCACGCGACGTCTGTGACACCGCGCCTGTGCTCGGACAGAACCCCTCCAAGGCCGCAGCCTCGACGTTTGGCGGTGCATGCCCGCCCGTCGACGGGACGTTGATCGACCGCTACCTGGACTACTTCGAGGAGATCGGCTTCCTCGTCTCGCACCGGTAGCCCCCTGTCGCCTTTCTCGTGGCCCTGCAACGGGGCCTGCGGCCCTCGGAGTTGGCATGGCTGTCTCCTCTTGTCGAGTGGATGGCCCGGGGCGTGGTGTCACCAGCTCCGAAGGCGCTGACGGACTGCTGATCAGGGGCATGACCACCGGCTTCTTCGCAGGCCGGGAGGCTCTTCGTCCTGTGGGTGTGGTGATCAGCGCCGCGGCCGGGCCGGGTGAACAGCACCGAAGGACGCACGACGTGATCGACATCAGCGGCATCGACGTCTTCCTCGGCCTGGACGTCGGCAAGGGGGGAACACCAGGCCACCGCCGTCACCCCCGCCGGGGAGAAGGCCTTCGACCGGAGGCTGCCCGACAGCGAACCCAGGCTCCGCGAAGTCTTGGCGAAACCGCAGGCCGAGCACGAGACCGTGCTCGTCATGGTCGACCAGCTCCGGCCTCGATCGGGGCCCTGCCGCCGGCCGTCGCCCGCGCCATGGGCCGCGAAGTGGCCTATCTGCCAGGTCTCACGATGCGGCCGGTCGCCGGCCTCTGTCCCGACGAGGCCAAGACCGACGTGTGCGACGCGTTCGTCATCGCCGACGCGGCCCGATCGATGCCTCTCACGCTGGGCTCCATCGAGCTGGACGACGAGACCGTCGCCGAGCTGGAGATGCTCGTCGGCTTCGACGACGACCTGGTCGCCGAGGCGAACGGGCTCTCCAACCGGGTCCGCGGCCTGTTCACCCAGGTCCACCCGCATCCGCATTCGCCGCCCTGCCCGACCCTGCCTCCCACACCTACGACGACAAGAAGATCAAGGAGGGCGAGCATCGCACCCAGGCTCTCTTCCGCCTCGCACGACGACGAGCCGACGTGTTCCTCGCGATGCTCCGCGACGGCGCCTTCTGCCAACCGCCAACCCCTGTTGCCCCTTGAGCGAAGTCATAGGGGCCCCCGCGGAACCCTTTCCCCGCGGAACCCTTTCCCTGCTTCCCTGCTTCGCTGCGGGGCGAGGTTGTGGTCCCTGCCTGGCGTGCTTCCAAAGGAGACTTCGATGGATGCTCCGCGTACACCATTCGATCCGATTGACCTTCCTGCCGGGCATGGCTGGAGCTGGGGGGCCGACCCCGCTCTGGCGGCGTCTCTCTGCGTCATGCGCTCGGCGCGAATCCTGCAGCAGCACGCCGACACCGTGATCCGCCCCCACGAGCTCAACTTCCCGCAACTCCAAGTGCTGGCCATGCTCTCGCTCAGTCCCGGCGGCGCTCTGGCCATGGCCAGGATCGGCGAACGCCTCATGGTCCACCCCAGCACAGTGACCCATACGGTCGGCCGACTCACCGGTCAAGGCCTGCTCACCCGCGGCCTCAACCCGCAGGACGCGCGCAGCACACTCGCCGTCATCACCACCTCCGGCCGTCACCGAGCCGAAACGGCGGTACGCGAACTGACCCGAACACAGTTCGGTCTGGCCTGCTACGACCGAACGGAGCAGGCGGAGATCGTGCGACTCCTGCAGCCGCTGCACGTCACGGCGCAAGAGCCAGCCGTTCCCGGCGCAGCACCCGCACACCGCTGACACCCCGTACCCCGCAGGGTCCGCACGGCCACACCTCGCACCCCCGCGGCCGCGTCGCCTCACGGGCCCTGCCGCGAACACCCTCGCACCCCCGGGAGCCCCACCGTGCACCAAGCAACCGACGCCGCTGCCGACGTACTGCACACCCTCTTCCACTCCGATCGGACCGACCATGAACAGGTCGTGCTCTGCCAAGACCGGGCCAGCGGCCTCAAAGCTGTGATCGCCATCCACTCCACCGCTCTGGGCCCTGCCCTGGGCGGCACGCGCTTCCACCCCTACGCCTCCGAGCAACAGGCCGTCACCGACGCGCTCGACCTCGCCCGCGGGATGTCGTACAAGAACGCCCTGGCCGGACTGGACCTCGGCGGCGGCAAGGCCGTCATCATGGGCGATCCCGAGAAGCTCAGGAGCGAGGAGCTCCTACTCGCCTACGGCCGGTGCGTCGCCTCGCTCGGGGGCCGTTACATCACCGCCGCCGACGTCGGCACGCACGTCGCGGACATGGACGTGATCGCCCGGGCGTGCCCCTGGACGACCGGGCGCTCCGCCCGGAGCGGCGGCGCCGGCGACTCCTCCGTGCTCACCGCTTTCGGTGTACTCCAGGGCATGCGTGCCGCTGCCCAGCATCTATGGGGCACACCGAACCTGCGCGGCCGCACCGTCGGCATCGCCGGCGTGGGCAAGGTCGGCCACCGCCTGGCCGAGCACCTCATCGAAGACGGCGCTGAGGTGCTCATCACGGACGTACGCAGGGAGCGCGTGCGCAGGATCACCGACAAGTACCCCGGAAAAGTGACGGCCGTGGCCGATACCGAGGCCTTGATCCGGGGCGCCGAAGCCGGCCCTGTCGACATCTACGCCCCGTGCGCCCTGGGCGGCGCACTCAACGTGGCCACCGTCCCTACGATCACTGCCAAGGCTGTCTGCGGTGCCGCCAACAATCAGCTCGAGTACCCGGGAGCGGGAAAGGACCTCGCTGCGCGAGGGATCCTCTACGTTCCTGACTACGTCGTCAATGCCGGCGGGGTCATCCAAGTCGCCGACGAACTGCACGGTTTCGACTTCGACCGGTGCAAGGCCAAGGCGGCAGCCATCTACGACACCACCCTGGAAATCCTCGCGTACGCCAGGACGCAGGGCATCCCGCCGGCCACAGCGGCTGACCGGATCGCCGAACAACGACTGACCAAGGCTCTCGCCCCATCTCACGCCCCTGCCAAGCCGTTCCACCGGGGCACAGGACGAGGCCGACACCGCGTACCCCTTCGCTGACAGCGGTGACGGAACGTGGCCGGACCGGCCTGCGCCCGACACCACCGTTACCCGCCGATCGGTGGACCAGTATCAAGTTCTCACAGTGCTCGATGGCACGTGTGTAGTTGTCGACCGCATCCTGAATGTCCAACCGGCACCTCAGCGTTGGCGAGAGTGGAAGCGACAGGATTGTCGCCCGGGCTCAGCGAGGTCGACTCGATCGGCTGGAGGCGCACTGCTCCGTCGGAGCTGCAGGCCTCGGGCAAGCTACCTCGTCGACGCCCTGACGCTGCGGCGCGCGATTGATCGCTCTTTCCTCGTCGACGCCGGACGAGAGACACCAGGGAAGATAGGCATTGGGGACCAGGTGCTGGAGGCTGCTACTACGCCTGCAGCCTCGCCGTGACCACACGGTCCGCATCGACGAAGGGGTTGCCGGCGACATCGAGGCCGAAGAGCGGGTAGATGCGGCTCAGTGCCTCGTATGCGTCGCGTTCCGGGTCGCCCAGGGCCTGCCGGCTGTGGTTCCAGCTGCCGCTCGTGGCGGGCTGCGGATCGCCCCGGAGGGGGAAAGACGGGTCGTCGCCGGGAGCCAGCGTTCGGGCCGGTGGGCGAGTGAAGTCCGAGGCGACGATGCGGTGCGTCCACGTGCTGTCGATCAGGGGAAGGATGTGCTGGTCGACCAGGCGGAAGTACTCCAGCGTGATCTCGGTCAGTACGAACACGCTGATCCTGCGGGGTTCGATGACGGATGAGGACTCCATTGCCCAGCCCAGCATGTCCGCGTTCGCGGCCGCGGCCCCGGTGACCGCGCCGTCCGACTCGATCAGCAGCCCACGGCGGGAAGCATCGGCCAGCAGGAGACCGCCCTCGTGCGGTTCCGGTCGGTTGTGCACCGAAGCCCAGTCGAAGGCATAGGCGTCGCGGAGCGTGTCCTGGTTGCCCAGGATGTCTCGGAGGCCGCCGTCGGCGTACATGTTGGGGACGAGTCCGCGTGGATGGTCGGGGACGGTCTGGAAGAAGAGCACCGGCGTCTCCTCCACGCCCACGGCGGCACGCAGGGCTTCCCGGCTTCTCACCCGGTCCGCGACGGGCGTGGGCGCGACGGCGGGCCCGAGCCGCGTGCGCAGGCCATCGTTCAGGAGGCGGTACGCCTCATCCGGCGGGAGGAAGGCGGTGGTGTCGCCGTTGCGGATCGGGATCGTCCAGCTGTTCTTGACGAACTGGCCGTTGTCGGTGATGCCCCGGGTAACCATTGCCCACCGGTCGGCCTCGGGCAGCGCCGGTACCTCGATCACGAAGTAGTGCCCGGACACGTCCGGATCGCCCTCCGGGTGGTCGTACCAGAAGAACTTCACCCTGAGCAGCGGGCGTACGTACTCCGCGATCACGCTCTTGTAGCTCGCCTCGTCGACCAGTTCCTTGCCGAAGGGCGTCAGCCTCTCCGCGACCTCGTGGAGCTCGTTCTGCTTTTTCTTCGCCCTGAAGCCGCACACGATCAGACCGCCCGTGCCGTTCGTGAACGCGGCGACGTCCTTGCAGAGCTCGAAGGACCTGGACCTGATCGAGGCGGACTTCCTGGCGATCCTCGCGGAGTCACAGATCCGGAACATTGATCCAAACCGTCGGTCCGACGGCATCGTGCGCTTCGGTGCCGCCAAGTGGGGCTGGGTGCCCAGCAACCCTGAACTCGAGGCGAGAAGGATGGAACTGCTGGGGCGCGTACGAGACTGGGAACCGCTGTTCCGGTTGCTGTTCCCGAACCCGACCCCGGAGGTCACCAAGCGCCTCGACGGGAGCCTTGGCCTGCTGCAGCGTTGGCTCGAGCGCCCCCGGGACAAGACCGTGCCGGCCACCATCGACAAGGCCGTCGACAAGGTCAAGGCGGCCGTGGCCATGCTCCGGAAGCTGGGCGAGCTCCTGCCCTCCGACGACTGGCCGGTGCGCGTCACGGTCGACACGAACATGCTGCTCGATGACCCCGATGTGGCGATCTACACGTCCGTGCTCGGCAATCGGTACATGGTCCATCTGTTCCCAGTGGTCCTGCGGGAGCTGGACGACAAGAAGCTCGCCAGCCGCACCCCGGACCTCCGGGAAGCCGCGAAGAAGGCGGACCGCCGCCTGAAGGGGCTGCGGACCAACGGCAATGTGCTGCGCGGCCTACGGGTGGCCGGCGACGTGCACGCAGTCTTCGAGCACATCGAACCCAAGGGCGACAGTCTGCCGAACTGGCTCGGCCTGGAGGTGCCGGACGACCGCTTCGTGGCGTCCACGCTGTTGCTGCAGTCCCGGCACCCAGGATCCGCGGTCTACGGGGCCACGAGAGACATCAATCTCCAGACGAAACTGGCCGCCGTCGGACTGCCGTTCTTCGAGGCACCATGATCGAAATGGGTGGCCCCGGTCACGGGGACCGGGGCCACCACGTCGGTGGACTCGCGATCAACGGCGCCGGGTCAGCGCTGCTGGATCCACCAGATGATCCATCCGGTCCCGCTCGCGCCCAGGGCGCCGGCGGAGCCGCGGACCATGCCGTAGCCCGCCGTACGGGCGAGGGCGCGCAGGCGACGGCGGCGGCCGCCGTCCGGCAGCTGCCGCAGACGGGTCCGGATCCCGGACCAGATGGGGCGCAGCTTGCCGTTGCCCTGGTGATGCCGGGTCGACGCCCGGCGGTCGGTGCCCTTAGGCTTCTTGGACATGCTGGTGGTGCCTCCTTGGGGAGTGACTGCCGGTTTGTTCACTGGGCGGCTCCCTGCTGGAACAGGGGGCCGTCGCCCGTTTCGGGGCGGCGGCCTGCGCCGCGCCCGGTCCATGTGTGCCGGGCCGGGAGTCGTGGGGCCGGGGCCGTAGTGCCCCGGTGGTGCTCATCGCGAAATCGCGGCCCCCGAGAGCGCGGGGATACGGGCGCCGATCCGCACCGCGGTGCGGGCGATGCCCTCCGGAGTCCAGGCAGCCTCTGCCTTCTCGCGCTCCGTCTTGTTGACGTTCAGGTCGAACGGCGCGGCGAGAGCCCAGCGGACCTGCGTGCTCTGCCCGAGGACGGAGAAGCCGTCCAACTGCTGCTCGCAGAGGAACTCGTACAGCAGGCGCTCCTTCTTCAGCTCCTCGATGCCACGCCCGACCGTCGACGGGGAGACCCCGTACCAGAGCGCATACTCCCTGGCCTTGTGCAGGGCGAAGGACGGCCTGCGCTGGCTCATGAGGATGAGCAGCATCGTCTTCGCCGGCATCGACAGCTTCCGGTAGTAGTGCTGCTCCCAGTACGCGAACGGCACCTTGAAGTAGGTGCTCTTGCGAGAGCCCTCCTTGTCGCCCGACGGCAGCGTGTACGGGTCGCCGGAGCCGTCCTCGAGCAACTTGGTGATCTTAGTCATCCGGCCGTGCGGCTCGGTGCTGATCAGCTTCAGTTCCTTGAGCTTGTGCAGGTGCCGGGAGACCGCGGCGCTCGCGGTGCCGTTGGTGGCAAAGGAGATCCCCGCGGCGCGGCCCCAGGTCTCGGACCGGTGAGTGACGCTCCAGTCGGCGCGCGCGGTGACGCAGTGGATCAGGAGGAAGAGGTCCAGCCGCTCGTTACTGCGCAGCATCTTGGAGAACGGGCCGGGCCGCGTGACCAGGCGGAGGCCGGGATCGGCGTCCTGGACGAAGGCACGCCGGATGAGGACGGCACGGCCGGTGCGCTTGGACTGCTCCAGCAGCATCCGTATCGTGTCGTCCTGGCTCACGGCCATGTCCCGCTTGAGCACGGTCAGTTCGGTGTTCACGGAGTCCATGTTCACCGATCGGTCGTACGAAGCGGGTGTCGAATTCCGGTGCGGCCGCTTGGCCGCCTCCCCTTCAGACCGGGCTATCGGAACACATTGGATAACTGATGACCCCGATAGGAAACCATTGGTGCCCGAAGCCGCAGGCAGGCACGTACTTGCCGCCTGGAACCTTTAACGCTTCAGATAGTGATCTTTGATGTTCTGGAGCCCAACTCTTGGATAGTTCACGCCGTGACTCCGTACCTGGGAGAACAGAGCGGCCAGCCCGGGTTCGAGCCGTGCACAGGGCCGGTCGTGGCGGTGAGGTCCTCCTTTCCAGGTCAACTCCTGCTCCGCACAGCCGAGTTCGTTCCACGCGGACAGCACAGGCCCCAGGCCTGAAGAAGGGGCCTGGCGCCCTGTGCTGTGGGGAGGGCGCAGGCAGGGGGTGTCTCAGTAGACGCCCCGTTCGGAGGGCGGCCCGTACTGCTCGATGAGGTCGCAGGTGCAGGTGGCGCCCTCGTGCAGCGTCTTCTCGCACTCGTCATGGTGGGCCTGCTGCGGCAGGCGCTTCGCCGCAGCAGGCCGCGCGGTGTCTGCGGCGTGCCGGGCGGTGGCCCGGAGTTCGATGTCCACGACGGCGGAGGCGATCTCGTCCTTGCGCCACTTCTCGGGGGAGTTGTGGTTCACCAGGCCGCCCGCGTAGGCCATGCGCAGCAGTTCGGCCTTGGTGTGGTTGCGCATCAGCTCGCTCATGCGCTCCACCCGCTCGGTGCCCCACGCCGCCTGAGTCCGGCGCTCTTCCTCCGCCGCGGTGTCGCCTCGGTCGTGGTGTTCCTGCGCCGGCGCGTCCGACAGCGCGGGCTGGACGGGGAGGCCGACCGTCGCATCCGGGTTGTCGGGTTGGCTCGGCACCGGTGCGGCCTTCGCCCACGGCACGCCCAGGGCGGCGAGGGCGGCCTGCTGCTCGGAGGCGAGCTTGCCCCACCTCGATTTCGTGTTCGAGACCCATACGCCCAGCCTCACCGCCACGGGCTCTGCCTGGCCCTCGAGCGTGATCTGTTCACTGTGACCGCGCGGTACAGGCCGCTGGCCTTCCCGTTCCACCCACTGCGCGAGGGCCGCCAGGCCGCGCTGGAACGCCTGCCGCGCCTTGCCCGGGCCCTTCATCGCACGCGTTGCTCTCGGAGCCCGAGATGGCGCCTCAGCGGGCTTGATACCCAGCCTGGACAGCCGCTCCTGCTGCTCGGTCGACAGCTGCGCCCATGTGACCGGCTGCTTCTGCCGCTCCAACCACCGCCCGATGTCATCGCCGTCCATCAGCACGCCGGGCTGGATCTCGGGCAGGCTGCCGTCGGCGTCGACCAGGTCGGCGAGCACCCGGTAGTGGCGCTGCCAGTCCAGCGGCCAGGGACAGTTCCAGTCCGGGTCGATCCCCTCCAGCTGCTTCGCGCGCTCCGCCGCCCGCTCCGCGTCCTTCCCGAGGCCGCCCTTCCTGCGGAGATTGGCCATGTGCTGCCCCACGGGCACCATCGCCTCGCCCTCGCCCCACACCGCGTCCTGACGTGGTGCCAGGTGTCCGGTGGCCCGGTGGTAGGAGCGGAACGCGGCGAGCTTGGCCTCCCATGCTTCTTCACCCGGCTCCCACACCATCCCGGCCTCCGGCACGTCGAGCAGCTCCTTGCGCCGCTCCTCCAGCTCACCGGCCCGCAGCGCCTTGCGCTGCTGGTGCACCCACCGCCCGAGGGGGAAGTCCTTTGTGACACCGACCTCGACCTCAACGTCGTAGGGCACGGCGTGGACGCCGGTGATTTCGTTCTCCTTCCGCCAGCGCAGCAGGGCTTGGTAGCCCTCGAGCCACACGAGTGATTCGGGCCGGTATACCCGGGTGCGCAGGAACGCCGCGATGGTCGCCGCGTCCCTGGGAGAGGAGAAGCGCAGCAGCGCTGACCCGGCAGCGGCATCGGCGCCCTCCTGTTCCTGGCCGTCACTTTCGCCGCCGGCCCCGATGATCCGGCCGTCCTCGCCGCGCTTCACGTGGACTGTGCGGGCGTGCTTGCTGCGGGACAGGGCGTGGGAGGCGAGCTGCTCGACCAGGTGCTCATCATGCGAGCGCAGGCCCTGGAGCACGGCCACAAGGGGGCGGAAGCTGGCACCGGCGACCATGTCGGCCGGGTCCTCGCCGGGCTCCAGGAACACGGGCACGATGATCCGGGCGACCTTGGTGGAGCCGTCTTTGCTGAGCCGGAGCGCGCGGCCGATGTTCTGCACGATCTCGACCTGTGAGCCGCGGGTGTCCGCGAAGCAGACGGCCTCCACGCCCCGCTCGCCGGTGATGTCCACGCCCTCCCCGAGCACCCGCACGGAGGCGAGGAAGGCACGGTGCACCCGCCGGTTGTTCGCGTCGATACCGTTCGCGAACTGCCGCAGGACTTCGCGCCGTTCGGCCACGAGGTGATCGCCGCACAGCCACGCGGACCACACCCGGTCGGGCGGGACGTGGCGGCCGGCCTCCAGCTCGTAGAACCGGGCGTCGATCGACGACCTCGGTAGTTTGTCCGCTTGCGCCAGGTCGTCGTCGGAGGCGTCGCTGACGTACAGTTCCGCGGCCGTCTCCGGCAGCTTGGCCGCGAACGCCGCGGCTTCCTCGACCTTCTGGTGGAAGGTCATGACGGTGCGCAGGTTCCACTTCGCCGCGTGCTCCAGGAGCGCGGTCTGCAACAGCGCCAGGCGCCGGCCGCGCTGCGCCTCTTCCGACTCCCCGAGGGCGGGGGAGGGGTCGCGGATCTCCAGGACGTCGATCTCGAACCCGGCGAGGATGCCCCGCTCGATCGCCTCCGAAAGCCCGAGCTCGGCTCCGGGAAGCCATGCCCCGTAGGTGCCGTCCGGGTCGTCGGCCATGGTCGCGATCTCCGGCTCCTGGCCCTCCGTGTCCTTCCGCGGGCGGGGAGCGGCGAGGATCCGCGGTGTGGCGGTGAGGTAGAGCCTGTAGTCGGCGGGGATCCGCTGGTTGTCGTGGATCGCCGCCCACGGCCTCCCAAGGTCACCGGCGGTGCCGTGCGCCTCATCCACGATCGCGAGGTCGAAGCCGTCCATGCGCTGCCCGTACAGCCGCTCCCCGCCCGCCAGAGCGGCCTCCAGCGGCCCGCGCACCTTCCGACGACCCGTCGGGTCCTCCGGATCCTCGCGGTCTACGAGCGAGGCGTACGTGGCGAACACGACCAACGGCCCCGACCCCGCCCACACCGCGAGCTGGATCGGGTTCGTGGTCGTACGAACCCCCAACGACTCCAGCACCGCATCGTTCTCCAGCGAACACACCGCGACCATCGGCGCGGTGTGGCCCACCGCCCGCCACGCCTGGGCGGTTTGCACGAGCAGGTCCAGGGTCGGCACGGTGACCAGGATCCGACCGTCCCGGAAGCACTCCAGCGCGCATGCGGCGGCGGTGATCGTCTTGCCGGATCCGGTCGCGGACACGATCGTGCCCCGCGCACCCCGCGCAGACACAGGTGATCGCGCAGGAAACCCCACCCAATTACGGAAAGCCGACTTCTGGTCGATCTGGTGCTCTCGGAGCTGAATCATCACAGCGCTGCCGGTCTCCCGCGATCGTTCTTACAGAGAAAGCCCCATCAGATGAAACACGACGGTGCTGCCACCCCTCCTCCGAAGGGCCGATGACCTCGCATCCCACCAGCCGGGCGAGGTGCTGCGCCCGCTCTTCCGCGTGAGGACGGACATGGACGTACACGGTGCAGCCCAGAGGCCGGTTCACGGTTGGCGTCGACCCCGAAACAGGCCTGCACTCCGGTCCGAGCATGCTCAGGCCCAAGGCCGAGCTCGGGCACCGCCGGCCAGCTGAGCGCCATCCACGAAACCTGCCCCCACCCCGCCACAGCGATCCCCTCCGCCACATCCCGCCCCCGATAGACGGGCCACGCCCTCGCATCACCCACAACGGCCCATCCATGTATTTCCCAAGAAAGTGATACGACCACCCCTCCAGGTATCCCGCTCTTTCGCCAACAGTACATGCTGCATCAGACTGGATGAGGTCACCGCACTGAAGCCCGACACGAACGCCCCCCTTCCTGCATTCGGCGAGAGTAAGCGGCCTCCAAGGCCCTGGAGGCACAGCCGAAAAGGACCCCCCAGATGAGGAACGCAGTAGACCCACCAGGAACCCTCACGCGCCCTCAGCTTCCGGACCAGAAACCTCACAAGCCGCACCCGAGTAGCTGCACTCAGGCGTGAACACCCTCCCCACGCCACACTGTTCCCGTTATGACAGGTGAACGAGAGGGACGAAACATGAGAAAAGCGACAAAGGCTTTAACAGTGGCCGTACTGGCGGCAGTTGGGACCCTCGGGGCAGGGATCACACCCGCCGCGGCCACTGGAGGGCTTCTTCCGCACCCCGGACCTGATGGTCTGGTGTGGGTGGCGGAGAGCGCCGGAGACGGGGGAGTCGCATCCGGAGGAGCCTGGAAGAGACTGCCGACCGTGCTCACGGTGGCCTGCGAAGGAGGCGGCAGGATAGCGGCAACGATGGAATCTCAGCAGGCCCAGGTCGCCGAGTTCACAATGGACTGCCCGGCCGGCGAAACAAGCACGGAGTCAGTAACCCTCCCCCCAGGGACCGTTGAAGGTTCCTTCACGGTAGGCATCGACACCTCAACCCAGAACATCCGCTGGGCCTTAGCGGTGACTCAACCCGAGGACACCACCCTCTAGCAGCTCGGGCCGAAGGCCCGTGGGCGTACCACGCGGAGCGTGGCACGCCTGGTGACGCGAAGCGTCACCGTGGCTGGAGCGCAGCGGAAGCCACCGGTCGGCCGAAGGCCGACCGCGCCTCGCAACGCGAGGCGCTTGCACTGCAGTTAGGGGTGAACGCGCAGCGTTCACCCCTAAGCGGTGAGCGAAGCGAACCGCTTCCGCTCCCGCGGAGCGGGAGCGGCCGGGGCGCGCAGCGCCCCGGCCCGCTTCTTCGCGCGCAGCGCGAAGGGGCCCGCTCCGCGGG
>NZ_JBVHLZ010000012.1:0-285518 GCF_055558735.1 Streptomyces sp. NPDC025651
ACCACGCCACGCCCGACGACGAGGCCCTGACCCTGCAGCTCCCCAGCGACGGCAGCCAACGCGAACTGCGCGCCGTACTCGACCGGTTGGACACCGCCGGCATCGAGGCCGACGAACTGACCGTGCACACCCCCGACCTCGACGACGTCTTCTTCGCCCTGACCAGCGGTACCGACAAGGCCGAGGAGGCCGTCCGATGAGCTCCGTCGCCCTTGCCCTGCGCGACTCCTCCACCATGCTGCGCCGCAACCTCCTGCACATCAGGCGCTATCCGTCGCTCACCCTGAACCTGCTGCTCACGCCGGTCATGCTGCTCCTGCTCTTCGTCTACATCTTCGGCGACGTGATGAGCGCGGGCATCGGCGGCGCGGACCGCTCCGACTACATCGCGTACATCGTCCCCGGCATCCTGATGATGACCGTCGGCGGCACCGTGATCGGGGCCGCGGTGTCCGTCGCGACCGACATGAACGAGGGCATCATCGCCCGCTTCCGCACCATGGCCGTCCACCGCGGGTCCGTGCTCGTCGGACACGTCGTCGGCAGCGTGCTGCAGTGCGTCGTCAGCGTGGTCCTCGTCGGCGCCGTCGCCCTGGCCATCGGCTTCCGCGCCACCGACGCCACGGCCCTGGAGTGGCTGGCCGCGTTCGGACTGCTCGTGCTCTTCTCCCTCGCGCTCACCTGGATCGCCGTCGGGATGGGCATGGCGAGCCCGAACGCCGAGGCCGCGGCGAACAGCGCGCAGCCGCTGATCCTCCTGCCGCTGATCTCCAGCGCCTTCATCCCGGCCCACACGATGCCGGGCTGGTTCCGGCCGATCGCCGAGTACCAGCCGTTCACCCCGGCCATCGAGACCCTGCGCGGCCTGCTGCTCGGCGGCGGGATCGGCAACAACGGATGGCTCGCGGTCGCCTGGTGCGTCGGGCTCGCGGTCCTCGGCTACTTCTGGTCGGCCGCGAAGTTCAACGGCGACCCGAAGTAGCCGGCATGACGGCCCCACCCGAAGGCGGCGCACCCCGACCCCCACGTCGGAGTACGCCGCCTCGCTCGTCCGCGGTGTGTCACACCGCGTGCAGCGCCAAGGTCGGCGAGAGCCGCGCCGCCCGCACCGCCGGGTAGAGCCCGGCCACCGTGCCGATCGCCAGCGTCGCGCCGAAGCCGCCTGCCATCGCCCAGGGCGGCACCACCCACGGCAGCCCGCCCGACGCGGCGTACGCGGCCGTCGCCGCGGCGCCGAGCGCGACGCCCGCGAGCCCGCCGAGGCCCGACAGCATCAGGGACTCCGTCACGAACTGCACGCGGATCTGCCCCCGGGTCGCGCCGAGCGAGCGCCGCAGACCGATCTCGTACCGCCGTTCAAGGACGGAGATGATCATGGTGTTGGCGACGCCGACCCCGCCCACGAGCAGCGCGATCCCGCCGAGGCCGAGGAGCAGCGTGGAGAACGCGCCCTCCGTCGCCGCCTTCGCCTGGAGCGCCGACGACGGGTCGGTGACCTGGACGTTGCGCGGGCTCTCCGGGTCGATCGACGGGGCGAGCAGCTTGCGGACGTCCTGCACGGAGGCGTCGGTGGAGCGCTCGTACACCGACGTCGGACGGCCGTCGAAGCCGAGCAGCTTCTTCGAGGCGTCCCAGCCGGTCAGCGCCGACCGCTCGATGTCGGGCGCCAGCGGCAGGGCGTCGAGGATGCCGATGACCGTGAAGTACCGGTCGTCGATCCAGACCTGCTGCCCCGGCGAGGTGATGCCGAGCCGCTCGGCCGCGACGTGTCCGAGGACCACCGACGGGTAGCGGCTGTTCGCCGCGTTGAACCAGCTGCCGTGCGCCGTCCTGCCGCGCAGCACCTTCAGCAGGCCCTCGGTGGACGCCTTCACGGAGATGCCGCCGGTCTCGTCCTCGGGGATCTTCTCGCTGCGCCGCACGGAGCGTTCGAGGTCGCCGGTCGCGCCGACGTCCTCGACGCCGTCCATCCGCGCGACCCGGCCCACGGCGTCGCGCGGCAGGGTGACCTTCTCGCCGGAGAACATCGCCTCGCCCGGCGCGGCGACCAGCATGTTCGTGCCCAACGCGTCGAGTTCGCGCATGAGTTGGGCCTTGCTGGAGGACGAGATGCCCACCACCGCGACCATGGTCGCGATGCCGATGGCGATGCCGAGCGCGGACAGGACGACCCGCACGGGGCGGCTGCGCAGACCGGCGGAGCCGACGTGCAGGACGTCACGGGGGCCGAGCCGCGCGGCCTTCAGCTTCGTACGTCTCGTACGCCTCGTACGCCCCTCGGGCTCCGTACGTTTCCCGGGCATCAGGCGGCGACCTCCGCGGGCCGCGTGTCCGCGACGACCCGTCCGTCCCTGATCCGCACCTGCCGCGGCAGCCGCTCGGCGATCTCCGTGTCATGGGTGATGACGGCGATGGTCGCGCCCTCCGCGTTGAGGTCGTGGAGCAGGGTCATGACGGCCTCGCCGGACTCGGAGTCGAGCGCGCCGGTGGGCTCGTCGGCGAGGAGCAGGTCGGGTTCGCCGACGACCGCGCGGGCGATGGCGACGCGCTGCTTCTGGCCGCCGGACAGCTCGTGGGGGCGGTGCCTCATGCGGTCGGCGAGGCCGACGCGCTCCAGGGCGTACGCGGCCCTGCGGCGGCGCTCCGCGCGGGAGAGCCCGGAGTAGAGCAGCCCCTCGGCGACGTTGTCGCGGGCGCTGATGCCGGGGACGAGGTGGAACGCCTGGAAGACGAAGCCGATGTGCCGGGCGCGCAGCGCGGAGAGGCTGCGGTCGGCGAGCGTCGCGACGTCGTGCCCGGCGATGGCGACGGTGCCCGCGGTGGGGCGGTCGAGGGTGCCGACGATGTGCAGGAGGGTGGACTTGCCGGACCCCGAAGGGCCGACGATGGCGAGGAGTTCGCCGGCGGTGACGGTCAGGTCGACGCCGCGCAGGGCGGCGACGCCGCCGGGGTACTCCTTGGTGACGCCCGCCAACTCGACGACGGCGGACGGGGACTGGTCCTCGCTCATACCTTCGGCACCCCCACCTTCACGCCCTCCCGCAGCCCGCCGCCGGTGACCTCGACGCGGCCCTGGCCGAACATGCCGAGCTCGACCTTCACCTCGCGAGTGCGGCCGCCCTCGACGACCTGGACGCCGAAGCCGCCGCCGGGCAGCGCGAGAAGCGCGTTGACGGGTACGGAGAGGACGTCCTTCCGGGTCTCGCCGGTGAGGTTCACCGTGACCGGCGACTGGTCGAAGCCCTCGACCTCGCCGGGGTGGTCGAAGGTGACGGTGACGGGGATCTTGGGGGTCTTGTCGGAGGGGTCGTCGCCGGGCTTGGCGGTCTTCCCGACGGCCGCGACCTTGCCGTCGACCGTCGTGCCGTCGGGGAGGGTGACGGTCACCTTGGTGCCCTTCTTCGCCAACTTGCCCTCGGACACGTCGAGTCGGACGCGCACGACCCGTTCGGATCCGGTCGTCGAGAGCACCGGCTTGCCGGGGGCGACCTGGTCGCCGACCGTGGACTCGCCGGACTTCACGCGGACCGCGGCCGGCTGGAAGGAGATCTGGTCGGGCCCGACGCGGCCGGTCTGCTCGCGGTCGTGGGCCTTCTGCCACCGCTTGACGGCGGCGGCCGTGCCGTCGGTGTACGTGTCGTCGACGGCGAGCCCTGCGCCGTGGCCGAGCGCGACGAGGTTCTCCTCCAACTGCCGTACGTCGTTGCCCTTGTCGCCCGGCTTCAGCGTGCGGTACATGGGCTCGGTGCCGTACATGAGGCGGACCGGGGCGCCGTTGACCTCGTAAAGGCGCCCGTCCCGCCCGACGGTGGAGCCGGATTCGGCGCACCACGTGAGCGTGCCCGCCGTGCCCGCGTTGACCTTGCGCTCCTTGGCGTAGCCGAGGGTGCCGTCGACCTGGGTGCTGCTGCTGAGGTCGCCGCGCTCGACGGGCGAGGTGGCGGGCGGCAGGCCCGCGCCCCGGTGGGCGGAGTCCTGCTCGCCGCCGGCGTCGGCGAGGGCGGTGACGGCGATGCCGCCGCCGGTGATCGCGAGCAGGGCCACGACGGTGGCGACGACAGCGGTGCGGCGCCTCATTCGACGATGCCCTTGCACGCCTTGGCGGCCTTCTCCATCTTCTTGGCCTCGGCCCCCTTCGGCATCGGCATGGCCTCGACCGAGCCGCCGCCGAACTTCGGGTCGGGCATGTTGTAGCCGTTCTTGCGCATGCACTGGGCGTACTTGAGCATCTTGTCCTTGTCGGCCTGGGAGATGCCGCCGCCCTTGGAGCCGCCGCCCATGCCGCACTCCTTCATGGCCTTCTCCATCTTCTCCTTGCTCATGTCGCCGCCGATGGTGAGGCCGCGGCTGTCCTCGCCTGACTTGGGCTCGGGCACGTCGAGGCCGTTCCTGCGCAGGCACTCGCGCTGCTTGAAGGCCTTGTCGGCCTCGGCGCCCTTGCCGCCGTCGGCACTGTCGGACGTGTCGCTCTCGCCGGAACCGCCGGAGCAGGCACCGGCGAACAGGGCGAGGGCGGCGAATCCTGACGCGAGAGCCGCTGAGCGCTTGCGAGTCCTCATCGAGTGGCTTCCCTTCACATGGGGCGGGGCTGACGGCCACAGGCTGGCGGGAAGCGGCATTTCGTTTCTCTCAACGGAGACGCTTACACCGGCGAAAGGTCACTCTCCGGTACACAGGGCGGCATGCGCGTACTGCTGGTGGAGGACGAGGAATTCCTGGCCGAGATGATCGCCGACGGGCTGCGGCGCGACGCGCTGGCCGTCGACGTCGCGGCCGACGGCCTGACCGCGCTGCGCAAACTCCAGCTCGGGGAGTACGACGTCATGATCCTCGACCGCGACCTGCCGGGCGTGCACGGCGACGAGGTGTGCCGCCGCGTCGTCGAGCAGCGCCTGCTGACCCGGGTCCTGATGCTGACGGCGGCGGGCACGGTGCGTGACCGGGTCGCGGGTCTGGGCCTGGGCGCGGACGACTATCTGACCAAGCCGTTCGCGTACGACGAACTGCTCGCCCGCGTCCTCGCGCTCGGCCGCCGGGCGCGCCCCGCGCTGCCCCCGGTCATCGAGCGCGCGGGCCTCGTCCTGGACACCGCGCGCCGCCAGGCGAGCCGGGACGGCCGCCATCTGGCGCTGTCCCGCAAGGAGTTCGCGGTCCTTGAGGCGCTCCTTCGGGCGGACGGCGCGGTGGTCAGCGGCGAGGACCTGATCGAGCAGGTCTGGGAGGAGGACACCAGCTACCGCACGAACGCGGTCCGCGTCACCCTCTCCAAGCTGCGCGCGAAGCTGGGCGAGCCGCAGGTGGTGGAGACGGTGCCGGGCGCCGGGTACCGGATCGTGGGGCGCTCGCTGTGAGGGCGGGGACGACCGGCGAGCGCGGCCGGCTCACCGCCCTGTACGGCGGGCTGCTCGTGCTGGCCGGTGCGCTCCTGACGGGCGTCGTGTACCTGCTCGTGCAGCAGGGTCTGTACGGGTCGATCAGCTCGGCGGTCACCACGGCGGTGCCCCGCGACCCCGTCCCGCCCTGGGCGCCCGCGCCGCTGCCGATGTCCTCCGTCACGCCTGCCCGGCGGGCGGAGCCGCTGCCCGTGGACATCGAGCAGGGCCTCGCGGTGACGAAGATCAGCGACCTCGCGGGAGAGGCCGCCCTGAACCGCCTCCTGACCGTCTCCGCGATCGTGTTCGCCGCGTACGCCGTCCTGTCGATCGCCCTGGCCTGGTGGATGGCGGGGCGCGTGCTCCGCCCGGTCGCCGTGATCACCGGGACCGCGCGCCGGCTCTCCGGGGCCAATCTGCACGAGCGGATCGCGCTCGACGCCCCGCCGGGCGAGCTGAAGGAACTCGCCGACACCTTCGACGAGATGCTGGACCGGATAGAGCAACTGGTCGGCGCGCAGCAGCGGTTCGCGGCCAACGCGGCGCACGAGCTGCGCACCCCGCTGGCCGTGCAGCGGGCGGCGGCGGAGATCGGTCTGGCCGGTGAGCCGGACCCCGAGCGCGTGGCGAGGATCCGTACGAAGCTGATCGCGGTCGCGGACGACAGCGAGCACCTCATCGAGGGGCTGCTGCTGCTCGCCGCGTCCGAGCAGGGCCTGGACCGGCGCGAGCCCGTCGCGGTGGACGTCCTCGCGCACGCCGTCGCGGACGGTCTGGCCGAGGAGGCCGCCGCGCGGGACGTCACCGTGTCCGTGCGGGCCGATCCGCTGACGGTGGAGGGCGACGGCGTGCTCCTGGACCGTCTCGTGCACAACCTGGTGGCGAACGCGGTGCGCCACAACCGGCCGGGCGGGCGGGTCGGCGTGACGACCTCGGCGGCCGGGATCGAGGTCACCAACACCGGCCCCGAGATCCCCGCCGACACGGTCCCGCTCCTGTTCGAACCGTTCCGCCGGCTGCACGAACGCACCCACGCGCGCGGGGAGGGCGCGGGCCTTGGCCTCTCCATCGTGGCGGCCATCGCGCGGGCGCACGGCGCGGAGGCGGCGGCGGAGGCGAACGGGGAGGGCGGGGGGCTGACGGTGCGGGTGCGGTTTCCGCGTCCCGCGCAGACCTAGTGCCGGTAGAAGATCCGGTCCCCGTACTCCTGGAACACCCGCCCGTTCCAGTCGTGCCCGCCGTCCACGTTCCCCGAACGGAGCAGCGGCGGCTGGATGCCGCGGCCCGCGAGGTCCTCGACGGCGGCGGCCGTCATGGCCTGCATGAGGGCGTTGGTGACGACACTGGAGGCCGGTCCGAACGGCGCCTCGACCCCGTCGAGGGTCAGCTCCGCGTCGCCGACGCCGATCTTGGAGTCGACCACCACGTCGCAGTGGTCCTTGAGGAAGGTCCCCGAGACGTGCCGCGACTTCGTCTCCGTCGCGTACGCCACCGAGGTCACGCCGATGACCTTCAGCCCCAGGGCGCGGGCGTTCATGGCCATCTCCACCGGCAGCGAGTTCCGCCCGGAGAGCGAGATGATCACGAGTACGTCGCCGGGGCGGGCCGGCGAGGAGTCCAGGACGGCGCCCGCGAGCCCGTCGACCCGCTCCAGGGCGGAGCCGAGCGTGGCGGGCATCACGTCCACGCCGACCACGCCGGGCACGGCCAGGAGGTTGATCAGGGCGAGGCCGCCCGCGCGGTAGACGACGTCCTGCGCGGCGAGCGAGGAGTGCCCGGCGCCGAAGGCGAAGAGGCGGCCGCCGGACGCGACCGCGTCGGCGAGCAGACCGCCCGCCGCGGCGACGTTCCCCGCCTCCTCGTCGCGGACCCTCTGGAGCAGACCGATCGCGGCGTCGAGATACTGACCCGCCAGCTTGCTCTCACCGCTCTGGTTGCTCTCGCTCATCGAGCTCATTCGCATCACGTTGCGGTCTGGACCACGGCCCTGTCAACACGGTCGCAGGCCGGTACTGGGCGGGAATTCCACCGGCGCGGCACGGTTGTCAGTGGTATGCGTCAGAATTGAGGGCAGGGCCAGCGCACGAGCGAATTCTGAGGGGCACCCATGTCGGGGCTGATTGACACCACTGAGATGTATTTGCGCACCATCCTCGAGCTCGAGGAGGAAGGTGTGGTCCCCATGCGCGCCCGGATCGCCGAGCGGCTCGACCAGAGCGGACCGACGGTGAGCCAGACCGTGGCGCGCATGGAGCGCGACGGCCTGGTGGCGGTCGCCAGCGACCGCCACCTGGAGCTCACCGAGGAGGGCCGCCGCCTGGCCACCCGTGTGATGCGCAAGCACCGCCTGGCGGAGTGCCTGCTCGTCGACGTGATCGGGCTCGAGTGGGAGCAGGTGCACGCCGAGGCGTGCCGCTGGGAGCACGTGATGAGCGAGGCCGTGGAGCGTCGCGTCCTGGAGCTCCTGCGCCACCCCACCGAGTCGCCGTACGGCAACCCGATCCCGGGCCTGGAGGAGCTGGGCGAGAAGGACGGCGCGGACCCGTTCCTGGACGAGGGCATGGTCTCCCTGACCGAGCTCGACCCGGGCGCCGAGGGCAAGACGGTCGTCGTGCGCCGCATCGGGGAGCCGATCCAGACGGACGCCCAGTTGATGTACACGCTGCGGCGGGCCGGCGTGCAGCCGGGCTCCGTGGTGAGCGTGACGGAGTCGGCGGGCGGCGTGCTCGTGGGCAGCAGCGGCGAGGCCGCCGAGCTCACGGCGGAGGTCGCGTCGCACGTCTTCGTCGCCAAGCGCTGAGGCCACGCGCGGGTCTTGGTCAACTTCCGCTTCCCTGGCGGAAGTTGACCAGATATTCAGTGTGCGGAATCGCAGCGCGGGAGCGTTTTGCGTGCGAGGCTGTCGCGAGAGGCATATGACCTGAGGGCTCTTGACCGTGTCGGCACCGGGTCTGGCCGCACGGCCGGAGAGGGGGCAGGAGGATGCGCCCGACTGGTGAGCGCGAACGTCCGGGCGGACGCCTGCGCGCGCCCCGCGAGCAGGCCGGAAAAGGCGAGGGCCCCGGCGCCCTCGAGCGCCGGGGCCTGTCCTCCCCTGTGCTGACCTGGAGCCCCGAGCTCTCAAGGTCATTCCCCTCGGACCGGTTTCCCCGAGCGGCCCGCCTCCCGATGAAGATCTCCCCTCGGCTGCGCCGGTCAATCCTTGAGCATGGTCACCCGAACGAGGGGTGTTATCGGCGATCCGGCCGCTTTCGAAAAGAGGTTCGATAGCGTGCTGGGTGTGGGGCAGGACCAGTCGTGGATCCCGAGCTGAATCCAGGGGGGTGCCAGGAATCATGGTGCGGCGCATCGACGTGACGGGCGCGGGTGGCGTACGCCTCGCCGCCTGGGAGTACGCCGACCCTCCCAAGCTCAGGGAGGCCGAGAGGTCACCTGGCGGGGTGCTGTTACTGCACGGCCTGATGGGCCGCGCATCGCACTGGGCGGGCACCGCCCGCTGGCTCTCCGAACGGCACCGCGCGGTCGCCCTCGACCAGCGCGGCCACGGCAGGAGCGAGAAGCCCCCCGAGGGCCCCTACACCCGCGAGGCGTACGTGGACGACGCCGAGGCCGCCCTCGTCCAGCTCGACCTCGCGCCCGCCGTCCTCATCGGCCACTCCATGGGCGCGCTCACCGCCTGGCAGCTCGCCGCGCGCCGCCCCGACCTCGTCCGGGGCCTGATCATCTGCGACATGCGGGCCTCCGCGCTCGGCGCCGCCTCGCAGCGCGAGTGGGAGGACTGGTTCAAGTCCTGGCCCGTGCCGTTCGCGACCCTCGCCGACGTCCGCAAGTGGTTCGGCGAGGACGACCCCTGGGTGGAGCGCCCCAACCCCGCGCGCGGCGCGTTCTTCGCCGAGGTGATGGCCGAGAGCCCGGACGGCTGGCGGCCCGTCTTCGACCGCGCCCAGATGCTCAGGTCCCGCGAGACGTGGGTGCACGACGCGCACTGGGAGGAGCTGGTCCAGGTCCGCTGTCCCGCGCTCGTCGTCCGCGGCCAGGACGGCGAGCTGGGCCGGGCCGAGTCCCAGGAGATGGTCCGCGTGCTGCCCCGCGGGGAGTACGCGGAGGTGGCCGACGCCGGCCACCTCGTGCACTACGACCAGCCGAGCGCGTGGCGCGCCGCGATCGAACCGTTCCTGGACGGGGTGCTGACGGGGTAGGGCGCGCCGTCTGTCGTGCCCTTCGGCCTACTCGTCCTCGATCTCCCCCAAGCTCTGAAGGAGCAGGGGGACCCCCTCGACCGGCTCAACCTATGGGCTGAGGCGTTCCAGTCGCCACCCCTGTCCGCCTTCCGTCCGCACGTACCTCAGACGGTCGTGCAGGCGGTTCGTCCTGCCCTGCCAGAACTCCACGGACTGCGGGCTCACCCGGAAGCCGCCCCAGTGCGGCGGCACCGGCACCTGCTCGCCCTCGGGGTAGCGGGCCGCCAACTCGGCGTACGCGCGGTCCAGTTCGGCCCGTGACGTGAGGACGGACGACTGGGCGCTGGCCCAGGCGCCGAGGCGGGAGCCGTGCGGGCGGGTGCGGAAGTAGGCGACGGTCTCCTCGCGCCCGACGCGCGCCGCGGTGCCGGAGACGATCACCTGGCGGGCCATGGGATGCCAGGGGAAGAGCAGCGAGACGTACGGATTGGCGGACAGCTCACGGGCCTTGCGGGACTCGTAGTTGGTGAAGAAGACGAAGCCCCGCTCGTCGAAGCCCTTCAGGAGAACCGTGCGGGAGCTGGGCCGGCCCTCGGCGTCCGCGGTGGAGACCACCATGGCGTTCGGCTCGTGGACGGACTCGCTGTCGCGTGCCGCCTCCTTGAACCAGAGCGCGAACTGGTCCATGGGCCCCGCGGCGAACTCGGCCTCGTCGAGCCCCGCCGTGGCGTACTGCTCACGCATGGCGGCCGGCTCCGGCAGGGAGTCCGGAAGGGGTTCGTGGCGGGGCGCACTGGAGTCGGTCACGCGGTCATCTTGCCGTATACGAAGGGGCGCTCGGCGGGGCGTACGTCACCTCGGAGAGGTGACGTGTGGCACTGAGTGCCGCATTCCATCGCCAAAGGTGGCACCAAGGGATATCGTCCTGCTGCCTGATCGGTTGGGTGACCACCAGCCTCACGGGGCATCACCGGGGTGACCGATCCGGACCGCGAGTCGCCGGGTTCGCCGGACATTTGGCGTACTCGACCGTGGAACCGGACCGTAACCGCCCATTTTTGACACATGGTCATGAGCTGATCGCAACCCCCTCTCTCGAAACCATCATGTCGAACCCATCACGAGGAGCCGCCTGATGTCCGACTTCGTACCTGGACTTGAAGGAGTCGTCGCGTTCGAGACGGAGATCGCCGAACCGGACAAGGAAGGCGGCGCGCTCCGCTACCGCGGCGTCGACATCGAGGACCTGGTCGGCCACGTCTCCTTCGGGAACGTGTGGGGCCTGCTCGTCGACGGCGCCTTCAACCCCGGTCTGCCGCCCGCCGAGCCCTTCCCGATCCCGGTGCACTCCGGCGACATCCGCGTCGACGTCCAGTCCGCGCTCGCGATGCTCGCGCCCGTCTGGGGCCTGCGGCCGCTGCTCGACATCAGCGAGGAGCAGGCCCGCGAGGACCTGGCGCGCGCCGCCGTCATGGCCCTCTCCTACGTCGCCCAGTCGGCCCGCGGGCAGGGCCTGCCGATGGTGCCGCAGCGGGAGATCGACAAGGCCGAGACGGTCGTCGAGCGGTTCATGAAGCGGTGGCGCGGGGAGCCCGACCCCAAGCACGTCCAGGCCGTCGACGCGTACTGGACGTCGGCCGCCGAGCACGGCATGAACGCCTCCACGTTCACGGCGCGGGTCATCGCGTCGACGGGCGCGGACGTGGCGGCGGCGCTGTCCGGCGCCGTGGGCGCCATGTCCGGCCCGCTCCACGGCGGCGCGCCCTCCCGGGTCCTCGGCATGATCGAGGAGATCGAGCGCACGGGGGACGCGGTCGCGTACGTGAAGCAGGCCCTGGACAAGGGCGAGCGGCTGATGGGCTTCGGGCACCGGGTGTACCGGGCCGAGGACCCGCGGGCGCGGGTGCTTCGCCGTACCGCCCGTGAGCTGGGCGCGCCCCGCTTCGAGGTCGCGGAGGCGTTGGAGAAGGCGGCGCTGGACGAGCTGCACGCGCGGCGTCCCGACCGGGTCCTCGCCACCAACGTGGAGTTCTGGGCGGCGATCGTCCTCGACTTCGCGGAGGTCCCGGCGCACATGTTCACGTCGATGTTCACGTGTGCGAGGACGGCCGGGTGGTCGGCGCACATTCTCGAACAGAAGCGGACGGGGCGGCTCGTCCGTCCCTCGGCGCGCTACATCGGGCCGGGCAGCCGCTCTCCGCAGGCGGTCGAAGGGTTCGACGAGATCGCCCGCTGAGGTCTGCCTCCGGCGGTCCTCCCCCCGGCCCCGCCCCTTCCCGAAACCGGGGCTCCGCCCCAGACCCCGCTCCTCGAACGCCGGAGGGGCTGAATGATCAGCCCGTCCGGCGTTCGAGGACGAGCGCGGAGCGCGATCGACCGAGCCACGGGCGGCGGAGCCGCGAACCTCGGGAAGGGGCGGGGTCGGGGAAGGCTCAGGCTTGTAGCGCCTCCTCCACCAGCCTCGTCCACTGCGCCACCACCCGCTCCCGCCGAACCCCGTCATCCGTCAGCAGATTCGCCAGGCCAAGACCCCGCGCCATGTCCAGCAGGCCCTGGATCGTCTCGCGGACACCCGGCCGCGACTCGTCCGCGCCGAGCAGCTCCACCGCGATGCGATGCGTCTCGCGGCCCACGCGGGATTCCAGCTCCGTCACGCGCGAGCCCAGCGCGGGCTCGTTCGACGCCGCCACCCACAGGTGAAGCGCCGCGCGGAACAGCGGCCCCGTGTAGAGGTCGACGAGGGCAGCGACCACCGAGGCGCGGTCCTGGGCCGGCAGGGCGCGCAACGCCGTGGAGCGCTGTTCGGCCACGTACTCCACGGCGGCGGTGAAGAGGTCCTCCCGGGTGGGGAAGTGGTGCTGCGCCGCGCCCCGCGAGACGCCCGCCCGCTCGGCGACCACCGAGACCGTGGAACCCGCCCAGCCGTGCTCGGCGAGGCAGGACACCGCCGCCTCCAGGAGCTTCTGGCGCGTGGCACGGCTGCGGTCCTGCTTGGGCGCGCGGTCGGCGGCGGTCACAGCACCCATGGGCGCTCCCGTCGTTCGAGGAACGCCGCCATTCCCTCGCGGGCCTCGGCGGAGCCGAAGAGCCGCGCGGACAGGGAGATCAGGGCGTCCGAGTGGTCGTCGAATGCGTCGAGCACCCTAGCCGTGAGCAGCTTCTTCGTCTCGGCCAGGGCCTGCGGCGCCGCCGCGCGAAGCCCGTCCAGGATCGGTTCGAGCCCGGCGTCGACGTCGGCCGCGTACGCCGTGACCAGACCGATCCGCGCCGCCTGAGCGCCGTCGAAGCGCTCCCCGGTCAGGAAGTAGCGGGACGCCGCGCTCGGGTCCAGGCGGGGCAGGAGCGGCATGGAGATCACGGCGGGGGCCACACCGATGTGGACCTCCGTGAACGCGAAGGAGGCGTCCGGCCCCGCCACCGCCATGTCGCAGGCGCCGAGCAGCCCGAGGCCGCCCGCCCGCACATGGCCGTCCACCCGCGCGACCACGGGTTTGGGCAGCGCCACGAGCTGACGCAGGAGCCCCACGAAGTCGTGCGGGTCCGGCGGCGCCTTCAGGTCCGCGCCCGAGCAGAACGCCGTCCCGGTGTGGGTGAGCAGGACGGCGCGGGTCTCGGGGTCCTTGCCGAGGTCGTCGAGCGCCTCGGCGAGCGCGCGCACCAGGTCCGCCGAGATCGCGTTGCGCCGCTCGGGGCTCGCCAGGGTGACGGTGGTGATGCCGCGCGCGGAGGAGGAGACGGAGAGAGTCATGGACGGCTCCTCAGTAGGACTTGGGCAGGCCCAGCGTCTGGTGCGAGACGTAGTTGAGGATCATCTCCCGGCTCACCGGGGCGATCCGCGCCACCCGTGACGCCACGATCAGCGAGGCGAGGCCGAACTCCGTGGTCAGGCCGTTGCCGCCGAGCGTGTGCACGGCCTGGTCGACGGCCTTCACGCAGGCGTCGGCGGCGGCGAGCTTGGCCATGTTGGCGGCCTCGCCCGCGCCCACGTCGTCGCCCTCGTCGTAGAGCCTGGCGGCCTTCTGCATCATCAGGCGGGCCAGTTCCAGCTCGACGTGCGACTGGGCCAGCGGGTGCGCGACGGCCTGGTGGGCACCGATCGGGGACTTCCAGACGCTGCGTTCCTTCGCGTACTCGACGGCGCGGGTCAGGGCGTACCTGCCCATGCCGATCGCGAACGCGGCCGTCATGATGCGCTCGGGGTTGAGGCCCGCGAAGAGCTGGAGCAGGCCCGCGTCCTCGTCGCCGACGAGCGCCTCGGGAGGCAGCCGCACGTCGTCGAGCACGAGCTCGAACTGCTTCTCCGCCGCCCGGAGTTCCATGGGGATCCGGCGCCGCTCGAAGCCGGGGGCGTCGCGCGGGACGATGAACAGGCACGGCTTGAGGTTGCCGGTCCGTGCGTCCGACGTGCGGCCGACGATGAGCGTGGCGTCGGCGATGTCGACGCCGGAGATGAAGACCTTGCGGCCGGTCAGCAGCCAGTCGCCGGAGTCCGGGTCGCGGCGCGCGGTGGTGGTGATGCGGTGGGAGTTGGAGCCCGCGTCCGGCTCGGTGATGCCGAAGGCCATGGTCCGCGAGCCGTCGGCGAGGCCCGGCAGCCACTGCCGCTTCTGCTCGTCGGTGCCGAAGCGGGCGATGACCGTGCCGCAGATCGCGGGCGAGACGACCATCATGAGCAGGGGGCAGCCGGCCGCACCCAACTCCTCCAGAACGATGGAGAGTTCGGCTATGCCACCACCCCCTCCTCCGTACTCCCCGGGCAGGTTCACGCCCAGGTAGCCGAGCTTCGCGGCGTCCGCCCACAGCTCGTCGGGGTGGCCGCCGCTCTCGGCGACGCGGGCGAGGTAGTCGCGGCCGTACCGCTTGCCGAGGGCCGCGACGGCGGCGCGCAGGGCCTGGTGCTCTTCGGTCTCAAGGACAGTACTCATGCGGGCTGTTCCTCCTGTACGACGGCGAGCAGCGCGCCGACCTCGACCTGACGGCCCGGTACGGCGTGCAGGGCGATGAGCGTGCCGGAGGCGGGAGCACAGACGCGGTGCTCCATCTTCATGGCCTCCAGCCAGACGAGGGGCTGCCCGGCGCTCACCTCGGAGCCCTCCACGGCCCCTTCGGCGACGCGCACGACGGTGCCGGGCATCGGGGCGAGCAGCGAGCCGGGGACGCGACGGGCTTCCGGCGCGGGGAGCAGCGGCAGCGGCACGAGGACGGTGTCCCCTTCGGACGTCCCCACGAACACGCGACCGTCGCCGTACCGGTCCACCGTGAACTTCCGTCGCACACCGTCCACTTCGAGAACCACGAGGCCGGGCGCCACGCTGACCACGCCGACGCCGTCGGCCGTCAGGCCGTCCCGCGTGTGGTGGTAGCGGACCTCGTGCTCGGTGCCGTCGGGCTCGCCGCGGTAGCGCTTGAGGTGGGGCTGGGAGCGCAGGTTGCGCCAGCCGCCGAACCGGGAGCGTCCCTGCGCGTCGGCGAGCGCGGCGGCCAGCGGGGCAATGGGGTCTCCCCTGTTCGAGCGAAGCCGAGAACTTGGGGATGGGTCGGGGGCGGTGGCCGCGAGCGCGGTGGCGTGGCGGTCGTAGAAGCCGGTGTCCATGCGGGCGCCGGTGAACTCGGGGTGGCGCAGGGAGCGTACGAGCAGGTCGCGGTTGGTGACCGGGCCGTGGACGGCGGCGCGCTCCAGGGCGCCGGCGAGCTTGCGCAGGGCCTCGGCGCGTGTGGGCGCGTGCGCGACGACCTTGGCGAGCATGGCGTCGTAGTGCACGCCGACGGTGTCGCCCGCCGCGTAGCCGCTGTCGAGGCGCACGCCGCCGGGTACGTCGACGCGGTGCAGGGTGCCGGTCTGCGGCGCCCAGTCGGCCGCCGGGTCCTCGGCGTACAGGCGGGCCTCGACGGCGTGCCCGCGGGCGGTCGGCGGCTCGCCTTCCAGAGCCCCGCCCTCGGCGATCCGGATCTGCAGGGCGACGAGGTCGAGGCCGAACACCGCCTCGGTGACGGGGTGTTCGACCTGGAGGCGGGTGTTCATCTCCAGGAAGTGCGCGCGTCCTTCGGCGACCAGGAACTCGACGGTGCCCGCGCCGCGGTAGTCGGTGACGCGGGCGGCCCGCACGGCCTGCGCGTGCAGTTCGGCGACGAGGCCGGGGGCGAGGCCGGGCGCCGGGGACTCCTCGATGACCTTCTGGTGGCGGCGCTGCAGGGTGCAGTCGCGGGTGCCGAGCGGCCACACGGTGCCGTGCGCGTCGGCCATGATCTGCACCTCGACGTGGCGCCCGCCCTCGACGAACGGCTCGACGAACACCTCGCCGTCCCCGAAGGCACTGGCGGCCTCGGCCCGCGCCGCCGCCAACTCGTCTGCCAACGCGGCCAGTTCCCGTACGACGCGCATGCCGCGTCCGCCGCCGCCCGCCGCCGCCTTCACCAGGACGGGCAGGTCGGCCTCGGTGACCTCGCCGAGCGGTGCGATGCCCATCAGCTCCTTGGCGCGCGTCTTGGACGCCATCGCCTCGATCGCCTCGGGCGGCGGGCCGATCCAGCCGAGGCCCGCGTCCAGGACGGCGCGCGCGAAGCCCGCGTTCTCGGAGAGGAAGCCGTAGCCGGGGTGGATCGCGTCGGCGCCCGCGGCCTGTGCCGCCTTCACGACGAGGTCGCCGCGCAGATAGGTCTCGGAGGGCGCGGAGCCCGGCAGCCGCACCGCCGTGTCGGCCTCGCGCACGTGCAGGGCGTCCGCGTCGGCGTCGGAGTACACGGCGACGGTGGCGATGCCGAGCTCGCGGCAGGTGCGGAAGACACGGCAGGCGATCTCGCCCCGGTTGGCCACCAACAGGGAAGTAATCACAAGGAGTTCCTCGCAGTACTCATGGGAAGGTCCTCACATCCGGAAGACGCCGAAGCCGCCGCGCGCGCCCTCGTAGGGGGCCGTGTGGATCGCGGACAGGCACAGGCCGAGGACGGTGCGGGTGTCGCGCGGGTCGATGACCCCGTCGTCGTACAGCCGCCCCGACAGGAACATCGGCAGGGACTCGGACTCGATCTGCTGCTCCACCATGGCGCGCAGCCCGGCGTCCGCCTCGTCGTCGTACGGCTGACCCTTGGCCTGCGCGGAGGCGCGCGCCACGATCGACAGGACGCCGGCGAGCTGCTGCGGGCCCATGACCGCGGACTTGGCGCTCGGCCAGGCGAAGAGGAAGCGGGGGTCGTAGGCGCGCCCGCACATGCCGTAGTGCCCGGCGCCGTAGCTCGCCCCCATGAGGACGGACAGGTGCGGCACCTTCGAGTTCGACACCGCGTTGATCATCATCGCGCCGTGCTTGATGATGCCGCCCTGTTCGTACTCCTTGCCGACCATGTAGCCGGTGGTGTTGTGCAGGAACAGGAGCGGGATGTCCCGCTGGTTCGCCAACTGGATGAACTGCGCGGCCTTCTGGGACTCCTCGCTGAAGAGCACGCCCTGGGCGTTGGCGAGGATGCCGACGGGGTAGCCGTGCAGGGCGGCCCAGCCGGTGACGAGCGAACTCCCGTACAGCGGCTTGAACTCGTCGAAGTCGGAGCCGTCGACGATGCGGGCGATCACCTCGCGCGGGTCGAAGGGCTTCTTCAGGTCGCCGGGGACGATGCCGAGCAGCTCGTCCTCGTCGTACTTGGGTGGCGCGACGGACGCCGGGTCCGGATCGGCGTACTCCTTGCGCCAGTTGAGGCGGGAGACGACGCGGCGGGCCTGGCGGAGCGCGTCGCGCTCGTCCTCGGCGAGGTAGTCGGCGAGGCCGGAGGTACGGGCGTGCATCTCGGCGCCGCCCAGCGACTCGTCGTCGCTCTCCTCGCCGGTCGCCATCTTCACCAGGGGCGGCCCGCCGAGGAAGACCTTCGCGCGCTCCTTGACCATGATCACGTGGTCGCTCATGCCGGGCACGTACGCGCCGCCCGCGGTCGAGTTCCCGAAGACCACCGCGACCGTCGGGATCCCCGCGGCCGAGGACTGCGTGAGGTGCTTGAAGAGGGCGCCGCCCGGGATGAAGATCTCCTTCTGGGACGGGAGGTCGGCGCCCCCGGACTCCACGAGGTGGATGGAGGGCAGCCGGTTGGCGTGCCCGATCTCGTGCGCGCGGAAGGCCTTCTTCAGCGTCCAGGGGTTGGAGGCGCCGCCGCGCACCGTCGGGTCGTTGGCGGTGATCAGGCACTCCACGCCCTCGACGACGCCGATGCCGGTGACCATGGAGGCGCCGACGGGGTAGTCGCTGCCCCAGGCGGCCAGCGGCGACAGCTCCAGGAAGGGCGTGTCCGGGTCGAGGAGCAGCTCGATGCGTTCACGGGCGAGCAACTTGCCGCGCTTGTGGTGCCGTTGGACATACTTCTCCCCTCCCCCTTCGAGGGCCTTGGCCTGCTCGGCGTCGAGCTCGGCGAGCTTGGTGAGCATGGCCTCGCGGTGCTCGGCGTACTCGGCGCTCTCGGGGTCGAGCGCGGAGGCGAGGACGGTCACAGCAGTACCTCCGGTATGTCCAGGTGGCGGGCGCGCAGCCACTCCCCGAGGCCCTTGGCCTGCGGGTCGAAGCGGGCCTGTGCGGCCACGCCCTCGCCGAGCAGCCCCTCGACGACGAAGTTCAGGGCGCGCAGGTTCGGCAGGTCATGGCGTACGACGTTCAACTCAGCCGTCTCCGGCAGCAGTTCACGCAGGCGCTCGACGGTCAGCTCGTGGGCGAGCCACCGCCAGGCGTCGTCGGTGCGCACCCACACGCCGATGTTCGCGTCGCCGCCCTTGTCGCCGCTGCGGGCCCCGGCGACGAGGCCGAGGGGGGCGCGGCGGGTGGGGCCCGGGGGCAGGGGCGCGGGCAGCGGCGGGGCTTCCAGGTCTTCGAGTACGCGGGTGTCGGCGCCGGAGGGGACGGGGCGCCGCTCCCCGTCCGGCAGCACGGCCACGTGCGCCACGTCGGCCCGGTCCACATAGGCGGCCTCGAAGACCCCGTACGGCGCCCCCTTGCCGGGCGGTGCCGTCACGTGGAAGCCGGGGTAACTGCCGAGGGCGAGCTCGATCGCGGCGCCGCTCAGGGCGCGGCCGACCGCGTCGGCGTCGGTGTCGCGCACGACGAGGCGGAGCAGGGCGCTGGCGGTCTCCTCGGTGGCGGCGTCCGCGCGGTCGGTGCGGGCCAAGTCCCACCGCACCTCGGCGGGGCGGGACTTGGCGCGGTCGAGGGCGTCCTCCAGCTGGGCGCGGACGAGGGCGGCCTTGGCGTCGATGTCGAGGCCGGTGAGCACGAAGACGACCTCGTTGCGGAAGCCGCCGAGGCGGTTGAGGCCCGCCTTGAGCTCCGGGGGCGGCGCCTCGCCGCGCACGCCGTCGATCCGTACGCGGTCGGGGCCCTCCTGGGTGAGGGCGACCGTGTCGAGCCGGGCGGTGACGTCGGGGCCCGCGTACCGGGCGCCCTGCGTCTCGTAGAGGAGCTGCGCGGTGACCGTGCCGATGTCGACGAGGCCGCCGGTGCCGGGGTGTTTGGTGATGACCGCGGACCCGTCCTCGTGCATCTCGGCGAGGGGGAAGCCGGGTCGACGCAGGGCGGTTGAGAAGTCCTGGCGCTCGGCAAAGAAGGCGTAGTTCCCGCCGGTCGCCTGGGTGCCGCACTCCAGGACGTGCCCGGCGACGACGGCGCCCGCGAGCCTGTCGTACGCGTCGGGGCCCCACCCGAAGTGGGCGGCGGCGGGCCCGGTGACCAGGGCGGCGTCGGTCACGCGACCGGTCACGACGACGTAGGCCCCCGCCTCCAGGCACGCGGCGATTCCGGCGCCGCCGAGGTAGGCGTTGGCGGTGAGGGCGCCGGGGAAACGCCCGCCGAGGTCGTCGCCCTCGACATGCGCGACCCGCACACCGAGCCCGAGCCGCTCCGCCAACTCCCGTACGGCGTCGGCGAGTCCGGCGGGGTTGAGCCCGCCGGCATTGGCGACGATCTTCACGCCGCGCTCCCGGGCGGTCCCGAGGCACTCCTCCAACTGCCGCAGGAAGGTCTTGGCGTACCCGCGCGCGGGGTCCTTGAGGCGGTCGCGGCCGAGGATGAGCATGGTCAGCTCGGCGAGGTAGTCGCCGGTGAGGACGTCGAGGGGGCCGCCGGTGAGCATCTCGCGCATGGCGTCGAAACGGTCGCCGTAGAAGCCGGAGGCGTTGCCGATGCGCAGGGGCGCCGCACTCATCGGACGCCTCCCTTCGGGACACGCCCACGACAGCGCCCCCGCCCCGCGGCAACCGGCTCACACACCACCGCGAAGCCGACGCCACCGAAACCAGACGCGCCACCGATCCATAAGGGCAGCGAGAGCGGCATCATCACTCGACGCCTCCCTTCGGGGCCCGCCCCGTGCCCGGCGGGCCCGCGAAGGCCTGGGCGATGTCCAGCCAGCGGTCGGCGTCGGGGCCCTCGGCGCGTACCGCCAGGTCGGACCGGTGGGCGCGGCGCGTGACGAGCAGGCAGAAGTCGAGGCCGGGCCCGGTCACGCGCTGGGCGGCGCCCTCGGGGCCGTACGCCCACACCTCCCCCGTCACGGGCGAGGTGAGCTCGACGCGGAACTCCTCGCCGGGCGCGCCCAACCCCCGCACGGCGAAGGCGAAGTCACGCGCCCGCACCCCGATCCGCGCCACGTGCCGCAGCCGGTCGGTGGGGGCCCTGGTCACGCCGAGCGCGTCCGCCACGTCCTGGCCGTGCGCCCATGTCTCCATGAGCCGCGCGGTCGCCATGGAGGGCACGGCCATCGGCGGCCCGTACCAGGGCAGGCGGGTACCGGCGGGGGCTTCGGCCAGGGCCTGCCACAGCCGCTCACGCCCGTCCCGCCAGCGGCCGAGCAGCTCGGCGTGCGGCAGCGCGGCGCCCTCCTCGGCACCCTCGTCCACGAACGTGTCGGGGGCCGCGGCCGCCTTCTCGGCCTCCGCGGCGAAGGCCTCCGGGTCGGTGGCGGCGAGCAGGGCGGCCCGGTCGGTCCAGGCGAGATGGGCGATCTGGTGGGCGATCGTCCAGCCGGGCGCGGGCGTCGCGAGGGACCACCGCTCCTGGCTCAACTCCCTCACCAGACGGTCGAGTTCCTCGCTCTCGCTGCGCAGGTCGTCGAGCACGGGCAGGGCATCGGACACGGAACGCTCCCCTCGGGGCACGGCGGTGCTGGGAGCATGGCAGCGCGCACAGAAACAAGCAAGCGTGCTTGCATTACTTTCCGCCGCCTCCGCGCCGGGCTTCGGCGCCTACCCGGCAACCGGCCCCGCACCCGACCCCGCGCCCGACCCCGCACCGGATTCGCCGCCCGCCCCCGCCCCAGCCCCCGCTCCGGCGACCGCGCGCCCCGCCTTCCCCCGCCCCACCTGCGTCCGCACCGCGCCCATGCTCGCCGCGATGACCAGGGCGATGGCCAGGGCCTCCGCCGCGGACAGGGCCTGGCTGAGGACGAGGAAGCCCGCGATGGACGCGATGGCCGGTTCCAGGCTCATCAGGATGGCGAAGGTGTGCGCCGGCAGCCGCCGCAGCGCGAGGAGTTCGAGGGTGTACGGCAGCACAGACGACATCACCGCGACGGCCGCGCCCAGCGCCACCGTGCCCGGCTGGAGCATCCTCGACCCGGCGTCGACGATCCCGAGCGGCAGGAAGAGCACCGCGGCGACCACCATCGCGAGGGCGAGCCCGTCGGCCTGCGGGAAGCGCCGCCCGGTGCGCGCGCTGAAGACGATGTACGCCGCCCACATCGCGCCGGCGCCGAGGGCGTGGGCGACGCCGACCGGGTCGAGGCCGTCGAGCCCGCCCCCGCCGCCGAGCAGGAAGACGCCGCCGAGCGCGAGGGCCGCCCAGACCACGTTCACCGCGCGGCGCGAGGCGATGACGGAGAGCGCGAGCGGGCCGAGGACTTCGAGGGTGACGGCCGGGCCCATGGGGATGCGGTCCAGGGACTGGTAGAAGAGGCCGTTCATCCCGGCCATGGCCACGCCGAAGGCGACGACCGTGCCCCAGTCGGCGCGCGAGTGCCCCCGCACCTTCGGCCGGCACACGACGCACAGCACGAGCGCGGCGAAGAAGAGCCGCAGCGCCACGATGCCCACCGGACCGACCCGCGGCATCACGGTCACCGCGACCGCGCCGCCGAACTGCACGGAGATCCCGCCCGCGAGGACGAGCCCGACGGGACCGAGGGCGCCGACGCGACCGCGGAGACCGTGCGGACCACGCGGTCCACCGACGGCCGCGGGCTGCGCCGGAGCCGCCTCGGAGGCGGTTGCGGGGGCCGCCTCCGAGGGCGCCGTCGATGTGGCCTGATCGCTGCGCGTGACGTTCACGGGACGAGCCTTCCCTGGTGCGATTCCCGACTGCCCGGAGTCCAGTTCCCTGGACTTCACCGTCCAAGGTAGTGCACCAGGTCAGGATTGTGGACCCTCTTTGCTCCTGTCCACATTCCCGAGAACCCGCAGATCACGAACCACTGCCCGGCGGAATCCCGCGGCGCGCTACCTCACCCGGCCGTACATGTTCGGGTTGTACCAGCTGAAGGACGAGATCCGGACACTCTTCCCGGGCCGCGGGGCCTCCAAGTACTGGCCGCCGCCCAGGTAGATCGCCACGTGGTGGATGCCGGACGAGCTGCCGTTGCCGCTCCAGAACACCAGGTCCCCCCGGCGCAGCCGGCCGCGCGAGATGGGCTGCGTGGCGCGGTACTGCGCGTCGGCGACGCGCGGCAGGCCGATGCCCGCCTGCCGGTAGGCCGCCATCACCAGGCCCGAGCAGTCCCAGCCGTGCGGTCCGTTGCCGCCCCACACATAGGGGTCGCCGAGGTGCGCCATCGCGTACTGAATGGCGGCCTCGGTGCCGTGCCTGCTGGGCGTACCCGTACCGGAACCCGGACCGGAGCCCCGGCTCCCGCCCGCGCCGCCCGTGCCCCGCGACGCGGTGGACGACGAGCCCGCGGAGCGGCCCGTATACCGCTCGTACTTGTCCTTGTGGCTGGTCCAGTACCAGTGCCCCGCCTTCCGGTACCAGTACACGCGGTCAGTGGCGTCCCAGCCCCCGCGGCCGCGGAAGACGGGCTCACCGGACGAGGCCCGGCGTCCGGTGGCGGCCGCGGCCTTCCCCGGTGAGGTCGCGGCCCCCTTCCCGGAGCGCGCCACGTACTTGTCGTAGTGCGACGTCCACCGCCACCAGCCGGTCGCGTCCTTGTACCAGTACTTGGAGCCGTCCCAGCCCGCGCGGCTCGGCGCGGGCTCGGCCGACGCGGTCCCGGCCGCCGTGCCCACCAGCACGGCGGCGCCGACGGCCGCGACCACGGCCCCGCGCACGGTGCCGCACCCGCGCCGCTCCCCGCCGGCCGCGGCCGGCGCCGCCGCGCAGTGCCCGCAGGCGCAGTCGGCGGGTATCTCTTCGGTGAATCGGGGTGTCTGCACGTGAGGGCCTCTCGTTCGGTGCGGCTCAGTGGGTGTCGACGGCGTTCCCCCGCGCCGTGTAGAAAGCCACCGTCAAGTCCTTGACCAGGGCCTTCCGTTCGTAGTCGTCGAGTGTGACGAGCCCCCGTTCGGTGAGCCTGCGGACGGTGTCGTCCACGGCGTCGAGCACCGACGTCAGCACGCTGTCCCGGTGCTTGGCGTCGATGGCGGCGATCTGGCGGCGCTGCATCGCGGCCGCCACCTCCGGCGCGTACTCCACGCGCGTGGGCCTGGCCGAGAAGACCTCGATGCCGACGGCCCTGCACTCCGCGGCGAGCGTCCTGGAGAGCGCGTCGCCCACCGCCTCGGCGTCCCGCAGGGTCGGCGCGTCGTCGGCGGGTTCGCGGAAGGAGTCGGCGGGCAGCCGGGAGACCACACGCGCGGTCACCGCCTCCACCTGCTCCCTCAGGTACGCGGTGTGGTCGTCGACCGTGAACAGCGCGCGCGCCGCGTCCTTGACCTGCCACACCACCAGGACGACCACCCGCAGCTCGACGCCCTGCGCGTCGACGACGGACATCGGTTCGCTGCGCCAGTGCCGCAGCCGCACGTCCACGCGCCTGCGCAGCATCAGCGGGCTGATCCACACGAGGCCGGTGCGCCGTACGCTGCCCCGGTACCGCCCGAACAGCGACAGGGTCCACGCGCTGCCGACCCGCCCGCGGGTGAGCCCGCCGAGCGCGAAGAGGGCGACGACCCCGCAGCCGCCGACGGCCGCCCACCGCCAGGCGTCGAGCCCGTGGTCCGGCCGCTCGGGCAGGTGCAGGAACTCCGTGATCCGCCCGGGCAGCAGGCCGCCGGACCAGACGAGGCAGGCGGCGCCCGCGAGGGAGAGCAGCGCCACGAGCAGGGCCCACCAGCCGGAGCAGGCGGGTCCGGACCGTTCGACGAGGTCGCGGTCGGGGCGGGGCGGGGAGAGCGGCTGCCGTCGCCCTTCGGGGGTCGGCGCCTCTTCCTCCCCGGCGAACCGCGGCTTCTTGGTCCGCTGCGCCGCGGTGGGCGACGCCGACTTCCTGGGCGTCGACGACTCCGAGGGCGCCGACGGCTTCGAGAGTGCCGACGGCTTCGAGGGCTTCGGCAGCTCTGCCGTGTCGCCGCGGAAGAGCAGGTCCATCGGTATGGAGTCGTGGCGGTTGCGCACGACCAGTGCGCGGGGGCCGGTGCCGTCCCCCGACGCGGCCGGTTCCGCGGGCCCTTCAGGGCCCTTCCGATCCTCGGGTTCCTTCGGCTCTTCCGGCACGGGCACAACCAGACTTCTCACGGGCGTACGTCAACTGACGCCTCGACAGATGATCATGAACCATCCCGATCCTGCCTGAACCGGACAACGGGACCTACCCGCAAAGGTCCTTTCCGGTCGGGACTTTCGTCCCGATTCGACCGACGGAACGGGCCGTCGGCACCCCGGGGCCGGGGGTGCCGACGGCCCGAAACCGTCTGTGCCGCGAATCCGCCGACTAGCGGCCGACCTTCGCACCCTGCAGGGCGTTGGTCTTGCTGGCGAGGTCGTTCTTCGTGGCCAGCTTGTCCGCGGCCTTCGCGACCGCGTCGGCGATCACCTTGATGTTGATGTCCTTGAGCGGGTTCTTGACCTCGTTCTTGGACACGGTGTTCGAGTCCACAAGCTGGTTGTCCTCGCTCGGCGACGGAGCGGCGAGGGCGGGCGAGGCAGCCCCGAGCGCCAGCGCGACTCCGACGACACCCGCAGCAGCCTTGGCCATCTTCATGCTTGGTCAGTCCTTCCGACAGCGTGCTCCGCAGGGTGCGACGGTCACGCCCCGGAGTGCCGCTCCGGCACTCGCATCACGCTGTCGACATCCGCAACGGCCCAGCTCGGCAGAGGTGTTGGGGCTTCACCTCTTCGGCCCAGGAAGCTCCTCCGCAAGGACCTCTGCCAGGTGCCTTCCGCGCACCCCCGCCAACTGCCCCAGCTGGGTCCGGCAGGAGAACCCGTCGGCGAGGACGACCGCACCCTCCGCGGCGTCCCGCACCGCGGGCAGCAACTGCTCCTCGGCGCAGGCCGCCGACACGTCGTAGTGGCCCCGCTCGAAGCCGAAGTTCCCCGCGAGTCCGCAGCAGCCGCCGCTCAACTCGCCGCCGAGCCCGGCCCGCTCGCGCAGCCGGCGCTCCGCGGCGTCGCCGAGGACCGCGTGCTGGTGGCAGTGGGTCTGGCCGACCGCGGGGCGGTCGACGCGAGGCGGCTGCCACCGCGGGGCCAGTTCCTCCAGGGCCTGGGCGAAGGTGCGGACGGCCGCGGCGAGGCGGTGGGCGCGCGGGTCGTCGCCGAGCAGCTCGACCAGGTCGGTCCTGAGCGCGGCGGCGCAGCTCGGCTCCAGGACGACGACCGGCACCCCGGCGTCCAGGAGCGGGCCGAGCCGGTCCAGGGTGGCGCGCAGGACGGCACGGGCCCGGTCGAGCTGGCCCGTGGAGACGTACGTCAGACCGCAGCACACGCCGCGCGGCGGCAGCCCGACGGTGAGCCCCGCGTCCTCCAGGACCCGAACCGCGGCCCGCCCCACCGACGGCGAGAGGTGGTCGGTGAAGGTGTCGGGCCACAGCGCGACGTCGGGGCGGGCGCCGGTCCGCGGCCTGCTCCGCCACCACTGCCGCAGCGTCCGCGGCGCCACTTCGGGCACCGCGCGCTCCGGCGCGATCCCGCCGAGCCGCTTGCCGAGCGCCGCCAACGGACCCACCCGGGCCAGGGTGTTGACGATCCGGGCCGTGCGGGTCGCCGCGACGGCCCGCAGCCAGCGCGGCAGCCACCCCATCGTGTAGTGGGCGGCGGGCCTGCGGCGTCCCTCGTAGTGGTGGTGGAGGAACTCCGCCTTGTACGTGGCCATGTCGACGCCGACCGGGCAGTCCGAGCGGCAGCCCTTGCAGGAGAGGCAGAGGTCGAGGGCGTCCTTGACCTCCGTCGAGCGCCAGCCGTCGGTCACCACCTCGCCCGCGAGCATCTCGTGCAGGAGGCGGGCGCGGCCGCGCGTGGAGTGCTCCTCCTCGCCCGTGACGCGGTAGGAGGGACACATCACGCCGGTGGGGGAAGTCGACGACGACGTACGGCACTTGGCGACGCCGACGCACCGCCTGACCGCCGCCGAGAAGTCGCCGCCGTCGTGCGGATAGCCGAAGGCGACGTCGACCGGCTCGCGCGGCAGCGGGTCGAAGCGCAGGTCGGCGTCGAGGGGCGCGGGGCGCACCAGCATGCCCGGGTTGAGCAGGCCCGCCGGGTCCCACACGTCCTTCACGCGCTCGAAGAGGCGGACGAGTTCGGACCCGTACATCCTCGGCAGGAGCTCCGCGCGGGCCTGCCCGTCGCCGTGCTCGCCCGAGAGCGACCCGCCGTGGGCGACGACGAGTCCGGCGAGGTCCTCGGAGAACCTGCGGAATCCCGCGACACCTTCACGGCTGAGGAGGTCGAAGTCGATGCGTACGTGGATGCAGCCGTCCCCGAAGTGTCCGTACGGAGTGCCGCGCAGGCCGTGTTCGCCGAGCAGCTTCCTGAAGTCCCGCAGGTAGTCGCCGAGTCGGGTGGGTGGTACCGCGCAGTCCTCCCAGCCGGGCCAGGCCTCTCCCCCAAGTCCTCGCCTTCGCTCGGACAGGGAGGTACCCCCCTCGTCCGGCATCCGCGTGGCCGTGCCGCTCGCGTCCTCGCGCACGCGCCACAGCGCCCGCTGCCCCGCCGGGTCGTCGACGACCACCGCGTCCGTCACGTCGGCCGCCCGCACGATCGACTCGGCCCGCGCGCGGGCCTCGGCCGGGCTCGTGCCGCCGGTCTCCACGAAGAGCCAGGCGCCGCCCCTGGGCAGCCCCGCGGTGTCGCCCACCAGGTCGGCGGCCATGCCCTCGACCGTCAGCGGGCCGTGCGGGAGCAGGCCCGCGGCGGCCTGGGCCGCGGCGCTCTCGTCCGCGTACCCGAGGACGGCGAGCGCCCGTGCGCGGGGCGCCTCCACGAGCCGTACGGTCGCTTCGGTGAGGACGCCGAGCGTGCCCTCCGAGCCGCAGAAGGCGCGGGCCAGGTCGACGCCGCGCTCCGGGAGCAGCGCGTCCAGGGCGTAGCCGGAGATGCGGCGCGGCAGGTCGGGGTAGCCGGTGCGCAGGAGCGCCAAGTGGCCGTCCACCAGCGGGCGCAGCCCTTCGGGGGCGCCGTCCCAGCCCCGGCCGAGGCGGAGGGCCTCCCCCTGACCGCCGACGACCGACAGCTGACGGACGTTGTCCGCCGTCGTGCCCCAGGCCACCGAGTGCGAGCCGCACGAGTTGTTGCCGATCATGCCGCCGAGCGTGCAGCGGCTGTGGGTGGAGGGGTCGGGGCCGAAGGTGAGGCCGTGCGGGGCCGCGGCGGCGCGCAGGTCGTCGAGGACGACGCCCGGCTGGACCACCGCCGTGCGCTCCTCGGGGTCCAGGGAGACGATGCGGCGCATGTGCCGGGTGAAGTCGAGGACGACGCCGACTCCCGTGGCCTGCCCGGCGATCGAGGTGCCCGCGCCGCGCGCCACGACGGGCACCCCCCGCTCCCGGCAGACCGCGAGCGCCGCCGTCACGTCGTCGGCGTCGCGCGGGGCGAGCACCACGTCGGGGACGCGGCGGTAGTTGGAGGCGTCCATCGTGTGCAGGGCCCGCGCGGTGACGGAGGGATCCACCGCACCGCGCACGGCCGCGCGGAGGTCGCGTACGAGGCCGCCGGAGTCGCCGTCGAGATCGCTCATGCCGTCCAGGATGCCTCCGCGCAGGCCCCTCCTGACCACCCCGCCCCACCCGTATTTTCACGATCCGGACGGAATGATTCCCACCTTGGTCGACAACTCTCCTATAGTGACCACGCATTGAGCAGAGAGTGTCGCTTCCGATCGAGGACCCCGATTGATGACCGCGCAAACCCCCCTAGCGCGCACCGGGACGAGTGGGGCCTCCCCTGCTCGAGCGGAGTCGAGGGCTTGGGAGAAACCGCCGCCGCGCCCGACCGCGCTCGTCCTGCTGGCCTGCGCCCTGGTCACCGCGGCGCTCACCGGAGCAGCCGTGGCCCTCGCGCCCCCCTCCGTGCGCGACCCGCTGGCGTGGGGGTGCGGGGCCGCGTCCCTCGCGCTCAGCGCCGCCGTCACGCTGGCCTTCCACACGCTGCGCGCCAACTCCCTGTTGCGCGAGCAGGTGACGGACCTACGGCAGGACGCCGACCGGATCGCGCGCGAGCAGGCCGCCCGCGCCGAGGAGTTCACCCGCGAACGGACCGCCCTGACCGAGTACTTCGCCCGTGAGCGGACCGAACTGACCGTGCGGGCCCGCACCGCCGAGTCCGAGCGCGCCGCCGCCCTCGCCGCGTGTGCCAACGCGGCGGGCCGCATGCAGGCCCTGGCCACCGGCATGCTCGCCGACCTGCGCGAGATGGAGGGCAGGCACGCGGACGAGGACGTCCTGACCGACCTCCTCCACCTGGACCACAGGACCGCGCAGGCGGGCCGCATCGCCGACTCCGTGGCGGTGCTCACCGGCGCCCGCTCGGGCCGCCGCTGGGCACGGCCCATCGTCATGGAGTCGATCCTGCGCGGCGCCATGGGCCGCATCGGCGGCTACCAGCGCGTGCGCGTCCACTCGGCCAGCGAGGTCGCCGTCGCGGGCCACGCCGCCGAGGGCGTCATGCACGCCCTGGCCGAACTCCTCGACAACGCGGCGAACTTCTCGCCGCCCACCTCCGAAGTGCACGTCTACATCGAGGAGGTCGCGGCCGGCGTCATCATCTCCGTCGAGGACAGCGGCCTGGTGATGGGCCCCGTCCAGCAGCGCCGCGCCGAGCACGCCGTGTCCGGTGAGACCAAGGGCCTCGGCGGCCTCTCCGGCACCCGGCTCGGCCTCGCGGTGGTCGGCAGACTGGCCCGCAAGCACGGCCTGACGGTGTCGTTCCGCCCCTCGGCACGGGGCGGCACGGGGGTGCTCCTGCTGATACCGCAGGAGCTGATCTCCCGCCCCTCGGAGACGGCTCCGCCCCGGGCACAGACCTCGCCGAAGCCTCAGGCACAGGCCCTGACGCAACCCCAGGCACAGCCCCTTCCGCAGCCCCGGACCACGGCCCCTGCCGCGCTCCCCGGCCCGGCCGGTCTCACGCCCTCCACCGGCACCCCGGACTCCTCCACGGAGTCCCCTGCCCCGCCCCGCCCCGCGGCCTCCACCGGGGACACGGGCACCTCCCGGCCCGCCCCGAGTACCCCGAGTACGGGCACCGCCCCGGCCACCCCCGGGACCGCCGCCCCCGAGGCCGGGACCCCCGTCCCCGAGGCCCCTCTCGACCGCGTCGACCGCGACCCCGTGCCCACGCACGAGTCCCCGGCCGACACCCCCGAAGCCGCCGGTCGCGCCGCCGCCGAGGCCGCGCCCCTGCCCAAGCGCCCCCGCGGCCGCACCCTCGCCGCCGCCGAGCGGGCCCGGGGCAACAGCGACACCGGCGAGACCCGGATCCGCCCCCGTGCCGCCGCCGACACCGCGGCCCGCTTCAGCAGCTTCCGCCAGGCCGTCCGCGCCACTCCCCCGGACCCCTCCGGTCCCTCCGAAGAGCCGGACGCCCCCGCAACTCCCCCGCACCCGGAAGGCGACACCCCCCGATGACCACCGGCACCACCCCCGGCAGCACCACCGACGCCAAGCTCACCTGGCTCCTCGAAGGGCTCCTGGAGCGCACCCCCGGCGCCCGCCACGCCCTCGTGCTCTCCCGGGACGGCCTCAAGCTCTGCCGCACCCCCGAGCTCTCCGTCGACCAGGCCGACCAGCTCGCCGCCATCGCCGCCGGCATCCAGTCCCTGTCGCACGGCGCCTCCGCCGAGTTCGGCGACGGCAGCGGCGGGGTCCGCTCGGCGATGGCCGAGTTCTACGGCGGCATCCTCTTCATCGTCGAGGCGGGCGAGGGCGCGCACCTCGCGGTCATCGCCGCCGAGGACGCCGACGCGGGCCTCGTCGGGCACACCATGAGCGAGCTGGTCGAACAGCTCGGCGAGCACCTGCGCGCCGCGCCCCGCGCGGACGGCGCCCGCACGCTGCCCGCCTCATGAGCCGCCCCGGCCGGGACGACTCCCCCGACCGGCTGTACACCCTCACCGGAGGACGCAGCCGGTCCGCGCCCGACACCCCGTTCGACCTGGTGACCCTCGTCGTCGCCGAGTCGGGACCCGTCCCCGGCATGCAGTCGGAGCACGCCGCGATCCTGCGCCTGTGCCGGCTGCCGACCGCCGTGGTGGAGGTCGCCGCCGAGCTCGGCCTGCCGGTGAGCATCACGCGCATCCTGCTCTCCGACCTGCTCGACGCGGGCCGGATCAGCGCACGGCACCCGCGCGCGGCGGCCGACCACAGTCTTCCCGACCCCGACATCCTGGAGCAGGTGCTCGTTGGACTCCGCAATCTCTGAACTGAGCGGCACAAGAAGCGAGTTGACCGCCAGCGCCGACAACGGACTGAAGATCGTCGTGGTCGGCGGCTTCGGCGTCGGCAAGACCACCCTGGTCCGCTCCGTCAGCGAGATCCGTCCCCTCAACACCGAGGAGACGATGACGCAGGCCGGAGCGGGCATCGACGAGACCGGCGGCCTCGAAGGGCTGCACGGCAAGACCTCCACGACCGTCGCCTTCGACTTCGGCCGCATCTCGCTCGACGCGCGCAACATCCTCTACCTCTTCGGCGCCCCCGGCCAGGAGCGCTTCTGGTTCCTGTGGGACCGCCTCTTCGCCGGCACGCTCGGCGCGGTCGTCCTCGTCGACACCCGCCGCCTGGAGGACTCCTGGTACGCGATCGACCGCCTGGAGCACCACGGCACGCCGTTCGTCGTGGCCCGCAACGACTTCGGCGGCCCCGCGCACACCCCGGGGCAACTGCGCGAGGCGCTCGACCTCGACCCCGGGGTGCCGCTCCTCGACTGCGACGCGCGCTCCCGCGAGTCCAGCAAGAACGTACTGATCACGCTCGTGGAACACCTCAAGTCGCTGTACGCCGACCGGCGACACGCCCCACAGGAGACCGCCAAGTGACCTGCCCCGCAACCGGCGCCGGCGCCGCCGCGCCCGGTCCCGTCCCGCTGTCCGGGCCTCGGTTCGCCACCGAACCCACCCGGCTGTACCGGGAGATGCGGCGCGACCACGGCCCGGTCGCGCCCGTCCTCCTCGACGGCGACATCCCCGCCTGGCTGGTGCTCGGCTACCGCGAGCTGCACCAGGTGACCGGCGACCCCGTCCTGTTCAGCCGCGACTCCGAGCTGTGGAACCAGTGGCCGAACATCCCCGCCGACTGGCCGCTGCTCCCGATGATCGGCCACAAGCAGCCGTCGATCCTCTACACCGTCGGCGAGCGGCACGTCGAGCGCGCCGCGATGATCGCCCACGCCCTGGAGGCCGTCGACCCCTTCGAACTCAAGGCGCACGCCGAGCAGTTCGCGGACGAGCTGATCGACCGGTTCTGCGGCAAGGGCACCACCGAGATCGTCGCCGAGTACGCGATGCTCCTGCCGGTGCGCGTCCTGGCCCGCATCTACGGCTTCCCCGACGAGCAGGGACCGGGCCTCGTCACCGCCATGAACGACATGATCGACGGGCGTGAGCGGGCGCTCGCGGGCCAGCAGCACCTCGCCTCCTCGATGTTCGCGCTGATCGCCGACAAGCACGAGAAGCCGGGCCAGGACGTCGCCTCGTACATGATCGAGACGCAACTCCCCGGCGGCGCGGGCTTCACCGACGAGGAGATCGCCCAGGACCTGATGGTCATGATGGCCGCGGGCCACCAGCCGACCGCCGACTGGATCGGCAACTCGCTGCGCCTGATGCTCACCGACGACCGCTTCGCCGCCTCCCTCTTCGGCGGCCGGCACAGCGTCGCCGAGGCCATGAACGAGGTCCTGTGGGAGGACACCCCCACCCAGAACGTCGCGGGCCGCTGGGCCTCGCGCGACACCCAGCTGGGCGGGCGCCGCATCACCTCCGGCGACCTGCTCCTGCTCGGCCTCGGCGCCGCCAACGCCGACCCGCAGGTCCGCACCGACGGCTCCGCCATGACCGGCGGCAACAGCGCCCACTTCTCCTTCGGCCACGGCGAGCACCGCTGCCCCTTCCCCGCCCAGGAGGTCGCCGAGGTCATCGCGCGGACCGGCATCGAGGTGCTCCTGGACCGCCTGCCCGACCTCGACCTCGCGGTGCCCGCCGCGTCCCTGACCCGCCGCCCCTCGCCCTGGCTGCGCGGCCTGACCGACCTGCCGGTGACGTTCACCCCGACCCCGACCTCAGCGCTAGGAGACCCCAGATGAACGGCAGTTGCGCCCGCATCGCCCTGGACCCGTTCGTCACCGACCTGGACGGCGAGAGCGCCCGGCTGCGCGCGGCGGGCCCGCTCGCCGCGGCGGAGCTGCCCGGCGGCGTCCCCGTGTGGGCGGTCACGCACCACGCCGAGGCCCGCCAACTCCTCACCGACAGGCGCCTGGTGAAGGACATCGAGGTCTGGGGTGCCTGGCGGCGCGGCGAGATCCCCGCCGACTGGCCGCTGATCGGCCTCGCCAACCCCGGCCGCTCGATGCTGACCGTCGACGGCGAGGAGCACCGCAGGCTGCGCACGCTGGTCGCGCAGGCGCTCACCCCGCGCCGCGTGGAGCGCATGCGGGAGCGGGTCGCGGAGCTGACGACGACCCTGCTCGACAGGCTCCCCGCCGACTCCGACGTGGTGGACCTGAAGGCCGAGTTCGCCTACCCGCTGCCCATGCACGTCATCAGCGACCTGATGGGCATCGACGAGGCCGACCACCCCCGCCTGAAGTTCCTCTTCGACAAGTTCTTCTCCACCCAGACGCCGGCCGACGAGGTCGTGGCGACCCTCGGCGAGCTCGCCGAGATGATGGGCAAGGTCGTCGCGGCGCGCCGCGCGGAGCCGGGCGACGACCTGACCAGCGCGCTGATCCAGGCCTCCGAGAACGGCGACCACCTCACCGACGCGGAGATCCTCTCCACGCTCCAGCTGATGGTCGCGGCAGGACACGAGACGACGATCTCCCTGATCGTCAACGCCGTCGTGAACCTCTCCGCCCACCCCGACCAGCTCGCGCTCGTCCGCTCCGGGAAGGTCGGCTGGGACGCGGTGGTCGAGGAGACCCTGCGCCACTCGACCCCGAGCACGCACGTCCTGATCCGCTTCGCCACGGAGGACGTCCCGGTCGGCGACAAGGTGATCCCCAAGGGGGACGCGCTGATCGTCGCGTACGGCGCGATAGGCCGCGACGAGAAGGCCCACGGCCCCACGGCGGGCGACTTCGACATCACCCGCACGTCCCCCACCCGCCACATCTCCTTCGGCCACGGCCCGCACGTGTGCCCCGGAGCGGCCCTCTCCCGCCTGGAGGCGGGGGTGGCGCTGCCTGCGCTGTACGAGCGCTTCCCCGACCTGACGTTGGCGGTCCCGCGATCACAGCTCCGCAACAAGCCGGTGGTGACGCAGAACGATCTTTATGAACTGCCGGTGCGGCTGAGGAACAGCCCCTCCGGCGTCTGAGGAGCGGGGTCCGGGGCGGAGCCCCGAGTCGTCCACGCCAGGTGGCAGGGAGATCTCAGCCGCCGGACACCCGAAAGACGGCGCGCCCTGAGCCGCTAGGCTCCCCCCGTGGCTGAGATCCAGATTCCCGCTGACATCAAGCCCGCCGACGGACGTTTCGGCGCGGGCCCCTCCAAGGTGCGGACGGAGGCGCTGGACGCCCTGGCCGCCACCGGTACCTCTCTGCTCGGCACGTCCCACCGCCAGGCCCCGGTCAAGAACCTGGTCGGCCGGGTGCGCGAGGGCGTGCAGAACCTCTTCTCCCTCCCCGAGGGCTACGAGGTGATCCTCGGCAACGGCGGATCCACCGCCTTCTGGGACGTGGCGACGCACGGCCTGATCGAGGGCAAGTCGCAGCACCTCAGCTTCGGCGAGTTCTCCTCGAAGTTCGCGAAGGCCGCCAAGCTCGCCCCGTGGCTGGCCGAGCCGACCGTGATCACGAGTGACCCCGGCACGCACCCCGACCCGAAGGCGGAGGCGGGCGTCGACGTCTACGCCCTCACGCACAACGAGACCTCCACCGGCGTCGCGGCCCCGGTCAAGCGCGTCGCGGGCGCCGACGAGGGCTCCCTCGTCCTGGTGGACGCCACGTCGGGCGCGGGCGGCCTCCCGGTCGACGTCGCCGAGTCGGACGTCTACTACTTCGCCCCGCAGAAGTCCTTCGCCGCGGACGGCGGCCTGTGGATCGGCCTGTTCTCCCCGGCCGCGATCGAGCGCGCCGAGCGGATCCACGCGTCCGGCCGCCATGTCCCGGAGTTCTTCTCGCTGCCCACGGCGATCGACAACTCCCGCAAGAACCAGACGTACAACACCCCGGCGCTCGCCACGCTCTTCCTGCTCGCCGAGCAGCTGGACTGGATGAACGGCCAGGGCGGCCTGGAGTTCACCACCGGCCGCACCGCCGCCTCGTCCCGCACGCTGTACGGCTGGGCCGAGGAGTCGAAGTACGCGACGCCGTTCGTCACGGACCCGGCCAAGCGCTCGCAGGTCATCGGCACGATCGACTTCGCGGACGAGATCGACGCCGCGGCGGTCGCGAAGGCGCTGCGCGCCAACGGCATCGTGGACACCGAGCCGTACCGCAAGCTGGGCCGCAACCAGCTGCGGATCGCGATGTTCCCGGCGATCGACCCGGCGGATGTCGAGGCGCTCACCAAGTGCATCGACTACGTGATCGAAAAGCTGTAGGGCTCCCTGAGACCGGTCCACGTCTGCGGGTCTGACGTGGCTGGTCGCGCAGTTCCCCGCGCCCCTTGCGGGGCACGGGGAACTGCGACTCTCAACGGCTCAGCCGCTTGAACTGCCGTACCGCCAGCGGCAGGAAGACCAGCGAGATCGCCACCGGCCAGGCCACGGACATCAGCAGGGCGTTCCGCTCGACCCAGCTGTCGCCGCCCGCGCCGGGGTTGCCGAACAGCTCGCGCACGGCCGTGCCGGTGGAGGACACCGGGTTCCACGCGGCGATCGGCGCCAGCCAGCCCGGCATCAGGGACGGCGCCACGAAGATGCTGGAGATCATCGTGAGCGGGAAGGCGACCGCGTAGAGCCCGCCCGCGGCCTCCGGTGACGGCACGACGAGCCCGAGGAAGACGCCCACCCAGATCAGGCTGAACCGCAGGAACAGCAGCAGCCCGAAGGCGGCGAGGGTGTCCGGGAGCCCCGCGCTGGAGCGCCAGCCGATCGCGAGGGCGGTCAGCGCGAGGATGGCCAGTTCGGCGCAGGCCACGATCAGGTCGGCGAGACCGCGCCCCGACGCCACCGCGGAGGGCGCCATCGGCATCGAGCGGAAGCGGTCGATGACGCCCTTCGTCGAGTCCGTGACGACGCCCATCGCGGTGTTCATGAACCCGAAGGCCATGGTCATCACGAACATGCCGGGCATCAGAAACTGCTTGTAGTCGCCGTCGGCCCCGCCGCCCGGCACCTTCATCGCCTCGCCGAAGACGAAGCCGTACAGCAGCACGCTGATGATGGGGAAGCCCAGCTGCCAGGCGATGAGGACCGGCTGGCGCAGGAAGTGGGTCAGATAGCGGCGGGTGACGTTCCAGCAGTCGGCGAGGGCCCAGAAGAGCCTGCCGTGCGCGGGGTCGGCGGTCAGGGCGACGCTCATGCGGCCACCTCCAGCTTCCGGTCGTGGTCGTGGTCGCTGTCGGACGTCTGTCCCGTCAGGCGCAGGAACACGTCGTCCAGGCTCGGCCTGCGCAGGCCGATGTCCTCGACGGGGACGCCCGCGTCCTGGAGGGTCCGGGCGACGTCGGTGAGGGCGCCGACCCGGTCGGTCACGGCGGCCTGCACGCGCCGCTCCACGTCGACGACGAGCGGTTCGCCCGCGCAGACCCGGGCGACGGCCCTGACCGCGGCGGGCAGGTCCGCCGCGTCGCGCACCACGACGTCGAGGTGGCTGCCGCCCACCGTGTTCTTCAGGCCGTCGGGGGTGTCGTCGGCGATGGCCCTGCCCCGGTCGATGACGGTGATGCGGGAGGCGAGGCGGTCGGCCTCCTCCAGGTACTGGGTGGTGAGCAGCACCGTCGTGCCGCCTGCGACCAAGTCCCGCACCGTGTCCCAGACTTCGAGGCGGCTGCGCGGGTCGAGCCCGGTGGTCGGCTCGTCCAGGAAGAGCACCGAGGGCGCGAGGATCATCGAGGCGGCGAGGTCGAGGCGGCGCCGCATGCCGCCGCTGTACTGACCGGCGCCCTTCTCCGCCGCGTCCTGGAGGTGGAACTGCTCCAGGAGCTCCTGGGCGCGCAGGGCCGCGCGCCTGGCGCCGAGGTGGAAGAGGCGGCCGAACATCTCCAGGTTCTGCCGCCCGGTGAGGATCTCGTCGACCGCCGCGTACTGCCCGGTGAGGCCGATGCGACCGCGGACGAGGCCGGGCTCGCGCGCCACGTCGGCGCCGGCCACCTCGGCGCGACCGCCGTCGAGGCGTACGAGGGTGGAGAGGATCCGCACGGCGGTGGTCTTGCCCGCGCCGTTGGGCCCGAGCAGTCCGTGCACCGTGCCTTGCTCCACCTCCAGGTCGAAGCCGCCCAGGGCGTACTTCTCCCCGTATCGCTTCTCGAGCCCCTCGGCCCGTACCGCGAAGCCGTTCCCCTTCATGGCCTGCCCCTCTTCCCCTTATCTGGGTACGCCGTACTCAATAGAGAGTACACCGTACCCAGTTTCGCGGGTACGGCGTACCCAATTCCCGCGCCGCCGCATAGGGTGAGAGCCATGACGAGCACGAACGGCGACGAGGAACAGCGCACCGGCAGCGAGGTCGCCCGGAGCCTCGAACTGCTCTGGGGCGAGCGCGAGCGCCCCACCCGCGGGCCCAAACCGGGGCTCACGCTGGACCGGATCGTCACCGAGGCGGTGCGCCTCGCGGACGCCGAGGGCCTCTCGGCGGTCTCGATGCGCCGCCTCTCCACGGAGCTCGGCACCGGCACGATGTCCCTGTACCGGTACGTCCCCGGCAAGGGCGACCTGCTCGACCTGATGCTGGACCGCGTCTACACCCCGCCCGAGGACGAGGAGCCCTGGACCGGCACCTGGCGCGAGGCCGTCGAGGCGTACGCCCGCGAGACCCTCGCCGACTACCGCAGCCACCCCTGGCTGCTCCACGTCAACCAGGCCCGCCCGGTCCTCGGCCCCGGCGCCGTCGGCGGCCTGAACCGCACGCTGTCCCGGATCAAGCCGATGGGCCTGACCGACCCCGAGCTGATCGGCGTGATCGTCATGGTCGAGGGGTACGTCACCGGGGTCGCCCGCACCCAGGTGCACGAGGCGGAGGCGGTGAAGAAGAGCGGCCTGACGGACGAGGCGTTCTGGGAGGCGCAGGGCCCGACCCTCGAAAGGATCATGAACAGCGGCCGCTACCCGGTCCTCGCGAACCTCAGCGAGGACTCGTTCGGCTCCGACTTCGACCACTTCGAGTTCGGCCTGCAGCGCCTCCTCGACGGCCTTGACGTCCTGGTCGCCCGGCGCGCGCAGGACGGATGACGCCAGCGGACACGTCCCGCCTCTCTACTTCTTGCGCAGCAGCCGCTTCAGACCGAAGAAGGCCAGTAGGACCGCGGCGAGCGCGATGGCGCCGGTCTTGAAGTCGCCGTCGACGCCGGAGCCTCCGTCGCCGCCGCCCGAACTCCCGTCGCCCGAGCCGGAGTCGGAACCGCCGCCCGCGCCGCTCACCTCCACGGACGTGACCTTGCTCTGCGCCCCCTCGGTGCCGTACATCAGCGTCGTGCCGTCCGTCGTGTACGTGACGGACTCGCCCTGCCGCTGGAACGGCACGCTCAGGCGCCCCTCCCGCTCCGGCGCCCTGCCCGCGCCCTTCCAGGCGAAGGAGGCACCGCCGAAGTACTCGCGCAGGGCGAGCTGTTGACCGTCGGGCGAGAAGGCGCCGTCGGTCACCCACATGTCCGTGTCGGCGATCTTCTTGAAGACGTTGGTGCCTGAGGCGGACATCTCGGCGGGCCCCTCGTAGAGGCTGCCGCCCTGCTCCTTCTTGTCGGCGACGTAGATCCGGCCCGTCTTGGGATGCACCATCAGCGCCTCGGCGTCGCGCGGCCCGTCCGCGTACTTCACGACGTACTGCGTGGCACGGATCGTCTGGTCCTTCAGCTCCTTCGGCTCGGGCAGCTTGTAGATCCAGACGTGGGACCAGGTGCCGCCCATGTTGTCGCCGATGTCGCCGACGTAGAGGTTGCCGTCGCCGCCGACGGAGATGGCCTCCACGTCACGCGGCGAACCGACCCCGGTCATGGTGACCGTGGCGACCGTCTCGCCCGTCCTGGAGTCGACGGCGTAGAGGAAGGCGCCCTTGTCCTGGTCGTTGTGCGTCCAGTAGACGCCGGGGTGGGCGCGGGACGCGGCGAGGCCGCTGGACTCGACGATCCGCGGGTCCTTGATGGTGAACGAGTCGTGGCCGTCGGCGAAGGCGGGCGCGGTGGACGCGCTCATGGCGACGAGCGCCATGACACCGGCACCGGCGAGAACGGACCGAACACGACCAGACGGAACACCCCGAAGCGAACGCATGCGCCCAAGCGTGCCATCCCCGCGCGCGGCCGTGCGGCGTGCTCGGTCTCACATCGCAGGTGGAGCCCCTGATCCGCCATGATGAGCGGATGCTCAGGTTCATGTTCGTCGGCGACTCGATGACGATCGGAAGCGCCGGGGAACGCACCTGGCGACACCGCATGTGGCAGCACCTGCGGAGCGCGTACGGAGACGACGGCTTCGCGGTGGTGGGCCCGCGCACCGCCCTCTACGACAAGGCGGCGGGAGCACCCGTCTCCCACGACTACGCGGACGCCTCCCCGGACTTCCCGCGCCGGCACCTCGCGGGCTGGGGCGAGGGCTGGCTGCACATGGCCCCGCGGATCGCGGGGGCGCTGGCCGAGGACCCGGCGGACGTCCTGCTCATCTCCCTCGGCCTGATCGACCTGGGCTTCTACACGAACGCGGAGCAAACAGCGGAGAACGTGCACGCCTTCGTCGCCCGGGCCCGCGAGGCGAATCCACGAATCCGGATGGTCCTCCTCCCCGTGATCCCGAACATCCGCGCCGAGTCGGACGCGCCGTTCGCCGAGGAGGTGGCCCGCTTCAACGAGCTCCTCGCGAAGGCGGTCGCGAACCTGGACACGGGCGCGTCCCCGCTCCTGCTGGCCTCGCGCCCGCCGTCGTACGACATCCACGTCGACACGTACGACGGAACGCACCCGAACGAGAGCGGCGAGGACAAGCTGGCGGGCGCGTTCGTGGAGGCGATGGCGCAGGGGTGGGGCATCGGCGCCCCGCACACGGCAGCGACGACAACACCCCTGTCTACGCAGCCCACCGGCTGATCGCGAACCCCCCTCCCTCCCGCCGCACTTCGACCGCTCCCGCCGCCCCGCCGAAGTGCGCGGGCATGACCAGCTCCCGCTCGTCCGCGGCCCGCCCGAGGACCTTGATCCGGCTCTCGGCGGCCTGCACCGGGTCCTCGCAGAAGCAGCTGCTGCAGCCGGGCGCGGCGAGTTGGGCGGGGACGTGGAGCAGATCCCCGACGAAGACGGCCCTGTCGCCCCCGGACTCGACCCGCAGCACGGAAGACCCCGGAGTGTGGCCGGGCGCGGCTTCGAGGGTGAGGTGGGCGTCGATGCGGTGGGTGCCCTCCCAGTACACGGCCTGCCCGGCCCGCTCGACGGGCGCGATGCTGTCGGCGAAGACGGCCCGGTGGTCCTCGCGTACGGCGTCGCCGCGCTCGGGTCCGAAGTAGGCGCGGTCGGCGGCGGGGACGAGATGGACGGCGTTGGGAAAGGTGGGCACCCAACTCCCGCCTTCCTCCCGGGTGTTCCACCCCACATGATCGCCATGGATGTGCGTATTGACGACGACGTCCACGTCCTCGGGCCGGACCCCGGCGGCGGCGAGCCGCACGAGGAAGTCAGTGTCGAGCCCTTCGAAGTACGGCGCGCCAGGCCGCCGCCGCCCGTTGCCCACACCGGTGTCGACGAGGACGACCCGCCCCTCGCTCCGCAGCACCCAGGTCTGCACGGCGGCGACGTCACCTTCGTGGCGGCGCCACACTTCCTCCGGGATGCCGGGGACGATGGAACGGGGGTCGAGGGAGAGGTCCGGCAGCTCGACGACGCGACGGGCGTCGACGTCGCCCAACGTGATGTGTGTGTCCTTGTGTTGTACGTCCATGAGTCGACCGTAAGGAGACCGATGTGAGCCCCTCAATGCCGGACCGCCTCATCTGAATACGCATACGTCTCACACCACGCGTACGCTCGCCCTCCATGGACGTCGTCAGCGATGCGATCTCCGCCGTACGGATCGGGCGGCCGACCACGAACCGGATCAGGGTGTCCGGCACGTGGTGCACCCGGCTCTCCTCCTACGACGGAATGGGCTTCCACGTGGTCCTGGAGGGCAGTTGCTGGCTGCTGCCGGAGGGCGGCGCACCGTTCACGCTGACGGCGGGCGACGCGGTGCTGCTGCCGAGGGGCGCGGGACATGTGCTGGCGGACTCCCCCGCCGATGAACGTACGGTCGCCCAGGCGGTGCGATTCGAGCACTGGCAGGCGACGGAGTACGCCCAACAGTCGGCCCCCTGCGCGGAGTTGCTGTGCGGCAAATACCGCCTGGACGGCACCAGCCAGACGCACCCCCTGCTGGCGGAGCTCCCGGAGGTGGTGCACCTGCCGCGCAGCCCGGAGCGCCACCCGGAGATGCAGGCGGCGATCGAGCTGCTGGGCAGGGAGGCGGGGTCGTCGCTTCCGGGCGCGGACGTGGCAGTGCCCGGCCTCCTGGACCTGCTCCTGGTCTACATGGTGCGCGCCTGGACGACGGACCCCGCCTCCGCGGCACGCTGGCCTGCGGCGCTCACGGACCCGGTGGTGGCAAAGGCACTGCACCTGATCCACACGTCACCACAATCCCCCTGGACCAACGAGGAGTTGGCGACGCGCACGGGCGTCTCCCGCGCGACACTGGCCCGCCGCTTCACCCCGCTGGTGGGCCGCGCGCCCATGGCCTACCTCACGTGGTGGCGGATGTCCCGTGCGGCGACGCTCCTGCGCGACACGACGGCCCCGCTGGACACGGTGGCCCGCCGGGTCGGCTACAGCTCCCCGTACGCCCTCTCCCACGCGTTCAGCCGGACCTTCGGTACGACACCAGGTCGGTACCGGACGCGCAGCGCGACGCTCACACAGAGCTCTTTCCAACCTCACGCCGACGTGCGATGAAGGACGAGTACGGCTTGGACGATCGCGGTGATGCGGTTGGTGCTGCGGCGGATCTTGGCGTGCGTGCTGTTGTGCCGCCGCTGCCGGCGCTTGAGTCGGCGGCCGCGGAAGGGCACCCGGACCGGGCGGCTGGCGCCGGACAAGCACGCGAAGCTCGCTCCACCAATCAAGACGCGCCCAGCAGCCCGGTCCGAGCGTGCGAGCTCGGGTATCAACTACGGACGACGCCGTCGGAGTCTGGGAGCACCTTCTTCGCCCTTGTGTGGAGCCATTCGATCAAGTGGGTTTCGAAGAGTGCGGCAGCAAAGTCAGCCTCCCAGTCCGCACTTGGATCCGGAATGATGTTCTGGCTACGGATGAATCGGACTCCAGGGTGAGCCGCCATCGAGAAGGTTGCAGTAGCCCAGACACCGCCCTCGCGGTGATCGACGGCCAGTTCATGGAGAGTTCCCTGATCAGCTTCAGTGCTGAGCTGACTCCGCAAGTTCTCCTTAGCGGATCTGAGGAACCGGGCGATCCAAGCGTCTGCGCCGAGTCCACCATATGCCGCATGTTCCATCGGAGGCATCCTTGGTTTCCATCATCTGGCCTGCTGTACCTCTGTCCGGCTCGGGGTGGCTGGCTTGTATGTGCTTGTACCCGAAATTGGAGTCACCGACCCGGAGGGGTAAATCTTCGCCATTCTTCCCGAAAAATATCGTCTTGACTTTCCATTTTCCGGACCGTGCTTGCACTGAAGATACGGATTGATCGGCTCCATTTAGGCCTGCGCAGGCAGCCGCCGGCCCACCTAGACCAATTACTAGGAGGAGGACCGGGTGCTACTGGTGACGGCGGATACCTGGGCACCGGGCTGATCATGCCGCACCGCCGGCGCAAGGGCGAGGAGCTACCCGACTGGAAGCAGGCCCACAACAAGAGCCACACAAGGGTTCGCGCCCGCGTGGAACACACCTTCGCCCGTATGAAGACCTGGAAGATCCTGCGCGACTGCCGCCTGAGGGGCGACGGTGTGCGCCACGCGATGCACGGCGTTGCCCACCTGCACAACCTGGCTCTCACGGGATGACTCCCGCCGCACGCGCGACCTGAGAGGCCCGCCGGAGATGACTCCCACCTCGCAGTCTCAGAGGAGGATCAGTCGAGGCAGAACTCGTTGCCCTCGATGTCCTGCATCGTGATGCACGACTCGTTGACGCCATCGGCGCGCTGCGTCAGCACGTGTTTCGCGCCGAGTGCCATCAGTCGTGCGCATTCGGCCTCGAGTGTGGCCAGGCGCTCGTCACCCACGAGCCCTGTGCCGGCCCGCACATCGAGATGCACCCGGTTCTTGACGATCTTTCCTTCGGGAACTCGCTGGAAGAGCAAGCGCGGGCCCGCACCCGAAGGATCGGTGCACGCGAAGTAGATCTCATCCTCGGGCGGCAGCGAGAGGTGGTACTCCTCCCACGTGGCGAAGCCCTCCGGGACCGTCGGCACGACGTACCCCAGCACCTCGCACCAAAAGGCGGCGAGGCGCGCAGGCTCCGCACAGTCGAAGGTCACTTGGAACTGTTTGATCGTTGACATCGGCGCACGGTAACAGGGCCCTGCTCATCTCCCCAGGTCGGGAGGTACGCAATGCCTAGAGGTAGCCCTCACCTGGACCAAGTCCAGCTACAGCGGCAGCCGAGGCGGCGAATGCCTGGAGATGGCTCCCTCCCCCACCACCATCCACATCCGCGACTCAAAGCTGAACCCCACCGGCCCCACCCTCCAGGTAACCCCAACCACCTGGACCGCCTTCCTCCAACATCCGCACACTTTGGTCGCCGCCCCCTAGCCGGAAGACGGACGCCCGCCCCACCCCCCTCTCCCTACCGTCCAGACATGACGGTCGAGACCACAGGCACCACGGCACACGAGACGGCGACGGCGACGCCCCTACGTACAGGCGAACGGGCCCTCGCCCCGGACCTCGCCCGAGGGCTGATGCTCCTGCTCATCGTGCTGTCCAACACCGCCTTCCACCTCTGGAAGGCGGAGCGCGGGCCCTCCGGGTGGCAGCCCGTGGACGGCGGGGTGCTCGACCACGCCGTGCAGTTCACGATGATCATCGGCCTCGACATGCGGGTGTACCCCCTCTTCGCCTTCCTCTTCGGCTACGGCATGACGCAGCTGTACCTGCGCCAGACCTCCGCCGGGACGAGCGAACGCGGCGCCGTGAAGATCCTCCGCACGCGCAGCCTCCTCCTGATCGTCATCGGCCTCGCGCACGCCACCCTCCTCATGGCGGGCGACATCGTCGGCTACTACGGACTGCTGAGCCTCGCCCTCGGCCTGCTCTTCCTGCGCCGCAGTGACCGCGCGCTGAAGTGGTGGATCGGGATCGGCGCCGCGCTGCTGCTCTTCGGGGCGCTCGAACCTGTCGTATCCGCCTGGATGCGAGGCGAGTTGGGGTCACTCGGCGACGCGGGCGCCGAACCCGGCTCGGCCGCCTACGCCGCGGACGACCCGAGCTGGGTCAGCGCCGCCAGGACCCGCCTGGAAAGCGGCCTCTTCGTCACCTTCGTCGCCGCGCCGCTCTCCCTCGTCGGCGGCGGCTTCACGGTCTTCCTGATCGGGTTCTGGGCCGCGCGGCGCCGGATCCTGGAGGAGCCGGGCCGCCACCTCCCCCTCCTGCGCCGCACGGCGGTGCTCGGCATCGCGGTCGGCTGGCTGGGCGCGCTGCCCGCCGCCCTCGCCCACATCGGCGTACTCGACGTACCGGACGACGCACAGAGCGAGTCGGGGGCCCTGAGCCTGCTGCGCGACGTCACCGGCAACGCCGCCGGCCTCGGCTACGTCGCCGCGCTCGCCCTCCTCGCCCACTGGTGGACGCGGCGCCCGACGCGGCACGGCGCACGGGCTGCCGTCGCGGTCACCGCCGTCTCCGCCGTCGGCAAGCGCTCCCTGTCCTGCTACCTCGCGCACTCCCTCCTCTTCGCTCCCCTCCTCGCCGCCTGGGGGCTGGGCCTCGGCGCACGCCTGACCAGCGCGACGATGGCGCTGGTCGCCACAGGGGTGTGGCTGGTGACGGTGGCGGGGGCGTATGCGCTGGAACGGGCGGGGCGGCGGGGTCCCGCGGAGGCGGTCCTGCGGCGCCTGATGTACGGCAGGATCAAGCCATGAACTACCAGGAACGCAGGCTGCAACGCCAAATATGGACGTACACCGGCTTCACCATCCTCGGCATCGCCATCGGGTTCGGCGTCGCCATGCTGCTGGGCCTCGGGGACACCACCCGGTCCGTCGTCGTGGGCATCGGGGCCGTACTCGGCGTATTCGGCGCCGTGGCCTTCTTGCTACGGACGGAGGACTGAACGCCCCTCACGCCGCCCGCGTCAGCCGGTTCGCCAGCGTGGACATCGTGTACGTACCGATGCCCAGGACGACTTCGAGGGCGTTGCGCTCGGTGTAGCCGTGCGCGAAGAACTCCTTCAGCCGGTCGTCGTCCACACTGCCCGCGGACGCCAGCACATCCAGCGTGAACTGCCGTACTGCTTCAAGGCGTTCGTCGTCCAGCGGCCGCTGTTCCCGCAGAGCCGCGATCACCCCCGTCTCCGCGCCCAGCTTCCGCAGCTTGCCCGTGTGCATGGTCACGCAGATGTGGCAGTCGTTGCGCACGGCCACCGTCATGATGACGACCTCCCGGGCGACGGGGTCGAGGGTCGTGCGCTCGAAGGCCTCGCTCAACTGCAGGAAGCCGTTGAGGAGTTCGGGCGACTCGGCGAGGCGGGCGACCGCGTTCGGCACTGCCCCGAAGGCGGCGGCGGTGTTCTCCATGGCCTGACGCGAGGCAGGCGGTGCGGTTTTCACTGTGTGCTCGGCAAACATCACGTACCCCTTGAAGGCCTCTAGAATGGACAACATGGTTGACGAAAAGAAGGTAAACCAGGTTGTCGATACCGGCAAGGGGGAAGGCACGGGGGAAACCGAAGGGGACGGCCGGGGCTACGAGCTCCCCCTCCTCCTCTTCGCCGGCTTCCGCACCCTCATCGACCGCCTGCACGCCGAACTCGCCCACCAGGGCCACCCCGACATCCGCCCCGCCCACGGCTTCGCGATGCAGGCCATCGGGGCACAGGGCGCCACCGCCAGCGAGGTCGGCCGCCGCCTCGGCGTCTCCAAGCAGGCCGCGGGCAAGACCGTCGACCGCCTCATCGCCCTCGGCTACGCGGCCCGCACGGACGACCCCGCCGACGCCCGCCGCAAGCTCGTCCGCCTCACCCCGCACGGCATCGACGCGTTGCGCCGCTCGGCGGCGATCTTCGACGAGCTGCGGGCGGAGTGGGCCGAGCAGATCGGCGCACGGCGCGTCCGGGCCCTGGAGGACGACCTGCGCACGGTCGTTCCGCCTGAGGCGTTCCGGCTCGACGCGGCGGGGTGGCTGGGCGGTACGTGACCTTGTCTCCGTGCGTATCGTTGTACTGCGCGGCTGCCCGTCTCAAGCGGCGGCCGGGGAGGAGCGCCACGATGACCCTTGTGGAAGACAGGATCAAGATGGCCGACAGCAACACCAGGCGCTTGGACGAGATGTTCGAGGCGCTTGAGCAGGGGCCCTTCCTCGAGGGATACAAGATCGACATCATCGAGGGGGTCGTCTACGTGGCGCCGCAGCGGGCCAACCACTGGGACATCATTCTGGGCATCCTTGAGCAGCTGAGGCCCAAGTATCAGCGTCGGCGTCTCCTGTCCGATGTCCGTATCGACTACCCCGGTGAGCTCAACGCCTTCTGCAGTGACGTGGCGCTGGTCGCCGAGGGCGCCGAACACACAAAGCAGGGCGGCTTCCTGTGTGAGGACGTCGAGTTCGTCGCCGAAGTGATCTCACGGGGCACGGGCCCGAACGACTACGGCCCCAAGAAGACCGGGTACGCCACGGCCGAAGTCGCCGTCTATCTCATCGTCGACCCCTACCAGGGCAAGTGCCACGCGTACACCCAGCCCGAGGACGGCGACTACCACGTCGTGACGACCGTCGACTTCGGCGCAAAGATCGACCTGACCCATACCTTCCTCGGCCTCACCCTCGACACCTCCGACTTCGCCCGCGACTGACCCGGGCCACCCCAACTCCCTTGCCTCTAGCCCACTCCAAGGCATTGGCTAGACCCCCATGAGGTACACACAACTCGGCCGCACAGGGCTCAAGGTCAGCCGGCTCACGCTCGGCACCATGAACTTCGGGCCGCAGACCAACGAGGCCGACAGCCACACGATCATGGACGCCGCGCTCGGCGCGGGCGTCAACTACTTCGACACCGCCAACGTCTACGGCCAGACCGTCGGCAAGGGCCGCACGGAAGAGATCATCGGCACCTGGTTCGCCCAGGGCGGCGGACGGCGCGACAAGGTGGTGCTCGCCACCAAGGTGTACGGGGGCATGGACCCGCACGGCGAGGCGACCTGGCCCAACCACGACCGGCTCTCCGCGCTCAGCATCCGCAGGGCGGTCGAGGGCAGCCTCAGGCGGCTGCAGACCGACCACATCGACATCTACCAGTTCCACCACATCGACCGGCAGACGCCGTTCGAGGAGATCTGGCAGGCCGTCGACACCCTCGTCACCCAGGGCAAGATCCTCTACGCCGGATCGTCCAACTTCCCCGGCTACAAGATCGCCCAGGCCAACGAGACCGCCCGGCGCCTCGGCGGCTACGGCCTCGTCAGCGAGCAGTGCCTCTACAACCTCGCCGTGCGCGACGCCGAGATGGAGGTCATCCCGGCCGCACAGGACTACGGCGTCGGCATCATCCCCTGGTCCCCGCTGCACGGCGGACTGCTCGGCGGCGTCCTGAAGAAGGAGGGCGAGGGCTCGCGCCGCACCGGCGGGCGCGCCGCGGCCGAGCTCGCCAAGCCGGAGGTCCGCGCGCAGGTCCAGGCGTACGAGGACCTGCTCGACAAGCACGGCCTTGAGCCCGGCGAGGTCGCGCTCGCCTGGCTGCTGACCCGGCCCGGCGTCACCTCACCGATCGTCGGCCCCCGCACGGACGGCCAGCTCGCCTCCGCGCTGCGCGCCGTCGATCTTGAGCTGTCCGAGGAGATCCTGACCTCGCTGGAGGAGATCTTCCCGGGGCCGGGGCCCTCTCCGGAGTCCTTCGCCTGGTAGCCCGGGCAGAGCCGCGCAGGAGTACGCGGGGCGGCGCGCGTCGGACAGGCCTCCGGGCCTAACCGCCGAACGCGGCCGCCACCGCCACCACGACGAACATCAACACGAGCACACCGGCCATGATCCGGTTCCTGGTCTTCGGGTCCACGTAGTCGAGGTTAACCGGCGCCGCCCGGCGCCCCCGCGCCGCCTCCCAGTGCCCACCGACCGCAGACCTCGTAGCGCGGCCGCTCCCCCGGCACCCCGCTCCTGGGCAGGTTGCTGCGTACGAGAGCCAGCTCCCCCACCGTCCACTCCGCGCCCTCGAAGGGGCGAAGGGCATCCACGTACGGCCCGAGGTCGGTCTCGCCGCGGCCGCGCGCCAGCGTCAGATGCGGGCGGTAGTGGCGGTGCTCCTCCATCGTGACGCCCGCCTTGCGCGCCGCCGCGTCCGCCCGCGCGGCAAGCAGCCGCAGCGCGCCCACGTCACCGGCGGCGCCCGCCCACAGCGCCCGTCCCCCGAAGTGTCCGCCGCCGCGCAGGGCGAGGGAGAAGGGCGGGGTGCGGTGCGCGGCCCGCTCCAGGCGTACGGAGAGGTCCGGCACCGTCTCCTCGGCCACCTCCCCCATGAAGGCGAGCGTGAAGTGCCAGCCGTCACGACCCGTCCAGCGCAGCTCGTCGGCGCCGGGCAGCGCCTTCAACTGGTCCGCGGCGGCGCCCAGTTCGGCGACCGCGACGGGCGGGGGAAGAACGGCTGCGAAGAGTCTCATGGGGAGACGCTAAGCGACCTCAGTGAAGTCCGCTGCGGTTCGGCCGCGCCCCCGCAGGGGCGCGGGGCCCTGACATATGCGGCTCCGCCGCGGGGCGCGACCAGCCACGACGCACCCGCGGACGTCCGAGGACGTGATGCGGCGTACCCAGACCCGGCCCCCCGCGCGCCCGCGCCCCGCACGGCGTCACGCCGCCGTCGCCAGCTCCCGCTCCCTCGGCACGAACTGCACGTGCTGCCGGCCGCGGCGCAGGTCCACCTTGAGCCGCAGGTTCGCGGCGCGCCCCAGCATCAGGCCGACGCCCACCGCGGCGAGCGCGCAGACGAGGCCGCCGACGGCCATGCTGACCCGGACGCCGTAGGCGTCGGCGAGCCAGCCGAAGAGCGGCCCGCCGAGCGGCGTACCGCCGGTGAAGACCATCATGAACAGCGACATGACACGGCCCCGCATCTCCGGGTCCGTGGCCATCTGGACCGAGGAGTTGGCGGTGACGTTCACCGTCAGGCCGAGGATGCCGATCGGGACGATCAGCGCGACGAACAGCCACAGGTCGGGCGCGAAGGCCGCGACGATCTGCAGCACGCCGAAGGCGACGGCCGCCCCGGCGAGCAGCCGCAGCCGCGAGGTGCCGCGCCGCGCGGCGAGCAGCGCGCCGGCCAGCGAGCCGATCGCCATCAGGGTGTTGAAGAGCCCGTACATCCCCACGCCGCCGTGGAAGATGTCGTCCGCGAAGGCGCTCAGCCAGATCGGGAAGTTGAAGCCGAACGTGCCGACGAAGCCGACGAGGACGATCGGCCAGATCAGCTCGGGGTTCTTCGACACGTAATTCAGGCCCTCCCGCAGCTGCCCCTTGCCGCGCGGCCCCCGCGCGGTGTGGTGCAGCTCGCTGGTGCGCATCAGCATCAGGCCGGTGAGCGGGGCGAGGAAGGACAGGCCATTGGCGAGGAACGCCCAGCCGGGCCCGACGGCCGCGGTCAGCGCGCTCGCCACGGCGGGGCCGATGAGCCGCGCGGACTGGAAGTTCGCGGAGTTCAGCGAGACGGCGTTGCGGACCTGGTCGGGGCCCACCATCTCGGAGACGAAGGACTGCCGGGTCGGGTTGTCGACGACGGTGACGAGGCCGGTGAAGAAGGCCGCGAAGTAGACGTGCCAGACCTGGACGTGGCCGCTGAGCGTGAGCGCGGCGAGGAAGAGCCCGCTGAGGCTCATGGCGCCCTGGGTGAGGAAGAGCAGGTTGCGCTTGGCGAACCGGTCGGCGATCACGCCGCCGTACAGGCCGAAGAGCAGCATCGGCAGGAACTGCATGGCCGTGGTGATGCCGACGGCCGCGGAGGACCCGGTGAGGCTCAGCACCAGCCAGTCCTGGGTGATGCGGGCCATCCAGGTGCCGGTGTTGGAGACGACGGCACCGGTCGCGAAGAGCCGGTAATTGCGGATCTTCAGCGAGCTGAACATCGAGGTCTTGGGGCGGATGGTCTTGTCGAGGGCGGTTGGTGCGGGGGCGGAGTCTGCTCCGGGTCCCGTACTCAAAGTGGGTTCGCCTCCTTGGCGTACGTACGTCTCCCGCGGGCGGTGCGGGAGTGCCCGCGGGGTGCCGCGGGACTACAGGTGCGCGAGCTTCTCCAGGACGGGTGCGGCCGCGCGCAGCCGCTCCCACTCGTCCTCGTCGAGGTGCTCGACCAGACCGGCCAGCCAGGCGTTCCGCTTGCGGCGGCTCTCCTCGAGCATGGCCTCGGCGGTCTCGGTCTGGGTCACCACCTTCTGGCGGCGGTCCTCGGGGTGCGGCTCAAGACGGACAAGCCCCTTGGCCTCGAGCAGGGCGACGATGCGGGTCATCGACGGCGGCTGCACGTGCTCCTTGCGGGCGAGCTCGCCCGGAGTGGCGCTGCCGCAGCGGGCAAGGGTGCCGAGCACCGACATCTCGGTGGGGCTCAGCGACTCGTCGACGCGCTGGTGCTTGAGTCGACGGGACAGGCGCATCACAGCGGAGCGCAAGGCGTTCACGGCGACGGCGTCGTCACCATGGGAGAGGTCCGGCATGTTTGTTAGCGTAACTCATTACCCTCGCTAAAGACCACTCGGTTTCCCGTGACTCGGACACCGAACCCTTTCGTCACCCATATGAGTGAGGCGACTTCAGAAAGCGACGCATCCGCCCTCGGAGCCCGTGGACCCTGTCTCGCATGGGATCGACAGTGCTCAGCCTGCGGATAGACGGTGAGCTGCTCGACCGGCTCCGGCAGCACGCCGCGAAAAGAGGAATGAGCGTCCAGGACTATGTGGTCCGGACGCTCATTCGGGACGACTTCGACGAACGCTTCGCGACGTCCGTCGAGGAGACGGAGAAGTTCTACAGGGCCGTGTGACATCTGCGGGTCGGCGGGGGCCGGTCGCGCGGTTCCCCGCGCCCCTTCGGGGCGCCCTTACGTCAGGTTCAGCGCCGGCATCAGGTAGTAGAAGGCGAACACCGCCGACACCACGTACATCGCCACCGGCACCTCACGACCGCGGCCGGCGGCCAGGCGCAGCACGGTGAAGGCGATGAAGCCCATGCCGATGCCGTTCGTGATCGAGTACGTGAACGGCATCATCAGCATCGTCACGAACGCGGGGATCGCGATCGTGTAGTCGCTCCAGTCGATCTCCCGGATGGACCCGGAGAGGATCAGGAAGCCCACCGCGAGCAGCGCGGGCGTGGCCGCCTGGGACGGGACCATCGTGGCGAGCGGCGTGAGGAACAGCGCCACCGCGAAGAGCCCGCCCGTGACGACGTTCGCGAAGCCCGTGCGGGCTCCTTCGCCGACGCCCGCCGTGGACTCCACGAAGCAGGTGGTGGCCGAGGAGGACGAGGCGCCGCCCGCGGCGACCGCGATGCCGTCGACGAAGAGCACCTTGTTGATGCCGGGCATGTTGCCCTTGTCGTCGGTCAGCCCGGCCTCGTCGCCGATGCCCATGATCGTGCCCATCGCGTCGAAGAAGCACGAGAGCAGCACGGTGAAGACGAAGAGGATGCCGGTCAGGACGCCGACCTTCTCGAAGCCGCCGAAGACGCTGATCTCGCCGACGAGCCCGAAGTCCGGGGTGGAGACCGGGTTGCCGGGCCACTCCGGGCTGGTCAGACCCCAGGAGGGGATGTCCGCGACGGAGTTGATGATCATCGCGACGATCGTCATGACGACGATGCTGATGAGGATGGCGCCGGGGACCTTGCGCACCATGAGGGCCAGGGTGAGCAGCACGCCGAGCACGAAGACGAGGACGGGCCAGCCGTTGAGGTGTCCGTCGCCGCCGAGCTGCAGCGGGACGGTGGTGTGCGCGGCGTCCGGGATACGCGAGACGAAGCCGGAGTCGACGAGGCCGATCAGCATGATGAAGAGGCCGATGCCGATCGCGATGCCCTTGCGCAGCCCGAGCGGCACGGCGCTCATCACGCGTTCGCGCAGACCGGTCGCGACCAGCAGCATCACGACGAAGCCCGCGAGGACGACCATGCCCATCGCGTCGGGCCACGACATGCGGGGCGCGAGCTGCAGGGCGACCACGGTGTTCACGCCGAGGCCCGCGGCGAGCGCGATCGGGACGTTGCCGATGACGCCCATGAGGAGCGTGGTGAAGGCCGCCGTCAGCACGGTCGCGGTGACCAGCTGCTTGTTGTCGAGCTGATGCCCGTACATGTCCTTCGCGCTGCCCAGGATGATCGGGTTCAGCACGATGATGTAGGCCATCGCGAAGAAGGTGGCGAAGCCGCCGCGCACCTCGCGGGCGAGCGTCGACCCCCGCTCGGAGATCTTGAAGTACGCGTCGAGCCCGTTCTTCGGGGGCTGCGGCGGCTCTTTGCTGGCGTCGACCGGGGCAGTGGCCGAGGAAGGCATGCGGGACCTCGTGAACTCAGGGAAGGGAAAGATCGTTAAGCATTTACTTCCGGTCGATTTGGAACTTCGTACGAAAGCAACCGGCCATTAACGAGCGGTTTCAGTATGAATACATGAGGCGGAAATCGCTATCTCCGCGCGTAGACCCTTGAGGCACAAGGGGTGTAAGGGGCGATGCCCGCGCCTCGTAAGCTGTACGCATGGCGAAGTGGACCCCTAAGCACGAGGCGCCGGAGCCCCTGGAGGGGCCCGTGGTCGCCACCATCACGGGCGGCACGATCCTCTGGTTCGTCCTCTTCCTGGCCCAGCTCCCGTTCTACGGCTGGTTCGACGACCGCGACGCGACCTGGTGGATCTGGACCTGTCTGGCCGGCGGCGGGCTCGGGCTCGTCGGCGTCTGGTACGTACGGGGGCGCGACGCCGCGATCAAGAGGGCGAAGGTCCCTTCGGGGGAGCCGCAGCCGCGGTAGTCCGTACAACCACGGGACGGGACACGTCCTACCGTGGTCGGATCTTTGGGGCATTCAAGGGGTGAAGCCCACGGACCCCGCTTACCGTCGAATGCATGACGCATATCGACGCGGGCGCCGAACTCGACCCGGTCCACCCGGTGCCGCCCCCGACCCGGGCCACCGGCCTGACCACCGCGGAGGTCGCCGAGCGGGTCGCTCGCGGCGAGGTCAACGACGTACCCGTACGCAGCTCGCGCTCCCTGAGCGAGATCGTCCGGGCCAACGTCTTCACCCGTTTCAACGCGATCATCGGCGTGCTCTGGGTGATCATGCTGTTCGTCGCACCGATCCAGGACAGCCTCTTCGGCTTCGTGATCGTCGCCAACACCGGCATCGGCATCATCCAGGAGTGGCGCGCCAAGAAGACCCTGGACGGGCTCGCGGTCATCGGTGAGGCCAAGCCGACCGTGCGGCGCGACGGCAGGGCCACCGAGGTCTCCACCTCCGAGATCGTCCTCGGCGACGTCATCGAGCTCGGCCCCGGCGACAAGATCGTGGTCGACGGCGAGGCCGTGGAGACCGACAGCCTCGAAGTCGACGAGTCGCTCCTGACCGGTGAGGCCGACCCGGTCATCAAGAAGCCCGGCGACAAGATGATGTCCGGCTCGTTCGTCGTCGCGGGCGGCGGCGCGTTCACCGCCACCAAGGTCGGCCGCGAGGCGTACGCCGCGCAGCTCGCCGAGGAGGCCAGCCGCTTCACGCTCGTCCACTCCGAGCTGCGCTCCGGCATCTCCACGATCCTCAAGTACGTGACGTGGCTGATGATCCCGACCTCCATCGGCCTGGTCATCTCCCAGCTCGTCGTCAAGGACGACAACTTCAAGGAGTCCATCGCCTACACGGTCGGCGGGATCGTCCCGATGATCCCCGAGGGGCTGGTGCTCCTGACCTCCGTGGCCTTCGCGATCGGCGTGATCAGGCTCGGCCGCCAGCAGTGCCTCGTGCAGGAGCTCCCGGCGATCGAGGGCCTGGCCCGCGTCGACACGGTCTGCCTCGACAAGACCGGCACCCTCACCGAGGGCGGCATGGACGTCACCGAGCTGCGCCCTCTGAACGGCAGCGACGAGAGTTACGTCCGCACGGTCCTCGGCGCCCTCGGCGAATCCGACCCGCGGCCCAACGCCTCGCTCCAGGCGATCATCGACGCCTACCCCGACAGCGAGGACTGGCGCTGCACGGAGTCCCTGCCCTTCTCCTCCGCCCGCAAGTACAGCGGCGCCTCCTTCAGCGAGGGCGACGGCACCGCGTCGACGTGGCTGCTCGGCGCGCCCGACGTGCTGCTTCCCGACGGCGACCCGTCCCTCGCCGAGATCGAGGAGCTCAACCACCAGGGCCTGCGCGTGCTGCTCCTCGCCCGCGCGGCCGGCGACCTCGACGACCCCGAGGTGGCCGCCGGGGCACAGGCCACCGCGCTGGTCGTCCTGGAGCAGCGCCTTCGCCCCGACGCCGCCGACACCCTGCGCTACTTCGAGGAGCAGGACGTCGCCGCCAAGGTCATCTCCGGTGACAACGCCGTCTCGGTGGGCGCCGTCGCGGGCAAGCTCGGCCTGCCCGGCGCGGAGAACACCGTCGACGCGCGCCGCCTGCCCACCGACAAGGAGGAGATGGCGAAGGCCCTGGACGACCACACCGTCTTCGGCCGGGTCACCCCGCAGCAGAAGCGGGACATGGTGGGCGCCCTCCAGTCGCACGGCCACACGGTCGCGATGACCGGCGACGGCGTGAACGACGTGCTGGCCCTGAAGGACGCCGACATCGGCGTCTCGATGGGCTCGGGCTCGGAGGCGACGCGGGCCGTGGCCCAGATCGTGCTCCTCAACAACAGCTTCGCGACGCTGCCCTCGGTGGTCGCGGAGGGACGCCGCGTCATCGGCAACATCACGCGCGTCGCCACGCTGTTCCTGGTGAAGACCGTCTACTCGGTGATCATCGCGCTGCTGGTGGTCTGCTCACAGGTCGAGTACCTCTTCCTGCCGCGCCACCTGACGCTGCTCTCCACCCTCACCATCGGCGTCCCCGCGTTCTTCCTGGCCCTCGCCCCCAACAAGGAGCGGGCCAAGCCCCACTTCGTACGAAGGGTCATGCGGTACGCCATTCCGGGCGGCGTCGTCGCGGGCCTCGCGACCTTCGCGACGTACCTCCTGGCCCGGCACCACTACGAGGGCGCGGGCGCGCGGGAAGCCGAGACCAGCGCGGCGACCCTGGCGCTGTTCCTGATCGCCATGTGGGTGCTCGCCATCATCGCCCGCCCCTACACGTGGTGGCGGATCTGCCTGATCGGCGCGATGGGTCTCGGCTTCCTGCTCGTCCTGACCGTGCCCTGGCTCCAGGACTTCTTCCAGCTGAAGCTGGTGGGCACGACGATGCCGTGGGCGGCGGTCGCGATCGCGGCGGTGGCCGCGGGGGCCATCGAACTCATCTACCGCTGGGTGGACCGCCGGTTCCCGGCATAGGGACCGCTACTGGACGTCGCCTACTGGACGTCCACGAAGTCGCTCGTCGAGGTGACGGCCGGGGTCGTGGACGTGCCGGCGAAGACGTAGCGGTAGTAGCCGTCCGCGGAGGCCGTCACCGTGGTCTTCAGGTTGCCCTTGGTGTCGGACTTGATGGTCTTGAGGGTCGTGTAGCTGCTGGCGCCCTTCTTCTTGTACTGCAGCTTCACGTCCTGCTTGGTGTAGCCCGCGTACTTCTGCGTGTCCCAGTTGGCGCGGGTCAGGGCGCCGGTGACGGTGAGGGTCTTGCCCTTCTTGATGGGCTCCGGGGAGGCGTTGGTGGTCAGCTTGGCGGCGCGCTTGACCGAGTGGGACTGGAAGTTCTCCACGAAGAACTCGTTGTCCTTGCCGTCCACAGCGCCCACGGCGACCTTCCACTTGCCCGCGAGGAGGTTGCCGTAGATGTTGTCGTTCGGGTTGGCGATGATCTCGATCGTGCAGGTCGAGGTGGTCTCGTCCGCCTTGACGCAGTCGGCGTCCTGGACGCCGTCCGGCGGGGTGATGGCGCCGTCGATCTTCGTCTCGAAGTCGCTGCCGTGCCACAGGAAGCCGATGGAGTCCTTGATGCCGTCGGGGTCGGTCAGGGTGACCGCGACCTTGACGAACTTCGTCTTCGTGGTGCCGACCACGATGTCCTTGCCGCCGTTGACGACGACCTTCGTGACCTTGGTGTCGGAAGCGCCCGCGGCGGACGGGGCGTTCGCGACGAACGGGGAGAGGTTCGGGGCGCTCGGCCCGTCGGCCGCGGTCGCGGCGGGAACAGCGAGGGCGGAAAGGGCCAGGGCGCCGGAAACGGCGGCCACAGTGGCACGGATACGCATGTTGTTTCCCCTGTTGCAAAGGGAGCTCGCGGTGCATTGCGACTGCCGTCACGCGAGTCCCGAATGATCTAGGAGTCTGTTGACTCGCAAGATCAGACCCTCGACAGGGACGACTGGTTGTACAGGTGATGAAGAATTCGTGACCGGGTAATGGAACGCCCGGTTCCGTCCCATTCGGCGGGACGGAACCGGGCATTCCGTCAGTCGAACCAGCGGTCCCGCGCCAACTCCTCGGTCCGCGAGGGATCTTCGAGCAGCGCCGCCACCTCGAAGCGGCGCGGCCACTGACCCGCCGCCCAGGCGAGCCCCGCCGCGACGCCCTCCAGCGTCGCCGCGTGCACCGTGCCGTCCGGGGTGCGCCGCCAGTCCAGCTCCACGCCGCCCGCGACCAGCTCCTCGTGCTCGACGTACGTCTCCGGGGTCGCCGCCCCGAGCAGGATCCGCACCGACTCCGGCACCGCGTGCTCGACACCCTCGCCCGCCGGTTCGACGGCCGCCGTCTCGCTCAACCGCCGCACCTGGAACAGCTCCGCCAGGTCCCCGGCCTTGCGGGGCGCCACGGGCAGCAGCGCCACGCCGTCGGCCAGCGGCAGCAGGTCGGGGGCGTCGGCGACCACCGCGTCCGCCGCGTCGACCACCACGACCTCGCCGTCCACCACCGCGCGCAGCTCGTCGGGGAGCGTCACCTGCTGCGGGTCGAGATCCGCCAGGGCGCCGTACAGGGCGTGCAGTTGAGCGGCGGAAACGGTCCGCTCCGGGTCCGCGAGACGGTCGAGCAGCTCGGCGGCGCCGCCGGGCTCCTCCAGGAGGGCGCCGACGGAGGTCCGTACGCCGAGGGCCCGCAGCACCTGCTCGTCGCCGAAGCCGGACGCGTCCGCGGCGTCGTACAGGCCCACGAGGAGCGGATCGCCGCCCTCCGCGCGCAGCCCTGCGGGACGGCGGCCGCCGAGGACCGGATTGCCGCGCAGCCACCACGCCGTGTACGAGCGGACGGTCTCCGTCGTGCCGTCCGGAAGCAGCACCCGCAGCGGCTGTGTCAGCGCGTCGCGCAGCGGCGGCCGCGAGAGCATCACAAGGGCCTGCGGCCAGCAGGCGTCGTCGACCAGGTCGAGATCCCGTACGGCGACGATCTCCGTGGCCACGGGCGGCACCGGGGTGTCCGGCAGCCGGTCGAGCACGTCCTCGCACCACACGTCCACGGCGTCCAGGAGGCCCGCGTCGTCCGGCTCGGCGAAGTCGCCCTCGCGGGGCTCCAGTTCGTCGGGGTCCAGGACGACGTCGGTGGCGCGCACAAGGGCGAAGGTGGCGAGCACGCCGCACGCCGCCAGCGGCTGCTCACCCCAGCGGTCGGCCAACTCCTGGTCGGCGAGGGCAAGTTCGTCCTCGCGCATGACCTCGGCGAACGGGCTCCCCGGCAGCACGAGCTCACCGGCGGGCGCGAGCTCGCCCTCCTCGTCGGGCAGGGCGAGGGCGCCGAGCCACGGCTCGTCGCCCGGCGCGAGGTTCGCGTCCCGCACGAGACCGAGCACGACGTCCGCCAACTCCTCGGCGTCCAGCGCCTCCTCGTCCCAGGTGTCGTCGTCGAGGGAGGCGGCCACGGCGGCGCGCACCTGCGGCGTGGTGAGCACGGCGCGGGGCGTCGCGGGCAGCGCGCCGAGCTTCTCCAACAGGGGGTGGGCGGCGTCCGGGTGGGCGACCTTCAGGCCGAGCCGGGCGAGGGAGGCGGGGTCGCGCTCGTCACCGGGCGACGGGAGCAGCACCTGCCGCGGCCCGATCGTCGTACGCCGGTCGGCCAGCGGCACCGGAAGCCCGGAGAGCCGGTCGGGGTCGACCCCGGCCAGGGTGTCGTACAGCCGCCGCCACCAGTCCGGCTCCTTCTCCAGACCGGCGAGGCGGTCGATCGCCTCGGTCAGCGGGACCCGGGCGACGCCGAGGGTGCGCAGCTCGGCGCGGCGTTCGAGGCCCGCGGGCAGCAGGCTCGGCAGCACCTCGGCGAGGACCCGTACGGTGTCGGCCCCCGCGCCCTCCACGACCTCCGCGTCACGGGGCCGCAGGACTTCCGGGAGCTCGTCCTCGTCGCCTTCCGCCCGGGGCAGGGCGGGCGGCAGGAAGGCGGTGCGCGGCAGCCGCTCCAGGATGCCGTGGCGCAGCGCGCCGTCGACCTCGCTCTTGCCGAGCGGGCCCGGCACGAGACCGATGATCCCCTCCCCCACCGGCCGCCAGTCGGCGAGGAGTTCGACGTACGCGTCGGCCGCGCGCTCCACCAGGAAGTCGGCGAGGGGCCCGGCCGCGACGTGCCGCCGGGCGGTGTCCAGGGGGAACGACGCGATGAGCAGCGCCGGTACGCCCAGCGGCTCGTCACTCGGCGTCGGCGCGTGCACGACGGGGGTGGTGCGGGGGCGCTCCGGGGCGCCGTCGGGTCCCGCGGGCACGGCCCAGGTGACGGACCAGTGCGGGCGCAGCCGCTCCTCGACGGGCCGGTCCTTCAACAGGGCGGCGTCGAGCGGGCCCTGCCTGCTGACGGTGCGCCAGCGCGTGGTGCCGTCACGGCTGTCCTCGACGACGGTGTACGGGGCCTCGGAGCGGCGCCGCAGGGTGCGGGTGGCGCCGTCGGGGGTGTGGATGCTGACTTCTTCGAGCCCGGGGAGGGCGAGGAGCAGGGCGTCGTCCACGCCGTCGAGGAGGCGGGCCACCAGGTCCTCCGCGGCGGCGTCGCGCAGGGGCAGGATGACGACGGTGTCGTAGCCGTCGGGGGCGGTGCCCTCGGCGGCCATCGGGAGGCGGAGCAGCGGTACGTGGCCGTCCCTGCGCCGCACCTCGTCGCCGAGGCCGGGGCTGAACCGGGCGGTCTCCGCGGTGAGTTCGCGGGCCTCGGACAGGGACCAGCGGACGCCGCCGGTGCGGCCGACGACGGCGGGTTCGTCGGTGACGGCGAGCACGGCGGCGAACCCGACGCCGAAGCGGCCGACGCTCGTGCTCGCGCCCGTGCCCGTCTCGTGTGCCTCCCGCTTCGCGGAGGCGCGGAGGGTGGAGAGGGACTCGACGCCGGCGGCGTCGAGGGGGGCGCCGCGGTTGGCCGCGGCGAGGACTCCGTCGCGCAGGGTCAGGGCGAGGCGTCCGGGGACGCCCGTGCGGGCGGCGGCGTCGGAGGCGTTCTGGGCGAGCTCGACGACGAGGCGGTCGCGGTAGCCGCCGAGGGCGAGGTCCTCCTCGGCGTTGGCGTCCTCACGGAAGCGGGCCGGGGCGGCTGCCCAGGCGTCGAGGACTCCGCGGCGGAGGCGGGCGGTGCCGAAGGGGTCGGTGCCCTCGGCCGCCGGCCGCACGGTCTTGCTCACGGTGGTCTGCTCTCCTCTGCGGTGGCGCTGCGCTGGCTCGGGCGGTGACTCTGCGCCGGAACGCTACCGCGTCCCGCGAGGGGCTCCGGCGGGCCTGCGGCCCGCGCCCACGTTTCGCCGCTGCGCGGCGCTTGCCCACCCACCCGTTTACCCGCCGTCAGAAGGGCGGGCGGGTGGGGAAAACGCCGCGAAGCGGCGACGCGGAAGCACGACGGCGCAGGACGGGTCCTCGGCCCCACCGCACCCGAAGCAACCGGGCACGCACGACAACGCCCGACAGGGCTAGCTGTGGCCGAGGTCCTCGCCGGGCCCCTCCGCGCTCACCGAGCCGGAGTCCGCCGCCGGCCGCAGCGGCAGGACGTCCACCTTCGTCTCGTCGAGAACCGGCGGCGCAGGCCGCGGCGGCTTCGGCATGACCGCGGCCTCCGAGTGCCCACCGCACCCGTACGACAGGGAGACCACCCGACCGTCCGCCGGGCCGAACTCATTGGCACAGACCCCGAACGCCTGCCCGAGCGAGCCGCCGATCGGCAACAGGAACCCACAGCTCGCGCACCCCGCAGGGGCCGCTTGCGCCATCGGGGTCTTCGCGCCGTACGCCTCGTCCCAGCGATCGGCGGCGACATGCAGCCCGTAGCGCGAAAGGACCCGCGCCCGCCGCATGCCCAGCTCGTCCGCGACCGCCGCGATCGAGCCGCGCGCGGGCGCGACCGGCAGATCGGCCGGCGGCCCCGCCGTGACCTCGGCGTCCTCCGCCTCGACGAGCTCCGCCAGCTCCTGAGAAGACACGGCCTGCGCCACCACGGAGTTCGGCGGCGGCTCCTCCTCGCCGGAGAAACCGGGCTCCAGACGCAGATCCTCCGCGTCCGTCGGCAGCAGGTCGCCGGGGCCCATGTCACCCGGCCGCAGCCGCTCGCTCCACGGCACCCACTCGGGGGCGAGGAGCGCGTCGGGGCCCGGAAGCAGCACCGTCTCGTCGAGCGTGACGACCTTCGCCCGCGAGGCACGGGCCACCGTCACCGCCCAGCGCCAGCCGCGGTAGCCGAACTCCTTGCACTCGAAGAGGTGCGTGACGACACGGTCGCCCTCCACGACGACCTCGACGTGCTCACCGACCACACCGGGCGCGGCGGCCTCCTCGGCCGCGGCACGCGCCAACCCCACCGCCTCGGCGCACAGGCGGTCGGGGGTACGCGGGGTGCGCGGGGTACGGCTTCGCGTTGTCGCTGCGCTCACAAGTATCGCTTCTCTCCTACGCCGTCTCACGAGTGCGCCACCCTTACGCGGGGGCACGGACGGAGCGGCAGGGGCACCTCCCAGGCTCTTCAAGCGCTGGGGGCGGGCCGCGTCAACGTCCGCGCCCGACGTCCTCGGGCGCACCTACGTCATCCATTCTGCGGGATGACCGAGAGGCGCGCGGCCAAGAACAACCGCCGCAGGCGCGCTACGCACGCTACCTTCTCCCGGCCCGTGGGCCTACACCGACGTACGCGACGACCTCCCGCGCCGCTCCCCCGAACGCCTCCGAACCCGCCCACGAGCCTCCACGGAACGTCCACGGCACAGGCGCGGCACGGCTCACATCCCGTATCCGCACTAGTCGACCCCCCGAGGGGGCACTATGACGAGGTGGCCCCCACCAGGTCGACGTCCGTAGGAACCGTCTCGCCGGGACCGGCGAGACGGACCGCGCGTGCGCTGGGCCGGGCCCTGCACTTCCCCTTCACCGGCACGGCCAGGGGAATCCGCAAGGCGACCCACGCCCACGGCGCCGGCGAATCGGGGCTCGGCAAGCTGATCGAGCTGCACGCGGTGAACGGCGCGGGGGACGTGATGATCACCGTCGCGCTCGCCTCCACCGTCTTCTTCTCGGTGCCCACCGACGAGGCCCGCGGCCGCGTCGCCCTCTACCTCGCCATCACGATGGCGCCGTTCACGCTCCTCGCCCCCGTCATCGGCCCGCTCCTGGACCGGCTCCCGCACGGCCGCCGCGCCGCGATGGCCGGCGCGATGCTGGCCCGCGCCCTGCTCGCGCTCGTCCTTTCGGGCGCGGTCGTCACCGGCAGCGTCGAGCTCTACCCCGCGGCACTCGGCGTCCTCGTCGCCTCCAAGGCGTACGGCGTGGTCAGAAGCGCCGTCGTGCCAAGACTCCTGCCGCCGCGCTTCTCCCTCGTGAAGGCCAATTCGCGGGTCACGCTCGGCGGTCTGCTCGCCACCGCCGTCGCCGCCCCCGTCGGGGCCGGGCTGCAGGCCGTCGGGCCGCGCTGGCCGCTGTACGGCGCCTTCGTGATCTTCGTGTCCGGGATGTTCCTGTCGTTCTCGCTGCCGCACAAGGTCGACTCGGCCAAGGGCGAGGCGAAGGCCCTGCTCGCCGCCGACGAGGAGCACCTGCACCTGCACGCCCGCGCCGAGGCCTCCGCCGACACCACCCGCAAACGCCGCCTCGGGCTGCGTACGGTCGGCCCGGCCGTCACCCACGCCCTCGCCGCCAACGCCTCGCTGCGCTGTCTCTCCGGCTTCCTCATCTTCTTCCTCGCGTTCCTGCTGCGCGAGCACCCGCTCACCGGGCAGAGCGCGGCGGTCTCCCTCGGCATCGTCGGCGTCTCGGCGGGCGCGGGCAACGCGCTCGGTACGGCCGTCGGCGCCTGGCTGAAGTCGCGGGCCCCTGAGGTCATCATCGTGACCGTCGTCGCGGTGGTCCTGGGCGTGGCGGTCACGGCCGCGGTGTTCTTCGGGGCGGTGGCCGTCGCCGTCCTCGGCGCGTGCGCGGGCTTCGCGCAGGCCCTGTCGAAGCTGTCCCTGGACGCGCTGATCCAGCGGGACGTCCCCGAGCAGGTCCGCACCTCCGCCTTCGCCCGCTCCGAGACGCTGCTCCAGATGGCCTGGGTGGTCGGCGGCGGCATCGGCATCGCCCTGCCGCTGATCGGCACGCTCGGCCTGTCGGTGGCCGCGGGCATCGTCGCGGTCGGCTGGCTCTCGACCGTACGGGGGCTTCTCGCGTCGGGCCGTCAGGGCGGCGCGAGAAGCCCCCGGGTGGCGTGAGCGGCACGCCCGCGACCCCCACGTAACCCGACCCCCCGACGCGCCCGATAGCCTTCGGCCATGACCTCCCTGCTCCGCGGCGGAGCCGCGAATGTGAACAGCGCGGCCCGTCGCCGCCGCACCGTGGCCGCCCTTGGCGCCGTCTCCGCCGGACTCCTCGTCCTCTCGGCCTGTGACAAGCCGACGCCGCTGGCCACCGTGACGGTCGGCAGCAAGTCGGTGAACACGGAAGCCTCCTGCTACAACGACGGCAAGGAGCTCAAGGACTCCCAGCTGAAGTCCTGCCTGATGGACAAGGACGTCAAGTCCATCAAGGTCGATCCCGACGAGAAGGTCCGCTTCGGCGTCGACCCGGAGATCGCCGAGAAGGGCTGGACGCTGCTGATGAACGGTCAGCCGCTGACCGAGGCCAGCAAGAAGACCTACGTGGTCATCCCGGGCAGCGTCTTCTTCAACCAGCAGTACGGCGGTGGCGGCAGCAAGTCGACCGTCAGCCTCCTCGAGGGCGGCAAGGGCGGCACGCAGAAGGCGACCGGCCTGTGGTCGTTCAAGTTCGAGAAGGACTCCGACTCCTGACCGTGGCCGCACCGTCCGGTCCGCGCGTCCTCGTCGCCACCGCCGTCCCAGCCGAGCTGGAGGCGGTGGCACGGGGGCTGCCCGCGGACAGCGGCGTCGACGTGGTCACCGTCGGGGTGGGCCCCGCCGCCGCGGCGGCCGCGACCTCCCTGCACCTGGGCGTCGCCGCACAGCACGACCAGGCGTACGACCTCGTGATCTCCGCGGGCATCGGCGGCGGCTTCGCGCCCGACGCGCCGCTCGGCTCGGTCGTCGTCGCCGACGAGATCACCGTCGCCGACCTGGGCGCCGAGACCCCCGACGGCTTCGCGCCCGTCACCGAGCTCGGCTTCGGCGCCGTCACCCACCGTCCGCCGCGTTCCCTCGTACGGGACGTGGCCGACGCCTGCGGTGCCGCGCGGGGCACCGTCCTCACCGTCTCCACCGTGACCGGCTCCGCCGAGCGCGCCGCCGAACTGCGGCTGCGCCATCCGCGCGCCCTGGCCGAGGCGATGGAGGGCTTCGGCGTCGCCGAGGCGGCCGCCCTGCACGGCCTGCCCGTCCTGGAGGTCCGCGCGGTCTCCAACGCCGTCGGCCCGCGCGACCGCGCCGCCTGGCGGATCGGCGACGCGCTGACCGCGCTGAGCGACGCGTTCGGGAAGTTCGCGCCGGTACTGAGGAGTTGGAACACACATGACTGAGCCCCAGGCCACGGCCCTCGACCGCCCGCTGCGCATCGCGTACTCGCCCTGCCCCAACGACACGTTCGTCTTCGACGCCTGGGCGCACGGCCGGGTGCCGGGCGCCCCCGCACTGGACGTCACGTTCGCGGACATCGACATCACCAACGGCATCGCGGAGCGCGCCGCGTCCTCCGCGCAGGCGTCCGACCTGGACGTCCTGAAGGTGTCGTACGCCGTACTCCCCTACGTCCTCGACGAGTACGCGCTGCTGCCCTGCGGCGGCGCGCTCGGCCGCGGCTGCGGGCCCCTCGTCCTGACGCGCGAGCCCGGCGTCGACCTCACCGGCAAGACGGTGGCCGTGCCCAGCGAGAAGTCGACGGCGTACCTGCTCTTCCGGCTCTGGGCCGCGGACACGCTCTCCGGCGGTGGCGTCGGCGAGATCGTGGTACTGCCCTTCGACCAGATCATGCCCGCGGTGCGCGACGGCAAGGTCGACGCGGGCCTGGTCATCCACGAGGCGCGCTTCACGTACCAGAACTACGGCCTGCACCGCCTCGCCGACATGGGCGAGCACTGGGAGGCCACGACCGGGCTGCCCATCCCGCTGGGCGCGATCATCGCCAGGCGATCCCTTGGCGAGGACCTGCTGCGCTCCCTCGCGGACGCCGCCCGCGCCTCGGTCCGCATGGCCTGGGACGACCCGGAGGCCTCGCGGCCGTACGTCCTGGAGCACGCCCAGGAGATGGACCCGGCGGTCGCGGACCAGCACATCGGCTTGTACGTGAACGAGTTCACGGCGGACCTCGGCGAGGACGGCTACGCAGCCGTGCGCGGGCTGCTGACGCGGGCGGCCGCGGAGGGGCTTGTCCCCGCCCTGGCGCCGGACGCGCTGAGGTTCCCCTGAGGAATCAGCCCGTCCGGCGATTGAGGACCGGGGTCCGGGGCGGAGCCCCTGTGCATCAGACGTCCAGCTGATCCGCTACCGCTCGCAAGAGCCCCGCGATCTTCGCGCCGGACGCCTTGTCGGGGTAGCGGCCCTTCTCCAGCATCGGCGTGATGTTCTCGAGCAGCGTCGTCAAGTCCTGGACGATCGACGCCAGTTCGTCCGGCTTGCGGCGCTGCGCGGCCGCCACCGACGGGGTCGGGTCGAGGATCGTCACCGACAGGGCCTGGTCGCCGCGCTGCCCCGCGACCACACCGAATTCCACACGCTGGCCCGGCTTGAGTGTGTCGACGCCGGCGGGCAGTACGGAGGAGTGCACGAAGACGTCGCCGCCGTCGTCGCGGGAGAGAAAGCCGAAGCCCTTCTCGCTGTTGAACCACTTGACCTTGCCGGTAGGCACGTGAAGTCCTCGTCCTCGTACTCGTCGTACTCGTCTATGCCGCATCCGCCCGTCCGGTACGACGGGCAAAACGGCTCTGGATAGCACTACAGCGGGTCGCCCGACCCGCCGGCACCAAGACTATTGGTCCGTGGGCCGGTGACAAGACGTCCCCGGATTCTTCCTACGCGCTGGGAACTACCCTGGTCGGGTGCGTGACAAAACCCAAGCGAATTCCACCGGCCCGGGCGACGGCATGGTCCGGACCGGAGCAATCGTCTTCTTCGTCGGGGCCGTGGCCACACTGGTCACCGTGGCCCCGCTGTTCCTGGGCACCGATCCCTTTCCGTCCATCGCGTACGCGGTGTGCATGCTGATGGGCGTCGGGTTCCTCATCGCCGCGGCCGGAGTGCTGCGCGGCATCGCGGTACAGCGAAGCCAGGCGAAAACCAACGCTACCTAGCGGCACCACCGGCGACGTACGCATCCAGCCAGGCCGGGAACTCCGTCAGATCGCCGAGGACCACGTCCGCGCCCGCCGCGCGCAGTTCCGCTGCGTCGCACGGCCCGGTCGCGACCGCCACGGAGAGCGCGCCCGCCGTACGCGCGCCGCGTACATCCCCGGTGTGGTCCCCGACGTACGCCGACGCACCGTGCTCGCGCAGTGCCTCGGCCTTCGCCTCCGCCCACAGCCAGCCGATGACCGCGTCGGCCTCGATGCCGAGGTGCGACAGGTGCAGCTTCGCGTTCGGCTCGTGCTTGGCGGTCACCACGATCGCCCGCCCGCCGTGCGCGTGGACCGCCGCGACGGCCTCGCGGGCGCCGGGCATCGCGAGCGTCGGCTCTATGGCGTGTGTGGGATAGATCTCACGGTAGAGATCGCCCATCTCCTGGATCTCCGCCTCGGGGAACCAGTGCCGCAACTCCTCCTCCAGCGGCGGCCCGAGCCGCGTCACGGCGAGGTCGGCGTCGATGTACGCACCCGTCCGCGCGGAGAGCGCCCGGTAGGCCGCCCTGATGCCGGGCCGGGAGTCGATGAGGGTCATGTCGAGGTCGAAGCCGACGGTCAACGCGCGTGAGGTCATGCGCCCATTGTGCCGAGGGCCGCAAACCCGCCCGCCCGTAGACTTAGCCAAGCCTTACCGACTCCGTCCCCACCTCGTCACTCCCCGTCACTCCCCGTGAAACGAGCTCAGCCGATGCGTGTGCCCGTCAGACGCGCTGCCGTGATGACGGCGGCCGTCGTGGCCCTGCTGCTCGCGGTCCTGCTCAGCCTCGCCGTCGGCGCCCGCGCGATCGCGCCGTCCGCCGTCCTCGACGCGCTGCTGCACGGCGGGCACAGCGACTCCGCCGAAGTGATCCGTGAGATGCGAGTGCCACGCACCGTGATCGGCCTGATGGTGGGCGCCGCGCTCGCCCTCGCCGGCACGGTCCTCCAGGGCATCACCCGCAATCCGATCGCCGACCCCGGCATCCTCGGCATCAGCCAGGGCGCTTCGGTGGGTGTCGTCCTCGCCATCGCCTTCGCCGGGGTGCACACCCTGACCGGATACGTGTGGTGGGCGTTCGCCGGCGCGGGGCTCGCCTCGGTCGCCGTCTACGCCATCGCGTCCAGCGGGCGGGGCGGCGCGACCCCGGTGAAGCTCGCGCTCGGCGGCGCCGCGATCAACGCGCTGCTGGTCTCCGTGACGACCGCGATCCTCACCACCAAGGCGTCCGCGCTCGACGAGTTCCGCTTCTGGCAGGTGGGCTCGCTCTCCGGGCGCGACGCCGAGATCGTCGGCCAGATCTGGCCGTTCCTGCTCGTGGGTCTGGTGCTCGTCCTCGCGGTCGCGCGCGGCCTCGACGCGCTCGCGCTCGGCGAGGACGTGGCGAAGGGGCTCGGCCAGAACGTCGCGACGGTACGGATCGTCGGCGGGCTCGGCGCGACGATCCTGACCGGCGCGGGCGTGGCCGCCGCCGGGCCCATCGCCTTCATCGGGCTCGCCGTGCCGCACATCGCCCGCGCGATCGTGGGCAGTGACCATCGCTGGGTGCTGCCGATGGCGGCGGTGCTCGGGCCCGTGATGCTGCTGGTCTCCGACACGGTGGGGCGGATCGTGTTCCCGCCCAGTGAGGTGCCCGCGGGTGTGATGACCGCGTTGATCGGGGTGCCGTTCCTGGTGACCCTGGTGCGCCGGAAGGCGGTGGCGGCGTGAGCGCGGTGACCACCGCACGGCCTCCGGTCAGGCCCGCCGGGTACGCCGTTCTCCGCGTGCGCAAGGCCGCCTTCCTCGTCCACCGCCGCGCCGCCGCGGTCGCGGCCTGCCTCGCCCTGCTGCTCGCCGCGAGCTGTCTCGCCTACCTCTGTGTCGGTGAGTCCTTCGTGCGGCCCGTCGAGGCCCTCAAGGTCGTCTTCGGGCAGCCCTCGGCCGACGAGCTGGTCGTGGGCACGCTGCGCGAACCCCGCATGGTGGTGGGCCTGCTCGTCGGTGCCGCGTTCGGGGTGGCGGGCGCGCTCATCCAGACCGTGGCCCGCAACCCCCTCGCCAGCCCCGACATCATCGGCATCAGCCAGGGAGCGAGCGCGCTCACCGTCGGCGCGATGACCTTCGGCGTCACCTCGTACACGGTCCTCCCCTACCTCTCCGTGGCCGGCGGCATCGCCGCGGCCGCGCTCGTGTACGTCTTCGCGTGGCGCGGCGGCCTGCACGCCACCCGCTTCGTCCTGATCGGCATCGGCTTCGCCATCGCCCTGCGCTCGGTGACGACGCTCTTCATGACGAAGGGCGACTACCTCGTCGCCCAGCAGGCCCAGATCTGGATGACGGGCTCCCTCAACGGCCGCGGCTGGGCCGAGGCGAACCCGCTCGGCCTGACCCTGCTCGTCCTGCTCCCGTTCGTCCTCTGGGCGGCCCGCGCCCAGCGCTCGGTCACCATGGACGACGACACGGCGACGGCCCTCGGGGTGCGCCTGGGACGCGTACGCCTCGGGCTCGTCCTGCTCGGCGTGGTCCTCGCCTCGGTGGCGACCGGCGCCGCCGGCCCCGTCGACTTCGTGGCGCTCCTCGCCCCGCAGATCGCCCGCCGCCTCACCCGCACCGCGCAGATCCCGCTGCTGTGCTCGGCGCTCCTGGGTGCCCTGATCGTGGTCCTGGCCGACCTGCTGGCCCGCCGGGTGTTCGCGCCGACCGAGCTGCCCGTGGGCGTCCTCACGGCGGCTGTCGGAGCGCCGTACCTGATCTGGCTCATCATCCGCAGCCGTTCCGTCCGCAATGGAGGCACGTCGTGACCGCCCGCCCGTCGCCCGGCCACCGCCCCCCGGCGAGCGCTGACGCGCGCCCCGATCGCTCGGCCCGCCTCACGGCCCGCGAGCTGACCCTCGCCTACGAGGACCGCACGGTCGTCGACCGCCTCGACCTCGCGATCCCCGACGGCAAGGTCACCGTGATCGTCGGCCCCAACGCGTGCGGCAAGTCCACGACGCTGCGTGCGCTCGGCCGGCTGCTGAAGCCGAAGAGCGGCGCGGTCCTGCTGGACGGCGAGGCGCTCGCCAAGCTCCCCACCAAGAGGATCGCCCAGCAGATCGGGCTGCTCCCGCAGACGCCCGTGGCGCCCGAGGCGATCACCGTCGCCGACCTCGTCGCGCGCGGCCGCCAGCCCCACCAGCACTGGTGGCAGCAGTGGTCCGACGAGGACGAGAAGGCGGTGACGGAGGCGATGGAACGCACCGACGTCGCCGCGCTCGCCTCACGCTCCGTCGACGAGCTGTCGGGCGGCCAGCGCCAGCGCGTCTGGATCGCGATGGCGCTCGCCCAGGACACGGACCTGCTGCTCCTGGACGAGCCCACGACGTATCTGGACATCTCCCACCAGGTCGAAGTCCTCGATCTGGTACGTCAGTTGAACCACGACCGCGGCCGCACGGTCGTCGTCGTCCTGCACGACCTGAACCAGGCGGCGCGCTACGCCGACCACCTCGTCGCCATGAAGAGCGGCGAGGTCGTCGCCGAGGGCGCGCCCTCGAAGGTCGTCACCGAGGGCCTCGTACGCGAGGTCTTCGGCCTGGAGTGCGTGGTGGTCCCCGACCCCGTGACCGGCTCCCCGCTGGTCGTCCCCGGGGCGCCGTGGTCCGCCGCCGCTCCCGCCCCCTCCCCCGCCTGACCTCATGAAAGGCGTCCCCATGACCCGCTTCCGCACCCCGCCGCACCGTCGCGCGCTGCTCACCGGCTCCCTGGCCCTGACCGGCGCGCTCGCGCTGACCGCCTGCGGCTCGTCGGACTCCGGCGCGGGCTCCGCGGGCTCGGGAAAGACCCGTACGGTCAAGACGGCGATGGGGGACGTCGAGGTCCCCGTCAGCCCTCGGCGCGTGGTCGTCCTCGACACCGCCGAGCTGGACTCCGCGATCACGCTGGGTGTGAAGCCGGTCGGCTCCACGCACGTCGAGGCGGAGTCGGGCTTCCTGAGCTACCTGCCCAAGGACAAAGTCAGCGGCATCAAGGACGTCGGCGAGATGCTGAACCCGAACATGGAGGCCATCGCCGAGCTCAAGCCCGACCTGATCCTGACCTCCAAGATCCGGCACGCCGCGAAGTACGACCAGCTCAAGAGGATCGCGCCGACGGTGATGACCGAGACGACGGGCTACCCCTGGAAGGAGAACTTCCAGGTGCACGCCGACGCGATGGGCAAGCAGGCCGAGGCGGAGAAGGCCGTCGCCGACTACGAGGCGCACGCCGGGAAGGTCACGGCGGCCATCGGCGGCCCCGCGAAGGCGAAGCGGACCAAGGTCAACGTCATCCGCTTCATGGAGGGCGCCGACATCCGCCTCTACGGCGAGCAGAGCTACATCGCCACGATCCTCAAGGACGTGGGCCTCGGTCGCGCGCCGATCTCCGCGAAGGCCAAGGACGGCTTCTCCTACGACCTGTCCCCCGAGAAGATCGACCTCGCGGACACGGACGTCATCTTCCAGTCCACGTACGGCGACCCGAAGAAGGCCAAGGAGACGCAGACCGTGGGCAGCAGCCTGTGGAAGAACATGAAGGCGGTGAAGTCGGGCAACGTCCACACCGTCGAGGACGAGCTGTGGATCCAGGGCATCGGCTACACGGCGGCGGACAAGATCCTGGACGAGATGCAGAAGGACCTCACGAAGTAGCCCGTCACGGCCGTTGCCGCTGCGATCTCCACAGCAGGAAGAGCGCGGAGGCGACGGCCGCGCCGCGCACCACCCACGGCCAGGTCTCGGCCATGGCGTCGCTCATGTGGCCGTCCCTGATCGGCTCGCCCCAGCGGCCGTCGCCGCGCCCCCACAGCCAGGTGATCCCCGCGGCCGCCGCGAGCCCCGGGAGGCCCATCACGGCCAGCTTGGCCTCGGTGCGGGTGAGTCTGCGGGAGGCGTAGGCGATGAGCCAGCCGCCGCCGAGGGCAAGCCAGTTGTCGAGTACGGCGCCGACAATCAGCAGGGCGGCGGCGAGGACGAGCAGCGGGTTGCCGAGTCCGGCGCCGGACGCTCCGGGGAGGCGGGGGATCCAGCGCCGCGTGCGTGCTTCCTCGTACGCCTCGTCCGCGTCGCCCTCCCCGGCTTCCTCTTCTTCCTCCCCCTTCTTCCGGAGAAGGTCACGGGGGCCGTCCGCGTCGTCCGGGGACGGCGGGGGCTTGAGTATCTCGGGGATCTCCACGCCGCCGACGAAGCCGGGGACGCTGTCGGCGAGGCCGAACGGGCTGCTGTCCACCCGCCACCAGTCGGGCTCGGAGCCGCTCGGCCCCAACTCGTCGGAGCCCGCGAGGTGCGGGGGCGAGGCCCAAGGGCCTTGCGGTTCCGCCTCTTTGGGGGCCTCCGGGGCGGCTTCCGGGGCCTCGGCGGCCTCCGGGGGCCCCGGAGCGGCGCGGCGGGGCCGGGGCACCATGCGCCGAAGCCGCTTGGCGGCGCCGTCCCCTTCGCGCTGCGCCGGTACGGCGGCGGTCGGAGTGCTCGCGCCCGCCTCCGCCGACACGTCCGCGGAGGCGCCGTCCGCGGCCTCGACGACCTCTTCCGGGGTGCCGAGACGGGCGAGGATGCGGCGGACGGCGGCGGGGCTGTCGACGACGGCCTTGGAGCGGCTGCGGTCGATCCTGTTCCGCAGGTCGGCGACCAGGCGCATCCGGGCGCCCGACGGCAGCTGCCGCTGCTGGGCCAGGTCTCCGACCCGGCTCAGATAGTCGTAGACCAGCTGGTCGCTCTCGATCCCCACGAAGTCCCCTCCGGGGCAGCACCGTTGACACCTCGCCCCGCCCGACGGTACCGCGTCCGCCCGGGCCCGGACGTCACGTCGGGATAGGCTCCCCTCCCGTGAGACGACGGACGGTGAGCGGGCGAACGCATACGGTTACGGATGCGGTGGTGGGGGCGCGTGCGGGAACCGGCGCCGCCGCCGCGGGAGTTCTCCTCGCCGTCTCCCTCTCCGCCCTCGCCGCCCTCTGCGTGATCCAGCGCGTCCCCATGGCCGACGCCCTCGTCTACCGGGCCGAAGGGGCCGCCGTGGCCCGCGGCGGGGATCTCTACGGGTTCACCGTCACCGAGTGGGAACTCCCGGCCACGTACCCGCCGTTCGCCGCCGTCCTCTTCGTCCCCACCGCCTGGCTCCCCCTCCCCGCCCTCAAGCTCGCCTTCCTCGTGGGCAACGTCGCCCTCCTCGCCCTCCTCGTCCACCTCTCCTGCAAGCTGACCGGCCTGCCCACCCGCGCCGCGCCCCTCTGCGCCGCCACCGCCCTCGGCCTCTGGCTCGAACCCGTCTTCCAGACCGTCCTGTTCGGGCAGATCAACCTCGCCCTCGCCTGTCTCGTCCTCTGGGATCTGACCAGGCCGAAGGGGGCCGCGGGGCGCACGAACGCCACGGGCGTCGCCATCGGGATCGCCGCCGGGATCAAGCTGACCCCCGCCGTCTTCATCGCGTACCTCTTCGTCACCGGACGTGTCCGCGAGGCCGTCACCGCCACGGCCGCCTTCGCCGGGACCGTGGTGTGCGGCGCGCTCGTCCTGCCCGCCGCCAGCGTCGAGTTCTGGACCGCGCGGATCTTCGAGACGGGCCGCGTCGGCAAGGCCTGGATCGTCGACAACCAGTCGCTGCGGGGCCTGGTGGCCCGGCTCGCGCACGAGGCGGAACCCGGCCTCGCCTGGGCCGTGCCCGCGGCGCTGACCGCCGCCGCGGGCCTGTGGCTGACCCGCCGCGCCGCCGGCGAACCCCGCGCCCTGCTCCTGACCGCGCTCACGGCCCTGCTGATCTCCCCGATCAGCTGGTCCCATCACTGGGTGTGGTGCGTACCGCTCCTGGCCCTGCTGATCGCCGAGGGCAGACCGCGCCTCGCCGTGGCCGTGGCCGTGCTCTTCACGGCCCGCACCTTCTGGCTGCTGCCCCACCAGGGGGACCTGGACCTCCGTCTGCCGTGGTGGCAGCAGCCGTTGGCGTCGCCGTACGCGCTCCTCGGCGTGGTGCTGCTCGCGTCAGCCTTCCGGCAGCAGAATGTCCGCGTCGTCGAACACCCGCAGGACGACGAGAAGCAGGCGGCCACGCGACACCATGTACTCGGCCACGATCTGTGAGGTCAGGCGGATCTCCCGGTCCTGCTCACCCACGCCGATCGCCCGCGACCGCTCCGTGTACGGATCGCGGGCCAGGATCTCGATGGCCTTGTCGAAGGACGCCCTGCGCACGGGGTCGAGGCGGTCACGGTCCTGGGCCGCGGGCTCGGTGTAGAGCACCTCGTAGATCTCCTGGTGCGGCATGACACCCTCCTTGCCCCTGACGCGCCTGGTTCATCGGCTTCCCGTCAGCTCACCAGCGTACCGATCGGTGACGGCCCGCGGAGAGCCGACCGGAAGCCGCTCCTGCCCTCAGCCCCCGGCCAGCAGCTCGTCCGCGTCCATGATCCGGTACGCGTACCCCTGCTCGGCGAGGAACCGCTGCCGGTGCGCGGCGAAGTCCTGGTCGATGGTGTCCCGCGCGACCACCGAGTAGAAGCGGGCCTCGTGGCCGTCCGCCTTGGGACGAAGGACCCGCCCGAGCCGCTGCGCCTCCTCCTGGCGCGACCCGAACGTGCCGGACACCTGGATGGCGACGGTGGCCTCCGGCAGGTCGATGGAGAAGTTCGCGACCTTGGACACGACGAGGACGGAGATCTCGCCCTCCCTGAACGCGTCGAAGAGCTTCTCGCGCTGTGCGTTCGTCGTCTCGCCCTTGATGACGGGCGCGTCCAGGTGCTCGCCCAGCTCGTCGAGTTGGTCGATGTACTGCCCGATGACGAGGGTCTGCTCCCCGGCGTGCTTCTTGACGAGCTCCTCCGTCACCTTCCGCTTGGTGGCGGTCGTCGCGCAGAAGCGGTACTTCTCCTCCGCCTCGGCGGTGGCGTACGCGAGCCGCTCGCTGTCGGTCAGATTGACCCGCACCTCCACGCAGTCGGCGGGCGCGATGTAGCCCTGCGCCTCGATCTCCTTCCACGGGGCGTCGAACCGCTTGGGCCCGATGAGCGAGAAGACGTCGGACTCACGCCCGTCCTCGCGTACGAGGGTGGCGGTGAGGCCGAGGCGGCGGCGGGCCTGCAGGTCGGCGGTGAACTTGAAGACGGGCGCGGGCAGCAGGTGCACCTCGTCGTAGACGATGAGGCCCCAGTCGCGGGAGTCGAAGAGCTCCAGGTGCGGGTAGACGCCCTTCCGCTTGGTCGTCAGCACCTGGTACGTGGCGATGGTGACCGGGCGGATCTCCTTCTTCGTACCGCTGTACTCACCGATCTCGTCCTCGGTCAGGGACGTCCGCTTGACCAGCTCGTGCTTCCACTGGCGGGCGGAGACGGTGTTGGTGACGAGGATGAGGGTGGTGGCCTTGGCCTGCGCCATGGCCCCGGCGCCGACCAGCGTCTTCCCCGCCCCGCAGGGCAGCACGACCACACCGCTGCCGCCGTGCCAGAAGCCCTCGACGGCCTGCTGCTGGTAGGGCCGCAGCGACCAGCCGCTCTCGTCGAGGTCGATCTTGTGCGCCTCGCCGTCGACGTACCCGGCGAGGTCCTCGGCGGGCCAGCCGAGCTTCAGCAGCGTCTGCTTGATCTGCCCGCGCTCGGAGGGGTGCACGACGACGGTGTCCGGGTCGATCCGGGCACCGACGAGCGGCTGCACCTTCTTGGAGCGCAGGATCTCCTCGAGGACCGGCCGGTCGGTGGTGGTGAGCACGAGCCCGTGGGTGGGGTGCTTGGAGAGGGTGAGGCGGCCGTACCGCGCCATCGTCTCGGCGACGTCGACGAGCAGCGCGTGCGGCACGGGGTAGCGCGAGAACTCCACGAGCGCGTCCACGACCTGCTCGGCGTCGTGCCCGGCGGCGCGGGCGTTCCACAGGCCGAGCGGGGTGACGCGGTAGGTGTGGATGTGCTCGGGCGCCCGCTCCAGTTCCGCGAAGGGCGCGATCGCACGGCGACAGGCGTCGGCCTGCTCGTGGTCGACCTCGAGCAGGAGGGTCTTGTCCGACTGGACGATGAGGGGACCGTTCACGCGAGCGCCCTTTCGTTTGGCCAAACGTCCAGTGTGCCGCATGCACGAGTGATCACATCCGGCTCACAACAGGTCGTCTGCCGACTCCGACCCTCCTGCGCACCTGGTCGACGGCATCGAGCGTGTCCACAGCCCTCGCGGTATCGCCGGTCTGGTGGTACAGCTCGGCGGCGAGCTCCAGATTCTCCAGGGCCTCGGTGTTGCACCCCTGCTGGAGCAGCGCACGCGCGAGACTCGTGAGCTCGTCGGCCAGTCCGTGATCGTCTCCGCCCTCGAGGAACGCCTCCAGGGCGAGGGTATGCAGCCGTACCGCTTTGCTCCACTTGTCCTGCTGTTGGCGGGCGAGGGCCATGTTGCCCAAGACCATCGCCTCCCCACGGCGGTCTCCCAGCCTCCGGAAGATGCCCAGTGCCTCCTGCTGCGCAGTGAGAGCGGCTTCGAAGTCTCCGGCAGCGATCAACGTTCCGGAGAAGTTGGACAGCTCGACCGCTCGCTCGTGGGGCAGGAGGAGCCCGTCGGCCATACCGAGCGCGCGTCTGTGCAGTTCCGCAGCCTGCTCCGCCTTCCCGTCACTGCATGTCGCCCTGGCGAGGCTCCCAAGTGCCTGGGCATAACCGCGCAGGTCGCCGTGTTTCCGGAAGATCTTCGCGCTCTTCCGAAAGGCGCGGGCAGCCTCCTCCGTGCGGCCCAGCTCAGTCAGTGTCTCGCCGGTGTTGATCAGAGCATGCGCCACCCCCACCCGGTTACCGGAGCGCTTGAAAAGCCGCGCCGACTCGGTGTGGGCCGCCACAGCCTGTTCGAACTTGCGCTGCTCGTGGAGGGAGAGCCCGAGATTGTTCAGCGCACTGGCCAAGGCCTGGCGCTTCTTCAGCCTCCGACAGATCTTGATTGCCTTGTGGTGCGCGCGAACGGATCTGCGCAGCTTGCGTCGCTCCCGCAGGACCACACCGAGGGAGCTCAGCAGGGATGCCTCATGAAAGCTGTCCTTGCCCCGGCGACTCGACCGGATGCCTGCGGAGAGCACTGCCCCGGCATCCTCCAGGTAACGCATCTCCGTCAGGAACTGCGAGACGGGCGCTGCCAAAGCCAGACACATCAGATCGTCGCCGGCGTCATGAGCCCAGAGTGCAGCCGCGACCAGAGTGTGCCGCTCGGTCTCAAGCCACTGCAACGCCTCGGCTCGAGCCACGAAGGCGGACGCCGCCGCGGGACACGATTCCGCAGAGGCGAAGAGCCTGTCACACGCCAGGGTCGTCATCTTGTGGAAGTAGGCGAGCAGACGCATGAGGCCCTTGCCCCAGGTGTCATCGCCCGACACGAGTCGTTCGCGGGAGTAGAGGCGCACGAGGGCGTGCTGCTGCCAGCGGCCGTACGGTTCCCGTGGCTCGACCAAGTGCCGACGAGCCAGATCCAGCAGTAGCCGCTCTGTCTCCTTGACGCTCTTCCCGTGCAACTCCGCTGATGCCTCGGTGGAGAAGTCCGGTCCGGGGTGCAGGGACATGAGCCTGAAGAGCTTGGCCTGGTCCTTTGCAAGCCTCTGGTAGGACAGCTCAAAGGCCGCCGTCACAGCACGTTCCTCCCGGCTCAGCACGGAGAGCCTGGAGTGTGCGTCCTCGAGGTCCCGTCGAAGGTGGGACAAAGGACGGGTCGGCACGTCCACGAGCAAGGACGCCACGATGCGCAGGGCCAGCGGCAAGCCACCGCATAGCGTGACGAGCCGATCTACCTCACTCTCCTCGGCCACCACTCGCGAGTCCTCGGGGAGAGCCACGCTTAGGGCGTCGCCGAGCAGCTGCCGGCCCTCGTCGACGGGCAGCTCCCGCAAGGTCAGCGCCAGGGCGTCCAGTTCCGCGAGAGAGTGCCGCGAGGAGATGAGGGTGACCGCGCTCGTGTCGCCCGGCAACAGATGGCGAAGCTTGCTGGTGGCCGGTACGTCGTCCAGGACGACCAGGACCCGTTGCCCGGCATCGGCAAGCGCGCCGAGCGCTGAACGATAGACGAGCGCGCGTTCCTCGATCCCGGAAGGAATGTGTTCCGGAGGGATGCCGAGTGCCCGCAGCAGGGTGCCGAGCGCTTGCTTCGGCGACAGCTTGTGCTCCGCGTCGTAGCCATGCAGGTCGACGAAGAGAACCCCACCGGGGAACCAGTCCTCCTCCCGCAGCGCTCGGTGTGCGGCCTGGAGTACGAGCTCGGTCTTCCCCGTACCAGCGAGCCCGGTCACCACCACAGCCCTGGCCGTCTTGTCCGACTCTGTGGGCGCCAACGCCGCGCAGACAGTATCCAGCTGAGTACGGCGTCCCGCGAAGGTCTCCGATTGCCGCGGCAATCCGGCGAGCGCGGAGTCCGGTCGGTCCGGAAGCGTCAGATTGACGGTCTGCCCCTGCACAACGATGCCGAAGAAGACTCCTCCACTGATGTGGTTCTTGACTCTGTCGTTCATTCCCCAGCCTGTTGGTGTCGGACGACAGCCCTGCTGAAGGCAAGGACCTCAGCTGTGGTGAACATGCTCCTGTTTTCTTCGGTGACGACGTACCCGACCTCACGCCAGGCATGGAGGAAGGCGGGGTCGATACCCACCTCGGCTGCGCGTTCCGCCATGTTCAGCATCATGTTGTCGAAGGACTCCTTGGTGAGAGGGGTGGGCTCGTCGGCATCGGGGTCGAAGAAGATCGGGTCGTCCGGTCCCGGTTCACGTCCGAACTTCTCTCGGAAGGCTTCCCGTTGGCGTTCCAAGCCCTCCTTCACCTCCTCTCCGTGCGGATTGTCCGCGGAGAACCGCACCACAGAGCTGCCGTCCGCGTTCCAGATGCGCTCGACGGGGTGGTCGGACCGGCGTGGCGGCGGTGCGGTTCTGCGGGCCCTCTTGCGGACCTTGTGCAGCACGGCCTCACGCCGCTCAGCCCAACGTTCGTCCGACTCCTCTTGTATGCCGCCCACGCCGTCGGCGCTGTCCATCTCCTCGAGACCGGCGGACCTTCTGCGAGTGGCGGCGCTCAGGCGCATTCTGGCGTGCATGCCCACCCAGTCCAGGAGGTCCGGGGTGACCACTGATTCCTGCGTGTACACCTCGGGAATGCCCAGTTCGAAGGCCAAGCGCGGCAGGGCGAGACCAGGTGAGCTGGTCCAGAGCAGGGCCTCCGATGGGATCGGCTCGGTGAATGCGGGCACAGCGAAAAGACGTCCGAGAGTGTCGGCGACAGACATTCCCCATTCGGGGGCGACAAGGAGGATGTCGAGCACCGGGGCCAGTGTCGACACCTCGTCCAGGGAAGCAGCCCATGCCCAGGCATGCTCCCCCATGTCCTCCAGAAGCTCGCCGGGCTTCGCCATGAGCACGGCGTACAAGGCCGGCAGCAACAGCCCGGACTCCTCCTCCACCGGCATCCCCGCATCCTGGAACCGGCGCAGTCCATCGCGGAGAACCGCCTGAAGCGTGTCATCGGCCCGCACCTGCTCCCCGTCGTCCTCCCAGAACCGCCGGACCAGCTCCACCGCATCCTCTGGTGGATCGGGAAACCGCAAACCCACAGACGGTCCACGAGCCGCTCGGCAGTCCTGAAGGGCCACCTCCGGCAGCAGTCGCCGGGGCAGTCGGCGCTGGTCGAGCCCGGCTGCTTCGAGCCGACCGGTCAGGGCCAGCATGAGTTCCCCGTTGTCCACAGGAAGCCCCAGGTCACGGCTTGCCGAGATGGCTTCGTGCACGAAGCGCTGGACCCCCTTCCCGTGCACTGTGCCTCGCAGGAGGCGCAGCCACGCATCGCGGGCGTTGGCGAACTCGAACTCGTCACTGAACGACTTGGGCCAGACCGTTCCCAGGAACAGGGCGTCCAAGGGATCGATCTCCTGGTACCAGCCCGGCTCGGTCCCCTCCTGCTGGGCGTGTCCCAGCGCCGCGTAACCCCACGCGTAAGCGCCGGCCAGGCTGAGCCGCCCTGGCGTGCTCGAGCGCAACAACCGCCCGAGGGCCTGTTCACCCAGCGTTCGCGGATCGTCGCCACTGCTGGCTTCGGCCACGGGCGCCGACGCCGCTTTACATGCCCGCTGTTCCCGCTTCTTCCTCGATGCTTTACCCACACCGCCCTCCCAGGGGCAAGGATGGCGCATCGCAGCGGCCCCGAGAGCGGTATCCCGGGAAACCCGACGAGCGGGCCGAGGAGCCCTTGGCCCGAGAGCGGACACCATGTCGAACAGGCCTTGCCAGGACGCCCGGACCACTGAGGTGTGTGACCAGGAGCCCGTGGCTCAGTCGTCGGCGAGCTCGGCGACGCCCGTGATCCGGTGCAGGGGGTAGGTGCGGACCTCGTCCGCGGTGTGGTCGTAGGCCGTGACGAAGCCGCCCTCCACGCGTACGGGGGCGATCACCCGCTGGCTCGCGGAGCCCTCCGCGTTGACGTAGCCGATCCACACCGCCTCGCCGGTCAGGACCGCGGCCTGCATCGTGGCGAGGGTCTCGGCGGCCGTGGTGCGGGGCAGCCGGCCGTCCGACGTCTGCGGGGCCTCCTTGCGGGGCGCCGTGGACGCCAGGTCGCCCGCGCGGATCGCCCGCACGGCCGCGCCGACGAGGACGGCGTCGGGCAGCGGCGGGCCGTCCGGCACGGGCTCGGGGGCCGAGCGGGGCGGGGTGCGGTGGGCGTGGGCGCGGGTGACCAGCACGTCGCCCTCCGCGGACTCGGCGGCGGGCGCGAAGCCCATGGAGCGCAGCCCGTCGAGGAGCGTGCCGGGGTCCGCCTGGGCGGCGAGCACGGTGGGCGCGAGGCGGCGCAGGCGCAGGCCCTGGGCGCGCTTGTCGGCCAGGATCTCGTTGAGCAGCGCCTCGTCGTCGCAGCGGACGTACGCGGACGCGGCGCCGATGCGGAGGTGGCCGTGCTTGCGGGCCACGTCGTCGATCAGGTACGCGAGGGGCTGCGGGACGGGGGTGCGGGAGTGCGCCGCGAGGAACGCGTGCAGGTCGGAGGCGGACTGCCCGGCGTCGAGCGCGCGGCGTACGGATCCCGGCGTGAAGCGGTAGACGGTCGCGCCGCCCTTCGACTCGACGTCGGCGAGGACGGCGAGGGCGTCGGCGAGCGGGCGCTCCAGGGGGCCGGGGGCGACGGCGGTGAGGTCGGCCTGGAGGAGGACGTGGTCCAGGGGCTCGGGCAGGAGGGGCGCGAGGAGACGGGCGGCGCGGGCGGCGGAGACCGGTTGTTCGGCGGGGCCGGAGGCCTGGGTGGGCGGCTGCTTCGGCTTGGGGGAGGGCTCGGTGTCCGGGCTCGTGTCCGCTTCCGGGTCGGCGGCCAGCAACGCCCTGCCGTGCGTCGACAGCGCGCCCCTTCCCGTGATGCCCAGCAACTCCGCCTCGTTCAGCGTCCATTGGGTGATACGGGTGCGCAGGTCGAGGGAGGCCGGGGACGGCCGGAGCCAGCGGAGGTGGGACAGGAGGGACTCGGGGGTCGGTGCCGTGCCCTCGGGGAGCGCGGCGAGGAGGGCGAGGACGCGGTGGCGGACCTCGGGCGCCACCGAGCGGTCCAGGTGCGGGCCGAGCGCGGAGAGCGTGCGGTCCTTGCCGTCGCGGCCGCCGACCAGGCCCGCGGTGCGGGTCGCCGCGAGCCAGGCCGTGGCGAGGACCGACCAGCGCTCGGGGGCGGGGAGCTCCTGCCATTCGTCGTAGGCGGGGGTCGCCGCGTACCGCTCGTCGGCCTGGCCGTCCGAGGCCAGCAGGCCCGCCGCGTAGGCCAGTTCGACCCAGAACGCGGCCAGCGGCTCGGTCGTGTCGAGGGCGACCGCCGTCCGCTTCAGGTCGCGCACGCTGAGGCCGCCGGCGCGCAGGACCGCGGGGCCGCCCTCGTCCCAGTCCTTGAGGAGCTCCTCGACGGTGGCGAGTGCCGTGTACGCCTGGCCCGCCGCCGTCGCGTCCACAACCTGTGGACGGGTCTCGCGGGCGGCCTCCACGGGCGGCGGGGTCGGCTCGGGCGTGCGGTGGGCGCGGCCCGCCCGCAGGTGCAGGGCGGCCTCGCGGGGCAGGACGACCGTGCCGGGCGCGGTCGGCAGGAGCAGGCCCCGGTCCAGGAGCCAGCGCAGGTGGCGGGCCGGGTCGGCGGTGACCTGGCCGTAGGGAGGACCCCAGACCAGCCGGGACAGGACCTCCACGGACTCGGCGGGCGCCTGGTCGAGCAGCGCGGACATCCGGGTGCGGTCCTTGAAGAGGGCGGTGAGGGACTCGACCGCCGAGACCGGATCGTGGGTGGTGGGCAGGCCCGCCGCGGCGACGATGTCCTGGACGCGGGTCGGGGACATCCCGGCGGTGGCCTCGGCGACGGTGGGGCCGAGGCCGGTGGGGGACGGGTGCTGCGGGGTGGGGGCGAGGAGTTCACGGACCGTGCGCACGAGCCGGAGACGGTCGTTCCGGCCCCAGACGAGCGCCTGCTTGTGCAGGGTGGCGAGGGCGCGGGGCAGGGCTCTGGTGACGGCGGCGTCGCCGTCGTCCCCCGCCAGGAGCGCGAGCAGCTCGTCGTACGTCGTGGGGTCCGGGGCCACGGCGAGGGTCTCCGCGACCTGCTGGGCGAACCGGTCCAGGCGCTCCAGGGCGCGCACGGCGGAGGCGCGGGTCCCGGCGCGGGTGGCGAGCTGGGTGAGGTCGGTGGGGACGGGGTTGAGGAGGTCGGGGCGGGCGTGGAGCAGGGCGGCGAGGTCGGCGTCGTCGCGGGAGCGGAGCGCTTCGGCGAGGGAGCGGGGCGGGTCCGCGGGGCGCGGCGGGGTGGGTGCGCTGTCCGTGGGCTGCGACTCGTCGGTGCTCATCCGCCTCACGGTAGCGGGTCGGGGGGCCGGGGCGGGGGCTGCGCCTTGGTTCGCCCGTGGGGCGGGCCGCGGCGTGGTGGACGTCTGCACCTGGGGTTCCGGGTGCCGCCTTGGGGCGGGCAGCGCTTGAGGCTCGCCTCCGCGTATGACCGCGAGGGCGGGGGTCAGCGCCCGAGGGCCGTCTGTGAGGCAGAGCTGCGCGGGTATGTCCGCACCCGCCATCTTGCTGCGGGTCTAGTTGCTGACGTTACTGCGGGGTCTTGTTGCTGCGGCTCGCGTGAGCTTCGTACGCAGTGCGCACATACCCCCGTGTCTCCCCGCTCCGTCTGACGTCTACGGGTCGTTGCCGGTTGCTCTGCCTGTTTGTGATGTCCGGCCGCGGAACGGCGGGGCAGAGGGACACCGCCGGGCGGCTGATCGCCCAGGACCCCGTGGAAAATCGTTGGAGTGGGCACATAGATCTCACCTAAGATGCCCCCTTCCCGCCTCCCTCATGGAGCGCCCCGCCCGGTCGGAAACCGGTCGGCAGCAAGAGCCAGAGCCGACGCAGCAGCACGAAGCAGAGGCCCGCCACAGACACCGCTGAACCGCCGGAGGCCCCCCGTGCACGCGCACGCCCAGTCCGAGTCGGAGTCCGCCGACTCCCCAGACCCCCTCGCCCGTGAGCGAGGGCACCTCGCCGCGTCCCGTTCCGCCCTGCGCGCCATGCGCGAGGACGCCGAGGCGCTCGACATCCGTGACGTCACCGCGAACTGGGTGAACGCCGCGGTCCTGGAGCGACAGCTCGACGAGCGGATCAAGTCCCTTGCCGATCTTGCCCATACGCCCTTGTTCTTCGGGCGGCTCGACTATCTGCACGCCCCTGGTGCCGAGCAGGCGGAGGGCGCGGACGGCGAGCAGTTCTACATCGGGCGGCGGCACGTGCACGACGCCGACGGGGACCCGATGGTCATCGACTGGCGCGCGCCGGTCTCCCAGCCGTTCTACCGGGCCTCCAAGAAGGACCCGATGGACATCGCGCTGCGCCGCCGCTTCGGCTACACCGGCGGCGACCTCACCGCGTACGAGGACGAGCACCTCAGCGACGCCACCGAGGGCGAGCGGACCAGCAAGCTCCTCCAGCAGGAGATCGAGCGGCCGCGCGTGGGTCCGATGCGGGACATCGTCGCCACCATCCAGCCCGAGCAGGACGAGATCGTCCGCAGTGGGCTCGGCGGCAGCGTGTGCGTGCAGGGCGGGCCCGGGACCGGGAAGACCGCCGTCGGGCTCCACCGTGTCGCCTATCTGCTGTACGCCCATCGCGAGCGCCTCGCCAGGACCGGCACCCTCGTCATCGGGCCGAACGCCTCCTTCCTGCACTACATCGAGCAAGTCCTGCCCGCGCTCGGCGAGTTGGAGGTCAGGCAGGCCACCGTCGACGACCTCGTCGCCCACGTGGAGGTGCGGGGCACGGACGGTCCCGCCGCCGCCCTCGTCAAGGGCGACGCCCGCATGGCCGAGGTGCTGCGCAGGGCCGTGCGCTCGCACGTGACCCTGCCCACCGAGCCCCTCGTCGTCGTGCGCGGGTCCCGGCGGTGGCGCGTGCCCGCCCATGAACTGGAGGAGATCGTGGGCGAGTTGCTCGCACGCGACATCCGGTACGGGGCCGCCCGGGACGCCCTTCCCCAGCGCATCGCCCACGCCGTCCTCGTCCGCATGGAGCAGGCGGGCGAGGCCCCCGACGACCGTGTGCAGGACTCCGTCGCGCGCAACGCCGCCGTGAAGGCCGCGGTCAAGGCCGTCTGGCCGCCCGTCGATCCGGCGAAGCTCGTCCTGCGGCTGCTGTCCGACGCCGGCTTCCTCGCCGAGCACGCCGAGGGGATCCTGGACGAGGAGGAGCAGAAGGCCGTCCTGTGGGCCAAGCCCGCCCGTAGCGTCAAGAGCGCCAAGTGGTCCGCCGCCGACGCCGTGTTGATCGACGAGGCGAGCGATCTCGTGTCGCGCACGCACTCGCTCGGGCACGTGGTGCTCGACGAGGCGCAGGACCTCTCCCCCATGCAGTACCGCGCCGTGGGGCGGCGCTGCACCACCGGGTCCGCCACCGTCCTCGGCGACCTCGCGCAGGGCACCACGCCCTGGGCGACCCGGAGTTGGGCCGAGGCCCTGGCCCATCTCGGCAAGGGCGACGCCGTGGTGGAGGAGCTGACGGCCGGTTTCCGCGTGCCGCGCGACGTCATCGCGTACGCGTCCCGGCTGCTGCCCGACATCGCGCCCGGGCTCGCCGCGGTCGACTCGGTGCGGGAGTCGCCGGGATCGCTGGCCGTGCGGCGCGTCGAGGACGGCGCCGAGGGCCTCGACGCCGCCTGCCTGCGGGCCTGTGCCGATTCGCTGCGGCACGAGGGGTCCGTCGGGCTGATCGCCGCGGACGCCCGTGTCCCCGCGCTCGCCGACGCCCTGACGGCGGCCGGGATCTCGTACCTCTCCCCCGGCCAGGAGACGACGGCGGAGGCCCGGCTCACGCTGGTGCCCGCGTCGCTGGCCAAGGGCCTCGAGTACGACTACGTGGTCCTGGACGAGCCCGCCGCCGTGGTCGACGGCGAGCCGGACGAGCGGACCGGTCTGCGCCGGCTGTACGTGGCGCTGACCCGTGCGGTGTCCGGCCTGATCGTGGTGCACTCGGCCGGACTGCCCGCACAGCTCGCCTGACGTCCCGTCAGGACTCCTCGCCGGAGCCGTCCGCCCTGGTCACGGCGGACGGCAGGTGCGTCACGATGAGCGCGACGCCCGCGAACGTCACGATGCGGATGGCCGCGTCCAGGCCGTTCCAGTCCTCCGACTGCCACATCGCGAACCACTCGCCGCCGATCCCGATGAAGCCCACCCCGAACAGCAGGAGGAGCATCAACAGGCCGATGGTGCCTGCGCGTTGGGCGCGGCGCAGGCCCTCCGCCCGGTGCGTCCCCGCGGGGCGGCGCAGGCCCTTGGCCCACAGGACCGTGGCCGTGCCGAGGACGAGCGCGGCCAGCGTCTCCCAGGCGATGATCCCGACGTACGCGGTGTCCTGGAGCGCGGTGGACTCCACCGCGCGCCACATCAGGTCGTCGTCCTTGAACGTGGTGTCCATCGCCAGGACATGGCGTACGAACTGCTGGTTGGAGTCGAAGTCGGTGATGTTCCCGAACGCGACGAGCGCGATGTAGAGCGCGAGCGTCCCGGTGAGCAGCATCGCGGCGACGGGCAGTGTCCCGGCCGCGAGTATGCGTTCCGCGGGGCGCGTGTTTTCTGCTGGTCTCGGCATGAGGTCCCCTCCGTTTCGACCCCAGTTCTATCGCGCCCCGCGGGGAAACGATCAATCGTCGACCGCGGCCCTCCACTGGGCGACGGCCGCCGCGGAGACCGGTGCCGACCAGCCGTCGGGCCGCGCGGCGCCGCCGATGTGGAAGGCGTCGACGCCGGCCGCCTTCAGACGCGGCAGGTGGTCGAGGCGCAGACCGCCGCCGATCAGGAGCCGCGGCTCGTACCCCTGCTCGCCGCGGCGTGCCGCCTCGGCGAGGAGCGTGGGCAGGCCGTCGTCGACGCCGGCCGCGGAGCCCGCGGTGAGGTAGGTGTCCAGGCCCGGCAGGTCCGCGAGCTGCTTGCGCAGGGCGTCGCGGTCGGCGGCGCGGTCGATCGCCCGGTGGAAGGTCCACCGGCAGCCGTCGAGGGCGGCCACCACGGTCTCCACGGCGGCGAGGTCGGGGCCGCCCGCCTCGTCGAGGAAGCCGAGCACGAACTCGTCGGCGCCCTCGGCCCTGAGCTCGCGCGCACGGCGTACGAGCTCGTCGACGTCGCCCGCGGCGAACCCGTCGGCCAGCCGCAGCATCACGCGCAGCGGGATGTCGACGCGGGAGCGGATCGCGGCGAAGGTCTCGCGGGACGGGGTGAGGCCGTCCGCGGCCATGTCGGTCACCAGCTCGAGGCGGTCGGCGCCTCCGGCCTGGGCGGCGACGGCGTCCTCGGCATCGAGGGCGATCACCTCCAGGACTGCACGCTTGCTCATGGATGTCTCTTCCTTCTGGTCGCGTCGGCTGGGCTGCCGACTACCGCCGGAAACCTGGCATAGGTCTAGTCCAATTACCAGCCTACGCGCAGAACACCCCGGCGCGAGCCGAGTCGCTCGCACCGGGGTGACCGAAGTGGCCGCGGGGACGGATCAGGACAGTGGCTTGAACCCCCTCAGGCGGAGGCTGTTGCCGACCACGAAGACCGAGGAGAAGGCCATGGCCGCGCCCGCGATCATCGGGTTGAGCAGGCCGGAGGCGGCCAGCGGGAGGGCTCCGACGTTGTAGGCGAAGGCCCAGAACAGGTTCGACTTGATCGTGCCGAGCGTGCGGCGCGAGAGGCGGATCGCGTCGGCCGCGGCCCGCAGGTCGCCGCGGACCAGGGTCAGGTCACCGGCCTCGATGGCGGCGTCCGTGCCCGTGCCCATCGCCAGGCCCAGGTCGGCCTGGGCCAGGGCGGCCGCGTCGTTCACGCCGTCGCCGACCATCGCCACGCTGCGGCCCTCGCCCTGCAGCCGCTTCACGACGTCGACCTTGTCCTGCGGCATGACCTCCGCGACGACGTGCTCGGGGGCGATGCCGACCTCCGCGGCCACCGACTCGGCCACGGCCCTGTTGTCGCCGGTCAGCAGCATCGGGGTCAGGCCGAGGGCGCGCAGCCGCCGGATCGCCTCGGGGCTGGTCTCCTTCACCGCGTCGGCGACCTCCAGGACCGCGCGGGCCTCGCCGTCCCAGGCGACCGCGATGGCGGTGCGGCCCGCCGCCTCGGCCTCGGCCTTGGCGCGCTCCAGGCCGACGGGCAGGTGGATCTCCCACTCCTTGAGCAGCTGGGTGCGGCCGACCAGGACCGCGTGGCCCTCGACGACGCCCTGCACACCGAGGCCCGCCACGTTCGCGAAGTCCTCCGGGGTGGGCAGCTCGCCCGCCTCGGCGGCGGCGCCGGCGGCCACGGCCCGGGCGACGGGGTGCTCGGAGGAGTGCTCCAACGCACCGGCGAGGCGCAGGACTTCGGAGGTCGTGGTGCCGGGGGCGGTGTGGGTGGCGAGCAGGGTCATCCTGCCGGTGGTGACGGTGCCGGTCTTGTCCAGGACGATGGTGTCGACCTTGCGGGTGGACTCCAGGACCTCCGGGCCCTTGATCAGGATGCCGAGCTGGGCGCCGCGCCCGGTGCCGACCATGAGGGCGGTCGGGGTGGCGAGGCCGAGCGCGCAGGGGCAGGCGATGATCAGGACGGCGACGGCGGCGGTGAAGGCCGCGGTGAGACCGGCCCCGTTGCCGAGCCAGAAGCCGAGGGTGGCGAGCGCGAGGCCGATGACGACCGGCACGAACACCGCGGAGATCCTGTCGGCCAGGCGCTGGGCCGCGGCCTTGCCGTTCTGCGCGTCCTCGACGAGCTTGGCCATGCGGGCGAGCTGGGTGTCGGCGCCGACGCGGGTGGCCTCGACGACGAGGCGTCCGCCGACGTTGAGGGTGGCTCCGGTGACCGCGTCGCCGGCGGCGACCTCGACGGGCACGGACTCGCCGGTGAGCATGGAGGCGTCCACGGCGGAGGTGCCCTCGACGACCTCGCCGTCCGTGGCGATCTTCTCGCCGGGGCGGACCAGGAAGCGGTCGCCGACCTTCAACTCGCCCACGGGGATGGTCTCTTCGCGCCCGCCGTCACGGATGACGGTGACGTCCTTGGCGCCGAGCTGGAGCAGCGCCTTGAGGGCGGCGCCCGCCTTCCGCTTGGAGCGGGCCTCGAAGTAGCGCCCGGCGAGGATGAAGGCGGTGACACCGGCGGCGGCCTCCAGGTAGATGTTCCCTGCGCCGTCGCTGCGCTCGATGGTGAGCTCGAAGGGGTGCGTCATGCCGGGCGTTCCGGCCGTCCCGAAGAACAGCGCCCACAGCGACCAGAGGAACGCCGCCGACGTGCCGACCGAGATCAGCGTGTCCATGGTGGCGGCGCCGTGCCGGGCGTTGGTGAACGCCGCCTTGTGGAAGGGCCAGGCCGCGTACGTCACGACGGGCGCCGCGAGGGTGAGGGACAGCCACTGCCAGTACTCGAACTGCAGGGCGGGGACCATCGCCATCGCGATGACGGGCACCGAGAGGAGGACCGCGGCGGTCAACCGCCGGCGCAGCGGCCGCAGTTCGTCGTCGGCCCGCCGCTCCTCGCCGGCGGGCTCGGATTCGTCCCGTACGGGGGCGGGCTCCTGCGCGGTGTATCCGGTGGCCTCGACCGTGGAGATCAGGTCCTGTACGGAGACGTCCTGGCCGCGGTAGCTGACCTTGGCCTTCTCGGTGGCGTAGTTGACGGTCGCCTCGACGCCGTCCATGCGGTTGAGCTTCTTCTCGATGCGGGCCGCGCACGAGGCGCAGGTCATGCCACCGATGGCGAGTTCGACCTCGGCGGTGGGCGCCGCTCCGGGGGCACCGGATGTGGTGGTGGACATGTCTGCGGACTCCTCGTGACGTGGGACGGAAGGGAAGAAGGGGTTAGACGCGGCCGACGTAGTCGTATCCGGCGTCCTCGACGGTCTCGGCGATCCGTGCGTCGTCCGGCTCGGCGGCGGTGGTGACGGTGACCAGGCCCTCCGGGATGCGCACCCGCACGGAGGAGACGAAGCCGAGGCCGCCGACGGCGTCGGTGACGACGCCCTGGCAGTGGGCGCTGTGCACGCCGTCGACCTTGTACGTGGTGGTGATCGCAGCCATGGGGCGCTCCTGTACGAGAGGGGTCGAGAGGGGTTTCGACACCCGGTGGGGCGATACCCGGGGCGGGTACCGCTGACGGGATCCATGTATACCCCTGGGGGGTACCCGGCGCAAGGGGCGGACAGGACTTGACTTAATACCCCCAGGGGGTATCTTCATGGGCATCGCGTCCGACCGGCCGGAACCACCGGGCGGGAATCACCGAGGGAGCCCCCATGAACACCGGACTGAAGATCACCGCATTCGCCGCCGCCGTCGCCGCGACCTTCGGTACCGCGTACGGAGTGGGCCAGGCCGTCGACCCGGTCACGGACAAGGCGCCCGCGGCCCGGCACGGGGAACACGACGGCGAGCGGAAGGAGGGCGAGCCGACGGCGACCGTGCCCGGCGGCCTGAACGTCTCCGAGCGCGGCTACACGCTGGACCTGGAGACGGACCGCGTCGAGGCGGACCGGCGGCAGGAGCTGCGCTTCGCCGTCGTCAGGGACTCCTCGGGGAAGAACGTGACCTCGTACGCGAAGGAGCACGACAAGGAGCTCCACCTCATCGTCGCCTCACGCGACCTGACGACCTACCGCCATCTGCACCCGACCCGCGCGGCGGACGGCACCTGGTCGACGAAGGTCGAGCTGCCCGAGGCCGGCGGATACCGCGTCTTCGCGGACTTCCGCCCCGAGGGCGCGAAGGAGGGCCTGACCCTCGGCGCCGACCTCGCGGCGGCGGGGAGGTTCGAGCCGAAGGAGCTGCCCGCGCACGACACCACCGCGAAGGTCGACGGCTACGACGTCACGCTCAAGGGCCGGTTGAAGACCGGCGCGGGCGGCGACCTCACCCTGAACGTGGCGAAGAACGGCAGGCCGGTGACCGATCTCCAGCCCTACCTGGGCGCGTACGGCCACCTGGTGGCCCTGCGCTCCGGCGACCTCGCCTACCTCCACGTGCACCCGAACGGCGAGCCGGGCGACGGGAAGACGAAGGCGGGCCCCGGCATCTCGTTCAGGACGGCGGCACCGAGCAAGGGCGCGTACCGCCTGTTCCTGGACTTCAAGCACGAGGGCAAGGTCCGCACGGCGGCGTTCACCGTGCATGCGGACGGGGCCGACAAGAGCGGGGAGAAGACCGGCGACGAGCACGGCGGCGCGGAAGAGGGCGGCGGCCACCAGCACTGACGGCGGTCCTGGCCCGACCCGGACGGACACCCGTCGCACATCGGCCCCGAGCCGCTCGGCTCGGGGCCGCTCGGCTCGAGGCCACCGCCGTCCGCGGCCGCTCAGTCGAAGAGCGCCAACTCCTTTTCCACCGCGCCCGCGAGCTCGTACCGCGTCCCCGTGAGCGGCCGCCCCGCGCAGAGCCGGATCAGGGTCGGCGCGTCGCCGATGTAGCGGGCCGGGGGCCTGCGCCCGTCGGTGGCGCCGAGGATCAGCGGCTCGTCCCACCCGTCCACGTCCGCGTGCACCGCGAGACCGGGCGTCGCCGCGCTGAACTCCGACCTGCTGTGCGCGGCGAGCAGCGGCAGCGCGTCCGCGAGCCGTTCGCCCCCGTACGCCCCCGGCTCGCCCCACGCCTCGCGTACGTCGCCCGAGTGCACCCACTCCCCCAGCGCGACGCCGTCGAGGCGCCCCTTGGCGGCGGCCATGGCGGGCCCGGCCTCCGTCATGCCGCGCTCCAGCTCGTCCACGATGCGGGAGTTGGGCCAGTCGGCCCGCTCGGCGATGTCGCGCTCGTTGCTCTCGGGCGAGTACACGCCCTTCTCGAAGCGGCTCTCCACCACCCGCGTCAACGCGGAGCCGCAGTGCGCGAGGAGATGCCGCACGGTCCAGCCGGGACAGCAGGTGCGAATCGCGTACGCCTCTTCGGGCGCGGCCCTCAACAGCGGTACGAGGGCGTCGCGTTCGGCCAGGAGAAGGCGTCCGGCACGGTCGGGTTCGTAGGTCTCGTCAGCGGTCGTCACGGTCATGGACGCAGCCAACCTCCTGAGACCGGCGCATGGCAACGGACGAGCCGGAGATTCCGGGCCGGACGCACCCCCAATACCCCCAGGGGGTACGCAGCGATTAGAGTCGCGCCATGGCCGACGAAAAGGACCTCCACGCCCGCTGGGCCGCCACCCTGCTCCGCGCGAGCCGGGGCACCCCCGACCCCGCGCCCTACGCGGACCGCCTCCTCGCCCGCTGGGCCGAGCCCCAGCGCCGGTACCACACCATCGCCCACCTGGCGGCGGTCCTGGACCACATCGACGTACTGGAAGACCACGCCGACGACCCCGAACTGGTCCGTCTGGCGGCCTGGTTCCACGACGCGGTGTACGCGCCCGACCGCTCCGAGAACGAGGAGCGCTCGGCGCGCCTCGCGGAACGGGCGCTGGCGGAGGCCGAGTTGAGCGAGGAGGCGATCGCCGAGGTGGCCCGCCTGGTCCGCCTCACCCTCACGCACGACCCCGCGGAGGGCGACCGCAACGGCGAGGCGCTGTGCGACGCCGACCTGGCGATCCTGGCGTCGCCGCCGGACGCGTACGCCGCCTACGCGGCCGCGGTCCGCGAGGAGTACGGGTTCGTGCCGGACGAGGCGTTCCGCGCGGGAAGGGCGGAGGTGCTGCGCCAACTCCTGGCGCTCCCATGCCTGTTCAGGACGGATCACGGGGCGGCCGAGTGGGAGGCGCCGGCCCGGGAGAACCTGGCGACGGAACTGGCGCTGCTGGAGGCCTGAGGCGTCCGCCGCAACACCTGAGCCGCCCGCCGAAACCAGGAGCCCGTCGCCCCTCCGCTCCCGTACTCTCTGCGCATGCTTCTCATGGGTGGGGACCGGATCGACGAGGCCGTCGCGCACGCGGCGAAGGTGCTGCGTGCGGCGGAGGACCGCGACTGGAACGCGAAGGCGGGCGGGCTCGACTGGAACTGCCTGGAGACGGCGGACCACATCGCGGGCTGCCTCCTCGCGTACGCGGGCCAGCTGGCGGGCCGGGCCGCCGACTCCTGGATCCCCTTCGAGACGGCGCTCGACAAGGGCACGGGCCCCGGGGGCGCGATCCGCGCGATCGAGGCGGCCGGGACGATCCTGACGGCGGTGGTCCGCACGACGCCCCGCGGGGTCCGCGCCTACCACCCCTACCCCTCGGGGAGCGCGGACGCGACGGGGTTCGCGGCGATGGGGGTGGCGGAGCTCCTGCTCCACACCCACGACATCGCCCGGGCCCTCGGCGTCGACGCGGAACCGCCCGCGGCGCTGTGCGAGGGGGTCCTCGGCCACCTGTTCCCGCACGTCCCGCCGTTCCCCGCGGGCGGAACCCCGTGGACGACCCTGCTCTGGGCCACCGGCAGGGGAACGCTCCCCGGCCGCACGCCCGTCCCCCACTGGCGCTGGCGCAACGCCGCCTCGCTCCCGGCGGGCGCCGTCGCCCTGCGCGAGGTGACCCCGGCGGCCGCGGCGGATCTCGCCGCGGGCGGCACGGGAGGTCTGGCCTGGATCGAAGGCGGCCCCTTCGAGGGGACGCGGACGGCCGCGGAGATGGTGACCAAGGCGTACACGTCCGGGGTGTACCGGCCCGAGTGGGGCATGTACGCGCTCGTACGCACCGCCGACGAGACGGCGGTCGGCGGCATGGGCTTCCACGGCCCGCCGGACGACAACGGCGTCGTCGAGGTCGGGTACGACCTGGCGGTGCGGGCGCGGGGCAACGGCTATGCGACGGAGGCGCTGCGGGCCCTGTCGGAGTGGGCCCTGACCCACTCCGAAGTGACGTCCCTGCTGGCGGTGACAGAGCCCGCGAACGCGGCGTCCCAGGCGGTGGTGACCCGCGCGGGGTACACCCGCCTCCCGGACCGCGACGCGAACAGGGCGTACGGCCTGCGCCGGGCCTGAACGCCTGGGTCACCGGCACACGGCGCCGGATGCCGTGACCTCGGCGGATGACGCCGCCAACAGCCCGCCCTGGACGTAGAGTTGACCCACCACACTCCTGCCCGGCGGCTGCGGCAGCCGCCGCTTCGGCGGGACGGGGTGGCGGCAGCTTCGGTGGCGGACGAGCCCAGGGGACGGGATGACCGAGAACACGACGGACCGGTTCGAGGGACAGTCCTTGCCCTTCTGGGTCGCGGCCACCGACGAAACCGACGCGATCGGCACGCACAGCGATTCCATGGGCCTCTTCGACCGGGACGGCGACGCCGTGCTCCGCTCCGTCCCCCTCGGCCCGCTCCGGAAGAACCTCGCGGACACCGTCGACGCCCTGCAGCAGATCTTCAAGGACGTCTCGGAGCGCGAGAGCACACTGCCACTGGCCGAGGCCCAGCTCTCCTTCCAGGTGACCGCGAGCGGCTCCATCCAGCTCATCGGCACCGGGCAGGTGCAGGGGACGCGCGGGCTGACCCTGACGTTCAAGCGCCCCTCGTCCTGAGCGCGCGCCCGTGTCGTAGACGGCGGCCGCCCCTGAGCCGGCCCCCTAACCCGGCCGCCCCTTGGGCCTCCGCAACCCCGCCGCCGTGAGCCTGCGCACCAGCTCCTTCGAGCCGATCTGCACGGCACCGGCCCGCACCGCGTCCTCGTAGCGGTGCGAGGGCACGTCGTAGTGATCGCGTTCGAAGGCGCGGGGCGGGCAGCCGATGCCCGCCGCGAAGGCGTGCAGTTCCTCGTACGAGACGTCGCTGACCAGGTGCGACCACAGCCGCCCGTGGCCCGGCCAGGTCGGCGGGTCTATGTAGACGGTCATGTGAGGCCGCCCACCGGCGCCACCACCACGCCCGCCTTTCCGCACACCCAGTGCGGATCGGGCCCCAACTCCGGCTCCACGTCCAGCGCGTGGGGGTCCCCCGAGCCGCACACGGGGCACAGCGGCCACCGTCCGTACCGCTCCAGGAGGGCGTCCTGGACGTCCTGGGCGACGAGCCCGGCGACGTACTCGATGCCTTCGGGCCACTGCTCGACCCACCAGCGCCGGTGCGCCACCGACTCCTCGACGAGCGAGACGACCTCGGCCTCGGCGACCTCACGGGCGACGAGGTCGGCGAGGACGAGTGCGCGGGCGGCGTGCAACGCCTGCTCCAGGGGGTCGATCGTGTCCATGCAGCAATTGTCACCCCGCGCGCACCGTGGTCGAAGGTCCCGCCGAACCTCGGGACCAAAGAGGTATTGACCCGCTCGACGCCGTGAAAATATCTTTCAAGTGTGACCAATGATGTGAAGGAAATTTTCGCGGGCGCCACGCCCCCCGCCCCCGCCGCCCTCGCGGCCAAGGTGCGGACCCTGGCGCCGTCGATGACCCGCTCCATGCAGCGGGTCGCCGAGGCCGTCGCAGGCGACCCCGCGGGATGCGCGGCCCTCACGGTCACCGGCCTCGCCGAGCTCACCGGCACCAGCGAGGCGACGGTCGTCCGCACCGCCCGCCTCCTCGGCTACCCCGGCTACCGCGACCTGCGGCTCGCCCTCGCCGGCCTCGCCGCCCAGCAGCAGTCCGGCCGCGCGCCCGCCGTGACCGCGGACATCGCCGTCGACGACCCCATCGCGGACGTCGTCGCCAAGCTCGCGTACGACGAGCAGCAGACCCTCGCCGACACGGCCGCCGGACTCGACACCGTCCAGCTCGGCGCCGCCGTCGCCGCGCTCGCCACCGCGCGGCGCGTGGAGGTCTACGGCGTCGCCGCCTCCGGTCTGGTCGCCCAGGACCTCGCCCAGAAGCTGCTCCGCATCGGCCACATCGCGCACGCCCACTCCGACCCGCACCTCGCGGTCACCAACGCCGTGACGCTGCGCGCCAAGGACGTGGCCGTCGCGATCACGCACTCCGGCTCCACGGGCGACGTGATCGAACCGCTGCGCGTCGCCTTCGAGCACGGGGCGACCACGATCGCCATCACCGGCCGTCCGGACGGCGCCGTCTCGCAGTACGCCGATCACATACTGACCACCTCCACGGCGCGCGAGAGCGAGCTGAGGCCCGCCGCGATGTCGTCCCGCACGAGCCAACTGCTCGTCGTGGACTGCCTGTTCGTGGGCGTCGCCCAGCGGACGTACGAGACGGCGGCGCCCGCACTCGCCGCCTCCTACGAGGCACTCGCCCACCGCCACAGCCCGCGTACGAACCGCTAGCCGCCGCAGCCCAGCCGCCCACAAGAGACACGAAAGAGCCGCAGACGCCATGACCTCCACCACCGACGCCACCCCCTCCCGGCACGGGGACTCCGACAACTACGGCGCACTCCGCGCCCAGCTGGCCACCCTCACCACCGAGGCGTTCCGGCCCGAGCTCTCCGAGATCGACCGGCTGCCCACCGAGGAGATCGCGCGGATCATGAACGGCGAGGACGCCTCCGTGCCCGCCGCCGTCGCCGAGCAGCTCCCCTCCATCGCCGCCGCCATCGACGGCACCGCCGAGCGCATGGCCCGCGGCGGCCGGTTGATCTACGCGGGCGCGGGCACGGCGGGCCGCCTCGGCGTGCTCGACGCGTCGGAGTGCCCGCCGACCTTCAACACCGACCCGGCCGAGGTCGTCGGCCTCATCGCGGGCGGCCCGAGCGCCATGGTCACCGCCGTCGAGGGCGCGGAGGACAGCAAGGAGCTCGCGGCAGAGGACCTGGACGCCCTGGACCTGACCGCGGACGACGTGGTGGTCGGCATCTCGGCCTCCGGCCGCACCCCGTACGCGATCGGCGCCGTCGAGCACGCGAAGGAACGGTACGGCGCCCTGACCATCGGCCTCTCCTGCAACGCGGACAGCGCGCTCGCGGCCGCCGCCGAGCACGGCATCGAGGTCGTCGTGGGCCCCGAACTCCTCACCGGATCCACCCGGTTGAAGGCGGGCACGGCCCAGAAGCTCGTCCTCAACATGCTCTCGACGATCACGATGATCCGCCTCGGCAAGACGTACGGAAACCTGATGGTGGACGTCCGCGCGTCGAACGAGAAGCTGCGGGCCCGCTCCCGCAGGATCGTCTCCCTCGCCACCGGCGCCGCCGACGAGGAGATCGAGACCGCCCTCGCCGCGACCGACGGGGAGGTGAAGAACGCCATCCTGACGATCCTCGGCGGAGTCGACGCCGCCACTGCCGCGGACCTCCTCGCCGCCTCGTCCGGCCACCTCCGCACGGCCCTCGACGCGGCCCGCACCGCCTGAACCAACCCCGCCCCACCGGGCACCGCACAGCAAGGCACCGCACCATGGCACCAGACAAGAACCGCGCCACCGCCGCCGCGATCCTCCCCCTCGTCGGCGGCGCCCAGAACGTCACGTCCGTGGCCCACTGCATGACCCGGCTCCGCCTCGGCCTCGCCGACCGCTCCCTGGTCCAGGACGAGGCGCTGAAGGCCCTGCCCGCCGTGATGGGCGTGGTCGAGGACGACACGTACCAGATCGTGCTCGGCCCGGGCACGGTCGCCCGGGTCACCCCGGAGTTCGAGGCCATGGTGGCGGAGGGCCGCACCGGAGCGCGTACCGAGGTCCCCGCCGAACACGCCCCCACCGCCGAGGAGTTGGCGGCACAGGGCGCCGCGATCAAGGAAGCGAGGAAGGCGAAGAACGCGACCCCCTTCAAGCTCTTCCTGCGCCGCATCGCGAACATCTTCGTGCCGCTGATCCCGGCCCTGATCGGCTGCGGCATCATCGCGGGCATCAACGGCCTGCTGGTCAACCTGGAGTGGCTGCCCGCCATCACCCCCGCCCTCGCCGCCATCGCCTCCGGATTCATGGCGCTGATCGCGGTGTTCGTCGGCCTCAACACGGCGAAGGAGTTCGGCGGCACACCGATCCTGGGCGGCGCGGTCGCGGCGATCATCGTCTACGCGGGCGTCGCGAACATCGAGGCGTTCGGCCAGAAGCTCTCGCCGGGCCAGGGCGGCGTCCTGGGCGCGCTGGGAGCGGCAGTCCTCGCCACCTACATCGAGAAGTGGTGCAGGAAGTGGGTGCCGGAGGCGGTGGACGTCCTGGTGACCCCCACCCTCACGGTCCTGATCTCCGGCCTCGTCACGATCTTCGGCCTGATGTTCCTCGCGGGCGAGATCTCGACCGGCATCGGCACCGCGGCCAACTGGCTCCTGGACAACACCGGCGCCTTCGCGGGCCTGGTCCTGGGCGGCCTGTTCCTCCCCCTGGTCATGCTGGGCCTGCACCAGGCCCTGATCCCCATCCACACCACCCTCATCGAGCAGCAGGGCTACACCGTCCTGCTCCCCATCCTGGCGATGGCGGGCGCGGGCCAGGTCGGCTGCGCGATCGCGGTCTTCAAGCGCCTGAAGAACAACACCTCGATCCGTACGACGATCAAGTCCGCGCTCCCCGCGGGCTTCCTGGGCGTCGGCGAACCCCTCATCTACGGCGTCTCGCTCCCCCTGGGCCGCCCCTTCGTCACGGCATGCGTGGGCGGCGCCGCGGGCGGCGCGTTCGTCGGGTTCTTCTCGATGATCGGCGACAAGGTCGGCTCCACGGCGATCGGCCCCTCGGGCTGGGCCCTGTTCCCGCTGCTCGACGGCAACAAGGGCCTCGGCCTCACCGCCGCGATCTACGCGGGCGGCCTCCTCGTGGGCTACCTGGTCGGCTTCTTCGCCACGTACTTCTTCGGCTTCAGCAAGGAGATGCTGGTGGAGCTGAACGTGGCCTCCGAGGCAACGGACGCGGGCGAGCCTGCGACGGCCCGCGTGGCACAGGGCCCTTCGGCTCCCGCGTCGGCCGGGGCCGACGGCGAAGGGGAGAGGCAACCGGCGGCGGTCTGACCTCGGAGGGGTCGGGTTCGCCGGACACCCGGTGAACCCGACCCCTCGGCGCTCACGGCAGCCGCCCCTCCCGGTTCACCTGCCGCACCCGCTCCCGCAGCACGTCCCCCGCCGGCGCCTTCCCGACGGACTCCGGCGGGCAGTCCCACTCCCTGCCGCCGCCCAGGGGCCTCAACTGCACGAGCCCTCCCTCGCAGCCCATGACCTGCCCCACGCTGCCGTCCCGGTAGTCGACGGCGTACGTCCCCGTCTCCGGCACGCTCGGGTCGCCGTCGTTCACCGCGCGCCCTCCAGTACGGCGGCGAGACGCAGCGCCGTGTCGAGGTTGCAGCGCCCCAACTCGACCAAGGGCATGGCCCCTTCGTCCGCCGCGGTCAGCGGGTCCATCCGCAGGGACGGCAGGGTGACCCCGGCCCGTTCCAGGCCCGCTCTCAACTCCCGCACGGCCCCCTCCACCGCCCGCACCCGCTCCTCCGCCGTCAGCGCCATGACCTCCGCCTCTCACACTGCGTGTTGCCGATTCCTCACCCAGCGTGTCCGTCGGTGCGTAACCTGAGAAGCGTCGGCGACCCAACAACCCCCCATGTTCGGCGGAGGAGTTGCCCATGACCCGCCCCAAGGACCTCGACCCGTCCTCCAACCCCCGCGCCCTGCTGGGCGCCGAACTGCGCCACGCCCGCGAACGGGCGGGCCTCAGCCAGGAGGCGCTGGGCGCGCCGATATTCGTCAGCGGTTCGTTCATCGGCCAGTTGGAGGCGGGTACGCGGCGGATGCATCTGGAGTACGCGGCACACTTCGACGAAACCCTCGGCACGGGGGGCTTCTTCGCCCGCAACTGCCAGGCCATCGCCAAGTCCAAGTATCCGGACCACTTCGCGGAGGCGGCGGAGGCGGAGGCGGTGGCGACGGCGATCCGCGAGTACGCGCCGTTGCTGATCCCCGGGTTGCTGCAAACAGCGGATTACGCGCGGGCCGTCTGCCGCGCATACCAGCCGACGGCAACGCAAGACGTGATCGACGGACTGGTGGCCGCACGACTGGAGCGGGCACACCTCCTGGACGACCCCACAACCCCCTTGTTGTGGACGGTGCTTGACGAAGCCGTGCTGCGCCGGAAGGTAGGCGGCGGGACCGTGATGGCGCAGGCGTTGCGGCACATCGCCGAACTCGCGCGGAGGTACCGGATCATCGTGCAGGTACTGCCGTTCTCGGCAGGAGCACACATGTCCCTGGCTGGCCCACTCAAGCTCATGGCATTCGCTGACGCGCCCCCACTCGCCTTCGTCGACGGCCTGGGCATCGGGCGGTTGGAGGACGACCCAGCAACCGTGGCCCGACACGAACTGACCTACGATTTGGTTGGGGCCAGCGCGCACTCACCGCAAGAATCCCTGGCCCTGATCGAATCAGCGGCAGAGGATTACGCCCATGAGGACTCCCCCTGAGCACGACCTGACTGCGGCAACCTGGCACAAGTCCAGCTACAGCGCCGGAGACGGCGGCAACTGCCTGGAGGTCGCCACCTGGCGCAAGTCGGCGCACAGCGACGCTAGCGGCGGCAATTGCCTCGAAGTGGCCGACGGCCACCCCGCGTTCGTCCCCGTCCGCGACTCCAAGAACCCCGAAGGACCACACCTCCGCTTCCGCGCCGCGAGCTGGACCGCCTTCGTCACCGGCATCAAGGCCCCCTGACCCCCCGCCCGCCACGCAACCGATCGGGTGCAGCCGGAGTGGGACACCCAGCCCGAGAACGTCCCACTCCGGGAAGGCCCGAGCCGGAAGTCGGCGAACCGCACGACGACCAGGTCGCACTGAATCGCGACATACTTCCCCGGTCCGCGCGGCCGAAGGATGACCGAGTTCGACCGGCCCCTCCCGCAGGTGCCGCTCCGGCCGGCCGCAAAGGCCACGCACCCCCACGTACGACACGCGCGAAAGCGGCCACCGCTCCGCTGTCGAAAAACCCTCCGCGGGCCCTCCGGTCTCCTTCCGGCGGCTACCTGACGTATCGAAGATGACACCGCACGTCATCGGCGCGCGTACGTCCCATCGACGCGGCACAACCGGAGGGGACCCCATGACCGAGCCCAACGAAGAGCAGATCGTGGATGCCTGGCAGTCCGCCGCCCACATCACCCTGGCGCCGGGACCCAGGGAAATCACCGCCACCGCACCGGAAGCGGACCAGGAGTGGACGCTGCCCGGCGGCAGGGCCTGGGTGTATCTCGCCGACCCCGCGAAGGGCCTGACCCGCCCGGTGATCCTCGCCGACGGCTTCAACACCGGCCCGACCGACCTGGACTTCCTCTGGGAGGGCCTGGAGCGGGGCGCGTACCCGTTCATCAGCGAACTGCGGGCGCGCGGCAGGGACGTCGTGATCCTCGGCTTCGACGAGCGCAGCGCCTCGATCCTGGACAACGCCGTCGTCGCCAGGGCCGCGATCCGGGAGGCGATCGCGCGGCGCACCGGCAACCACCCCCTGGCCGTCGGCGGATTCAGCATGGGCGGCCTGGTCACGCGGTACGCGCTGGCCAAGATGGAGCACGACGGGGGTGAGGAGAACGACCACCAGACCGAGCTGTACTTCTCCTACGACAGCCCGCACCGCGGCGCCTGGATCCCCATCGCACTGCAGTCGTTCGCGCACTACATCCGGCATCTGAACGCCGCCTTCTCGAACCAGATGAACAGCCCGGCCGCACGCCAGCTCCTGTGGCAGCACATCGCGGAATGGGGCGACACCCCCGAGACGGACAAGGAGCGCGGCACGTTCCTCGCAGAGCTGCAGCGGGTGGGCGGCTGGCCGTCGCGTCCCAAGAAGATCGGCGTGGCCAACGGCGTGCGCACGGGCGAGAGCAACGGCATCCGCCCCGGCGACAAGGCCTTCCACGGCAAGGGCCTGGCCATCACCGGCACCCACCTCTACACGCAGTCCGCGGGCGAGGACCAACTCGTCGCGCAGCTGCGGGTGGTGACCCTGCGCAGGCCCCGGATCCGCACCTCGGGCCTGCCGGAGATCGACGGCGCCCCCGGCGGCACCCTGGAGGGCTTCGGCATCCTCGCCGACGAGCTCAACAAGATCCCCGCCATCATCGGCCTCGGCTCCCAGGCGGACATCCGCGAGCACTGCTTCGTGCCGACGGTCAGCGCGATCGCCCTGCGCGACATCGACAGCCACGAGAGGCTGTACGGGCCGGTCACGGCATCGGCGGAGGAGGAGAGCGAGCTGGACGAGTTCCTCTGCGCCTCGCAGAACGAGGGCCACACCCTGATCACCGAGGAACTCTGCACCTGGATCCTGGACCGGCTGCCGGGCTGACCCCCTCCTGGGGGCGGGCGGTGAGCGGGGCCGCGGTCGCATCGGTCGCCCGGCACAGGACGAGGACCACGTCGTCCGTGAGCGGGCGGCCGGTGTGCGCGATCACCATGGCGTACAGAGCGTCGAGCGCGTCGCAGTCAGCGGGCTCGGCCGGCGCCTCGGCCACGCGCGGGAGAAGAGGGAAGACCGCGCCGTCGGCGCCGTGGGCCTCGCTCAGGCCGTCGGAGTAGAACAGGAGGCGCTCCCCCGGCTGCAGGAAGGCCCGCATGGCCACCGCGGCGGTCCGCAGCGCCGCGAGGCCATGCTCGCGGACGCCCCCGACGAACAGCCGCGGCCCGTACGGGGTGTGTACGACGTCGTACAGGTCCCCGCAGGCCGAGGCCCTCCGCACCGGGCTGTGGTGCCGGGTGCACACCTCGATCCCGCCGACCTCGACCGCCAACGGCCGCAGCAGCGCGCTCTGCGACGCCCGCGCCACCTCCTCATGACCGCCTCCCGGCACGACCTGCCGACGGACAGGGCACCACCCCATCCCCACGCTTACGCTCCGTGACGGCAGACGGACACCATGGCCACCGTGCCCCTGCCCAGGGGGAGTGATCGGAGTAGGCGGTGGATGACCGGTGCTGGCGCCGAGATGTGACGAAGCGATCGTCCTGCCCAAGGAAATGGACACCTCCTGGCATCCATGAGCCAGGGTCCGGGCCGACGAGCAGACTCGGGCGGCGGGGGCCACGGTCGGAGTGGTCCCAGGGACCGGAGGGGAACCCCACCATGCAGGAGTCCGGGCAGGCCCGACAGACGGGAAACCTGTCACCCGAGACAACGAGCTTCGTCGGGCGCGGGGCCGAACTGCGGGCCGTCGCGGCGGCGGTGGCCGATGCCCGCCTCGTGACGCTGACCGGCGTGGGTGGAGTGGGTAAGACGCGCCTCGCCCAGCGCGCCGGGGCCGAACTACGGGGCGGCTTCCCCGACGGGGTGTGGCTGGTCGGCCTCTCCCAGCTGAGCGAGCCGGCCCTGATGGCACTCGCCCTGTACGAGGCCCTGCGCCTCACCGACCAGACCACCCGGCCCGCGATCGAGGTGGTGGCCGACTGGCTGGCCGACAAGGAACTGCTGCTGATCCTGGACTGCTGCGAGCATCTGGCCGCCGACTGCGCCGACTTCGTACGAACACTGCTGGCCGCCGCCCCGGGAGTACGCGTCCTTGCGACCAGCCGCCGCCCGCTGGGCCTCGCGGGCGAGGACGTCGTGCCCGTGCCCCCGCTGCCCGTCGACTGCCCGGGACCAGAACTGCCGGACGCGGTGCGGCTGTTCATGGATCGCGCCGAGGAAGCCGCGCCCGGCGCGGTCCTCGCGGAGAAGGACGGCGAGGCGGTAGCGGAGATCTGCGCTCGCCTCGACGGCATCCCCCTCGCCATCGAACTGGCCACCGCTCGATTGCAAGAGATGGGCCTGGGCCTGCTCCAACAGCGCCTGGACGCCCGCTTCGAGACGCTCACCGCCCCACCCACCTGGCACGACGAGGGCGAGCCCCGGCACCAGGCCCTGCGCACCACCATCGGCTGGAGCCACCAACTCTGCACCCCGGAAGAGCGGTTGGCCTGGGCCCGCCTCTCCGTCTTCGCCGACGGCTTCGAGCAGGAGGCGGCCGAGCTGGTGTGCGCCGGAGGCCCGCTGGACAGCGACCGGATCGGAGGGCTGCTGTCCTCGCTGGTGGACAAGTCCCTCCTGCGGTCGACGACGACCCCGCGCGGCCCGCGGTACTCGATGCTCGACACCGTCCGTGAGTACGGCGAGGAGTGGCTGCGCGAACTCGGCGAGGAACAGCGCCTTTCGGAGCGGCACCGGGACTACTACCGCTGGCTGGCCCGCCTGGGCTACCAGGAGTGGTCGGGGCCCCGGCAACTGGACTGGTACCGGCGCACCACGGCGGAGCACGGCAATCTGCGTACGGCGCTCGACGCGTGTCTCACCGACCCGGACCCGCGCCTCGCGCTGGAGATGGCGGGCAGCCTGTGGTTCTTCTGGTGCTGCTGCGGTTTCCAGCGCGAGGGCCGCCACTACCTGGACCAGGCCCTCGCCAGGGAGCCGGACACCGGGCCGGGACCGGAGTGGTTCCGCGCGCTGTGGGCCGGCAACCTCCTGGCCTCCATGCAGGGCGACTTCGAAGCCGCAGCGGCGTTCGAAGCCGTCAGCACGCCGATGGCGGAGAAGATCGGCGACCCGGCGACGATCGCCGCGGCGCGCTGCGGCACGGGGGCGCGACTGGCGCTCTCCGGCCAGGTGGAACAGGCGCTGGCTCCCTTCGCCGAGGCACTGGACCCCCCGGACCGCGGCGCCTACGCCGTCAGGTTCCTCGCGATGGGCGGCGTCGCGTTCAGCCGCTTCCACAAGGGCGAGTTCGCCCTGGCCACCGTGGCCGCCGACGCCCTGCGCGAGCAGTGCGAGCAGCGCGGCGAGCTGTGGTCGCGTGGTTATGCCCTCTACTGCCTGTCGCTTGCCGCGCTGGGCAGCGGGGATCCGGCCACGGCCGTCCGCCACGCCCGTAAGGCCCTTGCCGTCAAGTGGCTGCTGCACGACGCCCTCGGGGCGGCGATGATCCTTGACGCGATGGCTCCGGCCGTGGCCGAGCACGACCCGGAGCAGGCCGCGCTGCTGCTCGGCGTCGCCGACACCCTCTGGCGCTTCACCGGCCGCGCGCAGTTCGGCGCTCCGGAACTCGTCGCGGCCCGCCGGGCCTGCGAGCGCCGGATCCGCGACGCCATCGGTGGCGCGGCGTACGAAGCCGCCTACCGAAAGGGCATGGAGAGCGACTACGACGACGGCATCGCCCACGCCCTGGAAGAAGGGCCCCGCGCAACGCCCGAGGGCGGCACCCCTGCCTGAGCAGGGGTGCCGCCCTCGGTTCGCGTGAAGCGATGAACCGCCGATCCGCGAGGGATCAGAAGTCCATGTCACCGCCCGGCATGCCGCCCGGAGCGGCGCCGGCGGCGGCCTTCTCCGGCTTGTCGGCGATGACGGCCTCGGTGGTGAGGAACAGCGCGGCGATGGAGGCGGCGTTCTGCAGGGCAGAGCGGGTCACCTTCGCCGGGTCGAGGATGCCCTCGGCGATCATGTCGACGTACTCACCGGAGGCGGCGTTCAGGCCGTGGCCGACGGTCAGGTTGCGCACCTTCTCGACGACGACACCGCCCTCCAGGCCGGCGTTGACGGCGATCTGCTTCAGCGGGGCCTCAAGGGCCAGCTTCACAGCGGCGGCACCGGTGGCCTCGTCGCCGTCCAGCTCCAGCTTCTCGAACACCTGGGAGGCCTGCAGCAGGGCCACGCCACCACCGGCGACGATGCCCTCCTCGACGGCCGCCTTCGCGTTGCGAACGGCGTCCTCGATGCGGTGCTTGCGCTCCTTGAGCTCGACCTCGGTCGCGGCACCGGCCTTGATGACCGCAACACCGCCGGCGAGCTTCGCCAGGCGCTCCTGCAGCTTCTCGCGGTCGTAGTCGCTGTCCGAGTTCTCGATCTCGGCGCGGATCTGGTTCACACGGCCCTGGACCTGGTCGCTGTCGCCAGCGCCGTCCACGATCGTGGTCTCGTCCTTGGTGATGACGACCTTGCGGGCGCGGCCGAGCAGGTCGAGACCGGCGTTCTCCAGCTTGAGGCCGACCTCCTCGGAGATGACGGTGCCACCGGTGAGGATGGCGATGTCGCCGAGCATGGCCTTGCGGCGGTCACCGAAGCCCGGGGCCTTGACGGCGACGGACTTGAAGGTGCCACGGATCTTGTTGACGACGAGCGTGGACAGCGCCTCGCCCTCGACGTCCTCCGCGATGATCAGCAGCGGCTTGCCCGACTGCATGACCTTCTCCAGCAGCGGAAGGAGGTCCTTCACGTTGGAGATCTTGGAGTTGACGATCAGGATGTACGGGTCATCCAGGGCCGCCTCCATGCGCTCCATGTCGGTCGCGAAGTACGCCGAGATGTAGCCCTTGTCGAAGCGCATGCCCTCGGTGAGCTCGAGCTCCAGACCGAAGGTCTGCGACTCCTCGACGGTGATGACGCCTTCCTTGCCGACCTTGTCCATGGCCTCGGCGATGAGCTCGCCGATCTGGGTGTCGGCGGCGGAGATGGAGGCCGTCGAAGCGATCTGCTCCTTGGTCTCGACATCCTTCGCCTGCTCGAGCAGGGCGCCCGAGACGGCCTCGACGGCCTTCTCGATGCCGCGCTTCAGAGCCATCGGGTTGGCACCGGCGGCCACGTTGCGCAGACCCTCGCGCACCAGGGCCTGGGCCAGGACGGTCGCGGTCGTCGTGCCGTCACCGGCGACGTCGTCCGTCTTCTTCGCGACCTCCTTGACCAGCTCGGCGCCGATCTTCTCGTACGGGTCCTCGAGCTCGATCTCCTTGGCGATGGAGACACCGTCGTTGGTGATCGTGGGGGCGCCCCACTTCTTCTCGAGGACGACGTTGCGACCCTTGGGGCCCAGGGTCACCTTGACGGCGTCGGCGAGCTGGTTCATGCCGCGCTCGAGGCCGCGCCGTGCCTCCTCGTCGAACGCGATGATCTTGGCCATGTGAAGTGGTCCTCCCGGACGGGGTGGAAAAGCAAACGGACCGTGCTGGTGCCCGCGACGGACGGCCTGCGTGCCTTGTGGTTCCTTGCCCCACCCGGCCTGCGGACCTCACCGACCCGATCCAAGTTCTGTCACTCTCACTCGGAGAGTGCTAAGCCCAATGATTAGCACTCGACCCCTGCGAGTGCAAGCGCCTCTCACGGATCCAGGACAGCCTCAGGGCTGCCCGCCGAGGCGCCCCGGCACACACGACCAGCGCACACGAGGGGCCCGTACCCCTGATGGGATACGGGCCCCTCGCGATGCTTGCGTCGGTGGCCGATCGCGCCGAGCTAGACGGCGAGCTTGACCATGTCCGCCTGCGGACCCTTCTGGCCCTGCGAGATCTCGAACTCGACTCGCTGACCTTCTTCCAGGGTGCGGTAGCCGTCCATCTGGATCGCGCTGTAGTGGACGAAAACATCCGCACCACCGTCGACCGCGATGAAGCCGTACCCCTTCTCCGCGTTGAACCACTTGACGGTGCCCTGAGCCATGCCTAACTCCCCTATTACTGGCCCTTGCACAGGACCGCACTTCGCGGACCCGGGTCAGACCTCACCCCCCATTGGTTGGGGGTGTGCGCCGGAACGCGTCGACCGCCGCTGAATGTATCTGTCCAACTGCCGTCTGCAACAGGTCAATCGGACGAGAATTCTGGGCACGACCGATCGGGAAAATGCGGAGATTCTGCCGGAATTCAGGGCAAGTCGGGCCAGGCAAATGCCGCATAAGGCTCAAATGGGCAGCTCTGTTTGGCTACTTCTTGTCGACTCAGGGCCGACTTCATATATGCGCTCGGCACTAACGGCGAAGCACGCTTCCCAACTGTACCGCGCTCAACCATGCAGAATTGCCCCCTCCGTTTCTCTCGCGGAGGGGGCAATTCAGATAACGCAGGGTACTTGCGAAAACATCAGCCGCCGGCGACGGCGGGAATGATCGAGACGCCCGCGCCGTCCGGCGTCGCGGTCTCCAGGCCCTGCTCGAAGCGGACGTCGTCGTCGTTCACGTACACGTTCACGAAGCGGCGCAGCTTGCCCTGGTCGTCCAGGACGCGGGCGGCGATGCCGGTGTGGTTCTTCTCCAGGTCGGCGATGACCTCCCCGAGGGTGGCCCCCTCGGCGACGACCTCGGCCTGACCGCCGGTGTAGGTGCGGAGGATGGTGGGGATACGGACGTTGACGCTCATGGGGTTCACCTCTGAAGTACGGGGCGGGAGTGTGCCCCTGGAAGGGGCGCGGGGAACTGCGCGAGGACGGACCACGACCGCACGTCGGCAACGGCGATCAGGCCCTGCGGCGCCTAGCCGGCCAGCCCCGCGGAGCGGAACGCCTCAAGGCTGGGCTTGATCGTGGCGGTGGCCTGCGAAGTCTCGGCGACGGCGTCCAGCGTCTTCAGGCCGTCCCCGGTGTTCAGCACGACCGTCGTGAGGGACGGGTCGATCAGCCCCGCCTCGACCAGCTTCTTCGTGACGCCCACCGTCACACCGCCCGCGGTCTCCGCGAAGATCCCCTCGGTCCGCGCGAGAAGCTTGATGGCATCGACGACCTGCTCGTCGTTCACGTCCTCCACCGCACCACCCGTGCGACGCGCGATGTCGAGGACGTACGGCCCGTCGGCAGGGTTGCCGATCGCCAGCGACTTGGCGATGGTGTTCGGCTTCTGCGGGCGCACGACATCGTGCCCCGCCTTGAACGCGGCCGACACCGGCGAGCAGCCCTCCGCCTGCGCACCGAAGATCTTGTACGGCTTGTCCTCGACGAGGCCGAGCGCGATCAGCTCCTTCAGCCCCTTGTCGATCTTCGTGAGCTGCGAGCCGGAGGCGATGGGGATCACGAGCTGATCCGGCAGGACCCACCCCAGCTGCTCGCAGATCTCGTACGCGAGGGTCTTGGAGCCCTCGCCGTAGTACGGCCGCAGGTTCACGTTCACGAAGCCCCAGCCCTCGCCCAGCGGGTCGCCGATGAGCTCGGAGCAGAAGCGGTTCACGTCGTCGTAGTTGCCCTCGATGCCGACGAGCTCGCCGCCGTAGACCGCGGCCATGACGACCTTGCCCTGCTCCAGGTCGTGCGGGATGAACACGCAGGACCGGAAGCCGGCGCGGGCCGCGGCGGCACCGACGGCGCCCGCGAGGTTGCCGGTGGAGGAGCAGGACAGGGTGGTGAAGCCGAAGGCACGCGCGGCTTCCAGCGCCTGCGCCACGACGCGGTCCTTGAAGGAGTGCGTGGGGTTGCCCGAGTCGTCCTTGACGAACAACTTGCCCTGCTCGACGCCGAGTTCACGGGCGAGGTTGTCGGCCTTGACGAGCTTGGTCCAGCCGGGGTTGAGGTTCGGCTTGTCGGCCACGTCGGCGGGGACGGGGAGCAGCGGGGCGTAGCGCCAGATGTTGGCGGGGCCCGCCTCGATCCGCTTGCGCAGGGCCTCCGGGTCGCCGAGGGGAAGGTCGTACGCGACTTCGAGGGGGCCGAAACACTCGGCACAGGCGAAGATCGGTCCGAGCGGGAACCTGGTGCCGCACTCCCGGCAGGAGAGTCCCGATGCGGGGCCCAGGTCTACGGGGGTGGTGGTGCTTTCGGTGGCGACAGTCTGCACAGCCATGGAGGCGAGGCCCTTTCTCCTCATCTTCCTCGCGACGCATCTCGCCGCGAGACGGAATTGGCACCTTCCCTAGCCGGGAGCCTCGCGGCGCTGACTGCGCACGAGACCGGCTGGAGGGTTGCCGGGGCTTCAACGGGCCGTATCCCTCTGCCCCTCTGGATGAGCGGTATTCGATTGTGGGTTTCAGTTGTTGATCTCAACGCGGCGGCGACCCCGACATGCGATGGTCACCGGCGTTGTTCAAGACTGTAACCGAAGCCCTGGACCCTTGAGATAGTCGTCCGAACCGCGAGATGGATCACATACGGGAGGACCCTGACCGTGCTGGAAGAGGTCGAGTGCTGGCTGAGCAGGCGTTCCTGGTCCGTCACCGACCGTCCACTGGAGCGCCTCGTCGCCGCCAAGCGCGCGTCCGGCACCTCGGTGAGCGTCGTGCTGCCCGCCCTTGACGAGGAGGGGACGGTCGGCGAGATCGTCTCCGTGATCCGCGGCGAGCTGGTCGAGAAGGCCCCGCTGGTCGACGAGCTCGTGGTGATCGACTCCGGCTCCCGGGACCGCACGGCGGAGGTCGCGGCGGCCGCGGGCGCCAAGGTCGTCCACCGGGACGAGATCCTGCCGCGCATCACGCCCGTCCCCGGCAAGGGTGAAGTTCTGTGGCGCTCGCTGCTCGTCACGAGCGGTGACGTCGTGGCGTTCGTCGACGCGGACCTGAAGGAGTTCTCCGCGGACTTCGTCTCGGGGATCGTGGGCCCGCTGCTCACCGACCCGGACGTGGACTTCGTGAAGGCGATGTACGACCGGCCGCTGGGTGAGGCGGTGGGCCAGGGCGGCCGTGTGACCGAGCTGATGGCGCGCCCGCTCCTGAACATGCACTGGCCCCGACTGGCGGGCTTCGTCCAGCCGTTGGGCGGCGAGTACGCGGCCCGCAGGTCGCTCCTTGAGCGGCTGCCGTTCCCGGTGGGGTACGGCGTGGAGCTCGGCCTGCTCGTGGACGCGCTGCACACGGTCGGCCTGGACGCCCTCGCGCAGGTGGACGTGGGCGTGCGCAGGCACCGGCACCAGGACGGGCAGGCGCTCGGGCGGATGGCGGCGGCGATCTACCGGACGGCGCAGCTGCGCCTGGCGCGTGGCCATCTCGTACGCCCCGAGCTCACCCAGTTCGAACGCGGCGAGCACGGATTCGAACCGAGGACGTATGCGATCGACACGGAGGAGCGGCCCCCTATGACCGATATCTCCGAGTATGCACACCGTCGCGTGGCGTAACCGCCCACGATCATGCGCTTTGCCTACATTGCCCATTCATGTGGGTCAGACATGCAAGGAAAGCCATGCGGCGGGCGGCGGCACTGACGCTCGCCACCGCCACCGTCGCGGCCGGGGTGCTCACCGCGACCGCGACGCCCGCCGCCGCGGAGGTCGTCGAGCCCTTCGCCAAGCGCTACGACGAATCGCTGTACGGCGACTTCAAGACCATCGGGAACACGGTCCTCGACTGCCCGACGAGCCCCGCCGACGTGGCCGCCGCCTGCAAGGAGACCCAACAGGCCAAGGGCACCAAGAACAACAACAACTTCGTCGAGCGCCGCATCGACGTGGCCGGGATGACCGGCACCTTCGACTCCAGCACCGGCCAGGTGACCATCCCGCCCGGCGCGAAGGTCGACTACGCGCGGCTGTTCTGGGGCGGCAACGCGGGCACGCACCGCTTCGGCAGGACGGTCCGCGACATCTGCGACCTCAACCGCGACGGCAACCTCCCCGTCGACCCGGCCCCCGGCGACCCGCTCACCACCCGCCCGGTCATCCGGGTCGGCGGCGGCGCCCAGTCCAGGGTGAACGTCGAGAACGCGGTGCGCACCCCGAACGCCACGCAGGGCCCGCACTACTACACCGCCGAGGCCGACGTGACCTCCTCCTTCGCGGGCGCCGCCACCGGCAGCCCCGTCGAGGTCGCCGTCGGCGACGTCTGGGCGCCGACCGGGCAGGGCTGCGTCGGCGGCTGGTCGCTGACCGTCGTCTACAAGTACGACGGGCCCAACGAGCAGTACGCCCCCGACCGCCGCAACGTCTACATCTGGGGCGGCCACGTCATCCAGCGCTCGGTCAAGAAGCGGGCGGCGGCCCCGGCAGGATCCACCACCATCCCGGTGGACGGCTTCTACCGCACCGACGGCGACATCCACGCGAGCACCACGGCGTACGAGGGCGACTGGAACACCAAGGGAGACCAGTTCCTGGTCAACGACCAGCCCGTCACCGAGTCGCACACCGGCAGGGCCGACAACTTCTTCATCAGCGAGGACGACGGCGCGGTCGACCCGAAGTACGAGAACAACCTGAGCATCGACGCCAAGGCCTTCGAGGTGCCGGACGGGGCGATCCCCGTGGGCGCCACCTCGGCCAAGCTGACGTTCACCAGCACCGGCGACGTGTACGTCCCCTCGCAGCTGGCGCTCTCCGTGCCGGTCCCCGACCTGGAGGTCACCAAGACCGCCTCGCCCGCCAAGGTCAAGCCGGGTGACAAGCTGACGTACACGGTCAAGGCCGAGAACATCAGCAAACTGCCCTACCCCGGCGCCAAGTTCAGCGACGACCTGAGCGGCAACCTCGACGACGCGACGTACAACAACGACGCGAAGGCCTCCACCGGCACCGTCTCGTACACCAAGCCGAAGATCTCCTACGTCGGTGACATCGCCCCGGGCCAGACCGCGACCGTCACCTACTCGGTGACCGTCAACGACCCCGTCAGCGGTGACGGCAAGCTGCTCAACAACGTCGACGTCCAGACCCCGCGCTCCAACTGCGACAAGGACAGCACCGACCCGAACTGCACGTCCGAGCCGGTCATCGACTACCCCGAGCCGCCGATCACCGTCATCTCGCGGCCCGCCGACCCGACCGTCCCGGCCTGCGGCTCCACCACCAACACCATCACCCTCAAGAACCCCTCCGGTGACCCGCGCATCGGCGCCTCCGCCTCGTGGCCCGTGAAGCCGGGATCCACGCCCGTCGCGAGCTCCGGCACGGTCACCAGGCAGGGCTCCGCGTACGTGTGGCGGGGCACCGTCCCCGCCCGGGGCAAGGTCACCGTCACCCAGAAGGTCAAGGTGTCCTGCACGCCCGGCGAGGTCACCGTGATCACCGTGACGGCGCCCGGCAGCAACTGCCCGAAGTCGAAGCGGGGCGGCGACGACCCGTGCACCACGGCGATCCTCGCCCAGCGGGTGCAGGGGCGGCCCGCGCCGCCGCAGCAGCCCGGACAGCCGGAGCGGCCGCGCGATCAGCTCGCCGAGACCGGCAGCGACTCCTCGACCATGCTCTACGGCGGGGTCGCGGCCGCGCTGTGCGGGCTCGGCGTGCTGGTGCTCGCCGCGGTGCGGGGACGGCGCGACTGACCTGACGTCGTGGACGGCCGGGCTCCGCGGATGTGCCGGAGTCCGGCCGTACGTTTGCCCGGCCGCACGTTTGCCCGCCCCCGGGACGGGCTACGTTTTGCCACATGGTCTCCGAGTCCGGATCGGCATCGGCCGCGGCTTCCGCGGCGCAGGTACTCGTCGCGTCCAACCGCGGCCCCGTCTCGTACGCGGTCGGGGAGGACGGGGAGCTCACCGCCAAACGCGGCGGGGGCGGCCTGGTCTCCGGGCTCAGCGCCATCGGCGACCGGGCGGACTCGCTGTGGGTGTGCGCGGCGCTCGGCGAGGGCGACAGGGAGGCGGTGCGCCGCGGCGTCGGTGAACCGGGCGTACGGATGCTGGACATCGCCGCGGACGTGCACGCCGCCGCGTACAACGGCATCGCGAACTCAGTGCTCTGGTTCGTGCACCACATGCTCTACCAGACGCCCCTGGAGCCCGCCTTCGGCCCGGAGTTCCGCGCCCAGTGGGCGGCGTACGAGACGTACAACCGCGCGTTCGCCGAGGCACTGGCCGCGGAGGCGGGGCCGGGGGCGGCGGTCCTCGTGCAGGACTACCACCTGGCGCTGGTGCCGGGGATGCTCCGCGAGCTCCGCGACGACCTGCGCATCGGCCACTTCTCCCACACGCCCTGGGCGCCCGCCGACTACTTCCGGATGCTGCCGGACGACGTGGCCGAGCAGCTCCTTCGGGGCATGCTCGGCGCCGACCGGCTCGGCTTCCTCACCGGGCGCTGGGCGGACGCGTTCACGGAGTGCTGCGTGCGGATCGTCGGCGGCACCACGGGCACCCGGATCGGGGTGCACGGTCTCGGTGCCGACGCGGACTTCCTGCGGGAGCGCTCACGCCGTGAGGACGTCGAGGAGCGGATGCGGGCGCTGCGCGAACAGGCGGGCGAGGGCCGGAAGCTGATCGTGCGGGTGGACAGGACGGAGCTGTCCAAGAACATCGTGCGCGGGCTGCACGCCTACCGGCAGCTCCTCGATGACCGTCCCGAGTGGCGCGAGCGGGTCGTGCACGTCGCCTTCGCCTACCCCTCGCGGCAGGACCTCGCGGTGTACCGCGACTACACGGCGGAGGTCTCCCGTCTCGCGTCGGAGATCAACTCCACCTACGGCACCGGCAGTTGGACCCCGGTCGTCCTGCACGTCGAGGACGACTTCGCGCGCTCGCTCGCGGCGTACCGCCTCGCGGACGTGGCCCTGGTCAACCCCATCCGCGACGGCATGAACCTCGTCGCGAAGGAGGTCCCCGTGGTCTCCGACGAGGGCTGCGCGCTCGTGCTCTCGCGGGAGGCCGGTGCGTACGAGGAACTCGGCGAGGACGCCCTGCCGGTGAACCCGTACGACGTCACGGCCACCGCCGCGGCCCTGCACACGGCGCTGACCATGCCGGACGCCGAGCGCGCCGAGCGCACCAAGCGCCTCGCCGCGGCGGCGACGGCGCTGCCGCCCGCCCAGTGGTTCCTGGACCAGCTGCGGGCGCTCACCGGCTGACGGCCGCCGTCCGGCCGCGCCCAGTCCAAGGACCGCTGCGGTTTGTCCATGGGCCCGGCGCGCCGGGCGTCACTACGGTCCCCGGCATGACCCTGCGTCGCACGAGCATCGTGGCCCTCACGGCCCTCACCGCCCTCGCCACGACCGGCGCGGGCCTCACGCCCACCGCCGCCGCGCGCTCCGGCACCGCGTACCACGTGGACTGCGCCAAGGGTGACGACACCGCGTCCGGCACCTCCGCGAGGACGGCCTGGCGCACCGTGGCCAAGGCGAGCGGACACGCCTTCGGGCCCGGCGACCGGCTCCTGCTCAAGCGGGGTACGAGCTGCACGGGGGTGCTGGCTCCCAAAGGTGCGGGTGCGGCCGGCGCCCCCGTGCGCATCGACGCGTACGGCGACAAGCGGGCCGCGAAGCCGCACATCGAGGCCCAAGGGGCGCGCGCCGCACTGCACTTGGTGAACACCGAGCAGTAGGAGATCCGGAACCTGGACCTCTCCAACACCGGGCCCGCGACCACCACCGAGCGCCGTGCGGGGCTGTACGTGCAGCTCACCGACTACGGCACGGCCGAGCACTTCGTCGTCGACGGGGTGGACGTGCACGACGTGAACGGCGCCGACTTCAAGGACCCGGACCCCTCCGGCGGCATCCTCTTCGTCGTGCGGGGGACGGCGAGGCCCACGCGGTTCGCCGGGGTGCGCGTCGAGGACTCCACCGTGCGCCACGTCGACCGCACCGGCATCGGGATCATGTCGACGTGGGACGGCCCGGGGAAGTTCGCGACCGGCGTGCGGTTCCGGCGCAACACGGCGTACGACGTGGGCGGCGACGGCATCGTCGTCCACGAGACGAGCAAGGCGCGCGTCGAGCACAACTACGTCGACGGCTTCAACATGCGCTCCGCCGGCTACAACGCGGGCGTGTGGGCCTGGGAGTCCGAGGACGCGCTCTACCAGTACAACGAGGTGACCGGCGGCCACGGGACGCGCGACTCGATGGCGTACGACATCGACGGCGGCAACGTCCGCAACACCTACCGGTACAACTACAGCCACGACAACGAGGGCGGCTTCCTGCTCGTCTGCAACGGCGAGGGCAAGGTCAGCGACGGCAACCGGATCCACGACAACGTCAGCGTCAACGACCGCAACACGACGTCTCCCTACGCCGTGATCTCGGTGGTGTGCGGGGCGGCCACCGACACGCAGGTCTACCGCAACACGGTGGTCACCGACCGCTCGGACACCGCCCTGGTCTCCAACAACGGGCCGACCGGCGTGACCTTCCGCGACAACGTCTTCGTCGGCGCGTCCACCGGGCCGGGCTCCCCCATCAAGGACACGGTCAGCACCTACGAGGGCAACCTGTACTGGAACACCGCGCAGCCCCGCGACACGAAGGCCGTGAACGCCGATCCGCGGTTCGTCTCCGCGGCGCCCACGAAGCCCGGTGACGTACGCCTGAAGGACGGTTCACCGGCGCGGGGCGCCGGGACGGGCACGGACGACGGGACCGCGTACGACTACTTCGGGAACCCGATCCCCGACCCGCCCAACATCGGCGCCGATCAGTCGAGTTGAGCGGAGACCGCCGCCAGCAGACGCACCACGCCGAGCGGTCCGTCCACCACCAGGTCGGCCCGCCCGGCGAGCTCCGCCACCTCCGCGTTGCCGCTGCACACGAGCAGGCCCGCGACACCGTCCGAGCGGAGCTTCTCGACGGCGCCGAAGGCGGGCAGGTCGCCGAGGTCGTCACCGGCGTAGAGGACGGACTCCGCGCCGACCTCGCGCAGGTACTCGGCGAGGGCCACGCCCTTGTCCATGCCCGGCGGCCGCAACTCCAGGACGAGGCGGCCGGGTTCGACGATCAGGCCGTGCCGGGCCGCCAGGTGGCCGAGCGGTTCGCGCAGCGCCTCGAAGGCGGCCCGCGGGTCCTCGGCGCGGCGTGTGTGGACCGCGACGGCGCGGCCCTTCTCCTCGATCCAGGTGCCGCGCCAGGCGCCGATCGAGTCGAGGAATCCGGGGAGTTCGGCGCGGACGGCCGCGACCCCGGGGTGCGGCTCGGCGGCGTGGACGGTGCCGGTGACGGCGTCCCAGCGCTCGGCGCCGTAGTGCCCGAGGACGACGAGGTGGTCCAGGCCCGGCACGCCCGCGAAGCCGCCGTACCGGACGGCGACGCCCGCGGGGCGCCCGGTGACCACGGCGACGGACCGCAGGCGCGGGGCGAGCGCGGCCAGCGCGGGGACGGCGTCGGGGTGGGCGCGGGCCTGCTCGGGGTCGGGCACGATCGGGGCGAGCGTGCCGTCGAAGTCCAGGGCCACGACGGCCCGTTCGGGGCGCGCGAGGAGCGCGGCGAGGCCGTCGCGCCCCGCGGGCGTCACGGGCTCGGGCAGGTCCGACGGCTCGGGCGGGTCCGGCAGGGAGTACGTAGGGTCACCCATGGGCCCGACCTTAGCCGCGTCAGCGCTCGTCGCGCCGTGACTCCCGCACCCGCCGCAGCCGATTGACCGTAATCGGGTCATGGGCGAGCGCCCTGGGGTCGTCGAGGAGGGCGTTCAGGACCTGGTAGTAGCGCACCGGGACCATGCCGAGCTGTTCCCGGATGGCGCGTTCCTTGGCGCCCGGGCCCGGCCAGTCCCGCCGTTCCAGGGCGAGGACGGCGCGGTCCCGCTCGGAGAGCTCCTGATCGGTCATGCCCGACACGTTATGCCGTGCCTCCCTCGTCGCCCGGTTATTCCGCGTTCTCCTCGGACACCGCGCGGTTCTGGATCCTGCGCAGGATCGAGGCGGGGTCGCCGCTCTTGTCGACGGTCCTGCCGATGTCCTGCTTGATGTCCGCGGAGACCTGCGCCCAGGACGTCTTGCCCACCGGGTAGAGCTGGGAGGTCGGCAGCTCCTCCAGGAACTTGCCGAGGTCGGTGTGGCCGCGGTCCTTGGCCATCGCCTCGGACGCGGAGGTCGTCACGGGCAGGATGTCGTACTCGTTGGAGAAGTCGAGCACGTTCTTCTTGCTGTAGACGTAGTCGAGGAACTTGCCGGCCTCCTTGCGGTGGCCGTTCTGCTTGAACGCCATCATCCAGTCGGCGACGCCCATCGTGGCCTGCGCCTTGCCGTTGATGCCGGGCGCCGGCACCATGCCGAACTTCACGCCCTTCTTGGCGGCCATCTTCATCAGCGTGGGGTGGCCGTTGAGCATGCCGACCTCGCCGCGCGTGAACGCCGCGAAGGCGTCGGCGCGGTTCATCTTGCCGGGCGGCGTCGGTCCGGTCAGGCCCTTGCCGACGAGCTCGTCGCGCAGCCAGGTGAACGTCTTCGCGTTCTGCTTGGAGTCGATGTCGTACGAGCCGACGTTGTCGGTGTAACCGCCGCCGCCGCTCAGCATCCACATCAGCGTCTCGGCGGGCGCCTCCTCGGAGCCCAGCGGCAGCGCGTACGGGATCTTCACGCCGCGTGCCTTGAGCGTCTTCGCGGCGGCCTGCAGCTCGCCCCAGCTCCGCGGCGGGGTGAGGTTCGCGTCCTTGAAGAGCTTGGTGTTGTAGAAGAGCAGGCGCGTGGAGGAGGCGAACGGCATGCCGTACTGGATGCGGTTGACCTCGCCGGCCTGGGAGAGCGGGGCCAGGAAGTCGGCCTGGGTGGCGATGGAGAGGAGCTCGTCGGCCTCGTAGAGCTTGCCCTGCGCGGCGTAGTCGGCGTAGGCGCCGATCTGTGCCAGGTCGGGGGCGTCGCCCTTCTTGACCATCTCCTTGACCTCGCGGTCCACGTCGTTCCAGGAGTGGACGGTGACGTCGACCTTGATGCCCGGGTTCTCGGCCTCGAAGCCCTTGGCGAGCTTGTCCCAGTACTTCTTGGAGCTGTTCGCCGCGGAGTCGCCGTAGTCGGCGGCGACCAGCTTGAGGGTGACGTCGTCGCCGCCACCGGGACCGCCGCAGCCGGCCAGGACTCCTGCCATGCCCAGTGCGGCCACCGCCGCGGTCAGTCCTGTCACGCGCCGCTGCACAGCTGTCCCACCCTCATTGCTTCCACGTTCTGAGGCGTCCCCGCCTCAATGCCCTTGAACTGCGAGTTTCCCCCGAGTCCGGACACAAGGTCTACACCACCCGCGTATCACTTGTGCAACGGCGGCCTCGGCTTTGTCCATTGCCCGGGCGGTCCGACGGCTGCTAAGCACATCACGTTCACGCACAGCACACCCGAACGTCCCGCACGACGAGGAGCCTTGCCGCATGTCGCGTACCGCAGCAGAGATAGCCACCCAGCCCGCGTGCTGGCGCAGGGCGGCGGAGGCAGCCGCCTCGTTCGAGGCGTTCCCGAAGCCGGGTGAGCGGGTCGCCGTCACCGGGTGCGGGACGTCGTGGTTCATGGCCATCGCGTACGCGGCGCTGCGCGAGGCCGCGGGGCAGGGCGAGACGGACGCCTTCGCGTCCTCGGAGTTCCCGGCCGGGCGGACGTACGACCGGGTGGTCGCGATCACGCGGTCGGGCACGACGACGGAGGTCCTCGAACTCCTCGCCGGTCTGAAGGGCAAGGTCGCCACGGTCGCGCTCACCGGCGATCCCAAGACCCCGGTCATGGACGCGGCCGACGCGGTGGCGGTCCTGGACTGGGCGGACGAGGAGTCGGTCGTGCAGACCCGCTTCGCGACGACGGCGCTCGCCTTCCTGCGGGCCGGGCTCGGTGAGATCCCCGGCGTGAAGTCGGTGGCCGACGCGGCGGTCGACGCGGAGCTCGCGGTGACCGAGCCGCTGCCCGCCCCGGTGGTCGCGGCCGAGCAGTGGACGTTCCTGGGCCGCGGCTGGACGTACGGCCTGGCCCTGGAGGCCGCCCTGAAGATGCGCGAGGCGGCGGGCGCCTGGACGGAGTCGTACCCGGCGATGGAGTACCGCCACGGGCCGATCTCCATCACGGGCCCGGGCCGGGTGGCGTGGATGTTCGGCACGCTGCCCGAGGGCCTGGCCGGTGACGTGGCCCGGGTCGGCGGCGAACTGGTCGCCCGCCAGGAGGCGGACCCCCTGGCCGACCTGATCCGCGCGCAGCGCCTCGCGGTGGCCCTCGCCGAGTCCCGCGGCTTCGACCCTGACCGCCCGCGCAACCTGACGCGCAGCGTGATCCTGAGCTGAGCCACCGGGGGCGGCCGGGGGCGTCCGGAGGGCGCCCGGGGTGAACAACCGGCGCCCCCCGCATGAACCCCCGTACGCGACAAAAAGGACCTTCGTCCCGCAGCAGTACCCGAAGTGGACTAGACCTCTCACGGGGTGACACGCGAGACTGTCCCCCGTGAGACACGTCATCGCCCTCGATGTGGGCGGCACCGGAATGAAGGCCGCCCTGGTGGGGGCGGACGGCACCCTGCTGTACGAGGCGCGCCGCCCGACCGGGCGCGAGCGCGGGGCCGAAGCCGTCGTCGAGTCCATCCTCGACTTCGCGGCGGACCTGCGCGCCCACGGCACCGAGCGGTTCGGGGAACCCGCCGCCGCGGCCGGTGTCACGGTGCCCGGCATCGTCGACTCCGAGCGCGGCATCGCGGTGTACGCCTCCAACCTCGGCTGGAGCGACGTCCCCCTGCGGGACCTCCTCAGCGCCCGTCTGGAAGGCGTCCCCGTGGCCCTCGGCCACGACGTCCGCACCGGCGGCCTCGCCGAGGGCCGCATCGGCGCGGGCAAGGGCTCCGACCGCTTCCTCTTCGTGCCGCTCGGCACGGGCATCGCCGGCGCCATCGGCATCGGCGGCTCCATCGAGCCCGGCGCCCACGGCTCGGCCGGCGAGATCGGCCACATCGTCGTACGCCCCGACGGACCGCCCTGCGGCTGCGGCCAGCGCGGCTGCCTGGAGCGCCTCGCCTCCGCGTCCGCGGTGAGCAAGGCCTGGGCCGAGGCGAGCGGCGACCCCGAGGCGGACGCCGCCGACTGCGCGAAGGCCGTGGAGTCCGGCGACCCCAGGGCCCAGGAGGTCTGGCGGAACGCCGTCGACGCCCTCGCCGACGGCCTCCTCACCGCCCTCACTCTGCTGGACCCGCACACCCTGATCATCGGTGGCGGTCTCGCCGAGGCGGGGGAAACCTTGTTCACACCGCTGCGGGCCGCCGTCGCGGCGCGCATCGTCCAGTTCCAGACGCTGCCGGAGATCGTCCCCGCGGCCCTCGGCGACACCGCCGGGTGCCTGGGCGCGGGCCTGCTCGCCTGGGACCTCCTCGACCAGCAGACCGCCCCCACAGCGACCGCCGCCACAGACACCGACCCCACGGAGGTAACCACCTGATGGCCACTAGCAAGGTTCTCGCCGGTGCACAGGTGGTCCTGCCCACCGGGACCCTCACGAACGGCCGCGTGATCGTCGACGGCACGCGCATCGCGGAGAGCTCCCCCGAGCACTCCGACGAGCTCCGTGCAGGGGGGACCCCCTTCGCGGACGCACAGACCCTCGACCTGTCCGGCCACTGGGTGGTCCCCGGCTTCGTCGACATCCACAACCACGGCGGCGGTGGCGCCTCCTTCACCTCGGGCACCGTCGAGGACGTCCTCAAGGGCATCCACACCCACCGGCTGCACGGCACCACCACCGTCGTCGCCTCCTTCGTGACCGGCGAGGCGGACTTCCTCACGCAGCGCGCGGGGCTCCTCTCCGAGCTCGCCGAGCAGGGCGAGATCGCGGGCGTCCACTTCGAGGGGCCGTTCATCTCCCCGTGCCGCAAGGGCGCCCACGACGAGACGCTGCTGCGCGACCCCGACCCGGCCGAGGTCCGCAAGCTGATCGACGCGGCCCGCGGCCACGCCAAGATGGTCACGCTCGCCACCGAACTGCCGGGCGGCATCGACTCCGTACGCCTCCTGGCCGAGCACGGCGTGATCGCGGCCATCGGCCACACGGACGCGACGTACGAGCAGACGGTGGAGGCCATCGACGCGGGCGCCACCGTCGCCACGCACCTCTACAACGCCATGCCGGCCCTCGGCCACCGCGCCCCCGGCCCGATCGCCGCGCTCCTGGAGGACGAGCGGATCACCGTCGAGCTGATCAACGACGGCACGCACCTCCACCCGGCCGCCTTCGAGATGGCCTTCCACCACGCGGGCGCCGACCGCGTCGCGCTGATCACCGACGCGATGGACGCGGCGGGCTTCGGCGACGGCCGCTACATGCTCGGCCCGCTGGAGGTCGAGGTGAAGGACAGCGTCGCGCGCCTCGTCGAGGGCGGCTCGATCGCGGGCTCCACCCTCACCCTGGACCGCGCGTTCAAGCGCTCGGTGACCGTCGACGGCCTGTCCGTGGAGGACACCGTCCGCGCCATCTCCGCCAACCCGGCCCGGCTGCTCGGGATGTACGACACGGTGGGCTCCCTGGAGCCCGGCAAGGACGCGGACCTGGTGGTCCTGGACGCGGCCTTCGACCTCAAGGGCGTGATGCGCAAGGGCGAATGGGTGGTTGACCCCTTTTAGCCCCCAACTCGGGTGATTCCACCACCCGTTCACTCCTCGTGGAACGCAAGGCGGTTGGCCCCGACCTCTGGGCCAACCGCCTTCTGTTTGGCATGATCAGACCCCGTAGGAAGGCCGACGAACAGGCGCGTCAGAAGCACTTCGGGGGTGGTACGAGTGATCCTCACCGTCACGCTGAACGCCGCCCTCGACCTCACCTACCGCGTGCCCGCGCTCACCCCGCACGCCTCGCACCGCGTCACCGAGGTGACCGAACGCCCCGGCGGCAAGGGCCTGAACGTCGCCCGCGTGCTCGCCGCCCTCGGCCACGACGTGACCGTCACCGGCTTCGCGGGCGGCGACACCGGCCGCACCCTGCGCGAGCGCCTCGCCCTCGAACCGCGCGTCACGGACGCCCTCGCCCCGGTCGCGGGCCCCACCCGCCGCACCCTCGCCGTGGTCGACGACGCGACCGGCGACACCACGCAGCTCAACGAACCGGGCCCGGCCGTCACCCCCGAGGAGTGGGCCGCCTTCCTGGACTCCTACGAGGAGTTGGTGCGCCGCGCGGACATGGCCGCGGTCGCGCTCTGCGGCAGCCTGCCGCCCGGCGTGCCCGTCGGCGCCTACGCCCTGCTGATACGGGCCGCACGCGCCGTCCGGGTCCCCGTCCTGCTCGACACCAGCGGGGAGCCGCTGCGCCGCGGCGTCGCCGCACGCCCCGACATCGTCAAGCCCAACGCCGACGAACTCGCCGAGCTGACCGGCTCCCACGAGCCCGCGCAGGCCACCCGCGACGCCCGCCGCAGGGGCGCGCACACCGTGGTCGCCTCGCTGGGCGCCGACGGCCTCCTCGCCCTCACCCCGGACGGCGGCTGGCGCGCACGGCCCCCGAAGCGGGTGCGCGGCAATCCGACGGGCGCCGGCGACTCGGCCGTGGCGGGGCTGCTCTCCGCGCTCGCCGAAGGGATGCCGTGGCCCGACCGCCTGGCCCGCGCCGTGGCGCTGTCCGCGGCGACCGTGGTGGCGCCGGTGGCGGGCGAGTTCGACCCCTCGACGTACGAAGACCTGCTGCCGCGGGTCGCGGTGACCGGACTGGCCACCGCGGCGTGAACCGCCGCAGCGACGCATAGAGCCGTTCTCGCACCACGTTTTCGCACCGCACAACGGGGCGCAGCGCCCTGGGAATTGGGGAGCATCGTGCCACTCGTCAACACCGGGGAACTCGTCGCGGACGCCCGCGCCGCGGGTCACGGAGTCGCCGCGTTCAACGTCATCACCCTGGAGCACGCGGAGGCCGTCGCGCGGGGCGCCGAACGGGCGGGGACCCCGGCGATCCTGCAGATATCCGAGAACGCGGTGAAGTTCCACGGCGGGCACCTGTCCGCGATAGCGGCCGCGACGGCAGCGGTGGCCCGCGCTTCGTCGGCCCGCCTCTCCCTCCACCTCGACCACGTGACGGACGTCGAACTGCTGCGGGCCGCGCACCCCGAGGGCTTCAGCTCGGTCATGTTCGACGCGTCGAAGCTGACGTACGGCGAGAACGTGAAGGCGACGGCGGACGCGGTGCGTTGGGGCCACGAGCGCGGCATCTGGGTCGAGGCCGAGCTCGGCGAGGTGGGCGGCAAGGAGGGCGAGGCGCCGCTGGACGCGCACGCGCCGGGGGTGCGCACCGATCCGGCGGAGGCGGCCGCGTACGTCGCGGAGACGGGCGTCGACGCCCTCGCGGTGGCGGTGGGCTCCTCGCACGCGATGACGGAGCGCACGGCGGCCCTGGACCACGCGTTGATCGCGTCCCTCGCGGCGGCGGTGCCCGTGCCCCTGGTCCTGCACGGCTCAAGTGGCGTACCGGACGAGGAGATCCGCCGCGCCGTCGCCTCCGGGATGGTGAAGATCAACGTGGGGACGGCGCTCAACACGGCGTTCACGGGCGAGGTCCGCGCGTATCTGGCCGCCCACGACAAGGGCGTCGACCCCCGGAAATACCTCGTCCCGGCTCGCGAGGCGATGGCCGGGACGGTGGCGGGTTTCCTGGGGCTGCTGAAGCAGCCCCGGGATCCAGGTGATCGGGGCTAGCCGTTGCTGCCCTCGACGAGCCACATCTGGTCGATGTTCGCCCCGGTCGTCCCGCAGAGGTCGCTCTGCGCGCAGGTCAGCGTGACGGTGTTGGTCCCCTTGGTGAGCTGGACCACCGCCCAGGTGTTGGTCCAGCCCTTCTCCCAGTCGCCTTCCTTGGCGCCGGCGAAGTTCTTCATGTTCAGGGGGCGGGTCTGCTTCTTGCCGTTGACGAGGATGGTGGCGTTGGAGTCCTTGCCGGGCACTCCGTAGTTCACCCGGAGGCTGTAGCTGCCGTCCTTGGGGATGCCGTTGACCGTCCAGGTCAGCTGGGCGCCGACCTTGTCGAAGCCCGCCACGTAGACCCCGCCGGCCGCCTTGGACCCCTCGACGTCGGAGGCGGTGGTGGTGCCGCCCTCCAGCTTCAGGGCCTTGGCGTCCGTCTTGGGGAGCTCGACGTTCTCCTCGGGCTTCTTGGACGGCTTCTCGCTGGGCTTCACGGACTCGGCCTGCGACGGCTTGCCGCCGGCCTGCTTGCCCTCGTCGCTCTTGTTGCCGTCGCCTCCGAAGAGCACCGCGGCACCGATCCCTATGGCGACGACCGCGACCACGGCGATGGCGGCGATCAGCAGGCCCTTGGTGTTGGGCCCGCGGCCCCGGCCGGCGGGCGCGGGCGCGTGAGGGCTGGTGACGGGGGCGCCGCCGGGCTGTGCCTCGGGGGCGGTGTAGTGGGCGTTCGGCTGGCCGTAGCCCTGCTGGCCCTGCTGCTGCGGGACCTGCTGGCCGTACTGCTGCGTCGGCTGGGTCTGCCCGTACTGCGGGCGCCGGTCGCCGACCGCTCTGACCTGGTTGTACGAGGACCGGGGACCCGGGTACCCGTAGCCGCCACCGCCGCTCGGCGGGGTCGCTCCGGCTGCCTGTCCGTCCTCGTACAGGTAGCCGAACGGATCGTCGTCGCCCTGCGGCGCGCTCGGCGTGTTCTCGCCGTTATTGCCGGGCGTCATTCCCAGGTCACTCCCTCACATCGCTGACGCCCGGGAGCCTACCCGGTCCGAGTGAGCCCACGGGGTGGCGTTGACCTCATCCGGACCGTCAGCCGGCCCGGCGGTGCTGCTTGGCACGGGACCGTTTCTCCACGTACATCCGCTGGTCAGCGGAGTGCAACACTTCGTCGGCCGACATCCCGCAGTGGGCCCAGCCGATGCCGAAACTGGCTCCCACACGGACCGCTCTTCCGTCGACGCGGATCGGCGGGATGATCGCGTTCCGCAGCCGGACCGCGAGGTCCTGGGCGTCGGCCCGGCCGAGGCCGTCGGCGAGGACGACGAACTCGTCGCCGCCGAGCCGCGCCACGGTGTCCCCGTCCCGAACGCCGCTGGTGAGGCGCCTGGCGACCTCGATGAGGACGGCGTCGCCGGTGTGGTGCCCGAAGCGGTCGTTGATCGACTTGAAGCCGTCGAGGTCGCAGAAGAGGACCGCGAGCCCCTTCGTGCCGTCGTCCACGTCGCCGTCGCCGCCCTCGGGGGCGATGGTGTGGACGTGGTGGTCGAAGCCTTCGTCCTGCTGGTGGGAGGCGTGGCCGAAGTCGAAGCCGTGTTCGTAGGCGGCGTCGAGGGAGTCCACCGCGCTGGGCTGCCCCGCGTGGGGCCTCCTGCAGAGCCGGGCGCTGAGCCGGGCGCGCAGCTCGGCGGAGTTGGGCAGGCCGGTGAGCGAGTCGTGGCTGGCCCGGTGGGCGAGCTGCAGCTCGCGGCGCTTGCGGTCCTCGATGTCCTCGACGTGCGTGAGCAGGAAGCGGGGCCCGTCGGCGGCGTCCGCGACCACGGAGTTCCGCAGGGAGACCCAGACGTACGTCCCGTCGCGGCGCGCGAGGCGCAGCTCGGCGCGGCCGCCCTCGGCGGAGGTGCGCAGGAGGGTGCCGATGTCCTCGGGGTGGACGAGGTCGGAGAAGGAGTAGCGCCGCATGGCCGAGGCCGGGCGGCCCAGGAGGCGGCACAGGGCGTCGTTCGTCCGCAGGATCCGGCCGTGCTGGTCGCCGCCCATCTCGGCGATGGCCATGCCGGAGGGGGCGTACTCGAAGGCCTGGCGGAAGGACTCCTCGCTGGCCCGCAGTGCCTGCTGCTCGCGCTCCAGCCTGACCAGGGCGCGCTGCATGTTGGCCCGCAGGCGGGCGTTGCTGATCGCGATGGCGGCCTGGAAGGCGTACATCTGCAGGGCCTCGCGGCCCCAGGCGCCGGGCCTGCGGCCGTTGCGGGGCCGGTCCACGGAGATCACGCCGAGGAGCTCGCCGCCGGCCGCCCCGGTCGCGTACATGGGGGCGAAGAGGCGGTCCGAGGGGTGCCACTCGTCCTCGAAGCGGGGCTCGGGGCCTTCGGTGTACCACTGGGGGACGTCGTCGTCGTCGAGGACCCAGCCCTCGGTGTACGAGATGAAGCGCAGGGCGCCCCACGGCTCGCCCATGGCGAGGCGGCGCTCCCAGGCGTCGCGGGAGCCGACGCGTCCGGTGATGAGGGCTTCGGCGGAGGGGTTGCCCGCGAAGGCGGCGACGACGAGGTCGCCGTCCGGGCGCACGAGATTGACGCACGCCAGCTCATAGCCAAGGCCGTTGACGACGCCGTCGGCGACGGTCTGCAGCGTGTCCGCCAGGCTCCGGGCCGTGTTGAGCTCCGCCACCACCTGGTGCAGCTGCCGCAGGGTCGCAAGACGGACGTACGGCTCCGACTCGGTCTCCATGCTCGTTCTCCCCGAGACCTCGACAGCAACTCCAGGATGCGCAGCGCCCGCAGTGTTCTTCAGTGCCGTTGGCACTGGTTCTTCTGTGCCCTTGTGCCCTCAGTGTCTTATTGCCACCGTCACTGAATCACAGCGAGCTGCCCACTCGGTACACAGGGTCAACAAAATATGGGTCCTGTGACTCAAGTCACAGGAGGGGAGCCGCCGTTGGTCCAGTCCCTTGGCCTAGTCCACCGCATTTCGGGGCACTGCGTGCCACCTTCTCCGAGATTGGTCCTAGGACCCGGCCTCGTCCCAAGGCCCGATGTGGCGGAGGGTACCGCCGGGCTAGCGTCGACGCGTGGCTCACGTACTGAAGACTCTCCCGGCCCCGCCCACCCCGCGCCGTCCGTCACCGGATGGGCATGCTGATGGGGTGAGCAACGACGAGTTCCGCGCGGCGATGTCCCGCCTGGCCGCGGGCGTGGTCCTGGTGACGGCGCGCGAGCCCGCCCTGGACCCCGACGACCCGACCGCCCCCGCGGGCGAGGACGTGGGCATGACGGCCACGGCCTTCGTGTCCGTCTCCCTGGACCCGCCCCTGGTGATGGTGAGCCTGCGCGAGGGCTCCCGGATGGACGACCTGCTCGCCGAGCAGCCGCTGTGGGCGGTGTCGGTGCTCGCCGAGAGCCAGCGGCACATCGCGGGGCGCTTCGCGATGAAGGGCCGGATCAGCGACCGCCTGCTCTTCGAGGACATCCCGTACGTACGGGGCTCCGCGTCCGGCGCCCCGCTGATCGGCGGGGCACTGGCGACGCTGGAGTGCCGGACGGAGCAGACGGTGGCCGCGGGGGATCACACACTGGTGATCGCCCGCGTCCTGACCGCGTCGCTGCCGAGTGCCGAAGGCGGGCCTCTGACGTACTTCAGGGGCCGCTATCGACAGCTGGGCTGAGCCCCGTAAGGGGCGCGGGGAACTGCGCGAGCAACCCAAAGAAAGCCGCAGTCGCAACTGCCGAGATCCCGGCAGACGCGTCTGCGGCTTTTTCGTGGCTGAGCGCGCAGTTCCCCGCGCCCCTTACGGGGCGCTGATCAGCCCCAGCCTTGGCCCGATCTGCCCCTCTTCGTCTCGCTCCGCTGCTTCTTGTTCCTCAGGCGGCGTTCGTTGATGCCCCGCGGGACCTTGGTCGCGCGCCGCGGCTTCGGGGGCGGGGCCGTGGCCTCGGCGAGGAGGGAAGCGAGGCGGGTGGCGGCCATCTCCCTGTTGCGCCACTGGGAGCGGTGCTCGCTGGCGCGTACGGCGATGACCCCGTCGACCAGCCGGGGCGCGAGGCGCTCCAGCGCACGCCGCTTCCACACCTCGGGCAGCGCGTCGGTGCTCGCGAGGTCGAACCGCAGCTCGACCTGGGAGTCGCTGGTGTTGACGTGCTGCCCACCCGGCCCCGACGACCGCGAGAAACGCCACATGAGCTCGGCCTCGGGCAGGAGGACCGAACCGCGGATGACATGAGGACCGGACATGCCCCCATGGTCCCGCGCCTGTCGGGCGCACGTCACGTTCTTTTCCGCCGCCCGGCCGGATCCGGCGGGTAAAGAAAGTAAAGCGAACTGGAACCTTGGGGACCCCCGACGGCGTTGGTACGGGTGAAGGTAGCTTCGTCCCCAGTACGAAGCGCCTATCGCACACTGTGCGTACGTAACGAGGGAAGGGACTCCCAACAATGGCAGTAAGCCTGTCCAAGGGTGGCAACGTCTCGCTCACCAAGGAGGCTCCGGGCCTGACCGCCGTCACCGTGGGCCTCGGCTGGGACGTCCGCACCACCACTGGCACCGACTTCGACCTGGACGCCTCCGCGATCGCGGTGAACACCCAGGGCAAGGTCTTCTCGGACCAGCACTTCGTCTTCTTCAACAACAAGGCGACGCCGGACCAGACCATCGTCCACACCGGTGACAACGTCACGGGCCAGGGCGAGGGCGACGACGAGCAGATCAACGTGAACCTCGCGGGCCTGCCCGCCGACATCGAGAAGATCGTCTTCCCGGTCTCGATCTACGACGCCGAGAACCGCTCGCAGAACTTCGGCCAGGTCCGCAACGCGTTCATCCGCATCGTGAACCAGGCCGGCGGCACCGAGATCGCGCGTTACGACCTCTCCGAGGACGCCGCCACCGAGACCGCCATGGTCTTCGGCGAGCTGTACCGCAACGGCGCCGAGTGGAAGTTCCGCGCCGTCGGCCAGGGCTACGCCTCGGGCCTGGTCGGCATCGCGCAGGACTTCGGCGTGAACGTCTGAGTCGACGCCACCGGCTGAGGATCCAGCCGACAGTCCAGAGGGCCCCGGCACCGCCGGGGCCCTCTGGCGTTCCCGCGCCCTCCCCCCCGGGTTTTACAGTTCGCGGACTATTCTGGATACTTGAATAGTCTGCAGACCGGCAGACCGCACCTGCGAAGGAGAGGGCACCGTGGCCGACGCTCACACCCCGTGGACCCGCGCCGCGCTGCCCCTCTGTCTGCTCGGGATCCTCGACGGCGAGGAGAAGAGCTACGGCTACGCCCTGCTGAACCGCCTTGCCGACGCGGGACTCGGCGGGGTGAAGGCGGCGACGCTCTACCCCGCCCTCGCGCGCCTCGAAGAAGAGGGCTCCGTCGAGGTCGAGTGGGGCGCCGGAGAGGGCGGCCCCGGGCGGAAGTACTACCGGATCACCGAGGAGGGGCGGGCGAGGCTGCGGCATGACCAGGCCGCGTGGGGTGACTTCACCCGGACCGTCGCCTCGCTCCTCGGCAAGGGGGATGACAGTGAGCAAGACGCATACGCCTGAGCTCAGTTGGGCCCGCGAGGAGGACGAGGACTGGGCGGACTCGGTCCGCGTACGGCTCGTGCTCGACCACGACGCGCCCGCCGGGCTCGCCGACGAGGTGCTCGCCGAGGCCCACCAGGTCGTGGCGGAGGCCGGGCTGCCGGCCACCGAGGTCCTCGGCGAACCGGACGCGTACGCGCGCACGGTCGCCGCCGAGCGCATCGGCGAGGAGCACCGCGCCAAGGTCGACCCGCACGGCCTGACGCCCGGCGAGCGCGTCACCGCCTCCCTCGGGACGCTCGGGTTCATCGGGTTCATGCTCTGCGTCCTGTACTGGATCGAGGACGGCCTCTGGCTGGAGGGGAGCTGGACCTCGGTCGCGGGATGCTCGACCGTCGTGGTCGTCGCCTCGCTCGGCACCCTCGCCTTCGTCGCCCGCGCCGCGGGACGGATGCGCGGCATGTGGGCCTTCCTCGCGGGGGCCGCGGGGACCGTCGCGGCCGGGGCCGCCGTCATCGACGCGGCGCCCGGGGAGCGGCTGTTCAGCGTGCCCGTGCCGGTCCTCATGGCCGTCTGCGTCGCCTGGGCCGTCGGCATCTACCTCTTCCCCGACACCACCCTGGACCGGTGGTTCACACCGAGGCCGCACCGCGACGACGAGGAGTGGCTCACGCGCCTCGAAGGGCTGCTGCGGGGGCGGCACGCCATGACGGCAGCCGAGGCGCGCGGCCATGTGCAGGAGGCCAGGCAGCACCTCGCGGGCTCCTTCGGCGAGCGCGCCGACGACGCCTTCGGCGACGTCGAGGTGTACGCGATGCGGCTCGCCGAAGGGCCCCGCAAGCGCCTGCGCCTCGCGCGGCACAAGCTGTACCGCGCCGCCGCGTTGACCGTGCTCCTCCTCGTCCTCGCCGTCGACGAGGCAGTCAGGGAGGGCCACTTCACGGGCTGGTTCGCCGCCTATGTGGGCGCGGCCGGCTGCTGGGCGTGGAACGTGTTCACCGAGTGGCGCGAGTCCCGCGGGGCGCCCGACGCGGAGCCGTCCCGCTAGCCTGCCCCGCATGATCCTCGAACCGCTCGTCGCCGTCGACGGAGCCCTGCCCGGTCACCTCCTCACCGAGGTGACCGCGCTGTACGCGGCGAACCGCGAGTTCTTCGCGCTCAGCGGGGACTTCCCCGACCCCGACGACATCCGCGTCGAGCAGGTCGCCAAGGCCCTGGCGGACGAACTCGCCCACCCCGACACGGAGGTGCTGCTCGCCCGCTCCGAGGGGCGGCTCGCCGGGGTCGCCGTCACCCTCGCCCACCACCCCGACCCCACCGACCCCGACCCGTGGATCGGGCTGCTCGTCGTGGCCGCCGAGCTCCACCGCACCGGCGTGGGGCGGGAGTTGGCGACCCTGGTCGAGGGGCGGTTCAGGGACGCGGGCCGGGACGCCGTGCGCCTGGCCGTCCTGGAGAACAACCCCAAGGGGCTGCGGTTCTGGACGGCGCTCGGCTACCTCGTCATCGGCCACCGCGGGGACCGCGCGCGGCACCGGCCGTGCGCGGTGCTGCGGAAGCCGCTGTGAGGGAGGGCTTCACCGCCGCTCCGGCTTGCCCTCCCCGTACAGCCAGTCGCCCCAGATGCCCGCGACCTTCTCGCGCGCCTCGTCGCTGCCCGCGTGCTTCTCGACGTACTCCGTGAAGTCCTTGGTGTCCGCGTTCTTGTGGCGGTACGTCCTCGCCCAGCCCTGCACGATGTCGTAGAACGCTTCGTCGCCCACGGCCTGGCGGATCTTGTGGATGACCATGGCGCCGCGGTCGTACACGGGAGCGTCCGAGACGCTGCCGGCGTCCGTGGGCTTGGCGGGCGGGAAGTCCCAGGTCTCCTCGTTGTCCTCGTCTTCCTCGTAGCGCTCGTCGTCGTAGAGCGCGTCGAAGACCTCCTGCGCGGTGTCGCCGCCGTTGTCCTCCTCGTACAGCCACTCCGCGTACGTCGCGAAGCCCTCGTTGAGCCACATGTCCCGCCACGTCTTGGGCGTGACGGAGTTGCCGAACCACTGGTGGGCCAGCTCGTGGACGAGGGTCTCGGTGTCGAAGCTGTCGGCGGGGAAGACGGGGCGGGTCTGGGTCTCCAGGGCGTAGGCCGCGTCCTCGGGCCGGTCGACGATCACTCCGGTCGACGAGAAGGGGTAGGGCCCGAAGTTGTACTCCGCCCACTCCATGACGTCCGGGACCTTCGACAGGACCTTCCTGCTCTCCTTGGCCACGGTGCGGTCGACGGCCGTGACGACCGGCAGCCCGTCCTCCGTCACCGAGGTCTCCATGTCGTACTTCCCGATGGCCACGGTCGCCACGTAGCTCGCCATCGGTTCGGCGCTGTGCCAGGCGAAGGTGGTGCGGCCGTTGTGGGTCGTCTCGCGGGTCAACTCACCGTTGGAGACGGCCTGCAGGCCCTTGGGGACGGTGATCTCCATGTCGTACGCGGCCTTGTCGCTCGGGTGGTGGTTGCCGGGGAACCACGCCATCGACCCGGCGGGCTCACCGAGCGCGAGCGCGCCGTCCGCCGTCTTGAGCCAGCCCTCCTCGGCGCCGTCGACGTCGGTGATGGTCTCGGGGGTGCCGGAGTAGCGGACGGTCGCGCGGAACGTCTCGTCCCGGTCGAGGTCGTGGGCGGGGCGGATCTTCAGCTCCTGGCCCGCGCGCTGGAAGCGGGCGGGCTTGCCCTCGACGGTGACGGCGGAGACGTCGAGCCCCTTCAGGTCGAGGTTGAAGGCGCTGAGCTTCTTGGTGGCGCGGGCGGTGATCTCGGCGGTGCCGGTGAGGTGCCGCGCGTCGGGGTCGTAGCCGAGGGTGAGGCCGTAGTGCTCGACGTCGTAGCCGCCGTTGCCCAGCTTGGGGAAGTACGGGTCGCGCACGCCGTCCGCGCCCGGGGTGCCGTCGGCGCCCGAACCGCTGCAGGCGCTCACGGTGGCGAGCAGGGCGAGGGCGCAGGTCAGGGTGGCGGCTCGGACGGCCGGAGATCGCTTGTCCACCCGATCGATCTTATGCGGCACATGTTCGGGCCTGGGGCGATATCGCCCCAGGCCCCGCCTCCTGCCCCACGGCAGGTCAGAGCACCGCGATGCCCAACGGCCGCTCTCCCGCCGGGAGTCGGCGCACCGTGCCGTCCGCCACGTCGACGACCGAGACGCCGTTCCAGTAGCCGTCGCGCGTGAAGCCGCCGGTGACGTACGCGGTGCGGCCGTCCCCGGACACGGCGACGTCCTCGTGCGGTCCGTCCAGCGCGATCACGCGCTCCTTGCCGTCCTTCGTCCGCACGGTCAGCGAGGGCCCGTCGTCGGCGTCCGGGTCGATGGGCCCGGTGCCGACCGCGAACAGGGTGCCGTCCTCGGTGACGGCCGCGCCGTGCTGGTGCGTGTTTGCGGTCATCTTCTCGACGTCGTACTCACCGGTGCGCGGGTCGAGTACGACGAGCTTCTCGCCCTCGAAGGGCAGCAGCAGCCGTCCGTCGGAGGGCCGTACGGCCGTGTAGTGCGGCTTCAGCCAGGAGCCGAGGCCGCCCTCCGTGCCGTAGGGGGCGACCTCGATGCGGCGCGGCTTCAGCGAGTCGGCGCGCACCACGGTCACGTCGAAGGAGTCGTGGCCGGTGGCGTAGACCTCGCGGCCGTCCTGGGAGACGTCGACGTCGAAGGGCCGCCGCCCGACGGGCACGGTGTCGGTGACCTCGCGCTCCTCGGTGTCGATGACCTCCAACGTCCCGTTTCCGCCGGGCACGTTGACGCCCACGTAGACGTGCTCGCCGTCGGGCGCGAGGGCGATGCCCATGCCGCCGCCGCGGTACTCGCCCGTCGTCGCGGGGCCGGTCTCCGTCTCGTACGGGACGCGGTCGACGCGCTTGCGGGCCGCGGTGTCGACGACGGCGACGCCCTCGGCCGTCGCGACCCAGGCACGGCCGTCCTCGCCCACGGTCAGCCCGTAGGGCGCCCTGCCGACCTCGACGGAGTCGATGGGCCCCTGCTCGGGGTCCACGAAGGTCACCGTGTCGGACCCGAAGTCGGCGACCAGAAGGGTGCCTTCGGGGGTCCTCGTGTCAGCGGGCAGGGTGGCGGTGGCCTTCGCGCGGGTGGGCTCGGGGGCGGCGGCGGGCGCTTCGGCCCCGGACGCGCAGCCCGCGAGGACGGCGGCGGCCAGCAGGGCCGACGTCCCGGCCGCGAGGGCACGGCCCTTCACGCGGCACCCCGCAGCAGACCCGCGATCTCCGTGAAACCGCGGCGCTCCGCGTGCGCGAGCGGGGTGGCGCCGTCCCGGTCGGCGAGAGAGGGCGTGGCGCCCGCGGCGAGGAGCAGCTCCACGATCTCCTGGTGCGCACGGCCGCCGTCGCCGAGGATGACGGCCTCCAACAGGGCGGTCCAGCCGAGGTCGTTGACGTGGTCCACGTCGATGTCGGTGACGCGGAGCACCTCCCGTACGTACGCGACGTGGCCGCGCTCGGAGGCGGGGATCACGCTGATCCCGCCGAAGCGGTTGCGCAGCTTCAGGTCGGGGCCCGCGGGCAGCAGCACGTGCAGCATGGCGACGCTGCCCGTCACCCCGGTCACCAGCCAGGGGCTGTCGGAGCGGTGGTCCTGCGCGTCGACGTCGGCACCCGCGGCCACCAGGACCCTCGCTGCCTCGACGTGGTCGCCGATGGCGGCGAGCAGCAGAGGGGTGCGCAGTTCGGTGTCGCGGGCCTCGACGCGGGCCCCCGCGTCGAGGGCGGCGGCCACCTCCGAGGCGTTCCCGGCCCGTGCGGCGTCGAGCAGCCGCTGGTCGGCAGCGGTGATGTTCATGATCGTTCTCCTCGTCGTCGTACGGGCCGGGAACAACCTCAGCATGGTGAGATCCGTCGGCTTCGGCAGCTCAGCGGCCCAGGGGGTGTCAGCGGCCCAGCGCCGCCACGCCCGCCTTGGCGAACTTCTCGTCCAGGTCGCCGCTCGGGGCGCCCGCGACACCGATGCCCGCGACGGGCGCGCCCTTGGCGGTCACCGGGGCGCCACCGGCGAGGAACAGGGTGCCGGGGATGTCCTTCAGGGTGGGGGCCTGCTCCAGGCGCTTGGTCAGCTCGGAGGTGGGGGCGTTCCAGGAGACGGCGGTGTACGCCTTCTTCTCGGCCGACTCGTAGGACTGCGGGCCCGCGCCGTCGCCGCGCAGCGTGACGATGGTGTTGCCGTTGCGGTCGACGACGGCGACGGAGACGCGCTGGTTCTCCTTCTTCGCGGCGTCGAGGGTGGCCTGCGCGGCCTTGGTGGCGGCGGCGACGGTGAGGTGCGTCGACTGCGTGAGGTTCTTGTTGCCGGCGTCGGCGGTGACGGCCGCCTTGGTGGCGGCGTCCGGGGTGCCGGCGGTGGCGGAGACGGCGCCGAAGGTGCCGGCGCCGAGGACGGCGGCGGTGGCGGCGACGGTCAGGACACGGGTGCGGCGGGACAGCTTCTGCATCGGGGGCTCCTGGGGTGAAGGCGAGGTCCGGGGTTCGAGGGGGCTTGTTTCCCTCTGCCACCAATCCTCAGGTCGCCTCCGCCCCTCACCCCTCGACGTACCGGCTGGGAGCCGCGCGCGACTCGGCCGACACCAGGGTCAACCGATCGGTTGACCCCTTTGTGGTCCCGGCGGGCCACAATGAGGGTGTTTGCCCAGTTCAGCGACTGCCTGACGGCGGTACGAGCACGAGAAGGAGGCGCCCCGGTGGAACGGCGCACGGCCGACCCCGACGCCCGCTGGCTCGCGGCCGTCATGCACACGGCCTTCTTCCTTCTGCTCGGCTCGTCGCTGGCCCGCTTCCTGATGCGGCACCCCGGCGAACCGCGCACCCCGTGGATCATCGCGCTCTCGGTCTCCCTCGCGCTCCTCTACGTGCTCGGCCCCACCGTCGGCGCCCGCCCCTCCGCGCCGCGCCGCCTCATCTGGCTGACCCTCGTCGTCGCCGTCTGGGTCGTGATCGTGATACTCGCGCCGAGCTTCGCGTGGTGCGCGGTGCCGCTCTTCTACACCGGGCTCCGTACGCTGCCGCCGCGCGCCGCCCTGTTCCTGGTGGCCGTCCTGACCGCCTTCGTGGTCGTCGCGCAGCTGAAGCTCGCGAGCGGCTTCGACCCGATACTGCTGTTCGCGCCGCCCGCCTGGGCCGCGGTCGCGGCCGCCGTCTTCCTGTACATGCAGCGCCAGGCGGCCCGCCAGCGCGAGCTGATCGACGACCTGATCCGCACCCGCCGCGAACTGGCCGCCACCGAGCGGCGCGAGGGCACCCTCGCCGAGCGCCAGCGCCTGTCCATGGAGATCCACGACACCCTCGCGCAGGGCCTGTCCAGCCAGCAGATGCTGCTGCAGGCGGCCGACCGGGTCTGGGACACGGACCCGGCGAAGGCCCGCGCCCACGTCCGCACCGCCGAGTCGATCACCGAGCACGGGCTCACCGAGGCGCGCCGCTTCGTGCACGACCTGGCGCCCGCCGACCTCGCGGACGGCGGGGGCGTCGCGGAAGCACTGCGCACGCTCGCGGCCCGCGAATCGGACGCGGGCCTGACCGTCCGCTTCCACGCGGAGGGCACGCCGGTGCCGCTGCCGGACCGGGTCAGCTCGGCGCTGCTGCGCATCGCGCAGGGCGCCCTTGCGAACGTACGCGAACACGCGGACGCGACCACGGCGGCGCTGACCCTGACGCTCCTGGACGACCAGGTGGTCCTGGACATCGCGGACGACGGCCGCGGCTTCACACCGCCGCCCGTTTCCGGGGCGCCCGCGGGCGTACGGGGCCACGGGCTGCCCGCGATCCGCGCGCGGGCGGTGCAGCTGGGAGGCACACTGACGATCGAGTCGGCGCCGGGCGAAGGCGCGGTGCTTTCGGTAGCGATCCCCTTGGAGCCACAGTGACCAGTGATGCCCCCGTCCGTCTCCTGGTCTGCGACGACCACGTCGTCGTCCGCGCGGGACTGCTCGCCCTGCTCGGCAGCGCGCCGGACATCGAGGTGGTCGGCGAGGCGGGCACGGGCGAGGAAGCGGTGGCCCTGGCCGCGAAGCTGACGCCGGACGTGGTCCTGATGGACCTGCAGCTGGGCGAGGGGATCGACGGCGTGGAGGCCACCCGCCGCATCACGTCGTCCACGCCTCCCGCCCCGCACGTCCTGGTCCTGACGACCTACGACACGGACGCGGACATCACGCGGGCGATCGAGGCGGGCGCGACGGGCTACCTCCTCAAGGCGGAGCGCCCCGAGGAGCTCTTCTCCGCGATCCAGGCCGCGTCACAGGGCCGCACGGCGCTCTCTCCCCCGGTCGCCTCGCGCGTCATGGCCCGCATGCGCGCCCCGCGGCCCACGCTCACCGACCGCGAACGCGACATCCTCGGCCAGCTCTCCCAGGGCCTCGGCAACCGCGAGATCGCCCGCGCCCTGTTCATCAGCGAGGCCACGGTGAAGACGCACCTGGGCCGCATCTACGACAAGCTGGGCGTGGACACCAGGGCGGGCGCGGTGTCAGTGGCGAAGGAACAACGCCTGCTGCCGTGAGGCGCCGGTGACCGCCGCCGTGAGGCACCCGGAAGCCCGGTCCTCCCGGCCATGACACCATCGACCCGTGCTCGACATCGGTTACGCCCTCTCCCGCCGCTTCCCCGACCCCCCGGAGCTGGACTACGGCCGGGCGGACGTCCACACCCTCCGCCACGACCTGTTCTGCGGGGACGTGTACCTGGCGGACACCAAGGCGGACCGGGAGCTGTCCACGGCCTGGGGATGGGTGCCGGTCCTGGACTTCGCGTGGGCGCTGTGCGACATCGTCGAGACGCTGGACAAGGATCCGCTGGGCAGCCGGGCCTCCCGCCCCCAGTACGCGGAGCTGGACTTCACGGAGTCGACGGACCGCATGCTGTTCGCCCGCCGCTTCGGCTGGGTGGACATCGAGGCGGACTGGATGGACCCCGAGGAGCCCGCCCTCACCTTCTCCCACACGGAACTGCGCCGCGAGGCCCGCGACTTCCTCCACGACCTGGTGGCCGACCTGACGGACCTCCACGACACGCTGGCGGACAACCCGGCGATCTGGTCCCTCCAGTCCCGCTTCCCGCGCGTCCCGCGCTGACGGCTTCCCCGCCTAGAACCCGGCCTCGGCCACCCGCACCCCCACCTGCGCCGCGAACGCCGGTGCCAGGTCGATCAGTTGCCCCGGACTGATCACCGCCCCGGCCAGACAGTCGATCCCCCGAGCCACCTCCAGCTCCCCCGCGGCCCGCAGGTCCACGTCCTTCATGCGCGTCCCGCTGAAGTCGACCCCGCGGATCGCGCAGTCCCGGAACTCCACCCTCTCCAGGGACGCGAGCCCGAAGTCCGGCTCCACAAGGACGCACCCCTCGAAGACCACGTCCCGCAACCGCGCCTTCCGCACGTTCAGATAGTCGATCTTGCCGCCCCGCACCACCACCCGCTCCAGCACTCCCCCGTGCAACTGCACGCCGCCGAGCCGCGCGTCCACCACCTCGACGTCCCGCAGCGACGCCTCCACGAGGTCCGTCCCCACCCCCCGCAGCTCCGTGAGCACGGAGTCCACGAACCGCGCACGCGTCAGCCGGGTCTCGTCGATCCCGCACCCCACCACCGCGGAGTCCATGAACAGTGCCCCACCGCCGTCCTGCCCGCCGAGGTCGAGCCCCCGGAACTCCACCCCGTCGTAGTCCCCGTCGGGCTCCAGCTCCCCTCCTCCGAAGGGCCGGAGCGGAGGCAACCGCACCTCGGCCCGACGAGCTTCCCTGACCACACGCTGCGCCTTCGCCTTCTCCGCCATCCCCCCATCGTGCACGCCCCCACTGACAACCGGGCGATGTCACATCCACCGCACCCCCGGCCGTCCAAGGAAGGAGCCCCCCCTCCACCGACCTCAGGGAGCCCGAACCATGCGCGACACCACTCACAGGAGGCCCGGCAGCCCCAGGCCCACCGCCCCCCGCATCACCGTCGTCGGCGGTGGCTTCGCCGGTCTCACCGCCGCGATCACCGCCGCCGAGGCAGGCGCCCGCGTCACCCTCCACGAGGCCCACCACACCCTCGGCGGCCGCGCCCGCACCGCCGAAGGCACGTACAAGACGAACGACGGCCCCCACGCCCTCTACAACGGCGGCCCCCACTGGACCTGGCTCAAGCAGCGCGACCTCATCGGCCCGCTCGCCCCGATCCCGCCCCTCGAAGGCACCCGCCTGCGCCTCCACCACCACGGCGCCCTGCGCCGCACCCCGCCCCTCGCCATGCTCAAGCTGCTGCGCCGCAGGACCGAACAGGCCCCGGTGGACCAGGACTTCACGACCTGGGCGACGGGCCAGGTCGGCGAGGAGGGCGCCCGCGCCGCCGCGCACTACGTCGCCGTGGCCACGTTCCACCACGACCCCGGCTCCCTCTCCGCCCGCTTCGTACAAGAGCGCCTGCGCCGCGCGGCCAAGCTCCCCCCGGAGGCGCACTACCCCCGCGGCGGCTGGGGCTCCGTCGTCGACCGCATGGCCGCCCTCGCCTGGAACCTGGGCGTCCGCACGGAGACGCTGACCCGCGTCGACAGCCTGGCCGACCTCGCCCACGACGGCCCGGTGGTCGTCGCCACCTCCCTCGCGTCGGCCCGCCGCATCCTCGGCGACGACTCCCTGCACGGGGAGAGCGGCCGCACCACGCTCGTCGACGTGGCGTTCCGCACCCGCAGGGGCGACGCCTTCGCCGTCTCCGACCTGGACCGCACGGGCTGGGTCGAGCGCTTCACCGCCCAGGACCGCACCCTCGCCCCCGCCGGCGAACAGCTCGTCCAGGCACAGATCCCCCTCTCCCCCGAGGAGACCAAGGCGGACGGCGTGGCCCGCGCCGAGCACCTGCTCGACCTCGGCTGCCCCGGCTGGCGCGACCGCCTCACGTGGCGCCGCGCCTCCGTCGCGAACGGCCGCACCGGCGCGCTCGACCGCCCCGGCACCACCTGGCGCGACCGCCCCGCGATCGACCGCGGCGACGACGTGTACCTGGCGGGCGACCAGGTGGCGGCGCCGGGACTGCTCTCCGAGGTGTCGTTCAACAGCGCGGTGGAGGCGGTGTCGCTGGCGCTCACCAGGTCGAGGCTTGACCTCAAGTCCGCTTCAGGTTGAAAGCTGAGCGGCGTACGGACAACAGCCCGGCCGCGAAGCCGCGTACGGACAGCAGCCCGGCCGAGGGGCCGAGCGCCCACCCGAGGAGTCCCCATGCACGCCATCCGCCTCCACGCCTTCGGCCCCGCCGAGAACCTCACGTACGAGGAGACGGCGGCCCCCGAACCCGCCGCGGGCCAGGTCCGCGTCACCGTGGCCGCGGCCGGCGTGCACCTCCTGGACACCGCGATCCGCGAGGGCGTGCGGGGACCGCTGCCCGAACTCCCCTCCCTGCCCACGGTTCCCGGCCGCGAGATCGCCGGCACCGTCGACAAGCTCGGCGAGGGAGTCCCCGCCCACTGGCTCGGCAAGCGCGTCGTCGCCCACATCGGCTTCGCCCCCGGCGGCTACGCCGAGCAGACCGTCACCGAGGCGTCCCGCCTGCACGAACTCCCCGCGGACCTGGACTTCGCGGAGGCCGTCGCCCTGATCGGCACGGGCCGCACGACGATGGGCATCGTCCAGTTCACCGACCTCACACCGGAATCCGTGGTCGTCGTCCCCGCCGCGGCGGGCGGCATCGGCACGCTCCTCACGCAGTACGCCAAGCACCGCGGCGCCACCGTGATCGGCCTCGCGGGCGGCCCGGAGAAGACGGCACGCGTGCGCGCGAACGGCGCGGACCTCGCCGTGGACTACAAGAACCCCGCGTGGCCGGACGAGGTGCGCGCGTACCTGAAGGAGCGCCACGACGACCGCCGCGCCACCGTCGTCTTCGACGGCGTGGGCGGCGACGCGGGACTCGCCGCCGTCGACCTGCTCGGCCCCGGCGGCACCCACGTCGTCTTCGGCTGGTCCGGCAAGGGCCTGCACGACGACGAGGCGCTGACGTTCACCGACGAGGAGCTGGCCGAGCGCGGCATCACGCAGGTCAACGTCCTCGGCCCGGCGATGATGGCCAGGGCGGGCGGCGAGAACCCCGTGCGCACCCTGGAGCTGGCCGCGCTCGCCGAGGCCGCCACGGGCCACTTCACCCCGGCCGTGCAGCGCTACCCCCTCGCCGAGGCCGCGGCGGCCCACCGCGCGCTGGAGACGCGGGGCACGATGGGCAAGGTGGTCCTGATCCCCTGACAGAACCCGCCCGACAGCCCGTTCCGAAATCCAGATGCCCTCACGACATGCGGGAACTACCGTCCGTTATATGGATATGGAACCTGTCCACCCCTCTGCGCCGCCCCGCATCCAGTTCCGCGACATCCCCGAAGCGGGCATCGACCGCGCCCTCTCCCTCGCGTACCTCGTCTTCCACGAGAACCCGGAGGACGAGAAGCGCAAGCACCACCAGGACCTGCTGCTCGGCTGCACCCGCATCGGCGCGTACGACGGCGACGAACTCGTCGGATTCCTCGCCGCGTTCCCTTTCACCGTGTCCGTCCCCGGCGGCGAACTCCCCTGCCCCTGCCTGACGTTCGTCTCCGTGGCGCCGACGCACCGGCGCCGGGGCGTGCTCTCCGGGATGCTCGCGGAGCTCTTCGCGAGGTCGGCCGCGGACGGCGCCCCGATCGCCTCCCTGTGGGCGTCGGAGGACGCGATTTACGGCCGGTTCGGCTTCGGCCCCGCCACCCTCGGCCACACCGTGGAGATCGACTCCCGCCGTCCGCTGGCCCTGCGCATCACCCCGGACGACCGCCCGCTGCGCCTGGTCGACCCGGCCGACGCCCCCGAGCTCCTCGGCGCGTACTACGACCGCACCCGCTCCGACCGCGCGGGCCGCCTCGCGCGCGGCGAGGCGTGGTGGCGCGAGGAGTGGCTGGTGGAGGAGGACGAGGAGGACGACGAGCTGTCGCCGCCCCGCGTGGTCGTCCTCGGCGACCCCGCGGGCCCCGTCGCCGGTTACGCGATCTACCGCACCAAGACCCGCGACGACGCCCCCGGCCTGGTCCGCCTGGACGAGCTGGAGGCGGACACCCCGGCCGCGGCGGCCGCGCTCTGGCGCTATCTCGCGTCGATCGACCTGACGGGCCTGATCCGCGCCTGGGGCCGCCCCCTGGACGACCCGCTGCACCTCTTCGCGGCCGACCGCGACCAGGTGCGCGTCACGGGCGAGTTCCCTGCGCTGTGGGTCCGCCTCATCGACGTGCGCAAGGCGCTGGAGTCCCGCTCCTGGGCGGCGCCGGTGGACATCGTCCTCGACGTGGTCGACGACCGCCTCCCGGCCAACGCGGGCCGCCACCGCCTGACGGCGTCCCCGGACGGCTGCGCGTACGGGGCCACGGAGGACCCCGCGGACCTCACCATCGACGTACGCGACCTGGCGGCGAGCTACCTGGGCGGCACGAAGACCGACGCCTTTGTGCGCGCGGGCCTGGCGACGGAGCACACGCCGGGCGCGGCGGCGGCCCTGGACGAGGCGCTGCGCACGGCCCGACTGCCGCACACGGTGGACGAGTTCTAGGAACCGGGAGGCCCCTGAGAGCTAGGAACGACCGCCGAGCCGCGCGAGCGCGCCGTCGGTCAGCCGGTACACGGTCCACTCGTCCTGGGGCTGCGCCCCGAGCGACCGGTAGAAGTTGATCGACGGCTCGTTCCAGTCGAGCACGGACCATTCGAGGCGCTCGTAGCCGCGCTCCCCGCAGATCCGCGCGAGCTCGGCGAGGAGCGCCTTGCCGTGCCCGCCGCCGCGCGCCTCGGGGCGTACGTACAGGTCCTCCAGGTAGATCCCGTGGACCCCGCGCCAGGTGGAGAAGTTCAGGAACCACAGCGCGAAGCCGACGACCTCGCCGGAGGCGTCGTCCTGCGCGATGTGCGCGAAGGCGGCGGGCCGCTCCCCGAAGAGCGCCTCGCGCAGCTGCTCCTCGGTCGCCCTGGCCTCGTCGGGCGCCTTCTCGTACGCGGCGAGATCGCGGACCAGGGTGTGGATGACGGGGATGTCGGCGGGCGTTGCGGTACGAATCATGGCGGCAGCAAGCCACGCGGGCCCCGCCGAGGTCAAAGCCGTCTCACCGACCGGGCAGCGGCCGCGCCCGGCCGGGCAACCGGCAGCGGCCGCGCTCAACGCCCCATGAGCCGCCGGGCGATCTCCATGTCGTCCGCCACCATCGGGCGCCCGTCCTCGGCCTCCCAGATCGCGTTCTGCAGGACGCGGCCCAGCGTCCAGGCGCGCGCCCGCTCGCGGTCGAGGCCGAGGACCTCCGTCATGGCGTCGAAGCGCCACAGCACCTCGTCCGGCTCGAAGCGGTTGTCGATGGCGGGCCAGAGGTCGAAGCCGGGGTCGCCGGCGAGCGGCTTGGGGTCGATGGCGAGCCACGGCTCGCGATCACTGGCCAGCACGTTCTCGAAGTGCAGGTCCCAGTGCAGCATCCGGTCCCCGGGCTCGCCCATGACCTCACGCACCGCGCCGCCGCACCGCTCGACGATCGCGCGCTCGGCCGGGTCGGCGATCGCCCTCAGGGTGCCGGGCAGGTCGTCGATCATCTCCGCGGCGATGTCTCCGAGCGTCCGCATGCCTTCCGGGGCGGGCCCCGCGGTGAGCCTGGCGAGGAGCTCGGCGATGACGAGGACGGCCTTGCGGGTGTCGGCCATCGTCGACAACATCCGCCCGGAGTCGAGGCGTTCGAGCAGCATGGTGCCGGTGCCTTCGTCGTGGTCCAGGAGCCGCACGGCCCCGTCGCCGTCCCACACCCGCAGCGCGACCGGCTCGCCCTCGGTCTCCTCGTCGAGGAGCTGGAACTTGACCGCGGCGGGGGTGCCGTCGCGGCGCACCACGGGCAGCACGAGCGCGGCCATGCCGTGCATGGGGTCTCCGTCGAGCGTGAGGTCCCACCGCTCGACGATGTCGTTCACGCGGTCGGGCAGCGCGGCGATGAAGGCCCGCCCCGGCTCTCCCGCGTAGGTGTGCTGCGACTCGATCAGCTCGTCCGGGATGCGAATGTCGATCACGTTCGCGACCCTAGCCGCGTGCGTGAATCGGCACATGTCATTTTTCCGGCGCGCACCTTCCCTGCGCGCGCCTCTCCTGCGCGCGCCCCACGCGATCCGGTCCTACGTCCGCGGTGCCCCGGGAACGTACCTCTGGCTCGCGGCCCTCTTCGTCACGACCGTCGCGATGCACCACATGTCGCCGGAGTTCGAGGACGAGTTCCTGCGCCGGCGCTCCACGAACATCCACGAGCTGTCCCGCGACCCGGTGCGGGTGCTGGTCTCCAGCGCGTTCTGGGTCGACGGCAGCAGCTGGCTGCCGTACGCCGTGCTGTACACGGTCTTCCACGCGACCGCCGAGCGCTGGCTCGGCACCTGGCGCTGGCTGGCGGTGGCGGCGCTCGCGCACGTGCTCGCCACGCTGATCAGCGAGGGCGTCCTGGCGTTCGCGATCCACCACGGGGCCGCGCCGCGGTCGTCCGTCAACACCCTTGACGTGGGCGTGAGTTACGCGCTGGCGGGTGTGGTCGCGGTGCTGACCTACTGGGTGCCGACGCCGTGGCGGTACGCGTATCTCCTCGTCGTCCTCGCGGTGTACGGCACCCCGCTGATCACCGGCAGGACCTTCACCGACCTGGGCCACTTCACGTCGGTCCTGATCGGCCTGGCCTGCCACCCGCTCACGCGAAGTGCCGTACCCACCGCCCCGTGGACGCTCAGGAGATCCCGGCGGCCTTGAGCTCCTTGGCGAACGCGGCCTGGTCGTACAGCGCGTCGCCCGAGGGCTTCTTGCCGTCGATGAAGACGGTCGGCGTGCCCTCCATGCCGTCGTCGGTGAAGGCCTTCATCGCCTCATCGACCCACTTCTTGTACGTCCCCTTGTTCACCGCCTCGTCGAAGGCGTCGCCCCGCAGTCCGTCCACCTTGTCGGCGACCTTCAGCAGGTAGGCCGGGGTGAAGCCGTCGTCCGTCTCCTCCGGCTGCGCGGCGAACACCTCGGCGTGGTACTGCGGGAACTTGCCGGCCTCCACCGAGGCCCGCAGCGCGTTGGCCGCGTTCACCGAGCCGCTGCCGCCGAGGTTCTTGTCGAGGAACGAGGCGATCGTGTACTCGACCTTGACCTTGCCGTCGGCCACCGGCTTCACCAGCGCCTGCGCGCCGGTCTCCTCGAACTTCTTGCAGATCGGGCAGCGCGGGTCCTCGTACAGCTTGACCGTATGCTTGGCCTTCGGATCGCCGACCGTGATCACGCCGCCCTTGACCGAGGCGGGCACACCCGCGAGCGCACCGCTGTCCGCCGAAGCGGCGGGCTTCTCCGTGACCTTGCCGCTGCCCTTGTTCTCATCGGGACCGCAGGCGGACGCGGCCGCCCCGATCAGCGCCACCGCTGCCACCGCGGCGGCGACGCGCCCGGCCTTGTGTACGGCCATGAGTTGAGCCCTCCAGGATTCGACACGTAACGCTCAAAGTATCGGAATCTATCCCGCGCCCCGACCGCCGAACGACCCGCCCCACGGGACCAAGGCCCCAGCACCCTCCGCAACCCCCTGCCCACGGCCCCCACCTGCGCAGTAACGTCCGCCCATGAGCAGCACGAGCGACGCGACCGGCACGGTCGGCACGATCAACGGCGGCATATCGTTCTGGTACGCGGACCAGGGCATCCCCACGGCCCGCACGCCACTGACCTGCGACGCCACGGCGGACGTCTGCATCGTCGGCGGCGGCTACACCGGCCTGTGGACCGCGTACTACCTGAAGAAGGCCGCCCCCTTCCTCCGCATCACCGTCCTGGAGCAGAAGTTCTGCGGCTACGGCGCATCGGGCCGCAACGGCGGCTGGCTCTACAACGGCATCGCGGGCCGCGACCGCTACGCCGCGCTGCACGGCCACGAGGCCGCGGTCCGCCTCCAACACGCCATGAACGACACGGTCACCGAGGTGATCGCGACGGCAGAGGCGGAGGGCATCGAGGCGGACATCCACCACGGCGGCGTCCTCGAAGTCGCCTACACCCCCGCCCAGTTGGCACGTCTGAAGGCCTTCCACCGAACGGAGCTCTCGTACGGCGAGAAGGACCGCACCCTGCACGGCGCCCGCGAGACGGCCGAGCGCGTGCGCGTGGCGGGAGCGGTCGGCTCGACCTGGACCCCGCACGGCGCCCGCCTGCACCCGGTGAAGCTGGTCCAGGGCCTGGCGGCGGCCGTGGAGGCCCTGGGCGTCACGATCCACGAGTCGACGCCGGTCACGGAGATCAGGCCGAAGCACGCGACGACCCCCTACGGAACGGTCCGCGCCCCCTACGTCCTGCGCTGCACGGAGGGCTTCACCGCGTCCCTGAAGGGCCAGCGCCGCACCTGGCTCCCGATGAACTCCTCGATGATCGCGACGGAGCCGTTGACGCGGGCCCAGTGGGAGTCGATCGGCTGGGAGGGCGGGGAGACCCTCGGCGACATGGCCCACGCGTACATGTACGCGCAGCGCACGGCGGACGGCCGCATCGCGCTGGGCGGCCGAGGCGTCCCGTACCGCTACGGCTCGAAGACGGACAACGACGGCCGCACCCACCCCGCCACCATCGAGTCCCTCCACTCGATCCTGACCCGCTTCTTCCCCCAGCTCACGGGCGTCCGGGTGGCCCACGCCTGGTCCGGCGTCCTCGGCGTCCCCCGCGACTGGTGCGCCACGGTCACCCTGGACCGCGCGACGGGCCTCGGCTGGGCGGGCGGCTACGTCGGCTCGGGCGTCGCCACCGCCAACCTCGCCGCCCGCACCCTGCGCGACCTGGTCCAACAGGACTCGGGCCAGTCGGGCCCCACGGACCTGACGACGCTGCCCTGGGTCGACCACAAGGTCCGCAAGTGGGAACCCGAACCCTTCCGCTGGCTGGGCGTCCACGCCATGTACGCCACGTACCACGCGGCCGACCGCCGCGAACTCACCACGCACACCGCGGAGTCGTCCCGCCTTGCCCGGTGGGCGGACAAGGTGGCGGGACGGGGCTGAGGTCCCGGGCGCGGCCCCTTCCCCTGGCCGAGAACAGGTGAAATCAGTAGCCCCTCCAGGCCCGTTGTCACACCCTTGTGCCACGATCGCCCGATCATCCGTTCAGCCTGGGGGGGCTCGATGCCTGAACCATGTCCTTCTGAGAGACGCACTTCCGCGAGACGCACGGCGCACACCGCGGCGCTGCTCGCCCTGACCGCACTCCTCGCCCTGTTCGTACCGTCCGCGCTGCCGACGACGGCGGCCCACGCCGCCGAACCGGAGTGCGCGCCGCTGGCGCTCGCGCCGTTCGGCGATCCGGGCGGCGCGGTCGGCAGGGCGGTGGTCGCCCCCGACGCGACCGCCTGCCACACCTTCACCGCCACCGAGGCGGGACTCCACCAGGTCTCGCTCGACGACAGCAACAACGAGGCGCACACCGAGGTCCACGCCGGTGACACCCGGATCGACTGCAGCGGCGCCATCTGCGACCTGCCCGCGGCGGGCACCTACACCGTCAAGGTCGTCAACAACGGCTTCGACGACGCCGAGACGGCCGTCACCGTCGTGGCGCTCGGCGACACCCGCGGCTGCGCCCCGACCACCGGGACCGCCTGGGACGAGAAGCCCGTCACCAGGAAGAGCACCGGTCCCCTGGAGATCGGCTGCCAGCCCTTCGAGGCCGAGCCCGGCGACCGCATCCGGCTCACCCATGGCACCAAGGCGTACGGCGACACCATCGCCTGGATCACCGACGCCACCGGCGCCCGGATCTGCCCCCGTTTCCCCGAGGACGGCGAGGACAACTGCGTCCTGCCGGGCAAGGGCCCCTACCGCGCCCTCTCCTACGTCTCGTACGCCGAGAAGGGCTTCCCCGCCGAGTACGCGGTCACGGCGCGCCGCCTGAACGACCCCAAGGGCTGCCGGCCCTCACCGGTCCGCCCCTACGGCCCGCTGACCGCGCAGGACCTCACCACGACGCCCTGCTTCACCGTCACTGCCGAGAAGGCGGGCAGCCACCGCGTCGACTCCCTCGACAAGGAGGGCGACACCGGCCCCGCCCGCGTGTACGACCGGTCCGGCAAGACCGTCTGCCGCACCACCGAGCAGCCCTGTCGGCTGCCCGCCGCGGGCACCTACACCGCCACCCTCGACGGCGACGACCCCTTTCACGACACCGCACGCGGCCTGATCGTCCTCGACCGGGCCTCCGGCAACGGCTGCGCGAAGGCCGACATGGGCCTGCACAAGGGCGAGTTCAGCACGGCAGGACAGTACGACTGCCTGGAGCTCGCCGCCCCCAAGGACGCCCGCGTCGCCGCGCTCACCCCGCTGGGCACCTCCGGGGTCGACGCCGCGGTGGAGGTCCTCGACAGCACCGGCACCGTGCAGTGCGACGCGGAGGAAATCGCCGCGGGCGACTGCGCCCTCACCGGGACCGCGCCCTACCGCGCGCTCGTCCACGCCGACGGCACCCCCCGCACCGGCCCGTACGCGGTCGCCGTCCACCGCACGGACGCGGCGGACGACTGCCCCGTCCTGCCCGCGGGCAGCTTCGCCGCCGACGGCGCCAAGGCCGCCTTCTCCACCGGGGACGGCACCTTCTCCCACTGCCTGACCATCCCGGCGGACGCCCACACCTCGGCCGAGGTCCTGCAGCTCGTCGCCACGTCCGGCGACGTGCCCGCCAAGTTCTCCGTGCTCGACTCCACGGGCAAGCGCGTCTGCGACCGCTACGCCACCACCCACGGCTGGACGCTCTGCGCGCTCACGCCCGGCAAGGCCCACACCGTCCTGGTCACCGGCCGCGACCAGGCCGCGAAGTACACGCTGACGCGGCGCGACGTGACGTCGACGGCGTCGTCGGCGGGCTGCGCGAAGACGCCGGCGGGCAAGGTCGGCGGCCCCTCGGTCAAGGGCACCTCGGGCACGCCCGGCGCCCTCCGCTGCCACCAGGTCACCACGCCCGCCGCCACCGACGTCGTGCACCTCAACGTGCGGGACGCGCTGAGCACCGCCGACATGTACGTCTTCGACGGCGACGGCAGGAGCGAGTGCTCCCTGCGCGCCCGGGCCTGCGCCGCCACCGGCAGCACCACACACCAGGTCCTCGCCCAGGTGCCCGTGAACCGGGAGGCGGCACCCGGGTACCGCCTCGACGCCCTGCGCATCGCCACCGCCGAGGGCCCCGTCTCCGAGTGCGCCGTCGTTCCCTCGGTCGCCTACGGGTACGGGCCCGTGACCGGCACCCTCGACGAATCGCACACGGCCACGTGCGCGGTCCTGCCCACGGCCCGCCACGACAGCTTCGAGGTCGAGATCTCCGACACCACGGGAGCCACCGAAGAGGCGGTCCCCGCCCTCTACAACAGCTCGTGGGAGAACGGCTGCCACGGGGTCGACCCGGGCGACTACACCTGCGGGGTGAACGACTCGGCCACGGAACCGGCCAAGCCCTCCGTGTTCGTCCTCGGCCTCCCGGAGAAGACCTCGACCACCTCCTACAGGGCCACGCTGAAGTGCTGGTCCGCCCGCTGCGGGGGCGAGAAGGTCACGGTGACCGGCCTGACGCCGGCCACGGCCCCCAGCGGCACCAAGCCCACGCTCACGGTGACGGGCACCGCCCTCCACCCCGACTTCACGGTCCGGCTGACCCAGGCGGGCAGGACCCTCACGGCGAAGACGAACTCGGTGTCGGCCGACAACCGCACGCTGAAGGCGACGCTCGACCTGACGGACGTCCCCGCCGGCGACTGGCACGTCAGCGTCATCGGGGGCGGCTGGGAGTACCAGCGGGGCACCTTCACCGTGACCGCCCCGGAGCTGCGCAACACCACCGCGCCCAAGGTGACAGGCACGGCCGCCGTCGGCGCCAAGGTCACCGCCACGAACGGCAGTTGGTCGGAGACCCCCTCCTCGTACACCTACCAGTGGAAGGCGGACGGCGAGGCGATCACGGGCGCCACGGCCGCGACGTACAAGATCCCGGCGGCGCACCTGAACAAGAAGCTGACCGTCACCGTCACGGCACACAAGCCCGGCCGGCAGGACGCCACCGCGACCTCCTCGCCGCTCACGATCGCCAAGGGCGCCGCCCCCAAGGCGACGGAGAAGCCGTCGATCACCGGCACCGCCGAGGTCGGCAAGGTCCTCAAGTCCTCGAAGGGCACCTGGTCGCCCACCCCGGGCACGTACTCCTACCAGTGGTACGCGAACGGATCGAAGATCACCGGCGCGACCAAGGCCTCACTGACCCTGAAGTCGGCCCAGCGCGGCAAGAAGATCACGGTCAAGGTGACGGCCCACCGCACCGGCCACCACGACGGCACGTCCACGAGCAGGGCGACCGGAACCGTCACCGGCTAGCCACGCACGACCCCGGACAGACGAAGGCCCAGGTCACCGCAGAGGTGCCCTGGGCCTTCGCCGTACCGAGCCCCCTGTCGGATTCGAACCGACGACCTACGCATTACAAGTTGTCCGATCTCGATGCGCAGGCATCCGCAACCGTCCTCACGCCTGCTCATGGCCCTACACAGCGGCGGCCTGGGATGGTGATGGATCGCGGTGGACAACGCCGCATCGGGCGCCGATCGAGACCACAACTGAGACCCCACCGCGAACCCTCCACTAGCCCCCGACGTTACGAACGTTCCCGGCGCCTTCGAGATGGCACTCTAGCGGCGAATGAGAGTGATCGGCGGAAACGCCGAAGTACACGCGCCCGCCGAGTCGGAAGACGCAACGGCCATGGCTTCACGATTTTTTCAGGACTTACCACACCCTCAAAAGAGACCTCGCCAGCAATCATTCTGGCACCCTTGAAGGTGACACTTCCCGATTCAAATGATGCATCATCGAAAAGAATGGCTGCATCGAGCAGCCTAATATCATTCAAATCCACATGCGACCCATCGAATCGCGCCCCCATAAAACTCAGCGCCCCAGATTTAAGGTCCGCACCGGCAAAATGGACATCCCCACCGAGGAGTTCTGACCCCACCCAGACTGGCCCGCCGAAGCTGACAAATCCTCCACCACCAAGCCTGCAGGAACTGAACGTAAAAGACGCCCCCGGGAGGAACTTCGCATTGCCAAAGTCAACACTACAGGATGCGAATTCGGCAAAGATGAAGGTGAATGTTGCCCCCACATCAAAAGTGGCACCGATAAACTGAACGTGCCCCCCATTGAATAGCGCCGGGACACTCTCCCCATCACCAAAGTCCACGTGCACGTTCCTGAAGGTGGTCCGATGAAACAACGTCGTACCATCCGTAAACATACACCCGCTGAAGCTGACGTCACAGTCCACGAAGTGCGCGCCATTGAACGACCCGCCGTCAAAAACAGCTCCGCTGAAATCTAGGTCGTACCCGCACCAGCTAGAATCCACCCCTGGGTCTTGGAGGTGATCTGAGATCACCTTGATGACGGTGTGGCGGACTTCTCGCTCGCCAGGATGCTCCTTGTCGCCGCTGTACGGAATCCGTAGATAACCACAGAGGAGCTTAGAGATCGTCTCACGCTGACCGCTGTCTTCATCCGCCAACCTAGATAGAGCGAAAACACCGGCCAAGCGTACAGGGGCGCTCTCACTGCCGAGTTGTTCTGCAGCTTCCTGATACCTAGTACCAAGGCTGTCTGCGTCGGCCCTGTGACTGGTCGCCTCCTCAATGCGCTGCTTCCTGTAGGAGTAGACAATTGCGAAAACACCAGCCAATAGACCTGCCGCAGTGACCGTACTTCTGGTCAAATCGAAAAGTCGATCAGCTGGCAGAGAAGAAGCTCCCCCCGGAAGGATTCCGATATTCGATCCCGTGAGGCTTGCCATGCCTGTAAAGATCAGCCAAGCGCAGACAGACGCCACAATGAACGCAAATAGGACCGAAAGAGGGAAGCTTGGCATTCGAGGTGTATGACGCCCCTTATCCAGGTTCCTCTTAACCGTAGTCGCCCGAGAAGGAAGCGGGGGAAGTCGCTTCATCAGCCAACGCATAGCAACGAAGTCTAGCGGGGAAATACTTCGGCTACAGGCAAGTGAAATCTTGCTCTGTGATCTCTACGAGCATCCCGTCGAAGTTTGGTCAGACTGCCTCATTGACACACGGATCAGGCCGCTTCACCTGGCCTCCAGGAAGCGCCGTCCATCGTGCGCACGGACATGAGGAGCTGCGGAGTCGAGGGCGTCCAGCACACGCACCGCGTAGACCTCGCCCATGCGCTGCGCAACGTCCTCAGGCGTGAGCCACTCAACGGCCGTGGACTCACTCGACGTGCGCACCTCGCCGCCAACCGGCCGGCAGAGAAAGACGAGGGCCACGACGCCCCGGCTCATGTTCTTGTAGACGCCGGTCAATCGCTCCACAGAGACACGGATGCCCGTCTCTTCCAGCACCTCGCGCACGGCGCCGTCTTCTGGTCGCTCGTCCAGTTCGAGCACCCCGCCGGGGGCCTCCCAGGTGCCGTTGTCCGCGCGACGGATCGCCAACACACAGCCATCGTCACGTACGACCACGCCCGCGACCGAGACCGAGTGAAGCGACATTGACGCGCCTTCCTGGGTAGCGTTACTCATGTACAGGACCATAGGAGGAACAGAAGGACATGGGCACCACGCCTTCGAGAGATTCCGGGAAGCCACGGTACCTACAGATCGCTGACGACCTCGCTCAGCAAATCAAGGAGAAGGTCCTGCCTTCAGGCGAGCAGGTACCCAGCGAGGCCGACCTCATGGATCGGTACTCCGTATCGCAGGGGACCGTCCGCAAGGCCATGACCGAACTACGCACGACAGGCCTGATCGAGACCCACCACGGCAAGGGTTCGTACGTAAAGAGTCGGCCGCCGGTGCGCCGCAAGTCGTCGGATCGCTTCCGGCGGTCGCATCGCACAGCAGGCAAGGCGGCGTACCTCGCCGAGGCCGAACAGGCTGGCAGCAAACCCAGCGTGCGGGTCCTCTACGTCGGCCCCACCGAAGCGCCATCAGAGATCGCCGAAAGGCTCTCGATCCCGCCGGGCACCAAGGTGCTTGCACGTCGACGCCTCTACTTCAGCGATGGCGTACCGACTGAAGAGGCGACTTCGTACCTTCCCTGGGACATCGCGAAGGACATCCCGGAGCTGTTCCAGGAGAACCCCGGCGGGGGCGGCATCTACGCCCGGCTTGAGGAGCACGGTCACACGCTGGCCGAGTTCACGGAGACGATCCGCGCCCGGTTGGCGACCAAGCAGGAGACCGTTGCTCTCAGCCTGAGCCCCGGATCACCCATCATCCACCTGACACGCGACGCCCAATCTGAAGCAGGGCGAGTCGTCGAGGTCTGCGACACCTACATGGCCGCTGACCAGTTCGTATTGGACTACCGAATCCCCGCCGGGGACTGAGCAGCCCGACTCCTGCACCACAGCCCGTCGTAGCAAATTCGCGCGGCGGGTTGACTCATGTGCAGGAGTTAGGCACTCTCTTACACATCACTCCTACACATGAGTGCAAGAGTGAAGGAGCTGCCTCGTGCGGCACCGCCAGGAGCCCCGCATTGGACGGGGGGAGGCACCCCGGCGCCTTGTCAGTCGGGAGGGCTTAGACCTCAAGGTCATGTCCCCATACGCCTTCGCCAGGCATGGCGGCTCTACCTGATACGGGAGCCGCAGTCCTGAAGGGGACTTGCACAACCTCACCTCGCTGCAGTGCCCACTCGCTACTGCGGCCGGTTGCCTCCGCTGCTCGTCTCGTACGAGCAGCGCTGAGGGGAGCCGGACTACCGACTTCAACGGCGCGCGCCTCCCGGAGCTGCAACTCCGGGAGGCGCTGTTCGGGCCGTACCTACTGCTAGGGAGAGACGACCCATGAAGCACATCGTCACTGTTCAGGACGCTGTTACGGCGTTCGCTCCGTTCATGGAGCCCACGGACGCGGAACTGGACGCCATCGAGCACGAGACGCCGCTGATCGACGCGGAGGTTGAGCTGCTCGACGTGCAGATCACCTTGCTTGACCGTCCGGTCTCGGAGCTGGGCGCGCGCCGACTGCGTCGGGCCGCGAACAAGGTCCTGGCCGCGCGCTGCGAGCTGGCCAACCTCGCGTCCGCCGCGGACGTGGACGGCGCAGCGTGAACCTGCACCGCAAGGGGCGGGCCGCCCTTGTGCTGGCCCTCGTGGGCGTGGTCGGCATGGCGTTCCGGGTCTCGTGGAACGCGCTGCGCGACATCGCGAATGCGGTCGGCGCGGATGCCACCGCGGCGACGCTCTACCCGTTCGTGGTCGATGGCCTGATGGCCCTCGCCCTGGTCGCCACCCTCGTACTGGCCGGGCGGGACCGGGCTTTCGCACTGCGCGTGCTGGGCGCCTACACCGCCGCCTCGCTGGTCCTCAACTACGTGCACGGACTGGTGCCGGAGCTGCACGGTCGATCGGTCGACTGGACTCGACTGGCCGACTGGGACCCGGCCAACTGGGCGTTGGTACTGCTGGCCACGTCGCTGCCGGTCGGTTCGATCTACTTCGGCTCGGACCTGGTGGCCAAGGTGCTGCACCATCACCCGACCGAATCCACGAATACGCAGAAAACAACGCAGGTCGATTCAAATCGGTCTACCTCTGACGTTGCCGAGTCGATCGACCCGGACGTCACCGCGGCCACCGATTCCCTGCCGCTGGCGCTCGCGCAGTCGACCGTGCCGGTCGAGGAGGAGTCGACCGATCGGGACACGGTGCGGGCGGTGGCGGCGGAATCGAGTCGACCGCACCGGGCGACCGGTCGCGTGCCGGAGATTGCCCGATCGCCCCGGCCGCGGCGCACCCCGGAGGAGTTGCTCGCTGAAGCCCGCACGGTGACGGCTGACTGGCCGGACGAGCGGTTGACCGGTGAAGGCATCCGTAAGGCCGTGCACACCTCGCCGGAGAAGGCCCGCGGTCTCCGGGAGGCGTTGCGTGCCGAGCGCGCCACGGCCGCCGCTCAGGCCAGCAAGCAGCCGGTTCTCGACGGGGTGACGGGCTGATGGGCACCGCGTACAGCAAGTGCTTCGACGCCAGCGGTGCCCGCTACGGCATCCCCACCTACCCGTGGCGCTACGCCCCCGCGGGCTTGGCCACGCGCCGACAGCTCCGCGAACGCGGTCTGCGTCCCGGTGGCCAGCCGATAGCGGCCCAAGTGATGCTGCGTCACCGCGGCCGAAAGAGCGGGGCCCAGGTCGCCTACCTTTACCGCGTCGACCGGGCCAAGCCTGTCCGGCCGATGACCTCCCGCAAATGGGGCGCGCTCGCGCTGGCGATGCTCGCCCGCCGCACCTGCCCGGCATGCAGCGTGGTCTACAGCTACTGCCTGCCCACCTCGCTCGGCATGTGCGTGCTGTGCGCCGACGCAGACCGGCAGCGCGCCGCCTGACCTCTTCGACTTCTGGAGTACCGCTGTGTCCAGTCGTACCCGTACCCGGCGTGCTGTGAAGGTGTCCGCCGGGGCCACCACCGTCCGTATCCCGCGCCAGCGTGGCCGCCGTTCGGCTCAGCCGTTCATCGTGGTCGTGCCCGACCGCCCGTCCCTGACCCGCGAAGCGCTCGGCTTCCTGGGACGGATGCTGTGGGCCCACCGTCGCCCGCTCGTCCCGCTCTCGCTCGCGTTACTGGCCTGGCCGGTCACCGCCGCGCTGCACGCGCTGGCCTGGTGGTCCGGGCTGCTGCTCGCGCCGCTGGCCGCGGGCCCGCTGGTGTGGTTCGCGATCCTGCAGCGTCGCCGCCCCGCCCGAGGCACCGTGCTCGCCTGGCGGATCGGTCTGGCCCTGCTCGCCACCGCCGCCACCGCCTGGGTCGCGCTCGCCGCCGCCTTCGGGCCGCTGGCCGGGCCGTTGGAGCTGCTGTGGCTGCTCACCTTCCTGGCCGCGCAGACCGCCTGGCTCATCGTCCGCCGCACGCACTGACCTGAGGAGACCCGATGGCTCGCACCACCAACGGCCAGCGCCAGCAGCCGACGACGAACGATGCCAAGACCGGCAAGTTCGCCAACGCCGGGGCCGCCGCCGGCGGCTTCGTCGGCGCCATGGGCGGCAGCTTCGTCCCGCCCATCAACGTCACCGTGAACAACAACAAGACTGCGGCCCGCGCCAACGGGGGCCGCCCGCACTCCGACTCCCTGCTGCCCGCCCCGGAGTTCACCTCCCCCGCGCAGGTGCGCAACTACTGCAACACCCTGCGCGCCGCCGGGGTGACGCTCTCCATCGAGGTGGCCATGGGCGTGGAGATCCTCAAGGGCGTCCTCGAAGCGGTCCCCGACCCCGAGGGCCGCGCGTTCGGCTCCAAGATCCGGGCGCGGAAGGTGGCCCGCAAGCTCGCCAAGTCCGCCGATGCGCTGCGGGATGCGGCCAAGAACGCCGCCGCCTGCTACGCGGTCTTTCAGCAGGAGTACGAGGAAGAGATCAACCGCGTCCGTCACCGCGCCCGCAAGCCGCAACAGCCGGTCATGAACTGGGCCCAGCAGTAAGGGAGGAAGAGCCATGATGCGACGCAGCGACGTCGACGAGCAGCAGCAACTCCTCCGGCTGATGGAGGCCCAGCGGGGCAACGCGGACGGCGGCGGGATCGGTGCCTACCTCCTGCACCGCGCCAAGCCCCACATCCCCCCGTGGCTGGCCATGGGCGGCACCGGCCTGGCCGGAGTGCTCGGCAACTGGCGGTGGGGCGACAGCACCGCCGCCGGGGTCGGACTCACGCTGGCGTCGGTGGCCCTGTCCGGCGGCGCCTACGTGATCGGCAAGACCACCAGCAAGCAACGCCGCCTGCACAGCGCGCTGACCACCGGGCTCGGGTCGGCGTGGCTGACCGCCGCGTGCCTGGCCGGACCCACCGCCGGACCGCTCGATGACCTCTACCTGATGGGCGGGCCCGCGCTCGCGCTCTCCTGGAACGTGCGCATGATGATGCGCCACAACCCCGAAGCCGGTGCCGGAAGTTCGGACGGTGGCCTGCTGGAGAAGGTGGGTCTGGCGGGGGCGAAGTTCGGGGCGACGAAGGTGGAGCCGAACAAGGTCACCGCCTCCCTCGCGTTGGAGCCAGGCGAGCAGACCAACGACGACGTGTCCAAGTCGCTGGCCCGCCTCGCCTCCGCCCTGGACCTGCCCACCTCCGCGGTGCGCTACCAGGCCGACCCCGGCTCGGCCCGCCGCGGCGAGCTGGTCATCGTCCCCGAGGACATGCTCGCCCAGCCCGTGCAGTGGCAGGGCCCCTCCAACGTGGGCGGCTCGATCGCCGACCCGCTGGTCATCGGCCGCTACGACGACGGGTCCCCGCTGCTGCTGTGGCTGCCCGGCAACCCGGAGGCGGGCCGCAACAGCACGCATGTGCTCATTGCGGGCGGCACCGGCTCGGGCAAGGGCGACACCGCCCTGAACGTGCTGACCGAGATCCTCTCCCGCACGGACGTCATCGTCTGGTTCTCCGACCCCAAGGAGTTCCAGGACTTCGCCCCGCTACGGCCGGGCATGGACTGGCCGGCCGGAGGCGGCACGGACACCGAAATCCTGGTCGAGGGCGTCAAAGCGGCCATTCCTGCCCGCACGCGCTGGCTGGGAGCACACGGCTACCGCCAGTGGGTGCCCGAGGCCGCCCAGGAGCAGACCAGCACCAAGCACACCTGCCGCAGCGACGGGCGGGCGTGCGGCTGTGCGGGCATGCCGTTCCTGGTCGCCTGGTTCGAGGAGGCCGCCAACACCCTGCGCAACCTGGGCGACGACGCGTTCACCGGCATCGCCCAGGAAGCCCGCTCCGCCGGGGTCTCCTTGGTCGTCTCGCTGCAGCGGCCCTCCTACGACCAGATGTCCACCAGCACCCGCGCCTCCATCCCCTCCGTCATCGCGCTCGGCTGCGACCCGCGCGATGAGGGGTTCTCCCTGCCGGACGCGGTGCTCGACGCGGGCGCGCATCCGGGCGCGTGGGGCAACCGCCGCCCCGGCTACTGCTACGTCGTCTCGCCCGGCATCGATGAGACCAAGTACGCCGCCCCGGGCCGCACGTCACAGTTCACCGTGAAGGCCGTGCCGGTCATGGAGATGCTCGCGCAGTGGGCACTGCGCAACGGCGCCACCGCGGACCCCATCACCACCGGCGCGGCCCGCAGCGTCGCCGGGACCGCCTACACCGGCCGCACCCCCGACACCGGACACCGGCCCACCACGGCCGATGCGGAGGACGACGACATGGACGACACCAGCACCGGTCTGAACGTCGATCCGGAGGACGCGGACATCGACCCGGAGGAAGAACTCCCCGAGAACCAGCAGGGCGACGACACTCCGATCTTCGACCAGGGCACCGGCCGCAAGCCGTCCCCGGAGGAGGCGCGACGGCTGTTCGCTCAGGCGCTGGAGGAGTTCGAGCGCGCCGGGCAGATGGTCGTGGGACCGGTCGACTTCAAGGACTGGTGCGACGCACACGGGCTCTCCCGCCCGTGGGTGTCGGGCCAGCTGAAGGAGGCCTACCTCGAAGGCCGGTTGCAGGAGACCAGCAAGACCGGCCGGTGGCGCATCGTCCCCACCCTGGCCGCCGCCTGACACCTGTCTGACGCCTGACACCGTCACGCGGCCCTGACACCCAAACCCCTAGGCAAACCCGGTGTCAGAAACGCGTGACGCCCTGCTCTGACACCGCCTGACACCTGTCCTGACACCCCGAGCCCGCGCCACTCCTGGCGCGGGCCCACTGGCCATCCGAGGGAGACCTCATGGACCACCACGAGCGGCCCACGGCCGTCGAAGTCCACCACCCCATACCCATCACGCCCGCCGCCCCTCTCGTCCCGGTGCAGTCGGGCCACGTCCCCGCGGTGCAGAGCATCGTCCTGCCCAACGGACAGATCGCCACCGGCTACACCCTCACCCCCACCCCGGCATCCACGCCCGCCCCGGCTCCCCAGGCGGCTGTGAGCCGGACCGCGGTGAACATCGCGCTCGGAGGCATCGGCTTCGCCGGGGTCTGCGGCGGCCTGGCCCTGGCCGCCGCCTTCATCACCGCACTCGCCGCTCTCGTCCAGCAGCTCATCATCCTCGCCGCGGTCATCTTCGGCGGCTTCATCGCCGTGCAGCTCTTCCGCACCGGCCCGCGCAGCGGCGGGACGACGGTCAACATCCGCAAGGCCGTCTTCAAGCGCAACCACTTCCACGGCTGACTAAGGAAGGACCTCACGTGTTCGACGAGGACGAGCAGTACTGCGACGACTGCGCCGACTACGGCTGCCCCGGTCACAGCTTCTGCGACCAGTGCTGCGACGACATCTGCAACGAGTGCGGTGGCTGCTCCTGCCCCGAGAGCGAGTGCCCCGGCTACCTCGCCCACTACACCGGCACCGACTACTAGCTACGCCAAGGGCGGCCCCCGCATCTCGCCAAAGAACCGGGGCCGCCCTTGTCAGCCAGTACCCAACTCAGGAACTGGAGGACTCCAGCATGACCCAACCCACCACCGACAGGCGAGAGGCCCTGTTAGGCGCAGCTCTCAGCGCTGCTGAACACGGTTGGCACGTCTTTCCCCTCCGTCCTGGTACGAAGCGGCCCGCCCTGCACGGCGAAGCGGCCTGCCCTCGTACCGGCTCGTGCGTCGACGGCCACGTGAAGTGGGAACAGCGCGCCACCGTCGACCCCGAACGCATCCGCACCGCGTGGGCGCGAGCGCCGTTCAACGTCGGTATCGCCACCGGCCCTTCCGGTCTGCTGGTCGTCGATCTCGACATGCCCAAAGGCAAGGGCAGTTCGGATGCGCCGTGCGGCGCAACGACCTTTGAGGCGCTCTGCGAGCGCGCCGGACAGCCCGTGCCCACCACCTACCGGACCCGGACCGCGAGCGGTGGGGCGCACCTGTACTTCACCGCCCCCACCGGCGTCCGGCTCGCCAACACCGCGGGCACCCTGGCCCCGTTGGTCGACACCCGCGCGTGGGGCGGCTACGTCGTCGCCGCGGGCAGCATCACCCCTGCCGGAACCTACGAGGCCTTGGGCGCCCACGACGTGGCCCCGTTGCCCGCATGGCTGCTGCGCCTGCTGCAACCGGCCCCCGGTCGCCCTGCCGAGCCACTTCGCCTTCCCGCGGTCAGCGGTACTCGTGCCGCTCTGGCCGCGCTGGAAGCCGAGTGCGCGGTGGTCGGCGCAGCGCCGGAATCGCGACGCAACATCGTCCTCAACCGGTGCGCCTTCAAGGTGGGGCGCTTCGTCGCGTGGGGCGACCTCCCCCGGCACGTGGTGGAGGAGGCCTTCCAAGGGGTGGGAGAGGCCCACGGACTCACCGCTGCCGAGTGCCGCGCCACCATCCGCAGCGCCCTGGACGGCTCCCTCCGCAAAGCCCGCCCCCGGGAGACGGCATGAGCACCCCACCCCGCCTCCCCTTGGAAGGCCAGCCTCCCGCCGCGGCAAAGCTTCGCGCCGCCGAACCGGCCGCGCCGCAACGGGCCGTGGGCGCCCCGAAGGGCGTCGCCGAAGGCGTCCTTTCAGCTCTTCGCCCTGACCCGCAGACCGGAGACGGCCGCTACCCCATCGCGTGGCTGCACATCTGCGCCCCGCGAGGCACGGTCCCCACCGCCACCTCGACGTGCGAGTGCGGTCGTAACCGCAGCGCCGTGGGCCACGGCAAGGTGCTCGCCCTCATCGACGACCACACCGCCCACCGCGACACCTGCCCCCTCCGCAACCCCCAGGAAGGACGGGCCGCCGCATGACCGACCAGCCCACCGCCCCGCCCACTATCGACGGGGCCGCACTCCTCGACGAGGTGGAAGCCTTCCACCGCCGCTTCAACGTCTTCCCCACCGAAGCCGGATACGTCGCAGTCACCCTGTGGGACGCACACGCGCACCTGCTCGACGCCTTCGACTCCACCCCCCGCCTGGCGTTCCTCTCCCCCGAGCCGGGCTCGGGGAAGTCGCGGGCCCTGGAAGTCGTCGAAACCCTCGTGCCGCGCGCCATGGCAGCCGTGGACGCATCCGCCGCCGCCCTCTTCCGGTCCGTCTCCGGAATCGACGGGGGCCGCCCCACCATCCTGTTCGACGAGATCGACACCATCTTCGGCCCCAAAGCCGGAGAGAACGAGCAGCTCCGCGGCTTCATCAACGCCGGACACACCCGCGGACGCGACATGTACCGCTGCGTCGGGGACGGCGCCAACCAGCAAGTACAGGGCTTCCCCTCGTACTGCGCGGTCGCGGTCGCAGGACTCGGCAAGCTACCGGACACGATCATGACCCGCGCCGTCATCATCCGCATGCGCCGCCGGGCTCGGAACGAGAAGGTGGAGGCCTTCCGCACCCGCATTCACGTGAGCGAGGGCAACAAGCTTCGCGACCGGCTCGCCACCTGGGCCGAGGCCATCCAGGAGCAAGTCACCGACGTCTTCCCGGAGATGCCCGAAGGCGTGGCCGACCGGCCGGCCGACGTGTGGGAGCCGCTGCTCGCCATCGCGGACGCGGCCGGTGGCCACTGGCCCAAGCGCGCCCGTGAAGCCTGCCTCGCCCTGGTCAAGGCCTCCCGCGCCAACGACAAGGGCAGCATCGGCATCCGTCTCCTCACCGACCTGCGCGATCACGTCCTGATCGGCATCGACCGGCTTCCCACCGTCGCCATCCTCGACCGGCTCAACGCCATGGACGACGCCCCCTGGGCCGACCTGAACGGCAAGCCCCTCGACAACCGGCGCCTGTCCCGGATGCTCGGTGAGTACGTCACCACCGACGGAGACCCCATCACCTCCCGCAACATCAAGACCGGCGGCGGAGTCCTCAAGGGCTACTACGCCTCCGATCTGCACGACGCCTGGCAGCGCTACTGCCCTCCACCCCCGGAAAGTCCGCTACTTCCGCTACCCGAGGGCGAAAACGCCGCCTGACCTGCACAGACCCGGTAGCGGATAGCCCTGCGCCATCCGCTACCGAACAGCGTCTATCCGCTACCGCTACCTCCTGCCGCTACCTTCCACAGGCCCCTGACCTGCGAGGTAGCGGCGGTAGCGGAAGTAGCGGACTTCCCAGAAGGGTCCCGGACGACCTGCCGAGGAGGCACCCCGGATGAGTACCGCGATCGCTGCCCCCGTCGACCGGCTGCTTTACAAGCCGGAGGAGGCCGCCGAAGCGCTCGCTATCGGCCGCTCCACCGTCTACGAGCTGATGGCCGAAGGCGCCCTGAAGTACATCAAGTTGGGCCGCACACGCCGCATTCGCCGCACGGACCTGGAGGCATACGTGGAGAACCTCGCCCCGCTGCCCGCCTGATCCTCGTACGCCCTGAGGCGCCCCGGGCACTCCGCTCGGGGCGCCTCCCGCATGGAGGCCCACATGAGCCCGCGCAAGGCCAACAACGAGTCGTCCATCTACTTCGGCTCCGATGGCTGGTGGCACGGCCGCGTCACGATGGGCGTGAAGAACGACGGAAGCCCCGACCGCCGCCACCGCCGCGCCAAGACCGAACCCGAGATCAAGCGCAAGGTCAAAGAGCTGGAACGGCAGCGCGACCAAGGCCGTGCACCCACCGCTGGCCGCAAGCCGACCGTCGCGGCGTGGATGGAGACCTACCTCACCGACATCGCCAGCCTGAAGCTCAAGCCGCGCTCGCTCGACGACTACTGGTCCAAGACCCGCAACGACATCGTCCCCGGCGTCGGCCAGCACCGCGTCGACAAGCTGCAACCTGAGCACCTGGAGCGGATGTACCGCGCCATGCTCGATGCCGGACACGCCCCCTCGCACGTGCTGAAGGTGCACCGAATCCTGTCCCGCGCCCTGAAAATCGCCCACCGCCGCCGCCTCATCAGCGAGAACGTCGCCACCCTCGTAGACCCTCCCAGCGTCGACGAGACCGAGGCGAACCCCTTCACCAAGGAGGAGGCCAAGGCCTTCCTCGAAGCAGCCGCCAAGCGCCCCACCTTCATGCGCTGGATCGTCGGCGTCGGCATGGGGTTCCGGCAGGGCGAGACCCTCGGTTTGCGCTGGCCGTACGTCGACCTGGAAGCGGAGCTCTTCCACCCCAAGTGGCAGCTCCAGCGCCTCACTTGGCGGCACGGATGCGACGACCCGCACGCCTGCGGAGCGCGCCGCCACCGCTTCACGCCGTGCCCGCCGAACTGCACCGCACATGGGGGTTACAAGCGCGGCTGCCCGAAGCCCTGCACCAAGACGTGCACGAAGCACGCGAGCATCTGCCCCCAGCGCAAGGAGGGCGGTCTCGTCTTCACCCGCCCCAAGACCAAGAAGAGCCAGAACGCCGTACCGATCCCACCCGTCTTCGTCCCCTTCCTGCACGACCACAGGGCCCAGCAAGACGAGATGCGGTCCGCGGCTGGAGAGCTGTGGCAGGAGTACGACGTCGTCTTCTCCCGGCCGGACGGACGCCCCCTCGACCCGCGAGCCGATTACGAGGAGTTCAAGGAACTGCTCGCCGAAGCCGGAATCGACGACCGCCGCCTCTACGACGGAAGCCGCCACACCGCTGGCACGATCCTGAACGAACTGGGCGTCGACATGCCCACGATCATGGAGATCCTTCGGCACACCCAGATCAGCCAGACCCGCCGCTACGTGAAGGGCAGATCCCACCTGTCGAAGGACGCGATGCGGCGCATGGGCGAGTTCTTCGTGCCTGGTCCCCAGAACCCTTCCGAGGGCCCCACTGAGACCAGAACTGAGACCCCCGACACCCGCGCGGCCCGCTCCCGCCGACGCCGCCGCATCCGCTGAACGAGAAAACCCCAGGTCAGAGCGAATCTGACCTGGGGTTTCAGGATGAGCCCCCTGTCGGATTCGAACCGACGACCTACGCATTACAAGTGCGTTGCTCTGGCCATCTGAGCTAAGGAGGCACGCGCGGCCCTGTACGGACGCGCCCGTGCAGTGTAACCAACACCGCCCGGACGACCGTCGAAAATTTCCTCGAAGGTCACAGCACGCCGACTACTGACAGACCGCGGGGCTCCGGGGTACGGTCACGAGCAGTTCACCCAGGTGGACTACACCACTCCCTCTACTCGGATCGTCCGGCACGTTCCTGCCGGTGAAGGGGGCCCTCACCATGGCCACTGTTACGTTCGACAAGGCGACCCGGATCTACCCGGGCTCCGAGAAGCCCGCCGTCGACGGCCTCGACATCGAGATCGAGGACGGCGAGTTCCTCGTACTCGTCGGCCCGTCCGGCTGCGGCAAGTCCACCTCGCTCCGCATGCTCGCGGGGCTCGAGGACGTGAACGCCGGCGCCATCCGCATCGGAGAGCGCGACGTCACGCACCTGCCGCCCAAGGACCGGGACATCGCCATGGTGTTCCAGAACTACGCGCTCTACCCGCACATGACCGTCGCCGACAACATGGGCTTCGCGCTCAAGATCGCCGGCGTCAACAAGGCCGAGATCCGCCAGAAGGTCGAGGACGCGGCCAAGATCCTGGACCTCACCGAGTACCTGGGCCGCAAGCCCAAGGCGCTCTCCGGCGGTCAGCGCCAGCGCGTCGCGATGGGCCGCGCGATCGTCCGTGAGCCGCAGGTCTTCCTCATGGACGAGCCGCTGTCGAACCTCGACGCCAAGCTCCGCGTCTCCACGCGCACGCAGATCGCGTCGCTCCAGCGCCGCCTCGGCATCACCACGGTGTACGTCACCCACGACCAGGTCGAGGCCATGACCATGGGCGACCGCGTGGCCGTGCTCAAGGACGGCCTCCTCCAGCAGGTGGACTCGCCCCGCAACATGTACGACCGCCCGGCGAACCTCTTCGTCGCGGGCTTCATCGGCTCCCCCGCCATGAACCTCGTCGAGGTCCCGATCACCGACGGCGGCGTGAAGTTCGGCAACTCCGTGGTCCCCGTGAACCGCGAGGCCCTCTCCGCCGCAGCCGACCGCGGCGACCGCACGGTCACCGTCGGCGTCCGCCCGGAGCACTTCGACATCGTCGAGCAGAACGGCGCCGCCGCGAAGTCCCTCTCCAAGGAGACCGAGGACGCCCCGGCCGGCCTCGCCGTCTCGGTCAACGTCGTCGAGGAACTCGGCGCCGACGGCTACGTCTACGGCACCGCCGAGGTCGGCGGCGAGCAGAAGGACCTCGTCGTCCGCGTCAACGGCCGCCAGGTCCCGGAGAAGGGCGCGCAACTGCACGTCGTGCCGCGTCCGGGCGAGACCCACGTGTTCTCCACGTCGACGGGCGAGCGCCTCAGCGACTGAGGACCACCCAACTGCCTTGAAGGGCCCCGCACTTCGGTGCGGGGCCCTTCCGCGTACGTTTTTGCGTACGTTCGTGGGCAACCCCGGGTTGTCGACAAATACCCCGGCACAGCGGTCATTTCGCCCCTCCGGCGTCAACACCGAACCGGGGAAACCTTCTTCTCTGTCGCTCGACCGAGTGACTAAATGTCGCCAAATCATCACCGAGCGCTACGCTCACACGCGTGACGCACTCCGCCAACTACACCCAGAAGCCGCGCCGAGCCCACCGGGGCCCCGCCCGCCGCATCGGCCGCACGCTCGCCCTCGTCCTGCCCGTGATGCTGGTGCTTTCCGGGACCCTCGCGGTCACCAGCGTCAACTGGTCGGGGAATTCCTCGGATTCGATGCTCACCGCATCCGCCGACGACCTGTCCAAGCCCGCCAAGTCCCGTGCCCCGCAGGACGTCCTGCGCGACCGCCTTCTCATGGAGCTCCAGGAGAAGAACCCGGGCGTCGCGCTCACGCACCTCCAGCAGGAGGTGAACCGCCACCCGTCGCTCGCCCGCCACTGCGTCGCGATCGCCCGCGCCCTCGGCCGCGCCGCCGTCCAGGCCTACGGCCCCAGCCGCGCCCAGTCGTACGCGCGCCCCGTCTGCGACACGTCCTTCGCGACGGGCGTGGCCGCCCACCAGAACGGCTGAGCGGCCCTGCCCGTACCGCCGCGTAGGGTTTCGGGCATGACCACGCTGAAGCCCACGCAGGCTGTCGTCCTGGCCGGAGGCCAGGGTTCGCGCCTCCGCCCGTACACCGACGACCGGCCCAAGCCGATGGTCGAGATCCCCGGCACGGGGACCCCGATCATCGGCCATCAGCTTGCCTGGCTCGCCGAAGAGGGCGTCACGGACGCCGTCGTCTCCTGCGGCCACCTCGCCGAGGTCCTCCAGGAGTGGCTCGACTCCGCCGACCTCCCGCTGAACGTCACCACGGTCGTCGAGAAGGAGCCCCTGGGCCGCGGCGGCGGCCTCAAGTACGCCGCCCGCCACCTCCCGCACGCGGACCAGCCCTGGTACGCGACGAACGGCGACATCTGGACCCGCTTCTCGCTGCGCGACATGGCGGCCTTCCACGCCGAGCGCGACGCCACCGCGACCCTCGCCCTGGCCCGCCCCCGCATCCCGTGGGGCGCCGTCGAGACCGACGCGTTCGGCCACATCACGGACTTCATCGAGGCCCCGCCGTCCCCGTACCTCATCAACGCGGGCGTGTACGTCTTCTCGGCCTCCTTCACCGCGCTCCTGCCGGACCTCGGCGACCACGAGCGCACCACGTTCCCGCGCCTGGCCCGCGAGAAGCGCCTGGCGGGCTTCCCGCTCCCCCAGGGCGCGTACTGGCGGGCGATCGACACCGCGAAGGACCTCACCGAGGCCGCCAAGGAGCTTGCCGCACAAGGCCATTGAGCCTTCCCGCGCACTCTTTCCCGCGTACGTGGAGGGGCCCCGCACAGTCACTGTGCGGGGCCCCTCCACGTACGTCACGTACGTACGGTCGTCAGCGGCCCAGGACGCCGCCCAGAAGACCGCCGGGCTCCTGGCCGCCGGAGCCGCCGCTGCCGCCGCCGGAGCCGCCCGAGCCGCCGCTGCCGCCCGTGCTGCCGCCGCCGGACGACGGGCCCGCGCTCGTGGCCGACGGCTGCTGCTGCTGCTGCGGCGCCGACTGCTGCGGCGGGGCCTGCCCCGCCGTGCTGCTGCCCTGCGTCTGGCTGGGCCTGCTGTCGGCACCGGAGCCGACCGTGCCGGTCTCGCGGGCCGTGCCCGGCGTCGTCGCGCCCTGCGAGGGGCTCGCGGAGCTGCCCTGCGTCGGGGCCCCCGAGGACGCGGACGGGCTCTGCGACTGCCGCCGCTCCTTCTTCTTCGCGGGGTCCTCGGGGAGCGGGGAGCCCGGCAGTTCGTTGCGCGGGGCCTCGCCCGGCCCGGGCACGGTGACCCGGTCCGCGTCCCGCACCGCACCGCCGAGCAGCGACCCGACGAGCAGCGTCAGACCGACCACGACGGCACCGACGAGCCCGCCCCTGCGCAGCACGCGCCGCCGCAGCTCCCAGATGTCGGCGCGCGGCCCGAGCGTGCGCCAGGCCTCGCCGGCCAGGCGGCCGTCGACGGAGTAGACGGGGGCGCCCGCGATGATCAGCGGCGACCAGGCGGCGAGGTAGATGATGTCCGGCGCGTCGTAGGCGGGGACGGTCTTCCAGCTGACCGTGACGATGAGCGCCGCCGAGAGCAGCACGCCGATCGACGCGGCGACCCGCTGCCAGAGTCCGAGGACCGTCAGCACGCCGACGATGACCTGGAGGAAGGCGATGCAGAGGCCGGCGCCCACGGGGTGCTGGAGGGCGAAGTCGCGCAGCGGCTCGGCGAGCGCCCAGGGGTGCAGCGAGTTGAGCCACTTGACCATGGAGCCGCGCTCGCCGCCGTCGAAGTAGACGGGGTCGCAGAGCTTGCCCATGCCGGCGTAGATGGAGATGAAGCCGAGGAAGACGCGCAGCGGGAGCAGCACGACGCCGAGGTTCATCCGGCGCCCGGGGTAGTAGGCGTGCCGCACGGGGTCGGCCCCGTGCCGCCGGACACGCTCCTCCTCGCTCTCCTCCCCCTCGTCGTCGTACTCGTCGAACTGGCCGTCGGCGTCGGCCAGTTGCTCGTCGTAGTCGCTGCTGGGCATCCGCATCTGCGGCAGCAGCCTGGTCTCGGGTTCGGGGGTGCGCGGCCCGATGACGCCGGGCGTCTCGGCGGTCTCGGGGCCGTCGTCGAGGTCGACGCGCGGGATGACCTGGGTGGCACCCCCGTCGTCGAAGGGCCCCTCGGCCGTTCGGCGTACGCCGGTGCCGCGCACGGCCTGCAGCAGTCCGGTCGCGCCGGGGTCGCCCGGTTCGGACTTCCCGCTCCAGACGACGGGCGCGCGGCGCTTGGTCGCCGTACCGACGACGGGAATGCGCACCGTCTCGTCGGTGGCGCCCAAGTGCCGTGAGATGCGCGGGGATTGAGTGCGCCCAGCGGCGGGGAGCTGCACGCGGAAACTCGCGTGATTGACGATGACCTGCGCCGGGTCGCTCGGCACCTTCACCATGCTCAGCGCGGGAGCATCGTCGAATCCTGACGAGCTTCCCCCCGTGGGTGTGCGGGGTGTTCTGGTGTCCACACTCATCTAACCGAGTGATGTGTGTTTAGGACACTGCCTTGACCACGCAGAAATGTCCGGGCCGCGTCAAAAGATCACCGCGGCGAGCACGTCGCGCCCCGAAGGGGCGCGGGGAACTGCGCGATCAGCCACGACGCAGCCGCAGTTCCCCACGAAGCGGCTCAGGCCCGCCGACGCGACGCCTCGTACAGCACGACACCCGCCGCCACACCCGCGTTCAGCGACTCCGCGCCACCCGGCATCGGAATCCGCACCCGGAAGTCACACGTCTCGCTGACGAGGCGCGAGAGGCCCTTGCCCTCGCTGCCGACGACGATGACGACCGGGCCGCCGAGGGCCTCCAGGTCACCGACCTCGTGCTCGCCGTCCGCCGCGAGGCCGACGACGGCGACGCCCGCCTTCTTGTACTGCTCAAGGGCCCGCGTCAGGTTCGTGGCACGGGCGACCGGCGTCCGCGCGGCGGTACCGGCGGACGTCTTCCACGCACCGGCCGTCATCCCGGCCGCACGCCGCTCCGGCACGACCACGCCGTGGCCGCCGAAGGCCGAGACGGAGCGGACGACGGCGCCGAGGTTGCGCGGGTCCGTCACGCCGTCGAGCGCGACGATCAGCGGGTCCTGGCCCTCGTCGAACGCGGCGGCGACGAGGTCCTCGGGATGCGCGTACTCGTACGGCGGGACCTGGAGGACGAGCCCCTGGTGGTTGAGGCCGTTCGTCATGCGGTCCAGCTCGGGCCGCGGCGCCTCCATGAGGTGGATGCCGCCGCGCTCGGCCGCGAGCTGCAGCGCCTCGCGCACCCGCTCGTCGTTGTCGATGAACTGCTGGACGTAGAGCGTGGAGGCGGGCACGCCGTCGCGCAGCGCCTCGAAGACCGGGTTGCGCCCGACGACCATCTCCGAGGACGCCTTGCCGCCGCGCTTGGGCGCGGGACGGCGACCGGCCGCCTTCTTGGCCTTGGCGTTGGCGATGCGGTTCTTCACATGCCCCTTGCGCATCTCGGCGGGCGGCGTCGGACCCTTGCCCTCGAGGCCGCGGCGCCGATTGCCGCCGCTGCCGACCTGCGCGCCCTTCTTGCCGGACATGCGGCGGTTGTTAGCGGCCATGACCTACCTGTCTGTCGTGATGCGTGTGCGCATACGTGCGTACGCGCACGAGGTGTACGTCTATGAAGTGTGCCGCCCGGAAGGCCGGGCGGCACATCAGCGGGTGCCTAGCGCGGGCCGAGCGTCCAGCGCGGCCCGCTCGGGCTGTCCTCGATGACCAGGCCCGACTGGTTGAGCGAGTCACGGATGGCGTCGGCGGTGGCCCAGTCCTTGCGGCCGCGGGCGGCCTCGCGCTGGTCGAGGACCAGCCGGACCAGGGTGTCGACGACGCCGTGCAGGTCTTCGCCGCGGTCGCTCTCGCCACCGGCCCAGTGCGGGTCGAGCGGGTCGAGACCGAGGACGCCGAGCATGGCCCGCACCTCGGCGAGGCGCGCCACGGCGGCTTCCTTGTCGTCGGCGGCGAGGGCGGAGTTCCCCTGCCGGACCGTGGTGTGCACGATGGCGAGCGCCTGCGGGACGCCCATGTCGTCGTCCATCGCGTCGGCGAAGGCGGGCGGCACCTCGGCGGCGGGGGCGACGACACCGCCGGCCTTCTCCACCACACGCTGCACGAAGCCCTCGATGCGGGCGAACGCGGACTCTGCCTCGCGCAGGGCCTCGGGGCTGTACTCGATCATCGAGCGGTAGTGCGGGGTCCCGAGGTAGTAGCGCAGCACGATCGGGCGCCACTGCTTGACCATCTCGCTCACGAGCACCGAGTTCCCGAGGGACTTCGACATCTTCTCGCCGCTCATGGTCACCCAGGCGTTGTGCACCCAGTACTTCGCGAAGTCGTCGCCGAAGGCCTTGGCCTGGGCGATCTCGTTCTCGTGGTGCGGGAAGATCAGGTCGATCCCGCCGCCGTGGATGTCGAAGGCGGTGCCCAGATACTTGTGGGCCATGGCGGAGCACTCCAGGTGCCAGCCAGGACGGCCGCGCCCCCACGGGGTCTCCCAGCTGGGCTCCCCCTCCTTCGCCGCCTTCCACATGGCGAAGTCGCGCGGGTCGCGCTTGCCGGTCTCGCCCTCGCCCTCGGGCTGGAGGAGGTTGTCCAGCTCCTGGTTGGACAGCTCCAGGTACCCCGGGAAGGAGCGCACGTCGAAGTAGACGTTCCCGTCGGCCTCGTAGGCGTGCCCGCGCTCGATGAGGCCGCGCATCATCTCGACCATCTCGGTGATGTGGCCGGTGGCGCGCGGCTCGTACGTGGGCGGGAGGCAGCCGAGCGCGTCGTATCCGTCGTTGAAGGCGCGCTCGTTCGCGTACCCGATCGACCACCAGGGGCGGCCCTGCTCCGCCGACTTCTTGATGATCTTGTCGTCGATGTCGGTCACGTTGCGGATGAACGTCACGTCGTAGCCGCGGTAGGCGAACCAGCGGCGCATGATGTCGAAGTTCAGGCCGGACCTGATGTGCCCGATGTGCGGGGCCGCCTGCACGGTGGCACCACACAGGTAGATCGAGACACAGCCGCTGTTGAGCGGGCTGAAGTCACGGATCTGCCGGGCGCTGGTGTCGTACAGGCGAATAGTCACCACTCCAGGGTAGTGGGCGCAGGGCAGTGCCCCGCGCCCCCTGGGGACACGGGGCACGGAACTGTGACGTTGCGGCGCCTCAGATCCTGCCGACGACCTTGCGGGCCGAGACCCGGACGACGACGCGCTGGGCGTCGTCCTTGGATCCGGGGTTGAACTCCGCGTACTTCTTCCCGGTGTACTTCACCGACAGCTCGTCGATGAGCTCCTGCCCGCCCTCGGTCGTCATCTCGGCCGTGCCCCGGATCTCCGCGTACGTGTACGGGGCGTCGAAGGGCTGCAGCAGCACCGTCACGCGCGGGTCGCGCCGCAGGTTCTTCTCTTTCCGGCGGCCGATGGTCGTCGAGAACAGCACGTCGTCGCCGTCCCGCTTCACCCAGACCGGCGACAGCTGGGGACTCCCGTCGGGCTGGATGGTGGCGACGGTGATGAAGACGGGGGTGTCGAGAAGCTGCTTGAGATCGTCGGACAGTGCGGCGGACATGGACCTCACTCCTTCGTGGGCGGCTGCTGGCTGTACGAGTGGTACGCCGGTACGCGGCGTACCACTACCCCGAATATCAGCCTCGGCCCGCCGTGCGGACGACCAACGCGGTCGCGATCGCCTGCAGCCCCTCTCCGCGCCCCGGGAAACCGAGGCCGTCGGTGGTGGCCCCGGAGACCGAGACGGGGGCGCCCACCGCTTCGGAGAGGACCTTCTGCGCCTCCTCGCGGCGCTTGCCGATCTTCGGGCGGGGGCCGATGACCTGCACGGCGACGTTGCCGACGGTGAAGCCGGCCTCCCGGACGACGCGGGCGGCCTCGGTGAGCAGGGTCAGACCGGAGGCGCCGGACCACTCCGGGCGCCCGGTGCCGAAGTGCGCGCCGAGGTCGCCGAGGCCCGCGGCGGAGAACAGCGCGTTGCAGGCGGCGTGCGCGACGACGTCGGCGTCGGAGTGCCCGGCGAGCCCGGGTCCCTCGCCCTCCCACTTCAGGCCCGCGCACCACAGCTCGCGGCCCTCTTCGAAGGCGTGGATGTCGGTGCCGATGCCGACGAGGGGCAGGACGGGGGTCGGGGTCTCAGAAGCCATCGTTGGCCCTCCGGCGTGCGAGTACGGCTTCGGCGAGGACGAGGTCCAGGGGACGCGTCACCTTGAAGGCCTCCTCGTGGCCTGGCACGACCACGACCGGCAGGCCCAGCTGCTCGACCATGCTGGCGTCGTCGGTGACGTTGTCGGTGACGCTCTCGTGGGCGCGCACGAGCGTGGCGCGGTCGAAGCCCTGCGGGGTCTGCACGGCGCGCAGCCTGGCCCGCTCGGGCGTGGCCACGACGGGCTCCGGCTCTCCGGCCTCGCGCGGCTCGACCTGCTTGACGGTGTCGGCGAGCGGCAGCGCGGGCACGACGGCGGGGGCCCCGTCGCGTACGGCCTCGATGACGCCGTCGACGGTGTCGACGGGCACCAGGGGGCGGGCCGCGTCGTGCACGAGCACGATGTCGAAGCCGGGCGGCAGGGCGTCCAGGCCGGCCCGCACGGACTCCTGGCGGCTCTCACCGCCGGGCACGACGAGGTAGTCCGTTCGCTCGGGCAGCGCGTGGTCGTCGAGGAGGGTCTTGACCTCGGGGGCGCCGTCCGGCGGTGCCACCACGACGACGAGGGAGACGGCACGGGATTCCGCCATGGCGCGCACGGCGTGGATGAGCATCGGGGTGCCGTTCAGCGCGCGGAGTGCTTTGGGGGCGCCAGGGCCGAGGCGTACGCCCCGTCCAGCCGCCGGAATGACCACCGCGGTACGGGATTCGCTAGTCATCGGTTCCGTTCAGGTTTGTGTGCTCGGCCGACATGGGTATGGCCACACCGTGCCGGGCGCGACGCCTTGACCGGACCCTTCCGTGACATCTGGTCGAGCCAGCTGCCCGAGCCCGGCACGCCAAACACGGCTCCCTGGGGGGCCGCTCACATGTCTGCCTGGGTACGAGAAATATCTGGGTACGAACATGCCGCAGCGCCCGGCGACTCCATGAAGGGTCAGCGGGCACCGCGGCATTACTGCGCCTAGACAGCGCGCGACGGCGAGGGCATGTGCCTCGGGCCGTTCGCGTTCAGGACGCGAGGACCTCGTCCAGCAGGGCCTCGGCCTTGTCCTCGTTCGTGTTCTCCGCGAGGGCGAGCTCGCTCACCAGGATCTGCCGAGCCTTGGCGAGCATGCGCTTCTCGCCGGCGGACAGTCCGCGCTCGCGCTCACGACGCCACAGGTCACGCACGACTTCCGCGACCTTGATGACATCGCCGGACGCGAGCTTCTCGAGATTTGCCTTGTAGCGACGCGACCAGTTCGTGGGCTCTTCGGCGTACGGCGCGCGCAGCACCTCGAAGACCCGGTCGAGTCCGTCCTGACCGACCACATCACGCACGCCGACGAACTCCGCATTGTCCGCTGGCACACGCACCGTCAGGTCGCCCTGGGCGACCTTCAGCACCAAGTAGGTCTTGTCCACGCCTTTGATCTGGCGAGTTTCGATGGCCTCGATCAGCGCGGCCCCGTGATGGGGATAGACCACGGTGTCGCCAACCTTGAACGTCATGTGACAGGTACCCCTTCCGTGGCTATCCATCCTAACACGAGAACCGCCTCTTCTGAATGGCGTTTTCGCAGGTCAGGGCATATCTCGGGGCTTGACAACAGCAACAGGAACGTGCTGCGGAGGGCCGCCGGAACGGGGTATTCGCAGGTGGGAGCCGCTCTCCGGGGAGGCAGAAACGCGCACGTTACACACCCCTCAAGAGCGTCCCAAGAGGCCGAACGTCCCGGTTTGCGCGGTTCCAAGCGGTGAACTCTCGATACTCCGTTCGGTGATCGGAGAGGTGTACGGAGTGATGTCCGACGCGATTCCGGAATTGATCAAGCCGCCCGATGATCAATTCTCCGGACCCCCATGCATTCCTTACCGGAAATCCGCAAGACAGGGCGCGGGAGCTCTTGACGGCTCTTATGTGAATGGTGGACGAGAGGGCAATGGCGCAGGTGCGCCGTCGAGGGGCCGGGGAGGCTCGCGTGCCCAAGGGGCGGGTCGGGTGCGGTGGCGCGCGAAGGGCTCGGTAACCTAAGCCCGCTGACACACCCTTAGGGCGGCTTTACGGCCGCCCGCCCCTCCCGTACCGCCCACGTTCAAGGAGTTGCCGCCGCCGTGAGCCGCAGCCTTCGACGCGGCGCCATCGCCGCCACCGCCATCGCGTTCTCGCTTGCCTCGCTCGCCGCGTGCGGCGCCGGCAACAACGCTCAGACGATGGAGGTCAAGCCGGACAACGCCGCGACCTCCGTCGGTGACATCAAGATCCAGAACGCCATGGTCATCACGCAGCCGGACCTGGACTCCAAGGGTCCGGCCGTGGTCTCCGCCACGATCTTCAACACCGGCAGGACCGCCCAGGACCTGGAAGCGATCACGGTCAACGGCACCGACAAGAAGGCCAAGCTCTCGCCGGGCAAGGACGACAAGGACTCCAAGCCGAACGGTCCGCTGACCATCCCGGCCGGCGGCTCCGTCGTCATCGGCGGCAAGGACAACGCCTCCGCCGTCCTGCCCAGCAGCCGCGAGGCCATCAAGGACGGCAACGCGCAGAAGATCACCTTCGCCTTCAGCAAGACCGGCGACGTGAAGCTGCAGGCGTTCGTCGTGCCCGCCGAGAGCTACTTCAGCAAGTGGGGCCCGAGCGAGCTGCCGAAGTCGCCGGACGACAAGCCGTCGAAGCCGGGCAAGCCCTCTGGCGGCGCCTCCACCGACCCCTCGGGCAAGCCGTCCGGCGCCGCGTCCACCGACCCCTCGGGCGAGGCGGCCGACGGCGCGAGCACGGACCCGTCCGGCAGCGCGTCGCACGGCGCGGGCACCGGGACCGGCGCCGGGCACTGACCGACGTACGTATGGAGAAGGGCGGTACCCCGGCCGGGGTACCGCCCTTCTCCATGGATCCGTAGGCGCTGTTTACGGCTCGAACTTGTAGCCGAGGCCGCGGACCGTCACCAGGTAACGCGGCGCGCCCGGGTCCGGTTCGATCTTGGCGCGGAGGCGCTTCACGTGGACGTCCAGAGTTTTGGTGTCGCCCACGTAGTCGGCGCCCCAGACGCGGTCGATGAGCTGCATGCGGGTCAGGACGCGGCCCGCGTTGCGCAGGAGCATCTCCAGGAGGTCGAACTCCTTGAGGGGGAGGTCGACCTTGGAGCCGGAGACCGTGACCACGTGGCGGTCCACGTCCATGCGGACCGGGCCGGCCTCCAGGGCCTGCGGGGTGACCTCCTCCGGCTCGCCGCGGCGGCGCAGGACCGCGCGGATGCGGGCGACCAGCTCCCGCGAGGAGAAGGGCTTGGTCACGTAGTCGTCAGCTCCTATCTCGAGGCCGACCACCTTGTCGATCTCGCTGTCCTTGGCGGTGACCATGATCACCGGGACGTTGGAGCGGCTGCGCAGCTGGCGGCAGACCTCGGTGCCGGGCAGGCCGGGCAGCATCAGGTCGAGCAGGACGAGGTCGGCGCCGTTGCGCTCGAATTCGTCGAGTCCGTCCGGGCCTGTCGCGGCGATCGCGACTTCGAAGCCCTCCTTGCGGAGCATGTAGGACAGAGCGTCGCTGAAGGATTCCTCGTCCTCGACGACGAGCACTCGGGTCACGGAAGGACCTCCGGGGCAGGAATGGGTTCGTACGTAGTGGTCTCGTCGGGCGGTCCGGCGTCGGTGTCATCGGCACCGAGCCCGCCGCCGTGACCTGGTCCGCGGTCGCGGTGCGCGGCCGCCTCGGGCAGCCGCAGGGTGAAGGTGGAGCCCTGTCCCTCCGAGCTCCACACGGTGACCTCCCCGCCGTGCGAGGCGGCCACGTGTTTGACGATGGCGAGGCCGAGGCCGGTGCCGCCGGTGGCCCGGGAGCGGGCCGGGTCGACGCGGTAGAAGCGCTCGAAGATGCGCTCCTTGTCCTTGTCGGAGATGCCGATGCCCTGGTCGGTGACCGCGACCTCGATGAGGTCTCCGCCGGGTGCGGCGACCCGGCGGGCCGCGATGCCCACGCGGGTGCGGTTGGGGCTGTAGTTCACGGCGTTCTCGACGAGGTTGCCGAGCGCCGCGGCGAGCTGGCCGCGGTTGCCCCATATCTGCAGGTCGGCGGTGCCTCCCGCGGCCATGGTGATCTGCTTGTGCGAGGCCTGGTGACGGCTGCGGTCGATCGCCTCCGCCACCAGTTCGTCGACACGGACGGGTTCGGCGTCCTCCAGGGGGTCGTCGTTCTGCACCCGGGAGAGGTCGATGAGCTCCTGGACCAGGCTGGTCAGGCGGGTCGCCTCGATCTGCATGCGGCCCGCGAAGCGCTCGACGGCCTCGGGGTCGTCGGAGGCGTCCATGACGGCTTCGGAGAGGAGCGACAGGGCGCCGACCGGGGTCTTCAGCTCGTGGCTCACGTTCGCCACGAAGTCGCGGCGCACCGCCTCGATGCGGCGGGCCTCCGTGAGGTCCTCGACCAGGAGCAGCACGAGCCGGGAGCCGAGCGGGGCCACGCGCGCGGAGACCGCGAGCGCCTCGCCCCGGCCGGTGCCGCGGCGGGGGAGGTCCAGCTCGACCTGGCGTATCTCGCCGTCGCGGCGGGTGTCGCGGGCCATCTGCAGCATCGGCTCGACGGCGAGCTTCCCGCCGCGGACGAGCCCGAGTGCGTACGCCGCCGAACTGGCCTTGACCACGCTGTCGGCCTCGTCGAGGACGACCGCGGAGGAGCGCAGTACGGAGAGGACCGTGTCCACGCCGGGCGGCAGTACGGGGTCGGTGTGCAGGGAGGTCCGGGTGGGGCGTTTCTGGTCGCGCTCGCTCCAGCGGAACGCCAGCATGGCGATGACGCCGGTGCACACCCCGGCGATCGCTGCCGCTGCGGCGACCGCCGCGTTCACGTCCATGCATCCAGGTTATGCGCCGGGTGAGCGCCGCTCACAGCCATACGGGTGCCGGCTCGAACACTCGTCGCCCAGAGTTCACCGAGGGGACGGCGCTGGTTCATTTGTGCCGAGCGGGCCGGGGCGGGGCCGGGCGCGGGCGTCGCCCTCCGTCGCCCACAGTTCACCTTGATGACGGGGGCGGTTCATGTGGGATGCCGGAAACGGACGCGTCCGGGCCACACCGTGGGAGCGTAGGGGCCAGCCCCCTGAGACGTACGAGAGAGGGACAGCCACATGCGGGACGCGTACCACGAGGAACTTGACTCGATCGGCGAGGGCCTGGTCGAGATGGCCCGCCTGGTCGGGTCCGCGATCGGGCGCGCCACGACGGCCATGCTCGACGCCGACCTGAAGATGGCGGAGAGCGTGATCGCCGCAGACCAGAAGGTCGACGATCTCCAGCACGACCTGGAGGCGCGCGCGATAGCCCTGCTCGCCCGCCAGCAGCCGGTCGCCACGGATCTGCGCATCGTCGTCACCTCGCTGCGGATGAGCGCCGACCTGGAGCGCTCGGGCGACCTGGCCCAGCACGTCGCGAAGCTGGCGAGGCTCCGCTTCCCGGACTCGGCGGTGCCGCGCGACCTGCACGCCACGATCCTGGAGATGGGCCAGCTCGCGCAGCGCCTGATGGCGAAGGCGGCGGAGGTCATCATCACCAAGGACGTCGACCTGGCGCTCCAACTGGAGCAGGACGACGACGAGATGGACCAGCTGCACCGCACGCTCTTCCAGCACCTGATGGACGACCGCTGGAAGCACGGCATCGAGACGGCCGTCGACGTGACGCTGCTCGGCCGCTACTACGAGCGCTTTGCGGACCACGCGGTGTCGGTGGCGAAGCGGGTCGTGTACCTGGTCACGGGCGAGCACGCGGACGAGATCCAGCCGACGGCGGCGCCGGTGGAGGGGGCGTAGCCGTCTTCCCCGGACCGTTGTCCCTGCGGGCTCCTGTCCCTGCGGGCTCCCGTCCGTACTGCCTCCGCCTCGCGCGTATGTGCCCCGTGCCGCCGGATGTCCCGGCGGCACGGGGCACACGTGTGTCAGCCGCAGCCGCCACCGCACTGGCAGGAGCCGCCTGACTGGCAGCCGCAGCTGCAGCCGGGGCCGCAGCCGCAGGAGCCGAGCAGGGCGAGCACGGGCAGGGCCTGAGCGCCGGTCGGCTGCTCGGGGGCGGATTCGGGTATGGGGGACACGGCCATGGTCTCCTCCTCGAAGGCGTACTGGCGTACTGCCTGCTGCCCATTCCATGCCCAGGACGACGGGGCGCATCAACGGCGCACGCGCGCGTGGGGAGGGCCCGGAGTGCCGGTGCATCCCAGCCGAAACTCCATTCACGTCCTTCACAGGAATGCCCTAATGTGAGGGCGCTGTGACGGGGGCTCAAGTCCCGGGCGTCTGACCCGGGTTCTTCATATGTGGGGGGTCACATATCGTGCGTACGCGCACCATCTCGACCGCGACAGCGCTCGCGGTCCTCTTCAGCTCCGCCGCCCTGGTCGCGGTGGCGTCCGGGCCCGCCGCCGCGGACTCGGCCAAGGTCCTGAACGTGAAGTCGGCGGGCGACGTGCTGGTGGACGGGGAGCACCAGCGCGTCTACGTGTCCGACCCGCGCGGCGGCAAGATCGTCGTCACGGACTACGCGGGCGCCGTCAAGGCGACCCTCGACGGGCTGCCGGACGTCGAGGGCCTCGCGCTCTCGCCCGACTCCCGCCAGGTGTACGCGGCGGTGTCCGGGCTCAACCGGATCGTCTCCGTGGAGACGTCCACGTACACGCAGAGCGCGAGCTACGCGCTCGACGGCGCGGAGAAGCCGCGCAGCCTCGCGCTCGCGAGCGGCAAGCTGTGGTTCGGCTACGGGCCCTCCGCCGGGGGCGGCATCGGCTCGCTCGACCTCTCCGGTGACGAGCCGGTCGTCACGCTCGGCCAGGACGGCGACGCGAGCTTCTACGCCGCTCCCGAGCTCGGCTCCGACCCCGAGTCGGGGATCCTGGTGGCGGGCGAGAAGGACACCAGCGACGACACCCTGACCGTGTTCGACGTGTCGGGGCCCCGGCCGACGACGGTGGCGAGCAAGTCGGTCGAGGGCGGCTTCTTCGACGACATCGCGGTCTCCCCCGACGGCACGCAGGTCGTCACGGCCAGCGGCTCCCCGTACTACCACCCGGTGTACTCCACCAAGGACCTCTCCCCCGTGGGCCGTTACGACTCCGGGGCCTACGGCGCGGCCGTGGACATCGCCCCCGACGGCACCGTGGCGGCGGGCACGTTCTCCTGGTACGGCCCGGACGTGCACGTCTACCGGCAGGGCCAGTGGTCCAAGGTCCGCGAGTACGAGTTCCCGAACACCGGCAACAGCAGCGGCGGCGACACCCTCGCCGAGGGCGGCCTCGCGTGGGCGCCGGACGGCAGCCGGCTCTTCGCGGTCTCCTCCAACAGCGAGGGCGTCTTCTCGCTGCGGGTCCTCGACGACCCCGCGAAGTCCCTGCCCGAGCTCACGGTCACCGCGCCGGAGAAGGCCCCGCGGGCCAAGGAGCTCACGGTCAAGGGCAGGCTCAGCGGGTCCGGGATCCCGGCGGGCACCTCCCTGGCGGTCACGCGCACGGACGTCGAATCGCCCTCTCCCGGCAAGGCGCTGCCCTCGGTGAAGACCAAGGCGGACGGCTCCTTCTCCTTCAAGGACACCCCGCCCGCGGGCGGCAAGGTCACGTACAAGGTCGCGTACGCCGGTGACGCCACGCACGCCGCGACGTCGGCGTCGGGCACGGTGGATGTCTCCCGCCCCACGCCGAAGCTGACCCTCGACAAGAACGGCAACGTCTACTCCTACGGCGCCGACGTCTCCTTCACCGCACACCTCGGCAGCACCTACAAGAACCGCACCGTCGAGATCTGGGCCGACCCGTACGGCGGCGACAAGCCCAAGAAGCTCATCAAGAAGGCCAAGGTCAACTCCCGCGGCGACCTGTCCGCGACGGTCGACATGAAGCGGGACACGGTGGTCACGGCCGTCTTCTCCGGAGACGCGCGCTACGCCCCCAAGAAGGCCACGTCCACGGCGTACGCCAAGGTCAAGATCTCCAGCACCGTCTCCAAGCACTACAAGACGGCCAAGATCGGCTCGACCACGTACCACTACTTCCACAAGAACACCGATCCGGTCCTCACGACCTCGATGACCTACTACAAGGGCCGCAAGCAGCGCTTCGAGGTCCAGGTCTACGGCCCCGACCGCAAGTGGCACCCCACAGGCTCGGAGTACTTCGAGCTCGCCCCCGACGGCTACTCCGCGGTCCGCCTCGGCGCCCCCGGCGCATCGGGCATCCGCGCCCGCATCCGCTCGTCGTACGTGAACGGCAGCTCGGGCGACAACGTGAACTCGACGACGCACGGCGCGTGGAAGTACCTGAACTTCACCCGTTGAGCCAGTACGCCGATCCGGCCGTGGATGAGCATTTTACTGCCAACTACAGCTAACTCCCCTGTCGGGCAAGGGCGTTGGGACTACACAGGAAGTCCGGAACACCCTTGCCTGACGGGAGGACCGCGACGTGGTGCTGACGATCGACTTCGCCTTCCTCCTGGCGGTCGTCATCTTCTTCCTGCTCCGCAGACGCGTGGCGCCCCGGACGAAGCTCGACACGGGCCTGACCATGACGGTCGTCCTGGTCTTCGGCGTACTGATCGCCCCGACCGCCTTCGGTCACTGGATCCTGGACACGGCGGGCGGGCTCGCCCAGGGCATATCGGAGTCGACGCGGCCGTGAACGGCTCGGCGGGCTCCGCGGGCGTCGACATCAAGGACGAGGACAACACCCCCGGCCCCGTCGAGCGCGCCCGGGCCCGGCCTCGCGTGGGGGCGGCCCGTGGGCCGCCCCGCCTGGCCGGTTCAGGGCTTCTCGCCGTCCCGGTCGACGAGGGACTGGGCCGTCTTCATCTCGCAGAACGTGACCTCGCCCTTCTTGTGCGAGCGCCCGGCCGACGAGCCGTCCTCGTACGTCTCCTCGTAGTCGCGCACCGCGACCGACCGGCTCCCCTGGTACCGGAAGGTGTCGGGGTCGAGGAGGTACTCCCGGCGCTGAGCGGTCTTGCCGCCCAGGTCCGGGTATACGGCGATGGCCTCATGCCCCATGGGGTCCTTCACCAGGTGCGGGACCACCTCGATCCCGGGGTCCGCGGCCAGGGCCCGGTACAGCTTGGCCATCCCCTGCGGGTGCACGGGATAGGCCTCGCTGAGGGTCGTCAGGAGCGCGACGGTCTCGAGCTGCTCACCCGTCAGGCCGGTGTCCTTGCCCATGGGGAACATGTCCGCCGCCTGCTTCCGGATCTCGGCGGGGTCGTCCGGGAGCGAGGCGAGCAGGCGATACAGCCGCCGCTGCGAGGGCTCGTTGTCGCCGTCCTCGTCGTCCTCCCTCGCGGGGCTGTCGTACTGGACCCACTCCTCGCTGACCACGGGCTTGGCGTCGGGCGCCGCGTCCGACGCCCCGTTTCGGCACTGCGCGGTCTTCAGGTAGACCCACTGGCCGTCGCGCGGATGCGGATCCGGCTGCCGCGACACCACTTCCGCCGCCTGCTCCAGGAGTGCCGTCGCGGACGTCAGGTCGGGCCCGGCAGGCCGCACGCCCCGCTCGGGTCCATCGCCGCCATCGCCACCGACGAGCATGGTCACCAGCACCGCGATGGCGACCACCGTCGCGGCGGCCCCCGCAACCGTCATGCGCCAGTCCGGCCGCATCCCGCGGGCAGGGCCCTGCCGCGCCGCTCCCAGCAGCTTCTGGCGGCCGGCCACCAGCCGCGCCCGGTCCGGCGTCGGCGCGTCGGCGCGCAGCTCGTGCATCTTGGTCATGTCATCCATGGCTTACCGCCCCGCTGTGGTCGCCGACGAGGGTGGGGTCGGCGCCGAGCGCCGCACGCATCTTGCGCCGCGCCCGGTTCAGCCGGGAGCGGACCGTGCCGACCGGCACCCCGAGGGCGTCGGCACACTCCTGGTACGTGAAGTCCGCCCAGGCGACCAGCAGCAGCACATGCCGGTCCTTCCCGGGCAAGGCCGCGATCGCCCCGGCCAGCGCCTGCTGCGAGGCCTCGGCCGTCACCCGCTCGTCGGCCCGTTCCGACCAGGACTCGGCCACCGGGTCGACGCCGGTACGGGCCAGCGCCCGCAGCGCCCGCACTTCGGAGCGGCGGTGGCGGCCGATGAGGTTGCCTGCGATGCCGTAGAGCCACGGCCGGGCACTGGCGCGCGTGACGTCGTAGCGTGCGCGGTTGCGGAAGGCGACGAGGAAAGTCTGCGCCGTGATGTCGTCGGCGTGACCGTCGCCCAGCCGGCGCGTCACATACCGGTGGATCTCGGCGGCATGTCTGTCGTAAAGCCTGGCGAACGTCTCCGGCCGGTCCAGGGATTCCTGGATGACCAGCGCGTCATCGCTGGGTGGGTCCCCCACGAGGCCCTCGCTTCTTCGTGTCATAGGAGTGGTGTGCATTCCACTCCCTGTTGCCCGAAGCGGCCAGGAGGGTTCACGGGTAGGTGTCGAACCTGACCACGCCGACGCTCATCAGCGCGATGTCCAGCAGCTTTGCGGCGCGCGCCGCCGTGCGCGGCCAGCCGGGGCGAGCAGTTCAGCGGCCCTGGCCCGGCTCGCTGGTGATCTGCTTGACCGTGTTGAGTGCGAGGTCCCAGGGGTAGTTCTTCGGCTTGCCGGACCCGGCGGGGTCGGGCGTGAAGCCGTTCTCTCCGTAGAGGACGGTGACTCCCTGGTCGCGCAGTTCTGTGACGCTGCGGTCGAGTTGGCGGTGTTGGGCGTACGCCGCGTTCACGCAGGGCATCGTCACCGTGGGGATTTCCTTGCCGACGGCCTCGGCTGCGACGCCGATCACGAACGATGAAGTGAGGCCCAGGGCCCATGAGTTGATGCCAGCCTGCATTGTTGCAGCTCCAGGGCCTGGTCGCGACCGACTGACCGGTCGTCCTTGGTCGTTGTCGGCCGGTGTTGAGCGGCTTCGGACGGCCCAGAGACGGCCCAGGTCGAGGCCACTCCCAACCCTCGGCCTTCTGATCCGTAGCCCTAAGCAGATCGGTCAGTGACGGCTATACGGGCGGCGGGTGTGGTCTTCGCCGAGGCGAGATTCCGGGCGTGGCCGAGGACGCGATCGACTTCGACTCGGAGATGATCCATGTCGTCCAGCAGCTCAAGTTGAGCCGCAGCAAGCCGGTCTTCGCTCCGCCCAAAGGCGGCAAGCTTCGTGATGTGCCGTTGTCCAGGCCTGTGGCTGCTCGCTCCGCACCCACGTGAAGAGGTTCCCGCCGGTCGAGATCACGCTGCCGTGGAAGGTTGCCGATGGCCCGCCGGTCACCAAGCGGCTCGTCTTCTTCGCTCCGCGCGGTGGGCATGTCTGGCGTACCTCGGCCACTCAGATCCGGGCCTGACGCTCCGCGTGTACGCGCATCTCATGCCGACGAGCCAAGAGCGCACGCGGAAGGCTATCGCCTCGACCTACCAGGAATTTCGTAGATCTTGAAACATGCCGCACGAAGATCCAGGACTCCCGCGTTCCATCCGTGGACGGTTCGTCCATCCATGGACGGAATGGAAGCCGCCTCCTCGCAGGCATCTTTCTTGCTAGAAAGAAAGCTTCCCACCTTGGAAGGAATTTCCCGGCACCTACGGCACACTAGGGCGCTGACCTGCCCGTTTCCGTAGATAAAACGTCTACGGAAACGGACAGAGGAACGATCCTGCGGGCTGCGCAAGGAGTTATGCACGCATAAGTGCAGAGGCTAGAGTGCGGCCGCCACCCAATTAACCTGCCTGTTTGTCCGCCAGCTGAGGCCTATGAGAAAGTCTCAGCGGCATGCGAATGCCGCCCGTGGAGGGGCGGCATTCGGTTCCTTTGCCGTGTCCAGAATCCCTAGCCAGGAAACCGAACAGGATGGAGACTCAATGGTCCCACGCACAGGCGTTACGGTCGACGTTGGCCTTCGTGACCTGCCCATGGTGCTCATCGGCTCGGCCGGCGGCGCACTTGCCCTCTGGGCCGACGCGCCTGCCGAGATCGCCGTCCCCGTAGCCCTGCTGATCGTCCTCGACATCCGCATCCACCGCTGGCACCGTCACACCTGACGGCCCAGCCACGGCCCCAGCACAGCAAGAAGCCCCCTACCAGCGGAGAACCCGCAGGTAGGGGGCTAAAGCGTTCGGGTTACTTCTTCTTGCCCTGGTTCTTGACCGCCTCGATCGCCGCCTTCGCGGCCTCCGGGTCGAGGTACGTGCCGCCGGGCTTGACCGGCTTGAAGTCGGCGTCCAGTTCGTACGAGAGCGGGATGCCCGTCGGGATGTTCAGGCCCGCGATGTCCGCGTCCGAGATGCCGTCCAGGTGCTTGACCAGGGCGCGGAGGCTGTTGCCGTGGGCCGCGACCAGGACCGTCTTGCCCGTGAGGAGGTCGGGGACGATGCCGTCGAACCAGTACGGGAGCATGCGGACGACGACGTCCTTGAGGCACTCCGTCTGGGGGCGCAGCTCGGGCGGGAGCGTGGCGTAGCGGGGGTCCTCGAACTGGGAGTACTCCGCGTCGCGGTCCAGCGGCGGCGGCGGGGTGTCGTACGAGCGGCGCCAGAGCATGAACTGCTCCTCGCCGAACTCGGCCAGGGTCTGGGCCTTGTCCTTGCCCTGGAGGGCGCCGTAGTGGCGCTCGTTCAGGCGCCAGCTGCGGTGGACCGGGATCCAGTGGCGGTCCGCGGACTCCAGCGCGAGCTGGGCCGTGCGGATCGCGCGCTTCTGGAGCGACGTGTGGACCACGTCGGGGAGCAGGCCGGCGTCCTTGAGCAGCTCACCGCCGCGGACCGCCTCCTTCTCGCCCTTCTCGTTGAGGTTGACGTCCACCCAGCCGGTGAACAGGTTCTTCGCGTTCCATTCGCTCTCGCCGTGGCGGAGGAGGATCAGCTTGTACGGTGCGTCGGCCATGGGTCCGAGCCTAATCGACCCCTGCGGATTGACGCTCCCCGTCAATTCGCTGGCCGTGATCGACTCGTGAGTCGTAAGTTACGGATGCCCAGCGCGCCACTTACATCACATCCGGGGGATGCACCCATGTCAGTCACCTCGCTCAGACGTGCCGTCACGGAGTCCGTCTCGGGGCTGCCGAAGGCCTTCTGGTGGCTGTGGACGAGCACGCTGGTCAATCGGCTCGGGGCCTTCGTCGCGACGTTCATGGCCTTGTACCTGACCTTGGAGAGGGGGTACTCGGCCTCGTACGCGGGGCTCGTGGCCGCCCTGCACGGGCTGGGCGGTGTCGTCTCCTCCATCGGCGCCGGCGTGATGACCGACCGGCTCGGGCGGCGGCCCACCCTGCTGATCGCGCAGGCCTCGACGGCCGTCTCGGTGGCGTTGCTCGGGTTCATGGAGCACCCGGTCGCCATCGCGGGCGTCGCCTTCCTCGTGGGCATGGCGAGCAACGCGTCCCGGCCCGCCGTGCAGGCGATGATGGCGGACATCGTGCGGCCCGAGGACCGGGTGCGGGCGTTCTCGCTCAACTACTGGGCGATCAACCTGGGGTTCGCGATCTCGTCCGCGGGCGCCGGGTTCATCGCCTCGTACAGCTATCTCGCGGGCTTCCTGATCGAGGCCGCCATGACCATGGTCTGCGCGATCGTCGTCTTCGTGAAGCTGCCGGAGTCGCGGCCCGTGCGGACCGCTCTGGAGAAGGCCGCGGAGCCGGCGGTCGGGCTCGGGACCGTGCTGCGGGACGGGCGGTTCATGGGTGTCGTGGGGTTGTCCTTTCTCGTCGCGCTGATCTTTCAGCAGGGGTCCGTGGGGCTGCCCGTCGCCATGGGCGAGGCGGGGTTCACGCCCGCCGACTACGGTCTGGCCATCGCCGTGAACGGCGTGCTGATCGTGGTCCTGCAGATCCCCGTCACCCGGTTCATCGAACACCGGGATCCGCGGCGGCTGTTGGTGATCTCCTCGGTCGTCGCGGGGTACGGCTTCGGGCTCACCGCGTTCGCCGGGTCGGTCGGGGTGTTCGCGCTGACGGTGTGCGTGTGGACGCTCGCCGAGATCGTCAACGCGCCGACTCAGACCGGACTCGTCGTGCGGCTCTCCCCGGTTCATGGCCGCGGGCGCTACCAGGGCATGTACACGCTGTCGTGGGCGGTGGCGTCCCTGGCGGCGCCCCTGATGTCCGGGTTCCTGATCGACCGGTTCGGGGCGGAGTGGCTGTGGGGGACGTGCGCGGTGCTGGGGACGGTGGCCGCGGTGGGGTACTGGGCGTTGATGCGGGAGATGCCGGAGGACGAGGCCGCGGCGGGATCGGGGGACGTGCCGGTGGACGACTCCCCCGCCGAGCCCCTCGGCATCAGCGCCGCAGGGCCCTCTGCGCCTCGTACAGATTCCGCGGCCGCACCTCGTCCGTAGTGCCGTACAGCTCAAGGCGCGTGTGCAGGTCGCCGGTGAAGTCGGGTACGTCGATCTGGTCGAACTCGCGGACCGTGTTGAGGCCGACGGTAGCGCTGTAGGGCGCCAGGCCGTCGATCTTCATCAGGCCGGCGCGTTCGTTGGTGACGCGGATGTTCCAGTGCGTGAAGCGGGCCCCGAAGAGGGGGCCCGCGCTCGCGTCGCCGCCGTGGCGGCCGTTGTTGTTCACCGTGATGTCGGTGCGGACGTTCGCGAAGGGCATGCCGCGGTGGCTGTCGAAGGTGCCCATCTCCATGCGGCCGCGGGACCAGACGTTGGCGGAGGAGAGCCCTTCCACGTTGATGCCGTGCAGCTGGGTGCCCGCGGGGGCGGGGGTGGTCCTCGCCTCGATCGTGAAGTCGTCGACCAGGTTGTCGTGCGAGCCCTCCCGGCAGAAGTACGGGTGGTGGGAACCGCGGCCCGCCACGCGCGTGCGGCGCAGGGTGCAGGCGGAGGCGGCGACGAGTCCGAAGCCGTTGTCGACGTGGCGTACGACGATGTCGTCGGCCCAGCAGTCGTACGCGCACTGGAACGTGACGCCGTTGTAGCCCTTGTCGAGGAGGTGCGGGGACTGCGGGGTCTCGATCGCCTCCAGGGTGAGGGCCTCGACGCCTGAGCCGGTCAACTCCCTTGCGTGGGTGGTGAGGCGGGGGTCCCACTCGGGGCGGATGTCCAGGGGGAGGGGGCGTTCGAGGGTGACCGTGCGACGGTCGGGGTCCACCGCGGTGATCCTTACGGGCCACTCGTAGGGGACGTACGAGGTGAGCTTCGTCTTGTCGCCCCAGGGGTACGCCTCGGGGCCCGGGCCGTCGCCCGCCATGTGCCGGAGGAGCGTGTGGTCCGCGTCGTCGGCGAGACGGAGGAGGACGAGGGCGCCCTCGCGGAGGCGGGTGGTGTCGGCGACGCCGACCGTCCATGCGCCGCGGCGGGCCCGGTGGACGGCGGTGAGGGTCCGCCACTCGTCGCGCTTGTTGCCGGTCCAGCCCTCGAAGGGCCAGTCCTTGGCCTTGATGGCGGCGGTGAGTGAGTCCCAACGGGCCTGCGGGCAGAGCCAGATGACGCCGCCCGCCCAGGACCAGCTGGACTTGTCGCCGCCGTAGCGGGAGCCGTAGGGGCCGATCAGCTCGGTGAGGTTCCTCGTGGCGAGGAGGGTGGTGCGGGCGCTGCCGGCGCCGCGGAGGGTGACGTGGTCGTGGGCGATGCGGATGACGTCGTCGATGCGGAAGGTGCCGGGCGGGATGAGGACCGTGCCTCCGCCGGACGCTCCGGCGTCGGCGAGAGCCCGGTTGATCGCGGGGGCCGCGTTGGACTTGCCGTCCGGGGTTGCTCCGTAGTGGCGGACGTCGAACCGGCGCTCGCGGTGGGGGAATCGGCGGGTGCCGGTCAGGGCTCCCGCGCGGCCCACGTAGGGGATTTGGGGGTGGGTGTAGGGGGTCGCGGTGAACTCTCGCCAGAGGGTGGGGGTCTGGGTCTGGCGCGGTGCAGAGGCGTGGGCCGTGCCGCCGGTGGCGGCCGCCGCGACGGCTATCGCGCCGCCGAGTACGCCACGTCTACTGGGGTACGCCATGGGCCGCCACCTTCCGTTGTCCATGGACATGAACGAGGTTCATGTCTGCGGGTTGCGGGAGCATGGCATGGGGGTGCCGCCTGGCGGAAGGGTGCGGGTCGGATATTTCGTCGCCGCCGCTTCGCGGCGGATGCTTTCCCGCCCACCCATTTCTCCGCACCGGACCGTTCAGGTAGGCCCGCAGGGGTGGGGTGCGGGCCCCACAGGGGCGCGGGGAACTGCGCGATCAGCCACGAGGGACGCAGGCGCCCGACGGCATCACTCGGCGCACCCCGGCGGAGCGCCCCGCGCCCCTCAGCCCCGCGGCTGGGTCAAGTTCGTGAACGCGTCCAGGTTGCGCGTCGACTCGCCCCGCGAGACCCGCCACTCGTACTCCTTGCGGATCGCCGACGCGAAACCGAGTTCGAGGAGGGTGTTGAAGGAGTCGTCCGATGCGGAGAGGACCGCGCCGAGGAGGCGGTCCAGTTCCTCGGGGGTGACCGCGGCGAGCGGGAGTTTGCCCGCGAGGTAGATGTCGCCGAGCGAGTCGATGGCGTAACTCACGCCGTACAGGCGGAGGTTGCGCTCCAGGAGCCAGCGGTGCACCGCCTCGTGGTTCTCGTCGGGGTGGCGGATCACGAAGGCGTTCAGGGAGAGCGAGTGCTTGCCGACGATCATGGAGAGCGTCGTGGAGAGCTTGCGGGTGCCCGGGAGCTTCACCACGTACGAGCCGGGCTCGGGGGACTCCCATTCGAGCTCGGCGTCGTCCAGGGTCCGCTCGATGATCGTCGCGGTGTCCGGAGCGCCTGCCTGCCCGGTACCCGTCTGCTCAGCCATGGTGCGAGCGTACGTGACGGCGGAAATCGTGCATCGCCGCGGTGTAGACGTCCGCCGTCGCGGACGCCGCCGTGTCCCAGCCGAAGGACTGCGCGTGCCGCGCCGCGGCCGCCCCCATCTCGTCCGCCAGGTGGGGATGGTCGGCGAAATCGCGCAGCACGCGCGCGTAGTGGGCCGGTTCGTGGCCGGAGACCAGGAAGCCGGTCACCTCGTCGCGTACGGCCACGGGCAGGCCGCCCACCGATGCCGCGAGGACCGGCGTGCCCGCCGCCTGGGCCTCTATCGCCACCAGACCGAACGACTCGCTGTAGGAGGGCATCACCAGGACCGACGCCGCCCTGAACCAGTCCGCCAGCTGCTCCTGGCCCACCGGCGGCTGGAAGCGCACCACGTCCGCGATGCCCAGCTTCGCGGCCAGCTTCTGCAGGCCTTCCGGCTTCGCGAGGCCGCTGCCGCTCGGGCCGCCGACTACGGGGACGACGATGTTCGAGCGCAGCGCGGGGCGCTCATCGAGGAGGACGGCGACCGCGCGGAGCAGCACGTCCGGGGCCTTCAGCGGCTGGATGCGGCCCGCGAAGAGCGGGATCAGCGCGTCCTGCGGCAGGCCGAGGCGGTGCCGGGCCGCGGCGCGCCCGTCGGCGGGGCGGAAGCGGTCGAGGTTCACGCCCGGGTGGACGACGGCGACCTTGCCCGGGTCGGCTTCGTAGTGGCGTACGAGTTCGTCGGCCTCTTCGGCGGTGTTGGCGATGAGGCGGTCGGCCGCCCGGACTATCTGCGTCTCGCCGATGACGCGGGCCGCGGGCTCGGGGGTGTCGCCCTCGGCGAGCGCCGCGTTCTTGACCTTCGCCATGGTGTGCATGGCGTGGACGAGGGGGACGCCCCAGCGTTCGGCCGCGAGCCAGCCGACGTGGCCGGAGAGCCAGTAGTGGGAGTGGACCAGGTCGTAGTAGCCGGGCCGGTGGCCCGCCCAGGCCTGCATCACGCCGTGCGTGAAGGCGCACAGCTGGGCGGGGAGCTCTTCCTTGGCGAGGCCTTCGTAGGGGCCCGCGTCCACGTGGCGCACGAGGACGCCGGGCGCCAGCTCGACGGTGGGCGGGAGGGCGCCCGTGGTGGCGCGCGTGAAGATCTCGACCTCTACGTTGATCGCGGCGAGGCGCTTGGCCAGCTCGACGATGTAGACGTTCATGCCGCCCGCGTCGCCCGTGCCGGGCTGGTGCAGCGGCGAGGTGTGCACGCTCAGCATGGCCACGCGGCGCGGGCGCCGGTGGGGGCCGGGAATGCCGGGGATACGGAGCCGTGAGGGTGCCGCCGGGGAGCGACGCCCGAGCCTGGACACGTACTGGCTCACGTGGCGGTCCTCCTTGCGTACGGGCATGACTACGGGGAGGGCGTACGGGTCCTCCAGAGGGGGAACACCGGAAGACTCACCTCCATTTCCGCTGCCTCTCCTCACCGACCCTTTTTGCCAAAGCGTTACCCGGCGCCCCGCGGCCGCCGTCCCCGCATACCCTTTCCCCATGGCCCCACGCACCGCTTCCCGCCCCGTAGGGACGGTGACGCGCGGGACCACCAATCCGAACCGCCTGCGCCGCATGGACCGCTGGATCGCCGCCGTCCACGGCGCCGCGCTGCGCCGCTCCGACCACCCCGTCGCCGTCGACCTCGGCTACGGCGCGTCCCCCTGGACCGCCGTCGAACTGCTGCTGCGGCTGCGCACCGTCGCCCCACGCGCGCGCGTGGTCGGCATCGAGATCGACCCGGCGCGGGTCGCGGCCGCCGAGCCGTACGAGCGCGAGGGCCTCTCCTTTCGCCACGGCGGCTTCGAGGTGCCGCTGACCGGCGCCCCGGCCCTGATCCGGGCCGCGAACGTCCTGCGGCAGTACGACGAGGAGCAGGTCGCCGCCGTCTGGGAGCGCCTCCGCGCCCGCCTCGCACCCGGCGGGCTGCTCGTCGAGGGCACCTGCGACGAGATCGGGCGGCGGCACGTGTGGGTCGCGCTCGGACCCGAGGGGCCGCGCACGGTGACCTTCGCGACGCGGCTCGGCTCCCTGGAACAGCCCTCCGATCTCGCCGAACGGCTGCCGAAGGCGCTGATCCACCGGAACGTGCCGGGCGAGCCCGTGCACGCGTTCCTGCGGGACTTCGACCGGGCCTGGGCGGCCGCGGCGCCGTACGCCTCGTACGGGGCGCGGCAGCGCTGGATCAGGGCGGTGCGGGATCTGGCCGCCGACTGGCCCGTGGTCGACGGGACTTCGCGGTGGCGGCAGGGTGAAGTGACGGTGCGGTGGGAGGCGTTGGCGCCGAAGCCGCGCTGAGCCCCCGGCGTGCGGCGACAGCCCGACCCCGCTCGACTCCCCTGCGCCACACGGGCGTTGAACACATGTACGCCGCCATGCACCGTGATTTCCCGGCCCTCGCGTGGAACGCATCGCTGTGACCTGCGGGGAACGATCTCTGCGTGCCATTCGTCACAGGGGACGGGTGGGGGGATCGGAGTTGCTGTCGAGCTCTGTCGCATTGAGCGCCGACATGGCACCATCCCGAAGGCGACCGGAAGTTACTGACGGTAAATCAGCTTTGGGGGTGGCGGGGCGTGACTGGCAAGCGATACTCGACGGCGACGGCCGTGGCGCTGATCTGCGCGGCGACGGTGCTGACCGCACCGGGGACGGCCTTCGCGAGCCCGGCGAGTTCCCCCGCGAGCCCGGCACGGCCACCGGCCGACCCGACACCCAGGTCGGACAAGTCCCTTGAGCAGGTCCGCAAGGAGATCGAGAAGCTCTACCACGACGCGGGCGTGGCCACGGACGCGTACAACGCCGCCGAGGAGAAGGCCGAGAAGCAGTCCGAGCAGATCGTGAAGCTGGCCAAGGACATCACCAAGGGCCAGGCGAAGCTGGAGAAGCTGAAGGCCCGCGCGGGCGCCGCGGCCCGCGCGCAGTACCGCGGCGGCGGCATGCCGGCCGAGGCCCGCCTCATGCTCAGCGACGACCCGGGCCAGTTCCTGGACGGTGCCGGGCGCGTGCGGCAGGGCGAGAAGGCCACCAAGGGCCTGCTGACCGAGCTGGAGCGGACCCAGGAGGACCTCCGGATCTACGCCGAGGACGCCACCGCCCGCTGGAAGAAGCTGGAGGCCAACCGCAAGGCGAAGGCCGCGTCGAAGAAGAAGATCAAGAAGAAGATCGCGGACGCCGAGAAGCTCGAGTCGCGCCTGGAGAAGAAGGAGCGGGAGCGGCTGCGCGGGCTGGAGGAGGCGGCCGCCCTCAAGAAGCAGTCGGCGTGGGTGAGTTCGGGTGTCATGAAGGACATCAGCGGCAAGGCGACGCCGCAGGGCAAGAAGGCCATCGCGTTCGCCACGGCCCAGATCGGCAAGCCGTACGTGTGGGGCGCCGAGGGCCCCGGGTCGTACGACTGCTCGGGCCTCACCTCGAAGGCCTGGGCCGCGGCCGGCAAGGGCATTCCGCGCACCTCGCAGGAGCAGTGGAAGCAGCTGCCGCGCATCGACATCACGAACATGCGCCCCGGCGACCTGATCATTTACCACTCGGACGCGAGCCACGTCGGGTTGTACGTGGGCGACGGCGCCATCGTGCACGCCCCGCGCCCGGGCCGTGACGTGACGATCGCGGGCGCGGGCTCGATGAAGATCCTCGGGGTCGTGCGTCCTGACAAGTAGTCGTGCGGCCGGCCGAGTAGTCGCCGAGCGCCGCGAGGCCGAGGGCGTGTGACCCAGCACACGCCCCGCTCCCCCGCTCAACCCCCGCGACGTGATGTTCGTCATCCCAGACGGGACCGTGCCGTGCCCAATTGCGTTCCTGGATGCGGCATATGACGGTGGCCGTTTGCCGTGCGGCATTCCAATGGAGGCGCGGCTACCGCTAAGGTCCCCGTCGGTGCTGCGACGACCTGCGTGGCGCCATGCCCTCGGGGGGAGGGAAGGAACCAAGCGATGCCCGTACCCATACCGCGGCAGAGAGAAGTCCCGGCCGCGGAAGGCGGTCAGGCTCATGCGGCGCCCCGGCACGACGCGGCGGCGCCCGCCCACGACACGACCGCCCAAGGCAACGGCAACGGCAACGGCTCCGGACTCAGCCTCCTGGTGATCGAGGACGATCCGGCGGGCTCCCTGCCCGTACCCGAACTGCTCGACTCCGCGGGCAAGCCCATCCGCATCCGCACCGCCCGCAACCTCACCGAGGCCGAGCGGCTCCTCACCGACGACGTGCACTGCATCCTGCTCGACCTCGCCCTGGCGGGGCCCGGCGCCAACGCCGAGGACGAGGACGAGCTGGTCGCCCTCAAGCACGTGCTGCGCCTCGCGCCCCGGCACGCCGTCCTCGCGCTCACCGCGGACGGCGACGCCGAGCGCGGCGCCGAGGCCGTGCGGGTCGGCGCGCAGGACTACCTCTTCCGCGACGAGCTGGACGGTCGGCTCCTGAGCCGCGCGATCCGGTACGCGGTGGAGCGCAAGCGGGCCGACGCCGCCCAGCGCCAGCTGACCGAGTCACGCCTTCGCGCCCAGGAGAACGCCCGCCTGGAGCGCGGCCTGCTGCCGACGCCGCTCCTGGAGGGCTCGCCGCTGCGGTTCGCCGCGCGCTACCGGCCGGGGCGCTCCCGCGCGCTGCTCGGCGGCGACTTCTACGACACCGTGCGCACCCCCGACGGATCCGTGCACGTCATGATCGGCGACGTCTGCGGCCACGGCCCCGACGAGGCGGCGCTCGGCGTCGAGCTGCGCATCGCCTGGCGCGCCCTGACCTTCGCGGGCCTGTGCGGCGACGAGCTGCTGTCCACGCTGCAGAAGGTCCTGGAGCACGAGCGCGCGGACGACGAGATCTTCGCGACGCTCTGCACCGTCGACATCGCCCCGGACGGCCGCAGGGCCGGGCTGTGCCTGGCAGGACACCCCTCGCCGCTGATCGCGCGCGAGGGCCGCCTCGCCGAACTTCTTCCGTACGAGAGCAGCGGGCCGGCCCTCGGTCTGCTGCCGCGGGCGCGCTGGCCGCGCAAGCAGGTGGAGCTCGGCGGGAAGTGGAGCCTGATGCTCTACACGGACGGCCTGATCGAGGGCCGCATCGGCCAGGGCAACCAGCGCCTCGGCCAGGAGGGCATGGTGGAGATGGTCCGCCGCCAGATCGCCGCGGGGCTGCAGGGCGACGAGCTCCTCGAGGCCGCGGTGAACGAGGTGCGCGACCTCAACGGCGGGGACCTGACGGACGACGTGGCGGTGCTGCTGCTCGACCGGGCGCCCGGCGGGCGGTGACGTCCGCCGGGCGCCGGGGGCCGTCACCGGGGTGGTGACGGTCCTTTCGGCTACCGGCCGCCGTTGTACGGCCCGTACGGACCGTCGCTGCTGGAGCCGCCGCGGCGGCCGCCGCCACCGGTGATCTGCCGGATCGCGGGGCGCACGTCGACCATGTACACGATGGTCGCGACGAGCCCGATGATCGGCAGGAAGGACAGGATCGGGAACAGCAGGTTCACGACGAACGCGAGCCCGAGGATGATCAGCCAGAACGGCTTGGTCTTCTTGTCCGCGGCGCGATAGGCGTCCTCGCGCCGGACCGCGGCGTCGATGAGCGCGAATCCGCTGAACACGATCAGGGCCAGCGACAGCAGCCACATGAAGTTCGCGAACCCCTGCATCAGCACAACGTCCACCACCAGTCTCGGCTCATCGATTACCCGGCCACGGTACCCGCTACCCCGTCAACGGGGCGGGCACGCCGTGAGTGCCCGCCCCGCACTTCCCGACTTCTCACTTCGCGGGCGGCGTGGTCTTCTTCGCCGTCGTCTTGCGGGTCGTGGTCTTCTTCGCGGCCGGCTTCTTCGCCGGGGCGGCGGCGCTCTTGGGCGCGGCGGTCGCGGGCTTCGCGGCCGCCGTGGCGCCCTCGCTCTCCGCGGACTTCTCCTCCGCGTCCGGCTCGACCGTCTCGGCGATCTCGAAGATCTCCTCGGCGGCCTCGCCGCGCCAGGCCTTCACGGTCTGCTCGCCGTGCTCGGCCACCTCGTCGTACTTCTCGCGGGCCTTGACGGCGAGCTCGGCGGCCACGCCGACGCCGCGCAGCGCGAGGTCCTGGGCGGTCTCGCCGAGCTTCTTCAGGTCGGTGTCGAGCGTGCCGATCACCTCGGTGACCTTGGCCTGGATGGTCTCCTGCGCCTCCTTGGCGCGGGCGGCGGCCTTGTCCTGGACGGCCTTGGGGTCGGTGTTGCGCACCGCGTCGATGCGGGACGGCGCCTCGGCGATCAGCTGCTCGACGAGTCCCGGCACCTTCTTCGCCTGCTGGAGGGCGAGGTCCGCGGACCCGGCGACGAAGTACGCGGGGGTGGGGTTGCTGAGGGTCTTGCGCAGGTCATCGGTGATGGCCATGAGGATGGTCCTCCCGGTTCGCAGCTTGGTCAGCTTGAGGGGTTCTGCTTCTGGTCGGCATCACCGGCGTCGGCCGTGCGGGGGCCTTCGACGGCGGTGTCCACATCCGCGTACGACTCGTCCGCGTACGACTCGTCCGCATACGACGAGGTCTCGAAGCCGTTCTCCTTGCGAAACGACTCGTAGATCTGCAACAGCACTTGTTTCTGGCGCTCGTTGATGGAGGGGTCGGCGAGGATGACGGCGCGCGTCTCCAGCTCGTCCCGCTCCTTCTCGTCGAGGATCCCGGCCCTTACGTACAGCGTCTCGGCGGAGATCCGCAGGGCCTTGGCGACCTGCTGCAGGACCTCGGCGCTCGGCTTGCGCAGGCCGCGCTCGATCTGGCTCAGATACGGATTGGACACCCCGGCGGCGTCGGCGAGCTGCCGCAGCGACAGTTGCGCGTTGCGCCGCTGCTCGCGCAGGTACTCACCGAGATTGCCGACGTTGAGTGATGCCATACGTCGATGGTGCGGCATCCCTGCTAACTATTGCAAGCGCCTGCTTGCAATAGTGCGCCATGCCACAACGCGGCAACTTGAGCCTGGGCACGGTACTTGCCGTCTGTGCACGACATCTGTCGTGTGAAGCCTTGACCTGGGCAAACGCCCTGCTCGGAAGACCGCGCCCCAACTCCTGGAGGGGTAGGCGACAAGGGGTGCGGTTCTTCTGAAGTGAAATTCGCGATCAGGCCCGGATGCGCAAGTTGGCCCTGTTGAGCTCGTACTCCCGGACGACGCCGCGGACGGCGGAGTGTCGAACATCGGGACCAGACTGTTCGTCGGCCGCACCGATGAACTCGCAAAGCTGGAGGAGGCGTTCACCCGCCCCGGCGAGGTCGCCGTGCACGCGGAGCCCGGGCACTCATGACATGGCGCGTCCCCACCAGCGTCCAGACCACCGCGACGTGAGTCCGGCATTCAGGTGCGCGCTCGCGGCCTTTGCGAACTTGTCCACCGCTTCCTGGAGCCTCAAGTCGTGGTCGCCGATGCGCTCACCGGGCTGCAGCCCTCTTGCCTCGGCGATGGTGAGGTCAGTGACGAGGCTTAGGGAGTGGGCCCTCAGGGCGGGTGTCAGTGCGGCGACGTGCGCCGGCCCGTCGAGGCTTACCACCGCCGCACACTCAGTGATCCGGTTCGCAAGGCCGCTGACACGCTCCACGGCGTTCTGCGCCCATCCTGCCTCCGCGCCAGGCGGCGGATAGGCCAAGTAAGCCCCCTCCAGTATCGAAATGACCTTGGTCGCTTCGTGCAGGAACGCCCAACACGCGGAGAGGAGCTGTGCGTACGACTCCCGTTGAGACGTGCGGCGTACGGAGTCCACGGCACTCCGGCCCTGCACCTTCCCCGCCCCATACGCCGCCCATGCCGCGAAGAGAGACGCGGGGACAGCCATGAACGCTGCAACCACCTCGGACTCCATGGGCAGAGTCTGCCCGGCGCCGCCACCAGGTGAGGCGCGACCGCTGCAATCGGCGCTCACACGCCCACCGCACCGCCTACCCACTACAGAATGTCCCGGTACACGTGTGGCAGACCGTCCACACTCATATCCGGCTGCCAGTCGGGCACGGACAACACCCCAACCACCCGCCGCTCGGCACCGGCGTATGCCGACGCCTCCTCGACCTCAGCCGCCACGGCATCCGGCTCTGGCGCGACCGCAGCGTCCATCGACATCTCGGCCACCCCTCCTCCACCACCAAGGTGGAGACGAGACAACGCGAACACACCCCGGTCAGCGTTTCCCCTGCTCACTCTTCCCTTCAGAGGAACTGCACCCGGCGACAAGTACGGTGCGAATCTCCCGACCGATACCGTGCAACTTCGGCGGCCAGCCGCTGGTCGGAAGGCCGACGCACGACAAGTCCCGCGCTCCGGCACAAACGCGGGACCGGGCGCAGGCCCCAACGCAAAGAGTCCCACCCCGTGTTCACGGGATGGGACTCTTTCTCGGAGCGCCGGGCAGGCCTTGCACCTGCATTTCCCCGCAGGAAGCGGGGCGTCTTTCCTTGGACCACCAACGCATGGTCCGTCACCGGGAGTTCGGCGACGAGCACAAGATCAAATGTATCACGCCTCGCGCGCTCGCCGGACCAGGAACGCGGCCGCGACGACCGGCAGCATGCAGAGGACTTGCGTCGCGGCGTACCACGGCGGGCAGACGCCCGGGATCAGGTCCACGGCGATGATCGCGATCGGCAGGACGACGGTGACGGTGCCCAGTCGCTCGAAGGACCGTCGCGAACCCCGGGAGGCCGAGACGGCCATGCGGTGGAGGAGCACCGCGGCCACGGGCAGCAGGACGGCCCTGACCCACATGAACGTGTTCACCATGTGGCCGCCGCCCGCGACCACGAGGACCGCCACGAGGGCGGCGGCGCTGAGGACGCCGTAGGCCTTGACGCTGTTCTTCACCGCGCCGAGGGCGCCCTGGGTGTGCGTGCTGGTTTCCATGTCGTCGACGCTATGGAGCGCGGGAGCGGCGCGGTATCCGGCTCAACGCACGGGCGGGTGGGGCCAGACCCACCCCTGTGGCGGAGGCGGTGAAAGCATCTGTTGACCTTCACCTTGGGGGAAGCCACAGCATCGGTGGGGCCGGGCCGGACGCCCGGCACGAGGGAGGAGCGGGCATGGGGTTGCTGACCATCGGGGCGTTCGCGAAGGCGTCCCGGCTTTCGCCGAAGGCCCTGCGTCTCTACGACGAGCTCGGTCTGCTGGCCCCCGCCCGCGTCGACCCGGTGACGGGCTACCGCCTCTACGCCCCGGACCAGTTGGACCAGGCCCGCCTGGTCGCCTGGCTCCGCAGGCTCGGCATGCCGCTCGCCCGCATCCGGCGCGTCTGCGCGCTGGAGGACGGGGCGGCGGCCCAGGAGGTGCGCGCCTACTGGGCCGAGGTCGAGGCCGAGACCGCCGCGCGGCGGGACCTCGCCACCTTCCTCGTCAGCCATCTGTCGTGGAAGGACACCGCCGTGGCCCGTGCCACCGACCGCCTGACCATCCGTTACGCCGCACTGACCGACGCCGGTCTGGTCCGCGAGAGCAACCAGGACACCGCCTACGCCGGAGCCCGCCTCCTCGCCGTCGCCGACGGCTTCGGCCGCGAGGGAGCGCCCGCGAGCGCCGCCGCCGTCGACACCCTCAAGCGCCTGGAGCACGGGACCGACGGCATTCCCGCGGGCAGTCTCCTCAATGTCCTCGAAGACGCCGTCGAGGAGGCCGCCCGTGCCGTGCACAGCGCCTCGCGCACCGGTTCGCGGGAGGACGAGGGCGGGACCACGCTCACCGCGATGCTCTGGACCGGGTCGCAGCTGGCCCTCGTCCACATCGGGGACTCCCGCGCCTACCTCCTGCGCGACGGCGAGTTCTTCCAGATCACCCACGACCACACCATGGTCCAGTCGATGGTCGAGGACGGGCGCCTCACCCCCGACGAGGCGTCCAGCCATCCCCAACGGGCGATGCTCGCACGGGCGTTGGGCGTGGGTCCGGTCGTCGACGTCGACATGCGGCTGCACGACGCGCGGCCCGGCGACCGCTACCTGCTCTGCTCCGACGGCCTGTCCGCCGTCGTCCCCTCCGACGAGGTCCGACAGGTCGTCACGGAGGCCACCGAGCCCGAGCAGGCCGTACGCACGCTCGTCGAGCGGGCCAACCGCCTCGGAGGGCCCGACAACATCAGCTGCGTCGTCGCCGACGTACGGGAACAGGAACGGGAGCCGGAACGAGAGCTGGAACAGGGGCTGGAGCAGGGGCTGGAACTCGGTGCCTGAGGTGGGCGGTCGCTACGCCTGTGTCGCGCGTGCCCTCGTCGCGAGCACCGCGACCAGGGCGCTCGGCACGAGCAGCAGGGCGAACGCCGCGCCGTAGCCCGCCGCGTCCGTCGAACTGACGGCGAGGAAGCCCGTGAACAGGGCCGAGGTGAGCGCCATGACCGTGACCTGGCCGAGGTTCTGCGTGGTCTGCATCGCGCCGCTCGCGTAGCCCTGCCGCTCCGGCGGGCTGTGCGAGAGCGACAGGAGGGTGAGCGAGGGCGCGACCAGGCCCATGCCGACCGCCGCGAGGGGCATGGCCGACGCGGCCGTCAGGTCGGGCATGGCGGGCAGCGTCCCGAGCGCGGCGAGCGCCACCGCCGCCGCGAGGATCAGCGACCCCGCGACGACCAGGTGGTGGCGTGGCCGCCGGTCGAGGACGTGCCCCTGCGCCCAGGAGGCGCCGGCCCAGGTCACGGCGGCTCCCGTGAAGACCAGGCCGGTCATCAGGGGCGACACGTGCCGCTCGGTCACCAGGAAGAGCGGCACGAAGGCCTCCAGCGTGAAGAACGCGCCGGAGGAGAGGCCGCGCAGCAGCACCGAGGCGGGCAGGCCGCGGGCCGCCCGCCAGGTGCCCGGCGGCAGCAGCCGTGACGCGAAGGCCACGAGGAGCGCGAACCCGGCCGCCCCGCACAGCAGATGGAGCGTGTCCCAGCCGGAGACCGCGTACTGCGCGAGGGCCGCGCCCACGCTGACCGCCGTCGCGACGAGGAGGGCGGGGCGCCGGGAGTGCTCCGCGGAAGCGGGCCGTTCGTGGCCGCGCAGCAGGGCCACGACCACGACCGCCGGGATCACCGTCACCACCGCGAGGCCGTAGAACACCGCGCGCCAGGACCACCAGTCCGCGACCAGGCCCGCCAGCGGGGGCCCGGAGAGGGACGGCACGATCCAGCAGGTGCTCATCAGGGAGAGGGCGCGCGGCCGCAGGCGCTCCGGATAGGTCTGCGCGACGGCCGTGTTGACCGCCACCGCGATCATTCCGGCGGCCAGGCCGTCCAGGAAGCGGCCCGCCGCCAGCTGCCAGACGGACGTGCTCGACGCCGAGATCAGCAGGGTGGCCACCGCAAGGGCGACGCCCGCCGCCAGCGGCCTGCGTGCCCCTGCGCGGTCCGCCCAGTCGCCGCCGAGCACCCCGCCCAGCAGGCTCGCGGCGACGAAGCAGCCGGCCACGAGCGGGTAGAGCGCCACCCCGTCCAGATCGCGCGCGGCCACCGGCAGGGTGGGCACCACGGCGAGCGCGGCGAAGCCGGTCAGGAACATCACCGCGGCGATTCCGGCGGTGGCCCCCCGATACGTACGGGACCACAACCCCTCGTCGGCGGGCTCCGCCCGGGACTCGGCGCGTTCCTCTGCCTGTGCCTCTGCCTGTGCCTCTGTCCGTTCCCCTGCCCGTACCTCTGTCCGTTCCCCTGCCTGCGCCTCTGGGTGATCGGTCACGAGCGCACAAGCTAGGCGGGCGCCCGGTCACCCGCCACTCGTTTTCGCACGCCCCGTGGGCGGCCGTCGGATGGCCACTTTTTTGTGGGTACTTGGCGTACCGGCCGCCAGCGGCCAACCTGGTGGGGACGCCGAGACCCGGGGAGGAGCGAAGTGACGATGCGTCAGGAGGCCTGGAGTTCCGAGGAGTCCGGCTGGGACTGCGCCAGCATGTCCAGGCGACGGTGGCCCCAGTCCGACAGCGGGCCGAGCGCCTCGCAGAGGTCGCGGCCGAACTCCGTGAGGGAGTAGACGGTCTTCAACGGCCGTACGTCGTGCACCTCCCGGTGCACGAGGCCGTCCGCCTCCATCTCGCGCAGCGCCTGGGTCAGGACCTTCTCCGTGAGACCCGGCAGCAGCCGGAGCATCTCGCCCGGGCGGTGCGGACCCTGCTCCAGCGGCCAGAGCAGCGCCGTCTTCCACTTGCCGTCGATCACGGCGATGGCTGCGGTCACACCGCACACGTTCGGGTCCTGAGCACGGCTGCGCGTCATTTCCATCCCCTTTTAACGCCATTTACCAGTACTTGCACGGGAGTTCCCTCATGTCCTCGCACACCGAACAGTCTGCCGTCACCGTCCTCGGTCTCGGTCCGATGGGCCGGGCCCTGGCCTCCGCGTTCCTGGCCGCCGGCGTACGGACCACCGTCTGGAACCGGACGCCCGGCCGGGACAAGGAGCTGGTCGCGCAGGGCGCGATCAGTGCCGCCTCGGCCGAAGAGGCCGTCGCGGCAAGCCCGTTGACCGTGGTCTGCGTCGTCAACTACGACGCCTCGGACGCCGTCCTGCGCCGCGACGCCGTGGCCGACGCCCTCAAGGGCCGCACGGTCGCGAACCTCAGCGCCGACACCCCCGACCGGGCCAGGGACACCGCGCGGTGGGCCCAGGAGCACGGGATCCGGTACCTGGACGGCGCGATCATGACGCCGGTCACGACCATGGGCACGCCCCACGGAGTGTTCCTCCACAGCGGCCCCGCCGACCTCTACGAGGAGTCCCGCCCCGTCCTCGACGCGCTCGGCGGGACCCACACCCACCTCGGCGAGGACACCGGCCGGGCGGCGGCGTACGACGTGGCACTGCTCGACATCTTCTGGACCGCCATGACCGGCTACATGCACGCCCTGGCCATCGCGAAGGCGGAGGGCATCACCGCGCAGGAGCTGGCCCCGTTCGCGGCGGGCATCGGCGCGATCCTCCCGGCGATCTTCGAGGGATCCGCCGCGGAGGTGGACAACGGCACCTACTCCGGCGAGGACAACCCGATCACGTCGGCGGCCTCGACCATGTCCCACGTCATCCACACCGCCGAGTCCCACGGCATCGACGCGAGCGTGATGCGCGCCGCCGAGGGCCTGCTCCGCCGCGTCATCGGCGAGGGCCACGGCAACGACGGGATGACCCGCATCGTGGAACTCATGGGCCGCCGCTGAGAGTTGCCGGTGCCGAGCCGGTCCGCCGTACGCCCTCATGCCCGGTCGGCGTCGCGCAGGGTGGGGTAGTCGGTGTACCCGGCCGCCCCGCCCACGTACATCAGGCCCTTGTCCCGCAGGGCGTTGAGCGGTGCCCCGATGCGCATCCGCTCGACCAGGTCGGGGTTGGCGAGGAACGCGCGGCCCAGCGAGATCAGGTCGGCTCCGGCGGCGAGCAGCCGCTCACCGGCGAGCCTGCCGCCGTCGGCGGGCAGCGGTCCGCCCCAGCCGAGGACCGGGTTGGCGACGAGGGCGCCCTGCCAGCTCCCGCGGATCCGCCGGAAGAGGACGTCGTCGGGGTCGGCGAAGACGACGTGGAGGTAGGCGAGCGGGCCGATGTCCGTGAGGGCGTCGACCAGCTCCGGGTAGATGTCCTCGGTGTCGCCCTCCTCGATGCCGTTGACGGTGATGCCGGGCGCGATGCGTACGCCGACCCGCTCGGCGCCGATCGCGTCGGCGACGGCGCGGACGACCTCGACGACGAAGCGGACGCGGTGGGAGACGGGGCCGCCGTAGGCGTCGGTGCGGTGGTTGGTGTTCTTCGCGAGGAACTGGTGGAGGAGGTAGCCGTTGGCGGCGTGCACCTCGACGCCTTCGAAGCCGGCGTCGATCGCGCGGCGGGCGGCGGCCGCGAAGTCGGCGACCGTCTCCTCGATGTCCTCGGCGGTCATCTCCCGTGGTTCGACGGCGGGTTGGTGGCCGCCGGGCGTGTGGATGGTGTCCGGCAGCGGCACCGGCGAGGGCGCGACCGGCGTCAGACCGCTGTTGTCCGGGTGCCCGACCCGGCCGCCGTGCTGCAGCTGCAGGAACATCCGGCCGCCCGCCTCGCGCACGGCGTCGGTGACCCGCCGCCAGCCCGCGACGTGCGCCTCGCCGTGGATCGCGGTGATGTTGGCGTAGGTCTGGCCGACCGCGTTGGGCGTGGACGCCTCGGCGATGATCAGGCCGGCGGAGGCGCGCTGGGCGTAGTACGTGGCCATGACGGGCTGCGGGACGCCGTCGGCGGAGGCGCGGTTGCGGGTCATGGGGGCCATGACGAGGCGGTTGGGGAGGGAGAGGTCGCCGAGGCGGGTGGGGTGGAGGAGGGGGGAGCTGGTGACGGTGGGGGTGGTGGCGGTGGCGGTAACAGCGGCGGCGGTGGCAGTAGTGGCGGCGGCGGTCATGGCGTGCTCCCTGGTGTCCTGTGTTCTTCGGCCGAGTGCCGCTCGGCGCTTCTGACAGGGACGACTGTGCTCGGCGGCGCTTCGGAGCCGCTGATGGTCCGCTGATGAGCCCGCCCGGGTGTCACCCCCCGGTGGCTGCACGCCATACCCCGGGCCCCCGCCCTGTGGCCCCCGCCCACCTCGTCCGCCCCGCGGGAAGCGCCCAGAATGACGGCCCCCACACCCCCTCCGGAGGCACTCATGGCGTACAGGAAGACGTACCGAGAGACGTACAAGGAGACGTACGGAAAGCCCCTCGGGAAGACCCTTCTGACCCTGGCCGCCGCGCTCGCCCTCTCCCTGGGCGCCGCGACCGGCGCCACCGCCGCCGTCCCCTCCCCCACCCCCGGCGAACTGCCGCCCCTGGAGATCGAGTCGACGTACGTGTCGGGCGTCTCGTCCGGCGGATACCTCGCCGACCAGTTGCACGTGGCGCACTCCTCCGTCATCAAGGGCGCCGGAATCTTCAGCGCGGGCGCCTACGAATGCGCGCAGGGCAGCCTCAACACCGCCCTGTACGCGTGCATGGACACCTACCTGCCGCGCAGGAGCCCGGCGCAACTGGAGCAGCTGACCAGGGAGCGCGCGGCGGCGGGCCGCGTCGACCCGGTGGCGAACCTGTCGGGCGACCCGGTGTGGCTGTACCACGGCGGGAACGACAGGACCATCGACCGGCCCGTGAACGACGATCTGGCCGCCTACCACCGGGACTTCGGCGCGAACGTCGCCTACGACACGTCCTCGGCGGCGGGCCACGCCTGGGTCTCCCCGCTCGGCCAGGTCTCCTGCGCGAGCACGGCGTCGCCCTACCTCAACAACTGCGGCACCGACCCCGAACGCGCCATGCTCTCCCACCTGTTCGGTGCCTCCGTGCGCCCCGCCACGACCACCCCACTGGACGGCACCCTCGTCCGCTTCGACCAGAACCGCCACGTCCCCGGCGGCGACGCGGCCGCGGTCAGCATGGGCAGGGACGGCTTCGCGTACGTCCCGAAGGCCTGCGCGGCAGGCTCGGGCGGGCCGTGCCGCCTGATGGTCGCCCTGCACGGCTGTCAGCAGACGTACGGCCAGATCGGCGACACCTTCATGCGCCAGGCCTACTTGAACGAGTACGCCGACACCAACCGCATGGTCGTCCTGTACCCCCAGGCCACCACCTCGCTCGACAACCCGCGCGGCTGCTGGAACTGGTGGGGGTACGGCGGTGACACCCACTACGCCGACCAGGGCGGCAGGCAGATCACCGCGATCATGAACATGGTCAAGCGACTGGGCGGCTGAAGAAGGAGCGCCGGTAGTCCCCGGGCGACACCCCGACCTGCTTCAGGAAGTGGTGCCGGAGGTTGTTCGCCGTACCGAGCCCGCTGAGCTCGCCCACCTTCTCCACCGGCAGGTCCGTCGACTCCAGGAGGCTCTGGGCCCGCGCGAGGCGCTGGCCCAGGAGCCACTGGAGCGGCGTCGTGCCGGTGGCCGCCTGGAGTCGGCGGTAGAAGGTGCGCGGGCTCATCGCCGCGCGGCGCGCCAGGTCGTCGACGGTGAGCGGCCGGTCCAGGTGCGCGCGGGCCCACTCCAGTACGGGACCGAGGCCCGCGTCGTCCGTCTCGGGCACGGACAGGTCGATGAACTGGGCCTGGCCGCCGTGGCGATGGGCGGGCACCACCATGCGTCGCGCCAGCTGGTTGGCGACGTGCGCGCCGAGGTCGCGGCGGACCAGATGCAGACAGAGGTCGAGGCCCGCGGTGAGCCCGGCGCTGGTGAGGACGTCGCCGTCGTCCACGTAGAGGACCGAGTCGTCGACGTCCACCTTCGGGTACCGGGCGGCCAGTTGGGCGGTGTGCATCCAGTGGGCGGTGGCCCTGCGCCCGTCGAGGAGGCCCGCCTCGGCGAGCGCGAAGGCGCCGGTGCACAGCGAGACCATGCGGGCGCCCGCCTCGTACGCCCGGCGCAGGGCGTCGGCGAGACCGGGCGGCAGCGGCGCGCCCTCCTCGACACAGGCGTCCGGCACCGAGGTCACCACGACGGTGTCGGCGCCGACGAGCCCGTCGAGGCCGTGAGGGGTGCGCAGCCCGACGCCGAAGTCGCCGCCGCTCGTGTCCCGTTCGCCGGTGGTGCACAGCCGCAGGTCGTACCAGGGCTCGGCCAGGTCGGGCTGCGGCTTGCCGAACACCGTGAGGGGGATGCTCAGTTCGTACAGGTCCCAGGAAGGGACCCCGATCTCATCGGCCACGACGACCGCGACGGAACCAGCGCTCATCCCCCGAGCGTACGAGGGCAGGGCCCCCTTGCGGCGGGTGGCAGGAATTTGGTGGTCACCGTCACCGCTGTCACTGTCGGCGGCGGCCGCGCGCTGCGAGCGTGATCCCCATGAACGCCACCACCGGCACGCACGCGAACGCCACCACCCGCACGGACGCGACCCCCGCCCCCAACGTGAACGCCACCCCCGTCACCGTCATCGGTCTGGGCCTCATGGGCTCCGCCCTCGCCGCCGCCCTCCTGGACCGCGGCCACCCCACCACCGTCTGGAACCGCTCCGCCGAGAAGGCGAAGCCCCTGGCCGACCGCGGCGCGCGGGTGGCCGCGGCCCCGGACCAGGCCGTCGCCGCGAGCGGTCTCGTCCTGGCCTGCGTCCTCGACCACGACGCCCTGCGCGCCGTCCTCGCCCCCGTCGCCGAGGCGGGAGGACTGAAGGGGAAGTCCCTGGTCAACCTCACGTCGGGATCGCCTGAGCAGGCCGACGAGATGGCGCGGTGGGCGGCCTCGCACGGCGCCGACTACCTCGACGGCGGCATCATGACGACCCCGCCGGGCGTCGGCAGCCCGGAGATGATGTTCCTCTACAGCGGCCCGGAGGCGGTCTTCGAGGCCCACCGCGCCACGCTCGCCGCGCTCGGCGACCCGCTGTACCTCGGCACGGAGCCGGGCCTCGCCTCGCTCTACGACGCCGCGCTGCTCGGCCTGATGTGGGCGGCGTTCACCGGCTGGCTGCACGGCACCGCCCTGGTGACCTCCGAGGGGGCGTCGGCCGAGGCGTTCACGCGGATCGCGCTGAGCTGGCTGAACGGCGCGGTCTCCGGGTTCGTCGCGACGTACGCGCCCCAGGTGGACGCCGGGCGCTATCCGGGCGACGACGCCACCGTCGACGTACAGATCGCGGCGATCGACCACCTGATCCACGCCGCGAAGGCACGGGGCGTCGACAACGCCCTGCCCGAGCTCCTGAGGGCGACGATGGAACGCACGGCCGCCGCGGGCCACGGGGGCGACAGCTACGCGAGCGTGATCGAGGTGCTGCGGGGCGCGCCCCCGCGCTAGACCAGGGGTCCGGAGATAGATCGCCGGATTAGCCCCCGCGCCGCCGCGGTAGCAGAGAGGATGGACCGGACCGATTCGCCGGCCCGGGGGGAGCCACTCCATGAACCGCCCACTGCGGCACATAGCCGTCTTCTGCGGGATCCTCACGCTCGCCCTGCTCCTGCGGGCGACGTGGGTGCAGTTCGCGGAGAACGACGAGCTGTCGAACCACAAGCAGAACCGCCGCGTGCAGATCGAGGCCTTCTCCCACCCGCGCGGCGACATCATCGTCGGCGGCAAGTCCATCACCGGCTCGAAGGAAACCCCGGGCTCCGACTTCAAGTACAAGCGGACCTTCAAGGAGGGCCCGATGTACGCGCCGGTGACGGGCTACTTCTCGCAGGCCCAGGGCGCCACCTTCCTGGAGGGCGTCCACAACGGCATCCTCAGCGGCAACGACGACCGCCTGTTCATCAAGCGCACCCTGGACATGCTGACCGGCAAGAAGCAGCAGGGCGGCGACGTCGTCACGACCATCGACCCCAAGGCGCAGAAGGCCGCCTACGACGGTCTGGTGAACCTGAACGCCAAGGGCGCGGTGGTCGCCCTCGACCCCCGCACCGGCAAGGTGCTCGCCCTGGCCAGCACTCCCTCGTACGACCCCTCGGTCTTCGCGGGCATCTCGTCCGACGAGGGCAAGAAGTTCGACGCGCTCGGCAAGCGCAAGGACAAGCCGCTCAACAACCGCGCGCTGCGCGAGATCTACCCGCCCGGCTCCACCTTCAAGATCCTCACCGCGGCCGCCGCCCTGGAGCACGGCGTGGTGACGGACGTGGACAAGCCGACCGGCGCCCCGACCCCGTACAAACTCCCCCTCAGCTCCACCCGCATCGGCAACGACGTGCCGGACTCCAACTGCGACAAGGTCTCCGTGAAGACCGGCATGCAGTGGTCCTGCAACAACGTCTTCCTCGACCTCGCGGACAAGCTCGGCACGGACAAGATGCGCGAGACGGCGGAGAAGTTCGGGTTCAACGAAGAGCAGTTCATCCCCGTGCGCGCGGTCGCCAGCAGCTACCCGGAGGAGCTCGACAAGCCGCAGACCGCGCTGACCGGCATGGGCCAGGGCAGCCTGACCAGCACGCCGCTGCAGATGGCGATGGTCACGGCGGGTCTCGCCAACAACGGCGAGGTCATGAAGCCCTACCTGGTCGAGGAGTTGCGCGGCCCCGACCTCACGACGATCGAGAAGGCCTCGCCCGACCCCCTGAACCAGGCCGTCTCCGAGAAGACCGCGAAGACCGTGCAGGCCATGATGGAGAACACCGTCGAGAACGGCACGGCGAACAAGGCGAAGATCGACGGCGTCACGGTCGGCGGCAAGACCGGCACCGCCCAGCACGGCGCGGACGTCAACGACGAGCGCCCGTACGCCTGGTTCGTCTCCTACGCCAAGAACGGCGACGGCGAGTCCCCCGTCGCCGTCGCCGTCTTCGTCGACCCCTCCGACATGGACATCGCGCGCTCGGAGATCGCGGGCGGCAAGCTGGGCGCGCCGATCGCGAAGGCGGTCATGGAGGCGGTCCTGGAGCGGTGACCGCTCCTCGGCGGCTCCTCACTCCTCCCACGGCAGCGCCCTGCCGTGCACCACGTCGAGCCGTGACACGGCGCGGGTCAGCACCACGTACAGCCGGTGCGGGCCGCGCTGTTCGGCCTCGACGATGTCGGCGGGCTCGACGGCGACGACGTGGTCGTACTCCAGGCCCTTGGCGACGGTGGCGGGCAGCAGGGTCACGCGCGCGCCGAGGTCGTCGGGCCCGGCGCTCTCGATGCCCGCGGCGTCCAGGGCGGCGCGCAGCCGGTCGACGCGGCGGTCGGCGGCGATGACGCCGATGGACCCTTCCCGTCCGAGCGCACCGCGTACGGCATCGACGACCGCGGCATCGACTCCGGCATCGACGTCGGCACCGGCACCGGCATCACCCGTCTCCGCCCTCCGGATCCGCAACTCCCCGTCGGCACGCAGGGATTCGGCGGGCGGCACGTCCACGTCGAGCCGCGCGAGCAGCCGGTTGGCGAGCCCGACGATGGCGCGCGGCACCCGGAACCCGGTGGTCAGCGGCGTCACCGTGGCGTCCGGCTTGCCGAGGTGACCGAGGAGGTCGGCCCAACTGCGGGCGGCCCAGGGGGTGGTGGCCTGCGCGAGGTCGCCGAGGACGGTGAGCGAGCCGAAGCCGGCGCGGCGCGCGATGGCGCGGCACTCCATGGGAGACAGGTCCTGCGCCTCGTCCACGACGATGTGCCCGTACCCCGCGGGCCGCTCCAGGAGCCCCGCCAGCTCGTCCAGCAGCACCAGATCGGCGGCGCTCCACTTCGCCGACTTGTACGAACGCGGCGGCTTGGCCCACAGGACGGCCCTCTGTTCGTCGGCGTCGAGGATGCCGTCGGCCGCGGCGGCCAGCGCCTCGGCGTCACCGAGGAGCCCGGCGAGCACCTCGTCGGCCCGGACGCGCGGCCAGGCGGCGTCGACGAACGCGCTGACGGGCCTGGCCCTGCCGATCTTCTGCAGCCAGGTGTTGTTCTGCGGCCCGGCCCTGCGCTCGGCCTGTTCCTGGATGGCCCGCACGGCCCTGACCCGCACGCGCTCGCGCCCGACGGCGTACGGCGGCTCCTCCTCGCGCACGTCCTCGATGATCCGCTCGAGATCGCCGAGCGACACGCGCCAGCGGTACGAACCGTCGGGCACCGCAAGGGAGTCGGCGGGCGGCGCGACACGGGAGTACAGGGCGCGGCGCAGCACCTCGGCCATCCGGGCGTCGTGCTTGACGACGGCGGCGGCCTCGTCGTCGACGGCGCGCACCGGGTGGCCGCCGACCTCGTCCCGCACGACGTCCCGCACGGTGGACTGCCGCACGCCGGTCTCGCCGAGCGAGGGGAGCACCTCGGCGATGTAGCGCAGGAAGGTGCGGTTGGGGCCGAGGATGAGGAGCCCGGAGCGCTGGACGCGCTGCTCGTAGGTGTAGAGCAGATAGGCGGCGCGGTGCAGCCCGACGGCGGTCTTGCCGGTGCCCGGGGCGCCCTGCACACAGACGGACACGGCGAGTTCACCGCGTACGAGGTCGTCCTGCTCGGGCTGGATGGTGGCGGCGATGTCGCGCATGGGGCCGACGCGGGGTCGCTCGATCTCTCCGGCGAGGATGCGGCTCTCCTGCGCGCCGGAGACCGGGCCCGCGCCCGCGCTGCCGCTGCCGCCGTTGGCGTCGCCGTCACCCAGGGACTCGTCCTCCATGCCGGTGAGGTCGGTGGACGCGCCCTTGCTGCCGGGCGCCCAGCCGAACCGGCGGCGGACGGCGACGCCTTGGGGATCGCGGACGCCTGCCTGGTAGAAGGCGCGGGAGACGGGGGCGCGCCAGTCGACGACGAGGGGCGGGGCGGAGGGGTGTTCGGTGACGCGGAGCCGCCCGATGTAGTAGCGCTGCCCGCGGTGGTCGCCCGCGTCCTCGGCCGCGGCCCCGTCGGCGGCGAAGTCGAGGCGCCCGAAGAAGAGGGGCGCTTCGGGGAGCTCGCGCATGGCCTTGGCGTGGCTGCGGAACTCGTAGCCGAGCACTTCGGCGTCGGCACCGGACGCGGACACGTCCGCTCCTCCGACAACCCGCTCCTCCGCTCCTTCGACCATGCCGGCGAGGGCCGCGCGGCAGGCGTCGTGGTAGCTGCGTTCCTGGGCGAGGCCGGGGAGCGGCGAATCGGGCGTCGAGTCGGGCGTCGTCGCGTCGGGTGTCGTCGTCATGCGTTCCACGATAATGTAACCGAGTTAAATTTTTAACCAGGTATCGACGAGCGTTAGACTGCGGCCATGACCACGCCGACCACGCCGACCACACCCAGCAGCGCCCCCGGACTGCGCGCACGCAAGAAGGCCCGCCGCTACGAGTCGATCTCCGAGACGGCGATCGCGCTGTTCCTGGAGAAGGGGTTCGAGAAGGTCTCGGTGGCGGAGGTGGCGGCGGCGGCCGAGGTCTCCAAGCCGACCCTGTTCCGCTACTTCGCGTCGAAGGAGGACCTGGTCCTGCACCGCTTCGCCGACCACGAGGACGAGGCGGCCCGCGTGGTCACCGCCCGCCCGGAGAAGCGCGCCGCGCTCGACGCCCTGCAGCGCAACTTCCTCGACGGCCTGGAGCGCCGCGACCCGGTGACGGGCCTCAACGACGCCGAAGGAGTCCTCGCCTTCCACCGCCTCCTCTACGGCACGCCCTCCCTGCTGGCCCGCCTCTACGGCTACCAGGACCGCTCCGAACAGGCCCTGGCCGCCGCCCTGGTGGACGCCCACGGCGGCAACACCCTGGAGGCCCGCCTGGCCGCGGGCCAGATCATCGCCGTACAGCGGATCCTGGCCGAGGAGAACTGGCGCCGCATCGCGGCGGGCGAGACGGCGGACGAGGTCTGGCCGGACGCGACGGCATCGGCGAACAGGGCCTTCGGCCAACTGCGTTCGGGCCTGTCGCGCTACGCGTGAGGGGGCCCGAGACCCCGCCCCCCTTCGCGGACCACCGGCCGGCGCCCCAGGCCGTCGAGGTCCCGCCGGTCCGCTTCAGGGCGCCGCCCCGGCCGCGGGCAGCGGTGAGGCCACGCGCCACAGGGTGTCGAAGAAGTCCTGCCGCTGAGTGACCTTCTCGCGCCCCGCGGCCCCCGATTCGGAGCGCCAGCGCGTGAGGACCGCGTGGTACCCCATGAGGTCGAGGACCTGCCGCTCCGGGGGCGTCCTCGCGGGCCGCTGCTCGACCTTGTCGTAGATGCCGTCGAACAGCTCCTCGCCGTTGATCAGGCAGAACTTCAGCTGCGGCGTGATGAGCAACACCCTGAACTGCACGTCGAGCTCGGCCCGTTCGCCCTGCCGCAGCCGCCGGGCGAGGGCCTGCATGTCGTACGCGTAGTCCTGGACCTTGCGCAGCAGATCGTCGCGGAACCCCGGGTCGTCCACGGCCTTGCCCCGCCCGTCGAGCATGCCGGGTATCGCCATCGGCGCCGTGAAGTCCGGCACGAGGATCCGCAGGCTCACCTCGCGCCGCGAGCCGTCCTCCAGGGCCTCCAGGCTGCGGCTGATCGGGTACAGCACGGTCTCGCCGGTGAAGCCGATGGCGTCGATCCGTACCGGCCTGCCCTTCTTCGCCTGCAGGGCCCGGTCGAAGTACCGCCCCAGGTCGGCGGTCTGCACCTCGTCCCTGACCTCGGGCCGCAGGGCGTCGTTCAGGCGCCGCACCTCGGTGTAGAGGACGTACCCGACCAGGCTGAGGACGGCGCCGCCCAGATAGGCCTTGCCCTCCAAGGCGTCCCCCACCGGCTGCACGAACTGTGCGACGAGCCCGAGGACGAACACGGCGAGCAGCAGCGCCTTGGTCACGGCGCTCTCCGCGTTCGCCCAGCGCTCCGCGGCCCGCTCCCGTGCCGTACGCCGACCGCTCGCTGCCACCAAACCTCCCTGGTTCCCGGCGAGTTGGGCAGAGCACCCCACAGCGAGGCCATGGTGCCGCGCGCCGCACCGATCAGGAAGAGCGCGGACAGATCAGCGGCACGGAGCAGTCGGCCGAAGCAGTCGATCGGATCAGTCGGCCGAATGAGTCGAACGAATCAGACGACCGGATCAGTCGAACGAATCAGTCGATCGGATCAGCGGGCGCGGCCCCCAGGAGCCCGAGCAGCGGCCCCAGGCCGGGGACGACCAGCTCGGCCCCCGCCCTCCGCAGCAGCCCGGCCTTGCGGTCGTCGCGGGCGTATCCGACGAAGAGGACCTTCGCGTCCCGCGCGGCCGCCAGGTCCGTCGCCGTGTCGCCGATCATGAACGCGTCGGCGGGTTCGGCGCCGAGACCGTGCAGCGCCCGCTCCAGGCTGTCGGGGTGGGGCTTGAGGAGGCCCGGCCTGTCCGTACGTCCGTAGAGATGCGGCCCGAAGGCGTCGGTCAGGCCGTGCCGATGGAGGTAGGCGGCGACGGCACGCGGCGAGTTGTTGGTGACCACGGCGATCCGCGCGCCGCGCGCCCGCAGCTCGCGGATGAGCCGATGGGCGCCGGGGGTCGGGGGTGCCGAGTGCGTCGCGGCGACCTCGCCCGCCGTGAGGAGCTCCTCGCACTCGGCGACCAGGTCGCCGCCGGGGAACGCGCGGTCCATGGCGCGCAGCACGACGTGCGGGTCGATCGACCGCTCCTCCTCCGGCGTGAGGACGCCCTGGACGCCGCGCTGCCGCGCGAGCTCCCTGAGGCCGTCGGCGACCTTCAGTGACGACCCGTCCGGGAAGAGCCGGCAGATGGGGCCGTCGAAGTCGAAGAGCACGCAGCTGTCGGCGGGCGCCTTCAACAGGGCCGCCACACCGGCCAGTTCCCGTTCTCCGGTTTCCGTCACGTCTGGTGCCACGGGACCCCATTCGTCAGCGTCGTCGGCGGTGTCGCGCGCCCCGCGCACCACTCCTTCGCCCAGCGCGCGGCCGAACGGGCCCTCGAACCAGTCGCGCAGGGCCCGCTCCGCCAGGCCCTCGTCGGGCACTTCGTCCAGCTTCAGGGGTTCGGCCGCGCGCCGCAATGCCCGGCAGACCCGCACGGCCGCGCCCGCGTAGTCGGCGCGGTCGGGCTCCCCCGGCAGCGCGGTCAGGTCGAGCGCGGCGCGCATGATGTCCGGGAAGACGGACTGCGCGTACTCGAAGTCCAGGTAAACGGGCAGGTCGGTGTCGAGCCCGTCCGCCATGTCGCCGTGTCCGGCCCGCTCCATGGCGTCGGCCCACAGCTCCTTCATCAGGGTCTGCTCGTCCTTCTCGTAGTCCATGCGTACGAGATGGGTGGCGAGGTCGTGGAGGGGGTCGCCGTACATCGCCAACTCCCAGTCGATCACCGCGAGTTGCTGCCGGTCGACGACGACGTTGGCGCGGTGGACGTCGGTGTGGAGGAGGCAGAAGGGCCGGCGCTTCAGCGGCGGGCGGCCCGGGTCGTCCCGGAAGGCCGTCATGACGTCCGGGTGAAGGCCCACGGCCGTGAAGAGTTCGTGGAACCGCCAGCGGTTGGGTCGGTGCACCCGGTTCTCGGTGAAGCCGATCAGCCAGTCGAGGAACTCCTGGCTCTGCCGGTCCTCGGGCCAGTCGGCGGGTCTGGGCGGCAGCTCCCGCGCGGGCACCGCCGCCGTCCTGGCGAAGAAGTCCGCGAACAGGCGCAGCATCGGCTCGCCGACGCGCCCTTCGGGCTGCAGCTCGGAGAGCGCCGTGCCCGCCCGGTAGGAGTGCAGCGACCAGTCCCCGAAGTCCCGGAAGCAGCGGGGGACTTGCTTGAGGTGCCGGCTCACCACCGCGAGCACCTCGGTCTCGCTCGGCCAGATGCGCGGCACCACCTCCACCGCCTCGCGGGGCATCCGGCACTTGACCCGGGCCCGGAACGGCATGGTGTGCAGCAGCAAGGCCAGGGACCAGCCGAGCGGCACGACGTAGTTGATGTTGTGGTGACCTGCCACGACCTGACGGTCCGGGTGGTCCCTGTGCGAGTCGGCGAGGCGTCGGATCCACGACTCTCGGCGCCCGCTCTTCGGCGCCTCGTGGGGGGAGCGAGGCGGAGGTGACGGCATGAGCGCAGAGGGTATCCCCTGGACGGAACCGTTCCTGCCCGATGCCAGGATGTGGACACCGGCGCGCCGTTTGCCGCCGCTGCCTGCCGCTTTACTGCGCCTTATTTTTTCCTGCGGCGTATACGACCTTCAGGACCGGATCCAGCGTCGAGACCAGATGCTTCGCGCCCGCGCTGTGCAGCAGGCCGGCTTTGCGCGGGTTGCGCGCGTAACCCAGGAAGCCCACTCCCGCCCGCCGGGCCGCCGCGAAGTCCGACGGTGCGTCGCCGATCATCAGGGTGAGGGCGGGGTCGGCCCCCATGGCGCTGAGCGCGCGGTGCACGCAGTGCGGGTCGGGCTTGAGCAGACGCAGGTCCTTGGTGCGGCCGTAGAGGTGCGGGGCGAAGCACTCCAGGAGGCCGCGCGAGGTGAGGTAACGGCTCACCGCGCGCGGGGCGTTGTTGGTGGTGACGGCCAGCCTGGCGCCGGTCGCCCACCAGGTGCGGATCAGCGGGTCGACGTACGCCGTCGGCCGGGCGGACGCCACGGCGTCCACCTCCTGCCGCGTGAGCCATCGCTCCAGTTCCTCGATCAGATCGCTGCGGGGGTGCCTGCGGTCCACGGCGCGCAGCACCACGTAGGGGTCGGGTTCCTCCCGCTCCTCGGCGGTGAGCAGGCCGTGCAGGCCGCGTTCCGCCAGCCACCGGACCAGGTCCTTCGCCACGCTGTCGGCGGGGCGGCCGGCGAAGAGGCGGCACACGGGCCCGTCGAAGTCGAAGAGCACGAAACGAACAGGCTCGATCAGATTGCGTAGCCTTTCGTGCTCTTCATTGACCATCTCGGGCCATACTGCGTCGGATTGCGTCGAGTCAGGGGTCACCTAAGAGAGTGTCAGGTCCGTGGTGATGGTTGCCCAGAGTGCGTCGAACCACTTCTGCGACTCGTCGACGAACATGACGTCACGCGGCGCCGCGGCCGCCTTCTCGAAGGAGAACAGGAGTGCCTTGACGCCTCCCGCGTCATAGACGGTCGCGCTGCCGCCGTCGGTGTCCAGCTCCACCTGCTGTTCGTCCAGCGTGTAGTAGGCGAGGAGCGCCTCGCGGCCGTTCAGCAGGTAGAGCTTGACCGGGGTGGTGAACGGCAGCGCGCGGAAGGTCACGTGGACGTCGATGCCGTGCGAGGCCCGCAGCGCGCGGAGGTTGTGGCGCAGCACCTGCCCCTGCGCGTTCCGCTGGGCGAGCCAGCGCTGGTGGAGCAGCCCCCTGCTCTCCGCGTCGGGGGCGATCGGCACCGGAAAGGCCAGCTCGATGTCGCTGCTGGGCAGCAGGATGCGCACGTCGATCGACTCCGGCCTGATCCGCCCCTCGTGGATCAGGCGCACCGGTTCACCGAGCGCGATCATCAGTGTCTCCGCGGTGTACGAGACCACGTCGATCCGCACCCGTTGCTCCGCGAACGCCGCCGCGAGGCGCGGTGCCAGCGCGACCATGGACGGCTGGGGCTCCTTGCCCACCGGCGCCGCCCCCGCCTGAGCCACCCGCGGCGGACTCCCCTTGCTGACGTTGGACAGGAGACCTTCGCTCTGGAGCTTCTTCATCGCCTGGCGTACGGCGCCGCGTTCGACGCCGAACTCCTCCGCCAGTTCGGCCTGGGTCGGCAGGCGGTCTCCCGCTTTGAGTTCGCCCGCCCGGATGCGGTCGCGGAGGGTGTCGGCGATGTCCTGAGGTGTGAGTTTTCTGCTGCCGTTCACTGCAACGTTCTCCTGGGTCACGACCAGACGATACAACTGACCGCCATCTCGCGGGAGTTGATGGGAAGTTGTTTATGCACTCACACCAAGTGGGGACAACTTAAGCAGAGTTGGTTGCCAACTTACTCAAGATGGCAGAAGGAGGAACCACCATGCCCGCCCTAGCCCTCCTCGCCGCCGTGGTCGCCGTCACCGTCGAACAGCTCGTGCAGTGGAAGTACGGCCCGATGGGCATCATCGGTCTCCTCCTGCTGACCATCGGCGTCAAGGCGAAGAGCCCCACGTGCAGTTCCGTCGGCGCCGTCGTCCTCGCCCTGATGGTGACAGGCCCGGCCATCTGACCGAGCCGGCGGCCGGGCCTCAGCCCGCCGCCAGCTCCAGGTCCCGACTGATCGTGTTCCAGAGGGCGTTGAACCACAGGTGGGACTGCTCCACGAACGTCGTGTCCCGCAGCCCGTCCCCCTGCTGGAACGGAAAGAGCATCGACTGCGCGCCCTGCGCGTCGTACATCTCCAGGGACGCCTGCCCGATCTCCTCGTTCCGCTTGCTGAGCGTGTAGTACGCGAAGAGCGCCTCCGAGCCGTTGATCAGGTACAGCTTCACCGGCGGCGTGAACGGCAGCGCGCGGAACTGCACCGACACGTCGATGCCGTGCGAGGCCCGCAGCGCGAGGAGGTTGTGGCGCAGCACCTGCCCTTGCGCGTTGCGCTGGTCGAGCCAGCGCCGGTGGACCTGGTTGCCCTCGTCGTCCCCGCCGTCGACCGGCGCGGGGAAGGCCAGGTCTATGTCGCGGCTCGGCAGCAGCACCCGGACGTCGACCTTGGCCGGTTTCCGCTGCCCGGCGTGGATCTGCCGCAGCGGTTCGCCGATCGCCATGGTGAGGGAGATGGACGTGAGACAGAGCGCGTCTATCTCCACGTGCGGCGATTCGAAGGCCGCCGCGATGCGCGGGGCCAGGCCGACCATCGTGGGCTGCGGACGCACCTCGCCGGGGCCCGCGAGCGCACGCTCCGAGGCCTCCGCGACCGTGGCCGGGCTGCCCTTGGACACATTGGACAGCAGATGCTCGCGATGCAGGATGCGCAGCGCCTCGCGCACCGCCCCGCGCTCCACACCGAACTCGTCGGCCAGCTCGGCCTGCGTGGGCATGCGCTGACCCGCACGCAGCGCACCGGACCTGATCCGGTCGCGCAGCACGTCGGCGACTTCGCGGTGGGACCGCTGCGACCTCTTGCGCCCGTTGACGGCGACATGTTCCGTGCTCACAACCAAACAGTACAACTTCGCGCCATCTTAGGGGAGTTGCAGGAAAGGTGGTTATGAGTCGACTCCCAGCGGAGATAAGTCAGTTGAAGTTGGTAGCCAACTTTGGCGACATGGTCAGACCCTCCCGGGGTTGGCCACCACCAGTTGGCCACCGGCCAACGGGGTCCGCCGCCCCGATCCCGAAGGAGGAACGCCATGCCGCTCATCGCCATCGTCGTCGCCGCCCTCGCCATCGGTTTCGAGCAGCTCATCCAGTGGAAGTACGGACCGCTCGGCATCGTCGCCTTCGTCCTGCTGACCGTTGGGATCAAGGCCAAGAACACCAAGCTCAGCGGCCTCGGGGCCGGACTGCTCGTCCTGCTTCTCGCCCAGTCGGGCTGACAGGTCGGGCTGGCCGGGCTCCCATCCGGAGGGGAGCCGGGAGTCCGGTCAGCCGTCTCCAACCGAGCCCCGGCTCCCGGCTACGGGGGAGCCGGGGCTCGCCCACGCCTCCCGGCCCGAGCGTTCGGATCAGAAGAGGTCCGGGCACCAAGGGCGCCTCGCCGTACGGAACACCCCTTCCGCCACCGCCGCGGCCCCCGCCCGCTCCTCCGCCACCTTGCCCAGCGCCACGAGCCGCGCCACGGACGCGTCTCCCAGCCACAGCGCCCCCAACTCCCGTACGTCGAGGACGAGATCGGCGGCTCCGGAGGTCGGCGCGCAGGAGGCCCCCTGCGGCGTCGCGTCGAGGCGGAAGCGCCCGCCGGCGAGCCCCGCACCGTCGACGACCTCCAGGACGAGCGACCCCGCCCCGCCGTACGTACGCGACTCAAGGGCCCGTACGACATCCAGGATCCGCAGCCAGAGCCAGTCCGCGTGCCCGACGACCTTGGCGGCGCGCGGGTCGGGCAGGAGATCAGGGAGCAGGTCGTCCGGGGCGAGCCAGCCGGTCCTGACCGCGAGGACCTTGTCGATCGCGCAGAGGTAGTGCCACAGGGCGCGCTCGGCCGCGGGCGTCGCGGCGGTCGTCGACAGCACGCTCAAGGTGTTCTGCGGCAGCCGCGAGCCGCCCCACTGGTCCTCCGTGGTGCGGTACGCGACCAAGCCGTCGACGCGGCCCGACGCATCGCGGTAGAGGGCGTAGAAGGGCTCCTGCCACGGGTATTCGGGGGTGGCCTGCTCACCGGTGTTGCGCAGCCACCACTCCTCGGGGCGGTCGATCGCGCCGTGCCGCGCGGACCGGAACCGCTCGTGCAGCTCGGGCCCCAGCTTGCGCACCTCGGAGCCGTCGACGAGGTCGATGCGGGCGCCGGCCTCCCCGGGCCCCGACCAGCGCGGGTCGAGCCCCGAGCGCGCCACGTCGATCTCCCACTCGGTGACGTGGGTCGCGGGCCCGAAGCCGTACCTGCCGTAGATCGCGTACTCGGCGGAGACGAGCGTGGCCACGACGTCGCCGCGCTCCTTCGCCGCGGCGAGGTCGGCGGCCATCATGCGGGTCAGGATGGAGCGGCGGCGGTGCGTGGGGGCGACGGTGACCCCGGAGATCGCGTCCGCGGGGACGAACGCGCCGCCCACCGCGGTGATTTCCTGCGGGAAGGACCGGAAGGTGCCCACGCAGCGCCCGCGGTCGAAGGCGCCCTGGGTGCGGGTGAGATCGGCGCGGGCCCGGAAGTTGGCCACGGCCTCGTCCGACATGGCGGGCAGCGGCCTGAGGAACCCGGTGTTGACGGCCCGCTGCCAGGCGGGCAACTCGGCGTCGGACACGGCTCTTACGTCGACATCGCTCATGTCCGCACGCTAGGCACAGGCGGCGGGGTCCCGCACATGGGTTTCCGCCCCGCCCCCGCCACGCGTCACGTCACGTCACGTCACGTCAGCAGGTCGTCGACCTGCGCCTCGCCCTCGCGGTACCGCCGCGCGATCTCCGCGCTGCAGTCGTCCGTGGTCCGCTGCAGCAGCTGGCGGCGCCTCGACACCTGCTGTTCGAAGCGCACGAGGCGGCCCATGGCCGTGTGCAGCTCCTCGTCCGTGCGCGCCGCCAGGTCCGAGAGCTCGACCTCGGCGAGCATCTCCGTGGCGAGCAGGCGGTACTCCTCGCTGTGCGGGGTGCCGAGCGTGACGTGCCGGGCCGAGGAGCGGTGCCGGGCCGGGGCATCCGTGAGGATCTGCGGGAGCCGGTCCACGAGCGGCGCCTCCGGCTCGGGCGCCGGCGGATGCGGCTCCCTGCGGCGCGCGATCTCGGCCCGCAGGATGTCGATGCGCCCCTGCAGAAGGCGCCGCACATAGCTGAGGTCGGCCTCGTCCTGCTGCGCGGCCCTGCGCACCTCCCGCAGCTCGGGCAGGCGCAGCGCGGCCAGGTCGTGCCGGGGCACGTCGGGCAGCAGCCGCTCGGCGACGCCCTGCTCGGCGGCGCGCTGCTCGCCCGTGCGCTGCGCGGGCGGACGCGGAACCGGCGTACGGCGCAGCGAGATACGGCCGGGCGACTGCCCGGTGCTTGGTGTACTCATGTGGCTCTACCCGTCCCCTCGACCGGCCGGCGCGGAGCACCGCGTGTGAGCATCGTGCCACCCCGAGTGGCCGCTATGTGAATGAGTGCCCGGAATCGGCCCCAGATGGGGGGATCGGAGGCATGTCCCGGGCGCCGTGCGCGGCACGGCATGATGGCCGTATGCGAGCAGTGGTGCAGAGGGTCGACGGCGCGAGCGTCGTCGTCGAGGGCGAGACCGTGGGCGAGATCAGCGGCGAGGGCCTGTGCGTCCTGGTGGGCGTCACGCACGACGACACCAAGGAGAAGGCGGCCCAACTGGCCCGCAAGCTCTGGTCGTTGAGGATGCTGGCCGACGAGAGGTCGTGCAGCGACGTCGACGCGCCGCTCCTGGTCATCAGCCAGTTCACGCTCTACGGAGACGCCCGCAAGGGCCGCCGCCCCACCTGGAACGCGGCGGCACCCGGCGATGTCGCCGAACCCCTGGTCGACGAGGTGGTCGCCCACCTGCGCTCCCTGGGCGCGACGGTGGCGACGGGCCGCTTCGGGGCGCAGATGCGGGTGGGGCTGACGAACGACGGCCCGTTCACGGTGCTTCTGGAGATGTGATCCCCGGGCTCCGGGAGATGTGACCTCCCGGGCTTCGGACGGGCCCCGTCAGGGCTCGACCACGACCTCCTGCGCCGCCGCGGTGTCCCCGGCGATCAGCTCCGCGTCCACCGGCACGTTCCGCTTGACCAGCGCGAGGGCGATCGGGCCGAGCTCGTGGTGGCGTACGGCGGTCGTGATGAACCCGAGCTTGCGGCCCTCGGCGCCCTCGCTCGCGAGGTGGACCGGGGTGCCCGCGACCGGCAGGTGCACCTCGCTGCCGTCCAGGTGCAGGAAGACCAGGCGGCGCGGGGGCTTGCCCAGGTTCTGGACGCGGGCGACGGTCTCCTGCCCGCGGTAGCAGCCCTTCTGCAGGTGCACCGCGGTGCCGATCCAGCCCAGCTCGTGCGGGATGGTGCGGTGGTCGGTCTCGAAGCCGAGCCGCGGCCTGTGGGCCTCCACGCGCAGCGCCTCGTACGCGAGGAGGCCTGCCGCGGGGCCGTTGTCCGCCGCGTACGCCTCCAGGTCGGCGCGCGGCAGGAAGAGGTCGCGGCCGTGGGCCGTCTCGCGCACCGCGACGCCCTCGGGGGCCGGGGCGATGGATCCGGCGGGCAGATGGACGACGGCGAACTCCTCCGTTCGGTCGGCGACTTCCACGCGGTAGAAGAACTTCATGCTCTCCAGGTACGCGATGAGGGCGTCCTGGGAGCCGGGCTCGACGTGCGCCCAGACGGTCTCGCCGTCGTCGACGAGGGCGAGGTGGTGCTCGATGTGGCCGTTGGCGGAGAGGATCAGCGCTTCGGTGGCCTGGTGCGCGGGCAGCTCGCTGACGTGCTGGGTGAGCAGCAGGTGCAGCCAGCTCAGCCGGTCGGAGCCGGTGACGGTGACCACGCCGCGGTGCGAGAGGTCGACGAAACCGGTGCCGTCGGCGAGGGCGCGCTGCTCGCGGAACAGTTCGCCGTAGTGGGCGGCGACGCCTTCGTCCACGCCCTCGGCGGGGACGGCGCCGGGCAGGGACAGCAGGGGGCTCTTCATGTTCACAAAGACTACGACCAGCGGGGCGCGGCTTTTATTTCTGGGCGCCCTTGTCTGCCCTCGCCTGCCCGCCGCACTTGCCGCACTGCCCGAAGATCGCGAAGTGCTTCAGGTCGGTGTCGAAGCCGAAGGTCTCGCGCAGCTTGGCGGTGAAGTCCGCCGCGATCTCCGTGTCGGCCTCGATGACGTCCGTGCAGTCGCGGCAGACGAGGTGGATGTGGTGGTGCCGGTCCGCCAGGTGGTACGTCGGGGCGCCGTGCCCGAGGTGGGCGTGCGAGACGAGGCCCAGCTCCTCCAGGAGCTCCAGGGTGCGGTACACCGTGGAAATGTTGACCCCCGACGCCGTCTTCCGCACTTCGCAGAGGATGTCGTCGGGGGTCGCGTGCTCAAGGGTGTCGACGGCTTCGAGGACAAGCTGACGCTGCGGGGTCAGGCGGTAGCCGCGCTGCCGCAGGTCGCTCTTCCAGTCGGTGCTCACCACACCTCAGAGTCTAGGCCCAACCGGGCGGGGGCCTACTTGAAGAAGGCGATGCCGTCGTCCGGCAGATCACCGAGGTTCCGCGCCATGTCGGCGACCTCCTCGGGCGTGACGACCTTCTTCAGCTGGGCCGACATGTACGGCCGCAGCGGCACCTCGGGGGTCTGCTTCTCGCCGACCCACATCAGGTCGCCCTTCACGTAGCCGTAGAGCCGCTTGCCGCCGGTGTAGGGGCCGGAGGCGGCGGTGCGCGCCACGGCGTCCGTGACCAGGTCGATCTGCGGCTTCTGGTCGGCCAGCTCGCCGTACCAGACCTCGACGACGCCGTCGTCGCGGACCATCACGACCTCGACCTTGCGGTCCTTGTCGACGCGCCAGAACCCGGACTCGCTCTCCAGGGGCTTCACCTTGTTGCCCTCGGAGTCGAGCACCCAGGTGTACGAGCGGTACTCGATGAAGTCCCGCCCGTCGTGCGTGAAGGAGACCTCCTGGCCGAAATTCGCCTTCTCGGCGCCGGGGAAGTCGGTGACGCCCGCACCCGCCCAGTTGCCGAGGAGGAAGGCGAGGGGGACGAGGGAGGGGTTCAGGTCGGACGGAATCTCGATCATGGGAAGCTCAGCTCAGGCGATCTGTGGAGGTGGCGGTTGTCAGCGCTGGCCCTGGTACAGCTTCTTCACGGTGAGCCCGGCGAAGGCGAGAACGCCGACGCAGACAAGAACCAGCAGGGCGGAGAAGAAGGCCTCAAGCACGGGGTGCTCCTCGGTGAGCTGTTGGGGCAGGTATCAGAGCCGGTCCCACTGTAGTCGGGCGGCGCCCGTCCCTCTCTGTGAGGGGCCTTACGGCGTACGCTGGACGTATGTACGCGCGCAGGCGTCATGTGTACTTCGCCATGATGGGGACCTGCGTCGGCCTCTTCGTCCTGGCCTGGGGCGTCGTACGGCTCTGGTCGGTCCCCGTCGCCGTCGGGATGTGCGTCGTGGCGATGGTGATCCCGCCGCTGGCCGCGATGGCGGCGAACCGGCGGGGGCCCGAGGACCGCTGGTGGGACGACCCGAGCGGGGACCCGAAGTCCGACGAGTGGTGGGACGAGCTGGACGGCAGACGGCGCCACCCGTAGGCAGCCGAAGGGCCGCACCCCGTCCAGTGGCGTCCAACCCCCTGGGGTGCGGCCCTTCAGCCGTTCTCGGTGCGGTGAGTGATCGCGGGTGATCAGACCGCGATCGCGACCTCCGCGAGGCCGCCCGTCTGCGCGACGACCGTGCGGTCCGCGGTGCCGCCGGGGATCAGCGCCCGGACGGTCCACGTGCCCTCGGCGGCGTAGAAACGGAACTGGCCGGTCGCCGAGGTCGGGACCTCGGCGGTGAACTCGCCGGTCGAGTCGAGCAGGCGCACGTAACCGGTGACGGGCTCGCCGTCGCGGGTCACCTGGCCCTGGATCGTTGTCTCACCGGGCTTGATCGTCGAAGCGTCGGGGCCGCCGGCCTTTGCTCCACACATGCGTACTCCTCGGGGAAAGAAAGGTCGGTCTTGCTTACTTGTTGGCGCCGAGCTCGATCGGCACGCCGACGAGCGAGCCGTACTCGGTCCAGGAGCCGTCGTAGTTCTTGACGTTGGTCTGGCCGAGCAGCTCGTGCAGGACGAACCAGGTCAGGGCCGAACGCTCGCCGATGCGGCAGTACGCGATGGTGTCCTTGGCCAGGTCGACCTGCTCGTCCTCGTAGAGGGCCTTGAGCTCGTCGTCCGACTTGAAGGTGCCGTCGTCGTTGGCGTTCTTGGACCACGGGATGTTGCGGGCGGACGGGACGTGGCCCGGACGCTGCGACTGCTCCTGCGGGAGGTGGGCCGGGGCGAGCAGCTTGCCGCTGAACTCGTCGGGCGAGCGCACGTCGACCAGGTTCTTGGAGCCGATGGCGGCCACGACGTCGTCGCGGAAGGCGCGGATCGAGGTGTCCTGGGCCTTGGCCTTGTACTCGGTGGTGGGGCGCTTGGGCACCTCGGCGCCGTCGACCAGGTCGCGGGAGTCGAGCTCCCACTTCTTGCGGCCGCCGTCGAGAAGCTTCACGTCCTGGTGGCCGTAGAGCTTGAAGTACCAGAAGGCGTACGACGCGAACCAGTTGTTGTTGCCGCCGTAGAGGACGACGGTGGAGTCGTTCGCGATGCCCTTCGCCGACAGGAGCTTCTCGAAGCCCTCCTGGTCGATGAAGTCGCGGCGGACCGGGTCCTGGAGGTCCTTGGTCCAGTCGATGCGGATCGCGTTCTTGATGTGGTTCTTGTCGTACGCGGAGGTGTCCTCGTCGACCTCGACGATGACGACCTTCGGGTCCTCGATGTGGGCCTCGACCCAGTCGGCGTCTACCAGGACGTCGCTGCGGCTCATGCTTTTCTCCTCCGGGGCAGTTGCGGCGGTACGGCTGTGCGAGGGGTGTGCGCGGGTACGGCTCGAAGACGCGGGGAGGCGCGGCGTACGTGGCACAGGGTGGCCCTGACCGGAAGCGTCAACGGGCCGGGGGAATACGGGAGTCGGAGCTCCCGCTAGAGGGTGCGACAGAGCATGGCGGCGACGCGGCACAGGTCTACTGCCCGCCGCTTCGTGAGGTCCGCCTGTCGGTTCATGCGTCCGATCGTAGGGACGGAGGGGCGACCGTGTCACCGGTGCTCCGCATAATGAGACTCGATCGTCCACCATGTGGGAATCGTTGAAGCCCGGAGCCGCCCCGGGAGGCCCCGGCGCCCGGTGTCGCCCTCGTCACATCCGCCCGCCGGACGCCTGTGTCTCGTACTGCGGACGCAGGGCGGCGGGAGACCCGGCTCAGCCGGTCAGGCTCACGTTCGAGCCGGTCACCGTCATGTCCACGCCGTCGGGCGCCGCCTCGACCTTCTCCAGCTTGATGCCGGCCGGCAGGTCGTCGATCTTCTGCTCGAAGTCCGTCACGTCACGGACCATGCCCTCGGGAAGCGGGATGGAGACGCCGAGGACCTCCAGGTTCTTCGGGATCCGGTCGGCGTGGACCTTGATGTTGTCGCCCTCGACGCGCACCGAGCTGAGCACGTGGACGGGCTTCGGCAGCTTCGCGCCGCCCTTGCTGACCTCGACCTCGACCTTGATCTTGCCGTTGCCGCCGTCGGAGAGGCCGACGACCTTGCCGGTGGCGCCGAGCGGCAGCTCCACGGGCTCGGACTTGCCGGCCTTCAGGAGCTCGTCGTACGAGACGCGCGCCGTGCCCGTGGCGGTGGCGGCGGTCGCCGAGCTGTAGTCGCCGGAGAACTTCACGCCCTTCATGTGGGCGGTGAGGTCGGCGATGCGGATCGAGTCCGAGCCCGACCTGGCGTCGTAGTCCTTGATGCCGACCTCCACGTCGTCGAGCTCGCCGCCCGCGACCTGGGTCAGGAAGGGGAAGCCCTTGATGGAGACGTCGGGCGTCTCGCTCAGCCCCTCGCTGGACTTCAGCTTGTCCGCCGCCTCGCCCTCGGCGAAGCTCACGGCGAGCCGGTCGGCCGCCACGAAGAGCCCCCCGAGGATCACGACGACGATCAGAAGTATTCGTACGGCGCGCTTGCTCATGTCCGGTGTTCCCCCACCTTGGTCCCCCGATTCGGCTGTCGTTCCGCGAGCCTAAAGGAACAGGTCCCCGGCCGAAGAGCTCGGCCGGGGACCTGTCGATCACCTGTGACGGTCGCCCGGGCGACCGCTCGCGCGAGGGCGGTCAGCCGATGGCCCGGCCCAGGACGTAGACGGCGGGGGCGGCGGCCGCGAGGGGCAGCGCGACACCCGCCGTCATGTGCACGAAGCGGGACGGGTAGTCGTAGCTGGCGGCCCGGTGGCCGATCAGCGCGCAGACACCGGCGCCGAGGGCGAGCAGCGCGCCCTCGCTGCCGTAGTCGGTCATGCCGCCGACGGCGACGCCCGCGCCGGCGGCCGCGAGCAGCGCGACGACCACGGAGGCCGGCGTGGGCAGCGGCAGCGCGCGGGCGAGGATCGCCACGGCGACACCGGCGCAGCCCACGGTCACGGCGTCGGCCGCGGCCGCGAGGTGCCCGGCCGCGATGATCGCGAGCGCGGCGGAGGCGACGGTGGCCATGAGCCCGTACATCCGCTCGTCGGCGCCCGCGTGGCTGCGCAGCTGCAGGACGAGGACGAGCAGGACCCAGACGCCGAGGGTGCCGAGGATGGCGGCGGGCGCGTGCTCCTTGCCCACGGTGAGCAGCGCGGCGTCCGCGACGACACCGCCGAGGAAGGCGAGGGCGATGCCCTGCCGGGCGGGCCACATGCCGTTGAGCCGGAACCATCCCGCGGCGGTCACGGCCTGGAGGATCACCAGCGGTACGAGCAGCGCGTACTGCCCGACGGCGGCGCCCCCGGCGAGCAGGAGCCCCAGCAGGGCGGTCAGCGCGGCGGGCTGCATCCCCGGCTCGATGATCGGCGACCTGCCCTCGGCACGGGCACGCTGGGCATCAGTTATGCGGGGGTTGCCGGTGGTGGTGGCGGGGCCGTAGGAGGGCCCTTCGGAAGGGCCTCCGGAAGGCTCTTCGGAGGGCTCTTCGGCCGCCGGCGCAGGCGTCGGCTCGTACGCGCTCTGCGGCGGCAGATACGCCGTCTCCGTCACGTCCACCGCGGCGGCGGGCGGCTGCACCTGCGTCTCCCAGGTCTGCCCCTCCCACTGCTGGGTGTACTGGTCCTGGGCGTACTGCTGCGGCTCGGCGTAGTACGGCTGTTGCTGCTGCGGGTACGGCTGCTGCGGGTAAGGCTGCTGGGCGTACTGCTGCTGCTCCGGGTACGGCTGCGCGTACTGCTGCTGCTCGGGGTACCGCGGCTCCGCGTAGGGCTGCTGGTACGGCTGCTGGTACGGGTCGTACCCCTCGTACGGCTGGTTGGACATGGCGCTCATCCTCCTGCGAACGGCGGGAGCACCTCGACCGTGCCGCCCTCGGCCAGCCGTACGGTCTCATGCCCTCGGGTGCCGACGGGGTCGCCGTCGACGAGGAAGGAGCAGCGCTGCAGGACCCGGACGAGCTCACCGGGGTGCCGCTCGCGGGCGGCCTCCAGCGCGTCGGCGAGCGTCACCGCGGCGTACGGCTCCTCCGCGACGCCCGCGGCCGCCTTGGCAGCGGCCCAGTAACGAATGGTGCCGTTCACCATGCGACTCCCCTTTCAGTCGGCGGTCGCCGATGTCTCATCGGCGGTTGCCGACGTCCATGATGCCGTGACCCAGGAGGCGATCCGTCCGACGAGTTCGTCGGAGGCCGCGTGCTCCGCGTGCCCCATGCCTTCTTCCAGCCACAGCTCCGCCCCGCCGTCGGCGGCGGCCGCGAGCATCCGCGGGTGGTCGACGGGGAAGTACGGATCCCGGTCGCCGTGCACGACCAGCAGCGGCGTCGGCGCGATGAGGGGGACGGACTCGACCGGTGAGAGGGGCACGGGATCCCACTCGTGCGGGTGGATTCGCGTCTTCAGGCCGAAACGGCCGACCGCGCGGCCCGCCGGACGCGTGACCACCCAGTGGATCCGCCGCATCGGTGCCGTCCCCCGGTAGAACCAGCGCGCCGGGGCGCTGACGGCGACCACGGCGTCGGTCCGCGCTTCCGTGCGCCCCCTGTGCAACGCGGCGTGCCGCAGGACGACCGAGCCGCCCATCGAGAAGCCGACGGTCGCCACGCGGGTGTGCCCGAGGGAGCGCGCCCACTCCACCGCGGCCGCCAGGTCCAGCACCTCGCGGTCGCCGACCGTGGTGCGCCCGCCGGAGCCGCCGTGCCCGCGGAAGGAGAACGTGATCACGGCCGCACGCTGGGCGAAGACCCCCGCGACGCGGCGCACGTGGGGCCGCGAAAGCTCCCCCGAGAAGCCGTGCGCGACGACGATCGCGAGCTCTCCCGCGGGGTCGGGCCCGGGGGCGTAGGCCGCCTCGATGGCGACGTCGTCACGTGTACGAAGCGTTGCGCGCTGTTGAACGCGACCCTGACCGCGAGTGATCGGAGGCACAGAAGATCGCGCCGCTTGACCTGCCGGACCGGAACTCATGTGGGCTATTCTGCTCGGCAGAGGATCCGGGCAACGCAGCCCCCGGGTCCTTTTGTGCTTTCAGGAGCTCCGGGCGCGGGCCCCTTGAAACGAAGTACGAAGCAGTGCCGTAAACGTCCTCGCAGGGACCGAGGAGGAACCAGACGTTATGGGCGAGCGAAACGTGCACGACAGTCGGACGACCCGGGCAGGTGGGGTGCGATGAGCTCTCTGCTGCTCCTCACCAATGCCCTCCAGCCGTCGACGGAGGTGCTCCCCGCTCTCGGCCTGCTCCTTCACAACGTGCGCGTCGCCCCCGCGGAGGGCCCCGCTCTCGTCGACACCCCCGGTGCCGACGTCATCCTCATCGACGGACGCCGCGACCTCCCGCAGGTGCGCAGCCTCTGCCAGCTGCTCCGCTCCACGGGGCCCGGCTGTCCGCTGGTCCTGGTCGTGACGGAGGGCGGCCTCGCGGCCGTCACCGCGGACTGGGGCATCGACGACGTACTCCTCGACACGGCGGGGCCCGCCGAGGTCGAGGCGCGTCTGCGGCTCGCGATGGGCCGTCAGCAGATCACCGCGGACGACTCCCCCATGGAGATCCGCAACGGCGACCTCTCCGTGGACGAGGCGACGTACAGCGCGAAGCTGAAGGGCCGGGTCCTCGACCTGACCTTCAAGGAGTTCGAGCTGCTCAAGTACCTCGCGCAGCACCCGGGCCGGGTCTTCACACGGGCCCAGCTGCTCCAGGAGGTCTGGGGTTACGACTACTTCGGCGGCACGCGCACGGTCGACGTCCACGTACGGCGCCTGCGCGCCAAGCTCGGCGTCGAGCACGAGTCGCTGATCGGCACCGTCCGGAATGTCGGATACCGCTTCGTCACCCCGGAGAAGGTCGAACGCGCGGCCGACGAGGAGAAGGCGAAGGCGGCGACTCCCCGCCCCGAGGGGAACGGTGGCCGGAAGTCGGCACCCGCTCCCGAAGCCGCGAAGTCCGCTCCGAAGGAAGCTGCCGTACGCCCTGCCCAGCGGTAGTTCCATCCGCGTAGACTCCGCGCGTGGCCAAGGTGACTCGGGATGACGTGGCAAGACTTGCGGGTACTTCGACCGCGGTCGTCAGTTACGTCATCAACAACGGACCCAGGCCGGTCGCCCCGGCCACGCGCGAGCGGGTACTCGCCGCGATCAAGGAGCTGGGCTACCGGCCCGACCGTGTCGCCCAGGCCATGGCCTCGCGGCGCACGGACCTCATAGGCATGATCGTGCCGGACGCGCGCCAGCCCTTCTTCGCGGAGATGACGCACGCCGTCGAGCAGGCCGCGTCCGAGCGCGGGAAGATGGTCCTCGTCGGCAACTCCGACTACGTGGAAGAGCGTGAGACCCACTATCTGCGCGCCTTCCTCGGCATGCGGGTCTCCGGCCTCATCCTCGTCAGCCACGGCCTGACCGACCAGGCGGCCGCCGAGATCGACGCGTGGGACGCGCGCGTGGTGCTCCTGCACGAGCGCCCCGAGGCCATCGACGACGTCGCGGTCGTCACGGACGACGTCGGCGGCGCGCAGCTCGCGACCCGCCACCTCCTGGAGCACGGCCACGAGTACGTCGCCTGTGTCGGCGGCACGGCCGAGACCCCGACCGTCGGCGACCCCGTCTCCGACCACGTCGAGGGCTGGCGGCGCGCGATGCGGGAGGCCGGGCGGTCGGTGGAGGGGCGGCTCTTCGAAGCCCCGTACAACCGCTACGACGCCTACCAGGTGGGCCTCGAACTGCTCGCGCGGCCCGACCGGCCCACCGCGATCTTCTGCTCCACGGACGACCAGGCCATCGGCGTGCTCCGGGCCGCCCGCGAGCTGCGCATCGACGTGCCGGGCGAGCTGGCCGTCGCCGGCTTCGACGACGTCAAGGAGGCGGGCCTCACCGACCCGCCGCTGACCACGGTCGCATCCGACCGGCCCGCGATGGCCCGCGCGGCGGTCGACCTCGTCCTGGACGACGGCCTCAGGGTCGCCGGATCCCGGCGCGAGCGGCTGAAGCTGTTCCCGTCGCGGCTCGTCGTGCGGCAGTCCTGCGGCTGCCAGTAGCACCCGCCACGGCAGCGCCCCGCCCCGGCCTTATATCGGGCATACGCACTTCTGCCGGGCTTCTCAGGACGTACTCAGCCGCCTCTCATGTACGCCGGACAGTCTCAGTGACATGACCGAGACCTTCCGCCCCAGCGGCGAGTACCACCAGCAGCAGTCGTCAGCGCCTGTGCACCACGGCGGTACGCAGGAAGGCCATGCCCACGGCGCATGGCCTCCCCCGCCCGCCTTCGCGCCGGAGGAACCTCGAAAGCCCGCCCCGCGGCGCCGCCGCGCCAAGGGCCCCGTGGCCCTGCTCGCCGCCGTCGCCATCGCGGCGGCCGCGGTCGGCGGCGGCACCGCGTACGCCGTGCAGACGCTCACCGACCGGGACGGCGGTACCACCGCCACCAGCACGGACGTCGTGCCGACCAGCAAGAAGGGCACCGTCTCCGGGGTCGCAGAGGCGGTCAGTCCCAGCATCGTCGAGGTCAGCGCCACCACGGGCCAGGGCAAGTCCACCGGCTCCGGCGTGATCACCAAGAGCGACGGCGAGATCGTCACCAACAACCACGTCATCGCGGGCGCCTCGTCGATCAAGGTGCAGACCAGCGACGGCAAGACGTACGACGCCGAGGTCGTCGGCACCGACAGCAAGAAGGACCTCGCGCTCCTCCAGCTGAAGGGCGCCTCCGGCCTCAAGGCCGCCACCCTCGGCGACTCCGACAACGTCAAGGTCGGCGACGAGGTCGTCGCCATCGGCTCCCCCGAGGGCCTGACCGGCACCGTCACCAGCGGCATCGTCTCCGCGCTCGACCGGGACGTCACCGTCTCCACGGGCGAGGGACAGGAGCAGCCGCAGAACCCTCAGGGCGGCTGGCCGTTCGAGTTCGACGGACGGCAGTTCAACGGCGACACCGGGTCCTCGAAGACCACGTACAAGGCGCTGCAGACCGACGCCTCGCTCAACCCCGGCAACTCCGGCGGCGGCCTCATCGACATGAACGGCAACGTCGTCGGCATCAACTCCGCGATGTACTCGCCCAGTTCGTCGCAGGCGGGCGCCGACTCCGCCGCCGGCAGCGTCGGCCTCGGCTTCGCCATCCCGATCGACACCGTCAAGGACGACCTCGGCAAGCTGCGGTCGGGCTCGAAGACCTGACGTTTCATACGACTCCACGGCACGACCCCAGGAGGACACCATGTCCGGCACCCCGCACACCTCCCTCGCCTCCGTCACCGTCAACCGCGCCAGGCACGCCCGCTCGTCTCCCACCGCCACCGATCCGGCCGGGCTCGGGCTCCCGCTCGCCGTGGCACAGGAAGTGCATGCCCCGCACGCCACGCAGTCGACCCGCACCGCCCCCGCTCGCGTGCGAGGCTGATACCGGCCCCGTCCCGCACCCCGACCCGAGGAAGTCCGAAGCCCATGAGCCCCGCCGAAGGCGACCGCACCGGTGACCGCGAGCAGCTGCGCATCCTGATCGTGGACGACGAACCCGCCGTGCGGGAGGCGCTGCAACGCAGCCTCGCTTTCGAGGGATACGGCACCGAGGTCGCGGTCGACGGCGCCGACGCGCTGGAGAAGGCCGCCGCCTACCGCCCCGACCTCGTCGTCCTCGACATCCAGATGCCCCGCATGGACGGCCTCACCGCCGCGCGCAGGCTCCGCGCCACCGGCTCGACGACGCCGATCCTGATGCTGACCGCGCGCGACACCGTCGGCGACCGCGTCACGGGACTCGACGCGGGCGCCGACGACTACCTGGTCAAACCCTTCGAGCTGGACGAGCTCTTCGCCCGCATCCGCGCGCTGCTGCGCCGCAGTTCGTACGCCGCGGCGGCCGGGCAGGCCGAGGAGGGCGACGTCCTCGCCTTCGCCGACCTGCGGATGGACCTCGCGACGCGCGAGGTGACGCGGGGCGCGCGCACGGTCGAGCTGACCCGCACCGAGTTCACCCTCCTGGAGATGTTCCTCGCGCACCCGCGCCAGGTCCTCACCCGCGAGCAGATCCTCAAGGCGGTCTGGGGCTTCGACTTCGAGCCGTCCTCCAACTCCCTCGACGTGTACGTGATGTACCTGCGCCGCAAGACGGAGGCGGGCGGCGAACCGCGGCTCGTGCACACGGTGCGGGGCGTGGGGTACGTGCTGCGGGGCGGCGAGTGAACAGGGTGGTGCGGCGCTTCCGTGCGCTGCCGTTGCGCTCGCGCCTGGCGTTGCTGGTCACGGTGGCCGTGGCGTTCGCGGTGGCCGCGAGCGCGGTGGCGTGCTGGTTCGTCGTACGGAACGTGCTGATCAGTTCGTTGGACGACGCGCTGAGCGAGAACCGCGTGTCCGACAACTGGGTGCGCGGCATGATCGACGAGACCGGTCAGTGCGGCCGTACGTTCGTCAAGCAGGACGAGGCGCCCAACCTCCTCAAGCAGACCGTGCAGGTGGTCGACCAGACCGGCGGTAAATGCACCGTCCTCGGCAAGCAGTCCATCCAGATCGACGAGAAGGACACCGAGGTCGCCCTCCGGGAGATCCCGAACACCTACCACAACGCCACCGCGGCCGACGGCACGCAGTACCGGGTCTTCACCTACCCCCTGGAGGGCACCCCGTACGCGGTCTCCGCGGCCCGCCCCCTCAGCGAGGTCGACGACACCCTCAACAACCTCGTCATCGTCCTCGCCGTCGTCGCCGGCATCGGCGTCCTCGGTGCCGGCGTCGCGGGGCTCTGGGTGGCCCGCACCGGGCTCAGGCCCGTGGACCAGCTCACCGAGGCCGTCGAACACGTCGCCCGCACCGAGGACTTGGGCCTGCGCATCCCCGTGGACGGCGACGACGAGATCGCCCGCCTGTCGGAGTCCTTCAACTCCATGACCGCCTCGCTGGCCTCCTCCCGCGACCTCCAGCAGCAGCTGATCGCCGACGCGGGCCACGAGCTGCGCACGCCGCTCACCTCCCTGCGCACCAACATCGAGCTCCTCGCCCGCAGCGAGGACACCGGCCGCGCCATCCCGCCCGACGACCGCAGGGCGCTGCTCGCCTCGGTCAAGGCGCAGATGACCGAACTGGCCTCGCTGATCGGTGACTTGCAGGAGCTGTCCCGCCCCGACGCGGGCCAGGGCAGCGGCAAGGTGCAGGTGATCGCCCTGCACGACATCGTGGACGCGGCGCTGGAGCGGGCCAGGCTGCGCGGCCCCGAGCTGACGTTCACCGCGGACCTCTCGCCCTGGTACGTCCGCGCGGAACCGGCCGCCCTGGAGCGCGCCGTGGTCAACATCCTCGACAACGCGGTGAAGTTCGGCCCGGCCGGCTCCGCCATCGAGGTCGCCCTCAAGGACGGCGCGCTGACGGTGCGCGACCACGGACCCGGCATCCCCGCCGAGGATCTCCCGCACGTCTTCGACCGGTTCTGGCGCTCGCCGTCCGCGCGGAGCCTGCCGGGCTCCGGGCTCGGCCTGTCGATCGTGGCCCGCACGGTGCGGCAGTCCGGCGGCGAGGTGGCGCTGGGGGCGGCCGACGGGGGCGGCACGGTGGCGACGGTGCGGCTGCCGGGGGCGGCGACTCCGCCGCCGGAGACGCCACTGAGCCCGTCGGGCCGGGACTCCGGAGAGAATTAAGCGAGACGGTGCGTCTTGCCAGACGCCTCGCGGCGGGCTATGGTCACCCCAGCGAGACGGCGCGTCTCGCCTCGCAGGACCGACCATGCCGCCGAACGACGAGGACGTACTTGTACCCAGCCACCGCCACCACCCCAGCAGCCACCACCACCGCCACCGCCGCCGTCTCCCAGCTCACCCTCTCCGACATCACCAAGCGCTACGAGGACCGCGTCGTCCTCGACCGCGTCTCCCTCACCGTCCGCCCCGGCGAGAAGGTCGGCGTCATCGGGGACAACGGCTCCGGGAAGTCGACCCTGCTGCGGATCGTCGCCGGGATGGAGCCGCCGGACAACGGCACGCTCACCGTCACGGCCCCCGGCGGCATCGGACACCTCGCCCAGACCCTCGACCTGCCGGGCACGGCGACGATCGGCGACGCGATCGACACGGCCCTCGCCGAACTGCGCTCCCTGGCCCGGCGGATCGGGATCGCCGAGTCGTCCCTGGAGGGCGCGGACGAAGCGGCGTACGAGCAATACGCCGCCCTGGTCACCGAGTTCGAGGCGCGCGGCGGGCACGACGCAGACCGCCGCGTCGAGGTCACCCTGCGCCGGCTCGGCGAACGCGCGCCGCTGGACCGCGCACGGCGGCTGGCCACGCTCTCCGGCGGACAGCGCTCCCGCCTGATGCTCGCGGGGGCCCTCGCGTCCTCGCCCGAACTGCTGCTCCTGGACGAGCCGACGAACGACCTCGACGACGAGGCCGTGCGCTGGCTGGAGGACCGGCTGCGCGCGCACCGCGGCACCGTGCTCGCGGTCACGCACGACCGGGCGTTCCTCGACCGCGTCACCACGACGATCCTGGAGGTGGACGGTGACACACGGACCGTGCGCCGGTACGGCGACGGCTACAGCGGCTACCTGACCGCCAAGGCCGCCGAACGGGCCCGCCACGAGCGGGAGTACGAGGAGTGGCGCACCGAGGTGGCCAGGCACTCCGCCCTCGCCGAGTCCAACATCGGCCTGCTCTCCGCGATCCCCCGCAAGGCACCGGCCGCGTTCAGCGGTGCGGGCGCCTTCCGCGCGAGGTCACGGGCGCACGGCGCGATGGGCCGGATCCGCAACGCGCGGGAGCGGCTGCAGCGCCTCACCGAGAACCCGGTCGCCCCGCCGCCGCGGCCCCTGCGCTTCACCGCGCGGGTCGAGGGCGAGGCCGCGGGCGCGGTGGAGCTGACCGACGTACGCGTGCCGGGGCGTCTCGCGATCGAGGGGACGCTGCGGGTCGGCGCGGGCGAGCGGCTGCTGGTCACCGGGCCGAACGGCGCGGGCAAGTCGACGCTGCTGCGGCTGCTCGCCGGTGAACTGGCGCCCGGGAGCGGCGAGATGCGGCGCCCCGCGCGGGTCGGCTTCCTGCGGCAGGACAACTCCCTGTGGCAGGAGGGGCGTTCGGCGCTCGCCCTGTACGGAGAGGAGCGCGGCGCGGAACTCCTCGCCCTCGGGCTCTTCCGCGATGCGGACCTCCGGCTGCCGGTGCGGTCGCTGTCCGTGGGCCTGCGGCGCCGCCTCGAACTGGCCCTGCTGGTCACGCGCCCGCTCGACCTGCTGCTCCTCGACGAGCCGACGAACCACCTCTCCCCCGCCCTCGTGGAGGACCTGGAGGCGGCCCTTGCCCACTACGAGGGCACGCTGGTGGTCGTCAGCCACGACCGGCGGCTGCGGGCGGGCTTCCGGGGCGCGCACCTGGCCCTGGAAGAGGGCCGTCCCGTCTAGCGGCCGAAGCCGATCCCCGCCCCCGCGAGCCGCACCCGGATGCCCTCCTTCTCCACCGTCACGTCCCGCAGCGCCACCGTCCCTGCCCCCGGCAGCTTCGGCAGCTGGAAGGCGAGGGTCAGGCGGTCGGCGAGGACGGGGCGGGTGAGCTGGGAGAGGCCCTTGAGGAGGGCGGGGTCGAGGCCGAGCTTCTTGAGCAGCCAGGGGTGGCCCATCGCGACGTCGATGAGGTTGAGGCCCATCACGTCGTTCACGAAGCGCGGCGACCCGGTGAGTTCGTTGAGCTTGGCGTCGCTCTCCAGGGCGCCGCGGACCACGGACTCGGGGATGCCGAGCCGCTCGACGATCGCCGGCACGGACAGCAGCGCCTTCGCCTTGGCGGTCTCCTCGGCCACGCGGTCCGCGGAGCTCTTCGACAGGTGCAGCCCCTCCGACTTCCGCGCCCCCGGGCGGTAGGTCGCCAGATCGCCGAGCTGCAGGCTCATGCCGCCGATGTCGGTGGAGATGCCGCGCTCGCCGTTGCGCTGGATGCGGGCGTCGGCGCGCACCTTCAGGTCGTGGCCCGCGACGGGCAGCGTGCCGCGGGCGAGGACCTGGTCGCGGCCGTGGCCGGTGAACGTGACCTGGGACGCGCCCAGTTCGCGGTTGAGGTCCTCGAAGGAGAGCAGCACCTCGCCGTCCATCCCGCCGATGGTGGCGCCCGTGATGGAGGTGGGCCCGTCGCCCTCGATCGTGACGTCCGTGGCGGTCGCGGAGACCTTGGCGAGCGAGATCCGGTCGGCCGCGACGTCGGGGACGGTCACCTTCACCTTGTCCAGGCGCTGGTCGAGGACCTGGGTGAGGAAGGGGAACCCCTCGATGTCGACCTCGGGCGCCGCGCTCAGGTGCATCTGGTCCTTGAGCTTCTCCGCGGCCTCGTGCTCGGCGTACAGGAGCGCCCAGCGGTCGCCGAGGGCGAGGAAGGCGGCGGCGACGAGGACGGCGACGACGGCCTTCGCGGCGAGCGGCAGTCCTGCGAACCGGTTGCGGCGGCGGCTGCCGCGGCGGTGGTTGGGCGGCGACCAGGCCGTGTCCGCCTGGTCCTCGTCCTTCTCCTCGTGGAGGAACTCCTCCAGCGGACTGGGCGCGAGCTCGCCGAGCTCTTCGTACGGATTGGTGTACTTGGGCCGGTCGTTGCGGTCGTCGTCAATAGGCGCATCCGGAGGATGCGTGGCTATGCGGTGGGGGGAACGCATCGAGCGATCTCACCATACGTTCACACCCCACCCCAAGCCTTACTCCCGGTAAGCACCGGTTTCGGCCACTTACTTAACGCATCGCTTACTCACCGCAGCACTCACTTCACGATCGTGATGCGGTCCGCCTTCGGCGGCGCGATCGGCTTGTCCGCCGAGGAGTTGGCGATCAGGTGGTCGTTGAAGACCTTCAGGTCCTCGCCGCCGACGAGCGGCTTCGCGCCCTTGCCGAGCTCGGTGAAGCCGTCGCCGCCGCCCGTGAGGAAGGAGTTCATCGCGACGCGGTAGGTGGCCGCCGGGTCGATCGCCTTGCCGTTCAGCCTGACGGAGTCGGCGACGACGCGGTCCGCGCCGGTCTTGGTCATGTCCAGCGTGTACGTCAGACCGTCCGAGATCTGCAGGATCTTCGGCGAGGCCTCGTTCGCGCCGCTGACCTGCTGCTTGAGCCCGGCGACGAGCTGCGCGCCGGTCAGGTCGACCAGGTTGACGGTGTTGGAGAAGGGCTGCACGGTGAACGCCTCGCCGTAGGTGACGACGCCGTCGCCCTCGCTGCCGCTCGCCTTGTGGACGATGTCGGAGCGGATGCCCCCGGAGTTCATCAGGGCCAGATCGGCCTCCGGGTCGAGGGACCTGGCGTGCGCGAGCTGCGCGTCCGCGATGAGGTCGCCGAGCGGGGACTCCGGGACACCGGCGCCACGCCCCGGGATGTCCGCGGAGACGTAGCCGACGGGCCTGTTGGCCACGGGCGCGGCCAGCTTGTCCCAGCGCGAGACGAGCGAGGTCATGTCGGGCGCCTTGGCCTGCTCGCGGCTGACGACGTGGTTGGCCGACCGCACGCTGGTGCGCACGATGTCCTTGGTCCTGCGGTCGTACGTGAGCGTGGTGTCCGTGTAGAGCTTCCCGAAGGAGGACGCCGAGGTCACCATGCGGGGCCTGCCCGCCGGGTCGGGGATCGTGCAGACGTACGCGCTGTGCGTGTGGCCGGTGACGAGGGCGTCGACCTTGGGCGTGATGCCCTTGGCGATGGCGGTGATCGGCCCCGAGATGCCGTCGCCCGCGCCGGGCGAGTCGCAGTCGTAGTTGTACGTCTGGCTCGCGGGGGCGCCGCCCTCGTGGACGAGCGTGACGATGGACTTCACGCCCTGCTTGTCGAGGATCTTCGCGTACTTGTTGACGGTCTCGATCTCGTCGTGGAACTTCAGGCCCTTGACGCCCTCGGCGGAGACGACGTCCGGGGTCCCTTCGAGCGTGACGCCGATGAAGCCGATCTTCACGCCCTTGTGCTTCCACACCCAGTAGGGATCGAGGAGGGGCCTGCCGGTCTTCTCGCTCGTGACGTTCGCGGCGAGGTAGGGGTAGTCGGCGCCCTCGAACTCCTTCGGCTTGCCGTTACCGTCCTTCTCGAAGCAACCGTCCTCGGGGTGGCAGCCGCCGTTCTGGATGCGGGCCAGTTCCTCGGCGCCCTCGTCGAACTCGTGGTTGCCGACGCTGGTGACGTCCAGGTCGAGCTTGTTCATCGCCTCGACGGTGGGCTCGTCGTGGAAGAGGCCGGAGAGCAGCGGGCTGGCGCCGATGAGGTCGCCCGCGGCGGCCGTGACGCTGTAGGGGTGGGCCTTGCGGGCGGTGCGCAGGGACGTGGCGAGGTACTCGACGCCACCGGCGTCGATCTTCTTCTCCGTGCCGTCGGCCTGCTTCTCCGTGACCTGCCCCGAGGATCCCGCGGGCGGCTGCAGGTTGCCGTGGAAGTCGTTGAAGGACAGCAACTGCACGTCCACCGTGCGCTTCTTGCCGCCGGCCGGGCCCGCGTGGTTCTGCCCGGCGCCGGCGGGCAGCGCGGCGACGAGGGCCCCCGCGGTGGCGAGCCCCGCCGCCGCGGCGAGGACGCGGGTGGCTCGGCGCCTGGGCCTTCGTTGCTTCTGTGTGGCGGACAAGTGTTCCCCCGGGGGTGGTGTGGGACGACTGGGACCGTCGGGCAGCCTAGGTTCAACGCGCGTAGCGCAACAGAGGGTTGCCGGTTACATCCTGGTTGCCGTCGGCCTGACGAGGCGGGAAGAGAAGAGGCGGGAAGAGAAATGGAGCCCGTACCCTCGATGCCATGACTGACGACCAGCCCGCTCCCGCCCCCCTTCGGAAGATCGACACCCTCGCCACGCTCACCTCGGCGCAGGCCGACGCCGTGCTCGGACTGCTCGCCGAGGCCGCCCGCTCGGACGGCCAGCAGGCGGTCTCCGAGCAGGGCAGGCTGCAGCTGAAGGGCGGCGCGCGGGAGGGGGTGCGGCACCTGCTCCTGAGCGTCGACGACCACCTCGTCGGGTACGCGCAGCTGGAGGACACCGACCCGGTGGAGGCCCCCGCGGCCGAGCTCGTCGTGCACCCCGCGCACCGCGGCCGCGGGCACGGCAGGGCGCTGGGCACGGCGCTCCTCGGCGAGTCGGGCCGCCGCCTGCGGGTGTGGGCGCACGGCGGGCACTCCTCGGCACGGCACCTGGCGCAGGTGCTCGGCCTCGCCCTCTTCCGCGAACTGCGGCAGATGCGGCGTCCGTTGGCGGACCTGGACCTGCCCGAGCCGGTGCTTCCCGAGGGCGTTTCCGTACGTGCCTTCGTCCCCGGGCAGGACGACGCGGCGTGGCTCGCGGTGAACGCCGAGGCCTTCGCGCACCACCCCGAGCAGGGCTCCCTGACCCAGCGCGACCTGGACGACCGCAAGGCGGAGCCGTGGTTCGACCCGGCGGGCTTCTTCCTCGCCGAGCGCGAGAGCGACGGCGAGCTGGTCGGCTTCCACTGGACGAAGGTGCACGAGCAGGAGCGCCTCGGCGAGGTGTACGTGGTCGGCGTGCGCCCCGGAGCGCAGGGCGGCGGCCTCGGCAAGGCCCTGACCACCATTGGCCTGCGCCACCTCGCACAGGCGGGCCTGCCGACCGCGATGCTGTACGTGGACGCGGACAACAAGGCGGCCGTGAGCGTCTACGAACGCCTCGGTTTCGTCACCCACGAGACGGACCTGATGTACCGCACGGAGTCCTGACGGAGCCCTGAGCGGCGCGGCTCCGGGTGCCGCGGCCCACCTGGCGGCCTGCTCGTGCCGCGGCCCACCTGGCGGCCTGCTCGGCGACCTGCTCGGCGATCTACTTGGCGCCGACCTCGGTCAGGCACATGGAGAACTGCACCCGGCCGCGCCGCGTCTGCTCGTAGCGCGACTGACCCGGCTCGCACTCGGTCTCGTGCATGCTCGCGACCTTGTACTCGGCCTTGGCGTCACCGCAGTCGATGACCTCCATGTCGGGGCTGCCCTCGGACCCCTTGTTCTGGACGCAGTCGCCGACCTGGGCGGAGGCGGGCTGCTTGGCCGTCTCGCTGTCGGGTCCCGTGGTGTTGCCGCGGCTCGTGTACATCCAGACGCCGGCGACGACCGCCGCGATGACCAGGACCGCCACCTTCATCAGGGGCGAGAGGCCGCTGAAGGCCCCGCCGCCACCGCCCTGCGGCAGGTTCGGCCGACGGCGCTGCTGAGACATGGACAAGGCAAGTCCCCCGTATTTCGTACGTGTTCACGTCAATGCTGAGCGGCAGAGGCTACAAGATCACCGGCCGCGCCCCGAAACCGGTTCCGGCCGCTCCTCGAAACCCCCCACACAACTCCCCCTTGACTGCACACCCGGTCTTGCACCACCCTTTCACTACTCAATTAGTGAAAGGGTGGTGCAAGGCGATGGTCGAGTACCGCATCGACCGGCGCAGCGGCGTCGCCACCTATCTCCAGATCGTCCAGCAGACCCGACAGGCCCTGCGCCTCGGCCTGTTGGAGCCCGGCGACAAGCTGCCCACGGCCCGCGAGGTCGTCGAGGCCACGGCCATCAACCCGAACACGGTGCTGAAGGCCTACCGCGAGCTGGAGCGCGAGGGCCTGGTCGAGGCCCGCCGCGGCCTCGGCACGTTCGTCCGCAGGACGCTCGGCGGCGCACCGGCCGACTCGCCGCTGCGGGGGGAGCTCGTCGAGTGGGCGGCGCGGGCCCGGCGGTCGGGGCTGGAGAAGGACGACGTGGCGGCGCTGTTCACGGCCGTACTGGAAGAGCAGTTCAGCGAGTTGTACACCCAAGAGCACATGACCAGGGGGGACTTGGCATGACCGACACCGCCATAGAGGCGACCGCACTGACCAAACGCTTCGGACGGGACCGGTACGCCCTGCGCGACTGCTCCTTCCGCCTGCCCGCCGGGCGCGTCTGCGCGGTCGTCGGCCCGAACGGCGCGGGCAAGTCGACCCTGCTCGCCCTCGCGGCAGGCCTCGACCGGCCCACGTCGGGCACGCTCACCGTCCTCGGCACCAGCCCCGCCGAGGCCCGTACCCGTGTCGCGTACGTCGCCCAGGACAAGCCGCTCCATCCGCGGCTGACCATCGCGGACACCCTGCGGCTCGGGGCCGAACTCAACGCGGGAATCTGGGACATGGGGGCGGCCGAGCGCGTCGCGAGCGGCGGCGGGCTCGATCCGAACGCCCGCGTCCGCACGCTCTCCGGGGGCCAGCGCACCCGCGTCGCGCTCGCCCTCGCGCTCGGCAAGCGGGCCGAACTCCTGCTCCTGGACGAGCCGATGGCCGACCTCGACCCGCTCGCCAGGCACCAGCTCATGGGCACGCTGATGGCGGAGGCCGCCGAACACGGCACGACGGTGGTCATGTCCTCGCACATCGTGAGCGAACTGGCCGACGCCTGCGACCACTTGCTCCTCGTGTCCGAGGGCGGCGTCCGGCTCGGGGGCGGGATCGACGACCTCGTCGCCGCGCACGCCCTGGTGACCGCCAGGCGGCCCCTGGCCGACCTGGCCGTGCACACGGTCGTGGAGTCCCGCGCCACGGGCCGCGGTCTGACCGCCCTGATCCGCACCGAAGTCCCGGTCGGCGAGGGCTGGGAGGTCCAGGAACCCTCCCTGGAGGAGCTGTTGCTGGCCCATCTCCGCTCACCCGATGTGCCGCCGCTCCTGACACCGGGCTCCACGTCCCGCCCCGCGAGGGGAGTGACGGCATGAGCCTGCCCACCCTGCACGGTCCCCGCTGGGCGGAACTCCGCCTGCACCGCACCGCCCTGCTGACCGGCGGCGCCCTCGTCGTCGCGGCGCTCGCCTACACCGGCTGGCTGCGCTGGGCCGCCGACGCCTACCCCGAACCGAAGGGCGCCTGCTCCCACCACGGCACCTGCGAAACGTTCCTGGGCTTCACCAGCGCACGCGACCTGCTCAACATCAGCATGGCGAACGGCGCCGTGGCCCTGCTCCTGGTGCCCCTGCTCATCGGCGCCTTCGTCGCGGGCCCGATGATCGGGCGCGAGATGGAGTCCGGCGTGTACAAGCTCGCCTGGACCCAGTCGGTCTCCCCCGCGCGCTGGCTGGCCACGAAGATGACCACGGCCGCCGCGTTCGCCGTGGGCGGCACGCTCGCCCTCATGGCGGTCTTCCAGTTCGGCGCCTCCGAGCTGGTCGGCAGCCACTGGAACCTCCACTGGGCCGACCGCGGCGTCTACGAAGTGACCGGTCCCGCCTTCGTCGCGTACGCCCTCCTCGCCGTGTCCTTCGGCACGCTCATCGGGCTCCTCGTACGCCGCACGCTGCTCGCCGTGGCCGCCACCGGCATCGTCACCGGGCTCGTGCTGCTCCTGCTCGGCACCACGCGCTGGCACCTGGTGCCCACGCTCACGCGCAGCCGGCCCGCCGACGACGACTCGCCCTGGGTCACCATGTGGCCGATGGACTCCTTCGTCATGGACCAGGGCGTCACCAACGCCGCGGGCGACCGCTTCTACCCGGGCCAGTGCCTCCCCGAGCCGATCTCCGGCTACTCCTGCCCCACCGACACCGAGGTCGTCAGGGCGTACGCGGACTACCATCCCCGATCCCACTTCTGGTACGTCCAGTTGATCGAGACCGGGATCGTGCTGGCCCTCGCCGCCGCGGCGACGTACGCCGCCTTCCGCCTCCTGCGCCGCCGCGTGGCCTGAACCCTACGATCGGCCTGAACCCTGCGATCGGCCGGAGGCTCCCCGCTGTAGACGCCCGGGAGCCTCCGTCCGATGTCCCGCACGTCATGTCGCCGTAACCGGTGATTCAGACAGCCTTGCGACGCTCGCTCAATGCAGCCCGCCGTGCCCGACCCACCCCCGGAGAACGGGGGCGCTTCCCCGGAGGACGGGAGCGCCACCCCGAAGAACGGGAAGCTCCGCCTCACCCCCGCGCTCTCCGACGCGCCCATCGGGGTGCCCGCACGGAAGAATGGCTCCATGAGCCAGCCGCACACGCAGGGACCTGTCCAGCACGCCCAGCCTTCCGTGGGCTCCATCGCCGCGCACCGGCCGCACACCATCGCCGCCACCGTCTCCGACCTCGACCCCGACATCGACGCCGATCTCGACGCGTACGACGAGGACGCCCAGGTCGGACACGACGGCGCCGAACTGCCGCAGGGCCGCTTCCTGGACCGGGAGCGCAGCTGGCTCGCCTTCAACGAACGGGTCCTCGAACTCGCCGAGGACCCCCACACACCCCTCCTCGAACGGGCGAATTTCCTGGCGATCTTCGCCTCGAACCTGGACGAGTTCTTCATGGTCCGCGTCGCGGGCCTCAAGCGCCGCATCGCGACCGGCGTCGCGACCCGCTCGGCCTCCGGCCTGCAGCCCCGCGAGGTCCTCGAACTCATCTGGAACCGCTCCCGCGAGCTCATGGCCCGGCACGCCGCCTGTTACCAGGACGACGTCGCCCCCGGCCTCGCCGACGAGGGCATCCACCTGGTGCGCTGGCACGAGCTGACCGAGAAGGAGCAGTCCCGGCTCTTCACGCTCTTCCGGCAGCAGATCTTCCCCGTCCTGACGCCGCTGGCCGTGGACCCCGCGCACCCCTTCCCGTACATCTCGGGGCTCTCGCTCAACCTCGCCGTGGTCGTGCGCAACCCGGTCTCAGGGCATCAGCACTTCGCACGTGTGAAGGTCCCGCCCCTGCTCTCCCGCTTCCTTGAGGCCTCCCCCCAGCGGTACGTCCCCATAGAGGACGTCATCGCCGCGCCCGCGCATCTCCAGGAGCTCTTCCCGGGCATGGAGATCCAGGAGCACCACATGTTCCGGCTCACCAGGAACGAGGACCTGGAGGTCGAGGAGGACGACGCCGAGAACCTCCTCCAGGCCCTGGAGAAGGAGCTCATGCGGCGCCGCTTCGGCCCGCCCGTGCGCCTGGAGGTCGAGGAGTCCATCGACCCGAACATCCTCAGCCTCCTGGTGCGCGAGCTGAAGATCAGCGAGGCCGAGGTCTACCCGCTGCCGGGCCCGCTCGACCTCACCGGCCTCTTCAGCATCGCCGCCCTGGACCGGCCCGAGCTGAAGTACCCCAAGTTCGTGGCGGGCACCCACCGCGACCTCGCCGAGGTCGAGTCGGCGTCCGCACCCGACATCTTCGCCGCCCTTCGCGAACGCGACGTACTCCTGCACCACCCGTACGACTCCTTCTCCACGTCCGTGCAGGCCTTCCTGGAGCAGGCGGCGTCCGACCCCGACGTCCTCGCCATCAAGCAGACGCTGTACCGCACCTCGGGCGACTCCCCGATAGTGGACGCGCTGATCGACGCCGCGGAGTCCGGCAAGCAGGTCCTCGTCCTCGTCGAGATCAAGGCCCGCTTCGACGAGCAGGCCAACATCAAGTGGGCGAGAAAGCTGGAGGAGGCGGGCTGCCACGTGGTCTACGGCCTGGTCGGCCTGAAGACCCACTGCAAGCTCTCCCTCGTCGTACGCCAGGAGGGCGAGGCCCTCGTCCGCTACTCGCACGTCGGCACGGGCAACTACCACCCCAAGACGGCCCGCCTGTACGAGGACCTGGGCCTGCTGACCTCCAACTCCGAAGTGGGCGCGGACCTCTCCGACCTCTTCAACCGCCTCTCCGGCTACTCCCGCAGGGAGACCTACCGCCGTCTGCTCGTGGCCCCCAAGTCCCTGCGCGACGGCCTCGTCTCCCGCATCAACAAGGAGATGCAGCACCACAGGGCGGGCCGCCCCGCCTACGTCCGCATCAAGGTCAACTCGATGGTCGACGAGGCGGTCGTCGACGCGCTGTACCGCGCGTCGCAGGCGGGCGTCGAGGTGCACGTGTGGGTGCGCGGCATCTGCGCGGTGCGCCCCGGCGTGGCGGGTCTGTCGGAGAACATCCGCGTACGCTCCGTGCTCGGCCGCTTCCTTGAGCACTCCCGCGTCTTCGCCTTCGGCAACGGCGGCGAACCGGAGGTGTGGATCGGCAGCGCCGACATGATGCACCGCAATCTCGACCGCCGCATCGAGGCGCTGGTCAGGGTCCAGGACCCGGCGCACCGGGCGGCCCTCAGCCGGCTCCTGGAGACCGGCATGTCGGACACCACCGCCTCCTGGCACCTGGGCGCGGACGGCAACTGGACCCGCCACTCGGTGGACCCGGAAGGCCAGCCCCTGCGGAACGTACAGGAGATGCTCATAGACGCCCGGAGGCGCCGGCGTGGCACAGCAACACCATGAGATGACGACGGGTACGGCGGGCACGACGGGCGCCGCGGGGAAGGCCCTGGAGGCCTATCTACAGGACCAGGCCACGGAGTTCCTCCGCTCCCTGCGGCTGCACCGCGAGTCCACGACGGACGCGCAGGGCGCCGAGGAGTCCCAGGAGGCGGCCCGCTCCCTGCGCCGCGCGGCCCGCCGCATCGGCGGCACCCTGCACACCTTCCGCCCGCTCCTGGACCCGGACTGGGCGGCCTCGCTGCGCCCCGAACTGGCCTGGCTCTCGGGCACGTTGGCCCAGGAACACGCCTACGCCACCCGCCTGACCCGCCTGCTGGACGCCTTGCACCGCCTGTCGGGCCCGGCACCTGTGCCGAGCCCGGCGGAGGAGGCCGTCCCCGCCGCGGGCAGGCGTTCCGCACGGCGAGGGGGATCCCCCCTGCTCGAGCGGGGCCGAGGGCTCGGGGGAGGGTGGGCACAGCCCGAGGCTCCCGGCGCCGATGCGCCGGGCAGCCCCCCGAGAGGCCTGACGGTGGGCGCGGCGAAGGCAGCGGCACTTCTGGAACGGCAACTCACCCTGGCCAGGACCCGCGCGCATTCAACGGCCCTCCAGGCCTTCGGCTCCTCCCGCTTCCACGCGGTGGCGGACAACGTGGCCGTACTGGCCAGCGACGTCCCCCTCAGCGACGCCACGGACGACCTGAAGCGCCTGGCCGCCCAGGCCGAGGCGGACCTCGCCGAAGCCGTCTCCGCGCTCCCCCTCGGCCAGGCGGGCCACCCGTACAACGCGGGCGCCCTCTCCCACGGCCTGGCCCCCACGGACACCGCCCCGGACGCGCAGGACGCCCCCTGGCTCAAGGTCCGCTCCCTGCTGCGCCTGCACCGCTACGCCCAGGAGCTCCTGGACCTCGCGCCCCCGGAGCCCCGCATCACCCAGGCGAGCCACGCCCTCAACCTGCACCGCGAGGCCGCCGCCGCGGCCGCCGCCGCGGCCCAGGCGGCCCGCACCCCCCGCATCGCCCCGGCCACGGCGTACGCCCTCGGCGTGCTCCACGCCGACCAGCGCCACGAGGTCGAGGCGGCACGCTTCACCTTCCAGCAGGCCTGGCTGCACGAGGCGATGAGTCCGCGGTGACCTCGGGGAACGGCTCCGCGATCCGCGCGGCGGGCTGCCTGCTGTGGCGCCGCTCGCCCACGGGCCACGGCATCGAGCTCGCCCTGGTGTACCGCCCGAAGTGGGCGGACTGGTCGCACCCGAAGGGCAGGCAGAAACGCCACGAGAACGCGCGGGACTGCGCGCGCCGCGAGGTGCTCGAGGAGACCGGCATGACGTGCGCCCTGGGCCCCGAGCTGCCCACCGTCCGCTACCGGGTCGACGGCCGCCCCAAAGAGGTCCGCTACTGGGCGGCCGAGGCCACCGCGGGCTCGTTCGCCCCGAACGACGAGGTGTCCCGGATCCTCTGGCTCTCCCCCTCCGCCGCCCGGGACCGCCTGACCCAGGACAGGGACAAGGAACTCGTGGACGTCCTGCTCAGCGTCCTTAACCTCACGTAGTCGAGCGGCTACTTTTCGTCACACATTCGCCTAACCAGGCCGACCGCCGAGGTTCACCCTCCGTTCACTCATGCCCATCGGCCGCTTCACCTGTCCTGCCTAATTTCGGCCTTACAACACGACGTAAGACCTCGACACGCAAGACATCGCACGCCGCCAGCAAAGGGTCGGCGGCTCCCGGAAGGAAGACCCGAAGTGAAGCTTCAGCGCAAGAACCGGCTCCGCGCCCTCTCGCTCGGCGCCATCGCCGTCTCCGGCGCCCTGGCCCTCACGGCGTGCGGCTCCGACGACACGAGCGGCAACGGCGGCGGCAAGGAGACCAACGCCAACGCCAACATCAAGTGTGATGACGCCAAGGGCCAGCTCGCCGCTTCCGGCTCCTCCGCGCAGAAGCCCGCGATCGACGCCTGGCGGAAGGTCTACACGACCAACTGCAAGGACGTGCAGCTGAACTACAACCCGACGGGTTCGGGCGCCGGCATCACCGCGTTCCTGCAGGGCCAGACCGCCTTCGCCGGTTCCGACTCGGCGCTGAAGCCCGAGGAGATCGAGAAGTCGAAGAAGGTCTGCAAGGACAGCCAGGCCATCGACCTGCCCATGGTGGGCGGCCCGATCGCCATCGGCTACAACGTCCCCGGCGTCGACAACCTGACCCTGGACGCCAAGACCCTGGCCGACATCTTCAACGACAAGATCAAGACCTGGGACGACAAGGCGATCAAGAAGCTCAACCCCGACGTCAAGCTCCCCAGCACCAAGGTCCAGGCCTTCCACCGCTCCGACGAGTCGGGCACCACGGACAACTTCACCAAGTACCTCAAGGGCGCCGCCCCCGACGCCTGGCCCTACGAGCCGGGCAAGCAGTGGGAGCCCAAGGGCGGCCAGTCCGCGAACGGCTCCTCCGGTGTCGCGGGCCAGGTGAAGCAGACCGCGGGCGCCATCTCGTACTTCGAGCTCTCCTACGCCGGTGACGGCATCAAGACCGTCGACCTGAAGACGGGCGCCAAGGAGCCGGTGAAGGCCACCGTCGACAACGCCTCCAAGGCCATCTCCGAGGCCAAGGTCGTCGGCAAGGGCAAGGACCTCGCCCTGGAGCTGAACTACAAGCCCACCGCCGAGGGCGCCTACCCGATCACCCTGGTGACGTACGAGATCGTCTGCGAGAAGGGCAACAAGGCCGAGACGCTCCCCGCCGCCAAGTCCTTCCTGACCTACATCGCCAGCGAGGACGGCCAGAACGTCCTCAAGGAGAACGACTACGCGCCGATCCCGGCCGAGATCATCGCCAAGGTCCGCTCCACCGTCGCGAGCCTGAGCTAGCTGAACCGAGTGCGGCCGGCCCCGCAGGACCGGGCCGGCCGCACCGTCCGGTGCACCGCCGCCACGGAGCGCCTGCGACACCCGCACGGCGCCTCCGCAGACCGGAGAACCCCATGGACATACCAAGCAATACGACCGCACCTCCCCCCGTAGACGACGCGCAGCCCGTGGCTCCCGTCAGCAAGGCAGCAGCCCGCGGCGCCACCCGCCCCGGCGACCGGATCTTCCTCGGGCTCTCCCGCGGTTCCGGCATCGTGCTCCTCGCGATCATGGCCGCCATCGCCGCGTTCCTCACGTACCGCACGGCGCTCGCCCTCTCCGACAACACGGGCAACTTCCTCACCACCTTCGAGTGGGACCCGGCCGGTTCCACCACCGGCGGCAAGCCGTACTTCGGCATCGCCGTCCTGGTCTTCGGCACCGTGGTGAGCTCCGTGATCGCTCTCGTGATCGCGGTCCCCGTGGCCATCGGCATCGCGCTCTTCATCTCGCACTACGCGCCGCGCAAGCTGGCCGCCCCCATCGCGTACGTGATCGACCTGCTGGCCGCCGTGCCCTCGATCGTGTACGGCCTGTGGGGCGCCCTCGTGGTCGCGCCCAACCTCACCGGCCTCTACGGCTGGCTCGACGACTACCTCGGCTGGACCGGCATCTTCGAGTACCAGGGCGGCGCCCCGCGCTCCCTGATGACCGTCGGAATCCTCCTCGCGATCATGATCCTGCCGATCATCACGAACGTGACCCGCGAGGTCTTCCTGCAGGTCCCGAAGATGCACGAGGAGGCCGCGCTGGCCCTCGGCGCCACGCGCTGGGAGGTCATCCGCATGTCGGTGCTCCCCTTCGGCCGCTCGGGCATCATCTCCGCCTCGATGCTGGGCCTCGGCCGCGCGCTCGGCGAGACGATCGCCGTCGCCACCGTGCTCTCCCCGACCTTCGTGATCCAGGCCTCCGTGCTCGACTACGGCGGCGGCACCTTCGCGCAGAACATCGCCAGCAAGTTCAACGAGGCGACCGAGTACGGCCAGGACGCGCTGATCGCCTCCGGCCTCGTCCTCTTCGTCATCACCCTGCTGGTCAACGGCGCGGCCCGCCTGATCATCGCGCGCCGCAAGGAGTACTCGGGGGCCAACGCATGAGCACCACGACACCCACCCCGCCCGCCAACCCGCTCGTCAAGCGCCCCTCGACGCTCAAGGCGGCCAGCCTCCCGCGCTGGACCCCCGCGGCCGTCGCGCTCGGCTCGGCCGCCGTCGCCGTCGGCATCGGCGCGGGCGCGGGCCTGGACAGCCGCATCCAGTGGGGCCTGATCGCCGCCCTCCTCTTCATCGTCGGGTCGTACGTCCTCGCGGTGGCCGTCGAGGGCACCCGCCAGGCCAAGGACCGCCTCGCCACCTCGCTGGTGTGGGTCATGTTCCTGCTGGCCGTCGTCCCGCTGGCCTCGCTCATCTACGAGACGCTGCAGCGCGGCATCAAGGTCTTCGACGTCTACTTCCTGACCCACTCGATGGGCGTCCTCTCCGACGACGAGACCGGCGGCGGCATCTACCACGCGATCATCGGCACCCTGGAGCAGGTGCTCCTGGCCTCCGTGATCGCCGTGCCGATCGGCCTGCTCACCGCCGTCTACCTCGTCGAGTACGGGCGCGGGAAGCTCGCCAAGACCGTCACGTTCTTCGTGGACGTCATGACCGGCATCCCCTCGATCGTCGCGGGCCTGTTCGTCCTCAGCTTCTGGATCCTGATCCTCGGCTTCGGCTACTCCGGCTGGGCCGGTGCCATGGCGCTCGCCATCCTGATGATGCCGGTGATCGTGCGCTCCACCGAGGAGATGCTCAAGCTCGTCCCGAACGAGCTGCGCGAGGCGTCGCTGGCCCTCGGTGTGCCGAAGTGGCGGACCATCCTCAAGGTCGTCCTGCCCACCGCGATCGGCGGCATCACCACGGGCGTCATGCTCTCGGTCGCCCGCATCGCCGGCGAGACCGCGCCCGTCCTGCTCCTGGTCTGGGTGAACCCCATGATCAACACGAACCCGTTCGACGGTTCGCAGGGCTCGCTGCCGCTGTACATCTACCAGCAGTACGCGGCCGGCACCGACGCCTCGTACGACCGCGCCTGGGCGGCGGCCCTCGCCCTCATCGGCTTCATCATGATCCTCAACCTGGCGGCCCGCGGCGTAGCCCGCTGGAAGGCCCCCAAGACGGGCCGCTGAGCGGCCATATCAGCGACCTTCCTCGCAGAACTCCGAAAGAAGCAGTGATCCCCATGGCCAAGCGAATCGACGTATCGGGCCTGACCGCCTACTACGGCTCCCACAAGGCGATCGACGACATCTCGATGACCGTGGAGCCCCGCTCCGTGACGGCCTTCATCGGCCCGTCCGGCTGCGGCAAGTCCACCTTCCTGCGCACCCTGAACCGCATGCACGAGGTCACCCCCGGCGGCCGCGTCGAGGGCAAGGTGCTCCTGGACGACGAGGACCTCTACGGCAACGGCGTGGACCCGGTGGCCGTGCGCCGCACGATCGGCATGGTCTTCCAGCGCCCGAACCCGTTCCCCACGATGTCGATCTTCGACAACGTCGCGGCGGGCCTGAAGCTCAACGGCTCGTACAAGAAGTCCGAGCTGAACGACATCGTCGAGAAGTCCCTCAAGGGCGCGAACCTCTGGAACGAGGTCAAGGACCGCCTGAACAAGCCCGGCTCCGGCCTCTCCGGCGGCCAGCAGCAGCGTCTGTGCATCGCGCGGGCCATCGCGGTCGAGCCCCAGGTGCTCCTGATGGACGAGCCCTGCTCGGCCCTGGACCCCATCTCGACCCTCGCGATCGAGGACCTGATCGGCGAGCTGAAGGAGCGCTTCACGATCGTCATCGTGACGCACAACATGCAGCAGGCGGCCCGTGTCTCGGACCGCACCGCCTTCTTCAACCTCGCCGCCGTCGGCCAGCCGGGCAAGCTCGTCGAGATCGACGACACGGAGCGGATCTTCTCCAACCCCTCGGTGCAGGCGACCGAGGACTACATCTCGGGCCGCTTCGGCTGAGCCGACCCCGACTCCCCGCGGTGCTGCATGGCGGTGCCACCGCAGGGGCAACAAGAAGGGCCCGCCCCTGGCTCCCGGGGGCGGGCCCTTCCTACGTTCACTGATACGCGCCCCGAAAGGGGCGCGGGGAACTGCGCGACCGGCCACGACGATCCGCAGCCGAAGAACTACAAGAACGCCAGGTTCACGACCCAGAAGCTCAAAGCCGCAACGATCGCCGCCGCAGGCATCGTGATGAACCAGCCCAGGATGATGTTCTTGGCGACACCCCAGCGAACCGCGTTGACCCGCTTGGTCGCGCCCACACCCATGATCGCGGAGGTGATGACGTGCGTCGTCGAGATCGGCGCGTGGAACATGAACGCGGTCGTGAACATGATGCCCGCGCCGGTCGTCTCGGCGGCGAAGCCCTGCGGCGGGTCCAGCTCGATGATCTTGCGCCCGAGGGTCCGCATGATGCGCCAGCCACCCGCGTACGTACCGGCGGACAGCATCACCGCACAGGCGATCTTGACCCACACCGGGATCGGCGCGTCCGCGCTCTGCACGTCGGAGATGACCAGGGCCATCACCACGATGCCCATCGTCTTCTGCGCGTCCTGCAGACCGTGGCCGAGCGCCATGCCGGCCGCGGAGACCGTCTGCGCGATGCGGAAGCCGCGCTTGGCCTTGTGCGGGTTGGACTTGCGGAACATCCACATGATCGCGCACATCACCAGGTAACCGGCGACGAGGCCGACCACCGGCGACAGGAACATCGGGATGACGATCTTGTCGACGACCCCGGACCAGATGACGCCGATACCGCCGGCGAGCGCCGCGCCGACCATGCCGCCGAACAGCGCGTGCGACGAGGACGAGGGGAGCCCGAAGTACCAGGTGATGAGGTTCCACACGATCGCGCCGATGAGCGCGGCGAAGAGGATCCACATGCCCTTGTCGCCGTGCGGGGTCTCGATGATCCCCTCACTGACGGTCTTGGCGACGCCGCTGCCCATGAAGGCACCGGCGAGGTTCATCACCGCGGCCATGGCGAGCGCGGCACGAGGCGTCAGCGCACGGGTGGAGACCGATGTGGCGATGGCGTTCGCGGAGTCGTGAAAGCCGTTCGTATACGTAAATCCGAGCGCGACGCCGATGGTCACGACCAAAGCAAAGGTGTCCATGGCGGTGCCTCAGGACTCCTTGACCGCGATGGTCTCCACAGTGTTCGCCACGTGCTCGAAGGCGTCGGCGGCCTCTTCCAGCACATCCACGATCTGCTTGAGCTTCAGCACCTCGATGGCGTCGTACTTGCCGTTGAAGAGGTGGGCGAGCAGCTTCCGGTGGATCTGGTCGGCCTGGTTCTCGAGGCGGTTCACCTCGATCCAGTACTCGGTGAGGTTGTCCATGGTCCGAAGGTTCGGCATGGCCTCGGCCGTCAGTTCGGCGGCCCGGGAAAGGACCTCGATCTGCTGCTCGACGCCCTTGGGAAGTTCCTCGACCTGATAAAGGACGACCAGGTCGACGGCCTCCTCCATGAAGTCCATGATGTCGTCGAGGGACGACGCGAGGGAGTAGATGTCCTCGCGGTCGAACGGCGTGATGAAGGAGGAGTTCAGCTGGTGGAAGATCGCATGCGTGGCGTCGTCTCCCGCGTGTTCCGCGGCCCGCATACGCTCTGCGATCTCGGCCCGAGCGGAAGAGTCCGCTCCGAGCAGTTCCATCAGGAGCTTCGAGCCCGTGACGATGTTGTCCGCGGATGCGGCGAACATGTCGTAGAAGCTCGTCTCCCTGGGGGTCAGACGAAAGCGCACGTGGGGTCCTCGGGGTGCTTTGGATGCGGTCAGGCTGATGCTAGGCGCATCATCCGGCCACGGCTAACCGGCCGCCCCCCAGTGTCGCCCATCAGGCACAGTGATCAGCACACCCCCCGAGAAATCGGCTACCATATACCCACCGGGGGTATATGGATCTGCAGAAATGCGGGAATGCCCGCAGTAGCTCCCCCAACAGACAGAAGGAGGACGCGATGACGACCACCGAGGCGGCCGACGCGGCCACGACCCCGACCGAAGCGCCCTCCGACCACGCCCACGGAGTGCACGGGTACCACAAGCAGAAGGACGAGCACCTCAAGCGCCTGCGCCGCATCGAGGGCCAGATCCGCGGCCTGCAGCGCATGGTCGAGCAGGACGTCTACTGCATCGACATACTCACGCAGGTCTCGGCGAGCACGAAGGCCCTGCAGTCCTTCGCGCTCCAGCTCCTGGAGGAACACCTGCGGCACTGCGTGGCCGACGCGGCGGTCAAGGGCGGCGCGGAGATCGACGCCAAGGTCGAGGAGGCGACGAAGGCGATCGCCCGCATGATGCGTACGTGACGCTCCGCAGGCCGAAGAACACCGGCGGAGGGACTAGCGGCGGTCCTCGTCGAGGCCGCCCTCGTCCCGCCCGTCGGAGACCCTCAGCACCTCGTCGATCCGGTCGAAGCTCAGCCGCTCGGCCGCGGCGCTCGCCGCGATGATGAGGTCGCCGCACAGCTCGATCTCGGCGAGGGCGACGTGGTCCTGAACAGCCGTACCGCCACGCATCGGAGCCACGTTCATCACCTCTTCCTGACCCGTTCCTGCCGGTACCGATTTCCTAGAGTAGGGAGCGGTCTACACAACGCGCATGGCACGGACGGACCATTTCCACCAGCCGTACGCGACTACTGCCCCGCAATCTTCCCGGCGAAGATGTCCTCGTCGGCCGGAAGTCGCACCTCCACGGGCACCCCGAAGTCGTAGAGCAGCGTGGTCGAGGCCACGTTCGCCTCGGCCACGGCGAACTGCTGCCGCAGCTTGCGCACCCGCCCCCGCTCGTCGAGGTACACGTCGAACGGCACGCTCCCCCTGCTGAACCCTTTCGCCGCCGCAACCCCCAGCGCACCACGCTGACCTGCGGAGGCCGCCTTCGCCGCGGCCCGCAGATCCGCGGATCCGCGGTAGTGGCGCACCTCGACGCCGCCGACCCGCTCGTCCCCCACGAACACCACCTTCCGCGCCCCGCGCAGCAGTTCCGCCGCCGCGAGGGGATCCGTCGCGCCACCGGTGACGAGATTCCCGTCGGACAGCGAACGTGTCTCGATCCGCACCCACTTGTCGGGCGGCACCCCGGCCCCGCGGTTCTTCATGAAGAGCGCCCCGGCCGAGAGGATCTCGGTGATGGGCCGGTGCCCGTCGTCCCCCGCGGGATCCTGCGGCAGCACCACCTCGAACCGCCCGCGCTGCCGCCCGAAGTCGTAGACGCCCTTGCCGCGGATGGTGACGCGCGTACCACCACTGGCCATCTCCATCGACGTACGCGCCTTGGAACTGCCCGCGCGGACAAGGGAGTCGGCGGACTTCCGCACCACCTCCGCGGGGTCGCCGCCGTGCAGGCCGTCGGCGGCGGCGCCGGTGTCCGTGCAGCCGGCGGTGACCGCCATCAGCCCCGCCACCGCGACCGCGGCGACCGCCCCGCCCGTGCGCCTGTGCCGATGCACCATGGCCTGTCTACCCCCAAGCGTTGCCGCGCCTGCCGTTCCCCCCGTCGTCCCACCTAACGACCGGTACGTTGACCCGTCACGCGGACGAGTCCCCCACGGATCGGCCGAGGCCCGTTCACCCGGGGTCGGTACGGTGACGGCGTGGCCGATCAGCAAGCCCCCGCATCCCACCGCACGACGACGGTCGAGAAGGGCCGTTTCGTCTCCGCCCACTGCACCTGCGGCTGGCGCGGTCCGGCCCGCAGGGCCCGCAGCAAGGCCCGCTCCGACGCGGCCGAGCACGAGGCGTCCCCCTAGCGGAACCCGTCCGCCCCGCACACCGTCTCGTTCTCCGGGAAGCAACGGGAGGCGACATGGAACGACGTACGTTCATCGGTACAACGGCGGCCACGCTGGCCGCGGCCACGGTCGCGGGCTGCACGGGCGGCAGCGAGGCAGGGGCCGGTACGCGCAGCAGCGGCACCGGCACCGGCACCGGAAGCAGCACCCCCATCAGGACGTCCAGTGCCGCCGCGTCCTCCCCCGCCACCCTCAAGGCCCTCGCCCGCGACCTGGACGGCAGCCTCGTGCGGCCCGGCGAGGCCAAGTGGGCGGCGGCCCGCCAGCTGTACAACACGCGTTACGACGACCTGAAGCCCACCGCCGTCGCCTACGTCGCCCACACCGACGACATCCGCACCGCCCTCTCCTACGCCCGCGCCCACCGCACCCCGGTCGCGATCCGCAACGGCGGCCACTCGTACGCGGGTTGGTCCTCCGGCAACGGCCGGCTGATCATCGACGTGTCGAAGCTGAGCAGGATTCGGGCGAGCGGCGGCTCCGCGACCATCGGCGGCGGCGCCAAGCTCATCGACGTCTACCGCTCGCTCGCCGCGAAGGGCGTCACGATCCCCGCGGGCTCCTGCCCGACCGTCGGCATCTCCGGGCTCACCCTCGGCGGCGGCCACGGCGTGGTCTCCCGGGCGTACGGACTGACCTGCGACAGCCTCACCTCCGCGAAGCTGGTCACGGCGGACGGCAAGGAGCTCACCGCCTCCAAGTCCGAGAACAAGGACCTGTTCTGGGCGCTGCGCGGCGCGGGCAACGGCAACTTCGGCATCGTCACCGAGCTGACCTACCGCACGCACGCCGCGCCCCAGGGCGTCTCCGGGTACATGACCTGGCCCTGGTCGAAGGCGGCCGCGGTCGTCAAGGCGTGGCAGGAGTGGGGCCCGGACCAGCCGGACGAGATCTGGTCGTCCCTCCACCTGGCGAACACCCCGGGCGGCACCCCGAACGTCTCCGTGGCCTGCTTCTCGCTCGGCACGTACGGCGAGCTGCAGAACGCCGTCGACCGCCTCGCCGACAGGATCGGGGCGCCCGCGCGCAGCGTCTCCCTCAAGCGGCGTACGTACGAGGAGTCGATGGAGGTCTACGCCGGCTGCGCGTCCTTCGCCGCCGACGCCCAGTGCCACCTGCCCGGCGCGACTCCGGGCCGCAGCCCGCAGGGCGCCCTCAAGCGCGAGACGTACGCGGCGAGTTCGGACTTCTTCGACCGTTCCCTGTCGGCGGCGGGCATCAGGGCGCTCCTCTCCCAGGTCGAGAACGTGACGGGCGCGAGCGCGGGCAGCATCGCGCTCACCGCGCTGGGCGGCGCGATCAACCGCGTCGACCCGACGGCGACGGCCTTCGTGCACCGCCGCTCGCGGATGCTCGCGCAGTACATCGCGTCCTGGCGCGCGGGCACCTCCGGCAAGCCGGCCCAGGCCTGGCTGAAGAAGGCCCACACGGCGATGGGGCGGTACGCCTCCGGCGCGGCCTACCAGAACTACGCGGACGCGACGCTGACGAACTGGCGCACGGCGTACTACGGGGACGCGGCACCGCGCCTGAAGAAGCTGAAGAAGCAGTACGACCCGGGGCGCTTCTTCGACTTCCCCCAAGCGCTCTAGCCCCGGCCGCGGCCCCCCGTACGGCCGACATCGCAACCCGTTCGGCCCCGCCCGACACGCCCTCAGGTGGCCCACCCCGCTGGACAGCGCTGGCCTGAGGGCATGACCCCACCGCACAGCACCCCGCGAATAGCCGCCGTCACCGCGACGGCGGCCGCCGCTCTCGTCCTCGGCCTCGCCGGTCCCGCCGCCGCCCTGGACAAGCCCACCGAGCCCGGTCAGCTGACCCTCGTCGACACCCCGAAGGGCAAGGCCCTCGCCGACAAGGACGGCAACCCGCTCTACACGCGCGACGCCGACAAGGCCGACACCCCCGACTGCACCGGGGAGTGCGCCACGAACTGGCCCGCCGCGATCGGCTACCCCACCAAGGCCGACGACGTCACGGGCCAGACCGCCCAGACCGAGGACAACGCCCCGAACGCCGACCAGCCCCAGGTCATCTACGAGACCCGGCCCCTCTACTACTTCAAGAACGACGAGAAGGGGCAGGACCCCAAGGGCCAGGACGTCGAGGGCTGGAGCCTCCTCGGCGCCGACGGCAAGGAACTGGGCGGCGGCGCGGGCGACTCCACGGACGAGTCGGCGTCCCCGTCGTCCTCACCGGAGGAATCCCCTGAGGAATCCCCGGATGCGTCGGCCTCTCCGGCCCAGTCCCCGACCATGCTCCCGTCGCCGACGAAGCCGTACGCGAAGGAGTCGACGGGCACGGGAACAGGAACGGGCACGGACACGGGTACGAGTACGGGAACAGGAACGGGCACCGATACCGGCACAGGCACGGGTGCCGGCACGGACACCGGCGCCCTCAAGGCCACCCCCTCCGGCGCCGCACGAGGCGGTGCCGTGCACGCGACGGCCGCCGACACGCACCCCGAGGCCGGTCCCCTCGCCGTCGCCTCCGCGGGCGTCGCCGGAGCCGCGGCGGCCGCCGGGTTCTGGCTGCTGCGCCGCCGCCGGGCCCGCGGCACCGGGGCGGAGCACCGCTGAGCCGCACCCTGCGGCGCACGGCGACGCCCCTGCTGCTCGCGGCGGCCGCGGTCCTCGCCGCGGCGCCCTCCGTGGGCGTCGGGACGCCGGGCCGGGGCGAGCGCGTACGCATCCCCGCGATCGGCGTGGACGCCGCCCTCCTGCCGGTCGGCCTCGACCGGCAGGGCGCCCTGGAGGTCCCGTCGTTCCGGGACGCCCTGAAGGTCGGCCGGTACACCCTGGGCCCGCGCCCCGGAGCCCGGGGCCCCGCCGTCCTGGTGGGCCACAGGGACGCACCGGCCGGGCCGGGCGGCAAGGGCTACAGGGACGCCGTGTTCGCCCGCCTGGACCGGCTGCGCCCCGGTGACCGCATCGAGACGACGACGGCCGCGGGGCGACGTACGACGTTCGAGGTCACGGCAGTCGACACGTACCGCACGAAGGACTTCCCCACGGCAAAGGTCTACGCCCCCACCGCCGATCCCCAACTCCGCCTGCTGACCTGCGGGGGCCGCATCGGCAAGGACGGCCACTGGGACTCGAACGTCGTGGTGTCCGCTACGCGGCCAGATCCCGCTCGTCCGGATCCGCGGCCGCCGGCGACGGAGTCGTCCGCTCGCTCAACGGCGCGGCAACAGGGCCCACTTTCCGGTCCCACACCAGCCACCCCACGCGACCGGACCGGCCGATCGCCTTGGAGAGCGGGGTGAGCAGGGCCATGGCGAGCGGCGAGAGGAGCAGGGCGACGGCGGTGCCGAGCGCGAAGCCGCCGACGACGTCCGTCGGGTAGTGCACGCCCATGAAGACCCGGCAGAAGCCCTCCAGGGCGGCGAGCGCGATGCCGATGAGCCCGAACTTCCGGTTGGCGACGAAGAGTCCGGCGCCCATGGCCATGGCGAGCGTCGCGTGGTCGCTGACGAAGGAGTAGTCGGTCTTGCCGTCGAGCAGGAGCTCGATGCCCTGGTGGTCGCGGAAGGGGCGAGGGCGCTCGACGAAGCCGCGGATGGGGATGTTCACGAGCACCGCGATACCGGCCGCCAGCGGCGCCCAGACGACGGCGGCGACGGACGAGGCGGCGTCGTCGAGGGTGCCGCGCCTGCGCTGGCCCCACCAGCACCAGACCACGAGGAGCACGAGGGCGAGCAGCAGGCCGTACTCCCCGACGAACGTCATGACGCCGTCGAACCAGGACGGGGTGTCCTTCGCCAGGCCGTTGATGTCGTAGAGCAGGCCGACATCGGGGTTCGACCCGGATTCGTCGAGTCCAGCCATGGCGCTGCGGCCCCTTGTCTTCTCGCCCATGGGCGCACCTTTCTGTGCGCCCGTTCCATCAACCCCCGTGGTCGGTCCAGTCAAGGGAACGCGCGGTCCCCTCTCCTACGTTCCACTCTCCACCGAAAGATCACTCAGACGTTATCGAAGAGAGACACATCGCCGCAGCTCAGGGGAGTGTGCTAACGGAGGGTTCAAGCCACATCACACCCCGCGCACGCCCTCCGCGCGCCCCCTTGCGAGCCCCTCTCAGACCTCTGACGGCTTGGTGGGCACGGCCTTCGCCCCGTCCTTCGTGACTCGAGTCGCGCCAAAATAATCGGGGGTGTCGATCGGGTCGAAACGGATCACGGCGCCCGGCCGCGGGGCGTTGATCATGTATCCCCCGCCGACGTAGATCCCGACGTGCCGGATGGCCCGCGAGTTGGTGAGGTCGTCCGAGAAGAACACCAGGTCACCCGGCAGGAGTTCGTCCCGCTTGGGGTGCGGTCCCACGTTGTACTGGTCGTTGGCGACGCGCGGCAGGGTGATGCCGACGGAGCGGTACGCGGCCAGGGTCAGGCCGGAGCAGTCGAAGCGGCCGTTCTGCTCGGGGGTGCCGTTGCCGCCCCACAAGTACAGGGTGCCGAGCTTCTTCTGGGCGTACGAGATCGCCCCGGCCGCCTGCTGCGAGGGCTCCACGCGCCCCACGGGCCTGGCGAAGCTCTTCGACAGGTCCGTGATCGTCCTCACGTAGTTCTGTGTCTCGCTGTAGGGCGGCACACCGCCGTACTTGATGACGGCGTACGCCCCCGCGTTGTAGGCGGCGAGCATGTTCTTGGTCGGGTCGCCGGGGGCGTCCTTCACGTACCCGGCGAGCTTGCAGTCGTACGAGGCCGCGGAGGGGATGGCGTCCTCCGGGTCCCAGACGTCGCGGTCCCCGTCCCCGTCCCCGTCGACGCCGTGGGCGGCCCAGGTCCCGGGGATGAACTGCGCTATCCCCAGCGCCTTGGCCGGGCTCTTGGCGCGCGGGTTGAACCCGCTCTCCTGGTACAGCTGGGCGGCGAGCAGCGCGGGGTTGATGGCTTTGCACAGATTGCCCCACTTCTGCACGAGGGGCCGATAGGTCGCGGGCACGGCACCCTTGGCGAGCCCGACGGATCCGCCGCTGCCGCCCGCGATGCCTCCCGCGGCCATGTACGTCCCGACGACGAGCAGCGCGATGAAGCTGAGGGCGCCGCCGATTCCGACGGACGTGACCAGCCACGCCTTACGCACCGTCAACCACCCCTCACCCACCGGCAGTCCGCCGGACTCAGTGTAGAGGCCCCGTGCGACAGTGACAGGGATCAATCAACGAGAAAACTTCCCCGCCCCGGGAGCCGGCGGGGCCGGGCGGGAACCGGCGGGAACCGGCACTCACCCACGGACAACACCTGATGCGACGTACTCATCACTCTCATCACTGCGACCGGGGTGCCGCCCACTTGACGTTGCGCGACGGATACAAGCCAAGTGCGATCGGCGTCAGACCGAAAGAGGCGGTTTTACTCCTATACATGCCGTCGCCCGGCACCCCTGCCGCTGGTATCGACTACCCCTCCTGGATAGCTTGGTTCACTCCAGTGAACCCTCGTCCCACCGGGAGCCGACCGTGAACCGCCGCCCCAGCCTGCTCGCAGCGGCCGCCCTGACCGCGGCCGCTGTCCTTTCGCTCGCCGCCTGCGGAGGAAGCGACGGGGACTCCAAGGACAACGAGAAGATCGCGGGCGCGGACTCGGCCGGTGGGAAGAGCGAGTCGCCGTCCCCCAAGGCGTCCGACGACGGCATCGACCGACCGGAGATCAAGCTGCCGAAGGACGTGAAGAACGTCTTCGAGGGGGGCAGGACCGGGGATTCGAAGAAGGATGCGGTGCTGGCGGACAACGAGCGGTGGCTCGACGCCCTGATCGAGGCCACCGTTGTCGTCGACGCCAAGGATCATCCGGCACTGAAGTTCTACGGATCGGGCGACGCCCTGATCACGGCTGCGGACTACGTCCAAGGCTTCCGGAAGAAGAACTCGAGCTTCATCGGGACGATTCGGTACTACGACCGTCAGGTCACCTTCCTCAAGGACGGCGTCGCAGCGGTGTCGTACTGCCAAGACGGCACCAAGACGTATCCCAAGGACCTCAAGACCGGGAAGGTCGACCGGTCCATCCCTGAATCGGAGGCCGATTACGGCTTCTACAACACCCGCGTGAGGAAGAACGCCAAGGGCGTCTGGCAGACGGAGTCCATCACGTACGTGAAGGAGGCGGTGAAGAAGTGCATGTGAGCGCGCCGAAGTCGTCCGCCCGCTGGGCCGCGCCTGTTCTCGCCACAGTCATGGCGCTGCTCCCCGGCGCCGCCTTTGCCGCCGGCGGCAACACCGACGGAGGGGGCAACGTCGCGGACAGCCAGCAGTCGCAGGGCACCCGCCAGGGCAAGAACCTCGGCGTCGAGACGAGGATCCAGACGACGGTCGAGGGCAGCCCGCAGTCCGCGAAGACCGGCACGCTCACCCCGGCCAACTCCAACTGGGACCCGCCGGCCTGCTGGTACGAGCCCGCCTACACCCCGAAGCAGATCGAGGCCACGGTCAAGGCGATCCGGCAGATGAAGTTCTTCGGGATCGGCGACTTCGTCGGCGGCATCTTCGACTCGTACTTCAAGGACGGCAACCCGTACAAGGACTACAACCTCGACAAGCAGGGCGAGGGACAGTTCTGGGCAGCCGCCGTCGACGAGAAGCGCAAGGACGAGCCCGGGGCGAAGGCCTGCGACAAGCTCCCGTTCTGGGTGAAGGACGGACAAACCCCCGACGAGCCCCTCGCGGTCACCCCCAAGATCCTCGCCGAGTACGCCTACGGCCAGATCCCGGTCCCGGACACCAGGATCGAGATGGCGCCCGCGGGCGAGACGAAGGTCAACCTGCCGACCTGGGTATGGCTGGACAAGGCGAAGTTCAAGAAGATCTCCGTGACCGCGATCCTCCCGGGAACGGACCTCTCCGCGACCACGACCGCGCAGCCGGTCTCCCTGAAGCTCGAACCGGGCACGTCGGACGCCGAGACGTACCCCGCCTCGGGCGAGTGCCCGATCGGCGACGACGGCCGGATCGGCGAGCCCCGCGCCAAGGGCACACCGGCCGACACCGACCCCCCGTGCGGCGTGAAGTACCTGCGCTCCTCCACCGACGCCGCCTACGAACTCCAGGCGACCATCACGTGGAAGGTCACCTGGACGAGCACCAACGGACAAGGCGGCAACCTGCCTCCGGGCGAGTTCGGCGCCACACAGGACGTCGTCGTACGCGAGATCCAGTCCATCAACCGCTGACCACGGCCGCACGGGCAAGACAGCAAGACAGCAAGACAGCAAGACAAAGGGAAGCCTGAAGAGACGACATGAGCGACCTACGCCTCGACGGAACGGTCTTCGAGAACCTCAAGAAGACGTTCTCCTCGGTCAGCGACCGCATGGACGCCGCACGCCGCACCCTCAAGAACACCGACGGATCGGTCGTCGGCACCGGCAAACTCGCCGAGGACGTGCAGGAGTTCGCCGACGAGTGGGGCTACGGCGTCAAGCAGCTCGGCAAGCACACCCAGGGCGCCGTCAAGATGATCAACAAGATCGACGAGGAGTTCAGCAAGCTGGACCAGGCCCTCGCCGAATCCCTCAAGACGGCCAAGAAGAAGGCGGCCCAGGCCCAGAAGAAGGGCCAGTGACGTGGGCACCAAACGACCCGCGTTCCCCCACATAGGCTGGGACCCCACCCCGGGCGACGTCGAGGACACCCGGGACCTGGCGAAGAAGCTCGGCGGTCTTGCTTCCGAACTCGGCACGGCCGTACGGGACTTGGAGCGGATCGAGTGCGGCGCCTGGAAGGGCAAGGCCGCGCTCGCCTTCACCGAGTACATCGGCGAGGACGTCACCCCGCTGATCCGCAAGAGCCACGAATCCTTCGACAAGGCCTCGCGCGCGCTGCACCGCTGGGCCCGGGAGCTCCAGGACTTCCAGGACGAGGCCGACCGCCTTGAGATCAAGGCCGGCAAGAAACTGGACGCCCGCTCGGAGGCGAAGCCCGACAGCAAGGAGTCCGCCAAGGCCTCGGGGGAGGTCGACGAGGTCATCGGGGACGTCCGCGACCTGGAGGACCGCTACAGCAAGGCCGCCGGGGCGATCAGCAAGGAACTCGACAAGGCCGGCGACATCGCCCCGGACGAGCCGGGCTTCTGGGACAAGCTCACCAAGGGCGTCAAGGACGCGTGGGACGCGACCGGCAAGTGGCTAAAGGACCACGCCGACCTGATCAAGCTGATCGGCGACCTGCTGAGCGATCTGACGGCCGTGCTGGGACTCCTGGCCATCGTCACGCTTCCTTTCCCGCCGCTCGCCGCGGTCTTCGGTACGGCGGCGCTCATCACCAGCGGGCTGGCGCTGGGGGCTCATGGGCTCGCCAAAATGGGCGGGGCCGATGTGAGTTGGGCGCAGATGGGGCTGGATGCGTTGGGGCTCATGCCCGGGATCGGGATGTTCAGCAAGGGAATCAAGGTGGCCGGCAAGACCCCGGCACTTGCGCTGAAGGCAGGCACCACCAAGGCTGGCGAACTCGGCAAGGGCTTCCAAGCAACCAGCATCGGCAGGTCGCGTCTGCTGCTGGCCACCGGAGAGCAGGCCGGCCTCGTCAAGGGAGGCGTCCCACTGCTGCCCGGCAAGGTGGTGCTAGGCGGAACAGCCGAGCATGTCTACGAGGTTTCCCACGCCACCAGCGGTCTGGCGTCACGCATGGGCGGCCTCGCCAACCAGGGATATCACTCGGGCCAGTGGCTCGGTTCCAAGGGAGCCAACTTCATTCCGGGTGTGAACATCAACCCGATGGGCGCAGGCATCGCCATGGATGCCGGACTCAAGATCTTCCCCAAGGTCACGAGCATCCACCAGCATGTAGGAGAAGCACTGTTCCCCGGCGACCAGTTCGAGAAGTCCGCCTCGGGCGGCTGAGCATTCCGCTCAGGGGCAGGAAGAGCACACCCCATTGGCAATGACACCAGAGCCGCTGCGTAGGAAGATGCACTCGAATATGGACATCTGGCAGCCCGAAGCAGGCGAGATCCTTCTCAGCCGCACGATGGTCACCTTCGCCACTGGCGCGGCCATGCCTGTCCGAGGCATGCGGTGGTTCCGCGACACCGAGCGCAATGACATTCAGCACGAGCTGCCGGGCTGGCCCGAAGGGACCGAGTACACAGCCCGCTCGACAGGGCATTCTCTTGTACGGAACATCGGCAAAGGTGGAGCCCTCGCCTTGTACGTCGCCACCATGGCCGTCCTCACCGGTGGCGGAGGCAGCGGCCCCTCGTCCTCCAAGTCCGGCTCGGACACCTCCGACGAGCGCGCCGACGAGGTCGAGGATTTCCCCGTCATGTGGGCCGCCCCGGGCGCCATCGCCCGCACCCTGCCCTGGCAGCTGGACCCCGGGCGATCAGACGCGAAGCACTACCGCACCCACGCGATCGTCACCGACCGTCGGCTGGTCATCGTGGGGTTCCCGTACTCCAAGCGGAACGATGAGCTCATCGAGGACGAGACTCTCTGGGAGATTCCACGCTCCCGGATCAGCCGGGTCGAGCCGAAACCTTTCAAGGACGGGAACGACGTCAAAGTCGTCTTCAGCGACGACTCATGGTGCAGGTTGCGTGCCGTCACATGCGAGAAGTTCACCCGGTACCTGCTACACCCTCTCGACCTGATCCCGCAGTCAGCTCTCACTCCGGCACAGCAGAGGACCGTCGAGCAATTCATCGCCGCATCAGGCACGGCCGGCGAGCCGCACACAGGAACCCCTGTCGTCAGTCGTCGTCCTTGCGGCCACTACCGGGTCGAGCTCCTCGCACCGGACGAAGTCGACTCCTTCTTCGGCCTATCCGAAAACGCCCTGCTCATGGACGCCGACGGTAGAGAAGTGGAGCTCAAGGACTACCACCCCGAAGACTTCTGACCCTGCTCCGAACCAGCCCAGGACGCCTCCGCCCCATGACATCTCCAACCGGCTTTCCAGCTACGCCGTCCGACCAGCTCGATCCCCCGCCCATATGGTTCAACGTCCCCGACGGCTTCTACGCCCTCCCCCTCGCCGCCACGCCAGAGGAACGTGCCGAACGCGCCCATGAGTTCGTACGCGGCCTCTACTCCCGCGGAGACGAACGCATTTGGGAGCCCGCCGCTCCGTACTACGAGGGACTGGCCGAGCTCATGGCGGAGACCGGTGTCTCCTACTCGGCGATGGGGCTCTTCTCCATGGCGGAGGACGCGGAAGAGGAAAACGACGGCGAGACCCAGGACAGCGCCGGAATCGGACATGAAGGCTCCCACGGCGTCGCCCAGTGCGCGTTCACCGTGGCAGCCGTCCCGACCGACCAGGCATCAGGCGACACGGAGACCGTCGCCCAGGGAATCCTGGCCATCCTCTCCAGCACCCCGCACAACGACGCCCGATGGCTGGACCTGCCGTGCGGCCCCGCGGTCTCCTGCATCACCCTGACCGAGTACAAGCTGAATCCGGAGATCACGGCGACCGGCGAGGCAACCGACCTCCTCACCGGACAGATACAAGTCCATATCCCGTTCCCCACAGGCCCGTTCACCGCCGTCTTCACACTCCACACCGCGTCCACGGACTACTGGACCGAGTTCTGCAACCTCATGGCGGCGGTCCTCCAGACGGTCTCCTTCGCCGAACCGGACGAAGGCGAGTCCGACGACCTCGTGGAGGGCGTCGACGGCCCGTAGCAGCCGGCCCCGAAAAAACCCTTGGCCAGCGCCCGGCACGTCGCTGCTACGGTCCCGCCATGTCTGAGACCGAAGATTCCACCGACCGCAAGCCCACCACCCCGGACGCCGCCGCTTCCGACACCACCACCCCGGACGCCGCCACTTCCGTCACCGCCACCGACGTCACCCGCGCCGTGCGTCTCGCCGTGGCCGCCCTTCGCGAGGTGCCCGACGACGCGGACTGGAGCGTCGAGGCGGGTGGCATCGACTGGGACTGCTGGGAGACCGCCGAGCACCTCGCGGACGATCTCTTCGCGTACGCGGCCCAACTCGGCCCGGAGAAGCCGCCCCTGGACACCGAGGTGCCCTTCCTCTGGTACGAGCGCAGGCATGGCGGTCCCTCCAACGTCACCTTCGCCGACCGCGAGGCGGGGGTCGCGGGGCTGCTCCAGGTCGTGGAGTCGTGCGGCGCGCTGCTGACCGGCATGGTCGCGACCACGCCCGCCACGGTCCGCGCCCACCACGGCTGGGGCGTCTCCGACCCGGAGGGCTTCGCCGCGATGGGCATCGTGGAGACGCTGGTCCACACGTACGACATCGCCGGCGGCCTCGGCGTCGGCGACTCCTGGAACCCGCCCGCCGACCTCTGCGCACGCGTACTGAACCGCCTCTTCCCGGACGCCCCGAAGGACACGGACCCGTGGCCCACCCTCCTGTGGGCGACGGGCCGCGGTGAGCTCCCCGGCCGGGCACGCCTGACGAAGTGGCGCTGGTACGGGGCCCCGGAGGGCGAACGCTGAACCGAGCCCTCCGCAGGCGCCGGCACGTCCCATGACGGCATTCCAGGGAATGGGTATTTCTGCAGGTCAGAACCCCTATCGGCATTCCAGCGTCCCTGATCCCCCGACGCTCCTTGCCCCCAAGGACCGGAACCCGTTTCTCTGTTTCCGGGCCGGACACCACGGGCCGAGAGCCCGAACGAACGTCACGCGCCACATCACGTACTCACGACGTCTCATCACGAACTCACGACGTCTCACCGCGAACTCACGGGGGATCCCATGAAGCTCAAGCACGCCTCGAAGACCCTGCTCGCCGGACTCGCACTGCTCGGCACGCTCTCGCTCACCGCGTGCAACGGCGACGACGGCAGCACGGACGCGGCCCCGGCCGGCTCCTCCTCCGGCTCCCAGACGGGCGGCGGCGAGGGCTCCGGCGGCGGCTCCTCGGACGAGGGCTCCGGCTCCGGTTCCGGATCAGGTTCCAGCTCCGGCAGCGGCGCCTCCAAGAGCGGCGGCAGCGGCGGCGAAGGCACCCTCGCGGGCACCGGCTCCAACGAGAACGGCAAGGTCGGCATCTGCCGCAGCGACGAGCTGGAGGTGTCCTCCACCGACAACACCACCGACAAGGAGGAGGGCGTCGTCACCGTCGTCTTCAAGAACGGCGGTGGCCGCGACTGCACCGTCGGCGGCTTCGCGGGCGTCGACCTGCAGACGGCCGCGGGCGACTCCCTGTCCGCGGAGCGCACCGAGGACAAGCCCGTGACCGGCGTCATCAAGGACGGCGAGTCAGCCGCCTTCAACATCCTGTTCCCGCTCAACAACTCCGGCGGCTCCGGTGTCCGCGTGACCAAGATCCTGGTGACGCCGCCGAACGAGACGAAGACCGTCACCATCGACTGGCCCGCGGGCTCCCTCCCGCCCGAGAACCCCGACTCCCAGGCCCTCACCGGCCCCGTCCGGATCAGCCCGGTCGCCCCGGTCAGCGACTCCCCTGCCGGCTGACCGAACTCGTCACTCGTACGGGTTGATCGCCTCGGCACTCGTACGGGTTGATCGCCTCGGCGCCCCGCCCAGGAACACCGGCACGAAGCGCCCTTGACCGTGCCGGACCCCGATGCCTCCCAGGTCCGACCGGGAGGCATCGGCCTGTCCTGGGCCTCTCGGCCACGGTCCGGCCACAGGACCCGATTCGCGCCACTCTGCGCCCGAAATCTCCGGGTCCAGACACATACCCCAGAGCTTCGCACTGGCGAAATCACACGCCCCGTGGATAGCGTCGGCCGAATCTGCTCACCGTCCGACCGCGCGACGCGGGGACCTCGAGGGCGGCGGCAAGATCCACCACTGCGAAGAACGCACGTGCGAATCCCGCCGAACTCCCGCCTCCTGTTTCCCGCTGACGGCACGATGAGCGTCGAGCCCGACACGACAGGTACCGACTGAAGGCGGGGCAGCGATGGCGGAGAAGCTCAGAGTCGACGCGGTCGAACTCGAACAGTTCATGAAGCTGCTCGACGGGTCCGTCACGTCCCTCAAGGGCTTGCGCACCGCCCTCGCCGACGCGACCGTCGGCGGGCTGGGGACGGACGAGCTCGACAAGGCCTGCGAGGAGTTCCAGGGGGACTGGAAGTACGGCGCGGAGCAGATCGGCGAGCAGACGGAGGATCTCTCCAAGATCGTCGAGCAGAACAAGAACGCCTTCATGGAGGTCGAGGACGCGCTCACGAAGGCGATGAACAAGGCCGGGAAGACCAAGGGCGACATCGTGGAGATCCCGAAGTGACGAGCGCATCCACCTACCCGGACCTCGGCTTCGACCCCACCCCCGGCGACTGCGACACCGTGAGGAACCTGCACAAGAAGCTGGACAGCTGCGTCACCGTCCTCCGTGACACCCGCAAGGTCGTCACCAAGCTGATGGACGGCAGCTACTGGGAGGGTGACGCGGCCGTCGCCTTCCGCGAGACCGTCGAGGACGGGCCGCTCGCCCTGAACCTCAAGAACGCCGCGCGCTCCATCGAGAAGGCGGCGAAGCAGCTGGAGCGCTGGGAGGGCGACCTGGAAGACTTCCAGCGCCGGGCGAGGGAGTTGAACAGGCAGGCCAAGGAGGCGCGGGAGGCGCTGAAGGCCGCGAAGGGGCACGCCGGCGCTGCGGGCGACGACCCGGACCTGGACAAGAAGGGCAAGAGGCAGGACGACGCGAAGAAGGCCCTGAAGCTCGCCGACGGGAAGGTCGAGGACGCCCAGGCCGAGCTCGACCGGATCCTTGGCCGGGCCCGAAGCCTGCAGCACGAGCACGACCAGAAGTCCAAGCACCGCGCGGAGAAGATCCGCGACGCGACGGACAAGCTGGCACCGCAGGAGCCCAACTGGTTCGAGAAGGCCTGCGAATGGGTCAAGGAGAATCTGCCGGACATTCTCAGCGCCGTTGCCGGGGTTCTTGCGTTGGCGGCCCTGATCTTTACCGGCCCTGTTGCGCTGCCCCTCCTCCTGACGGGTGCAGCAGTTCTCAGCACAGGGGCGCTCAGTGCTCGAATGTCGGATCCGGCAGTGCGAGCGTCATTGTGGGACGGGGTCACCAAAGGGGAGTTCGACGCCGACTTCTTCAGCAACTTGGTTTCAGTCGGTGCTGACGGCCTGGGCATGGTTCCGGGGCTCGGCGCTACCCTCAAAGGGGGTCTCCAGACCGCGCGGACCATACGAACAGGGGAGACGACCCTGAGCCTCGGGCAGAAACTGGCCCTCTTCGGAAGCAAGACGTCGGAAGGCGCTCGAGGCATGAGCAGCGCCGCAAATCCCATGCTTGAGCGCGTGTTTAGTCGCACAAGCAATCCGGCCGTGGTGATCGACTCCGTCGCCAAGGGTTCCGCCGGCATCGGACTTGTGACTGCCGGCTACGGCTTGGCATCCGATGACGAGATCAAGGGACAGGTCGGAACTGGTATCGACGGCACGCGGCTCGGTGTCGACCTGCCGGCACTTCCGTCTCTCCTGCGCGCCGCCTTCTGACCTTCTCCACTGCAGAAAGAAGTGTCTCAGTGAACCCTGACAAATTCGCCGCCGCATGGGATCACCCCCCAACACGCCGCGCCTGGATGCTGCACATGTTCCTGAACGTGGCCGGGCTTGTCGGGTGGGTCGGCGGGTGGATCGCACTGCTCGGCATCTCCACCAAGACACCCGACTGGGTCGTGTGGATCTTCATGCCGTACTTCATCTACGGCTTCTACCGGGCGTACGTTCAACTGCGCTACTTCCCCGCGGCCCTGAGCATGCGGCGCATCCTGCGCACATTTCCTTGGCAGGTGCTGGATGACGTCCCTCGCGGCCTGGCGGACTATCCAGGAGTTGTGGGATCGCAGCACGGATGGTTTGAGTTCCCCAATCCCGCCAACCCGCAGCAGCAGCTCCCACTGGTCTTCACTCAGCACTTCCGCCTGAACTGGTGGACCCGTCGGTTGGCACCCCGCGCCAAACCTCAGCTGAAGGCACAGATCGCGACGATCTGGTTCGCCGGTGACCCACGCATGATCGGTCTCATCGCCGCCCCCACCCCGAACGGTCAGATGCCCCGTCGATTCCAGGTCCTCGACCAAGGCCTGGGAAAGGGCGACGGCAACCGAATCGCGGAATGGGGCGTCACGCCCGCAGACCTCGAACGCGGTCGGCGCGCCGGAGTCACCCCAAACCGCTGACACCTGTCGCCTTATGGAGACGCACTGTTGAGTAGTCCCAAGTTCGTTCTCGACGAATCCGTCAAAGACCCGAACGCTGACGTCTGGTTCGCCGAGCCTGCAGGCTTCACCTCAATCCCCATCAGTACGCTGCTGAATCCGCCCGGCTCTCCCGCAGCCGACGAGTTGCGCACCGCCATCACCCCGCTCCTGGATTCCGCTCCGGACGACGCCGCCCGGCAGCAGTTCCTGGCTCAAGTTGCGCTGGCCCAACAGCTGTTGGCAGCGCTCACCGAGGCCGGTACCGTGCACTGCTCCATCGGCCTGCACCGCGACGACGTATCCGAAACCAGCAGCGGCGAGACCAAGAACGGGCTCCTGTTCTCCCTCTTCACCATTTCCTGGCGAGACATCGCCCCCGCCTCCCCCGCCGCAACCGCCGCCCGAGCCGTCGCGGGCGCCGAGGGGCACACGAACATCGCGTACCTCGAACTGCCCTGCGGCCCCGCATCGTTCAGCGAACGCGTACGCACCCCGAACGCCGACTCCGGCCTCCCCCAGGCCCCGGTGCTCCAGTTCTTCGCCCACCTCCCGCACCCGGACGGCCGACGCCTGGTGGTCCTCACGCTGGGCACCACCGCCGTGAGCCGCCGCGCGGAGTACCGGAGCCTGCTGCGTCAGATCGCCGAGAACGTCAGCTTCGAGAACCCCCTGCCGCGCACCCCGAAGGCCCGGACTGCGGCCGAGTCACGCAAGTGAACTGTGCGACCAGGGAAACGCCCAGGTCAGACGAGGCGAAGTGCTCCATCCCAGCCGATTGACGTGCCTCCAATGAACCTCGATCGTGGGGGAATTGGTCGTTATGCGACCGCGTCACGGCTGGGGGGAGCCGACGATGGAACCCAGGGATCAGCGTGCCGAGGGCCCCGGCGACGACCGCCCGGGTGAGTTCGGCCCACCGCCGGACATGCCGCCCAGCACTCCTCCAGAGCCGCAGACACCCCCACACCCACAGACACCCCCGCCTCCGCAGGCGCCTCCAGCCCCACACCAGCCCCCACCCCCACACCAGCCTCCACCCCCCTCTCACCCCCCACACCTCCACCCCGACCACCCCCACCACCCCCGCGACCCCCTCCGCCCCCTCGCCGTCGCCCTCCTCAACCTCACCGGACTCGGCCTCGGCTACCTCCTCCTGCGGCGCCTCCTGCTCGCACTCCTCTGCTGCGCCGCGACCGCCGCACTGCTCGTCGTCGCGCTGCCCGCCGAAGTCGACGGCATCCCCGGCGGCGTACTCCTCGGATACGCCGCCTTCCTGCTCCTGGCCGCCGCCCACGGCGCACTCCGGGCCACCCGCGACCGGCGGCCCTGGCCGCTGCGGACCCCCGTGGCCGTGGCCCTCGGCGTCGTCCTGCTCGCCGTGCCCGCCGGCGGGTCCTACGCGTACGAGGCCGCGCGCGACGAGGCCGTCGAGCAGATGCTCGTCGACCGCCTCGAACGGGCCGACCGCATCGTCGCCGGCCTCGACGGACAGCCGTTCGACGACGCGGCGAAGCGCCGGTACGACAAGGCCCTCGGCATCTACCGCGGCCTCGCCGAGGACCACGAGGGGTCCAAGGCCGCGGATCGCCTGCCCGACAGCCTCGACGCGTACTACAAGTCGGCCGCCGCCCCCTACGAGGCCAAGCGGTACTGCGACGCCGTCGCCCCGCTCGAACACCTGCGGACCGTCCCCGACACCCTCGGCGCGGACGGCAAGGACCACCTCGGCGCCCTCGCCACCTGGCCCGACGACCGCCTCGCCACGTCCCTCTACGAATGCGGGACCGAGGCCCTCGGCCGCTCCGAGGCGAACGGCCCGCTCACCGAACTCCTCAGCACGTTCCCCGAGTCGGACCAGGCCGCCAAGGTCGAGCCCGCCCTGCGCGCCGCCGTCGACACACGCGCGGCCGAGCTGAAGGGCGACGCCCCCTGCCCCGCCGTCGACGAGCTGCGCACCCTCGACGACACCGCCGCGGGCCTGCCCGCGAACGACGACGACACCGGCACCGGGGACCTGCGCGACGCCATCGACCGCGCCGTCGAGCGCGGCGTCTACGCCTGCGGCGTGGACGAGTTCGAGGACGCCGCCTTCACCAAGGCCGCCGAGACGCTGAAAGGCTTCGCCGAGCAGTACCCGGCCAACGGCAGGCGCGAGCGCGCCAAGGACATCGCCGTCGCGGCCGAGATCGCCGCCGAGCGACCGAGCGCGGGCCGCCGCCTGCCCCCGGCGGGACCCTCCGGCGGCGGCAAGGTCGACTTCGTCGTCGCCAACCTCGGCCCCGGCGCCCTGGAAGTCCTCTACACCGGCCCCACCACCGGCACCGTCAAGCTCAAGGACTGCACGTCCTGCCGCATCTACGCCACCAAGTCCGATGGCGACAAGGCCTGCCGGGCCGGCGTCGGCAAGTACCCGAGGACCACCCTCCGGCTGCCCGCCGGGGAGTACCACTTCCTCTACAAGCGGGCCACCGTACGCAATCGCGCCGACGGCGCGAGGCTGAGCACCGCGTACCGCTACACCGACTGCTCCTTCGTGACCCGCGGGACCGCCGGGCTCGGGCTGACCTAACACCAGGTCAGAACACCAGGTCAGAGGCGCGCCGAACCGTCATTGCCCGGCGTCGTACCGCGTGATACACAGAGTGACCAGACATCACGTACGAGGAAACGCACGAAGTCGGCCAACGAATGGCGCCAAGGCGACATGCGCGGGCCCGATTGTCGGCGAGAATGAGCTGTCCTCTGCACCGAGGTGGGCAGAGGTGGCAGAACAACCCACTAGGGGCGGTGAGTTACACATGCTTATGGCAGCCGAAAAGGGCGACATCACCACCATCATCGGCGGGATCGCCCCCGACTGGGGTCCCTTCGGGAGCCTGGGCAACGAGGCACGCGTGATGATCGAGGTCGTGATGGCGATCGCCATCCTCCTCTGTCTCGGCATTGCGATCTGGGGCGCGGCGAAGCAGCGCATCGGTGCGACGGCGCTGCGCGACACCTTCAGCGCGGAGCAGGGCAAGGGCCTGATCATCGCGGGCCTGACCGGCGTCTTCATCATCGGCTCGCTCGGCACCCTGTTCACCATCGTCTACGGCATGGCGGTCTAGCGGCCCGTTCCCCGCCTCGCCCCCCTCTCTCCCCTCCGACGTCCCCATGTCCCCTGTCCCCTCTCCCCTGTCCCCTCTCCCCACCTGTCCGTCGTGCCCACCGGCTGAGGTTGCAACTCCCTGATGTCGAGTCACCACACCGCGCCCGCGCGGGAACCAGCACGGCTACCGTCGTACGTGGCCTACGTGTCCTGCGTGGCGGTTCAGCGAGAGGTTGAGGGGGCGTACGCGGCATGAGTCACGACGACGAGCGGAACGACGGCCTCTTCGGCGGCTCGGGAGAGACCCGCACGAGGCTCCCCGAGGGGGAGGGCGGAGGCGGCGACGTCTACGGCGCCCGCAGATCCGGCCGCGCCGGCGGCACGTCGTCGCGGAGCCTGGTGACGGTGGTCGGAGTCGTGGTCCTGCTGATCGCGGCGATCGCGTTCGCCAACAGGGGCGGTGACGGGGACTCCTCCGGAGAGGGGGGCGGGGAGAAGGCGGGGGCTGCGGCCCCCACGGCCCCCTCCGGGGAGAAGCCGGTTGCCTCCGGCTTCGGTCATGACGCGCAGGGGGCTCAGAGTGCGGCCTCCAACTATGCGGTGTCACTGGTCTCGGCCGACATCCTCAAGCCGGACCGCCGCGGCGAGATCGTGCGCCGGCTCTTCGTCGCCGACAAGGTGAACGAGCTGGAGGACAAGTTCGACAAGACGTACTCCAAGGACTTCCTGGACAAGATCGGCCTGGATGAGAAGGGCAACCCCGCGCCCGGCCAGACGTACGTCTCGCGCACCGTGCCTGTTGGCACCAAGGCCACGGCGTACTCGGACAGCGCGGCGACCGTCGAGGTCTGGTGCACGGGTGCCTTCGGCACAGCCGGAGAGGACACGACGAACCCGGTCAGCAACGACTGGTTCACACTGACCCTCAAGCTCCGGTGGGCCGACGGCGACTGGAAGGTCGAGAGCTTCCGGTCGAAGGACGGCCCCTCTCCCGTGAACGGCGACAACAAGATCTCCAAGGCCGAGGAGATCGCCAAGGCCATCGAGGAGTACGGAGGGTTCACGTATGCCCGCTAGCCGTCGCGTACTGAAGCTCACTGCCGCCTCGGCCGTCCAGGTGGCGGCGGTCCTGCTGGCCTCGCGTGCCTACGCCGCCCCGGAGCCCGACGACGACCGATGCGACCTCATCGTCGGCCCCGCCAAAAAATACTGCGAAAGAGGCCAAGACAGCGGCGGCGGCAACGAAGGCAAATACCCCGCCGAGGCCCCCTTCGACGACTCCTCCACCGACCCCCTGAGCTCCCTCGCCAAGGGCTGTGCCGAAGCCGCCTCCTGGACCGTCGACAAGTTGTCCGACGCCGTCAAGGAGACCGCGAACGTCGACTTCACCAACCCCAAGTTCCTCCAGCAGTACGCCGTCGTCTTCGCCGCCTCCACCGTCCTCACCCTCCTCCTGTGGCTGATGGCGGTGGCCAAGCGCGCCGTCCGCGGCGTCCCGCTGACCACCGCGATCTCCGAGGCCATCGGGTTCCTCTGGCTCACCGTCCTCGCCTCCGCCTTCACGCCCCTGATCCTGTACACCGTCGTCTCGGCGACGGACGGCGTCACGGACGTCATCGCGAAGGCGACGGGCGGTCAGACGGACACGTTCTTCGGGACGTTCTCCAGTGCCCTGAAGAAGGGCGAGGAGATCGGCGGCGGGCCGATCATGCTGATCGTCGTCTCCCTCGTGTCGATCCTCGCCGCGGGCGTCCTCTGGCTGGAGCTCGTGATCAGAGCCGCGCTCCTCTACGTGGGGGCACTGCTCGGCACCGTCGTGTACGCGGGCCTCGTCGACAAGAACCTCTGGTCGCACGTCCGCCGCTGGGCGGGCATCATGATCGCCGTCATCCTGGTCAAACCGATCATCGTGATCGTGCTCGGGCTCGCGGGCGCGCTCTCCGCCGACGACGGGCCGGACTCCTTCTCGGCCGTCGTCTCCGGGCTCTCGATCATCCTGCTCGCCATCTTCGCGAGCGCCATGATCTACCGCTTCGTCCCGGGCTTCGGGGACGAGATCGCGAACTCCCGGAACAACCGCATCATGCGCGGCGCCGAGAACAAGGCCGCCGCCGTGATCAGCTCTCCCGCCTCCCTCGTCTCCCAGGGCATCAAGACCCACAGCGCCCGGGGCAATGGAGGCGGAAGCGGCGGCGGCAACAACCAGGCGCGGCCCGCCAACCCCGCCAGCGGCGGCGTCGCCGCCCACAGCAGCCGCCCCTCCGGAGGCGGCGGCTCGTCGAACGGCGGCGGATCTGTCCCCTCCGCCGCACCCCCGCCGCGCTCCAGCGCGACGAACACGCCGCACGCGGGCAACCGCGGCGGGTCCCGCAACAACAGCAACAGCAGTACCAACCGCACGGGAGGTGAAGGGCGTTGACGACCCAGTCCCACGTGTCCCAGCCGGTCGCGCCCCGCCGCACATATCTGATCGGCCGCGCGCGGCCGAACGCGATCGTCGGCAAGAACCGCGAGACCGGGGAGATCGCCCTGATCATCGTGGGGGCGTTCCTCGGCATGATGTGCGGACTCCTCGTCCCCGTCCTCTCCCTGCGCATCGTGCTGCTCACGGGCCTGCCGATGCTCGCCATCGCCGCGGTGTACGTCCCGTACAAGGGCCGGACCTTTTACAAGTGGTTCGAGATCAACCGCAGTTACAAGCGGTCCCTGAAGCGCGGCACCGCCTACCGCTCGGCCGCGGCCGAGGCCGGCGTACGGCTCGACGGCAGGGAGGTCGAGATCGGGCCGCCGCCCGGTATCGGCCGCATCAGCTGGCTGGCCGCGCCCTTCGGACCGGATGAAATCGCCGTCCTGCTGCACGCGGACCGGCGGACCGTCACCGCGGCCATCGAGATCGAGGGCCCGGGTGTCGGGCTGCGCGACTCCGAGGACCAGGAAGCGCTCGTCGACCGGTTCGGGACGCTCCTCAAGCACGTCGCCAACGGGGACGGCTTCGTGACGCGGCTCCAGATGCTCGCGCGTACGCTGCCCGCCGACCCCGACGCGCACGCCAAGGACGTCAGCCAGCGCGGCGACGACCGGGCCCTGCCGTGGCTCCAGCAGTCGTACGACCAGCTGCAGTCGATGGTGTCGACCAGCAGCGAACAGCACCGCGCCTACCTCGTCGCCTGCATGCACTACTCCCGCGATCTGGCGGGCGAGGCCCAGGCGATGGCCCGCGCGGCCCGCCCGGCCGGCGGCAGGAAGCTCGACAAGGACGCCGGTCTCGCGGTCGTCATGGCGCGCGAGCTGACGGACATCTGCTCGCGACTGCAGGAAGCCGACATCCGCGTACGCCAGCCGCTCGGTCAGGGGCGGCTGGCTTCCCTCGTGCACTCCATGTACGACCCGGACCACCCCATCGACCACATCCAGGCGATGACGAAGCGCAACGCCTGGCCCGCCGAGCTCGACGCCATGGAGCCCACCTACCTCCAGGCCAAGACCCGCGAGTCCTCCACCCGCGCCCCCTGGTGCCACGCCACGGCCTGGGTGAAGGAATGGCCGATGACTCCGGTCGGCGTCAACTTCCTCGCGCCGCTGCTCGTCCACACCCCGGACGTGATCCGCACGGTCGCCGTGACCATGGACCTCGAGCCCACCGAGGTCGCCATCGAGCGGATGCTGACCGAGAAGACGAACGACGAGGCGGAGGCCAGCCGCCAGGCCAAGATGAACCGCACGGTCGACCCCCGCGACATCGCCTCGCACTCCCGCCTCGACCAGCGCGGCGAGGACCTGGCGAGCGGCGCGGCGGGCGTGAACCTCGTCGGCTACATCACCGTCTCGTCGCGTTCCCCCGAGGCGCTCGCGCGCGACAAGCGCACCATCCGCGCCTCCGCCGGCAAGTCGTATCTGAAGCTGGAGTGGTGCGACCGCGAGCACCACAGGGCCTTCGTCAACACGCTGCCGTTCGCGACCGGCATCCGACGCTAGACGTAGAGGCAGGCTGCCACGATGCGGGATCCGCTGACCGTCCTCACGGACGCCTTCACCTCCTTCCTCTTCGGGAAGGTCGAGACGACCAGGCTTCCGGTGCGTACGTCGACGGGGCAGGCCCAGGCGGTCTACCTCCCGACGGCCGCGCCGGGCCTCGGCGACTCGGGCGTGATCATCGGCCGCGAGGTGTACTCCGGCAAGGGCTACATTTACGACCCCTTCCAGCTGTACGGGCAGCAGCTGCCCGCCCCGCACTGGCTGGTGCTCGGCGAGTCCGGCAACGGCAAGTCGGCGCTGGAGAAGACGTACGTCCTGCGGCAGTTGCGCTTCAAGGACCGTCAGGTCGTGGTCCTCGACGCGCAGGGCGAGGACGGGGTGGGCGAATGGAACCTCATCGCCCAGGAGCTGGGGATAACTCCCATCCGGCTCGACCCGACGGCCGCCCTCGACATGGGCATCCGGCTGAATCCGCTGGACCCGGCGATCACGACGACCGGCCAGCTCGCGCTCCTGAGGACCATCATCGAGGTCGCGATGGGGCACGGCCTGGACGAGCGCTCGGGCTTCGCCCTGAAGGTCGCGCACGCCTACGTGAACGAGACCATCGTGGAGCGTCAGCCGGTCCTCACCGACATCGTCGAGCAGCTGCGGCACCCCGAGCCCGAGTCGGCCGAGGCCATGAACGTGGCCATAGACGACGTACGGGCGTGGGGTCTGGACGTCGCGCTGGTCCTGGACCGCCTGGTCGACGGTGACCTGCGGGGCATGTTCGACGGTCCGACGACGGTCGGCATCGACCTGGACGCCCCGCTGATCGTCTTCGACCTCTCGCACATCGACCGGAACTCCATCGCGATGCCGATCCTGATGGCGATCGTGGGCGTGTGGCTGGAGCACACCTGGATCCGGCCCGACCGCAAGAAGCGCATCTTCCTGGTGGAGGAGGCGTGGCACATCATCAACTCGCCCTTCGTGGCGCAGCTGTTCCAGCGCCTGCTGAAGTTCGGCCGACGGCTCGGTCTGTCGTTCGTGGCGGTGGTCCACCACCTGAGCGACGTCGTCGACGGGGCCGCGGCGAAGGAGGCCGCGGCGATCCTGAAGATGGCGTCGACCCGGACCATCTACGCCCAGAAGGCGGACGAGGCGAGGGCGACGGGGCGGGTGCTGGGCCTGCCGAGGTGGGCGGTGGAGATCATCCCCACCCTCACCCCGGGCATCGCGGTCTGGGACGTGAACGGCAACGTCCAGGTGGTCAAGCACCTCATCACGGAGACGGAACGGCCGCTGGTCTTCACGGACCGCGCCATGACCGAGTCGTCCTCCGACCTCCCCGACGAAGGACCGGTCGACGACGCCATGCGCGCGGCCGAGCTGGAGGCGGAGGAGCGGGCGGCGTACATGGAGCAGCATGCGGGATGAGTGGGAGCGGGACCGGGGCCGGGACGGGGTCCGGTCTCCTCGCGGACGCGGCCCGGAGAGGGGAGGCCGTCCCGAACGCGGCGTTCCCGACGGGCTTCTGGTGGGCTTCCTCGGCTTCCTGATCGGGGCCACGGTGCTCGTCTGGTCGGCCACGAACCTCGCGGGCCGGTTCGCGCACGGGGCCTGGCCGGAGAAGGTGTCGTTCGGCCATACGCCGCCTGCCGTACGGCACTTGGTGGGCAATCCGCAGGACGTGGCGGGCGCGTGGCCGCAGACACCGGCGGACCAGCTCTCGGGGTACGGCCTTTTCTGGGGCCTGTTCATCGGCCAGTTGATGGTCCTGATCGTGCTGACCGTCTTCGTGATGGGGACGGTGACGCGGTGGAGGGCGGTGCGGAGGGCCCGCCGGGCGAGTGCGGCGCGCGCGCCTGCTGAGGCGTCCGGGGCTGCTGAGGCTTCCGGGGCTGCGGCGGCGGCTGGGGCTGCGGCGACCGCTGAGGCTGCCGGTCTCTTTGGTGCCGCCGCGGCTGCCGGGCCCGTCGAGTCCGTCACGCCCCCTGTGTCCGCCGCTCCCCCTGCGCCCCCTGCGCCCACCGCGGCCGTGGAACCCCCGGCGCCGGTCGAGTCCGCCGCGTCAGCCTCGTGCGTCGCGTCGGCCCCGTACGCCGCCCCCGCCGCCGAGCCGGTCGCCGCCGCTTCCCCGATCCCCGGCCCCGGCCCTTCGGTCCCCACTCCCCGCGCCCCGCTGGTCCTCGGGGGCCCCGCGACCCGGCGGCCCCTCGCCGTGCAGGCCATCCAGGACGCCGAGGGCGCGGCCCTCGTCCTGACCTCCGACCCCACCCTGTGGGCCGAGACGAAGGACGCCCGCGCCAAGCTCGGCCCCGTCCTGCTCTACGACCCCCTCCACCTCTGCGACACCCCGGCCCGCCTGCACTGGTCCCCCACCTCCGGCTGCCACGACAGGGCGACGGCCGATCAGCGCGCGGCCGCCCTCCTCGCCCCGATAAGGCCGACCGCGAAGCTGGACAGCGCCGTGGCGGACACCGCGCGGACGCTGATGCGCAGCTTCCTGCACGCCGCCGCGGTGGCCGACAAGCCCATGAAGCTCGTCCACCGCTGGTCCCAGGGCACGCAGGTCCAGGAGGCGGTACGCCTTCTCCGTACGCACCCCAAGGCCGCGTCCGGAGCCGCCGGCGAGCTGGAGGCCGCGCTCACCGCGCACCCCGAACGGCGGGACATCGCACAGGAGTTGACCGCCCGCGCACTCTCGGCACTGTTCACGGTCCACGTCCGTGAATCGTGTACACCGAACCGAACTGATGCGCTCACCCTGGATTCCTTCGTGGATGAAGGGGGCACGCTTTTTGTGGTGGGTGAGGCGATCGAGGATCCCAAGTCCCACCAGGGCCCGGGTGCCATGCCACTGCTGACGGCACTCGCCTCCAGCGTGGTCGAGCACGGCCGGCGCATGGCCGAACGGTCATCCTCCGGTCGGCTCGACCCACCAATGGCCCTCGTCCTGGACGACGTCGCCGCGGTGGCCCCGCTGCCCCAGCTGCCGGAGCTGCTCGCCGCGGGCGCGGACAGCGGGCTGCCGACCCTGGCCCTGCTGCGGTCACGGGAACAGGGCAGGGCGCGCTGGCCGGACAGCGAGCTACCGATCCAGTGAGCGAACTGCCGCTCCGGTGAAGGCCGTTCAGCGCTTGCCGCCGTCCACGTCCAGCGTCGTACCGGTCGTGAACGCGTTCTCCATCAGGTACGCCGCCGCATGGGCGACCTCCTCGGCCGTGCCGGGCCGCCCCACCGGCAGCCGTCCCGCGATCTCCTCGCGGTAGGCGCGGTGCTCCTCGGGGCTCATCAGATGCGCGTGCGTGTCGGTCGGGCCGGGCGCGATGGCGTTGACGCGCAGCGGCGCGAGCTCCATGGCGAGGGACTTCACGGCGGCCTCGACGGCGCCGTTGACCGCGGCGAAGGCGAAGTACCCGGGGTCGACCTTGCGGTAGAGGTAGCCGGAGACGAGCGTGACCGACCCGGTCTCCTTCGGCATGTGGGGCAGCGCGGCCCGCAGACACCGGTACTGCCCCCACCACTTGACCTCGAAGAACTGCCGCACCTGCGCCTCGGTGAGCTCGTCGAAGGGCGCGATCACCGCGCCGGACGCGCAGGTGAAGAGGTGGTCGATGGTGCCGACCGACCCCATGACCTCCTCCACGGCGGTGGCGTCGGTGACGTCCAGGGCGCGGAACCCGGTCTCGGCGCCGGTCAGTTCGGCGATCCGCTCGGCGTGCGGGCGCACCGCGTCGGCGCTGCGGTCGGTGAGGACGACACGGGCGCCGCGCCGCGCGACGAGTTCGGCGGTGGCGAGCCCGATGCCGCTGCCGGCGCCGGTGATGACGACGGTGCTGCCGGAGAGATTCACATGAACCACGATCCTTCGATTCCATAGCCGCTTGGCTTTCCTGCTTCGAGTCTCACAGCAGGAAAGCGGCCTGGCCTTCGATATCCCGGTGCATAATCGTGCGATGCACGATGACGCACAGGGTCCCGCAACCGGCTGCCGCTGCGCCGACACCGCCGATGCCCCCTGCGCCGAGGGCCTGAGCCGCTACCGCGCCGCCGTCGTCAAGGGCTGTCTGCCGCGCGCGACGGCGCCCCGCTGCCTCGTACGCCTGGGTCTGCTGACGCCGCCGCCGGACGACCCCGGGGTCCTGGTGCCCGTGTCGCCGAACGTCGCCGAGTCCGAGCTGCTCCAGCCCGTGCGGGAGCTGCTCGACGCCCAGCGGGAGCAGCTGCGCGCCATCAGCTCCGGGTTCTCCCCGGTCCACGCGATCTACCGGGCCGCGCGGCGCGAGTCCCAGGACTGGCTGACCGTCGTCGACGGCGCGGACGCGGTGCCCGTGCTCCTGGAACAGGCCGTGCGCGACTGCCGTGCGGAGCTCCTGACGAGCCTCCCTGACCCCGTCGCCGTCCCGCCCGGCGTCACGCACCGGGCCCTGTGTCCGCACGCGGCCCGCACCCATGCCGCGCAGTGGCGGCACGTCCAGGACATCGAGCGGGCGGGCGGGCAGGTCCGCACCCTGCACCAGCTGACCGGTCACCTGATGCTCTGCGACCGGTCCGTCGCCTACCTCCTCGGCCAGAGCTCGGGCCAGAGCTCGGGCCAGGGCTCCGGCCACGGCTCCGGCCAGGGCTCCGGAGCCGTGGAGATCAGGCATCCCGCCGTCGTGGCCCACCTCGCGGCCGTCTTCGACGACGCCTGGGAGCGGGCGAGGCCGGTGGCCGAACCGTCCGCCGCCCGCACCCGCGAGCCGCTGATCGTCGACGAGGTCCGCCGCACGGTCATGAAGCTCCTCGTCTCCGGCCTCACGGACGACGCCATCGCGCGCCGCCTCGGCGTTTCGCGGCGCACGGTGGCGGGCCATGTGGCCGCGATCTCCCGGGAGTTGGGCTCGCGGTCACGGGCACAGCTCGGCTACCTCATCGCGCGGGCGGAGCCGGAGCTCTAGGCGCCCCGAAGGGGCGCGGGGAACTGCGCGACCAGCCACGACGAACCCGCAGCGACCGCGTTCCCCGCAGCGCATCCTGCCCTACACCCCATACAGCCGCAGAAAGATCCCCACCCCGTCCCGCACGATCCCCTCCACCTCGGCCTCCTCCAACGGCAGCGCCCCGTAGTACGACTCGGCCATCACCCCGCCGCCCACCATGAGCGCGAGGTGCCGCGCCGCCTTGCGCGCGTTCGTCTCGTCGACGGCGAGGAACCCCTGCCGACCGAGGTCCAACAGCCAACGCCCCAGGGCCTCCTGGGTCGCCTGCGGCCCGATCCGCTGCCACTCGGCCAGGACGTCCGCGGGCAGCCGCCGCCCCTCCGGGATGATCTGGCGTACGACGGAGAAGTGCCCGGGGTGCGCCTCGGCCTGCCCGACCCAGTCGCGGGCGAAGTCGAGGAGGTCCTCCTCGACGTCACGGACCTTGCGCAGATGCTTCTCGAAGAGCGCCTCCGTGGCCGCCGTCACCGAGGCCGCGCTCTCCAGCAGAACGGCACGGAAGAGGCCCTCCTTGTCGCCGAAGTGGTTGTAAATGGTGCGCGTGGAGACGCCGGCCTCGGCGGCGATGGCGTCGATGCTCGCGCGCGTGTAGCCCTCGCGCCCGAAGACGGTGCGGGCGCCGCTCGTGATGGCCCGGCGCTTCTCCAACATCCCTTTGCGCAGGGGCTTATGCCCCTCTTCGCCCCGTTCCGTGCTGCTCGCCATCTCACCTCTCCCAGAAAAACTACAATGACCGTTGTAATGTCTACAACGCTCGTTGTAGTTTACTCGCATGCCTGCCGAGACCGCTCCGCAGGCCCCTCAGCCACACCGCAGGGGCCGTCCCGACCGTCCTTCCCGTCCTTCCCGTCCTTCCCGTCCTGCCCGTCCCGCCCGTCCCGTCCTGACCCTTCTCGTCGTCCTGCTCGGCATGTTCACGCTGCCGATGGCGATGTCGGGCACCACCGTGGCCCTGCCCCGCATCGGCTCCGACCTCGACGCGTCGGGCGCGGCCCTCCAGTGGGTCGTCGTCGGCTACTTCCTCGCCGCCTCCTCCTTCATGCTCGTCGCGGGCTCACTCGGCGACGTCTTCGGCCGCCGACGCGTCCTCACCGCGGGCGCCACGCTCTACGCCGCGGGCACCCTGGCCTCCGCCTTCGCCCAGCACATCCTGCTCCTGGACGCGGCACGGCTGCTGTCGGGCGTGGGCGCCGCGGGCGTCATGGCCAGCGGCGGCTCCCTGCTCGCCGCCACCTACTCGGGCCCCGCGCGGACCAGGGTCTTCGCCGCCCTCGGCACCACGGCGGGCGTCGGCCTCGCCGTCGGCCCCACCTTCTCCGGCTGGATGGTGGACGGACTCGGCTGGCGCACCACGTTCCTGGTCTTCGCCGCCGCGGGAGCCCTCGTCCTCACCGGCAGCCGTTTCCTGGCCGAGTCCCGCGCCGACACCCCGCCGCGGGTCGACAAGGCGGGCGCCGCCACCTTCATCGGCGGGCTCTCCCTGACCCTCTTCGCCGTCACGCAGGGCTCCAAGTCCGGCTGGGCGTCGGTGAGTACGCTGCTTCCCCTCGCCGCGGGCCTGGCGCTGCTCAGCACCTTCGTACGCGTGGAGAAGCGCCTCTCCGCGGGCGGCGGCCGCCCCATCCTCGACCTCTCCCTGACGCGCAACCCCGCCTTCCTCGGCTGGTCGCTCGGCTCCTTCGGGCTCGGCGCGGGCACCACCGGCGTCCTGGTCTTCCTGCCCACCTACCTCCAGGGCACCAGCGGCACCACGGCACGCGACGCCGGCCTGATCCTGCTCCTGATGACCGTCCCCGTCCTCGTCCTGCCCCCGCTCGGCGCCCGCCTGGTCAACCGCGGCGTCCCGGCCCGCCGCCTGCTCGTCCTGTCCCTGCTCCTGATCGCCGCGGGCAACGCCTGGCTGACCACCCTGCACCCCGGCATCTCCGCGGCCGCGCTCGCCGGGCCCCTGCTGACCATCGGCACCGGCCAGGGCCTGTCCGTCGGCATCATCGACGCCCAGGCGCTCGGCATGGTCGAGCCCGAGAAGGTCGGCATGGCATCGGGCTTCCTCAACACCGTCCGCGGCGGCACCGGCGCCGTCATGCTCACCCTCTTCGGCGCCCTGCTGCTCGCCCTCCTGGAGCCCCGGGTCGGCTCGGCGGAGCTCGCGGGCCGCGTCACGGCCGGCGCGGGCGGTCACGCCGCCGATTTCACCGCGGCCTGGCAGATCACCCTGTGGACCGTGGCGGCCTCAATTGCCGCCCTGGCCCTGCTTGTTCACACCCTGCTGCGACCGCGCCCCGAGCCCCGGATCCGCCCGGCCGAAGCGCCCAAGACCACCCCGGCCGCCTTGTCGGAAACCACGACAGCGCAGACTCACTGACGCTCAGCACGGCAACTGTCCCCAGAACCAGCCTTCTTGAGGAGTACGCCATGTCCACCGCCCCGAACACCACCACCGCCGCCGCTCCGCTGCGCCTCGCCGTGATCGTCGGCTCCACCCGCGACGGCCGCTTCGGCCCCACCGTCGGCGGCTGGTTCACCGCCCTCGCCGAGCAGCACACCGGCTTCACCGTCGACGTCATCGACGTCGCCGGCCTGGAGCTGCCCTCCGCCCACCCGGACTGGGGCACCGAGCGCACCCCCGCGCTCACCGCCCTCGCCGAACGGGTCGACGCCGCCGACGCGTTCGTGGTGGTCACCCCGGAGTACAACCACAGCTTCCCGGCCGCCCTCAAGCACTTCATCGACCTGCACCGCACGGAGTGGGAGGCCAAGGCCGTCGGCTTCGTCTCCTACGGCGGCGTCGGCGGCGGCCTGCGCGCCGTCGAACAGCTCCGCCTGGTCTTCGCCGAGCTGCACTGCGCGACCGTCCGCGACGGCGTCAGCTTCCACGGCGCCTGGGACCACTTCGGCGAGGGCGGCCGCGCCCACGAGGAGGACGGCGCCGCCGGCGCCGCCAAGGTCATGCTCGACCAGCTGGCCTGGTGGGCGAAGGCCCTGCACACCGCCCGCGCGGAGAACCCGTACCGCTGAGGCCCACCCGTAACGCGTGCCGCATGCGTGAGTGGGGTTCACCCTGACGAGGGGTGGCCCCACCATGCCGCACATTGCCGGATGTGGCCTGGGGACGCCTCTTGCACGCTCACGGACGCTCGCGGCAACCCGGACGGAACGCCCAAGACGCGACCTCAGGGTCGCCGTCGTACCCGAGTACTACTCGCCGCCGCCACGTCCCGCCCCCGGTCCGACGATCCGCGCCCCCGCGAGCGGCAGCATCGAAGCCATGATTAGGGCATACGGACTGACCAAACGCTACGGCGACAAGACCGTCGTCGACGACCTCGGCTTCGAGGTCCTCCCGGGCACCGTCACCGGCTTCCTCGGCCCCAACGGCGCGGGCAAGTCCACCACCATGCGGATGCTCCTCGGCCTCGACGCCCCCACCCGCGGCCGCGCCACCATCGGCGACCGCTCCTACGCGGCCCACCCCGCGCCCCTGCACGAGGTCGGCGCGCTCCTGGAGGCCCGCTCCGTCCACCCGGGCCGCTCCGCCTACCACCACCTCATGGCGCTCGCCCACACCCACTCCATCCCGAAGAGCCGCGTGGACACGGTCCTCGAACTGGCCGGCATCCACGAGGTCGCCCGCAAGCGCGTCAAGGGCTTCTCCCTCGGCATGGGCCAGCGCCTGGGCATCGCGGCCGCCCTGCTCGGCGACCCCGCCACGGTCATCCTCGACGAGCCGGTCAACGGCCTCGACCCCGAGGGCGTCCTGTGGATCCGCAACCTCCTCAAGTCCCTTGCCGCGGAAGGGCGTACGGTCCTCGTCTCCTCGCACCTCATGAGCGAGATGGCGCTGACCGCCGAGCACCTGGTCATCATCGGCCGCGGCAAGCTCCTCGCCGACACCACCGTCGAACGCTTCGTACGCGAGTCGGGCACCGGAGCCGTCAGGGTCGTCACGGACGAGGCGGGCCGCCTCCGCGAGCTCCTCGCGGGCCCCGGCGTGGAGATCACCGCCGACGCCCCCGGCACCCTCGACGTGCGCGGCACCGACGCCCGGCACATCGGCCGCACCGCCGCCGCCCACGGCATCCCCCTGTTCGAACTCACCCCGCACACCGCCTCGTTGGAGCAGGCCTTCATGGACCTCACCCGCGACTCGGTCGAGTACGTCGCCTCGACGGCTGCCCCTGCCACCCCGCACCCGGAAGGAGTCGCGGCATGAGCGCCACGACCCTCGCCACCGGCCGCCCGGCCGCCACGTACCGCCTGAGCACCAAGGGCATCGTCCGCTCCGAGTGGCACAAGCTGTGGACGCTCCGCTCGACGTGGATCACCCTGATCACCGCGAGCGTCCTGGTCATCGCCGTCGGCATCACGATGGGCGCCACCTACGACGGCGACGACGCCGAGATCGACACCGTCGTCTTCACGCTCTTCGGCACGCAGCTCTCCCAGATCTGCCTCGCCGTACTCGGCATCCTCGTCACCGCGGGCGAGTACTCGACGGGCATGATCCGCTCGTCGCTCGCCGCGGTCCCGCGCCGCCTGCCCGTCCTGTGGTCCAAGGCCGGCGTCTTCACCGCGGTCGCCTTCACGATGACCCTCGCGACGAACGTCGTCACGTTCCTCGTCGCCCAGATCTGGCTCTCGGACACCGACAAGGCGCTCTCCCTCACCGACTCCGGCGTCTTCGGCGCCCTCACCACCAGCGCCGTGTCCATCACGCTTCTCAGCCTCGTCGCACTCGGCCTCGGCGCCCTGCTCCGCTCGGTGCCCGGCGCCATCGGCGCGTTCGTCGGCGCGGTCCTGATCCTGCCCGAGGTCCTGACGATGCTGCCGTTCAGCGCCGTGGACACCGCGGTGAAGTACTTCCCGGCCCAGGCCGCGAGCGCGCTCGGCTCGGTCACCCGCGTCGAGAACACCATCGCCCCGGGCACGGCCGTCCTCACCCTCGCGCTCTGGGCGGCGGCCATCATGGCGGCGGCGACGGTGCTGCTCAAGCGGCGCGACGTATGACGGCAAGGAACCCTTGTACGAGGATGAGGCCGTGACCGAGCCACATCCCCTCACGCAGCTCCTCCAGCGGCTGACCCAGCGGGTGCCCGCCTTCGACAGGCGGCGCCCGCTCGTCTGGGATCTGCTGGTCACCGCCTTCTTCCTGGCCGCCGCCCTCACCGACGCGACGGGCGGCTGGCGCAACATCGCGCCCAACACGGACGTGCCGGGCCCGCTCATCTTCCTGATGAGCGTGGGTCTTTCGTTCCCCGTGCTGTGGCGCCGCCGCCATCCGATGGCGGTCCTCGCCGTCATGGTGGCCACGGGCCTGGTCAACAGCTGGACCGGCGCCATGCTGCAGGCGTCCCTGATCCAGATGCTGGTCCTCTTCAGCATCGCGATGCGGCTGCCCCTGAAGACGCTCGGCTGGGCGGGCCTCATGATGATCGCGCCGCTCGTCGTCGGCGCCGTCCGCTATCCCGAGGACAGCTGGGACCAGCAGATCGTCCCGAACGTATGGGCGTACGCCCTCGTCGCGCTCCTCGGCATCGCGGTGCGCTCCCGCCAGGACTACACGGAGGCCCTCGTCGAACGCGCCCGCCGGCTGGAGGTCGAGCGCGACCAGCAGGCCCAGCTCGCCGCGGCCGCCGAACGCACCCGGATCGCCCGCGAGATGCACGACATCATCGGTCACAACCTCTCCGTCATCACCGGCCTCGCGGACGGCGGTTCGTACGCCGCCGCCAAGTCGCCCGAGCGCGCCGCCCAGGCCCTTGAGGCCATCGGCACGACCAGCCGCCAGGCCCTCTCCGAGCTCCGCCGCCTCCTGGACGTCCTGCGCGACGACGAGCCGGCCGCCGCGGAGCTCTCCCCGCAGCCGGCCCTGACCGACCTGGACCAACTCGTCGACGGTGTACGGGGCGCGGGCCTCCCGGTGCGCAGCACGGTGCGCGGCCGCCCCGACTCGGTCCCCGCCGGCCGCCAGCTCACCGTCTACCGCGTGGTGCAGGAAGCCCTCACGAACACCCTCAAGCACGGCGGCCCCGACGCCACGGCCACGGTCGACGTCACGTACGGGGACGAGGGCGTGACGGTGGAGGTGACGGACACGGGAGTGGGCGGCCCTCAGAACTCCTCACCCACCGCCCAGGGCCGCGGGCTGACGGGAATGCACGAGCGAACCGCCTTGTACGACGGCACACTTGAGGCGGGGCCACGCCCCCACCCGCCGGGCGGCTGGCGGGTCCACCTCCACCTCCCCAAGGACAACGACACACCGTGACGACCGTGCTCATCGTCGACGACCAGCCCATGCAGCGCTTCGGCTTCCGCATGCTCCTGGAGAGCCAGGACGACATGGCGGTGGCGGGCGAGGCGGGCAACGGCAGCGAGGCGGTCCGCATGGCGGCCGAACTCCACCCGGACGTCGTCCTGATGGACATCCGCATGCCGGGCCTCGACGGCATCGAGGCCACCCGCCGCATCGTCGCGTCGGGCACCCGCACCCGCGTCCTGATCCTCACGACGTTCGACCTCGACGAGTACGCGTACGCGGGCCTGCGCGCGGGCGCCTCCGGTTTCCTCATCAAGGACGCCCTGCCCGAGGAACTCCTCGCCGGAATCCGCGCCGTCGCCTCGGGCGACGCGGTGGTGGCCCCGAGCCTGACCCGCCGCCTCCTCGACGCGTACGCCGACCATCTCCCGGCGGCCGGCTCCGCCCCTGCCGACCCGGCGAACCACCCGCGCCTGGCCTCCCTCACGGACCGCGAACGAGAAATCCTGACGGTGATCGGCCAGGGCTGGACGAACGCGGAGATCGCGTCCCGCCTGCACCTCGCGGAATCCACGGTGAAGACGCACGTGGGCCGCATCCTGGCGAAGACGGGCGCGAGGGACAGGGTCCAGGCGGTGATCCTGGCGTACGACACGAAATTGGTGAGCCCGTCGTAACGAAATAGGCGAGCCCGCCGTAATGGGTGAACCCTCCGCAAGAACGACCCATAACGCAAGAAAGCCCCGGACCGTTCCCGGTCCGGGGCTTTCTTCAAAAGGAGTTCGGCGGCGTCCTACTCTCCCACAGGGTCCC
>NZ_JBVHLZ010000013.1:0-243362 GCF_055558735.1 Streptomyces sp. NPDC025651
TCTTTAATATCCCCTCGTCACACCCCCGCCGGTGCGCCCCCCGGGGCTGGGCCGGCCCCGGGGGGGGGGGGGGGGCCCCCCCGGCGGGGGGGGGGGGGGGGGGGGGGGGGCGCGCCCCCGCACCCCGCTCCTCGAACGCCGGAGGGATGACTTTCCCGCTTGTCCGCGCTGTCCAGCCACGGACGAGTGATCCTTCCAAAGAGGCGCATGAGGAGCCCCGTAACGCCACTACACTTCTGTTCAACATTCGCGTCGGGCCCACAGCGTCGTGCGTCTTCCACGCGGCTAGCACCCTCCACCGCCTGCGGCCGTCGGGACGGCCGTCCGCATTGGACTTGTGAGGACTCACGTGAGCTCGAAACCTGTCGTACTCATCGCTGAAGAGCTGTCGCCCGCCACCGTCGACGCCCTGGGCCCGGACTTCGAGATCCGCCAGTGCAACGGCGCTGACCGCGCCGAACTGCTGCCCGCCATCGCGGACGTCGACGCGATCCTGGTCCGCTCCGCGACCAAGGTCGACGCCGAGGCCATCGCGGCGGCCAAGAAGCTGAAGGTCGTCGCCCGCGCGGGCGTCGGTCTGGACAACGTGGACGTGTCCGCCGCCACCAAGGCCGGCGTGATGGTCGTGAACGCACCGACCTCGAACATCGTCACCGCCGCCGAGCTCGCCTGCGGCCTGCTCCTGGCCACCGCGCGCAACATCCCCCAGGCCAACACCGCCCTGAAGAACGGCGAGTGGAAGCGCTCCAAGTACACGGGCGTCGAGCTCGCCGAGAAGACCCTCGGCGTCGTCGGCCTCGGCCGCATCGGCGCCCTCGTGGCACAGCGCATGAGCGCCTTCGGCATGAAGGTCGTGGCCTACGACCCGTACGTGCAGCCCGCGCGCGCCGCGCAGATGGGCGTGAAGGTGCTGTCCCTCGACGAGCTGCTCGAGGTCTCCGACTTCATCACCGTGCACCTCCCCAAGACGCCCGAGACCCTCGGTCTCATCGGCGACGAGGCGCTGCACAAGGTCAAGCCGACCGTCCGCATCGTCAACGCCGCGCGCGGCGGGATCGTCGACGAGGAGGCGCTGCACTCCGCCCTCAAGGAGGGCCGCGTCGCCGGCGCGGGCCTGGACGTGTACGCGAAGGAGCCCTGCACGGACTCCCCGCTCTTCCAGTTCGACCAGGTCGTCTGCACCCCGCACCTCGGTGCCTCCACGGACGAGGCTCAGGAGAAGGCGGGCATCGCCGTCGCCAAGTCCGTGCGCCTCGCGCTCGCCGGCGAGCTCGTGCCCGACGCGGTGAACGTGCAGGGCGGTGTCATCGCCGAGGACGTGCGCCCCGGTCTGCCGCTCGCCGAGAAGCTCGGCCGCATCTTCACCGCCCTCGCGGGCGAGGTCGCGGCCCGCCTCGACGTCGAGGTGTACGGCGAGATCACCCAGCACGACGTGAAGGTGCTCGAACTGTCCGCGCTGAAGGGCGTGTTCGAGGACGTCGTCGACGAGACCGTCTCGTACGTCAACGCTCCGCTGTTCGCGCAGGAGCGCGGCGTCGAGGTCCGCCTCACCACCAGCTCCGAGTCGCCGGACCACCGCAATGTGGTCACCGTGCGCGGCACGCTCTCGGGCGGCGAGGAGATCGCGGTCTCCGGCACCCTGGCGGGCCCGAAGCACCTGCAGAAGATCGTCTCCATCGGTGAGTACGACGTGGACCTGGCGCTCGCCGACCACATGGTCGTCCTGCGGTACGCCGACCGTCCCGGCGTCGTCGGCACGGTGGGCCGCGTCCTCGGCGAGGCGGGCATCAACATCGCCGGCATGCAGGTCGCTCGCGCCGACGTCGGCGGGGAGGCCCTCGCGGTCCTCACCGTGGACGACACGGTGCCGCAGCCGGTCCTCACGGAGCTTGCGGAGGAGATCGGGGCGGAGTCCGCACGAGCGGTGGACCTCACGGACTAGGAGCCCGCGGGACCACGGCTTCGGTTGCCGTGGATCACCGGCTTCGCCGAGTTCGTCCTCAAACGCCGGACGGGCTGGATATTCCAGCCCGTCCGGCGTTTGTCGTGGACGAGCCTGATCAGAACTTGATGCAGGCCTTGGGGACCCAGCCCTCCTTGTTGGAGCTGTACGGGCCGCCCCAGTACCACTTGTCGCTCGTCTTGCCGCAGAGCGTGTACTTCTGTCCCTTGGTCGGCTTGAGGGGGTTGCAGATGCCGCCCTTCTTGCCCTTGGGCCACAGGCCGACGGCGGTGCTGCTCAGCTTCGTCGACTTGCGGATCTTCACGCTCTCCCTGGCGGGGACGTTGATGATGGCGTCGTTGCAACTGGGCTTGCCGGCGGCGGCCTTGGCCACCGGGGCGGCGGACACCTGGGCCGAGGCGGCGCCGGTCAGGGTGGTGCCGACGAGCGCGACGGCGGCGACGGCGGGTCCGAGCAACCTGTACTTCATGGGTGGTTCGTTCTCCCCTGTGGAGTCGTGAAGCGGTCGGGGAAAACCTAGCGGCCCAAGATCACCGAACCGGTCGGCTGTTGCGGTCCGTTGCCGCCCGTTGCATGTCCATTACAGCCGTGACGACTTCAGGACCATGTGCAGCAGCAGCCGGTCCTCGCCCTCGTCCAGATCGAGACCGGTCAGCTGCTCCACCCGCGAGAGGCGGTAGTACAGCGTCTGGCGGTGGATGCCCAGCTCCGCGGCCGTGCGGCCGGCCTGGCCCGCGCAGTCGAGGAACACCTCGGCGGTGCGGGCCAGTTCGCGGTGGGCGGGGCTCAGGAGCTGCTGCCCCACCGGGTCGTGCGCGGCCTCCGGGGGCAGGGCGGTCAGCAGGCGGTAGGGGCCCACGTCCGACCACTGGGCGACCGGGCCGAAGCGCCGCTCGGCGAGGGCCGCGCGGGCCGCGCCCGACGCCTCCCACCAGGCGGCGCCCAGGTCCTCCAGGCCGTGCCGGGCCCCGGCGATCCCCGCGGCGGCACCCGGCGCCGCGTCCAGGAGGCGCGAGGCCGCCGTGTGCGCGGGGGAGAGCACGTCGGCCGAGCGCAGCCGCACCAGTGCCGCGAGCGACTGCGCGGTCGTGCCCCACGGCACCGTGCACACCGCCGCCGCGCCCGGCACCGTACGGGCCGCCGGGGCGTCGTCCGGGTCCGCAATGGGGTCTCCCCTGCTCGAGCGAAGCCGGGAGCTTGGGGAACGCCACGGGGCCAGGCACACCACCGCGTGCAGGCCCTCGGCGCGGGGACCGAGCGCCGTGCGCAGGGCGGCCACCGCCATGTCGCGCTGCCAGCCCCGCTCCGCGGTGAGGACCGCGCGGAACTCCCGGGTCAGGTCGGCGCCCGCCTGTGCCTCGTCGGCGAGGAGGGCGCCGATCCTCGTGGCGGCCTCCATGGCGGCGGTCAGCTGCTGGTCGCTCGGCCCCGGCTCGTCGTCCAGGAGCCATACGTATCCGAGGGCGAAACCCCGATGGCGTACCGGAAGGCAGATCCGTCCGCGGTAGACGCCGGCCTCCGGGGTGGGCGGGATGCGGACCGGGGCCGTGGCGCGGGTGATGCCGAAGCTCTCGAACCAGGCGCGGACCTCGGCGGTGGAGCGGCGGGTCAGGATCGAGCGGGTCCTGACCGGGTCGAGGACCGTCGCGTCGAAGCCGCTGTCGCCCCCGCCGTCGTGCGCGCCGAAGGCGATGAGCTCGAAATCCCGGTTCTCCAGGGTCGCGGGGGCGCCGAGCAGCGCCGAGATCTCATCGACCAGTTCTTGGTAGTCGCCCTTCACGACGACCATTGTGGCGCAGTCCGCCCCCTCCTTCAGACATCTGTCTGAGATCCAGGGCACGGATGCGTGACAGCTGTCGATGGCTCAGGATCGGAGGGATCCTTAAATTTCACGGTGGTTCTCCGTGCCGTACCGCCGCATTACCCGTATGTAGGGCTATGTCGGTAGGGCACCCGATTTCGTTCTCCCGTGGAGGTGCCCCGTGCTGGGTCCCGTGATCCTCGCCGCGTCACGCAGCGACAAGATGCGCCGTTTCGTCTCGGCGGCCCCCGGCACCAAGCAGGTCGTCGCCCGGTTCATCGCCGGCGAGAGTGTCGACCAGGTCGTGCCGATCATCGTCGACGCCGCCGACAAGGGCCTGGAGGTCACCCTCGACGTGGTCGGTGAGGACATCACCACCGTCGAGCAGTCCCACGCCGCCCGCGACGCGTACCTGGAGCTCGTCGAGCGCCTGAAGGACCTCGGCCTCGGCACCAAGGCCGAGATGTCCGTGAAGCTGTCGATGTTCGGCCAGGCGCTTGAAGGCGGCCACGAGCTCGCGCTGAGCAACGTGCGCCCGGTCGTGGAGGCCGCCGCCGCCATCGGCACCACGGTCACCCTGGACGCCGAGGACCACACCACCCTCGACTCGATGTTCGCCATCCACGAGGAGCTGCGGAAGGACTTCCCGCAGACCGGCTGCGTCATCCAGGCCTACCTCTTCCGCACCGAGGCCGACGCCCGGCGCCTGGCCGCGAACGGCAGCCGTGTCCGCATCGTGAAGGGCGCCTACAAGGAGCCCGCCGAGGTCGCCTTCCAGGACAAGGCCGAGATCGACAAGGCGTACGTCCGCATCCTGCGCATCCTGATGGAGGGCGAGGGGTACCCGATGATCGGGTCCCACGACCCGCGCCTGATCTCCATCGCGCAGGAGCTCGCGCGGCGCGCGGGGCGCAAGCTGGACGAGTACGAGTTCCAGATGCTGTACGGCATCCGCAGCGACGAGCACCTGCGGCTCGCGGCCGAGGGCCACCGGATGCGCGTCTACACCGCCTACGGCACCGACTGGTACGGCTACTTCATGCGCCGTCTCGCCGAGAAGCCCGCCAACCTGCTCTTCTTCGCCCGCTCCATCCTCACCAAGGACTGAACCAAGGGCTGAGCTCCCAACCCCCTCGACCCTCTTAAGGAGATACGGAACTCATGGACGCTGTGACCCAGGTCCCCGCCCCGGTCAACGAGCCGGTACACGGTTACGCCCCCGGCTCCCCGGAGCGCGCCCGCCTCGAGGCCAAGCTCAAGGAGCTGGCCGAGAACCCCATCGAGCTGCCGATGACCATCGGTGGCGTCAAGCGCCTCGGTGGCGGCGAGCCCTTCCAGGTCGTGCAGCCGCACAACCACAAGGCCGTCATCGGCACCGGCCGCGGCGCCACGCAGCAGGACGCCCAGGACGCGATCGACGCCGCCCTGGCCGCCGCCCCGGCGTGGCGCGCGATGTCCTTCGACGACCGCGCCGCGATCATCCTGCGCGCCGCCGAGCTGCTCTCCACGACGTGGCGCGAGACCATGGCCGCCTCCACGATGCTCGGCCAGTCGAAGACCGCCCAGCAGGCCGAGATCGACACTCCCTGTGAGCTCGTCGACTTCTGGCGCTTCAACGTGAAGTACGCCCGTGACCTGCTCGCCGAGCAGCCCCCGGCGAACTCCACCGGTGTCTGGAACCGCCTGGACCACCGCCCGCTGGAGGGCTTCGTCTACGCGATCACGCCGTTCAACTTCACGGCCATCGCGGGCAACCTGCCGACCGCCCCGGCCCTGATGGGCAACGTGGTCGTGTGGAAGCCGTCCCCGACGCAGACCCACGCCGCCGTGCTGCTCATGCAGCTCCTGGAGGAGGCGGGTCTGCCCAAGGGCGTCATCAACCTCGTCACCGGTGACGGCATCGCGGTCTCCGAGGTCGCCCTCAACCACCGCGACCTGGCCGGCATCCACTTCACCGGCTCGACCGCGACCTTCCAGCACCTGTGGAAGACGGTCGGCGAGAACATCTCCACGTACCGCACGTACCCGCGTCTGGTCGGCGAGACGGGCGGCAAGGACTTCGTCGTCGCGCACCCCAGCGCCGACCGCGCCGTCCTGAAGACCGCGCTGACCCGCGGCGCCTTCGAGTTCCAGGGCCAGAAGTGCTCCGCCACCTCGCGTGCGTACATCCCGGCCTCCATCTGGAACTCCGGCTTCAAGGAGGAGTTCGCGGCCGAGGTCGACGGCATCAAGATGGGTGACGTCACCGACCTGTCGAACTTCATCGGCGCCGTCATCGACGAGCGCGCGTTCGCCAAGAACAAGGCGGCCATCGACCGCGCGAAGTCGGACGCCTCCTGCACGATCGTCGCCGGTGGCACCTACGACGACTCCGAGGGCTACTTCGTGCGCCCGACCGTCGTCGAGTGCACCGACCCGGAGAACGAGGTCTTCACGACCGAGTACTTCGGCCCGTTCCTCGCCGTGTACGTCTACGAGGACGACAAGTACGAGGAGATGCTGACCCAGATGGAGTCGGCCTCCGACTACGCCCTGACGGGCTCGGTCATCTCGGGCGACCGCGCCGCGGCCGCGTACACGATGGAGAAGCTCCGCTACGCCGCGGGCAACTTCTACATCAACGACAAGTCGACCGGCGCCGTCGTCGGCCAGCAGCCCTTCGGCGGCGGCCGTGCCTCCGGCACCAACGACAAGGCCGGTGCCCCGCAGAACCTGCAGCGCTGGACGCTGACCCGCGCCATCAAGGAGACGCTGGTCCCGCCGACCGAGTACGGCTACCCGCACATGGGCTGACGCCCACCCCAGGGCCGCACGGCCCTCCCTGAACCCCGCCTCCGACTTGGGCCCCACCCCGGTCGGAGGCGGTGTCATGTCCGGGGTCAGCCGCCGAGCGCGTCGACGACGATCCTGGTGATGTCCTCGGCGATCCGGTCCTCGCCCGGGGTGTCCGGGTCGAGGCGGGTCGTGTAGACGGAGATCACCAGCGGTGCCTGGTGCGGCGGCCAGGCCACGGCGACGTCGTTGACCCCTCCGTAGGCGGGGGACCCGGTCTTGTCGCCGACCCGCCAGTCCTTCGGGAGCCCGGCGCGGATCCTCTGGTCGCCGGTGGTGTTCTCCACGAGCCACCGGGTCAACTGGCCGCGGTCGAGCGGGTGGAGGGCGTCGCCGACGATCAGCTTGCGCAGGTTCTCGGTCATGACCGCGGGGGTCGTGGTGTCGCGCCGGTCGCCGGGGATGTTGGAGTTGAGGTCGGTCTCCCACCGGTCGAGGCGGGTGTGCGGGTCGCCGAGCGAGCGCGCGAACTCGGTGATGCCGGACGGGCCGCCGATGCGCCGCATCAGCAGGTTGGCGGCCGCGTTGTCGCTGTACGTGATGGTCGCGTCGCACAACTCCCGTACCGTCATGCCGGTTTCGAGGTGCATCTCGCAGCGCGGCGAGTGGGTGACCAGGTCCTCGCGGCCGTACCGGATCAGTACGTCGAGCAGTCCGGGCTCCTGTTCACGCGCCCTGCGCAGGATCGCGGCGGCGGCCAGGACCTTGAACGTGGAGGCGATGGCGAAGCGTTCGTGCGCGCGGTAGCCGACGGTGGCGCCGGTTCCGGTGTGCAGGGCGTGCACCCCGATGCGTCCGGGATAGTCCTCTTCCAGCGTGCGCAGTCGGCGCCGGACGCCGGGCGCGGCGGCCGTGGCGTGCGCGGCGGCGGGCATCGAGAGGAGTAACGGCGTCACGGCGGCGGCGCCGAGGAGCGTCCTGCGGGAGGGGATCGAGTTCATGATCCCGACGGTACCGGGGCGGTGAGGCGCCGGCTCAGGAAGTCCTCGATCAGGGCGGCGATCTGCGCGGCGTGCGTCTCCAGGGCGAAGTGCCCGGTGGGCAGCAGGTGCACCTCGGCCTCCGGCAGGTCCCGGAGGAAGGCGAGGGCGCCCTCCCGCACGAAGATCTCGTCATGGGCTCCCCAGGTCGCGAGCAGCGGGACCTGGGACTGGCGGAAGTACTCCTGGAAGGCCGGGTACAGGTCGATGTTGCTGCCGTAGTCGCCGATCAGGGCCAGCTGGATCGCGTCCTGTCCCTCGCGCGCCATCAGCGCGGCGTCGTGGTGCCAGGCGTCGGGGTTCAGCAGGCTCTGGTCCGAAACCCCCTGCGTGTACTGCCACTTGATGCCCTCCAGGGAGCGGATCTCCCGGACGGGCGCGGCGGTCTTCTCGGTCGGGTCCGCGATGTACGCGAGGACGGGGGCCCAGGCCTCGGCGCCGAGCCCTTCCTCGTAGGCGTTGCCGTTCTGCGTGACGATCGCCGTGACGCGCCCGGGGTGGGCGAGGGCGAGGCGCAGGCCGATCGGGGCGCCGTAGTCCTGGACGTACAGGGCGAAGGAGGTCAGGCCGATCTGCTCGGTGAACTCGGCGGTGAGGGAGGCCAGTTCGGCGAAGGTGTACGTGAACTCGTCGGCGGACGGCGTCGCCGAACGGCCGAAGCCGATGTGGTCGGGGGCGATGACGCGGTAGCGGTGCGCGAGTAGGGGGAGGAGGTCGCGGAACATGTGCGAGCTGGTCGGGAAGCCGTGCAGCAGGAGGAGGGCGGGGGCGTCGGTGGGGCCCGCCTCGCGGTAGGAGATCTCGTGGCCGCGGACGGTGGTGGAGCGGTGGTGGATGCTCACGTCTAACCCCTCAAATTCGTTTCGGCGGTTGCGATGAGACGAGTAGAGCACGCTCATGACTAACCGGTCAATGAACTTTTAAGGGTTAGGTGTCCGGCGGTCGGGTGCTCAGTGGCTCCCCGCGGCCGCCGTGATCACTTCGTCCAGGACCTCGCGCGCCCGCAGCAGGTCCTCCACCTGGCGGTCGATGCGGGCCCGTTCCCGGGACAGCTCGTCCACCAGCCACGGCGTCGCCGTCTCGGACGGGCCGCCGTCCCTGTCCCGCATGCACGGCAGCAACTGGTGGATCTTCGCGCTGCACAGGCCCGCCGCGAACAGCTCCTGGATGTGGACGACGCGGTCCACCGCCGCCTCCGGGTAGTCGCGGTGGCCGCCGGGGGTGCGGTCCGCGTGCAGCAGGCCCTGCTTCTCGTAGTAGCGCAGGGACCGCTCGCTCACCGCGGTACGCTTCGCCAGCTCGCCGATCCTCATGTCCCGCGCTCCCTCGTCATCCATGTGCTCGTGCTCGTACGCGAACTCGGACTTGAATCTGACACCTGTGTCAGCTTCTACCGTTCCGGCATGACGAACACCTCGCTTCTCGCCCCGTATTCCGCAGGCCACCTCGGCCTCCTGCCCAACCGCATCGTCATGGCCCCCATGACCCGCGCCCGCGCCGCCGAGGACGGCACCCCGCTGCCCGTCGTCGCCGACCACTACGCCCAGCGCGCGAGCGCCGGGCTCATCGTCACCGAGGGCATCTGGCCCAGCAGCCGGGGTCAGAGCGGCTGGCGCTTCCCCGGGCTGCAGACCGCCGCCCACATCGAGGGCTGGCGGCACGTGACCGACGCCGTGCACGCCGCGGGGGGCCGCATCTACGCCCAGTTGATGCACGGCGGCCGCAACGGCCACCCCCTGGCCCGCATCGACGGCGACCTGCCGCTCGCGCCCTCGGCCGTCACCCCGCCCGGACACGCGCACGGCCCGGACGGCAGCAAGCCCGACTACGTCGCCCCGCGCGAGATGAGCCTCGACGACATCCGCACCGCGGTCCAGGACTTCGTGGACGCCGCCCGCAACGCCGTCGAGGCCGGCTTCGACGGCGTCGAACTGCACGGCGCCAACAGCTACTTGATCCACCAGTTCCTCGCCGACAACACCAACCTGCGCGACGACGCGTACGGCAAGGGATCGGTCGCCGACCGCATCCGCTTCGCCGTCGAGGTGGTGCGCGCCGTCGCCGAGGCCGTCGGCGCCCAGCGGCTCGGCCTGCGGCTCTCGCCCGGCAACCCGCAGTTCGGCATGGCGGAGGCCGACCCCGGACCGGTCTACCGCGCGCTGCTCGACGAGATCGACGGCCTCGGGCTCGCCTACCTCCACCTCACCGACAACGACACCTACCCCGCCCTCGCCGACCTGCGCCCGCACTGGCACGGCCTGCTCATCGGCAACGTCGGCGAGAACGGCGACCCGACCACGCGCGAGGCGGGCGAGGCCGTCCTCGCGTCCGGCCGCGCCGACCTCGTCTCGTACGGGCGGGCGTTCATCTCCAATCCCGACCTGCCCGAGCGGTTCGCGGTGGGAGCGCCCCTCCAGGACATCGACCACGCGCACCTCTACACGCACGGCGCGCAGGGGTACACCGACTACCCGTCCCTGGACGGCCTGTTGGTGTCCGCCCAGGCCGCTCAGACCTCCACGAGGACCTGATCGAGGGACTTCCGTACGAGGTCGGGGACCTGGCAGTCCGCCGCCGGGTAGCCCACGGGGATCACCGCGAACGCCTTCTCGTTCTCCGGCCGGCCGAGCACCTGGGACAGGAACCGCATCGGGCTCGGCGTGTGGATCAGCGCGGAAAGGCCCGACAGGTGCAGCGCGGACAGCAGCATCCCCACGGCGATGCCGACCGACTCGTCCACGTAGTAGTGCTTGTGCTTGGTGCCGTCGTCGCCCAGCCAGTACCGCTGCTGGAAGACGACGATCAGCGCGGGCGCGTCCGTCAGGTGGGTCTTCACCTCGTCCGTGCCGAGCGGGCGCAGGGCGGCGAGCCACTCCTCGCCGAGCCGCCCGTCGTAGGAGATCCGCTCCTCGTGCTCGGCGGCCTCGCGGATGCGGCGCCGCACCTGCGGGTCCTGGACGAGGACGAACGTCCACGGCTGCTGGTGCGCCCCGGACGGCGCGGTCGCCGCGCACGCGATGGCGTCCCGCACGACCTGCGTGGGCACGGGGTCGGGCGCGAACTGCCGCACCGTGCGCCGCTCGTCCATCCGCGTCCTCAACTCGGCGGCGTGCGCGAGGGATTCGGCCTCGGGCATGCGCTCCGGGCGGTAGGGCACGGAACGGTAGGGCTCACCGTGGATGGGGGCCCACTCTCGCTGCTGCTGGTTCTCAGGCATGGGTCAGATTCTGGGGCGCGCCACCGTGCCCGCGCCATGGTGCAGACCAATTTCGGACCCCCGTCGGCCGGAACGGCCCGGTCGGCTCCACCCCGCCGCCCGGTCAGCTCCACTCCGCCACGATGAGCGAGAGCCCGACGGCGAAGCCGGTGCCGAGCAGCGGCAGGTACAGCCCGTAGAACCGCCGCATCCGGTGCGCGAGGAAGCCGAAGGCGCCGAAGGCGATCCCCACCGTGAGGGTGCGTGAGCCGCGGGAGAGCGCCGAGTGGGCCAGCCAGTCGGACGGGGCGACGCCGGCGCGGCCCGCCTCCTGTGCGTACACCTTGAACGGGATGCCGTTCCACGGCTGGTGGCGCACGGCAGCCGCCGACTCGACGGACAGCTCGTGGCGCACCTCGGCCCGCATCCGGTCCGTGGTGAGCGGCTGCGGCAACTGCACGCCCGAAGTCGCCAGTTGAAGAGCGAGCAGACCTCCCGCAAGGCTGCCGGCGAGCGCCGCCAGCGACAGCTTCAGGGCCTGCCGCGGCACCGCGACGCACGCCACGGCGAGGAACAGCTCCGGCATCAGCGGCCAGCTCAGCGCCTCCGCGCACGCCCACGCGAAGCCGAGCGCCAGGCCGGCCCCGGAGCCCGCGACCGCGGCGACCCGCTTGCGCACGGCGGAGTCGGCGAGCGGCTCGGACGTCGTACGAAGATGCAGTGCCGCCACCGCGTCGCGGGCCTCCTCCGGCGTGGCCGACGCGGGCAGCGGCGCACCGATGGCGACCCGCACCAGGGCGGGGCGGAGCCTGCCGTGCTTGGGCAGTAGCCGGTCCGTGCCCGCGATGGCGACCGGCACGACCGGCACGCGCGCGTGCTCGGCGAGCACCAGGGCGCCGCGGTGGAAGGACCCCAGCTCGCCGTCCCGCGCGCGGGTGCCCTCGGGGAACAGGACCACGGCACGGCCCGCGCGCAGGTCGTCCGCCCTGGACAGCAGGTCGTCCATGCCGCCGCCGGTGCGGCGCACGGGGAAGCCGGCGGCCAGGCGGCTGCAGATCCGCCTGCGCCACGGCGAGGCGAACCAGTAGTCGGCGGCCGCGCCGATCGCGGGGGCGTGCCGGGCGTCGAGGGCGGCGAGCAGGGCCGCGGTGTCCGCGTGGGAGGAGTGGTTGGCCACGACCACGCAGCCGCCTCGCGGCAGACGGCCGCGCCGGGTCACACCTCCGGTGAGGGTGAGCAGGGTCCACCACAGCGCGCGGCGGATGAGCGCCGACACGGGGGGCCGGGGGCGGACCACGTGGCTCGGTCGGTCACCGGCTTCGCCGAGTTCGTCCTCAATCGCCGGACGGGCTCGATCTTCTGCCGCGCGGGCCGAATGTGTCCTCACAGCGTCACCACCATCGTCAGCAACAGCGCCACCAGCAGCGAATCGATCCGGTCGAGCAGCCCGCCGAACCCGGGCAGCCAGCTCCCCGCGTCCTTCACGCCCGCCTCGCGCTTGACCATCGACTCCAGCAGGTCGCCGAGTACGCAGCCGACGAGCACCGTCGCCCACAGCGCGGGGGAGAACGCGCCGACCGCGGCCAGCGCGGCGGCCGTCGCCGCGGCGGCTCCCACGACACCCGCCCAGGTCTTGTTGGGCGACAGCGGGGACAGCGCGCGGGACAGCGGCCCCGTGCGGCCCAGCGCCGTGCCGCCGCACCACGCGCCCACGTCCCCGAACGCCACCGCGACGCCGACCGCCACCGCCGTCTCGCCGAGCAGGACGAGGCCGCTCAGCGAGACCGGGATCCACAGGAGCCCGAAAGCCGTGCGGCACGCGCGCGTGAAGCCCTGCGAGGCGTCCCCGGAGAACAGCGCCACCGCGGCCGCGGCGATCAACAGCGCCCCGGCCGCCCGCAGATCGAGGGCGCCCGGCGCCGCCCACGCGAGGCCGGGCACGGCCACCGCCGCGCCGCCGAGCACCGCGCGCTCGCCCCGGGGCAGCGCCGCCATCCGCGCGTACTCGCCCACCGCGACCACACCGAGCCCCGCCGCGAGCGCGAACGCCCCCGCACGGCCCACGAAGAACGCCCCGAGGAACAGCGGCGCCGCCAGCGCCCAGGTCCGCCACCGCTTGCGCAGCTCGGCCCGCATCCGTACCCGCGAGGGCAGCGCCGCCACCGCGACCCCGCCCGCGCCGAGCACCCCGGCGACCACGGGCACGGCACGCCCCGCGACCTCCCCCGCGACGAACGCCGCGCTCATCGGGTGCCGCCGGTGGCGGACGCGGTGCCCAACTCCCGCCAGAGCCGCGCGAGACGCAGCAAGGCGGTCAGCGCCGACCCCGCCGCGATCACCGCGAGCACCGGCACGACCCACCCGGCAGCGGCCGCCACCACGACCAGCGCGCAGCGCTCCGTCTTGCCGACGGGTCCGCCGTTCAGCCGCCCCGCGCCCGCCGCCGCGCCCGCGAGCGACACCCAGGACGGCAGCGTCGCCGCGAGCCCCGCCGTCGCCACCAGCCACAGCGGGGCCAGCGGCAGGAAGCCCGCGAGGACGATCAAGTCGGCTGCGCGGTCGCCCAGTTCGTTGAGGAGCGCACCCCTGCGCGTCGTGCCGCCGGTGTCACGGGCGAGCGCGCCGTCGAGGTTCGCGAACGCCAGGCGCGCCGCGAGCAGCACCGCGACCAGCGGCGCCGAGACCCCGAGGGGCAGCAGGCCGAGGGCGGCGGCAGCGCCCGCCGCGCACACCACCCCGGCCGCCGTGAGGGTGTCGGGCGACACCTCGCGACGGACCAGCGCGGCACGTACGCCGGACAACTTGTCCGCGTACCAGGGCTTGAGAGCGTAGAGGCCGTTCATGGGACCGACTCTGCCGCCGGGCGGCCGCGGGCAGATCGGTGTGCGTACTCAGATCCCGGCTGAGTACGGTAGGTGCGTGAACACCCTGCGTACGGCCCACACCAGCGATCTGGCGGCGGCCGAACTGCGCGCCGCCCGCGCCCTCCTGGACGAGGCCTTCGACGGCGACTTCAGCGACGAGGACTGGGACCACGGCCTCGGCGGCATCCACGCCCTCGTCCACGACGACGCGGGCACCCTGCTCGCGCACGGCTCCGTGGTGCAGCGCCGCCTCCTGCACCACGGCCGTTCCCTGCGCGTCGGTTACGTCGAGGCGGTCGCCGTCCGCCCCGGCCTCCAGCGGCAGGGCATCGGCGGGCGCGTGATGGGCGCGCTGGAGCGCGTCATCGACGGGGCGTACGACCTGGGCGCGCTGTCGGCGTCGTCCGAGGGCGAGCGGATGTACCTGTCGCGCGGCTGGGTGGAGTGGAAGGGCGCGGTCGGCGCGCTCGGCCCCACCGGCGCGATCCCCATGCCGGAGGAGGACCCGCCGCTTCTGTGGGGCGCGGACCTCGACCCCTCGTACGAGCTGCTCTTCGACTGGCGCGACGGGGACGTCCTGTGACGCGGCGGCCTTTCGGGGCGCGGTGCGGCTGCCCGACCAGGCCGGCTCCGTCGCCCCCCGCCGACTGGCCGCAGACGCCAGCACCTTAGCAACTCCCGTGCGCCCGGGGAGAGTTGTCGCGGCGACTGCGGCGGATGGCCGACGGAGCCTCCTATGGTGTGGCCCACGTCACGCGACCCGGCGATTCGCGCGGGGCGCGGGGACGTGTCACAGCGGCCGGCCGTAGGAGGAGACCCCCATGAACGTGTACGACCTGACGGGGCGCAAGGCTCTGGTCACCGGGGGAGCGCAGGGGCTCGGGGCGGGGATGGCCGAGGCGCTCGTGCGCGCGGGCGCCGCCGTCGTCGTCGGCGACATCCGGGAGGACGCGGGCGGCGAGACCGTCGAGGTGCTGCGGAAGGCGGGGGGCACGGCGCACTTCGTGCCGCTCGACGTGGCCGACGAGGCGAGCTGGGAGTCGGCCGTCGGCCGCACCGTGGACGAACTCGGCGGTCTGGACATCGTCGTCAACAACGCCGGTGTCGAGATTTCCGGTCTGGTCGTCGACCTCGACCCGCGGGACATCCGCAGGATGCTCGACGTCAATGTGCTCGGTGTCGCGCTCGGCACCAAGCACGCCTTCCGCGCGATGCGCCCCGGAGGCGCGGCCGGGAACGGCGGCGCGGTCGTCAACGTCTCGTCGGTGGCCGCGACGATCCCCTTCCCCGGGATCGCGGGCTACTCCGCGACGAAGTCCGCGGTCGACAGGCTGACCAGGGTGGCCGCCCTGGAGTCCGGCAAGCTGGGCTACGGCGTCCGGGTCAACTGCCTCTACCCGGGCCTGGTCCCGACGGAGATGGGGACCAGGCTCGCCCAGGACATGGAGACCCTCGGGCTGTGGCCGAGCGCGTCGGCGGCCGTGGCGGACGTGGTCGGCCTGACGCCGCTCGGGCGGCTCGGCGAGGTCGGCGACATGGCCGACGCGGTGGTCTTCCTCGCTTCCGACGCCGCCCGTTTCATCACCGGCGCGGGACTTCCGGTCGACGGCGGCATGGGCATGTGAGGGTGGCCCGGGGAAACGGCGGATTCACGGCGTCGATACTGGGCGAATATGTCAAAGGGGCATGTGCGGCGCCATGTCGAGGTCTAGGATTCCGAAGGAACCTGTGTCGGACAAGGCGCTTTCGGTGAACCGAATCAACCCGGTGATGTTGATCCCTCTGAAGAATATGCGGCGTTGTCTCGGCGTGCGCGGGAACGGCTTCCATGGATATGTGCCTTGAGTTCCCCTCGAATCTCGCCGGCGGCGGGGCGAGCGTCCTCTGCTGCGCGCTGCTGGCTCTGACGGTCGGTGCGGCGGCGGTGAAGCTGCGCCGTCAGGCGGGCGCGCTCGACTCGATGCGCGCGGTGGCGCAGACCTTGCAGGAAGGCATGCTGCGGCCGCTGCCGAGCCGGGTGGGCGGGCTGCGCACCGAGGTCCGCTACCTGGCGGCCCAGCCCGGGGCCCAGGTCGGCGGGGACGTCTACGACGTGGTCAGGACGCCCTTCGGGGTGCGGGTGCTCGTGGGCGACGTCATGGGCAAGGGCATGCCCGCGGTCGGCACCGCCATGGACACCCTCGGCGCCTTCCGTGAACTGGTCCAGTGCGAGGCCCGGTTGCCGGTGGTGGCCCAGCGCATGGACGCGGCCCTGGCGCGCAGGGAGAGCGGCGAGGGCTTCGTCACCGCACTGCTGCTCGGCCTCGCCGACGCCGACGACAGCGCCGAACTGGTCTGCTGCGGCCACCCGCCGCCCCTGCTGATCCGCGACCGCCGCGCCACCTTCGTGGACGCCCTGCCGCCGTCGCCGCCACTCGGCCTGTTCGGTCTGCAGGACGAGTGGTGCCGGTCGAGCTCGGTGCCGCTGAGCGAGGGCGACCGGCTGGTGCTCTACACCGACGGCGTCACCGAGGCCCGGGACGGCAAAGGGGAGTTCTACCCCCTCGCGGAGCGGGCGGTGGCGCTCTACAGCGAGGACCCCGAAGCGTTCCTCGACGCGCTCTCCGCCGATCTGCTGAACCATGCGAAGGGGCGGCTGAAAGATGATGCCGCTCTCTTGTTGGTCGATTATGGAGATGTTCGGTCAAGCGGCGGTCAATTTCTGTCGCAGGGGCGGCAATTGAGGCGAAGCCGCGACATGAAATCGACAGGAAATGCGTGGAGGATACGCTAGCCGTCACCTCGCTCCCCCTTTCCGACTCCTGACCTTCCGGCTCCCATTGGCTCCCGCCCTCTGGCTGCCCGAGACGAGGCGACCGTGGTCGACCATCTGCCTGCGGAGAACACCCCTTTCATCGGCCGTCGCCGTGAGCTCACCGAGCTGCGACACCTGTGCGCGCGCTTCCGGATGGTGACCGTGACCGGGCTCGGCGGCGTCGGGAAGACCCGCATCGCCCTGCGCGCCGCCGCCGGCATGGCGGACGGATTCGCCGACGGCGCCTGGTTCGTCGAGCTGTCCGGGCTGCAGGACGCCGAGCTGCTGGTGCACGCGGTCGCCACCACCCTGCGGGCCACCGACCACACGACCAGGCCCCAGCGGGAGGTGCTGGCCGAGCACCTCGCCGACAAGCACCTCCTGCTCGTCCTCGACACCTGCGAACACCTCGTCGAGGCCTGCGGGGAACTCGCCGCGCTGCTCCTGCGCTCGGCCCCTCACCTGCACATCCTCGCCACCAGCCGGCAGCCGCTCGGCAGCCCGGGCGAACACCTCCTCGCCGTCGAGCCCATGCCGGTGACGGCCGACGCGGTACAGCTCTTCGCGCAGCGCGCCGGCGAGGCCTGCCCCGGATTCGCGCTCACCGCCCACAACAGGCCGACGACGGAGCGGATCTGCACCCGGCTCGACGGCATCCCGCTCGCGATCGAACTCGCCGCAGGGCGTCTGGGGAGCGAAGCGCCCGAGGAACTGCTCACCCTGCTCGACGACCGCTTCCGGCTCCACGTCGACGAGCCGGGACACACCAGTCGGCACAGCACACTGCGCACGACGATCGGCTGGAGCCACGAACTCTGCCCGCCACTCGAACGGCTGCTGTGGGCCCGCCTCTCCGTCTTCACGGGAAGCTTCTCCGGCGAGGCCGCGAAGGACGTGTGCGCCGACGCCGCGATCGACCGGACCGCGATCGACCGCCTGCTCGGCGGACTCGTCGACAAGTCCCTTCTCGTACGGGAACACGGCCCCGACGGCGACCGCTTCCGGCAGCTCGACACCGTCCGCGACTACGGCGCCGAGTGGTTGCGGCGGCTCGGCGAGGAGCTGCCCGGACGCGTCCGCCACCTCGCCTGGTGCCAGGAGCTGGCCGAGCGGGGCGAGGCGTCCTGGTTCGGGCCCGGACAGGCCGCCGTCTTCCACGCCACGCGGCGCGAGCACGCACAGCTCTTCGCCGCACTCGACTTCGCCCTGTCGACACCGGGCCGGGAGCGGGCCGGGGCACGGCTCGCCGGGACGCTCTGGTTCTACTGGGTGGGCTGCGGACTCCTCGGCGACGGCCGCTACTGGCTCGACCGCGCGCTCACCGCGGCGCAGGGCCTCAGCCGCGAACGGCTCAAGGCGCTGTGGGTGGGCGGCTACGTCGCCATCCTCCAGGGGGACACGAAGGCCGCGGCGGCCATGCTCACCGACTGCCGGTCCGGAGCCCTGCGCGCCAACGACGACACGGCGTACGCGTACTCCACCCACCGGCTGGGCTGCGCCGCACTCGTGCGCGACGAACACGGCACGGCGGAGCGGTACTTCAATGCCTCCCTGGTCAGCTACGCCGACCTCGGCGAACTCAACAGCAACGTCATGATGGCCCGCATCGAGCTGGCCATGGCCCTCGCGTTCCAGGGCGACCTGGAGACGGCCGTCCGCCTCTGCCAGGAGGCCCGGGCCACCTGCGAGGCGCACGGCGAGCGCTGGGCGAAGGCCTATGCCCTCTACGTCCTCGCCTTCGCGGCGTGGGCGGCGGGCCGGGGCGCGGAGGCGGCACGCCTGGCCAAGGAGTGCCTGGAGATCAACTACGAGTTCCGTGACCTGGTCGGGATCGTGCTGCCCGTCGAGGTCATCGCCCTGCTGCGGGCGTCCGTCGGGGACTGCGAGGAGGCCGCCCTGCTGCAGGGTGCGGCACGGCGGATCTGGGACCGCGTGGGGCTGCCCCTCTTCGGCTCCGCGTACTTCAACGCGCCGCACGACACGGCCGTCGGCCTCGCTCGCCAGAGCCTGGGCGACCAGGGGTACGAGGCGGCGTTCGCGCGGGGCGGGTGCCTCGGTCTGGACGAGGTGGTGGCACTCGTCCTCGAACGGGCGCACGACCGTTGCTGACCCGCCGTCCCCTGCCCCGCTGTCCCAGCCGCCTTTGGGGACGCCCCTCTAGGCTCCCGCGCCGCTCGCGCGGACGATCATCTTCCCCTGGTTCTCGCCCCGCAGCATCCCCAGGAACGCGTCCACGATGTGGTCGAACCCCTCCACCACCGTCTCGTCGAGCCCGACCCGCCCGCTCTGCAGATGCGGCACCACGAACTCGTACAACTCCTCCTGCGCGTCACGGTGGTTGCTCACCAGGAAGCCCTCCATCCGCAGGCTCTTCTCGACGATGTCGGGCAGGTTGCGCAGCGCGTACGGCGCGCCCGTGGCGTTGTACTGGGCGAGGGTGCCGATGCGTACGATCCGCCCGTACTCGCGCAGCGAGGAGATCGCCGCCTCCAGGTGCTCGCCGCCGACGTTGTCCATGTAGAGGTCGATCCCGTCGGGCGCCGCCTTCGCGAGGAGGTCGGCCGTGGGGCCCGTGCGGTAGTCGAAGACCTCGTCGTAGCCGACGTGTTCGGTCAGGTAGGCCGCCTTCGCCGCCGTGCCCGCGCTGCCGACGAGCCGTCCGGCGCCCATGAGGCGCGCGAGCCGCCCGGTCGCCGTGCCGACGCCGCCGGCCGCGGCGGAGACGAACAGGTCCTGTCCCTCGCGGAGTTCGGCGACCCGGGTCAGGCCCACGTATGCGGTCAGGCCGGTGCCGCCGAGGATGCTCAGGTGCGCGGAGAGCGGCACGCCGTGGAAGCGGGGGACGGGGCGGGCCTCTTCGGGGGTGACCACCGCGTGCGTGCGCCAGCCCCGGCGGTGGAAGACGATCTCGCCCTCGGCGAGGGCGGGGGTGCGGGACGCGATGACGCGGCCCAGCGTGCGGCCCTCCAAGGGGGCGTGCAGCGCGAAGTCGCCGTCCATCATCTCGCGGTGGTAGGGGTCGACGGACCAGTAGAGGTTCTCGACGAGGGCCGTGCCCGGCGCGGGCTCGGGCACCGCCGACTCGACGAAGGCGAAGTGGCCGGCGGTCGGGAAGCCGTGGGGGCGGGCGGTCTGGTGGACGGTGAGTGCGGTGGCGTCGCTGTTCATGCCGGTGACAGTAGGAAGGAATGCCGGGCCGGGGGAGAGGGTTGCGCTCATGGAACGGCCCAACCCATGAGGGCCCCTCATAGAAGCAGGTGAGCCCCTTGGCGAGCATTCCGCCAACGAGGAAACCCGCGCCGACGAAGCCGGCCTCCGTGAAGCCGGCCCCGGCGAAGGCCCCCCTCGCCGCCACCCCCCTCGCCACCGCCTCGCTCCCCGCCGATCTCGCCCCGCACGAGCTCCGGGTCCTCGCTGCCGTCGACCGCGAGCGTGGGTTCACGGCGGCGGCGCGGGCGCTCGGGCTCACCCAGTCCGCGGTGTCCCACTCGATCCGCGGCACCGAGCGCAAGATAGGCGCCGTCCTCTTCGAGCGGGGCCGCAAGGGCGCGACGCCGACCCCCGCGGGCGCCACCGCTGCCGCCCACGCCCGGCGCGTGCTGCGGCTCCTGGACACCCTCGTGGCGGAGGCCCGCGGCGCCGAGAGCGGCGAGGTCGCGGGCCCGCTGCGCATCGCCGCCTTCCGCAGCGCGGCCCTGTACCTGCTCCCGGAAGCCCTCGACCGGCTGACCGCGCGCCACCCCGGCATCGAGCCGGAGGTCCGCGTGGTGCGCGAGATCGGCGCGGGCACGGCGGGCGAGGTCGCCGAGGGCCGCGCCGACGTGGGCATCGCGACGATCGGCGGGACCTCGCCGGTGCCCGCCGGGCTCATCGGCGACGTACTCCTCGAGGAGCCCTACGCGCTCGTGCACCCGGCGGGGCACCCCGACCCGCGCTCGCTGCCGCTCGTGGACTGGCACGAGAACTGCGGTTCCTACACCAGGGACTGGTGGAGGCGACAGGACTGGATCCCCCGCGCGACCGTCCTGACCGAGGACGACGGAGCGGTGCTCTCGATGGTGAGCCATGGTCACGGGATGGCGATCATGCCCGCGCTCTCCCTGACCGGAGCACCGGACACCGTCGAGATCACTGATCTCGGAACGGAGCGCCCACAGCGCTCCGTCGGCTATGTCACCACCCCTGAGCTGGCCTCTTCCCTTGTCGTACGGGCGCTGATCCGCGAGCTGAGAGCGGTACGCGGGTGAAGCCCGTCTCAGATAGTAGGAAGTCCGAGTAATTGTGGAGACAGACGCTCCGTCCTCCCTTAGCTTTGTAGGAGCCGAACGTCTCGCTCGATCAAGCGAATGGCGGCCGTGAGCCGGAGCCCCACGCAGGCGAACCCTGCGGCTCCACGGCTTCCCGCCCTTTCCGGCGTCTCGAATGAATACACCCTTCCCTCAAGGAGTGGATCCCCCATGGCCGAGACGACCGTCCGCCGAGTCCGTCACCTCTCCCGCACGAGCGACACCGAGCGCAAGAACGCCGCCGCGGCCCTCCAGCGAGCCCTCGACCGCAGGGACAACGGCGGCGAAACAGGTCACTGAGTCCCGCGTACGACCTCGAAGTGGTCGATGCGCTCCCCGCTCTCGGCGAGCGCGGAGACCGACATCTTCGGGTGCGCCCCGGCGGTCACCTCCACCGCGAGGAACGAGAAGCCGGTGTACCGCACCCGTGACCACTCGACGGTGTCCGGGTCGGGCACCCGTGACTTCGTCCAGTGGAAGCTCACGATGTGGTCGCGGTCGTGGACGTTGCCCTCGTAGCTGTCCTCGACCCCGGGCCCGAAGCCGTAGAGGTCCTTGCCCGCGCCGCCCGCGGTGACGTACACGATGCCGTCGCGCGTCGGATCGGTCGACGCGCCGACCGGCACGGGCTTGCCGACCTCGCCGCCCCTGATCGCGTCCGTGCGCTCGTACACGTGGTTGTGGCCGTTGACGACCAGGTCCACCTGGTGCCTGGTGAACAGCTCCAGCCACGCGTCGCGCACCCCTCCGTCGGAGGCGTGCGTCGACGTCGAGTACACGCAGTGGTGGAAGAAGACGACGACGAAGTCGATGTCCTCGTCCGCCCGCAGCTCGCGCAGCCGCCGGTCGAGCCAGGCGGTCTGCTTCCCGTCCGTGTAGCCCCTGTTGGCGGGTATCTCGTACGAGACGTCGTTGGCGTCGAGGGCGACGACACCGACGTTCCCGTACCGGAACGAGTAGACGCCCGGAGCCTTCACCGGGTCGAAGCCGTTCTCGGGCAGCGACCAGCGCGCGGACTGGCCGCCGTAGCCGTTCGGCGAGTACCACGCCTCCATGTCGTGGTTGCCGGTCGTCACCATCCACGGCACCGACTTCGCCACCGACTCCGTCTGCGCGAGGAAGGTGTCCCACACACGCGCGTCGTAGGTGTCCGACTCCTTGCCGTGCCCGGTGCCGTCCGCGTAGCAGATGTCGCCCGCGTGCAGATGGAAGGACGGGTTCTGCCCCAGGATCACCTGGTCGTTGGCGAGCGCGTGATAGCTGACGCCCTGGTCGCCGAAGGCGGTGAAGACGAACGTCTCCGGCCTCGCGGGCGCGGTCCTGAACGACCCGATCGTCGCCATCCGCTCGGCGGACGCCGGGTCGAAGCCGTCGTGGCCGACGCCGTAGTAGTACGTCGTGCCGGGCTCCAGGCCGTCGAGGGCCGCGTGCAGGTAGTACTGCTCGACCGCGGGCAGCTTCTTCGACAGCGCCGGTGTGTGCAGGTCGCGCACCTCCGCCTCGATCTTCCGGCTCAGCTCCCAGGGCTTCAACCCGACCAGTACACAAGGGGACTTGACCGCGAACGGCACCTGCCAGGAGATCCGCATCTGCGTCTTCGGGTCGGCCCCGAAGGCGAGGTGGCGGCCGAAGGGCGCGACCAGCCTGCCGTCGACCCGGACCGGCGCGGACGGCGCGGCCAGGGGGCGCGCCGCCGACGCGCCCCCGCCGCTCGCGGTACCCGAACTGCCGGCGAGCAGACTCACCCCGCCCACCACCCCGGCCGTGGCGAACGAACTGGCGAGCACCCTGCGGCGGGAGAACTTCCTGCGCAGGTACTCGTGCTGCTCGGGCATGCTCATCCGGTTCGCGAGCCGCTCCGGAATGCCGACGTCGGGAGTGTCCATGTCCACCGAACTTCCCAGCGGATCCCAACTCCCGCCAGGCCCCGAGGTGAAGAGCGGGTGTCCAAGTGGTGGCGTACGCGAGGGCGTATGCGCGGGGCGACCAGGGGTGTCCGTATGCCGGACACCGAGTGTCATCCCGTGGGACGAAGAGTAGGGTGCGGACATGTCTCGCAGCATCAATCTCGCAGTCATCCCCGGCGACGGCATCGGCCAGGAGGTCGTGGCCCAGGGGCTCAAGGTCCTAGGCGCCGTGCTCCCGCAGGACGTGAAGCTGGAGACGACCGAGTTCGACTTCGGCGCCAAGCGGTACCACGCCACCGGTGAGACCCTCACCGACACCGACGCCGAGGCCCTCAAGCAGCACGACGCGATCCTCCTCGGCGCGATCGGCGACCCCTCGGTCCCGTCCGGCGTCCTGGAGCGCGGCTTCCTGCTGAAGCTCCGCTTCCTCTTCGACCACCACGTCAACCTGCGGCCCTCGAAGCTGCTCCCGGGCGTCGCGACCCCCCTCAAGGGCCAGCCCGAGATCGACTTCATCGTCGTACGCGAAGGAACCGAGGGCCCCTACACGGGCAACGGCGGCTCGATCCGCACCGGCACCCCGCACGAGGTGGCCACCGAGGTCTCGGTGAACACGGCCTTCGGCGTGGAGCGCGTGGTCCGCGACGCGTTCGCCCGCGCCCAGGCCCGCCCGCGCAAGAAGCTGACGCTGGTCCACAAGAACAACGTCCTCGCGTACGCGGGCCACCTCTGGACGAACGTCTTCAACGCGGTGGCCAAGGAGTTCCCCGAGGTCACCACCGACTACATCCACGTCGACGCCGCGACGATCTACCTCGTCACCGACCCCGGCCGCTTCGACGTGATCGTCACCGACAACCTCTTCGGCGACATCATCACCGACCTCGCCGCGGCCGTCTCCGGCGGCATCGGCGTCGCGGCCTCCGGCAACATCAACCCGAGCCGCGAGTTCCCGTCCATGTTCGAGCCGGTGCACGGCTCGGCGCCGGACATCGCCGGCCAGGGCAAGGCCGACCCGTCGGCCACCGTCCTGTCCGTCGCCCTCCTGCTGCGCCACCTCGGGTTCGAGGCCGAGGCCGCCCGCATCGAGGAGGCCGTCTCCGCCGACCTCTCCGAGCGCGGGGAGAGCGTGCGCAGCACCGAGCAGATCGGCGACGCGCTCGCCGCACGAGTAGCGGGCTGACCCGCTCGCTCGTCGTCACGGACACAAGCCGCCGGGTCCCGCAAGGCACCCGGCGGCTTCTCGTATGCCGTCCCTGGGTGCCACCATCGACTCCCGGGCCGCATTCATGCCGTTTCTTCCTCGGGACCCCAGGAGCGATAATCGAACGTGGGGCCGTGAAAGACAGGGAAGCTCGGACGTCCTGGTACCGGATTCAGTGCCGGACCGGTGCCGGACGCACGGGCGTGAGCGCGGTCCGTCACCATCACACGTGAAGGACGAAGTACTCATGACGACGACGCCGACCATCGAGCTCAAGCCCTCCTCGACGCCGCTGGCCACCGCCGAGCGCGAGGCGATCCTGGCCAACCCCGGGTTCGGCCGCCACTTCACCGACCACATGGTGACGATCAAGTGGACGGAAGGCCGCGGCTGGCACGACGGTCAGCTCGTGCCGTACGGCCCGCTCGCCCTCGACCCGGCGACGAACGTCCTGCACTACGCCCAGGAGATCTTCGAGGGACTCAAGGCCTACCGCCAGCCCGACGGCACGGTGGCCACCTTCCGCCCCGACGCCAACGCCCGCCGCTTCCAGGCCTCCGCGCGGCGCCTCGCCATGCCGGAGCTGCCCGTCGAGACGTTCATCGAGGCGTGCGACCTGCTGGTCAAGCAGGACAAGGACTGGGTTCCGGCGCACGGCGGCGAGGAGTCCCTGTACCTGCGCCCGTTCATGATCGCGACCGAGGTCGGCCTGGGCGTGAAGCCCGCCAACGAGTACCTCTTCGTCGTCATCGCCTCGCCCGCCGGCGCGTACTTCCCCGGTGGCGTGAAGCCCGTCTCGATCTGGCTCTCCGAGGACCGCGTGCGCGCCGTGCCCGGCGGCATGGGCGACGCCAAGACCGGCGGCAACTACGCCGCGTCGCTGCTCGCGCAGGCCGAGGCCGCGGCGAAGGGCTGCGACCAGGTCGCCTACCTCGACGCGGTCGAGCACAAGTGGGTCGAGGAGCTCGGCGGCATGAACCTGTACTTCGTGTACGGGAACAAGATCGTCACCCCGACCCTGACCGGCTCGATCCTGGAGGGCGTCACCCGCGACTCGCTCCTGGCCGTCGCGCGTGACCTCGGGTACGAGTCCGAGGAGGGCCGCGTCTCCATCGAGCAGTGGCAGCGCGACTCCGAGAACGGCACCCTGACCGAGGTCTTCGCCTGTGGCACCGCCGCGGTCATCACGCCGGTCGGCACGGTCAAGTGCAAGGCCGGTGAGTGGCAGCAGAGCGGTGGCGAGCCGGGCGAGGTCACGATGAGGCTGCGGGACGCGCTGCTGGACATCCAGCGGGGCACGGCGAAGGACCGGCACGGCTGGATGCACGACCTCGGCTGAGGCCGGGGGGCCGCTGCGGGCGGCGTTCGGCCGCGGGTGCGTCGTGGCTGGTCGCGCGGTTCCCCGCGCCCCTCAAGGCCCTTCAGCGGGCCGGGAGCGCAAGGCTTCCCGGCACCGCGGCACAGGCACTCCGAAACCCACTCGCGAGGTTCTCGCGCGTGGGTTTCGGCGTCTTCGCCCAGCTCTCCAGCGCCCGGTGGAACGCCGCCACCAGGAGGTCGATCGCGAGCCGGGGCCGTAGATCATCCGGCCCCGGCAGGGAGAAGCGGGCTCGCGCGACATCCACCGCCGCCCGGCTGGTCCGCTCGCAGAAGGCGAGCCCGTGCGCGTCCATGGACGGGGTGAGCGCGGTCAGTCTGCGGCTGAGCAGGACGCGGTCCGTCCACCCCTGTGCGGGCATCTGGTCCAGCGCCGCCAGCAACACGTCCCGCAGGACCTCGAACAACGGCTGCCCGGGGGCCGGTTCGGCTTCCTCCAGCTCCGCCAGGAACGCCGCCCACAGGTCCTGCGTCGGCGCCATCGCCACGTCTTCCTTGCTGCTGAACGTACGGAAGAACGTCCGCTTGGAGACATCCACCGCATCGCACAGCGCGTCGAGCGTGACGCCGTCGAAGCCGCGCTCCGTGAACAGGTTCAGGGCGGTGTCGACGAGCGCCTGCCGTGTCCGCAGCTTCTTGCGCTCCCGCAGGGGCAGCTGGTCGATGTCCATGGAGGAAGTGTAGCCGGGGAGCGAATGCCCCTTGATGGCTTCTGCCACTCAGTGGCACTATGGCGGCGGCCGGGCCTCGCCCAGGTGTCCCCGGCTCTTCTTCGGCGTACGCAGAAAGGCACAACTCCCATGCGCGCACTGCTCATCGACCCCTCGGCCCGCGGCGGCCTCCGCCTCGGCGAGGCCCCGGCCCCCGAGCCCGCCCCGCACCAGGCCCTGGTCCGCGTGCGGGCGACCTCCCTGAACTACGGCGAGGTGAAGTGGGGCATCGAGGGCTCGCCCGCGGGGGCCGTGCTCGGCTGGGACGCCGCCGGAGTGGTCGAGAGGGCCGCCGCCGACGGCTCGGGCCCGGCGGTCGGAACGCCGGTGGTGACCCTGGGGGAAGCCGGCGGCTGGGCCGAACTCCGCGCGGTGGACACGGAGTTGATCGGCACCGTGCCGGAAGGTGCCGACCTGGGGGCGATCAGCACGGCCCCGGTCGCCGGGGCGAGCGCGCTGCGGGCCCTGCGCCGGATCGGTCCGCTCATGGGCAGGCGGATCCTCGTCACGGGAGCCACCGGCGGCGTCGGGCGGTACGCGCTGCAGCTCGCGCGGCTCGGCGGGGCGCAGGTCGTCGCGGTGACGCGGGACCCCGTGGCGCAGGGGGACGAGCTCCGGCGCCTCGGCGCGCACGAGGTGGTCGCCTCGCCCGGTGCCGCGAGCGCCCCGGTGGACGGCGTGGTCGATGTGGTGGGAGGGCGTCAACTGGTGGAGGCCTTCGGCCGGTTGGCGTCCGACGGCACCCTGGTCTCCGTCGGCCACACCGGCGGCGACGACGAGCACTTCCCGTACGGCGCGCTCTTCGGTGACGGCGGCCGCCACAACCGCACCATCGCCACGTTCTACCTGCTGGACTGCCCTGGCCTGGGCCCGGACCTGACGTGGCTGGCCGCCAGGATCGCGGCCGGCGAACTCGACGCGGGCCAGGCGTGGCGGGGCGCCTGGGAGAAGGCGCCGGAGGCGGTCGACGCACTGCTCGACCGCCGCCTGCACGGCAAGGCGATCCTGGACATCGCCTGAGGGTTCCTTACCCCTCGGCCCCGCCCTGCTTCTCGTCGCCGCCCTCGGCCCCGTCCTCGTCCTTCGTCTCGCCCCTCGTCTCGTCCTTCGCCTCGTCCTTCTTCTCGCCCCCGCCGACGGACTCCCCGCCCGGCGAGTGGCTGAAGACGTCGACCAGGCCGAGGACCGCCGATCCTGCGCCCTTCGCCGCGCGTACGCCGAGTTCGATCAGCTCTTCCATGCGTCGTGCTCCCCGTGTTCGTGTTCGTTTCCGCTGGTCAGTGCGGTGCTCTCAGGCTACGAGGTCCGCGGCCCGCGCCGTACGCGGGGTCATCGCGGGGCCTTCACCCGTGCCTGGGCGGACGGGCGGATCGCGTCGGTGTACGCCGGGAGCCGCCAGTTGCCGCCGCGGTCCTCCTTGGAGAAGCGCGCGACCAGCTCGGGGACGCGGAGGAAGCAGGCCAGGGCGGTGGCCGTCTGGAAGGCGCTGATCGCGTGCTGGTTCCTGGGCATGCCCACGCGCAGCAGGCGGGGGTTGACCTCGGCCTGGATCTCGTCGACGAAGGGCCGCAGGACACGGTCGTAGTCGGCCAGGGCGGTGGGCAGGTCCTCGCTGTGCCGGTTGATCTCACCGGCCAGGACGTAGGCGCCGACCAGGCCGCCGGAGACGCCCATGCCGCTGTAGGGGGAGGCGCAGTGCGCGGCGTCACCTGCCAGGACCACGCGCCCCTTGGACCAGGTGTCGGTGCGCACCTGGGCGATCTCCTGGGAGTGGAAGAACGGGCTCGTCCTCATGCCCGCGATGAAGCGCTCGGTCTGCCAGCCCGCGTCGCAGAAGCGGTCGGCCCAGAACTTCTGCTGCTGCTCGACGGGCGCACGGTGGATCGCGGAGGCTTCCGCCGACTCCTCGCGCATCACGAAGTACACCTGGGTCTCGGTCGCGTTGTGGCTGCGCCGCATGATCTGACGGCCGCCCGGGACCATGTAGGTGTCGCGGATGTTGCTGTCGGAGGCGATGCGCGGGACGAACCAGTAGGCCATGTGGATGCCGACGCGCCAGTACGGGGCGAGCCCCTCGGGCAGGAGCGCCCGCCGGATGCGTGAGCCCTGGCCGTCCGCGCCGATCAGCAGGTCGTACGCGCCGGAGGTGCCGTCGGAGAAGTGGGGGGTGACGTGCCGCTCGTCCTGGTCGAAGCCGTCGACGCTCTTGCCGAAGACGTACTCGGCGTCGTCCTTGGTCGCGTCGTGGAGGATGCGCACGAGGTCGCCGCGCATGATCTCGTACTCGGAGGTGAGGGTCTGGCGGCCCTTGCCGGAGGTGTTCGCCCTGATCGTCGCCTTCGGCTTCCCGCGGGAGTCGACGAACGCGACGCCCGCCTCGTCCACCAGCCGACCGCGCACGGTGTCCAGCAGCCCCATGCGTGCCACTGCCTCGATGCCCTGCCCGCGCAGGTCGACCTGGGCGCCGGAGGCGCGCAGTGCCGGGGAGCGCTCGACGACCGTCACCCGGTGACCGCCGCGGGTGAGCCAGAAGGCCAGCGCCTGTCCGGCGACGCCGCCACCCGCGACGAGAACCCGCAGAGCACGCTTGGTGATCTTGTCCGCCATGACGCCCACCTCGGAATCTATCGGTGATCGATTCTCTTTCAGGGTCATCTATCACCGATAGAATGTCAACGTGACCAAGATGAACCGCGAGACCGTCGTCACCGAGGCGCTGGACCTGCTCGACGAAGTGGGTCTGGAGGGCGTCAGCACCAGGCAGCTGGCCAAGCGGCTCGGCGTGGAACAGCCGTCGCTCTACTACCACTTTCGAACCAAGAAGGACCTCCTGGCGGCCATGGCGGGGGCCGCCATGGCCCCCCACGCCACCGCAGCGCTCCCGTCGCCCGGGGACGACTGGCGCGCGTGGTTCCTGGAGAACGCGCGCAGCTTCCGTCGCACGCTGCTGATGCGCCGTGACGGCGCCCGGCTGCACGCAGGCAGCACCCCGGCCGGTGACCTCGACCGGATCCGCCACAAGATGAACTTCCTGATCACCTCCGGCGTGCCCGAGCGCGCCGCGCAGACGGCGATGCTGGCCGCCGGTCGGTACACGGTCGGCTGCGTCCTGGAGGAGCAGGCGGAACCGGATCCACCCGGCGGCGAGGACCTTCCGGACGGCGTCCCCGCCCTCGACCCTGAAGCGGCGTTCGAGGCGGGCCTCGCGCTCCTGCTCGGCGGCCTCGAACAGCACATCGCGCCGAGCGCCGCGACGGGCGGCCGGGAACCGGGGCGCTGACACCGGGCGGCCCCATGGGCGGCGCGTGGACGAGGGAGAGCGGCAGCCGGCCGAAGGCGATCACCCGGAGCGCCCCTGGCGCTCGCCGGTCCCGATGATCGCCCTATGTTTGAGCATCACTCGATGTGGTGTGCGTGGTGTGTCGCGTACATCCACGTCAATGCTTCCCGCACGCGGATTCCGTCGTTAGAGTGACACTCTAAAGTCCTTCTCCCCTCCTGAAGGTGTACGCCATGACCGCTGCCGCCGACGGCTTCCGCATGCCCCCCGAGTGGGCCCCGCACGAGCGCACCTGGATGGCCTGGCCCGGCCCCAACCCCACCTTCACCACCGAGCGGGAGCTCGCCGACGCGCGCGAGGCCTGGGCGGGCGTGGCCCGCGCCGTGCGCCGCTTCGAGCCCGTCACGATGGTCGTCGGCACCGGCCAGAGCGAGTCGGCCCGCGCGCTGCTCGGACCCGACGTGGAACTCGTCGAGCGCGCACTCGACGACGCGTGGATGCGGGACATCGGCCCCACCTTCGTCCGCGACGGCGACAGGCTCGCCGCCGTGGACTGGACGTTCAACGGCTGGGGCGCCCAGGAGTGGGCCAGGTGGGAGCACGACGCGAAGATCGGCCGGCACGTCGCGGACCTCGCGGGCGTCCCCGTGCACCCCTCGCCGCTCGTCAACGAGGGCGGCGGCATCCACGTGGACGGCGAGGGCACCGTACTGCTCACCGAGACCGTCCAGCTCGACCCGCACCGCAACCCCGGCCTGACCCGCGAGCGCGTGGAGGAGGAGATCCACGCCCGCATCGGCACCGAGAAGGCCATCTGGCTGCCGCGCGGACTCACCGGTGATTACGGGCCGTTCGGCACCCGCGGCCACGTCGACATCGTCGCCGCCTTCGCCGCGCCCGGCGTGGTCCTCGTCCACTCCCAGCAGGACCCCGCCCACCCCGACTTCGAGGTCAGCAAGGAGATCGTCGCGACCCTGCGCGGACAGACGGACGCGCGCGGCCGCGCCCTGCGGATCGTCGAGGTGCCCGCCCCGACCGTCCTGAAGGACGAGGAGGGCTGGGTCGACTACTCGTACATCAACCACTACCTCTGCAACGGCGGTGTCGTCCTGTGCGCCTTCGACGACCCGAACGACGAGGTCGCGGCGGACATCTTCCGAGGCCTCTTCCCGGACCGGACGGTCACGCCCGTCGACGCCCGTACGATCTTTGCCGGGGGCGGTGGCATCCACTGCATCACCCAGCAGCAGCCCAAGGTGTGATCGAGGAGCAGACATGGCCGGACAGGTCCGCGCGCGGAAGAACGCCCCACCGCGTGAGGACGTCCTGGCGGCGGCCATGGAGATGATCGCCGGGCGCGGCCTGGAGAAGCTCACCATGGCCGCGCTCGGCCGCGAGGTCGGCATGAGCTCCGGCCACCTCCTCTACTACTTCCGCACCAAGGACGAGCTGCTCCTGCGCACCCTGGAGTGGAGCGAGGGCCGCCTCGGCGCCGAGCGCGGCCGCCTCCTCGCCCGCTCGGGCACGGCACGCGAACGCCTCGACGCGTTCGTCGAGCTGTACGTCCCCGACCGCGTGGGCGACCCCCACTGGACGCTCTGGCTGGAGGTCTGGAACCGCTCCCTGAACGCCGACGAGGAGGGCCGCGACCGGCAGGCCGCGATCGAGGGCGCCTGGCACCGCGACCTGGTGGCGCTGCTCGCCGAGGGCGTCTCGCGCGGCGAGTTCGGTGCGCTCGACCCCGACCGCTTCGCCGCCCGGCTCAGGGCCCTGCTCGACGGGTTCTCCATCCATGTGGCGATCGGCCTGCGGGGCACGGGGCGCGACCAAGTCCTCGCCCACGTACGGGAGTTCCTGGACGGAGCGCTCGCGTCGGGTGCGTGAGGACGCCCGGCGGCCTGTCTAGGTTGTACGCAGTACAGCGGATTGCCCGACGCCTTGTGGTGCGCTTGTATCCCCGTGGGCCCTGACGTCGGGCCGGGGGAGAGACAGGTCTTTGGGGGAAGCCATGTCCACTGCCAGGCGTGTGTCCTTGAGTGCCGCCTCACTGGTCGCGGTACTCGGCACCACGGTCCTGCCGGCCGCCTCGGCGCATGCGGCGCCGCCCGCGCCGAAGGTCGAGCGCGTGAGCGTGGCGCCCGACGGGACCGAGGCCGACGGCGCATCGGGCGGCGCGACCCTGTCCGGGGACGGCCGCCATGTGGCCTTTCGCAGTGACGCCAAGAACCTGACGGAAGGTCACCATGGGCCGTACGACTACGGATTCGTGCGCGACCTGACGACCGGCGAGGTCACCCGGCTCAAGAACTCCATGGGTGCCCCCGTCATCAGCGACGACGGGCGGTACGCCGCGCACACCGGCTGGGGCGTGCACGGCATCAACGTCTTCCTCACCGACCTGAGCACGGGGAGGATCGAGCAGATCGACGGCAAGGGCTTCAAGGACAGCGCGTCCTCGCCCGCCATCAGCGCCGACGGCCGCCACGTCGCCTACGACCTGCAGCCGCGCCACCCCGGCGACCCCGCGCGGGTCGAGGTCTACGACCGCGAGAGCGGCACCCGCGAGGTCATCAGCGACGGACCGCCCGACTCGGCCCGCGACATGGTGGACCCGTCCATCAGCGCCGACGGCCGCCACGTCGCCTACGAGGACAAGGGCACCCGGCAGGTCTGGCTCCGCGACCGTGTCACGGGCACCCTCACCCGCGTCGACGACGGCACGCCGTCCACCCTGGCGCAGGTCGACGGCCGCACGGTCGCGATGAACTCCGCGGACGGCGCCTACGTACGCGACCTGCGCACCGGAAAAATCCAGCGCTTCCCCGGCAGGAACGCCCTGGCCGTCAGCCGCGACGGGCGCCAACTGCTCTACGGGGACGCCGAGTCGGCCCTCGTGCTCCGGAGCCTCCGCGGCGGCCGCGAGGTGACCGTCGGCCACGGCGCGGCCACCGCCGGCGCGATCGCCGCCAAGGGGAAGGGCGTCGTCTACAGCTCGGCCGACACGGACGTGGTGCCGGGCGACACGAACGGCTTCCGCGACGTGTTCATGTGGACGCCGCGATGAGGGCGCGGGCCGCGACGGCCGTGCTGGGGACGGTGGTTGTCGTGTCCCTCGCCGGGGCGAGCGCGCAGGCGGGGCCGCACGCGCCGCGCACCGAGCGGGTCAGCACCACGAGCGCGGGCGCGCAGCTGGACGGCTACTCCCACCAGGGCGTCCTGAGCGACGACGGCCGGTATCTCGCCTTCTTCACGAAGGCGGCCGAGTTCGGCTGCCGCCAGAACACCTCCACCTGCCTCCAGTTGAAGGACCGCGGGACCGGCGAGGTGACCGCGGTGCCCGGCGCGGGCGGATTCTCCTGGGCGCCGCCGGTCATCAGCGGCGACGGCCGCCACGTCGGCCACACCTCCGGCACCAAGGTCCCCGTCCCGTACGTGTACGACCGCGCGACCGGCATCACGCACGAGGTCCTGCCGGAGTCCGACCCCGAGGCCTGGACCGGTGAGCTGTGGTCGCTCACCCGCGACGGCGGCCATGTCGCCTACGGCGCGGGCAGCCGTCACCGGCCCACCCAGCGCCTGTACGTGCGCGACCTGGCCACCGGCGCCGACGACCTGATCTCCGGCGAGGCGGACGGCGACAAGGAGTTCGCCTCCCTGAGCGCCGACGGTACCCGCGTCGCATACCAGGTCCGCACGGCGGGCGACGACCGCGCCGACGTCCTCGTCAGGAACCGCGCCACCGGAGATGTCGTCCATGTCGACAAGGGCCTGGGCAGGGGCAGCCTCGTCCGGCTCGGCGACGACGGACGGCACGTCGTCTTCGCCGCCGACGGCGGCACCTACGTACGCGACCTGCACACCGGCAGGACCCGCCACGTCGCGGACACGCCGGCGACCTCCGCGAGCCGCGACGGGCGGTACGCGGTCCTCACCGCGGCCGAAGGGGACACCCTGACGCTGCTCGACCTGCGCACGGGCCGCCGCACGCCCGTGGGCCCCGGCGAGGCCGTGCCGGGCGCCGTCACCGCCAAGGGCCGAGAGGTGGCGTTCACCTCCGGGGCCACGGACCTGGTGCCCGACGACACGAACGGCGACACCGACGTCTTCGTACGCCACACACGCTGAGTACGCCACACACGCTGATTCGTACGCCACACGCCGAACCACACGGTGGGAGCGCTCCCGGCACACGCGGAGCGCTCCCGGGACAACCACGCACAGCCCCACCACGAACAGAAAGCACGGGGGACCCACCATGTACTGCACCCACCGCAAGCGACTCGCCCTGGCCCTCGCGGCAGGCGTCGTCGCGACCACCGTCACCGCCCTGCCCGTCGCCGTCGCCGCGGCGGCCGAGGGCAGGGCGCCCCGCACCGAGGGCGTCAGCGTCACCGCCGAGGGCAAGGCGGGCAACGACCGCTCGTCGGACGGATCCGTCAGCCGCGACGGGCGGTACGCGGCGTTCGGCTCCGCGGCGAGCGACCTGGTGGCCGGGGACACGAACGGGCGGCGCGACATCTTCGTACGCGACCTGCGCGCCGGCACGACCGAGCGGATCGCCCTTCAGGGGCGCGAGTTGAGCAGCCCGTCGCTGAGCGCCGACGGGCGGTACGTCGCCTTCGTCGCGGCGACCGTCGAGGGCCATCCGACCGTGCGCGACGTCCACCTCTACGACAGGAGGACCAGGACCTTCGAGCGCCTCGACGTCGAGCTGCCCGACGGCTTCCCCGGCGACAGCGCGGGCAGCGTCTCGCTGAGCGCCGACGCGCGGTACGCCGTCTTCAGCACGGACGGCCCGCAGTTCGACGGCACGGCGGTCTTCCTGCGCGACCGGAAGACCGGCACCACCGAGCGGATCAGCCACCCGTACACGGGCGGCGACGGCGAGCGCGACGCCCACGCGCCGACCGTCAGCGACGACGGCCGCCACGTCGTCTACGCCACCTCCTTCGTGAACGGCCCGCGCGGCGACGACTGGAGCGACCTGTGGCTGCGCGACCGCACGACGGGCAAGCTCTCCCAGGTCGACCGCTCCCACGACGGCGCCAGGACCGAGAAGGAGTCCCTGTCCTCGTCCATCAGCGGCGACGGCCGCACGGTCGTCTTCGAGTCCCGCGACACGCACCTGGTGCCCGACGACAACGACGCCGCCTGGAACGTCTTCGTCCACGACGTCGCGTCCGGCAGGAACCAGCGCATCCACGGCACCCAGGGCGGCCCCGGCGAGGCCTACACCCGCTCGCCCGCGATCAGCGCCGACGGCCGCTACCTCACGTACATGACGGAGCTCGCCGAGCCCGGCAGCGAGTACGGCAAGGAGTGGCCTACCTACCTCAGGGACCTGAAGAAGGGCACCACCACGCTCGTGTCCCCGGACACCGCGGGCGGCGCCGCGACGGCGAACGTCCTGCCCGGCGGCATCGCGCGCAACGGCGCCCGCGTCGTCTTCGAGTCGTCGGACGAGACCCTGCTTCCGGGTGACACCAACGACGGGTACGACATCTTCGTACGCCACCTGCGCTGACGCCCACCACGATGCGGGCGGCGCGTCCACGCGCCGCCCGCATCGTGAGACGGGGCAGCGCGCCGTGTGCGGGCTGTGGCAGGCTGCGTCCGTGCTCTCGTTCGCCATGATTATTGGCAGCAGGCGCGCCGGTCCGCAGTGACCGTCTCGTACCACCAAGTACGGGCGGACACCGTCGTCCTCGACCCGCGCGCAGACCTCTCGCACCCGCGAGGGGTTTTTTCGTTTCCCGGCCCAACCACAGCCGGACGCGGAGCGCGCGGGATCATTGGGGCGGTGGAGCCGGTCCTTCCGGTAGACCGAGATCCGACACAGGAGCCAGACAGCATGACGGAAACCAGCGCACCCGACGATTCCTTCCATGTCTTCGACACGACGCTGCGCGACGGCGCGCAGCGCGAAGGCATCAACCTCACCGTCGCGGACAAGCTGACCATCGCCCGCCATCTGGACGACTTCGGCGTGGGCTTCATCGAGGGCGGCTGGCCCGGCGCCAACCCGCGCGACACCGAGTTCTTCGCGCGGGCCCAGCAGGAGATCACCTTCCGGCACGCCCAGCTCGTCGCCTTCGGCGCCACCCGCCGCGCGGGCGCCAAGGCCGCCGACGACCCGCAGGTCAACGCCCTCCTGGCGAGCGGCGCCCCGGTCGTCACGCTCGTCGCCAAGTCCCACGACCGGCATGTCGAACTCGCCCTGCGCACCACCCTCGACGAGAACGTGGAGATGGTCCGCGACACCGTCTCCTACCTCGTCTCGCAGGGCCGCAGGGTCTTCGTCGACTGCGAGCACTTCTTCGACGGCTACCGCGCCAACCCCGAGTACGCCAAGTCCGTCGTGCGGGCCGCCGCCGAGGCGGGCGCCGACGTCGTCGTCCTGTGCGACACCAACGGCGGCATGCTGCCCGCGCAGGTCCAGGCCGTCGTGGCCACCGTCGCAGCCGACACCGGCGCGCGGCTCGGCATCCACGCCCAGGACGACACCGGCTGCGCCGTCGCCAACACCCTCGCCGCCGTCGACGCGGGCGCCACCCACGTGCAGTGCACCGCCAACGGCTACGGCGAGCGGGTCGGCAACGCCAACCTCTTCCCCGTCGTCGCCGCCCTGGAGCTCAAGTACGGCAAGCGGGTCCTCCCCGAGGGCTCGCTGCGCGAGATGACCCGCGTCTCGCACGCCATCGCCGAGGTCGTGAACCTGACCCCCTCGACCCACCAGCCGTACGTGGGCGTCTCCGCCTTCGCGCACAAGGCGGGCCTGCACGCCTCCGCGATCAAGGTCGACCCGGACCTGTACCAGCACATCGACCCCGATCTGGTGGGCAACCGGCTCCGCATGCTCGTCTCCGACATGGCGGGCCGCGCCTCCATCGAGCTCAAGGGCAAGGAGCTCGGCATCGACCTCGGCGACGACCGGGAGCTGGTCGGCCGCGTGGTGGAGCGCGTCAAGGAGCGCGAGCTCAAGGGGTACACGTACGAGGCCGCCGACGCCTCCTTCGAGCTGCTGCTCCGCGAGGAGGCCGAGGGCAGGGCGCGCAGGTACTTCCGCGTCGAGTCCTGGCGGGCCATCGTCGAGGACCGGCCCGACGGCACGCACGCCAACGAGGCCACGGTGAAGCTGTGGGCCAAGGGCGAGCGCATCGTCGCCACCGCCGAGGGCAACGGCCCGGTCAACGCCCTCGACCGGGCGCTGAGGGTCGGCCTGGAGCGGATCTACCCGCAGCTCGCCGCGTTGGAGCTGGTGGACTACAAGGTCCGCATCCTGGAGGGCAAGCACGGCACGTCGTCGACCACGCGCGTCCTGATCTCCACCTCCGACGGCGTCGGCGAGTGGTCGACCGTCGGCGTCGCGGACAACGTCATCGCCGCGTCGTGGGGCGCCCTGGAGGACGCCTACACGTACGGGCTGCTGCGGGCCGGGGTCGAGCCGGTCGAGTAGGCGCGCGGCCGGACCTGCGGACAGGTCCCTTCGATACCCCTCCCCGGGCCCCCGTCGGCAGCCGTGCTGGGTTACGTTCGAAGTATGAGGAATCGGACGAAGCGGATCACCGTCGGACTGTCCGGGCTGCTGCTCGCCCTGGGTGTCGTGTCCGTCACGACCGCGCCGGGGGTGATGGCCGCGTCCGGCGCACCGGCCGCACTCGGTGCGCTGGACGCGTCCAGCACGACGGTGGTCGCCGAGGCCTGGAAGAAGGGTCCGGTGTACGTGGATCCCGCGGCCTCCGGCCAGCTGTCCGACTCCCAGGCCGACGACCTCGCCCGGAAGATCGAGAAGGCGGGCAAGCCGGTGTTCGTGGCCGTGCTGCCGGACAGCTTCCCGCAGCAGGACCTCTTCCGGAAGCTGCGCACCGAGACCGGCGTGACCGGTGTCTACGCCGTGCGGCTCGGCGGCGGCTTCGACGCCAGGGCCGACAAGTCGGTCCTGACCGGCAACGCCGTCGACAACCTCGTCTCGCTCGTCCAGGGCGAGGGCGCCGCCGCCCAGCTCAACCACTTCGTCGACCAGGCCCTCGTCCAGGCCACCGGCAAGGCCCCCGCCTCCTGGGGCGGCGACGGCTCGGGCGACGGCGTGCCTGTGGGCGCGCTCGTCGGGGTCGGCGTGGTGCTCGTGGCCGGTGCGGGCGGGGCGTACGCCGTGGTGCGCAGGAAGAAGCGGCGGCACGAGGAGGAGCGGCGCGAGGCGCTGCGCAAGCTGTCCGTCGTCGTCGACGAGGACATCACCGCGTTCGGCGAGGAGCTGGAGCGGCTGGACTTCCATCCCGCGGAGGCGGGGGCGGACGACGCGATGCGTGCGGACTACGAGCGGGCGCTCGACGCGTACGAGAAGGCGAAGTCGTACATGGCGGCCGCGGAGCGTCCCGAGGACGTGCGGGGCGTCACCCAGGCCCTGGAGGACGGACGCTTCTCCCTGGCCCTGCTCGCCGCGCGGCGTGAGGGGCGGGAGCTGCCGGAGCGGCGGGCTCCCTGCTTCTTCGACCCCCGGCACGGGCCGTCGGTGGAGGACGTCCCGTGGGCGCCGGCGGGTGGCGAGGAGCGGTCGGTTCCGGTGTGCGCGGCGGATGCGGCGCGCCTCGCGGACGGCCAGGACCCGATGACGCGGACGGTCGCCACGGAGTCGGGCGAGCGCCGCCCCTACTGGGAGGCCGGACCGGCGTACGGCCCGTGGGCCGGCGGGTACTTCGGCGGGGGAGTGCTGCCCGCGCTGCTGGTCGGCACGGTGCTGGGCGGCATGATGTCGAGCCCCGCGTACGCGGCGGACTACGGGTCGGGGTACGGCGACTTCGGCGGCGGATACGGGGGCGGCGACTACTCGGGCGCGGACTTCGACCCGGGTGACTTCGGAGGTGGCGGCGGCGACTTCGGTGGCGGCGACTTCGGGGGTGGCGGGGACTTCGGCGGCGGGGGAGGCTTCTAGGCCGGGGGCTGGGGGCGCAACAGCAGCACGTCGTCCCCCCAGGAGTCGATGACCTCCCCGTGCCCCGCCTCGCGCGCCGCGCTCTCCACCTGGGCGAACAGCTCGCGCTGCGTGGACACGTCGCCGTCCGCCAGGATGCGGCGGATCGCGGGAAGCAGCCGGGGAGGCGACCACTGCGGGGCGCCCAGGGGAGACTTGGCCAGCTCCCACTCCAGGTACTTGTTGTACGGCCGCACCCTGCCGTGCAGGGCGAACAGCGCCGCCAGGAACCACGCCACACTCTCCGCGGCGTCCAGATGCGCGGCACCGACCCGCCCGTCGCGATGACTCTTCACCGAGCGGTAGAGCGAGTTGAGGTACGCGTCCAGGTTCTCGTCGGTGAGGCGGACTGCCTCCTCCGGGGTCAACTTCGCTTTGCGGGCGACCAGTTCGGTGACGTCGCCGTCCAGACGGTCGAGCACGACCTCGCAGTGCACGAAGGCGTACCTGTCCCATGCGTACGCGTCGCCCGGCAACCCGCGCGTACGGAACTCCGCGAGGGGCAGCACCACCACGTCCAGCGCCGGCGACCGCAGCCCCGCAAGGGCCGTCGGCTTCACGCCGTCCGCCGTGACGACGTACACGTCGTGGTCGGAGTGGTCCGTCGCCATGCCCTGCCTGGCCTGTGATCCGCTGAGGATCAGACCGACCACGGCGGGGTCCGCCTCCGCCCGTGCCACCAGCTCCGCGAAGTCGTCGAGCGCCATGTGGATCACGGTACTCGGCTCAGTTGCCCCGAGGGAAAGGGGAATGGGGTCGCGGGGCGGCTGCCGGAGCCGGGGTCGACCACTGGCCCGAATGTCCCGGCGGCAGCGCCAAGTCCCGCCGCACCGCCGCGTAGTACTCCTGCCGCGCGGCCCGCTGCCGCTGCAGCATTCCGCTCCACGCCTGCGGATCCCGGGTCTCGTCGCGCAGGAACTGTTCCATCTCGATCACCGTCACCACCCACACCCGCGCCTTGTCCACCACGTCCGGCGCCCCCAGCATGAGCAGTGCCTCCCCCGCGGGATCCCGCGCGTCGGCGGCCTCGGTGAGGTGGGGCTCCGCGTCGCGCGGCGAAAGGGGGTGCGGATGGGGGTCGTTGCCGAGGTGGGCGGCGATCCGGTAGGTCAGGGTGACGGTCTGCTTCAGGACCCGGGCGTACTCGGTGTAGACCGCGAGCCGCCGTTCCTCCCAACGCGCCGCCTGCTCCCGCCGGAACCGGATCCGGTCGCCCCGCATGATCGCCACGTACGAGCCGAGGGCACCGATGACCACGCCTATGAGTGCGGGCAGTTGCTGTATGAACTCGGGCACTGCGAAACGGTAGCGTGCGCCGTGTCGCCGTGGCCGGTCAGGCGGCGTTCTTGATGGCCGAGATGTCGAAGTTCAGCTTGATCTTGTCGGAGACGAGCACGCCGCCGGTCTCCAGCGCGGCGTTCCACGTCAGGCCCCACTCCGAGCGCAGGATCTCCGCCTTGCCCTCGAAGCCGACGCGCTCGTTGCCGAACGGGTCCTTGGCCGAGCCGTTGAACTCCAGGTCGATGGAGAGCGGCTTCGTGGTGCCGAGGATGGTCAGGTCGCCGGTGATGCGGTAGTCGTCGCCGCCCAGGGCCTCCGCCTTGGTGGAGCGGAAGGTCATCTCGGGGAACTCCTCGGTCTTGAAGAAGTCCGCGCTCTTCAGGTGTCCGTCGCGGTCGGCGTTGCCCGTGTCGATGCTCTCCATCGTGACGTCGATGGAGGCCGTCGAGCGGGACGGATCCGAGCCGTCCAGGTGCAGCGTGCCCGTGAAGTCGAGGAACGAGCCCTTGACGTTCGTGACCATGGCGTGCCGGGCGACGAAGCCGATCGTCGTGTGCGACGGGTCGATGGTGTAGTCGCCGGTCAGCGCGGCGAGCTCCGGGTTCACCGCGGCGGGGGCGGCGGCCGGGGCGGTGACGGTGTCGTTCTTGCGGCCGAAGAGACCCATGACGTGCTCCTTGGGGACGGGCTCCGTTGACGGGAGCTTCTGTTGAATGTTCAACGAGATTGAATGTAGCGCGATTCAGTTCAATGTTCAACCTCTGTCGGTGTGTGGTCCGGTCGTCACCATCAGTCTCCGTTTTGTCGGCCGTTCCTGCGCGGCGTGCGAGATCGATGCCATTTCGGCGCCGCGTGGCGTCATGTGGCACCATCGCGGTGCCAAAATTGCCCCGTATCAATTTCTACCCCTCTGACCTGCGAAAAGGCCTTGCGGTAGCCCCTCGGCGCCAACATTTGGCGCTCTTCACGCTTGCCCTGGCGCCACCGTGATGCCACTATGGCGTCATGAACCTCTCGCAGTACGTCGACCAGCTCCGGCAGGAGCTCGCGGTGGCCGCCGAAGCCGGTGGCGACGAGGCCCGCGCCCTTGCCGAGCGCCTCACCGCCCCGCTCGAGTCGGCCGCCCGGCTCACCCTGCTGAACGCGCTCTCCGCCGCCGCGGACGAGATCACCAGCGATCTCGCGCCGGGCTCGGTCGACCTGCGACTGCGGGGGCTCGACCCCGAGTTCGTGGTGACGCTGCCGCCCACGGCCGACGCGTTCGACGCCCAGGCGGAGTACGAGGCGCTCATGGCCGCACGGCCGGCCCCCGCGCCCCCGCAGCCCGCCGCCTCCGACGCGGCGGACGACGGCGCCACCGCCCGGATCAACCTCCGTCTGCCCGCCAACGTCAAGGCCCGCGTCGAAGAGGCGGCGAGCCGGGACGGCCTCTCGGTCAACGCCTGGCTCGTGCGCGCGGTCTCGGGCGCCCTGGAGCAGCCCGGCGGCCAGCCCGCCGCCCGCCGGGAGTTCGGGCGGCCGGGAAACGGCTTCACCGGTTGGGTGCGGTAGCCACCGCAACTCCCGGCCCCCACGCGGGACTTCACTTCACGCCGAGCCAGTAGGACGGGACAGCCATGCCTTCTTTCGACACTCCGAAGCCCATCACCGCCACGGTCGCCATCGACATCGGCACCCTCAGGGTGGTGGCCGGCGACCGCGCCGACACCGTCGTCGACGTGCGTCCCACGAGCGAGGCCAGGGACCTGGACGTCAAGGCGGCCGAGCGCACCCGCGTGGAGTTCGCCAACGGCAAGCTGCTGGTCAAGGGGCCCAAGGACCGTTCCCCTTTCAGCAAGCACCCGTCGATCGACGTGGAGATCGCGCTGCCCGCGGGCTCCGAGGTGCACGCCACCAGCGCCGCGGTGCACTTCACTGCCGAAGGCAGGCTCGGCGACTGCGAGTTCAAGACGTCCGCCGGTGACGTCCAGGTCGAGCGCGCCGCCTCGGTCAAGCTCACCACCGGCTTCGGCGAGGTGACCGTCGGCCGTGCGAACGGCGGGGCCGAGGTCCGCACCGGCACCGGCGAGATCCGCCTCGGCGAGGTCACGGGAGCCGTCGGGGTCAAGAACTCCAACGGCGCCACCCATCTCGGCGACATCGAGGGCGACATCACGGTGAAGGCGGCCAACGGCGCCGTCTCCGTCGACCGCGCCGCCGCCGACGTCGGCATCAAGACCGCCACCGGCACCATCCGCATCGGCGAGCTGGTGCGCGGCACCGCCGTCGTGGAGACGGCCGCGGGCAGCATCGACATCGGCATCCGCGAGGGCACGGCCACCTGGCTCGACGTCCACACGCGGCTCGGCTCCGTGAAGCAGGCGCTGGAGTCCTCGGACGTGCCGGGCGAGCCCACGGACACCCTCAAGGTGCGGGCCCGCACGGGCATGGGCGACATCGTGGTCCACCGGTCCTGACCCGGGGGCCGGGGCCCCCGGGTTCCCGGGCCGCCCTCGCCCCGCCCCCTCCGGGCCTTCGCCTCACCACTTCTCTGCCTCTCCTCCTCTCTTTCTCTCTTCACCCCACTCCCCTTCTCCCTGCTGCCACCCTGGCAGCCGCCCGGGCTCAGTTTCGAACTGGTGTCCGGTATTGAGGCTGCCCGCACCCGAAAAGGAACGGATATGGCAACGCCCCACCAGGCGCGCCCGGCGGCGATCACCGCCACCGGACTGCGCAAGTCCTTCGGCGAGAAGACCGTCCTCGACGGCATCGACCTGGACATCCCCCAGGGGACGGTCTTCTCCCTGCTCGGTCCCAACGGCGCGGGCAAGACCACCGCCGTGCAGATCCTGTCGACGCTCGTCAGGGCCGACGCGGGGGAGGTGCGGATCGCGGGCCACGACCTGAACCGCGAGCCCGAGAAGGTGCGCGCCGCGATCGGCGTGACCGGTCAGTTCTCCGCCGTCGACAACCTCCTGTCCGGCGAGGAGAACCTGCTCCTCATGGCCGACCTCTACGGCTTCGGCCGCCGCCAGGCCCGGCTGCTCACCGGCGACCTCCTGGACCGGTTCGACCTCGTCGAGGCGGCGAGGAAGCCCGCGGCGACGTACTCCGGCGGCATGCGGCGCCGGCTCGACATCGCGATGACCCTGGTCGGCAACCCGAGCATCATCTTCCTCGACGAGCCCACCACCGGCCTCGACCCGCGCAGCCGCCACGGCATGTGGGAGGTCGTGCGCGGCCTCGTGTCCGACGGCGTCACCGTCCTGCTCACCACGCAGTACCTGGAGGAGGCGGACCAACTCGCCGACCGCATCGCGGTGTTGAGCGGCGGCAAGCTCGTCGCCGAGGGCACCCCCGCCGAGCTCAAGCGCCTCGTCCCCGGCGGCCACGTCGTGCTGCGCTTCGGTGACGTGGCCGCTCTGGAGCGCGCCGCCCGCACCCTCGGCATCGGCAGCCGCGACGACGACTCCCTCACCCTGCAGGTCCCGAGCGACGGCAGCGTCAAGTCCGTCAAGGCCCTGCTCGACTGGGTCGAGGCCACGGAGTCCGAGGTCGAGGGCCTCACCATCGACACCCCCGACCTGGACGACGTCTTCTTCGCCGTCACCGGCCGCCCCGACCACGAGAAAGCGACGACCCGATGAGCACCTCCGCCCCCACCGCCACGCCCGCCGCGGCCTCCGCCGTCATCCGCTCGCACCAGCCCGTGCCGACCTCGGCGCTGAGCAACTCCCTGACCATGCTGCGCCGCAACCTCCGGCACGCGCGCCGCTACCCGGCCATGACGATCAGCCTGGTCAGCATGCCCATCGCCATGCTGCTGCTCTTCAACTACGTCTTCGGCGGCACGATGTCGGCCGGGATGGGCGCCCAGGACTCCGGCGACTACGTCAACTACCTCGTCCCCGGCATCCTGTTGATGGCCGTCGGCTCGGGCGTCCTGCCGACCACGGTCGGCGTCTGCACCGACATGACCGAGGGCATCGTGGCCCGCTTCAGGACCATGCCGATCAACGGCTCCTCGATCCTCACGGGCCGCGCTGTCGGCGCCGTCATCCAGACGCTGCTCACCCTCGTCCTCGTCGTCGGCGTCGCCTTCCTCGTGGGCTTCCGCTCCGGTGCCGAGCCCGTCGAGTGGGTCGCGGCGGCCGCGCTCCTGACCCTCATGAGCACCGCGCTCACCTGGCTCGCGGTCGCGCTCGGCCAGCTGGTCAGGGCCCCGGAGGCGGCCAGCAGCGTCGCCCTGCCCTTCTCCTTCCTGCTGCCCTTCCTCAGCAGCGTGTTCGTGCCGCTCGACTCGATGCCGGACTGGCTGCGCCACTTCGCCGAGTGGCAGCCCTACACCGCCTTTACCGAGACCCTGCGCGGGCTGCTCACCGGCGGTGAGATCGGCAAGTTCGGTCCGCTGGCCGTGGGTTGGGGCATCGCCATCGCCCTGCTCGGCTTCGTGTGGGCGCGCTCGCTCTTCAAGCGAGGCGTCACCCGCTGAACCTGCGGAGTCACAGGGGTACTCCGCAGGGGGCGCCGCGCGGCCGACGTCGCGCGGCGCCCCATTCTGCCGTCGCACGCCGCTCAGCCGTCTTCGCCGTCGTGTGCCGCTCCGTCGTCGCGCACTGCCCGCCGATGTCTGCTCAAGGTATAGACAGCGCTTTCTCTCCCTTGATACACCCCTGTCGCATGACGCCCACCCGTCGCACCTTCCTCGCCGCAACCGCTTTCGGAACTGCCGGAGCAGCAGGAGTCGCCGAAGCCGCCATGTCGACCTTCCCCGCCCAGGCGTACGCCGCACAGGGCGACGACGAGTTCGACACCCTCCGGCGGCGCTGGCTGGAGCTCTCCCTCGGCACCGGCTACGACCCCACCGCCGAGCCGTACGCGTCCCGCCTCAAGGAGACCGGCGACCTCGCCCGCGCCTTCCGCTCGACCATGGAGCCGACCGCCGGCCGGCTCTGGCCCACCGCCCCGTTCGACCCTCCGGCCGGCGTCACCACGAGCTACAGCAGGCTGTGGACGATGACCCAGGCGTACCTCTGCGAGGGCACGGGCTCGACGGGCGACGCGGGGCTCCTCGCCGACGTCCTGCGCGGCCTCGATCACGTCGAGGCCACCGTGTACAACGCCTCCACCACCCGCTACGGCAACTGGTGGGAGTGGCAGATAGGCAGCCCCCGCCTGCTCATGGACATCGTCGCGGCGCTCCACGACCACCTCGGCGCGGCCCGCCGCGACAAGGCCTTCGCCGCCGTCGACCACTTCGTCCCCGACTCCGCGCTCGGCGACTACAGCGGCACCTCGACCGGCGCCAACCGTGTCGACCTGTGCCGCTCCGTCGCCCTGCGCGGCGTACTCGGCAGGGCCCCGGCCAAGGTCGCCCTCGCCCGCGACGCCCTCTCGCCGGTCTTCCCGTACGTCACCAAGGGCGACGGACTCCACGAGGACGGCTCGTTCATCCAGCACGCCTCGGTCGCGTACTCGGGAACGTACGGCCAGGTCATGCTCGACGGACTCGGCCGGCTCTTCGCGCTGCTCGCCGGGTCCACCTGGGAGGTCACCGACCCCAGGAAGCAGATCGTCCTCGACAGCGTCGAGCGCGCGTACGCGCCCCTGATCCTGGACGGTCTGATGATGGACTGCGTCAACGGGCGTGCCATCAGCCGGGGTTACCTGGCGAGCGACGACCGCAAGGTCATGCGCAGCGACCACTTCCACGGGCAGGGCGTGATCGCCGCCGTGGCGCTGCTCGCGGGCGGCGCGAGCGCGGCCGAGCGGGAGCGCTGGTACGGCCGCGTCAAGGGGTGGATCGAGCGCGACACCGTCACGCCGATCCTCACCGCCCGGCAGTTCGGGGTCGCCGACCTGGCGCGGCTGCACGCGGTGGCGGACTCCGGCGTGAGGGCGGCGCCAGAACCGGTGGGGCACCGGCTGTTCCCCGCCATGGACCGCGCCGTGCACCGGCGCCCCGGATTCACGGCGGCCCTCTCGATGGCCTCGGACCGGATCTCGTACTACGAGTGCGGCAACGGCGAGAACCCGCGCGGCTGGCACACGGGTGCCGGAATGCTCTACTGGTGGGCCGCGGGGAAGCGCGCCGATCAGTACACCGACTGGTTCTGGCCGACCGTCGACCCCTACCGGCTGCCGGGGACGACCGTGTCCACCAAGCGGCTGCCCGACAAGGCGGGCGGCGAGTGGGGCGCGGCCAGGCCCGCGGCGACGTGGGTGGGCGGCGCGACGGACGGCGAGTTCGCGGCCGTCGGCCAGCACCTCAAGGGGCTCGGCTCCACGCTCGACGCCCGTAAGTCGTGGTTCTGCGCCGCCGACGCCGTGATCTGCCTCGGCGCCGGGATCACCGCGTCCGACGGCGTCCCCGTCGAGACGGTCGTCGACAACCGCAACCTGGGCGAGGCGGGTACCGCCGCCTTCGCCCTCGACGAGGCCCCGCGCCCCCGCTGGGCCCACCTCGAAGGGCACGGCGGCTGGGTCTTCCCCGGCGGCACGTCCGGCTTGCGGACCCTGCGCGAGGACCGCACCGGAGCCTGGTCCGACATCAACACCACGAGTTCCACGGAGCGGCGCACCCGGCGCTGGCAGACGCTGTGGCTCGACCACGGGACCGACCCCCGGGACGCCGCGTACGCCTATCTCCTCATGCCCGGGGCCTCGCGCCGCGCCCTGCGGGCCCGTGCGGCCGACCGCCGCTGGTTGTCGGTCCTCGCCAATTCAGCGGCGGTCCAGGCCGTGGCCGTCGACTCGCTCGGCCTGATCGCGGCCAACTTCTGGCGGGCGGGCGAGGCCGGACCGCTCACCGTCTCCGCACCCGCGAGCGTCCTGGTCCGGCGGCGGGGGAGAAGCGCTACGGTGCATGTGGGCGAACCCCCGCGCACGGGAGAACCTCTCGAATTCACCTGGAACCGACCGGTGTCCCGGATCGTGGCCAAGGATCCCTCGGTGGAGGTCGTCGGCACGGGCGGGTCGCTGCGGCTGCGGATCAGGCCGGGCACGGCCTGCGCGAGCCACCGGTGTGAGATGTCTCTCGGCTGACGTCGGGCCGTCGGCGGGCTGACGGACGGCCGACGAGGGGAGCCTCAGGAGGCGCATTTCTGCCACTTTTTTATGGAACCCCTACAACGGGAGCGGGTCTGAACCGTCACTTCTTCAGTACCCCTTCCCTCTTCTGTCCGGGGGTGCCAGGAAAACGGCCCGGAGACTGTACAGAGTCGACGGTCCGTTTCCCTGGGGACGCTCCGTAAGGTCGCTACATGACCGTTTTGGACGAGACCGCTTCGACTGGGGACGAGCCCACCGACTCGCGTGGGCGCGTGGCCGAGCTGCACGAGATCCGTGCGGAGGCGCTGCGCGGGCCCAGTGAGAAGGCGACCGAGGCGCAGCACGCCAAGGGCAAGCTGACCGCACGCGAGCGGATCGAGCTCCTTCTCGACCCCGGGTCGTTCCAAGAGGTCGAGCAGCTGCGCCGGCACCGGGCCACGGGCTTCGGCCTGGAGGCCAAGAAGCCGTACACCGACGGTGTCATCACCGGCTGGGGCACGGTCGAGGGCCGGACGGTCTTCGTCTACGCGCACGACTTCCGCATCTTCGGCGGCGCGCTCGGCGAGGCGCACGCCACGAAGATCCACAAGATCATGGACATGGCCATCGCGGCCGGTGCCCCGCTGGTCTCCCTGAACGACGGCGCGGGCGCCCGTATCCAGGAGGGCGTCTCGGCCCTCGCCGGGTACGGCGGCATCTTCCAGCGCAACACCAAGGCCTCCGGCGTCATCCCGCAGATCTCGGTGATGATGGGCCCGTGCGCCGGTGGCGCGGCCTACTCGCCGGCCCTGACGGACTTCGTGTTCATGGTCCGCGAGACCTCGCAGATGTTCATCACGGGACCCGACGTGGTCCGCGCGGTGACGGGCGAGGAGATCACGCAGAACGGCCTCGGCGGCGCCGACGTGCACGCCGAGACCTCGGGCGTGTGCCACTTCGCGTACGACGACGAAGAGACCTGCCTGGCCGAGGTCCGCTACCTGATCTCGATGCTCCCCTCCAACAACCGGGAGAACCCGCCGGCGCACGAGTCCGAGGACCCGGCCGAGCGCCGCTCGGACGTGCTCCTCGACCTGGTCCCCGCGGACGGCAACCGCCCGTACGACATGGCCAAGGTCATCGAGGAGCTCGTCGACGACGGCGACTACCTCGAGGTCCACGAGCGCTGGGCGCGGAACATCATCTGCGCGCTGGCCCGTCTCGACGGCAAGGTCGTCGGCATCGTCGCCAACCAGCCGCAGTCGCTCGCCGGTGTCCTGGACATCGAGGCCTCCGAGAAGGCCGCCCGCTTCGTGCAGATGTGCGACGCCTTCAACATCCCCATCGTCACCCTGCTGGACGTCCCCGGGTTCCTGCCCGGCGTCGACCAGGAGCACGGTGGGATCATCCGGCACGGCGCCAAGCTGCTGTACGCGTACTGCAACGCCACCGTGCCGCGGATCTCGCTGATCCTGCGCAAGGCCTACGGAGGTGCGTACATCGTGATGGACAGCCAGTCCATCGGTGCGGACCTGACCTACGCCTGGCCGACGAACGAGATCGCGGTGATGGGTGCCGAGGGCGCCGCCAACGTGATCTTCCGCCGGCAGATCGCGGCCGCCGAGGACCCCGAGGCGATGCGCGCGCGCATGGTCAAGGAGTACAAGGCCGAGCTGATGCACCCCTACTACGCCGCGGAGCGCGGTCTGGTCGACGACGTCATCGACCCGGCCGAGACGCGCGAGGTCCTCATCAACTCCCTCGCGATGCTCCGCAACAAGCACGCCGACCTGCCCTCGCGCAAGCACGGCAACCCCCCGCAGTAGCAGCCAGACCTGCGCCTGCGCCGCAGTAGCCCACAAGGAGAACGCTGCAGATGACTACGCCTGACATTCGCGTCGAAAAGGGCCACGCCGAGCCCGAGGAAGTCGCGGCCATCACCGCGATCCTGCTGGCCCGCGCCGCCGCGCGGCCCGCCGCCGCCCCGGCCCGCCGCGGCCGCGACAAGGCCGGCTGGCGCCGCCTGGAGCGCACCCCGGGCTTCCGGGCGCCGCACAGCTGGCAGGGCTGACGCCCACGGCTCGCTTCGCCGAGGCCCCGCTCCCCTCCGGGAGGGCGGGGCCTCGGCGCGTTTCAGGGCGTCGCGGGGGTGCCCGTGCGGGACAGCTCGGCCGCCGCCGACTCCGCCAGGGCGCGGACCGCGGGATGCCAGGGACGGGACCCGGGTCCGGTCAGGACCAGCCGCCGGGAGGTCCGCGGCTCCACCGGCAGCAGCACCAGATCGGGCGGGACCAGCGAGCGGGAGACCTCGGACAGGACGGTCACGCCGAGGCCCGCCTGCACCATGCTGATCAGGGTGGCCAGGTCCCGCACGCGGTGCGCGGGCGTGAAGGGCAGCCCCGCGAGGCGGTGGATCGCGCGGACGCGGGCCTCGCAGCCGTTCGGCGAGATCAGGAACTCGTCGTCCTCCAGATCGCGGATGTCGACGGCCTCCTCGCCCGCCAGCGGATGATCGCGGGGGAGCAGGGCGCGGTAGCCGTCCTCGGCGAGCTGGATGCCGGGGCCGGGCGGCGGGTCGACCAGGACGGCGGCGTCGGCCGTGCCCTTCTCCAGCCAGTCGGCGATCTCCGCGCTGTCGCCCTCGAAGACCCGCACGGTGACCCGCGGCCGGCTCTCGCCCCAGTGCCGCAGCAGGGCGGGAACGAGCCCCTGGCAGACCGTGGGGGTCGCGGCGAGGCGCACGGTGCCGCTCATGGTCCGCTCGGCGTCCGCCGCCAGCTCCCGCACCGACGTGACCGCCGCGAGCGCGGTGCGGGCGTGCGGCAGGACCCTTTCGCCGAGCGCGGTCGTCCGCACCGGCCCCGACCGGACGAGAAGCGGCGCGGCCAACTCCCGCTCCAGGGACGCCACGGCGTGCGACACCGCGGACTGGCTGAGGCCGAGCTCGGCGGCGGCCGCACTGAAGCCGCCCGCGTCGACGACGGCGAGAAAGGCCCTGAGCTGGGGGAAGTTCACGGTCATGAGGCGGCCTCATACGTCGATGACGGCTATGCGTTGGATCAATGGTGCCAGGCGGGGCGAGAGTTGCTCCGGGCCGCCGGACCGGCGGCCCTCCCGAAGCACCGAGGAGAGCCATGCCCCACATCAGGGCCACCGTCACCGACCCCGACCTGCCCGCCGACGTCCGAGACGCCCTGGCCGAGGGCCTGACGCGCCTCGCGGTCTCGGCCCTCGGCAAGTCGAGCGCACGCACCATCGTCCACCTCGACCTGGTCCCGGCCGACCGCTACCACGTCGACGGCAAGCCGCTGACCGCGGCCAGGGACGCGCACCTGGAGGTCAGCATCACCGCGGGCACCAACAGCGCGGCGGAGAAGGCCGAGTTCATCACCGGCGCCGCGGCCTTCCTCACGGACCTGCTCGGCCCGCTCGCCCGCGGCGGCGTCGCCCTGCACGAACTGCACCCCGAGAGCTACGGCTACCAGGGCGTGACCCAGTTCGACCACTACCGCCACAACTGACAGGGGCCCGCACGCGCAAGCGTGCGGGCCCTCATCCGCGTACGGGTAAAAAGGCGTGCGCGAGGAACTACCGCAGGCGCGCCATCAGGGCGTGCTCGACCAGAGTGATCAGCGCGCTCTTCGCGTCCGCGCGGTGGCGGGCGTCCGTCGTGATGATCGGGGTGTCGGGCCCGATCTGCAGCGCCTCGCGCACCTCGTCGGGCGTGTACGGCTGGTGGCCGTCGAAGCCGTTGAGGGCGATCACGAAGGGAAGTCCGGAGTTCTCGAAATAGTCGACGGCGGGGAAGCAGTCGGCGAGCCGCCTCGTGTCGACCAGGACGACCGCGCCGATGGCGCCACGGACCAAGTCGTCCCACATGAACCAGAAGCGGTCCTGACCCGGCGTACCGAAGAGGTACAGGATCAGGTCCTGGTCCAGGGTGATGCGACCGAAGTCCATGGCCACCGTCGTGGTGGTCTTGTCTCCGGTGTGGGTGAGGTCGTCGATGCCCGCGGACGCGGACGTCATCACGGCCTCGGTGCGCAGCGGGTTGATCTCAGAGACCGCCCCGACGAACGTGGTCTTGCCCACGCCGAAGCCGCCCGCCACCACGATTTTCGCGCTGGTGGTGGAGCGGGCTGTTGCTCCGCCGCTAGAGCTTGCGAAGTCCACTGAGCACCCTTTCGAGCAGTGTCACGTCTGGCTGGCCGCCGGCGGACTCGTCGCCGCCGGGCTGATGGATGGCGACAAGTCCGGCCTCCGCCAGGTCGGCTACGGCAACACCCCCAGACGGTTCGTCATCGGCGAACTGGTCCCCTGGTCATGGCCAGGGAGGCCAGCACGACGGCGGCCCGAACAGGTACAACTTCCCCTCCGCACCCAGCCACCGCCGTCAGCCGTACGCACAGCCCCAGCAGCCGGGGCCGCGTCCGTACGACCAGGGTGCCCCGGCGCAGGCGCCCCGTATCCAGCCCGTGCAACCCCAGCGGCGCGCCCCCGAGCCGGCGCCCGCGGGCTCGGCGAACAACCCCCTCGTGCGCCCGTACGCCATGACGGGCGGCCGCACCAGGCCCCGTTACCAGCTCGCCATCGAGGCGCTGGTGCACACCACCGCTGGGCCGCACCAGCTGCAGGGCCAGTTGCCCGAGCACCAGCGGATCTGCAACCTGTGCCGCGAGATCAAGTCAGTGGCTGAGATCTCGGCACTGCTCTCCATTCCCCTCGGCGTCGCCCGAATCCTCGGGTGGGCGAGAACGGCGAGCGAGGAGCCGTCGGAGATGGACATGATGAAGAGAAATCCTCGGATGCGGACATCGGTCTCATTGGGTACGAGATGGCACTTCTTGTCGACCGCGCGGGCACGGTTCTCACTCCGGACCTGCGCGCGGAGCTTCAGGGGAGCCTTCTCAACTAACAGACAGACGGTGCGTTTTCGCGTCCCGGGGCCGTAAGGTTTCGGGACGCGGCTCCACAGTGATGGTGCCCGGCACAGTTGGAGGAGGAAGCAACGTGTAGTCGAGGGAGGCCCGCACCAGGCGGGCGGTGCTCTCGGCGTCCTGGGCCTCGCTCCAGGTGTCGATGGAGCTCTTGACCTCGGCAACCGCCTCATCGAGGAGCGGGACATCTCCGCCGCTCCGCTCCTGAACGGCGACCGGAACAACGCGGCCGTCGTCAAGGCCCGCAAGGCCACGGACAAGGCCGCCGCCGCGTTCAAGGCGGCTTCGCAGGACATGCCCGACAAGGAAGGCCTCCAGCGCCGTCTCGACGCCTTCCACAAGGTGGAGCCGCACCTGGGGCCGCTGCGCCAGAACGCGTACACCACCAAGCTCCCCGGCGTGAAGACCCGAAGAGGGCTACGTCGCCATCCAGCACCCCCTGATGGAGTTCGCCAACGAGCTCGGTCTGGGCACCGGCAACATCACCAGCTACGGCCGCACCGTCTACGCGATCTCCCTCTCCAAGGCCGCGCTCTCCCTGTCACTGCCCGCAGTGCGTCCCCGCTGGACGCCGCGGCGCAGGTTGCTCAGTCTGCCCCGTACGTCCTCGGGGTCGCGGGAGACCTGGGGGCCGCCCTGCGGGGTCTGTTCCGCCGTGCCCTCGACCAGATTGGCCTTGGGCACCCGCCGCGGGAGCCCGGACGAGGTGACCCCGCCCGCCTTCGGCTCCTTGAGGCGCTCGGCGCGCTGCCAGCGCTCGTCGTTGAAGCCGCCCATGACCAGGCCGACGAGCACGGGTATGAGCAGGATCGCGTTCAGCCGGGTCGGCACACGCCAGTTGCGGGGAGACATCCGTCCGCCGGAGGCAGCCTCGGGCTCATTGCCGGGTGTGGCGGCCACGTCAACGGGGGACGCCGCTGCGCGCGGCGGCGGGGTGAAGTTGCCCCGCGCGTCCCCGGTGGGGGGTGCCGCGGGGCTCGGCTTGCTTCGCCTCACTCGACCAACAACCTCTCGGCGGCGGCACTCACGTCGTGCCGCTGTCGTCTCCAAGGCCCGTGCTACTGGGCAGTTCAGCGCATTCCAGCACGTCAGGGGCCGCTGTTCCAAACAGTGGGAAGCGGAACTTCCGAGTGGTGTAAGCCTCAGATAAATCGGTCATAAAGAGCGAGCCCCGCCAAAAGGCGGGGCTCTTGTGAGCACAGCGACACCAGATGACCGCGATGTGTGGCGGTCACCGGGTAATTCTCTGTCGAAACGTTATGAACACGGCGTGCGGCCGTGTCAAAGGACACAGGCCGCTCCGTGCGATCTACGGCAACTGCCGTATGGCCCCGCCTACTTGAGACGTGCCATAAGTGCGTGCTCGACCAGCGTGATCAAGCCGCTCTTTGCGTCCGCACGGTGTCGCGCGTCGGTCGTGATGATCGGCGTACCGTCCCCGATCTGCAGCGCCTCGCGTACCTCGTCGGGCGTGTACGGCTGGTGGCCGTCGAAGCCGTTGAGGGCGATGACGAAGGGCAGGCCGCTGTTCTCGAAGTAGTCGACCGCCGGGAAGCAGTCGGCGAGACGGCGGGTGTCCACGAGGACGACGGCGCCGATGGCACCGCGCACCAGGTCGTCCCACATGAACCAGAAGCGGTCCTGACCCGGCGTGCCGAAGAGGTACAGGATCAGATCCTGGTCGAGCGTGATTCGGCCGAAATCCATCGCCACCGTCGTGGTGGTCTTGTCCCCGGTGTGGGTCAGGTCGTCGATGCCCGCGGACGCGGACGTCATCACGGCCTCGGTGCGCAGCGGGTTGATCTCGGAGACCGCCCCGACGAACGTGGTCTTGCCCACGCCGAAGCCGCCCGCCACCACGATCTTGGCGGAAGTGGTGGAACGGACCGCGCCCGAACCGCTAGAGCTTGCGAAGTCCACTGAGCACCCTTTCGAGCAGTGTCACGTCAGGCTGGCCGCCGGCGGACTCGTCGCCGCCGGGCTGGTGGATGGCGACGAGCCCGGCCTCGGCCAGGTCGGCCACGAGGATCCGGGCGACGCCGAGCGGCATCGAAAGGAGTGCCGAGACCTCGGCCACCGACTTGACCTCACGGCACAGGTGGCAGATGCGCTGGTGCTCGGGGAGCAGCCCCATCAGCTGGGCCGGGTCGGCCGTGGTGCTCACCAGCGCCTCGATCGCGAGCTGGTAGCGGGGCCGGGTCCGGCCGCCGGTCATCGCGTAGGGACGCACCAGCGGCTGGTCGCCCTCCATTCCGTACGACGCGTCATGGCCGTACGGGTTGTGAGAGGCGGTGGGCGGGGTCATGGATCCTCCGGGCGGGACAGCAGGTCATCTGCGTGTGCCGTCTGACAGAGCCGGTGGGGGCAGTGTGGCGGCCGGACGGTTGGTCAGTACGTTCGGTCGGTGGGGCGGCCGAAGGGGCGGAAGCTTCGAAGCCGGCGGGCCTAGTGGAGCAGGCTGCCCTGGAGCTCGGCACGGAGGTCCGGGGTCAGGACGGCGCCCGCGCGGTCGACGAGGAGCGCCATCTCGTACCCGACGAGGCCGATGTCGCACTCGGGGTGCGCGAGCACGGCCAGGGACGAGCCGTCGGAGACGGACATGATGAAGAGGAACCCCCGCTCCATCTCCACCACGGTCTGCGTGACGGGGCCGCCCTCGAAGATCCGGGAGGCCCCCGCGGTCAGCGAGGTCAGCCCGGAGGCGACCGCGGCGAGCTGGTCGGCGCGGTCGCGCGGGAAGCCTTCGGACATGGCCAGAAGGAGGCCGTCGGCGGAGACCACGACCGTGTGGGACACCCCGGGGGTGTTGTCCACGAAGTTGGTGATCAACCAGTTCAGATTCTGTGCCGCCTGGCTCATCGGACTCAACTAACGCTCCTGCTGGTGAGTGGGGAAACTGCCGGTCTGGCCGGAACCGGCCTGGCGACCCTGCTGGATGCCCCGACGGAGATTCGTCAGCCGGCCGCGTACCTCTTCGGGCGCACGCGAGACCTGCGGACCTGTGCTGTCCTGCTGCTGCTGGGCCGTGCCCGCGACCAGGTTGGCCCGCGGGACGCGGCGCGGCAGTCCGGATGTGGTGACGCCGCCCGCGGAGGGCTGCCGGACGCGCTCGGCCTGGCGGCCCAGCTCGTCGTTGGGGGAGGAGCGCCAACCGGTGGGCGTGCCACCGCCGTTGGTGCCACCGCCGCCCGCGGGCGCGGCCGCCGGGTCCTGGCGCTGGGGGCGCGAGGGGAGCGGGCGCTGCGGCGGCTCGGGGGCCCGACGGCCCTGCTGCTCACGCTCCTGCTGCTCCTGCTGCTGTGCGGCGTGCCGGTTCTGCGGATCCTGCTGCGCGGGCTGCTGGTTCTGCGGCGCGGCCTGCTGCTGGTTCTGCTGCTGGAACCAGTTGGTCTCCAGCGTGTCGTACAGCGGCGTGCGGCCGTCGCCGGGACCGGCCGCGGGGAGCAGGTCCTCGGGCTGGGCGGACTGGGGCTGCGTGGACTGCGGCTGCGCGGACCGGGGCTGCGGCGACTGCGGCTGCTGCGGCGAGGTCTGCGGCTGCTGGGGGATGCCCTGGCCGGGGTCGATCTGACCGCGGCGGGGGGCCGGCGGGCGCGGCACGGTGTAGTCGGGCATCTCCCGACTGCCGCGCTGCGCGAGGCCGTTGGCCTGACCCGGCAGGGGGTCCGTCAGCGGGTCGTTCAGCGGATCCTGCTGCCGGGCCTGCTGCTGGTTGTGCTGCTGACCCTGCTGCGCGGGCTCCTGGCCCTGCGGCTGGTGCCGCTGGGCGTCGCCCGGGCCCTGGCCGCCGCCGAAGACGTCCGAGCGGACGAACTGGCCGGTGGAGCCGGTGTCCTGCGCCGCGGGGGTGCCGGGCGGCGGTCCGTCGAAGTCGGGGCGGGCGAACTCGGCGGTGGAGCCGGGGCCCTGCCGGTCGTCCACGCCCGCGCCCGCGCCGGCCGTGGGCTGCGGGAACTGGCCCGTGGACTCGTGCTCCTCGTGACCGCGCGGGGCGTCGAAGGGCTCGCGCGACACCTGCGGCTGCGCGTTCTCGTCGCTCCAACTCGGCACGCGGGGCTGCGGGTTGCCACCCGGCAGCTCGGCACGCGGCCCTCCGCGCGGCGGCAGCTGCGGCCTGCGGCCCTGGTCACCGGCGTCCGCCGGCGGGTTCATCGCATTCGTACGCTGCTGGGGAACCGGAGGCTGCGGGGCGTTGCCGCCACGGCCGCCCTGCGGCGCCTGCGGCTGACGGCCCTGGCCCGGTCCCTGCTGGCCCTGCTGCTGCACGGGCTGCCCCGGCTGTCCCTGCTGCGGAGCGGCAGGCGGACGCTGCTGTCCGGTCTCCCGGGCGGGCAGCGCGGCCCGCGGACCGGAGCCCGCGACCTGCTGGCGCGACGCACCGGCACCGGTACCGAGCCGTCCCGGACCACCCGGAGCACCGGCACCCGGGCCGCTGCCGAGGGCGGGGCCGCCACGGCCGGGCCCACCGGCGAGGCCGGGGCCACCGCCGAGCGCGGGGCCGTTGTTGCCCGCGCCGACGCCGCGGCGCGCGGCCGCGGCACCCGCGGCGGCCTGAGCGGCGGCGGGGCCACCGGTCGGGCCGGGGGCACCGGGCTTGCCCGGCGCCTTCTTGCCGCCCTGGGCCACGTCGACGGGGAGCATGACCAGCGCGGTCGTACCACCGGAGTCGGACGGGCGGAGCTGGATGCGGATGCCGTGGCGCTGCGACAGACGACCGACCACGAACAGACCCATGCGGCGCGAGACCGAGACGTCCACGGTGGGCGGCGAGGCGAGCCGCTCGTTGATCGCCGCGAGGTCCTCGGGCGAGAGGCCGATGCCGGTGTCGTGGATCTCGATCAGGACGCGCCCGTCGGGCAGCGCGTGACCGGTGACCTTGACCTTGGTCTGCGGCGAGGAGAAGGAGGTCGCGTTCTCGAGGAGCTCGGCGAGGAGGTGCACGAGGTCGTTGACGACGCGTCCGGCGACCTCGGTGGCGGGCACCGCGGCGAGCTCGATGCGCTCGTACTGCTCCACCTCGGACGCGGCGGCACGCAGCACGTCGACGAGCGGGACGGGCCGGGTCCACCGGCGGCCGGGCTCTTCACCGGCGAGGACGAGGAGGTTCTCACCGTTACGACGCATACGCGTGGCGAGGTGGTCGAGCTTGAACAGCGAGGACAGCTGGTCCGGGTCGGCCTCGCGGGACTCCAGCTCCGAGATGAGCGAGAGCTGGCGCTGGATGAGGCCCTGGGAGCGGCGCGAGAGGTTGGTGAACATCGCGTTGACGTTGCCCCGCAGAAGGGCCTGCTCGGCGGCGAGGCGGACGGCCTCGCGGTGCACGTCGTCGAAGGCCGCGGCCACCTGGCCGATCTCGTCGCGGGAGTGCACACCGACCGACTCGACGGAGGTGTCGACGTCCTGCGGGTCCGACTCCGAGAGCTGCTTGACCAGCTCGGGCAGGCGGTCCTGGGCGACCTTGGTCGCGGTGTCCTGCAGGCGGCGCAGCGAGCGGATCATGGACCGGGCCACGACGAAGGCGCCGACGAGCGAGACGCCGAGCACGAGCAGGATCAGCGCACCGTTGAGGATGGCCGACTGCTCCGACTCGTTGCGCAGCTCGCGGGCCTTCTGCTCCATCTCGCCGAGCAGCGTCAGCTCGATCTTGGCCATCGCGTCGATCTTGGTGGTGTCCGCGTCGACCCAGTCCTTGTAGGACCGCTTGTCCTGGAGCTTGATGCCGCCCTCCTGCTCGAGGACGCGCTTGGCGTACTCGTTGGCGGCCTTGACCGCGGGGTTGCCGCCGTCGATGGGCTTGGTGAGCTCCTCGGCGTTGCCCGCGTAGATCTTGCTGAACGTCTGGAGCTCCGAGCGCTCCTTCTCGTTCGCGCTGAGGCCGAAGGTGCGGTCGGTCTCGGAGATCTTGCCGTACTCGTCGTCGTTGGCCGGCAGGGCCGCGGCGATGATCGCCCGCTGGACGGACGCGTACTCCTTGGCCGAGGAGAAGGCGGCCAGGGCGCGGGTGCGCTGGATCATGTCCGGGTTGCTGGTCGCCTGCGCCATGTCCTGCGACAGCGCGAGCAGCTGCTCGACGAGCTGGCTGTAGGCCTCGACGGTCTGCGAGGTGGACTTCTCGTCCTTGAAGGCGTCCTTGCGGACCTTGTTGATGCCCTGGAGCTGCTGGGTGATCTGGACCGCGCTGTGCCGGACGCCGAGGAGGCCCTTCTCGCCGTCGGTGTCGTTCAGGTCCTGGGTGCCCTGCAGGAAGTTCCGGTACACCCGGTCGGTCTTGTCGCGCGCGCCCTTGACCGTGTAGTCCGTGGCCTTCGCGCCGTGGGCGAGCGGGCCCGCCGACTTGTCGCGCTCCTCCTGGAGCGCCGCGGCCAGCTCGGTGGCCTGCTTGGTCATGTCGGTCAGCAGCTTCATGTTGTCGAGCTGCTGGATCTCGTCCATGGACGAGTTGATGCGGAGCGCGCCGAGTGAGGTCGCGGTGATCACGGGGAGCGCGAGCAGCGAGACCAGGCGGGTGGAGATGCGCCAGTTGCGCAGGGCTATTCGGGAGCCGGGACCCGTGGGCGACTTGGCTCCGGCCGAGCTCTTGCCCTTGGCCGGGGCGGCCTTCGGGCCGCTCTCGCCGGGCGTGCCCGGTGCGGGGTTCTGGGCGTGCTGGGGAGAGGCGCCGCGGTCCGTCCCGCCGCGCTCCGGCTCCGCAGCGGCTTCCCCTCGGCCCTGGCGGGCCTGGGGAGACCCCGCGCCATCCCTCTTGAAACGTCCCTGCACTAGCGTCGCAACCTCTGGACCAGGCGTCCTGCCGCTCGGCGGCCGGACGGTGTCGGCGTCGTGGGGCGGCAAGCGCCCCATGGATGGTCGTGAGTGAGCCGGCGCTGCTCCCCCTTCCCGCCGCCACTCGGCGCTGCGTTGCGCCCCTGCGCGCCGGTTCGATCCCGCGGCGGTCCCGGGAATTCCAGCACAGTGCCGGATCTCCAACAAGGCCCGTGTGTCGCGCCGCGACCTACGTGACGCCGTGTGAGTGCGGAGTCACGAGACGTAGAAAGTGATCTAGGAGAAAACGGACTGATCGCCGCAAAGCTTCCGCCGGTGAGGGGTGTCCCAGTCTTCATGATCAGGAGCGGAATGGTGCCTTCAGTGGCGCAATGTCCGTTTTCAAGCGGCCGATCCCCGGGGTGACTTGCCCTTTTTGTCGGCTGACTCGTGAGCAAACTCACATGAAGATCATGGCCTCTTCTGGACTTTGGCCGGGAATTGGATGTTTAGCCTGACGCTTTACAGGGATGGCGAATCCGACAAGCTGCGTCCGTCAGAAGACGCCTGGACCGACAGGGCCTGAACACCAGATGAAGACTGTGAAGTCGACGATGTTCCGCAACATAGCCAACCCGCGCCGCACCACTCTCGCGCACCTCAAGGACGCCGACGAGATGCAGGCGGCGCCGCAGCAGCCGGAGCACGCCGTCGAACTGCCGACGCAGACCGCCAACCCCAAGCGCACGATCCTCATGGACGCGCCCGAGGCCCAGACTCCCGTCGCGGGCTGACGAGCGGCAGGTCGGGACGGTCCGCCGCGTTAGCCTGGAGCGTCAGACTCCACCCATTCCCATCAAGGGGCTAAGGCTCTCGTGCGCATCGCCAGGTTCTCCATCGACGGCAATGTCGGCTACGGCGTAGTCGAGGGGGAGAGCACCCCCGGTAAAGAGGGCGAGCTCGTCCTCGACATCATCAAGGGCATCCCGTACGCCGACTTCGAGCTGTCCGGCACCAAGGTCCCGCTGAGCAAGGTCCGCCTGCTGCCGCCGGTGCTCCCGAACAAGATCGTGGCCTTCGGCCGCAACTACAAGGAGCACGCGGCGGAGCTCGGCAACGAGGCCCCCGACGCCCCCTTCGCGTTCCTCAAGCCGTCCACCTCGCTGGTCGGCACCGGCGACGCCATCACGTACCCCTCGTTCTCCGAGGAGCTGCACCACGAGGCCGAGCTGGCCGTGGTCATCGGCCGCATGTGCCGCGAGGTCCCGCGCGAGCGGGTCAAGGACGTGATCTTCGGCTACACCTGCGCCAACGACGTCACCGCACGCGACGTCCAGCGCCGCGAGAAGCAGTGGGCCCGCGCCAAGGGCTTCGACAGCGCCTGCCCGCTCGGCCCCTGGGTGGAGACCGGCATCGACCTGGCGGCCGCGAACGACCTCACCGTCCAGTGCACGGTCAACGGCCAGCAGCGCCAGCTCGGCAGCACCAGCGAGATGCTCCACCCGATCGAGGATCTGATCGTGAACATCTCCGAGGCCATGACGCTGCTCCCCGGCGACGTCATCCTCACGGGCACCCCGGCAGGGGTCGGCCCCCTCAACGTCGGCGACGAGGTCGCCGTCACCATCGAAGGCATCGGCACTCTCACCAACAAGGTGATCAAGCGTGGCTAACGCGACCCGCGTACGTTTCTGTCCCTCGCCGACCGGCAACCCCCACGTGGGTCTGGTCCGCACCGCCCTCTTCAACTGGGCCTACGCCCGGCACAACGAGGGCACCCTGGTCTTCCGCATCGAGGACACCGACGCGGCTCGCGACTCCGAGGAGTCGTACGAGCAGCTGCTCGACTCGATGCGCTGGCTGGGCTTCGACTGGGACGAGGGCCCCGAGGTCGGCGGCCCGCACGCGCCGTACCGCCAGTCGCAGCGCATGGACATCTACAAGGACGTCGCCACCAAGCTCATCGACGGCGGCTACGCCTACCCCTGCTACTGCACGACGGAGGAGCTGGACGCCCGCCGCGAGGCCGCCCGCGCCGCCGGCAAGCCGTCCGGCTACGACGGCCACTGCCGCGACCTGACCGCCGAGCAGATCGCGGCGTACGAGGCCGAAGGCCGCAAGCACATCATCCGCTTCCGGATGCCCGACGAGGCCACGACCTTCACCGACCTGGTCCGCGGCGAGATCACCGTCCAGGCGGAGAACGTCACGGACTACGGCATCGTGCGCGCCAACGGCGCCCCGCTGTACACCCTGGTCAACCCGGTCGACGACGCCCTGATGGAGATCACCCACGTCCTGCGCGGCGAGGACCTGCTCTCCTCGACGCCGCGCCAGATCGCCCTCTACAAGGCGCTGATCGAGCTCGGCATCGCCAAGGCGATCCCCGAGTTCGGCCACCTCCCGTACGTCATGGGCGAGGGCAACAAGAAGCTGAGCAAGCGCGACCCCCAGGCGTCGCTCAACCTCTACCGGGAGCGCGGCTTCCTCCCGGAGGGCCTGCTCAACTACCTCTCCCTCCTGGGCTGGTCGTTCTCGGCGGACCAGGACGTCTTCACGATCCCCGAGATGGTCGCCAAGTTCGACCTCGCGGACGTGAACTCCAACCCGGCCCGCTTCGACCTGAAGAAGGCCGAGGCGATCAACGCCGACCACATCCGGATGCTGGACGTGAAGACCTTCGCCGAGGCCTGCGCGCCCTGGCTGAAGGCCCCGCACGCCAACTGGGCCCCCGAGGACTTCGACGAGGCCGCCTGGCAGGCCATCGCGCCGCACGCGCAGTCCCGCCTGAAGGTCCTCTCGGAGATCACGGCCAACGTCGACTTCCTGTTCCTGAAGGAGCCGGTCGAGGACGAGGCGTCCTGGACGAAGGCGATGAAGGAGGGCTCCGACGCCCTCCTGCGCACGGCCCGCGCCAAGCTGGAGGCGGCCGACTGGACCTCTCCGGAGTCCCTCAAGGAGGCCGTCCTGGCCGCCGGCGAGGAGCACGGCCTCAAGCTCGGCAAGGCCCAGGCCCCGGTCCGCGTGGCCGTCACCGGCCGCACGGTCGGCCTGCCCCTCTTCGAGTCCCTGGAGATCCTGGGCAAGGACAAGACCCTGTCCCGCATCGACGCGGCCCTGACGAAGCTCACCGCGTAACAGCACCCCGCACCACGAAGGACCCGGAAGCCACCACGGCTCCCGGGTCCTTCGCATACGGTCGGAAGCATGCCGATCAAAGCGGTGGACCTCATGCCGATCAAAGCCGTGGTCTGGGACATCGACGACACGATCTTCGACTACGCGCGCGCCGACACCGCCGGCATGAACGCGCACCTCGTCGCCGAGGGCCTCCTGGAGAGGTACGAGAGCGCGGAGCGCGCCCTGGCGCTGTGGCGGCGCCTCACCGAGCGCCACTGGGCCCGCTTCGGCGCGGGCGAGGTCGCCTTCGAGGAGCAGCGCCGCGACCGCGTACGCGACTTCCTGGACGCCCCCGCCCTGGCCGACCCCGACGCCGACGCCTGGTTCGCGCGTTACGTCGGTCACTACGAATCGGCCTGGTCCCTCTTCCCCGACACCGTCCCCACCCTGGACGCCCTCGCCGGCGACTACCGCCAGGCGGTCCTCTCCAACTCCGCCCTGGCCGTCCAGGACCGCAAGCTGAGCGTCCTCGGCATCCGCGACCGCTTCGAGGCCGTCCTGTGCGCCGCCGACCTCGGCGTCTCCAAGCCCGCCGCCGAGGCCTTCCACGCGGTCTGCGCGACGCTGGGCCTTGACCCCGCCGAGATCGCCTACGTCGGCGACCAGCCGGAGATCGACGCGAGGGGCGCGAGGGACGCGGGCCTCGTCGGGATCTGGCTCGACCGCAACGCGGGCACGCAGGAAGGTCCGTCGGGCGTACACCGCATCACGCGCCTCTCCGAGCTCCCCGCGCTGCTGCGCGGGGATACCCGTTTTGGAGCGCCGTCCACCTTCGGGTAATGTTCTTCCTGCGCCGAGGGGAGCGGGACGAAAAGCCCGGAACCGGAAGCGCAAGCCAAGCAAAATCCCCCCGGGGGTTGCGTTTCGGTGGCCTATGGTGTAATTGGCAGCACGACTGATTCTGGTTCAGTTAGTCTAGGTTCGAGTCCTGGTAGGCCAGCTCGCAGAGCTCATCTGCAAATGTGGATCTCATCCACGAAGCCCCCGTTGTGTAGCGGCCTAGCACGCTGCCCTCTCAAGGCAGTAGCGCCGGTTCGAATCCGGTCGGGGGTACAGATCCTTCCCGCGGGAACAGATCGGGTCGCACCCACTGTTTCTGATGCAGGATCGCTAGGGCCCCCGTTGTGTAGCGGCCTAGCACGCCGCCCTCTCAAGGCGGTAGCGCCGGTTCGAATCCGGTCGGGGGTACTGAGTTGGTCTAAACCACATTGGTCTATGGTGTAATTGGCAGCACGACTGATTCTGGTTCAGTTAGTCTAGGTTCGAGTCCTGGTAGACCAGCTCGGATCTGCGGCGTTGTTCGTTGAACGCGTGCAAGATCCACGCCCCCGTTGTGTAGCGGCCTAGCACGCCGCCCTCTCAAGGCGGTAGCGCCGGTTCGAATCCGGTCGGGGGTACAGAACGGCAAGGGGCCTTCCCACTGGGAAGGCCCCTTCGTCATTCTCCCGTCGCCTCCGCGCCCCCTGCCGACCCCTTGGCCCCTTGCGCGAAGCGGCGGTTGGACTCCTCGGCCTGCGCGATGCGACGCAGGCTCAGCAGCACCGGCTCGTACAGCACCGTGAGCGCGACGGCCGCTTCCAGCTGCCGGTCCGGCGACTCGTACCGCTCGATCAAGTCCAGTTCCGAGACCGCCAGTTGGCGCCCCGCGCGCGCATAGGGCGCCAAGTCCTCGACGGCGCACGGATATCCGAGCCGGGACAGGGTGGCGACCGCGGTCACCAGCATCCGGTACGCCGGTGACTCGTCGCCGTACTCCTGCGCGTGCTCCCAGTCGAGCCGCTCCAGGAGTGCGTCGACCGTGCGGCTGGCCTCCTGCGCCGACGTGTCCCCCTCCGTGGGCTCGGGGCCGTGCGGCAGGGCCCATACCGCCGTGCCCAGACGGGAGTTGTGGTCCAGGGAGTCGTCCTCCAGGGCCGTCAGGACCTCGCGGGCCGAGGCGACGGGGACCCGGCCCACCTGGATCAGCGCCCGCACGAGGCGGAGCCGCTCCAGATGGGAGTTGTCGTACTCGGCCTGCGTCGCGGTCACGCGGTGGCCGGGCGGGAGCAGGCCCTCGCGCAAGTAGTACTTGATCGTCGCCGTGGGGATCCCGCTGCGCCGGCTCAGCTCCGCCAGTCTCATCGGCTCGTGCCTCCTCTTGCGTCTCCCTTTGGAGAGTGGCACTATCCAATCATGGATAGCAGAACTATCCAATGCTCGGCCAAGGCTCCATCAAGGGGGAAACGCCATGAGCGACAAGCCGATCGAAGGGCGCATGACCGCCGACGCGCAGGGTGGTGTGGTCGTCTTCCACATCGGGATGCGCATCAACAACTTCCGTGCCGTACGCAGCTGGTGGCCCGTCTTCCTGGCGATGCCGCGCATGCTCAAGGAGCTGTCGCGGGACCGGGGGAGCGGGATGCTGGGATACCGGCTGCTGCTCGGTGGGCCGCGTCTGATGTACGTGGTCCAGTACTGGGAGTCGCAGGAGAAGCTGCTCGCCTACTCGGCGGCGCAGGACAAGCAGCACCGTCCCGCGTGGGCGGCCTTCAACCGCCGCATCAGGGAAGGCAGGGGGAAGGTCGGCTTCTGGCACGAGACGTTCGTCGTGCCGGCCGGATCCCATGAGGCGGTGTACGTCAACATGCCCGCGTTCGGTCTGGCGGAGGCCACCGGCGTGATCCCCGTGGGCCGTCGCGGGGACCGGGCCGCCGATCGCCTCAAGGCGGCCTGAGAGGTCGGGGAGCGCTCGGGCGGGGGCGCGGGCGAAAGAAAGCGCCGGAAGGGGCCGCCGCGGCGTTGAGGCGGTCCCTTCCGGCGCTCTGTGTCTTGCTCTGTGGTGCTGGTGCTGGTGCTGGTGCTGGCGCTGGTGCTTTCGACGTCGGACGTCAGGCGCGTCAGGCGCGAGGTGTCGTCAGCCGGCGCGGCGCAGGGCCTCGGAGAGGCGTCCCGCCGCGTCGATGACCGCCTGCGCGTGCATGCGGCCGGGGTGGCGGGTCAGGCGCTCGATCGGCCCGGAGACCGAGACGGCGGCCACCACGCGGTTCGAGGGGCCGCGCACCGGCGCGGAGACGGACGCGACGCCCGGCTCGCGCTCGCCGATCGACTGGGCCCAGCCCCGGCGGCGTACGCCCGAGAGGGCCGTGGCCGTGAAACGGGCACCCTGGAGACCGCGGTGCAGGCGCTCCGGCTCCTCCCAGGCCATCAGGATCTGGGCCGACGAGCCCGCCTTCATCGTGAGCGTCGAGCCCACCGGGACGGTGTCCCTGAGGCCCGAGAGGCGCTCCGCCGCGGCCACGCAGATGCGCATGTCGCCCTGGCGGCGGTAGAGCTGCGCGCTCTCGCCCGTGACGTCGCGCAGGTGCGTGAGGACCGGGCCCGCCGTGGCGAGCAGGCGGTCCTCGCCCGCTGCCGCCGCGAGCTCGGCGAGGCGCGGGCCGAGAATGAAACGGCCCTGCATGTCGCGCGCCACCATCCGGTGGTGTTCCAGTGCCACGGCGAGTCGGTGGGCCGTGGGTCGTGCGAGCCCGGTGGCAGCGACCAAGCCCGCGAGGGTGGCCGGACCGGACTCCAGAGCGCTCAAGACAAGGGCCGCCTTGTCGAGGACGCCGACGCCGCTAGAGTTGTCCATGCGTCGATACTCCCGTCTCACTCTGTGAAACGCAAGTTCAAATTTCCGTGGAACCCGCCACGCTGTACGAGCGATCCGCGGACCAACGGATCGGCTGTCGAGGTGCGGCACGAGGGGTACGCGCGTCGGCGAACGGATTCTCTAGTTGGGCCGGCGATGCGGCCGGTCGGAGGGAAAGCGATGGGTAGGACACTCGCGGAGAAGGTCTGGGACGACCACGTCGTCCGGCGCGCCGAGGGCGAGCCCGACCTCCTCTTCATCGATCTGCACCTGCTGCACGAGGTGACCAGTCCCCAGGCCTTCGACGGCCTCCGTCAGGCCGGCCGTCAGGTGCGGCGGCTCGACCTCACCATCGCGACCGAGGACCACAACACCCCGACCCTCGACATCGACAAGCCCATCGCCGACCCGGTCTCGCGGGCGCAGCTGGAGACGCTCCGCAAGAACTGTGCCGAGTTCGGCGTGCGGCTGCACCCGCTGGGCGACGTCGAGCAGGGCGTCGTCCACGTGGTGGGACCGCAGCTGGGACTGACCCAGCCCGGCACCACGGTCGTCTGCGGCGACTCGCACACCTCCACCCACGGCGCCTTCGGCGCGCTGGCGTTCGGCATCGGCACCTCCCAGGTCGAGCACGTCCTCGCCACCCAGACGCTGCCGATGGCCCGCCCGAAGACCATGGCCATCACCGTCGACGGCGAACTGCCCGACGGCGTCACGGCCAAGGACCTGATCCTCGCGATCATCGCGAAGATCGGTACCGGCGGCGGCCAGGGCTACGTCCTGGAGTACCGCGGCCCGGCCATCGAGAAGCTCTCGATGGAGGCCCGCATGACCATCTGCAACATGTCCATCGAGGCGGGCGCCCGCGCCGGGATGATCGCCCCGGACGAGACCACCTTCGACTACATCAAGGGCCGCGCCCACGCCCCGCAGGGCGAGGACTGGGACGCCGCGGTGGCGTACTGGAAGACCCTGAAGACCGATGACGACGCGGTCTTCGACGCCGAGGTCTACATCGACGCCGCCTCGCTGGCGCCGTTCGTGACCTGGGGCACCAACCCCGGCCAGGGAGCGCCCCTTTCGGGACACGTCCCCGACCCGGCTTCGTACGAAGACGCTTCGGAGCGCAACGCCGCCGAAAAGGCCCTGGAATACATGGGGTTGACCGCCGGGCAGGCGCTGCGCGACATCAAGGTCGACACCGTCTTCGTAGGCTCCTGCACCAACGGCCGCATCGAGGACCTGCGCGCGGCCGCCTCCGTCGTCGACGGTCGCAAAGTCGCCGACGGCGTACGGATGCTGGTCGTCCCCGGCTCGGTCCGGGTCGCCCTGCAGGCCGTCGAGGAGGGCCTGGACAAGGTCTTCACCGCCGCCGGCGCCGAATGGCGGCACGCGGGCTGCTCGATGTGCCTGGGCATGAACCCCGACCAACTGGCCCCCGGCGAGCGCTCGGCGTCCACGTCGAACCGCAACTTCGAGGGCAGGCAGGGCAAGGGCGGCCGCACCCATCTGGTCTCCCCGCAGGTCGCCGCGGCCACCGCGGTCACCGGCCACCTCGCCTCGCCCGCCGACCTGTCCGACGCCCCCGTGACCGCCGGAGTCTGAGAACCATGGAAGCTTTCACCACGCACACCGGCCGGGCCGTTCCGCTGCGCCGCAGCAACGTCGACACCGACCAGATCATCCCCGCCCACTGGCTGAAGAAGGTCACCAGGGACGGCTTCGAGGACGGTCTCTTCGAGGCCTGGCGCAAGGACTCCGAGTTCGTCCTCAACCGCCCCGAGCGCCAGGGCGCCACGGTCCTGGTCGCCGGACCGGACTTCGGCACCGGATCCTCCCGTGAGCACGCCGTGTGGGCGCTGCAGAACTACGGCTTCAAGACCGTCATCTCGTCCCGCTTCGCCGACATCTTCCGCGGCAACTCGCTGAAGAACGGCCTGCTCACCGTCGTACTCGACCAGAAGGTCGTGGACGCGCTCTGGGAGCTGACCGAGAACGACCCGCAGGCCGAGATCACGGTGGATCTGCAGGACCGCCAGGTCCGCGCGGAGGGCATCACCGCCGACTTCGAACTCGACGAGAACGCCCGCTGGCGGCTCCTGAACGGCCTGGACGACATCAGCATCACGCTGCAGAACGAGGCGGACATCGCCGCGTACGAGACCGAGCGCCCCTCGTACAAGCCGCGGACCGTCCAGGTCTGACGTCCCGCAAGACCTCGCAACACCCTGATGTACCCCCAATCGTGGACGGTTGGGGGTACATCTGTGTGCGCCCGGCCGGGGCCCCCGATGACCTGAACGGGTGGTCTCAACTCCCTTGCTCCCGAAGGAAGAAGAGGCCGGAAATCCCCTTGTACTTGGCCTGTCGGGGTACCCTCAGGAGGGCCGTGGATGGCGGTAGTTACCCCCTGCGGAGGCGACAACTCGCCCCAGATGGCACAATCGGTGCATGGGACGTGACAGCCAACTCGAGCTCTACGGGCTCGTCGCGGACCAACTGAAGGAAGCGCACTCACGGGTGCGTGCACTGCAAGTCCCGGAGGGCGTACGGATGGCGCTGACCCGGAAGCTGCTGGTCATTACGGCCGCGGCCAAACACGATCTCGCCGATGCGGCAAGGCGTCTGGAGCGATTGATGGCGTCCCTCGACGAAGCGGACGAGGGCCGATTCCCCGAAGACACCTGAGTGTCAAGCCTCAACGGGCCTTCGAGGAACTCCGAGATGGGCCAGTTCGTTGCGGCACAAGGGTGATTAGCCCGTTTCGTGTTTGATTTGCGGTATATATCTGCCTAACGTGCGAAAAAGCCGGAGTATTTCGCTCCCGGCAATGTCTCCGAAGGGGAAGACGTGAACAAGGCGCAGCTCGTAGAAGCGATTGCCGACAAGGTCGGTGGCCGTCAGCAGGCCGCCGACGCCGTGGACGCGGTCCTGGACGCCATCGTCCGTGCCGTCGTCAGCGGGGACCGTGTTTCGGTCACCGGCTTCGGCTCGTTCGAGAAGGTCGACCGTCCGGCCCGTTACGCCCGCAACCCGCAGACCGGGGAGCGCGTGCGGGTCAAGAAGACCTCCGTTCCGCGCTTCCGTGCGGGCCAGGGCTTCAAGGACCTGGTGAGCGGCTCGAAGAAGCTCCCGAAGAACGACGTCGCGGTCAAGAAGGCGCCCAAGGGCAGCCTGACCGGCGGTGCTTCGGCGACGGTCAAGAAGGCCGCGGCCAAGAAGGCCACCGCCAAGAAGGCGACGGCGAAGAAGACCACCGCCAAGAAGACCACCGCCAAGAAGACCACGGCGACGGCGAAGAAGGCGACGGCGAAGAAGACGACCGCCAAGAAGACCACCGCCAAGAAGGCGACGGCGACGGCGAAGAAGGCCACGGCGAAGAAGACCACCGCCAAGAAGGCCGCTCCGGCCAAGAAGGCGACGGCCAAGAAGACCGCGCCGGCGAAGAAGGCCACGGCGAAGAAGGCGCCCGCCAAGAAGTCGACGGCGCGCAAGACGACCGCCAAGAAGGCCACGTCCCGCAAGAAGTAAGGGCACGAGGGCACTCACGCGCCGGGCCGGGCTCCCACGGGGGAGCCCGGCCCGCGTCGTGTGTCCAAGCGCCGTGTTGTCCAAGAGCGTGTGCCTGTGGGCGTCCTACGCGCGCGGGATGCCCAAAAACCCTGCGGGGCCCGACGCTCAGAAGGTCTGCAGGGTCACCAGGGTGATGCGGCGGGCCTCGCCCTCGCCGTCGACCTCGATGCGCACGCGCTGCCCAGGCCGCAGCAGGCGCAGCCCGCCCGCGTCGAACGCGGGGGCCTCGAAGGGCACGGGAGTCCCGTCGTCGAGCAGCACGCTGCCGCTGCGGGTCTCTGAGTCGTACGTGTACGCGGTCGCCTGCATGGAGAGCAGCGTACTCAGTCGGAGATGAGCAGTCGGGCGGCGGCCGCCGTGGTGCGCGGGCCGACGCCGAGCGCGAGAGCGGCCCGCAGGTCCTCTCCGGTGTCCACGTCCTGGCGTACGGAGTCGACGCCGCCGAGCGCGAGTTCCACGGCGCCGGACGCCGCGTGACGGGCCCGGGATGCCGTGCCGAACGCGGGGCGCAATTCCGTGCCCGCCGTCGCCGACAGCAGTGTTGTCCCGATTCCCGCGGCATCCGGCATGAATGCGCGGGGGAATTGGGCGGCGTCGTCGAGAGCGCGGGCCAATTCCGCGGGGCGCAGCGCCGGCAGATCGGCGTTCAGGGCCGCGACGGGCGCTTCGGGGCGTTCGGCACGCACGAGGGCCGCTCCGTGCGCGAGAGCGGCGTTCAGGCCCCCTCCCGGCGCGTCCGGGACGATACGGGCGCCCAGGGCCGCGAGCTCGCGTCCCGCCAGGGCGTCGTCCGTGACTACTGCCACATCCCGCACCGCCGGGCAGGCCGTCGCCGCGGCCACGGTGTCCTGCGCGAACGCCAGGGCGAGGTCCGGCCGCAGGCCGTCCCCGGAGGCCGGGGCGAGCCTGCTCTTGGCGCGCGCCAGCGGTTTCAGGGGTATGACCAGGGTCCACTGCACGGGCGCTCCGTCCTTCTCGTCGCGCCCATTGTGACCTGCTGGGGAGCAGGGGCCGTGAGGGCGGGCGTACGGTGTTCTCGACAGACCGGCAGCCTGGGGCGACACTTGTGCGGCCGACCAGGTTCATGGAGGAAGGTGTCCGCGTGTCCCGCCGCAGAATCGGCTTCTGGTACCGCCTTGCGGCGGTCATCGCAAAACCGCCGCTCGTGGTTCTGTTCAAGCGGGACTGGCGTGGAATGGAACACATTCCGGCCGACGGAGGATTCATCACGGCGGTGAATCACAACTCCCATATCGACCCGTTCTCGTACGCCCACTTCCAGTACAACACCGGACGGGTGCCGCGATTCCTGGCAAAGGACGGCCTTTTCAAACGCGGCTTTGTCGCCAAAGTGATGAAGGGCACGGGCCAGATCCCGGTCTACCGCGAGACCACGAACGCGCTCGACGCCTTCCGCGCCGCGGTCGACGCCATCGAGCGCGGTGAGTGCGTCGCCTTCTACCCCGAAGGCACCCTCACCAGGGACCCCGACATGTGGCCGATGACGGCCAAGTCCGGTGCCGCGCGGGTCGCCCTGAAGACCAAGTGCCCGGTGATTCCCGTCGCACAGTGGGGCGCCAACCTCGCCCTGCCGCCGTACAGCAAGAAGCCCGCCTTCTTCCCGCGCAAGACGCTCCAGGTGAAGGCCGGGGCGCCCGTCGACCTGTCGCGCTTCTACGACAAGGAGCCGACGCCCGAGGTGCTGCGCGAGGTGACCGAGACCATCATGGCCGCGATCACCGAACTCCTTGAGGAGATCCGGGGCGAGAAGGCCCCCGAGACGCCGTACGACCCGCGCAGGGCGCGGTTGGAGCAACGACGCAAGGCCGCGGGCGGCAGCGCCGCGCGGAGCACCGCAGAGAGCACCTCGGAGGACAGCAAGTGACGAACCCCGTGAACTCGGCAGGCCCCGTGAAGGCCGCCGTCTTCGGAACGGGCTCCTGGGGTACGGCCTTCGGCATGGTGCTCGCCGACGCGGGGTGCGACGTCACCCTGTGGGGCCGTCGCGCCGAACTCGCCGACGCCGTCAACTCCACGCGGACCAACCCGGACTACCTCCCCGGCGTCGAACTCCCCGAGAACCTCAGGGCGACCACCGACCCGGCCGAGGCCGCCGCCGACGCCGACTTCACGGTGCTCGCCGTGCCCTCGCAGACGCTGCGCGGGAACCTCGCCGAGTGGGCGCCGCTGCTCGCCCCCGACACCGTCCTCGTCTCCCTCATGAAGGGCGTCGAACTCGGCTCCGCGATGCGGATGAGCGAGGTCGTCGAGGACGTCACGAAGGTCCCCGCGGACCGGATCGCCGTCGTCACCGGACCCAACCTCGCCCGTGAGATCGCCGCGCGGCAGCCCGCCGCCGCCGTGGTCGCCTGCCGGGACGAGGCCGTCGCGCAGCGCCTCCAGACGTCCTGCCACACGGCGTACTTCCGCCCGTACACCAACACCGACGTGGTCGGCTGCGAGCTCGGCGGCGCCGTGAAGAACGTCATCGGACTCGCCGTCGGCATCGCGGACGGCATGGGCCTCGGCGACAACGCCAAGGGCTCGCTCATCACGCGCGGCCTCGCGGAGACCACCCGCCTCGGGCTCGCCATGGGCGCCGACCCGCTGACGTTCTCCGGACTCGCGGGCCTGGGCGACCTGGTGGCCACCTGCTCGTCGCCGCTCTCGCGCAACCACACCTTCGGCACCAACCTCGGCAAGGGCATGACCCTGGAGGAGACCATCGCGGTCACCAAGCAGACCGCCGAGGGCGTCAAGTCCTGCGAGTCCGTGCTGGATCTGGCCCGCAGGCACGGCGTCGACATGCCGATCACGGAGACCGTCGTCGGGATCGTGCACGAGGGAACGCCCCCGATGGTCGCCCTGAAGGAGCTCATGTCGCGCAGCGCCAAGCCCGAGCGCCGCTGACTGTTTTTGGGACAGCGGGTACTCTCGACGCGATATGAGCAGCGAGAACCTCCCCCAGAGCCCTGAGCCCCGCCCCGAGCCGAGCTCTGAGCAGCCGGTCCGCAAGCCGCGTGTGGCCGTCGTGTTCGGCGGTCGCAGCTCGGAGCACGGCATCTCCGTCGTCACGGCCGGCGCCGTGCTGCGCGCGATCGACCGGACCAAGTACGACGTCCTGCCGATCGGCATCACCACGGACGGCCGTTGGGCGCTGACCGCCGACGAGCCCGACCGGATGGCCATCACCGACCGCAAGGTGCCGAGCGTCGCCGAACTCGCCGACTCCGTGGAGGGCGGCGTCGTCCTGCCGCTCGACCCGAGCAACCGCGAGGTCGTCTACAGCGAGCCCGGCTCCGTGCCCAAGGCGCTGGGCGAGGTCGACGTCGTCTTCCCGATGCTGCACGGTCCCTACGGAGAGGACGGCACCCTCCAGGGGCTGCTCGAACTCTCCGGAGTGCCCTACGTCGGCTCCGGTGTCCTCGCCTCGGCCGTCGGCCAGGACAAGGACTACATGAAGCGGGTGTTCGCGTCCTTCGGCCTGAACGTCGGCCCCTACCTCGTGATCCGCCCCCGCGAGTGGCGCCAGGACGAGGCGGGTGCCCGGCAGCGCATCGCGGACTTCGCCGGCGAGCACGGCTGGCCGCTGTTCATCAAGCCCGCGCGCGCGGGTTCGTCGATCGGCATCACGAAGGTCGACTCCTTCGAAGGCCTCGACGAGGCGATCGCCGAGGCACAGCGCCACGACCCCAAGATCCTCGTCGAGGCGCTGCTGCGCGGCCGCGAGATCGAGTGCGGCGTCCTGGAGTTCGAGGACGGCCCGCGCGCGAGCGTGCCGGCCGAGATCCCGCCCGTGCAGGCGCACGATTACTACGACTTCGAGGCCAAGTACATCGACTCGACGCCCGGCATCGTGCCCGCGCCGCTGACGCCCGAGGAGACCGCGGAGATCCAGCGGCTCGCGGTCGACGCGTTCGAGGCGGCGTCCTGCGAGGGCCTGGTGCGCGCGGACTTCTTCCTCACGGAGGACGGGCAGTTCGTGATCAACGAGATCAACACGATGCCGGGCTTCACGCCCATCTCGATGTACCCGCAGATGTGGGAGAAGAGCGGCGTCGGCTACGCGGAGCTGGTGGACCGCCTCATCCAGGCGGCGCTCAACCGCTCGACGGGGCTGCGCTAGCGGCCGAGGGGCCGTCCCCACGCCGTCAGGCGATCCCCTTGGGGATGGTCTTCTTGATGGGGGCGGCGAAGTCCGTGAGCGGGCCGAGGCCGTCCCCCGTCCGCTCCTCGGGCAGTTTCACCTCGACGTAGGCGAGGCGTGCCCCGGTGGTGAAGGTGTACGAGCCGTCGTCGTTCTTCTGCAGGAGCCAGGCCACGCCGTTGACCTTCACGCCGTTCTTCTCGGCGTACGCGGGATCGATCATCTCCGGGGGCCGCTCCACACCGCAGCGCAGTATGATCGCCGGGTCTCCCCACCCGGCGGTCAGCTCGGACGTGGGGCCGGGGTCCGTGCGCTCAAGACCGTCGAGCTTCTTCGGGAGCTGCTTGTGCAGGTCCCGGCAGAGTCCCGCTGCCTTCGCGTTCGGGGACGGAACCACCACCGACGCCTCGTCGTCCGTAGATGAGCAGGCCGCTGTCGTGATCAACAGGGCGAGAGCGGACGTTCCTGTGAGGCAGCGGCGCCGGAGGCGGGGGATGTTCACCGGGCCAGGGTAGACGGGGGCTACAAGTGCACGACCGGGCAGGTCAGCGTTCTGGTGATGCCATCCACCTGCTGGACCTTGGCGACCACCATGCGGCCGAGCTCGTCCACCGTGTCCGCCTGGGCGCGCACGATGACATCGTAGGGACCGGTCACGTCCTCGGCCTGGATCACTCCTGGGATCTTGCCGATCAGCTCGGCGACGGTCGACGCCTTGCCGACCTCTGTTTGGATCAGGATGTACGCCTGTACCACGGAACCTCCAGGGCGGCCACGAGGATCATGTGGGGGAGAAGGGACGCCACGGTACCGCGTCGCCGCTCGCCGCGGGGAGACCCGGGCGACCTGTGGCGCGCACATCGTGGTGGACGGACAACACAAGTTGACGGTCATGTCGACCGTACCGACGACAGAGACGGCTCGCGACCGGGGGCCGGGCAGCGTGAAAGGGCATGGTGAGACTCGGTGAAGGGAACCGTGGGCGAGTTGGGGGAGTTCGGGCTCATCAGAGAGCTCACCTCCCGGCTCACCTCCACTCCGGCCGTACGGCTCGGCCCTGGCGATGACGCCGCGGTCGTGTCCGCTCCGGACCGCAGGGTCGTGGCGAGCACCGACATCCTCCTGGAGGGGCGGCACTTCCGCAGGGACTGGTCCACGGCGTACGACGTGGGCCGCAAGGCCGCCGCGCAGAACCTCGCCGACATCGCGGCCATGGGTGCCGTGCCGACCGCGATCCTGCTGGGCCTGGTCGTCCCCGCCGAACTGCCCGCAAGCTGGCCGACCGAGCTGATGGACGGCCTCAGGGACGAGTGCCAGGTCGCGGGCGCGGCCGTCGTCGGCGGCGATGTCGTCCGTGGCGACACGATCACCGTCTCGATCACCGCGCTCGGCGACCTGCGCAACCACGAGCCGGTCACGCGCGCGGGTGCCCAGCCCGGCGACGTCGTCGCCGTCACGGGCTGGTTGGGCTGGTCCGCCGCGGGGCACGCGGTGCTCTCCCGCGGCTTCCGCTCGCCCCGCGCCTTCGTGGAGGCCCACCGCAGGCCCGAACCGCCGTACCACGCGGGCCCCGCGGCCGCCGGGCTCGGCGCCACCTCCATGACGGACGTGAGCGACGGGCTCATCGCCGACCTCGGGCACATCGCCGAGTCCAGCAAGGTGCGCATCGACATCCGCTCCGGAGACGTCGACGTGCCCTCCCAGATGAACGACATCGGCCAGGCCGTCGGCGTCGACCCGCTGCAGTGGGTGCTCAACGGCGGCGAGGACCACGCGATCGTGGCGACGTTCCCCGCGGACGTGAAGCTGCCCGCCCGCTGGAAGGTCATCGGGGAGGTCCTCAACCCCTCGGCGCTGCCCCAGGTGACGGTGGACGGCGCCCCGTGGACCAGCAAGGGCTGGGACCACTTCGGGGACGACGGGGACACCGAGTGACCGCGCCGCCGCGGGTGCTCACCGTCGCGGGGTCCGACTCCGGGGGCGGCGCGGGCATCCAGGCCGACCTGAAGACGATGCTGGCCCTCGGCACGCACGGCATGAGCGTCGTCACCGCCGTCACCGCGCAGAACTCCCTTGGCGTACAGGGCTTCTGGGAGCTTCCGGCGGAGGCGGTGCGGGCCCAGTACCGCAGCGTCGTCGACGACATCGGCGTGCAGGCCGTGAAGACCGGCATGCTCGCGTCGGCCGAACTGGTCGACGCGGTCGCCGAGTTGCTCGCGGACACGGACGCGCCGGCCGTCGTCGACCCGGTCGGCGTCTCCAAGCACGGCGACTCGCTGCTCGCCGCCTCCGCGCTGGACTCCGTCCGTACGAAGCTGCTGCCGGTCGCCACGGTCGCGACGCCCAACCTCGACGAGGTCGCCCAACTGACCGGCGTCCAGGTCGAGTCCGAGGACGGTCTGCGGCGCGCGGCGGCGGCCGTCCTCGCGTACGGACCGAAGTGGGTGCTCATCAAGGGCGGCCATCTGAGCGGTGACGCCGTGGACCTGCTCACCGACGGCTCCGAGGAGCACCTGCTGCGCGCCCCGCGCCACGACAACCGCCACACGCACGGCACGGGCTGCACGCTCGCCAGCGCGATCGCGTCGCAGCTGGCGAAGGGGCAGGGCGTGCCGGAGGCCGTCGCGGCCGCCAAGCGGTACGTCACCGGGGCGATCGCCGCGGGCTTCCCGCTCGGCGGCGGGATCGGCCCGGTGGATCACGGCTGGCGGTTCAGGGAGGCGTAGTCCCGCGCGGGCTGCCGTTCCGGCGCGTAGTCCTTGAGCGTGAGGTCGCTCGCGGCCTTCTCCGTCAGCCGCTTGAAGAAGCCGGCCAGGAAGCGGGAGCTGAGCACGCGGTACGCCTGGTCGCGGCTGCGGATCTTCTTCTCGGTCGGCGGCGCGAGGAAGGGGCCCGTGTTGTCCGAGATCTTCTGGCAGCCCTTGGCGTAGCCGTGGATCTCCGCCTCGTACGCGGCGAAGGCGACCCGGTGGTCGCCCCGCGCGGCCGCGAGCTCGCCGGCCAGGACGTACGCGGACACCAGGGCCGTGCCCGTCCCGATGCCGCCCATCGTGGCGCCGTACCCGGCGTCCCCGAGAAGGACCACACGGCCCTGCGAGAGCCGGTCGACGTGGATCTGGGCGATGGCGTCGAAGTACAGGTCCTCGGCGCCCTCCAGCCCGGCCAGCGCCTTTTCGGCGTGCTTCCAGCCCATGCCCGCGAACCGCTCCGCGAGGATCTTCTTCTGCTGCGCGGCGTCGTGCCGGTCGAAGTCGAGCCGCTCGGAACGGAAGACCAGGCCCACGCCCGCCCTCTCCGGGTCGCCGTCGTAGTTGCTGAACATGACGGTGCGGCCGGGTTCGCTGTAGAGGCGGGCCGTGCGGTCGAGGCCCAGGTGGTTGGGGACGTCGAAGCCCGCCATGTAGTAGCCCAGGAACCGCAGGTACCGCGACTCGTCGCCGAAGACCAGGCGGCGGGTGTGGGAGTGCAGCCCGTCGGCGCCGACGACGAGGTCGAAGCGGCGGGGAGCCCCGTGGTCGAAGGTCACGGCGACGCCTTCGGAGTCCTCGGTCAGCGAGGCGATGGAGTCTCCGAAGACGTACTCCACGCGGTCCTTGGTGCGCTCGTAAAGGATCTTGGAGAGGTCGCCGCGGAAGATCTCCACGTCACCGCTCATCAGGAACGCGGGCAGATCGACCCGCTCCGTGTCGTCGGCCTCGACGATGGTCTGGCGGCCCATGTGCGTCTGCCTGCGGTGGACCTCGTCCCAGATGCCCATGCGCCGCAGCACGGTGCGGTGCACCTCGCCCCGGAAGTCGACGGCGAAGCCGCCCTCGCGCAGGGCGGGCGCCTTCTCCACGACGGTGACGCGGGCTCCGTAGCGAGCCAGCCACAGGGCGAGCGCGGGGCCCGCGACGCTGGCGCCGGAGATCAGGACGTTCAGGTGGGCGAGGCTGTGGGTGGGGGTCTGAGGGGTGCTTGTCCGGGAGGTGCTTGCCCGGGAGGTGTTCGTCCGGGAGGTGTTTGTCCGAGAGGCGCTCGTCTTCTTCGTCATGTCAGGAAGCCTCGGGCCGGCCGCTGACCGTACGCCTACCGTTCCCTGACCGCCGCTGACCGCAGGCTCCGGCCCCGCTCGAAGGCCTTCTCGTAGGCCTGTGGGGAGAGCCGCGCGCGGGCCGCTTCCTCCAGGGGTACGACATCGGGGTCGTCGGCGATCAAGGTGCCGCGCAGGCCGTGGGCGGCGCCCAGGAGCAGGGCGGTCTCCTCCGGGGCCGCGGCGGTGGCCGCCAACGCCTCGGCCACCTCGGCCAGTTCACCGATGCCCGTGGTGAGGGTGCCGGTGCCCGAGGCGTGGATGTCGGCGCCCGAAGCCAGCACGCGGGCCTGCTCGAACCAGTCGGCGGCCTCCTGCGCGCGGGATTCGGCGAGCGCTGTCCTGCCGAGGCCCACCAGGATCCGCACGCTCTCCGCGAGGCTGAACCAGTTGGCGGCGCAGGCCTCCAGAGCCGCTTCGTAGTGCTCACGCGCGCGTGCCGTGTCTCCCGACAGACGGGCCACGTCCCCGAGTCCGCGCCGCGCGGTCGCCACCTTGTCGGGGACGCCCGTGGTGCGGGCGAGCGCCGCCGCGTGGGTGAAGTGGGCGGTGGCCTCCTCGAAGTCGCCCTGGTGCAGCAGGACCGTGCCGCGCTGGTGCAGCAGATCGGCGGTCTCCTCCGGGGCACCCAACTCCCGTACGTGTACGAGACCTTCGTCCAGCAGCCGCAGGGCGCGCTCCCGGTCGCCCCGCCAGTCGGCGAACATCCCCAGCGGATCCAGGCAGTTGGCCATGCCCCAGCGGTCACCGGCCGTACGGAAGCCCGCCAGGGCGCGGGCGAAGGCCGCCTCGGACGCGTCGGGACGGCCCGCGAACAACTCCTGGAAGCCCTGGCCGATGTCGAGCAGGGCCACCCCCCAGGGGTGGTCGCCCACCTGGTCCCGCACCCGGTCCTCCATGGCACGCGCGGGACCGCCCGCGATCGACCAGAGCACCACCAGGTGCGGCAGCCGCAGGGGCCCCTCGAGAGCGGCGAGCAGGCCGTCCGCGCGTGCGAGGCGCTCCGGTTCGGCGGGGTCGTCGCCGGTCCCCGCGATCGTGTTGACCAGGCAGAGGACGTACTCCTCGGCGAGGCCCTCCGGGGGCTCGGTGCCCACCGCGTCGAGGAGTTCGAGGGAGAGCGGGGTGCGCTCTCCGTAGAGGCCGCGCAGCCGCCAGAACCAGGAGAGCGCGGCCATCAGCCGGAGCCCGCCGAGCGGTTCGGTGCGGGTCAGGTGGCGCAGTGCGGCATCCAGGTTGCCCTGCTCGGCGGCGAGCCGGGCCAGCCAGGGCAGTTGCTCGCGCCCGCGCAGCCGCGGCTCGGCGCGCTCGGCGAGGGACAGGAAGTGCGCGGCGTGCGCGGCCCGCAGCCGCTCCTCCTCGCCCGCGTCGGCCAGCCGCCGGGCGCAGAAGGCGCGAATGGTCTGCAGCATGCCGTAGCGCCCGTCGGCCACTTCGAGGAACGACTTCTCCGCGAGGGAGGCGAGCAGGTCCTCCGGGTACGGGATCCCGCAGACGGCCTCCACGGCGTCGAGCGTGGCCCCCGAGGGGAACACCGTCAGGCGGCGGGCCAGCTCCCGCTCCTCGTCGTCGAGCAGCTCCCAGCTCCACTCCACGACCGCGTGCAGGGTGCGGTGCCGGGCCGCCTTCGTGCGGTCGCCCCGGGACAGGAGCCGGAAGCGGTCGCCGAGGCGGGCGGCGAGCTCGTCCAGGGTGAGGGTGCGGAGCCGGGCGGCGGCCAGCTCGATGGCGAGCGGAAGGCCGTCGAGGGCCGCGCAGATCTCGGCGACGAGCCGCTCCCGGTGCTCGACACCGCCGCTCTTGTCCCGGTCCACGTCAGCGCGCGTGTGCCGGTCCGTGTCCACGCGCGCGTAGTGGTCGGCCACATCCGGCCGTACGGCGGCGGCCCGGTCGGCGAAGAGCCGGGCCGCGGGCCCGGCGGCGAGCGGCGGCACCGGCCACAGGACCTCGCCCGTGATGCCGAGCCCCTCACGGCTGGTGGCCAGCACCCGCACCCCGGGGCAGGCCCCGAGCAGCAGCCCGGCGACCCGCGCCGCGTCGTCGACGAGGTGTTCGCAGTTGTCCAGGACGAGCAGCAGCTCACGGCCGCGCAGCGCGGACAGCAGCCGCTCGGTGGTGTCACCGCCCGGCGCGTGGAAGCCGTCCCGTACGCCGAGCGCGGTGAGGATCGCGTACGGGACCCCGGCCCCGTCGGCGAGCGGCGCCAGTTCCACGTAGCAGACGTCCGGCAGCGCGCGGGCGGCCTCGATCGCGAGCCGCGTCTTGCCCGCGCCGCCCGGCCCGGTGAGCGTGACGAGCCGGGCCTCGGCCAGCAGGGCGCCGATCCTCGCGAGCTCGTCGGAGCGCCCGATGAACCGCGTCAGCTGCGCGGGCACGCCCCGCTGTCGGGCCGGCTCCTGGCCCTGGAGCAGCTCCAGGTGGAGCGCGGACAGCTCGGCGGAGGGGTCGGTGCCGAGTTCGTCCGCGAGGGTGCGCCGCGCCTCCTCGTAGACGGTGAGGGCCTCGGCGGGGCGCCCGCCCGCGTGCAACGCCCGCATCAGCTGGCCGTGGAGCCGCTCGCTCAGCGGATGCCCGGCGATCAGTTCCCGCAGCTCCGGTACGAGCTCGGCGCCGCCGCCCAGCGCGAGATCCGCGTCGACGCGGTCCTGGACGGCGGCCAGGCGCTGCTCTTCGAGGCGGGCGACGAGCGGCCCCGCATCCGGGAGGTCGGCGAGGGCGGGGCCGCGCCACAGGCCGAGCGCCTCCCTCAGGAGTGCGGCGGCCCGCGGCCGGTCCCCGGAGCCGAGCGCCCGGCGCCCCTCGCGGGCCAGGCGTTCGAAGCGGTGCAGGTCGACGTCCTCGGGGGCGACGGCGATGCGATAGCCGGTGGGGGCCGCCTCGATGGCCAGGCCCAGGCGCTTGCGCAGCCGGGAGACCTGGGACTGCAGGGCGTTCGCGGCGCCCGCGGGCGGCTCGTCCCCGTAGAGGCCCTCGGTCAGCCGCTCCACGGAGACGGTGCGGCCCGCGTCCAGGAGCAGCAGGGTGAGCAGCGCGCGCGGACGCGGCCCGCCGGGGTCCAGCGGGGTGCCGTCGGGGGAGCGTACGTCGAGGGGACCGAGGATGCCGAAGCGCATCCGCAAGATTCTGGCAGGTGCCCCTCCCGGCAGGCCTCCCTGTGGGCACAACAGGTCCCCCTGGGGGCACACGAAAAAGCCGGTTCCCTAAAAGGGAACCGGCTTTTTCAGCAACCAGCTAGGTGGCCGCGCTGGCGTCAGCGCGAGACCTTGCCGGCCTTGATGCACGAGGTGCAGGCGTTGAGGCGCTTCGGCGTCCCGCCGACCACGGCACGCACACGCTGGATGTTCGGGTTCCAGCGACGGGGCGTACGGCGGTGCGAGTGCGAGATGTTGTTGCCGAAGCCCGGCCCCTTGCCGCAGACGTCGCAGTTGGCAGCCACGGGTCACTCCAAAGACTTCAGATGCACTTACGGTTAAACCCGGCATGCCGGGATCAGTGCAATGATCGGAGTGGCGTTGCCAGGAGGAATGGCCCGATGCGTATCGGGCAACCGGAGCAGCATACAACGACTGCTTCGGTACAACGAAACTACCATGGCTCGCCCGGCCCCCGCCCCGGGGCCTCTGTTCACCCTGGGTCTACGCTGCGTCCATTCCGGATGGTCAAGGAGGCGAACAGGTGCCGCAGAACCTCGACGCGGTCGCGGTGCGCGCCTGGTGCCGACTGACTCTGGACGCGCTCGGCAGGGCCCGCGAGGAGATCGACTCGATCAACGTCTATCCGGTCGCGGACGGGGACACGGGGACGAACCTCTATCTGACCGTGGAGTCCGCCTCACAGGCCGTCGACGCGGCGTTCACGGGCCACGAGCCCGCTCTGCCCTCGCTGGCCGAGACCGTGCGCGCGATGGCGCACGGAGCGCTCATCGGGGCCCGCGGGAACTCGGGCACGATCCTGTCGCAGCTGCTGCGGGGTATGGCGCAGGTCCTCGGGGGGCCGGAAGGCGGTCCCGAAGCCGAACCCGACCGTGAGGCAGATCACGTCGACGGGCAGACCCTGGCCCTCGCGTTCCGACGTGCCGCCGACCTCGCCTACCAAGCCGTCGCGCACCCGGTCGAGGGCACCGTCCTGACGGTGGCGACCGCGGCGGCCCGGGCCGCCGCGGATCTCGAAGGCGACTGCGGGGCGGTCGCGTGGGCCGCGTACGACGGCGCCTGCGCGGCCCTGGAGGCGACGCCCGGACAACTCGCGGTCCTGGGGCGCGCGGGAGTCGTGGACGCCGGCGGGCGCGGGCTCGTCGCGGTCCTCGGGGCGCTGGTGGGCGTGCTGTCGGGCGAGACGGTGGTCCTCAAGAGCGCCGAGAGCGGTCACAAGGGTGCCGAGGGCGGCCACGCGCGCGTGGAGGCCGTCGAGTGCGAGGACCTGCCGGGGGACACGGGCGGCCCCGCCTTCGAGGTGATCTATCTCCTGGAGGCGGACGACGACGCCGTCGACCGGCTGCGGAACCGGCTCGACCGGCTCGGCGACTCGCTCGTCGTGGTCGGCGGCGACGGGCTCTGGAACGTCCACGTCCATGTCGACGACGCGGGCGCGGCCGTCGAGGCGGGCGTGGAGGCGGGCCGTCCGCACCGCATCCGCATCACGCACTTCGGAGCGGGCGACGCGCACGCCACCGCGCAGCCGCCCCGGGAACGTACGCAACGAGCCATCGTCGCCGTCGTGCCCGGCGAGGGCCTTGCCGGGCTCTACGCCGAGGCAGGGGCGACCACCGTGCCCGCGCGCGTGGGGGAGCCGCCCGCGAGCGGCGAACTCGTCGACGCGATCCGGCGGGCCCACGCGCACGAGGTGGTGCTCCTGCCCAACGACGGCGAGCTGCGCCACACCGCGGCCGCCGCGGCGGAACAGGCGAGGACGGAAGGCGTGCGGGTCGCGCTGATCCCCACCCGCTCCGCGGTCCAGGGCATCGCGGCTCTCGCCGTGCACGAGCCGGACCGCCGCTTCGACGAGGACGTCGTCGCCATGACGTCGGCGGCCGGCGCGACCCGGTACGGCGAACTGGCCGTCGCCGAGCGGCAGTCGTGGACCATGGCCGGCATCTGCCAGGCCGGGGACGTCCTCGGCCTGATCGACGGCGACGTCGCGGTGATCGGCTCCGACGTGGCGCCCACCGCGGTCTCGGTGCTCGACCGCATGCTGTCGGCGGGCGGCGAGATGGTCACGCTCGTGCTCGGCGACGACGTGCCCGAGACCGTCGCGGAGCACCTGGAGAAGCATGTGCGCGAGGCGTATCTGGCGGTCGACACCGTGGTCTACCGCGGCGGCCGCCAGTCGGCGCTGCTGCTGATCGGCGTGGAGTAGCGCCCCGGTGGGCGGCGGATTCGGGACGCGTACGCCGGATTGTCAGTGGCGTGGTGTGCAATGGATCTCGTGCCTGCGCTCGAAGAACCCCTGAAGAAAGTGGTCGGCCCCGCCACCGCGAAGGTGATGGCCGAGCACCTCGACCTGCACACGGTCGGCGACCTCCTGCACCACTACCCGCGGAAGTACGCGGAGCGGGGCGAGCTCACCCGCCTCGCCGAACTCCCGCTGGACGAGCACGTCACGGTGGTCGCCCAGGTCGCGAGCGCCCGCATCCTGAAGTTCAACGGCGGCAGGGGCCAGCGTCTGGAGGTCACGATCACCGACGGCAGCGGCCAGGTCCAGCTCGTCTTCTTCGGCCGCGGCATCCACAAGCCGCACAAGGACCTGCTGCCCGGCACCCGCGCGATGTTCGCCGGCAAGGTCTCGGTCTTCAACCGCAAGATGCAGCTGGCCCACCCGGCGTACCAACTCCTCAAGGGCGACGGCGACCAGGCCGGCGAGGCCGTCGGCTCCTGGGCGGGCGCCCTCCTGCCGATCTATCCGGCCACCGCCAAGCTGGAGTCCTGGAAGATCGCCAAGTCGGTCGACATGGTCCTGCCCAGCGCCCAGGAGGCCGTGGACCCGCTGCCGCCCGCCCTGCGCGACGGGCGCGGGCTCGTCCCGCTCACCGAAGCGCTCCTGAAGATCCACCGGCCGCACTCGAAGGCGGACATCGCCGCCGCCCGCGACCGCCTCAAGTGGGACGAGGCGTTCGTCCTCCAGGTGGCCCTGGCCAGGAGGCGGTATGCGGACGCGCAGCTGCCCGCCGTGGCCCGCAGGCCCAAGGAGGGCGGCCTCCTCGACGCCTTCGACGCCAAGCTGCCCTTCACGCTCACCGAAGGCCAGGAGAAGGTCTCCAAGGAGATCTTCGACGACCTCGCCACCGAGCACCCGATGCACCGCCTCCTCCAGGGAGAGGTCGGCTCCGGCAAGACGATGGTGGCGCTGCGCGCCATGCTCGCCGTCGTGGACGCGGGCGGGCAGGCCGCGATGCTCGCGCCCACCGAAGTCCTCGCCCAGCAGCACCACCGCTCGATCGTGGAGATGATGGGCGAGCTCGCCGAGGGCGGGATGCTCGGCGGCGCCGAGCAGGCCACCAAGGTCACGCTGCTCACCGGCTCCATGGGCGCCGCCGCCCGCCGCCAGGCCCTTCTGGACCTCGTCACCGGCGAGGCGGGCATCGTCATCGGCACGCACGCGCTGATCGAGGACAAGGTCCAGTTCCACGACCTCGGCCTGGTCGTCGTCGACGAGCAGCACCGCTTCGGCGTCGAGCAGCGCGACGCCCTGCGCGGCAAGGGCAAGCAGCCCCCGCACCTCCTGGTCATGACGGCCACCCCCATTCCGCGCACGGTCGCGATGACGGTCTTCGGCGACCTGGAGACCTCCGTCCTGGACCAGCTCCCCGCCGGGCGCTCGCCGATCGCCAGCCATGTCGTCCCCGCCCAGGACAAGCCCCACTTCCTCGCCCGCGCGTGGGAGCGCGTGCGCGAGGAGGTGGAGAACGGCCACCAGGCGTACGTGGTCTGCCCCCGCATCGGCGACGAGGAGGAGGACCCGAAGAAGGCCAAGAAGAAGGCCGAGGAAGAGGCCACCGCCGAGAAGCGGCCGCCGCTCGCCGTGATCGAGGTCGCCGAGCAGCTCGCGCGCGGGCCCCTCCAGGGTCTGAAGGTCGAGGTCCTGCACGGCCGCATGCAGCCCGACGACAAGGACGCGGTGATGCGCCGCTTCGCCGCGGGCGAGACCCAGGTCCTGGTCGCCACGACGGTCATCGAGGTCGGGGTCAACGTCCCGAACGCCACCGCCATGGTGATCATGGACGCGGACCGCTTCGGCGTCTCCCAGCTGCACCAGCTCCGCGGCCGCGTCGGCCGCGGGTCGGCCCCGGGCCTCTGCCTCCTGGTCACGGACATGCCCGAGGCCAGCCCCGCCCGCGGCCGCCTCGGCGCCGTCGCCTCGACGCTCGACGGCTTCGAGCTCTCCCGCATCGACCTGGAGCAGCGCCGCGAGGGCGACGTGCTCGGCCAGGCCCAGTCGGGTGTCCGCTCCAGCCTGCGCATGCTCGCCGTCATCGAGGACGAGGAGGTCATCGCAGCCGCCCGCGAGGAGGCCGTCGCGGTCGTCACGGAGGACCCCGACCTGGAGCACCTGCCCGCGCTGCGCACCGCCCTGGACGCCCTGCTCGACGCCGAGCGCGAGCAGTACCTCGACAAGGGCTGACGGCCGTGCACGCCATATCGTGGGGTGAGCCCACCAACGTGGCGCATCCCCAGCCAGAAGGACTCAGATGACCCGCGTGATCGCCGGCTCGGCCGGCGGACGCCGCCTCGCCGTCCCGCCAGGGAACGGCACCCGCCCCACGTCCGACCGCGCGCGGGAGGGCCTGTTCTCCACCTGGCAGGCCCTGCAGGGCACGCTCGACGGCGCGCGTGTGCTCGATCTGTACGCGGGATCCGGCGCCGTGGGCCTGGAGGCGCTGTCCCGCGGCGCCGCCCACACCCTGCTCGTCGAGGCGGACGCCAGGGCGGCACGCACCATCAGGGAGAACGTGAAGGCGGTGGGCCTGCCCGGCGCCGAGGTGAGAGCGGGCAAAGCCGCCCAGATCGTCCAGGGGGGCGCTCCCGCCGCCCCGTACGACCTGGTCTTCCTCGACCCTCCGTACGCCGTCGAAGATGACGATCTTCGGGAGATCCTCCTCACACTCCGCTCGGAACGCTGGCTCACGGACGACGCGCTCGTCACCGTTGAACGCAGTACGAGAGGCGGAGAATTCGGCTGGCCGGAGGGTTTTGACCCCCTCAGGTCCCGTCGCTACGGCGAAGGGACGTTTTGGTACGGTCGCGCCGCCTCTACGTGCGACGACTCAGAGATCGCGCCATGACCGGACCGGAGAGCGAGGGACTCACGTTGCGCCGCGCCGTCTGTCCGGGGTCTTTCGACCCCATCACCAATGGACACCTCGACATCATCGCCCGCGCCTCCAAGCTGTACGACGTGGTGCACGTCGCGGTGATGATCAACCAGTCGAAGAAGGGCCTCTTCGAGATCGAGGAGCGGATCGACCTGATCCGCCAGGTCACCGCCGACTTCGGCAACGTGGAGGTCGAGTCCTTCCACGGCCTCCTCGTCGACTTCTGCAAGCAGCGCGACATCCCGGCCATCGTCAAGGGCCTGCGCGCCGTCAGCGACTTCGACTACGAACTCCAGATGGCCCAGATGAACAACGGCCTCTCGGGCGTCGAGACCCTGTTCGTCCCGACGAACCCCACCTACAGCTTCCTCTCCTCCTCGCTGGTCAAGGAGGTCGCGGCCTGGGGCGGCGACGTCGCCCACCTGCTGCCGCCGCTGGTCCACGAGGCCCTCGTCGAACGCCTGGGCAAGAAGTGACCCCTGTGCGGACCTCCTGACAGTGCGTCACCCGGTGTCGGGCGGGCGGCCGGTGGCCTTACAGTCGTCCCGTCCGTCTCCCAACCAGCTGTAGAGAGTGGCGAGCCATCGGTGGACGTGCAGAAGAAGCTCGACGACATCGTCGAGGCGATCGGCAGTGCCCGGTCCATGCCCATGTCGGCCTCGTGCGTGGTCAACCGCGCCGATCTGCTCTCGATGCTCGAAGAGGTCAGGCAGGCCCTGCCCGGCTCTCTCGCCCAGGCTCAGGAGCTCATCGGCGGCCGTGAGCAGCTGGTCGAGCAGGCCCGCCAGGAGGCGGAGCGGATCATCGAGACCGCGCACGCCGAGCGCGGCTCCCTGATCTCCGACACGGAGGTCGCCCGCCGCTCCCAGGGCGAGGCCGAACGCATCCTCGCCGAGGCCCGCCAGGCCGCCGAAGAGGTCCGCGTCGAGGCCGACGACTACGTGGACAGCAAGCTCGCCAACTTCGAGGTCGTCCTCACCAAGACCCTCGGCTCCGTCGGCCGCGGCCGCGAGAAGCTCCTCGGCACCGGACCCGGCCTCGACGAGCAGGGCTACGAGGACGAGGACGCCCCCGAGCGCAGCCACGACCCCGAGACCCTGCGCCGCAACGCCGACGCGTACGTCGACGCCAAGCTCGGCGCCTTCGAGGCGGTCCTCGCCAAGACCCTGGAGGCCGTCGGCAAGGGCCGCCAGACCCTGCACGGCCGCGCCCCCGCCGACGAGCTCGGCAGCCTCGCGGAGGGCGCCACCACCCAGGGGCACACCACCGACGCCGAGTACCTCGCCGACCTCGCGGGCCCCACGCCCGCCGCGGAGCCCGCCGCCCCGCCGCAGCCGGCCCAGGCCCCGCCGATCCCGGCCCAGCAGCCGTACGCGCCGCCCCAGCAGCAGCCCGACCCGTACGGGTACCAGCAGCAGGACCAGTACGCGTACCAGCAGCAGGCCTACGGCCAGCAGGACCCGTACGCCGCGTACCCGCAGCAGGACCAGTACGGCTATCCCCAGCAGGGCTACGACCAGCCGCAGCAGCCGCAGTACCAGCAGGCCCCCGCGCCCGCGGCCCTCGAGGAGACCAGCCTCTTCGACACGACCATGATCAGCGCCGAGCAGCTGCGCCAGTACGAGCAGGGGCGCTAGGGGCGCATCGGGACCGGATTGGGCCGAGAGCGGATGGTCAAGTATCCTGGCTCTTCGGTCGCGCATACGTCCGCGACTCCGGCTGCCCACCCAAGCCTCACTTCTGAGGCATCAGTGCGGCGGCCCCTCCTATGGACCTCCAGGATTCGAAAGCAGGAAAAGCCCTGAGCACGCGCCTCGACCACCGCAACCCCCTCGTGTTCGACACACACGAGCTGGGTCGGCGTCCCGGTGCCATGCAGCGGCTGACCCGCGAGATCGAGGCACCGGCCTCGCCGGCGTCCTTCGGTATCGAAGGTGTCATCGGGGTGCCGCAGGGCGCCCCGGTCGAGCTGGAGATCCGCCTTGAGTCGGTCATGGAAGGGGTGCTTGTCACAGGCACCGCCCGTGCATCGGCCGAGGGGGAGTGCGTAAGGTGTCTGGAGCCGCTCGAGCTGGAGCTCGACGCGGACTTCCAGGAGATGTTCTCGTACCCTGACGCCGACGACCGGGGCCGCACCGCGGAACCGGCCGACGACGCCGAGGAAGACGAGGACAGGCTCTTTCTCGAGGACGGCATGTTCGACCTCGAGCCTGTGCTGCGTGATGCGGTGGTGCTCGCACTGCCGATGCAGCCGGTGTGCCAGGACGACTGTCCGGGCCTGTGCTCCCAGTGCGGAGTGCGGCTCGCGGACGACCCGGACCACCACCACGACGCCGTCGACATCCGTTGGGCGGCTTTGCAGGGACTCGCTGGCACCATCCAGGACGGCGAGAAGGACGAGATGAGCGGCGCCGAAGCGGAAGCGGGCGTCGACGAGAAGCAGGAGAAGTAGCCGTGGCTGTTCCGAAGCGGAAGATGTCGCGCAGCAACACGCGCCACCGCCGGTCGCAGTGGAAGGCTGCGGTCCCCACCCTGGTTTCGTGTGAGCGTTGCCAGGAGCCCAAGCAGCAGCACATCGCGTGCCCGAGCTGCGGCACCTACAACAAGCGCCAGGTCCTCGAGGTCTGAGCGGCTGGTGAGAGGCACCGTGTCTAGCCCCAAGAAGGCGGAAGACGCCAAGAAACTGGCGGAGACAACGGCCTCGTCCCACACGCTTCTGGAAGGGCGGCTCGGGTACAAGCTCGAGTCCGCCCTTCTGGTGCGCGCGCTGACCCACCGTTCGTACGCGTACGAGAACGGCGGCCTGCCGACGAACGAGCGCCTGGAGTTCCTCGGTGACTCCGTGCTCGGTCTCGTCGTCACGGACACGCTGTACCGCACCCACCCCGACCTGCCCGAAGGCCAGCTGGCCAAGTTGCGGGCCGCGGTGGTCAATTCGCGTGCGCTTGCGGAGGTAAGCCGTGGCCTCGAACTGGGCTCCTTCATCCGGCTCGGCCGGGGCGAAGAGGGCACCGGAGGCCGGGACAAGGCATCCATCCTCGCCGACACCCTTGAAGCGGTGATCGGCGCGGTCTATCTGGACCAGGGTCTGGACGCGGCGGGCGAGCTGGTGCACCGGCTCTTCGACCCGCTGATCGAGAAGTCCTCGAACCTGGGTGCGGGCCTGGACTGGAAGACCAGTCTCCAGGAGCTCACCGCGACGGAGAGCCTCGGCGTGCCCGAGTACCTCGTCTCGGAGAGCGGACCCGACCACGAGAAGACCTTTACTGCTGCCGCCCGCGTCGGAGGCGTCTCGTACGGCACCGGCACCGGCCGCAGCAAGAAGGAAGCGGAGCAGCAGGCCGCCGAGTCCGCGTGGCGCGCGATCCGTGCCGCCGCGGACGAGCGGGCGAAGGCGGCGGAGGCCGCCGCTGCCGCGCAGTCCGAGGGGACCGCCGACACCCCCTCGGCCTGACGCCGCATATCCTTTGATGCCGGTCGCCCCTTCGGGGGCGGCCGGCATCTGTGCTGGAGGAGACCATGCCCGAGTTGCCCGAAGTCGAAGTCGTCCGCCGTGGCCTGGAGCGCTGGGTCAGCGGTCGCGTCGTCGCGGATGTGCAGGTGCTGCATCCGCGCGCGGTGCGGCGGCACGTCGCGGGCGGCGAGGACTTCGGCGCCCGGCTCGCGGGGCACCGGATCGGGCTCGCCCAGCGGCGCGGCAAGTACCTGTGGCTGCCGCTCGCCGACTCCGCGCAGTCCGTCCTGGCCCATCTGGGCATGAGCGGCCAGCTTCTCGTGCAGCCCCAAGAGGCGCCGGACGAGAGGCACTTGAGGATCCGGGTGCGGTTCGCGGACGAGCAGGGCACCGAGCTGCGCTTCGTCGACCAGCGCACCTTCGGCGGGCTCTCGCTGCACGACACCACCGCCGACGGACTCCCCGACGTCATCGCGCACATCGCGCGCGACCCCCTCGACGAGGCGTTCGACGACGCGGCCTTCCACCTCGCGCTGCGTGCCCGCCGTACGACGATCAAGCGGGCGCTGCTCGACCAGTCGCTGATCAGCGGCGTCGGCAACATCTATGCGGACGAGGCCCTTTGGCGCTCGAAGCTGCACTACGAACGGCCCACCGGCGCCTTCACGCGCCCGCGCACGGCCGAACTCCTGGGCCACGTACGGGATGTGATGAACGCGGCCCTGGCCGTCGGCGGCACCACCTTCGACAGCCTCTACGTGAACGTGAACGGCGAATCGGGGTACTTCGACCGGTCGTTGGACGCCTACGGCCGTGAGAACGAGCCGTGCCGCCGCTGCGGCACCCCGATCCGCAGGCGCCCCTGGATGAACCGGTCGAGCTACTTCTGCCCGCGCTGTCAGAGGGCGCCGCGCGCCTCGTCGTAGCGCTCCTGGGCCGTGCGGACCTCGTCCTGCCGGGCCTCCACGAAGCGGATCAGCGTCAGCAGGCGCTCGGCGACCTCCTGTCCCAGCGGGGTGAGGCGGTAGTCCACGCGCGGCGGGTTGGTCGGCTGCGCGTCGCGGTGCACCAGGCCGTCGCGCTCCAGCGCGTGCAGGGTCTGGGACAGCATCTTCTCGCTCACGCCGTCGACGCGGCGGCGCAGTTCGTTGAAGCGGAACGTGCCGTCGTGCAGCGCGCCGAGGGTGAGCGCTCCCCAGCGTCCTGTGACGTGCTCCAGCGTGCTCCGCGACGGGCACTGCCGGGAGAACACGTCGTACGCCATGTCCGTGGAATCCATGCAGACACCATACTCTCGCGCAGCGCTTGCCGCTGGGTTGCGCTAACTGAAAGTTAGTGCTTTCCTTCTTCTTGTGCCTGCCGGACCCCGGCGATCCACCCAGCCATGACCTGACGCAGCCCTGCCCTCACGAGGAGTACACCCGTCATGACCAGCCCTGTTGTCGCCATCGCCTACCACTCCGGCTACGGCCACACCGCCGTCGTCGCCGAGGCCGTCCGCGCCGGTGCCGCCGACGCGGGCGCCACCGTTCACCTGATCAAGGTCGACGAGATCACCGAAGCCCAGTGGGAGCTGCTCGACGCGGCCGACGCGATCGTCTTCGGCTCGCCCACCTACATGGGCACCGCCTCCGGCGCCTTCCACGTCTTCGCCGAGGCCACGTCCAAGCGCTGGTTCGCCAAGGCCTGGCACGACAAGCTGGCCGCCGGGTTCACCAACTCCGGCTCCAAGAGCGGCGACAAGCTGCACACCCTGCAGTACTTCCAGACGCTCGCGGCGCAGCACGCCATGCACTGGGTGAACCTCGGACTGACCCCGGGCTGGAACTCCACCACGGGTTCGGAGAACGACCTCAACCGCCTGGGCTTCTTCTCCGGAGCCGCCGCCCAGACCAACTCCGACGACGGCCCCGAGGGCGTGCACAAGGCGGACATCGCCACGGCCGAACACCTCGGCCGCCGCGTCACCGAGACGGCGCGCGTCTTCCTCGCGGGCAAGGCGTCCGTCGCGGCCTGACCCCGGGCCGTCCCGCCGTCAGCGGGACCGTCCGCCGGTCAGAAGCCGAAGTCCTGCGTCCACCACGGGCCGCCCTGCGCGAAGTGCGCGCCGACGCCCATGGTCCTGTAGTCGCAGTTGAGGATGTTGGCGCGGTGGCCGGGGCTGTTCATCCAGGCGTCCATCACGGACTGGGCGTTGGCCTGCCCGCGGGCGATGTTCTCGCCGCCCAGGTCCGAGATGCCCGCCTTCTCGGCGCGGTCCCACGGCGTCGCGCCGTCCGGGTCGGTGTGGTCGAAGAAGTCCCGCTCGGCCATGTCGGCGCTGAACTGCCCGGCCAGCGCCGCGAGCCGGTCGTCCGCCCGCACCGGCCTGCAGCCCGCCTTGGCCCGCTCCTGGTTGACCAGCGTGAGCACCGCGGCCTCGGCCGCGCTCTCGTCGGACGGCGACTGCGGGGGAGTGGCGGGAGCCTTGGGCTTCTCCTCCTGCGTACGAGAGGGACTCGGCGTCGCCTTCTTCTCGTCGGCGTCCGGCTTCGGCGCCGGGGAGGACGGCTTCTGCGAGGGCGTCTTCGACGGCTTTGGGTCGGCCTTGGACGGGGCCGGGGCGGGCGCCTGTGAGCGGCCCGTGCCACGGCTGGGCGAGGGCGCGCCGCGGTCGGCGGTGCCGTCGGTGCCGCCCTGCGGGTCCACCTGGGTCGGGGAGCCCGCGGAGCGCACCTGGCCGGGGTCGTCGCTGCCGAGCCGGTAGGTGTCGGCGCCGGGCACCAGGCCCGAAGCGACCGCGACGGCACCCATCGCGACGGCGGCGGAGACACCGAGCAGGCCCGTGCGGACCGGGGCGGCGGCGCGGCCCCCGCGGCGGTGCGACACCGTCCCCGGTTGGATCTCAGGGGTGGCGGCGGCGCGGCCGGCGCCGGAGCGTCGGTGGCGTCCCATCTCCTGGCCTTTCGTCCTTACGATCAACGTGACTCACCCATACGGGTGAGGCTCATCGAGTCCGGACTGTACGCGATGGCGCATGGGGGCGAAGTGCTCCGAGAGCAATTGGCCGGTTAGCGTGCAGCCATGAACGAAGACGTACGACTCACCGCCTGGGTGCGAGGACGCGTGCAGGCTGTGGGTTTCCGCTGGTTCACGCGGGCCAAGGCCCTCGAGATCGGCGGCCTGAGTGGTTTTGCTCTCAATCTGGAGGACGGTCGCGTCCAGGTCGTCGCCGAGGGGCCCCGCGCCGGCTGTCAGGAACTGCTCGACTGGCTTCGCGAGGGCGACACACCCGGACGGGTCGACGGAGTCACCGAGATCTGGGACACACCACGTGGCATATACGAGACCTTCGCCATTCGCTGACGCTGACCCGGGCGGACGCGGTGGGACGGGGGTCACCGCGTGCCGCGACGTGTGTCCCGGGCAACTGCCTGAGGCAGAAAAGACCTGGTGGTTGCCAAGAACGGCTTGCCGTGGCAGGCTCCGCAGGTAAGGATGATCTCCACGCCCCCAGGGCCCCGAAGGAGAAGCAGCGCCGCCCGTTCCGAGGCCGCGCGCCCCCGGGTCGCCCGCCAATACGGGGTGTGATCGTGTTGACCGTCAAACTTTTTGGTGAGACTCTGGAAGCCCCGCGCACCTTAGCTGTTTGGCATGTGAGAACGGCCAGCAAGACCCAGCGAAACAAAGAGTGCCAAGCACCGCGGGTGCGATTCCCTCACGACCCACACCGCTTCGGTCGGTCACTCAGTGTGGAGGACCATCCATCATGGCAAAGGCGCTTCTCGGTTACGTCGGCGGCAGCGACCCGCGACTCCTCGCCGAGATGCGACGGCTCCAGCAGCGCGTCCAGGACCTCGAATCCGAGCTCGTTCGGATCCAGGCCGAGAACGACGCGCTGGCGGCTGCCGCTTCTCACGAATCGCTCCTGGAGAGCATCGACGTACCCCAGGCGGAGCCTGCGCTCACCTGACCACTACTTGATCAAGTACATACCGGGGCCTTCCCGCAAAGGCGCCTCGTGGTAAGCAAGTGGTCGGGCTGCCCGTGTCAGCCGCTTGTCTCCAGATCTGCAAGGGACGCTTCGGCGTCCCTTCTTTCTTTGCCCCGGCGTACGCTGCTGTCTTTACCGTCTGATGTGCCCTGCATCTTCATGGGTGAAACGGTCAGTGAAAGGTAGAGTCCGACGGCGTGCATCTCAAGGCCCTGACCCTGCGCGGCTTCAAGTCCTTCGCGTCAGCCACGACACTGAAGTTCGAGCCGGGCATCACCTGCGTCGTCGGACCGAACGGTTCCGGCAAGTCCAATGTCGTGGACGCGCTCAGCTGGGTCATGGGCGAACAGGGCGCCAAGTCCCTGCGCGGCGGCAAGATGGAGGACGTCATCTTCGCCGGCACCACCGGGCGGCCGCCGCTCGGCCGGGCCGAGGTGTCCCTCACCATCGACAACTCCGACGGCGCGCTGCCCATCGAGTACGCCGAAGTCACCATCACGCGGATCATGTTCCGCAACGGCGGCAGCGAGTACCAGATCAACGGCGACACCTGCCGCCTCCTCGACATCCAGGAACTGCTCTCCGACTCCGGCATCGGACGCGAGATGCACGTCATCGTCGGACAGGGGCAGCTGGACGGCGTGCTGCACGCCGACCCGATGGGGCGGCGCGCCTTCATCGAGGAGGCCGCGGGCGTCCTCAAGCACCGCAAGCGCAAAGAGAAGGCGCTGCGCAAGCTCGACGCGATGCAGGCCAACCTCGCGCGCGTACAGGACCTGACCGACGAGCTGCGGCGCCAGCTCAAGCCCCTTGGCCGGCAGGCCGCCGTGGCGCGCAGGGCCGCCGTCATCCAGGCCGACCTGCGCGACGCCCGGCTGCGGCTCCTCGCCGACGACCTCGTACGGCTGCGTGAGGCGCTGGACGCGGAGGTCGCCGACGAGGCCGCACTCAAGGAGCGCAAGGAGAGCGCCGAGACCGAGCTGAAGGCCGCCCTGCAGCGCGAGGCGCGGCTGGAGGAAGAGGTGCGGCGCCTCACCCCGCGGCTGCAGCGGGCCCAGCAGACCTGGTACGAGCTGTCGCAGCTGGCCGAGCGGGTGCGCGGCACCGTCTCGCTGGCCGACGCCCGGGTCAAGAGCGCCACCGCCGCGCCGCCCGAGGAGCGGCGCGGGCGCGACCCCGAGGACATGGAGCGCGAGGCCGCCCGCATCCGGGAGCAGGAGGCCGAGCTGACGGCCGCGCTCGAAGCGGCCGAGCACGCCCTGGACGACACGGTGGCCCACCGGGCCGATCTCGAACGGCAGTTGGCGGTCGAGGAGCGGCGACTCAAGGACGTGGCGCGGGCCATCGCCGACCGGCGTGAAGGGCTCGCGCGGCTCGGCGGGCAGGTCAACGCGGCGCGTTCGCGGGCCGCCTCCGCGCAGGCCGAGATCGACCGGCTCGCCCTCGCGCGGGACGAGGCCGCCGAGCGCGCGGTCGCAGCTCAGGAGGAGTACGAGCAGCTCAAGGCCGAGGTCGACGGGCTCGACGCGGACGACGCGGAGCTCGGGGACCGGCACGACGCGGCGAAGCGGGACCTCGCCGAGGCCGAGGCCGCGCTCACCGCGGCGCGGGAGGCGGCCACCGCGGCCGAGCGCAGGCGGGCCGCGGTCGCAGCCCGGCACGAGGCCCTCGCGCTCGGCCTGCGGCGCAAGGACGGCACCGGCGCGCTGGTCGCGGCCAGGGACCAGCTCGCGGGGCTGCTCGGTCCCGCCGCGGCCCTGCTCACTGTCGCCCCGGGCTTCGAGGTGCAGGTCGCGGCCGCGCTCGGCGCGGGGGCCGACGCCATCGCCGTGAACGGTCCCGGCACGGCCGCCGAGGCCATCCGGCTGCTGCGCAAGCAGGACGCCGGGCGCGCGGCGCTGCTGCTCGGCGGCGCCCCCGACGACGTACAGCCGGAGCGTCCCGAGGGGCCGCCGTACGTCGCCGATCTCGTGCGGGGGCCCGACGAGCTGATGCCCGCGGTGCGGCGGCTGCTGCGCGGGGTCGTCGCCGTGGGGACGCTGGAGGACGCCGAGGATCTCGTCCACGCCCACCCGGAGTTGACCGCCGTCACCGCCGAAGGGGATCTGCTCGGGGCGCACTTCGCGCACGGCGGGTCCGCGGGGGCGCCCAGCCTGCTCGAAGTGCAGGCCTCGGTCGACGAGGCCGCCGCCGAGCTGGAGCAACTGGCCGCTCAGTGCGAGGAGTTGACCGAGGCGCAGCGGGCCGCCGGTGAGCGGCGCAAGGAATGTGCCGCGCTGGTCGAGGAGTTGGGGGAGCGGCGCAGGGTCGCCGACCGGGAGAAGTCGTCCGTGGCCCAGCAGTTGGGGCGGCTCGCCGGGCAGGCGCGGGGCGCCACCGGGGAGGCGGAACGGTCCGCCACCGCCGCCGCCAAGGCGCAGGAGGCGCTGGACAGGGCGGTCGAGGAGGCCGAGGAACTCTCCGAACGCCTTGCCGTGGCGGAGGAAGCCCCTGTCGACGAGGAGCCCGACACCTCGGTGCGCGACCGCCTCGCCGCCGACGGTGCCAACGCCCGGCAGACCGAGATGGAGGCCAGGCTCCAGGCGCGTACGCACGAGGAGCGGGTGAAGGGCCTCGCGGGCCGTGCCGACTCCCTCGACCGGGCCGCGCGCGCCGAACGTGAGGCACGCGCGCGTGCCGAGCAGCGCAGGGCGCGCCTTCGCCACGAGGCGGCGGTCGCCGAGGCCGTGGCGTCCGGCGGGCGCCAGCTGCTCGCCCACGTCGAGGTCTCCCTGGTCCGCGCCCAGGAGGAACGTGCCGCCGCCGAGCGCGCCAAGGAGGTGCGGGAGCGGGATCTGGACGTCGCGCGGGGCCAGGGCCGTGATCTCAAGGCCGAGCTGGACAAGCTGACGGATTCGGTCCACCGCGGCGAGGTACTCGGTGCCGAGAAGCGGCTGCGGATCGAGCAGCTGGAGACCAAGGCGCTGGAGGAGCTCGGTGTGGAGCCGGCGGGACTCGTGGCCGACTACGGCCCCGATCAGCCCGTGCCGCCCTCGCCCCCCGCCGAGGGCGAGGAGCTGCCCGAGGACCCCGAGCACCCGCGGAACAAGCCGGTGCCGTTCGTCCGCGGCGAGCAGGAGAAGCGGCTCAAGTCGGCCGAACGGGCGTATCAGCAGCTCGGAAAGGTGAACCCGCTGGCCCTTGAGGAGTTCGCGGCGCTGGAGGAACGGCACAAGTTCCTGAGCGAGCAGCTGGAAGACCTCAAGAAGACGAGGGCCGATCTCCTCCAGGTGGTGAAGGAGGTCGACGAGCGCGTCGAGCAGGTCTTCACCGAGGCCTACCACGACACGGCCCGGGAGTTCGAGGGCGTCTTCTCGCGGCTCTTCCCCGGCGGCGAGGGGCGGCTGATCCTGACCGACCCCGACAACATGCTCACCACGGGCGTCGACGTCGAGGCCCGACCGCCGGGCAAGAAGGTCAAGCGGCTCTCGCTGCTGTCGGGTGGTGAGCGGTCGCTGACGGCCGTGGCGCTGCTCGTTTCGATCTTCAAGGCCCGGCCCAGCCCGTTCTATGTGATGGACGAGGTCGAGGCGGCGCTCGACGACACCAATCTGCAGCGGCTCATCCGCATCATGCAGGAGCTGCAGGAGGCCTCGCAGCTCATCGTGATCACGCACCAGAAGCGCACGATGGAGGTCGCCGACGCGTTGTACGGCGTCTCCATGCAGGGCGACGGCGTCTCGAAGGTCATCAGTCAGAGGCTCCGCTAGCCGGTCCGGCAGCCAGGCCGAGGACCCACTTCAAGAGTTCAAGCCTTGAACGCACGTAGCCTCACGTTGCCCTCAAATTCACAGCAGCCCACCTATTGACTTCGAAACTTGAAGGCATAGTCTCTGCAACGTTGCTTTTACCTTCAGGTGGTGGGCGGCGTGAAGTTGTGCGCCACTTGAAGAGCTCGCCCCCACCCCGGCAACGTTGCCGGTGGCCCGAGGAGTACACGTGACCAGCACATCGCAGGCGCCTCAGTCCGGAGCCAGAGAGGCCCAGCCGGACCATCTCGGCCATGTCATCTTCATTACGGCGGCCGCCGCGATGGGTGGCTTCCTCTTCGGCTACGACAGTTCGGTGATCAACGGCGCGACCGTCGCCATCCAGCACCGCTTCGACGTCGACGCCAACATGCTCGGCTGGATCATCGCCACCGCCCTGCTGGGCTGTGCCGTCGGTGCCGCGGTCGCGGGGCGCATCGCCGACCGCATCGGCCGCATCCGCTGCATGCAGATCGCCGCCGTCCTCTTCGCGGCCAGCGCCATCGGTTCGGCCCTGCCGTTCGCGGCCTGGGACCTGACGGTGTGGCGCCTCATCGGCGGCATCGGCATCGGCATGGCCTCGGTCATCGGCCCGGCCTACATCGCCGAGGTCGCGCCGCCCGCCTACCGCGGCCGGCTCGCCTCGTTCCAGCAGGCCGCGATCGTGATCGGCATCGCCGTCTCCCAGCTGGTCAACTGGGGCATCCTGAACATGGCCGACGGCGACCAGCGCGGCAAGCTGATGGGCCTGGAGGCCTGGCAGTGGATGCTCGGCGTCATGGTCATCCCGGCCGTCCTCTACGGCCTGCTGTCCTTCATCATCCCCGAGTCGCCGCGCTTCCTGATCTCGGTCGGCCGGGACGTCGAGGCCAAGAAGGTGCTCGGCGAGGTCGAGGGGACCGCCATCGACCTGGACGCGCGCGTCGCCGAGATCGAGGCGGGCATGCGCAGCGAGCACAAGCCGTCGTTCAAGGACCTGCTCGGCAAGGTCGGCTTCCTGCCGATCGTCTGGATCGGCATCGGGCTCTCGGTCTTCCAGCAGCTCGTCGGCATCAACGTGATCTTCTACTACTCGAACCAGCTGTGGCAGTCGATCGGCAAGGACCCGTCCAGCTCGTTCCTGTACTCCTTCGAGACGTCGATCGTGAACATCGTCGGTACGGTCATCGCGATGATCTTCGTCGACCGCATCGGCCGCAAGCCGCTGGCGATCATCGGGTCCGCGGGCATGGCGGCCGCCCTGTTCACCATGGCGTGGGCGTTCTCGTACAAGACCGGCTCCGGTGACACCGTCTCGCTGCCGAACGCGCAGGGCCTGACCGCGATCATCGCCGCCAACGCCTTCGTGCTCTTCTTCGCCCTGTCCTGGGGCGTGGTGGTCTGGGTGCTGCTCGGCGAGATCTTCCCGAACCGCATCCGTGCCGCCGCGCTCGGTGTGGCCGCGGCCGCCCAGTGGCTCGCCAACTTCGCGATCACCAAGACCTTCCCGAGCATGTCCGAGTGGTCGCTGACCGGCTCGTACATCATTTACGGCGCCTTCGCGGCGCTCTCGATCCCCTTCGTCATGAAGTTCGTCAAGGAGACGAAGGGTAAGGCCCTGGAGGAGATGGGCTAAAACCCCGCTGCCCCCTCCTCATCAGGAAGCTGCCCCGGCTGAAGGACTCGTGCTCACTTGTCCTTGAGCCGGGGCAGTACGTTTTCGCAGAAGTGGTGCAGGCTGCGCCAGCCCTCGTCGACGGGCATGCCGCCGACGAGCGGGTGCAGGATGAGGCTGTCGACGTCGCCCTTGGCGTACGTCACACACTCCTCGGGCGTCAGGACGCGGTAGACGCCCTCGGCGCGCAGCTCGTCGACCGTGGTGGCCCCCGACTTCACCGCCGAGTGGATGTCCTTGTTCTGCCAGGAGGCGTACGTGCGGGCCTCGTGCAGGAAGTGCTCGCCGTGCTCGGCCCAGGTGCGGTCCGGGTCGTCGGCGATGTGCAGGAGCGGGGTCGTTGCGGCGGGCATCATCGTCCAGCCCTCCGTGCCGTGCTCCGCGAGCTGGGCGTTGTAGTACGCCTCCAGGTCGGGCAGGTGGGCGCTCGGGAAGAACGGCAGGCCGAGCCGGGCCGCGCGCCGCGCCGCCGCCTTCGACGAGCCGCCGACGAGCAGCATCGGGTGCGGCTGGGTGAACGGGCGCGGGGTGATGCGCACCGTGCGGCCGCGGAAGGCGAAGGGCTCGCCCGTCCAGGCCGCGAGCAGGGTCTGCAGGAGCTCGTCCTGGAGCTTGCCGCGCAGCTTCCAGTCGACGCCCGACTGCTCGTACTCCTCGGGCCGGTAGCCGATGCCCGCCACGGTGACCAGGCGGCCGCCGCTCAGCAGGTCGAGTACGGCGATGTCCTCGGCGAGCCGCAGCGGGTCGTGCAGCGGGCCGATGATCGCGGACACCGTCACCGCGATGCGCCGGCTCGCGCCGAAGACGGCGCCCGCGAACGTGAAGGGCGAGGAGATCCAGCTGTTCTCCGCCCCGTGGTGCTCCTCGGTCTGGATGGTGGAGATGCCGCGGTCGTCCGCGTAGGTGGCCATCTCCAGGGCGGTCCGGTAGCGCTCGCTCAACGAGGCGGGTGTCGCCGCGGGATCGACGAGGTTGAACCGTACGACTGTGGCGGGCATGCAAACGTCCCCCTTCACCGTGCGTGGGCGGCGAAGGGGGACGTTAGTTGACGTGGTGTCAGATGGATAGCCTCGTACGGAAGTTGGAGTACTCCGTACCGAAGATGGCGCGGATCAGGCGGAGACCAGCTCGGTCTCGCCCCCGCCGTCGCTCTTCCCGGCCGCGGCCGCGTCCTTCTCGACCAGCGGGGTCTTCGGCAGGATCGCGTACAGCGCGGCGGCGATGAGGATCGTGGCCAGCCAGCCGAGGCCGTGGCGGCCGATCCAGGAGGTGGCCAGCGGGCCGCTGAACCAGTCGACCTTGGTGAAGAGCAGGCCCACGATCAGGGCGACCGCCCAGGCCGTCATGGCCTGCCAGGCGAAGCCGGCCTTGTACCAGTAGGCGCTGGTGCGCTTGGTGTCCATCAGGGCCTCGCCGTCGTACGTCTTGCGGCGCAGCATGTCGATGCCGAAGACGCCGATCCAGGCGGAGAAGGCGACCGCGAGCAGGGTGAGGAAGGAGATGAACGAACCCATGAAGCTCGTCGCCACGTTCATCAGGATGTAGCCGAAGATCAGGCTGATGATCGCGTTCACGCTGACCGCCCACGCGCGCGGGACCTTGATGCCGAGCGTCATGGCGGTGAAGCCCGCGGAGTACATCGACATCGAGTTGATCAGCAGCATGCCGATGAGGGCCATCAGCAGGTACGGCACCGCGATCCACATCGGGAGCAGCTCGCCGAGGAAGGAGACCGGGTCCTGGGCCGAGGACAGCTTCGGGTCGGAGACCGCCATGACGGCGCCCATCAGGACCATCGGGACGACGACGATGCCGGCGCCGCCGATGGCGTGGCCGACGAGCGGCTTGTTCGAGGCGGTGCGCGGGAGGTAGCGGGTGAAGTCGGGGCCCGTCGGGACCCAGCTGATGCCGCCCGCGGCGATTGTGCCGACGCCCGCGACCATCATCGCGGTGGAGCCCGCGGGCTTGTCGAAGACGGCCGACCAGTCGGTCTCGGCGAGGAGGTAGATCAGTACGAGCACGCTGAACGCGCCGAAGGCGTACGTCGACCAGGTGCTGCAGATGTGCAGGATCTTGCGGCCGAGGCCGCTGATCAGGAACGTCGCGGCGACGAAGGCGACCAGCGTGACGACGGTCAGCGCGGTGCTCGACTCGATGCCGAAGCAGATGTTCAGGACCGTGATGATCGCGTACGCGCCCGTGACCGCGTTGATCGTCTCCCAGCCCCAGCGGGCGACCCAGATCAGCGCGCCCGGGAAGAGGTTGCCGCGCTGGCCGAACACCGCGCGGGAGAGCGTCATGCCCGGCGAGCCGCCGCGCTTGCCGGCGATGGAGATCAGACCGACCATGCCGTAGCTCAGCAGGGGCGAGACGAGCGCGACGACCAGGACCTGCCAGAAGTTCAGGCGGTTGGACACGACCAGGCCCGCGCCCATGGTGAGCAGCAGGACGCTGATGTTGGCCGCCACCCAGGTGGGGAACAGCTCGCGAGTCTTGCCGGTGCGCTCGGCGTCCGGGACGGGCTCAAGGCCGCGTGTCTCGAGGGCGCCTTCGGTTTCGGCGGTGGTGGTCATGGGGGTGGGTCCGTGCCTCTCGCTCGGCTCGCAACGTCGCGATCCGTCGGTGGGGGTGATCGCGATGGACTCTACGCGCGTTGATGCGGCGAGCTCCATCGTACTTTAGTCCGAGTAGTGCCCTGCTTGTGCATATGTTCTTTGGAGGAAACCACAATCTGGGCCTCTGCGGGGGCCATGGCCGATACTGGGTGGGTTATGGAAATCGTCATCCTTGCTGTAGTCATCGCCGTGGTCGTGATCGGCGCGCTCGGCGGGCTCGTGATCGGCAGCCGCAAGAAGAAGCAGCTGCCTTCGCAGGCCCCGTCCAGCACGCCCACCATCACCGCACCTGCCGCCGAACCGAAGGTCGGCGAAGAGGCCGAGGCGCCGCGCGACGAACCGCGCCGCACGATCGAGGAGGTGGAACTCCCGCTCGTCGAGCCGTCGGCCTCGGCCCCGGTCGTCGTCGAGGAACCGGTCGCCGAAGAGCCGGCCGCGCCGGAGATCGAGACCCCCGAACCCACCGCCGGACGCCTGGTCCGGCTGCGCGCCCGGCTCTCCCGCTCGCAGAATGCGCTCGGCAAGGGGCTGCTCACGCTGCTGTCCCGCGAGCACCTCGACGAGGACACCTGGGAGGAGATCGAGGACACGCTGCTCACCGCGGACGTCGGCGTCGCGCCCACCCAGGAGCTCGTCGAGCGGCTGCGCGAGCGCGTCAAGGTGCTCGGCACCCGCACCCCCGAGGAGCTGCGCGCCCTGCTGCGCGAGGAGCTCCTCACGCTCCTCGGCACCGGTGAGGGCACCGACTTCGACCGCGCCGTGAAGACCGAGTCCGGCCTGGAGACGCCGGGCATCGTGATGGTCGTCGGCGTCAACGGCACCGGCAAGACCACCACCACCGGCAAGCTGGCGCGCGTCCTCGTCGCCGACGGCCGCTCGGTCGTCCTCGGTGCCGCCGACACCTTCCGCGCGGCCGCCGCCGACCAGCTGCAGACCTGGGGCGAGCGCGTCGGCGCCCGCACGGTCCGCGGCCCCGAGGGCGGCGACCCCGCCTCGATCGCCTTCGACGCGGTCAAGGAGGGCATCGCGGACGGCGCGGACGTCGTGCTCATCGACACCGCGGGCCGGCTGCACACCAAGACCGGCCTGATGGACGAGCTCGGCAAGGTCAAGCGCGTCGTCGAGAAGCACGCCCCGCTGGACGAGGTCCTCCTCGTCCTGGACGCCACGACCGGGCAGAACGGCCTGGTGCAGGCGCGGGTCTTCGCCGAGGTCGTCGACATCACGGGCATCGTCCTCACCAAGCTCGACGGCACCGCCAAGGGCGGCATCGTCGTCGCCGTGCAGCGCGAGCTGGGCGTGCCGGTCAAGCTGGTGGGTCTCGGCGAGGGCGCGGACGACCTGGCGCCGTTCGAGCCCGAGGCGTTCGTGGACGCGCTCATCGGGGACTAGGGGGCTCCGCGCGCCGGTGCTCGTCTGCGGGTGCGTGGTGGCTTGTCACGCAGTTCCGCGCGCCCCTTCGGGGGTGTCGTGCGAGTCGCGTGAGTCGTGCGAAGCCTTACGAAGTCGCGCGAAGCCGTACGAAGTCGTACGAAAAGGAAGGGCCTCGCCGCATGGTGCAGATGCGGGGAGGCCCTTCCGTATGGGGTGGCTCGGTGTGCCGTGGCTCCGGATGCGGTGGCTCCGGATGCGGTGGCTCCGTATGTGGTGGCGGCTCAGGTCGGTGACCGATGGGCCACGTACGCCAGTGTCCCGAGGAGTAGGCGCGCCTGGGGCGGGTTCGTCGCCGAGTCGAGTGCGGGGGAGCGTAGCCACTGGACCGGGCCGAGGCCGCCGCGGTCGGACGGCGGCGCCGTGATGTGGTCGCCGGGGCCCAGGCCGTGCAGGTCGAGGGCGGCGTCGTCCCAGCCCATGCGGTAGAGCAGCTGGGGGAGTTCCGTCGCGGCGCCCGGGGCGACGAAGAACTGCGCCCGGCCGTCCGGCGTCACCGCCACAGGCCCCAGGGGAAGACCCATCCGCTCCAGCCGGACCAGGGCGCGCCGCCCCGCCGTCTCCGCCACCTCGATCACGTCGAAGGCGCGCCCCACGGGCAGCAGCACGGCCGCGCCGGGGAACTCGGCCCAGGCGTCCGCCACTTCGTCGAGCGTGGCTCCGGCGGGGACCTCGGGGGCGAAGTCCAGGGGGTGGGCGCCCGGGGCCGCGCAGTCGGCGGCGCCGCACGAGCAGACGCCGTCCAGGGCGCGGGCGCCGGGCACCGCGTCCCAGCCCCACAGGCCGGTGTACTCCGCCACCGTGGTGCAGTCCGAGGCGCGAGCGCGCCGCCGTGATCCGGTCCGGGGCTTGTCGGTTCCCCGGGTGCCGCCGATCGTGAAGCCCATGCCCCCTCCAACGGGTCGAGCGTGCCGCGGTTACGTGACGGAATCGGATCGTGACCCTCTGTTTTCACGACGGCGCCCGGCGGGCTCACGGGTGGTGCGCCCGGTGGGATGCGCCCCGGTGCACTCCGCTCCGCCCACTTTCCGTCGTCCTATGTCAAGTGAATCGCTTGTGGCCGCCCGGGAGTTCATTCGAAGGGGTGGCGAATGGTGGCGTTTCCGGGATCGCCCTCGCCGGAGGGGTGATCGTAGGATTACTTTCAGTGCACGACCCCGGGAGTTCGAGCACCCGCGGGTATGCCGGAGGCAAGTCGGTTTCCTGTTCGATGGGTGACATTCTCCGGACGGACAGCCGCAAGACGCGGCATTCTGTTAGGGCTTGGCGTGGACAGCGGCAAGTGTCTTGAGGGATGGGGGCGTTCCAGTGGGCGGCAATGGCGGAGGCGGCACGAACGCTGAGAAGCGCCCCAATGAGATGCTCACGTCCTGGTTCGTGCGCAGCGGCTGGTCGAAGGGTGAACTGGCGCGCCAAGTGAACCGCAGGGCACGGCAGTTGGGCGCCCATCACATTTCCACGGACACCTCACGGGTGCGCCGCTGGCTGGACGGCGAGAATCCTCGCGAGCCGATTCCCCGCATTCTTTCCGAACTGTTCTCCGAGCGGTTCGGCTGCGTCGTCGCCGTCGAGGACCTCGGCCTGCGAGCCGCGCACCGCACGCCCGCCTCCTCCGGCGTCGACCTGCCCTGGACCGGGCCGCAGACGGTCGCGCTCATCAGTGAGTTCTCGCGCAGCGACCTGATGCTCGCCCGCCGGGGATTCCTCGGCACCTCGCTCGCGCTCTCCGCGGGTCCCGCCCTCATCGAGCCCATGCAGCGCTGGCTGGTGCCCTCGCCGTCCACGCCGCCCGCGGAGCCCGAGCCCGCCGCCGTCTCGCGTCGCCCGGCGCGGCTCTCCAAGCCGGAGCTGGACCTGCTCGAGTCCACCACGGTGATGTTCCGTCAGTGGGACGCCCAATGCGGGGGAGGGCTCCGGCGCAAGGCCGTCGTCGGTCAACTGCACGAGGTGACGGACCTGTTGCAGGAGCCCCAGCCCGAAGCCACGTCCCGGCGCCTGTTCAAGGTCGCGGGCGAACTGGCCGAGCTGGCGGGCTGGATGAGCTATGACGTGGGCCTGCAGCCCACCGCCCAGAAGTACTTCGTCCTCGCCCTGCACGCCGCCAAGGAGGCGGGCGAGAAGCCCCTCGGTTCGTACATCCTCTCCAGCATGAGCCGCCAGATGATCCACCTCGGCCGGCCCGACGACGCCCTCGAACTGATCCACCTCGCGCAGTACGGCAGCCGCGACTGCGCCAGCCCCCGCACCCAGGCGATGCTGTACGCGATGGAGGCCCGCGCGTACGCCAGCATGGGCCAGCCCGGCAAGTGCAAGCGGGCCGTGCGGATGGCCGAGGACACCTTCGCCGACGCGGAGGACTTCAACGAACCCGAGCCGGACTGGATCCGCTTCTTCTCCGAGGCCGAACTGAACGGCGAGAACGCCCACTCCTACCGCGACCTGGCCTACGTGGCGGGCCGCAGCCCCACGTACGCCTCGCTCGCCGAGCCCGTCATGGACCGCGCCGTGGAGCTCTTCGAGAAGGACATCGAGCACCAGCGTTCGTACGCGCTCAACCTCATCGGCAAGGCCACCGTCCACCTGCTCCGGCGCGAGCCCGAGCAGAGCACCGTCCTGGCGGGGCAGGCGCTCGACATCGCCAAGAAGGTGCGCTCCGAGCGGGTCAACACCCGCCTGCGCAAGACCGTCGACACCGCCGTGCGGGACTTCGGGGACGTCGCCGAGGTCCTGCAGATCACCGAGCGGCTCGCCATCGAGATGCCGGAAACCGCGGAGGCGGTCTGAAGCACCGGCACGACCGGCTCCGGCCGCGGCAGGACCATCCCGAACAGCCCGACTCGGCTCCCCCACGCCAGGTCAATCGGATGGCCTCCGCGGCCGGTTTCTGCGGTGTGCGCAGGGTATGAACTCGCGCCCCGCCCGACCCGGCAGTTCATGACCGCGTAACACGCACGACCTCTTCGTCACTGCGGTGAAACACCGGGGGGCGCCCGCCGAAACGGCGCTGCGCCAATCTCTGGCGCATAACCGGCCCCCAGCCCCGCCCTCCCCAGGAGCAGGGCCCCTCGGTACCGCACAGGCTTCGCCCGCACGGGCCGCATACGACGACGAGGAGACGCCGATGCCCCCAGGCATCACGATCGCCGCAGACGCCCCCGAGCTGTCTGCCGCCAACACCGGGTTCATGCTCATCTGTTCCGCCCTGGTGATGCTCATGACGCCGGGACTCGCCTTCTTCTACGGAGGCATGGTCCGCGTCAAGAGCACCCTGAACATGCTGATGATGAGCTTCATCAGCCTGGGGATCGTCACCATCCTCTGGGTGCTGTACGGCTTCTCCGTGGCGTTCGGCACCGACCACGGCAGCCTCTTCGGGTGGGAGGGCGACTACGTCGGGCTCAGCGGCCTCGGCATCAACCAGCTCTGGGACGGCTACACCATCCCGGTCTACGTCTTCGCCGTCTTCCAGCTGATGTTCGCGATCATCACGCCCGCGCTGATCAGCGGCGCCCTCGCGGACCGCGTGAAGTTCACGGCCTGGGCGCTGTTCGTCGCCCTGTGGGCCACCATCGTGTACTTCCCCGTCGCGCACTGGGTGTGGGGCACCGGCGGCTGGGCCTTCGAGCTCGGCGTCATCGACTTCGCGGGCGGCACGGCCGTGCACATCAACGCCGGTGCCGCGGCCCTCGGCGTGATCCTGGTCATCGGCAAGCGCGTGGGCTTCAAGAAGGACCCGATGCGGCCGCACTCGCTGCCGCTCGTGATGCTCGGCGCGGCCCTGTTGTGGTTCGGCTGGTTCGGCTTCAACGCCGGGTCGTGGCTCGGCAACGACGACGGCGTCGGCGCGCTCATGTTCGTCAACACGCAGGTCGCCACCGCCGCGGCCATGCTCGCCTGGCTCATCTACGAGAAGATCCGGCACGGCGCGTTCACCACGCTGGGCGCCGCTTCGGGCGCCGTCGCGGGGCTCGTCGCCATCACCCCGTCCGGCGGCTCCTGCTCGCCGCTCGGCGCCATCGCCATCGGTGCCATCGCCGGTCTGCTGTGCGCCATGGCCGTGGGCCTCAAGTTCAGGTTCGGGTACGACGACTCCCTCGACGTGGTCGGCGTCCACCTGGTCGGCGGCATCGCGGGATCGGTCCTCGTCGGCTTCTTCGCCACCGGCGGCGGTCAGTCGAAGGCGCAGGGCCTCTTCTACGGCGGCGGCCTGGAGCAGCTGTGGAAGCAGCTCGCGGGGGTCGGGGCCGTGCTCGCGTACTCCCTGATCGCCTCCGCGGTCCTCGCCCTCCTCATCGACAGGACGATCGGCATGCGGGTCGCCGAGGACGACGAGGTCGCGGGCATCGACCAGGTCGAACACGCCGAGACCGCCTACGACTTCAGCGGCGCGGGCGGCGGCACGGCCCCGCGTACGACGCCGCCCCCGGTGCCCGCGCCGGTCCAGGACGGTGCCCAGGCCCAGAAGAAGAACAAGAAGGTGGACGCATGAAGCTCATCACCGCGGTCGTCAAGCCGCACCGGCTCGACGAGATCAAGGAAGCACTGCAGGCCTTCGGCGTCCAGGGCCTGACCGTCACCGAGGCCAGCGGCTACGGACGGCAGCGCGGCCACACCGAGGTCTACCGGGGCGCCGAGTACACCGTGGACCTCGTGCCGAAGATCCGCATCGAGGTGCTCGTCGAGGACGACGACGCCGAACAGCTCCTCGATGTCGTGGTGAAGGCCGCCCGTACCGGCAAGATCGGGGACGGCAAGGTCTGGAGCGTCCCGGTCGACACGGCCGTCCGGGTGCGCACCGGCGAGCGCGGGCCCGACGCGCTGTGAGGCGGTCGGGCCGGACGCGGGCGACGACGCGGAACTGAGCGGGACTGAACAGGAGCTGCTGGGTGACGAGTGTGGACGTACGTACTGAATCGGAATCGGAAGGCTCCGGACCCAGCGGTTACGCGGCGGCCCGGCTGCGGCTCCTCCAGGAGGAGTCACGGTCCGGGCCGCCGCGCCGTTGTGCCCTCGCCGAGCTGACGGACGACTGGCTGGCCGGGCTCTTCCGGGCCGCGGGCGGCGCCGAGGGCGTGCCGCGGGGTGCCGCGCTCGTCGCGGTGGGCGGTTACGGGCGCGGCGAGCTCTCGCCGCGCAGCGACCTGGACCTGCTCCTGCTGCACGACGGGAGCGCCGACGCCGCGGAGGTCGCCGCCCTGGCCGATCGCCTCTGGTACCCCGTCTGGGACCTCGGGCTCGCCCTCGACCACTCCGTGCGCACGCCGTCGGAGGCCCGCAGGACCGCCGGCGATGACCTCAAGGCGCACCTCGGACTGCTCGACGCGCGGCATGTCGCGGGCGACCTGGGGCTGACCACGGGGATGCGCACCGCCGTGCTCGCCGACTGGCGCAACCAGGCGCCGAAGCGGCTGCCCGAGCTGCGCGCGCTCTGCGAGGAACGGGCCGCCAGGCAGGGCGAGTTGAGTCACCTCCTGGAACCCGACCTCAAGGAGGCCAGGGGCGGGCTTCGCGACGCCACGGCGCTGCGGGCGGTCGCCGCCTCGTGGCTCGCGGACGCCCCCCGCGAGGGCCTCGCCGACGCCCGGCGGCGGCTGCTGGACGTGCGGGACGCGCTGCACCTGGCCACGGGACGGGCCACCGACCGGCTCGCCCTCCAGGAGCAGGACCAGGTCGCCGCCGCCCTGGGCCTGCTGGACGCCGACACCCTGCTCCGTCAGGTGTACGAGGCGGCCCGCGTCGTCTCGTATGCCAGCGACGTCACCTGGCGCGAGGTCGGGCGCGTGCTGCGGGCGCGGGCCGCACGGCCTCGGCTGCGGGGGCTGCTGGGTGGTGGGCGGGGGAGTGCCGCCGGTGGGCGGGGCGCTGCCGCCGCCGAGCGTTCGCCGCTCGCCGAGGGGGTCGTGGAGCAGGAGGGGGAGGTCGTGCTCGCCCGTGCGGCGCGGCCCGAGCGGGACCCCGTCCTTCCGCTGCGGGCCGCCGCGGCCGCCGCGCAGGCCGGGCTTCCGCTGTCGCTGCACGCCGTGCGACGCCTTGCGGCGGTGGCGAGGCCGCTGCCCACGCCGTGGCCCGCCGAGGCGCGCGAGCAGTTGGTGACGCTGCTCGGCGCGGGCCGGCCCACCGTCGAGGTGTGGGAGGCGCTGGAGGCCGAGGGGCTCATCACGCGGATGCTGCCGGACTGGGAGCGGGTGCGGTGCCGGCCGCAGCGGAACGCCGTCCACACCTGGACCGTCGACCGGCACCTGGTGGAGACGGCGGTACGGGCCGCCGAGCTCACGCGGCGGGTGGGGCGCCCCGACCTGCTGCTGGTGGCCGCGCTGCTCCACGACATCGGGAAGGGGTGGCCGGGGGACCACTCCGTGGCCGGGGAGATCATCGCCAGGGACGTGGCCGCGCGGGTCGGCTTCGACCGGGCGGACGGGGAGGTCGTCGCGTGCCTCGTGCGGCACCACCTGCTCCTCGTGGAGACCGCGACGCGGCGTGACCTGGACGATCCCGCCACGGTGCGGGGCGTCGCCGAGGCGGTCGGGTCCGTGGGGACGCTGGAGCTCCTTCACGCGCTGACCGAGGCGGACGCGCTCGCGACCGGGCCCGCGGCGTGGTCGGCGTGGCGGGGCGCGCTCGTCGCCGACCTGGTGAAGCGGGTGGGGGCGGTCCTCGCCGGGGACGAGCCCGCGGATCCCGAGGCCGCGGCGCCCACGGCCGAGCAGGAGCGGCTCGCGGTGGAGGCGTTCCGCACGGGCGGTCCCGTCCTGTCCCTGCGGGCGCGGGCCGAGGGGGAGCCCGCCGACGCGGCGGAGTCGGCGCCGCTGGGCGTGGAGCTGATGGTCGCCGTGCCGGAGCAGCCGGGGGTGCTGTCCGCGGTGGCCGGGGTCCTTGCCACGCACCGGCTCGCGGTGCGGACCGCGGAGCTGCGGGAGGCCGGGCCGCCTGCGGGGATCGAGGGGGTCGAGGGGTCGGTGCTGCTGCTGAACTGGCGGGTCGCGGCGGAGTACGGGTCCTTGCCGCAGGCCACGCGGCTCCGCGCCGATCTGGTCCGGGCTCTCGACGGGTCCCTGGACATCGCGGGGCGCCTTGCCGAGCGGGACGCCGCCTATCCGCGGCGGCGGGGGACCGTGGCGCCGCCGGCCCGGGTGACGGTGGCCCCGGCGGGCTCGCGGCGCGCGACGGTGATCGAGGTGCGGGCCCAGGACGCACCGGGGCTGCTGCACCGCATCGGGCGGGCGCTGGAGGCGGCCGGGGTGATGGTGCGCAGTGCGCATGTGTCGACGCTGGGAGCCAACGCGGTGGACGCCTTCTACGTGACGGGGACCGACGGGGCGCCGTTGTCGGGGGAGCGTGCGGCGGAGGTCGCCCGTGGGGTGGAGGAGGCGTTGCGGAGGTAGCCGGGCCGGGCCGGTGGCCGGGCGGGGCCGTGGTCGCGGCAGGGAAGTCCCGCCCGGAGCCCCGGGCACCGGCACGCGGCAGATACTCTGGAAGGCGACCTGTCAGCCCGCCCCCAGATCCGAGGATTCGCGACCGCCGTGTTCGATACTCTCTCCGACCGCCTCGCAGCGACATTCAAGAACCTCCGGGGCAAGGGCCGCCTGTCCGAGGCGGACATCGACGCCACGGCGCGCGAGATCCGCATCGCCCTGCTCGAGGCGGACGTGGCCCTGCCCGTCGTCCGTGCCTTCATCAAGCAGGTCAAGGAGCGCGCGGCCGGCGCCGAGGTCTCCCAGGCCCTCAACCCCGCCCAGCAGGTCATCAAGATCGTCAACGAGGAGCTCATCGGCATCCTCGGCGGCGAGACGCGGCGCCTGCGGTTCGCCAAGACCGCGCCGACGGTCATCATGCTCGCGGGTCTGCAGGGTGCCGGTAAGACGACCCTCGCCGGAAAGCTCGGCCGCTGGCTGAAGGAGCAGGGCCACTCCCCGCTCCTGGTGGCGTGCGACCTCCAGCGCCCCAACGCCGTCAACCAGCTGAGCGTGGTCGCCGAGCGCGCCGGCGTCGGCGTCTACGCCCCCCAGCCGGGCAACGGCGTGGGTGACCCGGTACAGGTCGCCAAGGACTCCATCGAGTTCGCCAGGACGAAGCAGTACGACGTCGTCATCGTCGACACCGCCGGCCGTCTCGGCATCGACCAGGAGCTCATGCAGCAGGCCGCGGACATCCGCGACGCGGTCAGCCCGGACGAGGTCCTCTTCGTCGTCGACGCGATGATCGGTCAGGACGCGGTCAACACGGCCGAGGCCTTCCGCGACGGCGTCGGCTTCGACGGCGTGGTCCTCTCGAAGCTCGACGGTGACGCCCGCGGTGGTGCCGCGCTCTCGATCGCGCAGGTCACCGGGCGCCAGATCATGTTCGCCTCGAACGGCGAGAAGCTGGACGACTTCGACGCGTTCCACCCGGACCGCATGGCGTCCCGCATCCTCGGCATGGGCGACATGCTCACGCTGATCGAGAAGGCCGAGCAGACCTTCTCGCAGCAAGAGGCCGAGAAGATGGCCTCGAAGCTGGCCTCCAAGAAGGGCCAGGACTTCACGCTCGACGACTTCCTGGCCCAGATGGAGCAGGTCAGGAAGATGGGCAGCATCAGCAAGCTGCTCGGCATGATGCCCGGCATGGGCCAGATCAAGGACCAGATCAACAACCTGGACGAGCGGGACGTCGACCGCACGGCCGCCATCATCAAGTCGATGACCCCGGCCGAGCGCCAGGAGCCGACGATCATCAACGGCTCGCGCCGTGCTCGTATCGCCAAGGGCTCCGGCGTCGAGGTCAGCGCGGTCAAGAACCTCGTCGAGCGCTTCTTCGAGGCCCGCAAGATGATGTCCCGCATGGCCCAGGGCGGCGGTATGCCGGGTATGCCCGGGATGCCGGGCATGGGCGGCGGCCCCGGCAAGCAGAAGAAGAAGCAGAAGCAGGCCAAGGGCAAGCAGCGCTCCGGCAACCCGATGAAGCGCAAGCAGCAGGAGCAGGAAGAGGCCACGCGCCGCGAGCAGGCCGGTCAGGCCGGGGGCGCCTTCGGCCTCCCGGGCGGCGGCCAGCCGGGCAAGGACTTCGAGCTGCCCGACGAGTTCAAGAAGTTCATGGGCTGAGCTCGGATCGTCGCGTACGCCGCTTGGGGCGCCTCTCTGGTGAGGGGCGCCCCAGGTGTTTCCGCGCGGGTGCCCAGGTTTGTTTTGTGACGTAACGTCCGAATATGAGCAACCCTGTGCCGCCGCGCCAGGCGCCCGATCAGCCGTGGCGCTCCGAGGGCGCGCCCCCGCCCGCACCCACGCCGCCGCCGAAGAAGAAGATGCCGGGCGGCTGGGGGAGCCTGATCCTGACGGCTCTGATCGTCTATCTCATCGCCAACCTCGTGCTGTCGTTCTTCAACGAGGGCGACGAGCCGACCATCTCGTACACGGAGTTCAGCAAGCAGGTCGACGACGGCAACGTCACGAAGATCTACGCCAAGGGCGACGCGATCCAGGGCCAGCTCAAGAAGGAGCAGCCCAAGCCGGACGGGGACAAGGGGAATTACACCAAGTTCACGACGCAGCGGCCCGCCTTCGCCGACGACAAGCTCTGGGACGACCTGACCAAGCACAAGGTCACCGTCACCGCCGAGCCCGTGGTGCAGGAGCGCAGCTTCCTGTCGAACCTGCTCATCTCGCTCGCCCCGATGCTGCTGCTCGTCGTGCTGTGGATCTTCATCGCGCGGCGCATGAGCGCGGGCATGGGCGGTGGCGGCGGCATGCTCGGCCGCAAGACGCCGCCCAAACCGGTCGAGTTGGAGCCCGGGGCGAAGCGGACGACCTTCGAGGACGTCGCCGGCATCGACGAGGTCGAGGGCGAGCTCAACGACGTCGTCGACTTCCTGAAGAACCCCGACGCCTACCGCACGATGGGCGCCAAGATGCCGCGCGGCGTGCTGCTCGCCGGGCCGCCCGGCACCGGCAAGACCCTGCTCGCCCGCGCGGTCGCGGGCGAGGCGGGCGTGCCCTTCTTCTCGGCATCCGCCTCGGAGTTCATCGAGATGATCGTGGGCGTGGGCGCTTCACGCGTGCGTGAACTCTTCGCCGAGGCCCGCAAGGTCGCCCCTTCGATCATCTTCATCGACGAGATCGACACCATCGGGCGCGCGCGGGGCGGCGGCAGCGGGATGGGCGGGCACGACGAGCGCGAGCAGACCCTGAACCAGATCCTCACCGAGATGGACGGCTTCTCGGGCGCCGAGGGCGTCATCGTGCTCGCCGCCACCAACCGCGCCGACATCCTCGACCCCGCCCTCACCCGGCCGGGACGCTTCGACCGCGTCGTCAACGTCTCGCCGCCCGACCGCGGCGGACGCGAGGCCATCCTCAAGATCCATACGCGCGCCATCCCGCTGGCCGACGACGTCGACCTCGCCCAGGTCGCCCGTACGACACCGGGCATGACCGGCGCCGAACTGGCCAACCTCGCCAACGAAGCCGCCCTGCTCGCCGTCAAGCGCAAGCAGAAGCAGGTCACGCAGTCCGACCTCTCCGAAGCCATGGAGAAGGTCCAGCTCGGCGCCGAACGGCCGCTGGTCATGCCGGAGGAGGAGCGCCGCCGCACGGCGTACCACGAGAGCGGGCACGCCCTGCTCGGCATGCTGCAGCCCGGCGCCGACCCGGTCCGCAAGATCACGATCGTGCCGCGCGGCCGCGCCCTGGGCGTGACGCTCTCCACCCCGGACTCCGACAAGTACGCCTACACCGAGGAATACCTTCGGGGCCGAATCATCGGTGCCCTGGGAGGCATGGCCGCCGAACACGTCGTCTACGGAGTCATCACCACCGGCGCCGAGAACGACCTGGAGCAGGTCACCAACATCGCGCGTGGCATGGTCGCCCGCTGGGGCATGAGCGAGCGCGTGGGACGCCTCTCCGCCCTGCCGAACGACGCACAGCAGGCGTACGGGCTCTCGGCCGCCCCGGAGACCCTCGACACGATCGACGGCGAGATGCGGCGGATCGTCGACGAGTGCTACGAGAGCGCCTGCCGTCAACTGCGCGACCACCGCGGCCAACTGGACGACCTGGCCGCGGCGCTGCTGGAGAACGAGACGCTGGAGGAGGCCGAGGCGTACCGGATCGCGGGCATCACGCGGATGACCAAGGACAGCTAGAGGCTCCATCACGCGGATGACCAAGGACAGCCGGAGGCTACGGAGTACCCGGCCGCTACGGAGTACGCGCGATCAAGTACCGGAAGACGTTCGGCATCCACACCGTGCCGTCCGTGAGCCGGTGCGGGTGCAGTGCCTCCGTCAGTTCCTTGTCGACCTGTGCCTGGTCCGTCGCGCCCACCGCCGCGTCGAACAGGCCCGTCGAGAGCAGCCCCCGGACCGCGCTCTCCACGTCCGCGTATCCGAAGGGGCACGCGACGCGGCCCGAGCCGTCCGGCTTGAGGCCCGCCCGCTGGGCGACCTCCTCCAGGTCGTCCCGCAGGGCGGGGCGCCAACTGCCCGTGCTCCGGAGGGGATCGGCGAGCTTCGTCGCCACCCTCAGGACGGAGGACGTCGCGCAGCGCTCCGGGGGACCCCAGCCCGCGAGCACCACCGGGGTGCCGCGCCCGGCGAGCGGGGCCGCGGCCTCCAGGAGGGACGCGAGGCCTTCGGAGTCACCTGCCATGCACCCGATCGGCTGGAACGCGGTGACGAGGTTGTACGGGGTCAGCGCCGAGTCCGCCGCGTCCGCGGGGTCGCCTTCGACGAGGCGCGTGTCGGCACGCGCGTGTGCCTCCCGCGCTCCGTCCGGCAGCAGGCGCTCGCGCGCGAGGGCGAGGCGTTCGGGCGCCGAAGGGTCGACGCCGGTGACCGCGGCACCCCGTGACGCCGCCATGAGCAGGGCGAGTCCGGAGCCGCAGCCGAGACCGAGGAGACGGGTGCCGTCGCCCACTTCGAGCCGTTCGTACACCGCTTCATAGAGCGGGACCAGCATCCGTTCCTGGATCTCCGCCCAGTCACGCGCGCGTGCGCACAGGTCCACACGGGGGGTCGCGCCCGCGTGGAGGAGGTGCGACTGCACGAGTGTTGGTGTCATCGAAAGCGCCCCAATCCGCCGAGAGTTAGTGCTGTGCCGGAATTCAACGGTTCGTCCGCCCCCGTGTAGTGCGCTCGCACTCCCCCCGTATGCCAGACAACTCCGCATCCGTCGTGGCGTCCAGAGGTTGTGTGGCAATGCTTGTGTGCCACCGTTGTGCGCCCCCTGGAGGAAAAGAATTCCCCCCTCCCGAGGCCCGCCCCTACCATGCGCGCCATGGCCAAGACACCCGTGCTCACACCCCAGGCGGACGACTTTCCCCGCTGGTACCAGGACCTGATCAACAAGGCCGAGCTGGCCGACAACGGCCCGGTGCGCGGCTCCATGGTGATCCGACCGTACGGGTACGGCCTGTGGGAGCGGATGCAGCAGGACATGGACGCCCGCATCAAGGAGACGGGCACCCAGAACGCCTACTTCCCCCTGCTCATCCCGCAGTCGTACCTCACCCGGGAGGCCGAGCACGTCGAGGGCTTCGCGCCGGAGCTCGCCGTCGTGACGCACGGCGGCGGCAAGGAGCTCGAGGAGCCCGTCGTCGTCCGGCCCACCTCCGAGACGATCGTCAACGAGTACTTCTCCAAGTGGGTGCAGAGCTACCGAGACCTGCCGCTCCTGATCAACCAGTGGGCGAACGTGGTCCGTTGGGAGATGCGCCCCCGCCTGTTCCTGCGCACCTCGGAGTTCCTCTGGCAGGAGGGCCACACCGCCCACGCGACGTACGAGGAGGCCCGCGACTTCGCGGCCCGCATCCACCGCCACGTGTACGGCGACTTCATGCGCGACGTCCTCGCGATGGACTTCGTGCTCGGCCGCAAGACCGCCAAGGAGCGCTTCGCCGGCGCCATCAACACCCTGACCCTCGAAGGCATGATGGGCGACGGCAAGGCCCTCCAGCTCGGCACCAGCCACGAGCTCGGGCAGAACTTCGCCAAGGCCTTCCACACCCAGTACCTGTCCAAGGAGGGCAGGCAGGAGCTGGTCTGGCAGACCTCCTGGGGGAGCACGACGCGGCTGGTCGGCGCCCTGGTGATGATGCACGGCGACGACGACGGCCTGCGCGTGCCGCCCCGCCTCGCGCCCGTCCAGGCCGTCGTCCTCGCCGTCAAGGGCGACGACGCCGTGCTCGCCGAGGTCCGCGCGATCGGCGAGACCCTGAAGGCGGCGGGCGTCCGCGTCCACGTCGACGACCGCACGGAGATCCCCTTCGGGCGCCGCGCCGTCGACTGGGAGCTCAAGGGCGTGCCGGTCCGCATCGAGGTCGGCCCGCGCGACCTGGCGAACGGCACCGCGATGCTGGCCCGCCGGATCTCGGACAGGCACAGCCCCGGCGGCAAGGAGCCGGTCGCGATCGAGGCCCTCCCCGGGCTGCTGCCCGGCGTCCTGGAGGAGGGCCAGCAGCTGCTCCTGACGCAGTCCCGCGAGCGCAGGGAGTCTGGCACCTCGGACGTCACCACGGTCGAGGAGGCGGTGGAGGCCACCGCCGCCGGCGGCTGGGCACGGATCCCGTGGGCCTCGCTCGGCGAAGAAGGCGAGGCCAGGCTGGCCGAGCACGCCGTGACCGTACGGTGTCTGGTCGCTGAGGACGGGGCGGTGCCGGACGCCGATGAGACCCCCGGTAACGTCGCTGTCGTGGCCCGCTCCTACTGAGGAGCGCGGCTCCGGTACCGACGCGCCGGTTCTTTGCCCGTACGCCTGTCCAGGCACCACGAGCCCCGGCGCGAGGGAACGCTCTACGCGCCGGGGCGTACGCGCCACTACGTACCGGCTTGGTGCGAGCTGTGAGGCTTCTCCGCAGATCAGCGCACCCGCCCTCGTCCGGACGCATCAACGGCAACTGACGGGTACGTGCAAATTATTTGGGATGCCCCGGAATGGAACCCCGAGGGCACCCGGCTCGTTGTCACGACGTGAGCACGACACCACCTGTTCTCGCCGCAGAGCTGGCACAGGCGTGGGCCGACATTCAGCGGCACCACCCCGAGCTGCCGGACCTAGCCGCGCCCGAATCCCTGATCGGAGAGTCGTCGTCCGCCTGTGGCGCCGAGCTCTCCTTCGAGCGACTGCTTCACGAGGCAGTCCATGGCATCGCCGCCTCGCGCGGCGTTCGCGACACCTCACGCGCCGGCCGCTACCACAACCGCAGATTCCTCGCGATCGCCGAGGAGCTGGGTCTGGACCACCCTGAGGAGCCACACCCCAGCAGTGGCTTCTCGCTGGTCACGCTCAACCCCGAGGCCAAGAAGCGCTACCGCCCGACGATCGAGCGGCTGCAGCGCGCCCTGAAGGCGCACACCGCGGCGACGACCGCGGACACCGCGCGCAGCTTCCGGGGCCCTGCCGCCCGGCACGGCTCCTCCGGAGGCGGCGTGCGCGTGAAGGCGGTCTGCGACTGCGGGCGCAACGTCCGCGTCGTGCCCTCCGTGCTCGCCCAGGCGCCGATCATGTGCGGCGGCTGCGGCAAGCCCTTCAGGATCCCGGAAGCGGTGGGCGCGGGCGTGGGCTGAGCTGGACCGGGGCGCCCGGACCGGATTCGGGTGCCCCGGCGACGTATGGCACAATGGCTAGCTGTACTCGACAGCCGCACAGGACCCCTCTCTCCTCCGGCTGACGCGTCCATCGGGCACTCGAGTACCGCAACCCCACGCGGCATCTTCGTTGTGCCCACCCACGTCAAGACCAGGAGACACCACTCCCGTGGCAGTCAAGATCAAGCTGAAGCGTCTGGGCAAGATCCGTTCGCCTCACTACCGCATCGTCGTCGCCGACTCCCGTACCCGCCGTGACGGCCGGGCCATCGAGGAGATCGGTCTGTACCACCCGGTGCAGAACCCCTCGCGCATCGAGGTCAACTCGGAGCGTGCCCAGTACTGGCTGTCCGTCGGCGCCCAGCCGACCGAGCCGGTCATGGCCATCCTGAAGCTCACCGGTGACTGGCAGAAGCACAAGGGCCTGCCGGCCCCGGCGCCGCTGCTCGTCGCGGAGCCCAAGGACAAGCGCGCCGCGTTCGAGGCCTTCACCAAGGGCCTCGAGGGCGACGACACCAAGGGTGAGGCCATCACCCAGAAGGCCAAGAAGTCGGACAAGAAGGCGGACGAGGCCGAGGCCGCGTCCACCGAGTCGACCGAGGCCTGAGCATGCTCGAGGAGGCTCTCGAGCACCTCGTGAAGGGCATCGTCGACAACCCCGACGACGTGCAGGTCGCCTCGCGCAACCTGCGCCGCGGACGCGTCCTCGAGGTCCGGGTCCACCCCGACGACCTCGGCAAGGTGATCGGCCGCAACGGCCGCACCGCACGCGCTCTGCGCACGGTCGTGGGCGCCATCGGCGGCCGCGGTGTCCGCGTCGACCTCGTCGACGTGGACCAGGTTCGCTGAACCGGGTTCGCACAGAACCACAGCAGCACCGGCTCGGGCCGGGGAGGGCTTACGAGCCGTCCCCGGCCCGTAGTCGTGAACGAGGAGAGAACGCAGTGCAGTTGGTAGTCGCCCGCATCGGCCGTGCCCACGGCATCAAGGGTGAGGTCACCGTCGAGGTCCGCACGGACGAGCCGGAGCTGCGGCTCGGCCCCGGCGCCGTCCTCGCCACCGACCCCGCCGCCACCGGTCCGCTGACCATCGAGACCGGCCGTGTGCACAGCGGCCGCCTCCTGCTGCGCTTCGAGGGCGTACGCGACCGCACGGGCGCCGAGGCCCTGCGCAACACGCTCCTGATCGCCGAGGTCGACCCGGAGGAGCTCCCCGAGGACCCCGACGAGTACTACGACCACCAGCTGATGGACCTCGACGTGGTCACCGAGGACGGGGTCGAGGTCGGCCGGATCACGGAGATCTCGCACCTGCCCTCGCAGGACCTGTTCATCGTGGAGCGCCCCGACGGCAGCGAGGTCATGATCCCCTTCGTCGAGGAGATCGTCACCGAGATCGACCTCGAGGAGCAGAAGGCCGTCATCGCCCCGCCCCCGGGGCTCATCGACGACCGCGCGGAGATCGCCTCCGCCCGTGACGCCGAGGCGGCCGGTGCGTCCGAGGCGGCCGGCGCATCCGAGTCGGCCGGCGCGTCCGAGTCGGCCCCGGAGGACCAGGCGTAATGCGGCTCGACGTCGTCACGATCTTTCCCGAGTACCTGGAGCCCCTGAACGTCTCCCTCGTGGGCAAGGCACGCGCGCGTGGGCAGCTCGACGTCAACGTGCACGACCTCAGGGAGTGGACGTACGACCGGCACAACACGGTCGACGACACCCCCTACGGCGGCGGCCCCGGCATGGTCATGAAGACCGACCCCTGGGGCGCGGCCCTCGACGACGTGCTCGCCGAGGGGTACGAGGCAGGGGCCCACGGACCCGTCCTGGTCGTCCCCACGCCCAGCGGCCGCCCCTTCACCCAGGAACTCGCCGTGGAGCTCTCGGAGCGCCCCTGGCTGGTCTTCACGCCCGCCCGCTACGAGGGCATCGACCGCCGCGTCATGGACGAGTACGCGACCCGCATGCCCGTCTACGAGGTCTCCATCGGCGACTACGTCCTCGCGGGCGGAGAGGCCGCCGTGCTGGTCGTCACCGAGGCCGTGGCCCGGCTCCTGCCCGGCGTCCTGGGCAACGCCGAGTCGCACCGGGACGACTCCTTCGCGCCCGGGGCCATGGCCAACCTCCTGGAAGGCCCGGTGTACACCAAGCCTCCCCAGTGGCGCGGGCACGGCATTCCGGACGTGCTGCTCAGCGGTCACCACGGCAAGATCGCGCGCTGGCGCCGGGACGAGGCGCTCCGGCGCACCACCCGCAACAGGCCCGATCTCATTGAGCGTTGCGACCCCAAGGCCTTCGACAAGAAGGACCGCGAGATGCTCTCGATCCTGGGGTGGCGGCCGGGGCCCGACGGCCGATTTGGGCGAGACCCCGAGGCCGTGGAAGAATAGACCGCTGCTGTACGTCCAGCGTGCGCCCCTGCCACAGGGGGAACGACGCCCGCCCGACGCGATCAGCTACCGAATTCTCATCACCACGTTCCGCTGATGACCTGTGGCATCAGCGAAGAAAGCAGACGATCATGGCTAACCTGCTCGACTCCGTCGACAGCGCGTCGCTGCGCAGCGACATCCCGGCCTTCCGCCCGGGTGACACCGTCAACGTCCACGTCCGCGTCATCGAGGGCAACCGCTCCCGTGTGCAGCAGTTCAAGGGCGTAGTCATCCGTCGCCAGGGTGCCGGCGTGCGCGAGACCTTCACGGTCCGCAAGGTCTCCTTCTCCGTCGGCGTCGAGCGCACCTTCCCGGTGCACACCCCGATCGTCGAGAAGATCGAGCTCGTCACCCGCGGTGACGTGCGTCGCGCGAAGCTGTACTACCTCCGTGACCTGCGCGGCAAGGCCGCGAAGATCAAGGAGAAGCGCGAGAGCTGAGCTCCCGCGCGGGTCCACGGCGGGGCCGGATAGCATCTGGCCCCGATGGACACCGAAGCACAGCACACGGAGCGCGACCGCTCCTCCCCACCCTCCGATCCCGGAGACGTCCCGAACGTCGCCGACGCATCCGAGGAGACGGAGGAACGGTCGCGCTCCGTTTTCGCGTCGGTCGTCGAGTGGCTGCCGGGCGGCAGGCTCACCCTGACGTTCCTGCTGTGCATGGCCTCCCTGCTCGTGGTCAGCACCTTCGTCGTGCAGCCCTTCCAGATCCCGAGCGGCTCCATGGAGCCCGCGTTCCGGGTCGGGGACCGGGTGCTCGTCAACAAGTTGGCGTACCGTTTCGGTTCCGAGCCGCAGCGGGGTGACGCGGTCGTCTTCGACGGCAGCGGCTACTTCGGAGATGCCGACTACATCAAGCGGGTCGTGGGCACGGGGGGAGACCGGGTGGTCTGCTGCGACAAGCGGGGGAGGATCAAGGTGAACGGCGAGCCCGTCGACGAGCCGTACCTGTTCGAGGGGGACACCCCCTCACAGGTGCCCTTCGACGTCGTCGTCCCCGAGGGCAGCCTGTTCCTCCTCGGAGATCACCGCAGCGCTTCCAGTGACTCCCGCGATCATCTGGGGCAGCCCGGCGGCGGCATGATCCCCGTCGGCGAGGTCATCGGCAGGGCCGACTGGATCGCCTGGCCGATCGGCCACTGGACCTCCCTGAAACGCCCCGACAGCTACGCGCGCGTGCCGGCACCAGGCGGCGCGCATGGGTAACCGCGGGCGGACGCGTGCCGCAGGACACCGGGCCGACACCCGGCTGCCCACAGGGTCGAGGCCGACCGACGGTCCGGCTCTGCCGGGCCGGGCCGAGCGGCGCAAGCTCGCGAAGAAGGTCAAGCGGCGCAGGCGGCGCTCGGCGATCAAGGAGATACCCCTCCTCATAGGTGTGGCGCTGCTGATAGCCCTCGTCCTGAAGACCTTCCTGGTGCAGGCCTTCGTGATTCCCTCGGGCTCCATGGAGCAGACGATCCGGATCGGGGACCGGGTCCTGGTCGACAAGCTCACCCCCTGGTTCGGGTCGAAGCCGGAGCGCGGCGACGTCGTCGTCTTCAGGGACCCCGGCAACTGGCTCGAAGAGGAACAGGGCAAGAAGAAGGACGACCCGGTGGTCGTCAAGCAGGTCAAGGAAGGCCTCACACAGATCGGTCTGCTGCCGTCCGACAACGAGCGGGACCTGATCAAGCGCGTGATCGGCGTCGGCGGCGACACCGTGAAGTGCTGTGACAAGAACGACAAGGTCACCGTCAACGGCGTACCGCTCGACGAGCCGTACATCCACCCCGGGGACAAGCCGTCCGCCTTCGAGTTCGAGGTGAAGGTCCCCGAGGGGCGCCTCTTCGTGATGGGCGACCACCGCAGTGACTCGGCGGACTCCCGTTTCCACCGCACCGAGAAGTACAGCGGCACCGTCTCCGAGGAGGAGGTGGTGGGGCGCGCGATCGTCATCGCCTGGCCCTTCGGGCACTGGCGCAAACTGGAGGAGCCGGACACGTATGCGTCGGTTCCCGACGCGCGTGCGGGATCGGACAACGCCACAGGAGCGTCGCATAGGGTGGCCACCGGCGATCGATACGGATTGATCCGGCTCCCGACCCCTGCGGAACTCCCGCTCGTTATGGGAGTGGTGGGCCTGCATCGCATCTGGGGCAGGCGGCGGCACGGACTGAGGAGTGGATGTGGGGGATTTGGCGGTCGGCGCACGATCCGGACACGAGGGGCCCGAGGAGCGGCCGGGACGATCCGACGAGCCGGGCGTCGAGTCCGTCGCGGGCGGCGAGAATCCCGGGAGTGACGCCGTGGACGGTGAGGACACACAGGGCGAGCGGGACGCCAAGCAGCCGAAGAAGCCCCGGTCCTTCTGGAAGGAGCTGCCGCTCCTCATCGGTATCGCGCTGGTCCTGGCGCTGCTGATCAAGACCTTCCTGGTGCAGGCGTTCTCGATCCCGTCGGACTCGATGCAGGACACACTGCAAAAGGGCGACCGCGTCCTCGTCGACAAGCTGACGCCGTGGTTCGGATCCGAGCCCGAGCGCGGCGAGGTCGTCGTCTTCAGGGACCCCGGTCACTGGCTCGACGGCGAGCCCACCCCCGACCCGAACGCGGTCCAGCGGGTCCTCGGCTGGATCGGCCTGATGCCGTCCGCCGACGAGAAGGACCTGATCAAGCGCGTCATCGGCGTCGGCGGCGACACCGTGGAGTGCAAGGGCACCGGGCCGGTGAAGGTCAACGGCAAGGCGCTGAACGAGCCGTACGTCTTCCCCGGCAACACCCCGTGCAGCGTCGACGACCAGGGCGGCCAGTTCAAGGTGACCGTCCCCAAGGGCAAGATCTGGGTCATGGGCGACCACCGGCAGAACTCGCTGGACTCCCGCTACCACCAGAACCAGCCCGGCGGCGGCGCCGTGCCCGTGGACAACGTCGTGGGCCGCGCCATCGTGATCGCCTGGCCGCCCACCCGCTGGGCGACGCTGCCCAAGCCCGACACCTTCGATCAGCCGGGCATCAACGCGCTCTCCAGCGCGGCGCCGGGTGCGCTCGGTCTCGCGGGCGCCGTGCCGATCGTGCTCTGGCGCCGGCGGCGGCTCACGGTCGCTGCCGCGCGGAACGCGAGGGTTTCTGGCGGCAGTACCGCCGGGTAGGGTGCCGTCCCAGATCGCCGATCTTCCGCCGCCCGTGCACACGGGCGGCGAGGTCGTCTCCGAGACGGGGGAGCACTGGGATGAGCAGGACACAACGTACGGACGAGGGCCACGGCCGGCTCGGCAGCGTGCTGTCGGGCGTCGCCGTGGCCCTCGGCTGTGTGCTCTTCCTCGGAGGGTTCGTCTGGGGCGCGGTCCTGTACCAGCCGTACACCGTCCCCACCGGGTCGATGACACCGACGATCGGTTCGGGCGACCGGGTGCTCGCGCAGCGTATCGACGGCGACGACGTGCGCCGCGGTGACGTCGTCGTCTTCAAGCAGGCGACCTGGGGCGACCTGCCGATGGTCAAGCGGGTCGTCGGCGTCGGCGGCGACAGGATCTCCTGCTGCAAGGACGGCAAGCTGACCGTCAACGGCAAGGAAGTCGCAGAACCGTATCTTCCCGAGGGCAAGGGCGCCGCGGCCACCGGCATCCCCGCCACGACGGTCCCCAAGGGCCGCCTGTTCCTGCTCGGCGACGAGCGCAGCGGGTCACTGGACTCCAGCGTGCACCTGGGCGACGGGGACCACGGTTCGGTGCCGCGGAGCGCCGTGCAGGGGCGGGTGGACGCGGTGGCCTGGCCGATGGACGAGTTCGGCATGCTGGAGAGGCCCGTCGGCTTCGCGGACATGCCGGGCGGCATCTCCGAGCCGGGGCCACTGCGCCTGGTGGTGATCGCGATCGTGGCCGGCATGGTGCTGGTCCTGGGCGGTGCCGCGTACGGGCCGCTGGCCAGGCGCATGGGCCGCGGGCGGGCAAGGAGTCGTACGAGGGAGGCGGCCGGTGTCGGCTGAGGACACGATGTCATCCGCTCCGCCGGAGCCCGGGCGGCCGCTGCGCCGGGTGGCGCGGGTGGTGCTGCTCGACCCCGACGACCGCATCCTGCTGTTGCACGGCCACGAGCCCGGTGACCGGGCCGACGACTGGTGGTTCACGCCGGGCGGCGGCCTGGAGGGCGACGAGACGCGTGAGCAGGCGGCCCTGCGCGAACTGCGCGAGGAGACGGGCATCACGGAGGTCGAGCTCGGCCCGGTCCTGTGGCGGCGGGTCTGCTCCTTCCCGTTCGACGGGCGGCGCTGGGACCAGGACGAGTGGTACTACCTGGCGCGTACGTCACAGACGGCGACCGTCGCCGAGGGCCTCACCGAGCTGGAACGGCGCAGTGTCGCCGGAGCGCGTTGGTGGACGTGCCGAGAACTGACCGAGGCTCATGAGACGGTGTATCCGACCAGGCTCGCCGAGCTGTTTCGCAGACTGCTCGACGAGGGGCCCCCGGTTCGGCCCGAGATCCTCGACACGGAAATCGTGTAGGGGCTCGCGGGGCTGACGCACAATAGGGGGACGCACGGCTGAAGGGGAACATGCCATGAGCGCCGAGGACCTCGAGAAGTACGAGACCGAGATGGAGCTGAAGCTCTACCGGGAGTACCGCGATGTCGTCGGTCTGTTCAAATATGTGATCGAGACCGAACGGCGCTTCTACCTCACCAATGACTACGAGATGCAGGTGCACTCGGTCCAGGGCGAGGTTTTCTTCGAGGTGTCCATGGCGGACGCCTGGGTGTGGGACATGTACAGGCCCGCCCGCTTCGTCAAGCAGGTGCGGGTGCTCACGTTCAAGGACGTGAACATCGAGGAGCTCAACAAGAGTGACTTGGAGCTGCCGGGCAGCTGAGTTCACTCGCCGGGGTGGCGGGGTTTTCCACAACCGGCGAGTAGTGCACCAAGATCCAACAGGTGCGGGCTGAACCGTGACTGTGGGTGCCGGAGGTGGTGCCGACATGAACGCACGGGGAGCACTCGGCAGGTACGGCGAAGATCTGGCCGCGCGGCGGCTGATCGAGTCGGGGATGACGGTCCTGGAGCGCAACTGGCGCGCGGGCCGGAGCGGTGAGATCGACATCGTGGCCCTGGACGGCGAGGCCCTTGTCGTCTGCGAGGTCAAGACGCGCAGGGCGGCCCCGGTCGGGGCGTCGCTGTTCGAGCATCCGATGGCGGCCGTGAGCCGGGTCAAGGCGGAGCGGCTGCGGCGCCTGGCGGAGCGGTGGATCGAGGCGCGCGGCGGCCCACCGCCGGGCGGTGTCCGCATCGACCTGGTCGGGGTCCTGATCCCGCGCCGCGGCGCTCCCGTGGTCGAGCATGCGCGCGGGGTGGCCTGATGGCATTCGCGCGTACGTGTTCTGTCGCCCTGGTCGGCGTCGAGGGCGTGGTCGTCGAGGTGCAGGCCGACCTGGAGACCGGCGTGGCGGCGTTCACGCTGGTGGGGCTGCCGGACAAGAGCCTGACCGAGAGCAGGGACCGGGTCAGGGCCGCCGTGGTCAACTCGGGCGCCGAGTGGCCCCAGAAGAAGCTCACGGTGGGGCTGAGCCCGGCCTCGGTGCCGAAGGGCGGCAGTGGATTCGATCTCGCTGTCGCGTGCGCGGTCCTCGGGGCGGCCGAGCGGATCGACCCGAAAGTGCTCGCCGACATCGTGATGATCGGCGAGCTGGGGCTCGACGGCCGGGTGCGGCCGGTGCGGGGAGTGCTGCCCGCGGTCCTGGCGGCGGCCGACGCGGGGTACGAACAGGTGGTCGTCCCGGAGTGCACGGCCGCGGAGGCCTCGCTGGTCCCCGGGATCTCGGTCCTCGGGGTGCGCAGTCTGCGCCAGCTCATCGCGGTCCTCACCGATGAACCGGTGCCACAGGAGGAGCCGGAAGAGGCGGGGCGGCCGGATCCGATGCTCGCCGGGCTCTGTGTGCCGGGGACCGGCGCGGGCACGGGCCTCGGCGGGATGCCGGACGACACCCACGCGCTGGACCTGGCCGATGTCGTCGGCCAGGCGTCGGCCAGGACCGCCATCGAGGTGGCCGCCGCCGGGGCGCACCACCTCTTCCTGCAGGGACCGCCGGGTGCGGGCAAGACCATGCTCGCGGAGCGGCTGCCGGCGATCCTGCCCCGGCTGACCCGGGAGGAGTCCCTGGAGGTGACGGCGGTCCACTCGGTGGCGGGCATGCTGCCTCCGGGCAGGCCGCTGGTGGACATCGCGCCGTACTGCGCGCCGCACCACTCCGCCACGATGCAGTCGCTCGTGGGCGGCGGCCACGGAATCGCGCGGCCCGGAGCGGTCTCGCTGGCCCATCGCGGGGTGCTCTTCCTCGACGAGGCGCCTGAGTTCAGCAGCAAGTCGCTGGACTCCCTGCGCCAGCCCCTGGAGTCGGGCCATGTGGTGATCGCGCGCAGTGCGGGGGTGGTGCGGCTGCCCGCGAAGTTCCTGATGGTGCTCGCGGCCAACCCCTGCCCTTGCGGTCGGCACGCGCTGCTGGGGGACGGCTGCGAATGCCCCGCGTCGGTCGTCCGCCGCTATCAGGCCCGCCTGTCCGGCCCGCTGCTCGACCGGGTGGACCTGAAGGTCGAGGTGGAGGCCGTCACCCGCTCCGAACTCGCCGGGTACGGCACGCGGGGAGAGTCCACGCAGACCGTCGCCGACCGGGTGCGCACCGCACGGGAGAGAGCGGCCGCCAGGCTGGCGGGCACCGGCTGGCGGACCAACAGCGAGGTCCCCGGACATGCGCTGCGCACGCGCTGGCCCGCCGCCCCCGGCGCCCTGGACGCGGCCGAAGTGGACCTGGAGCGGGGCTTCCTGACCGCCCGCGGCCTCGACCGGGTCCTGCGGGTGGCCTGGACCGTCGCGGACCTGGCGGGGCGCGACAGGCCCTCCGCACAGGACGTCGCGCTCGCCCTCCAGCTCCGTACGGGGATCTCGCGCGGTGTGCCGATGACCATCGGGGCGCTGACGTGACCGTGGATCCGCCGCTCGACGAGGAGCGGCTCGCCCGGGCCGCTCTGACGCGGGTCCTCGAGCCCGGGGACGCGGTCGGTGGGCGGTGGTTGCGGGAGGTCGGGGCCGTCGAGGTGCTTCGGCGGCTGAGGGCTGCCGAGGAGCGGTTGCCGGGGGTGACCGCGCGGCGGTGGGAGGGGCTGCGGGCGCGGGCCGCCCTGGTGCGACCGGAGAGTGACCTGGAGGGGGTGCGGGACGCCGGAGGGCGGTTCGTGTGCCCGGGGGAGCCGGAGTGGCCGTCGCCCCTGGACGACCTGGGTGACGCGCGGCCGGTCGGGCTCTGGGTACGGGGGCGGCCTTCCCTGCGGATATGGGCGCTGCGGTCGGTGGCCGTCGTGGGGGCGCGTGCCTGCACGGAGTACGGCGCGCACATGGCCGCCGGTCTCGCCGCGGGGCTCGCGGAGCGCGGCTGGGTCGTGATCTCCGGTGGGGCGTACGGCGTGGACGGTGCCGCGCACCGCGGGGCGCTCGGGGCGGGCGGTGCCACCGTGGCCGTGCTCGCGTGCGGGGTGGACCGGGCCTATCCGCGTGGGCATGCGGAGTTGATCGGGCGGATCGCGGAACAGGGTCTTGTGGTCGGGGAGTTGCCGCCGGGGGGTCATCCGACGCCGAGCCGGTTCATTCTGCGGAACAGGGTGATCGCCGCGTTGACCCGGGGGACGGTGGTGGTCGAGGCCGCCTACCGCAGCGGGGCGCTCGCCACGGCGCGCAGTGCCCAGGAGTTGGGGCGCTTCGCCATGGGGGTGCCGGGCCCTGCGACCAGCGGTCTGTCCGCCGGTGTGCACGAACTGCTCCGGGGCGACGGAGTCCTTGTCACCGATGCCGCGGAAGTCGTGGAACTGGTCGGCGACATGGGGGAGGTGGCCCCGGAGAGGCGGGGCCCCGTCGTGCCGCGCGATCTGCTCGCCCCCGGGGCGGCGCGCGTGCTGGCCGCGCTGCCCGCGCGGGGGCGTACGACGGCGCGGGGCATCGCGCGCGACGCGGGCACGAGTGAGGACGACGCCGTAGGGCGACTGTACGAGCTTCAGTCGTTGGGGTTCGTTGAACGACACGGCGATGGTTGGCAGTTGACACGCCAGACGATTGCGTCCCTGTTCGCCGAAGGAGGTGAATGGTGACCGAGCGTGTTCCGCCGGACGGATGACCCCCGACGACCTTGGGAAATCGTGCAGTTGATGCGCCGGCACCGTCACGCACCGCTATGGAATCGACTGCTTGGGGCACCCAGCGGAACGTGTCTGCGCACGCACGATCCCATAGCCTTCGCACACTGCGACACTTCAGTCACGCTACGCTCACAAGGATTCCGGCACGGACAGGCAATCAGGCGGACGACCTCATTCACTCCACGCACGCTCCCCACCGCACAGGCGCGGGCGACCCCGGTGACTCCACCGGCTCGCGCGACGTCACCGACCCACGCGACCTCACCAGTTCACGGCAGAACGGCTCAAGGCGACGAATGCCCCAGCACACCTCAGGGTCCGACCGGGCAGCGGTTCCCCCCGCTGCCCGTAGCGGCGAGCGGGAGCGGCCTCCCGCACCCTCGTCGCTGGACGAGTTGTGGCGCTCGTACAAGGAGACCGGGGACGGGCGTCTTCGGGAGCAGCTGATCCTGCACTACTCGCCCTTGGTGAAGTACGTGGCGGGCCGGGTGAGCGTGGGGCTTCCGCCCAACGTCGAGCAGGCCGACTTCGTCTCGTCCGGGGTGTTCGGGCTGATCGACGCGATCGAGAAGTTCGACATCGAGCGGTCGATCAAGTTCGAGACCTATGCGATCACGCGCATCCGCGGCGCGATGATCGACGAGCTGCGGGCGCTCGACTGGATCCCGCGGTCCGTGCGGCAGAAGGCGCGCAATGTCGAGCGGGCCTACGCCACGTTGGAGGCGCAGCTGCGGCGGACGCCCTCGGAGGGCGAGGTCGCCGCCGAGATGGGGATCGCGCTGGAGGAACTGCACGCGGTTTTCAGCCAGTTGTCGCTGGCGAACGTGGTGGCGCTGGAGGAGCTGCTGCACGTCGGCGGTGACGGCGGCGACCGGCTCAGCCTGATGGACACGCTCGAGGACCACGCGGCCGACAACCCCGTGGAGGTCGCGGAGGACCGGGAGCTGCGGAGGCTGCTCGCGCGGGCGATCAACACGCTGCCCGAGCGCGAGAAGACCGTCGTGACGCTCTACTACTACGAAGGGCTCACGCTCGCCGAGATCGGCAATGTGCTCGGGGTGACCGAGAGCCGGGTCAGCCAGATCCACACGAAGTCGGTGCTGCAGCTTCGGGCGAAGCTGGCCAGTTTCGGGCGCTGAGGGACGCTGAATCGTCCCTTCCCCAGGTGAGGGAGTTGGGGAGCGACTCCCGCGAGGGGCCTCCCGTCCGTAAAGTGGAGCTGTGCCAAGGATTCGAGCGGCCTCTGTGGCCGAGCACCGGTCGATGCAGCGAGGCGCCCTGCTGGACGCCGCGAGGTCCCTGCTGTCCGAAGGCGGTACGGAGGCGTTGACCTTCCCCGCCCTTGCCGAGCGCACGGGGCTTGCCCGGTCGTCCGTGTACGAGTACTTCCGGTCGCGGGCCGCCGTGGTGGAAGAGCTGTGCGAGGTCGATTTCCCCGTCTGGGCCGCGGAGGTCTCCGCGGCGATGGAGGGGGCGGACACGGCCGAGGGCAAGGTCGAGGCGTATGTGCGCAGGCAGCTGGCGCTGGTGGGGGATCGGCGGCATCGGGCCGTGGTCGCGATCTCCGCGAGTGAGTTGGACGCCGGGGCCCGGGAGAAGATCCGGGCCGCGCACGGTGGGCTCATCGCGATGATCGTCGAGGCGTTGGAAGCGTTGGGGCATGCGCAGCCTCGGATGGCGGCGATGTTGCTTCAGGGGATTGTGGACGCGGCGGTTCGGCGGATCGAGCTCGGCGTGGCCGAGGAGCCGGAGGCCATTACCGAGGCTGCGGTTTCCATGGCTCTGCGGGGTGTGCGGGGCTGAGGCCCTGTTCATCGATGCCCGGCGGCTGCGGGCTGTGCCCGCCCTTCCCCGAGCTGAGACCCCACTCGCCGTGGAAGCAGGCGGGACGGGCCGTGGTGCAGTAGCCACGGCGGCAGCAGGGTCAGTGGGTCCAGGTACGTCTTCGCTCTGAGCAGGCCCCAGTGAAGGCAGCTCTCCCCGCAGTGGCCCGTGGGCGGGGACAAGGTGCCCAGTTGTTCGCCCGCCGCGATTTTCTCGCCCCTCTTCGCCGTCGGGGTCACCGGCTCGTACGTCGTACGCAGTGGGGGATCTCCTGTGCCTGTCAGCTCCAGCGTGACCACTCCTCGGCCTGCCACCCTGCCCGCGAAAGTGATCCGGCCCGGTGCCACCGCTCGCACCGGGGTGCCTGGTGGGGCGGCCAGGTCCACGCCCCGATGGCCCGCGGCGTACGGGGTCGGTGGGGGGTCCCAGGGGCGTACGACCTGAGGGCGGGTGCCCACCGGCCAGGCCGTGGCCGGGGGCGGGGCGGGCATCGGGACAGGGACCGGGAAGGTCGCGAGCAGGGCCGCCAGCGTCGGCAGCAGGAGTTCCAGGCGCATGGCAGAACGGTCCCGTGCCGACCCGATCCGCGGGGATCATGGACCGGATCTGTGGACTACCGGGCGGTTGTGGACAGCGCCGTCACCCGGTACCTCGCGGGTCCCGTACACTTCTTGTGGCGATCCGGGTCACCGGGTCGACTTCGCACGCCCCGACACCAGGCCATGAACAGCCGGTGTCAGCGCCCCTCGGTCCCTAGTGGCAAGGCGCACAGCGGGCGTCAGGCGCGAGTGCCGTCCGGCACACGCGGCACAACCGAGAATCTCAAGGAGAACGGCCATGGCCGTCGTCACGATGCGGGAGCTGCTGGAGAGCGGCGTCCACTTCGGTCACCAGACCCGTCGTTGGAACCCGAAGATGAAGCGCTTCATCTTCACGGAGCGCAACGGCATCTACATCATCGACCTGCTCCAGTCGCTGTCGTACATCGACCGCGCCTACGAGTTCGTCAAGGAGACCGTCGCCCACGGCGGCACGGTCATGTTCGTCGGCACGAAGAAGCAGGCGCAGGAGGCCATCGCCGAGCAGGCCACCCGCGTCGGCATGCCCTACGTGAACCAGCGCTGGCTGGGCGGCATGCTCACCAACTTCTCGACCGTCTACAAGCGTCTGCAGCGCCTCAAGGAGCTCGAGCAGATCGACTTCGAGGACGTCGCCGCGTCCGGTCTGACCAAGAAGGAGCTTCTCGTGCTCTCGCGCGAGAAGGCCAAGCTGGAGAAGACCCTCGGTGGTATCCGCGAGATGCAGAAGGTGCCCAGCGCCGTCTGGATCGTGGACACCAAGAAGGAGCACATCGCTGTCGGTGAGGCCCGGAAGCTCAACATTCCGGTTGTCGCCATCCTCGACACCAACTGTGACCCCGACGAGGTCGACTACAAGATCCCGGGCAACGACGACGCGATCCGCTCCGTCACCCTGCTCACCCGCGTGATCGCCGACGCCGTCGCCGAGGGCCTCATCGCCCGTTCCGGCGTTGCCGCCGGTGACTCGAAGCCGGGCGAGAAGGCCCAGGGCGAGCCGCTCGCCGAGTGGGAGCGCGACCTCCTCGAGGGCGAGAAGAAGGCCGACGAGGCCCCCAAGGCCGACGAGGCCAAGGCCGAGGACAAGCCGGCCGAGGCCGCTGCCGAGGCGCCCGCCGCCGAGGCTCCGGCCGCGGACGCCGAGCAGGCCTGACCTTCACAGGTTCGGTAGTTGACGGCGGGGGCCCGATCGGCCCCCGCCGTTCACCCGTAGACCTTCGTAGATCTTTCAGACTTCGAGAGAGAAATTTCGATCATGGCGAACTACACCGCCGCTGACGTCAAGAAGCTCCGTGAGCTCACGGGCGCCGGCATGATGGACTGCAAGAAGGCGCTCGACGAGGCCGAGGGCAACGTCGACAAGGCCGTCGAGGCGCTCCGCATCAAGGGCCAGAAGGGCGTCGCCAAGCGCGAGGGCCGCTCCGCCGAGAACGGCGCCGTGGTCTCCCTCATCGCCGACGACAACACCTCCGGTGTCATCGTCGAGCTGAAGTGCGAGACGGACTTCGTCGCCAAGGGTGAGAAGTTCCAGGCCGTGGCGAACAACCTCGCCGCCCACGTCGCCAAGACCTCCCCGGCCGACATCGAGGCGCTGCTCGCGTCCGAGATCGAGGCCGGCAAGACCGTCCAGGCGTACGTCGACGAGGCCAACGCCAACCTCGGCGAGAAGATCGTCCTGGACCGCTTCGCGCAGTTCTCCGGCGCCTACGTCACCGCGTACATGCACCGCACGATGCCCGACCTGCCCCCGCAGATCGGTGTCCTCGTCGAGCTGGACAAGGCCGACGCCGACCTCGCCAAGGGTGTCGCGCAGCACATCGCCGCCTTCGCGCCGAAGTACCTCTCCAAGGAGGACGTGCCGGCCGAGGTCGTCGAGTCCGAGCGCCGCGTCGCCGAGGAGACCACCCGCGCCGAGGGCAAGCCCGAGGCCGCCCTGCCGAAGATCGTCGAGGGTCGCGTCAACGGCTTCTTCAAGGAGGCCACCCTCCTCGGCCAGCCGTACGCGCTGGACAACAAGAAGTCGGTCGAGAAGGTCCTCGCCGAGGCCGGTGTCACCCTGAAGCGCTTCTCGCGCATCAAGGTCGGCATCTGAGTCCGTACCGCGATCGACGGTAGACCCCGCTAGGGTCGAAGTGCGGTCGCCCGCGCACGGCACCTCGTGCGCGACGTACGACCGCAGGATCTGACGAGGAGGCCATTGCCGAGCATGGGATGCGAACGACACCCCACCGGCAGTGGCCTTCTTCGTATGTGTGTCAAGTAAGAGAAGCGAGAACCACATGACCACCAAGGCCGACTCGAAGAGTGACGACGGCAAAGTTGCCGGACGCTTCCTGCTGAAGCTCTCCGGCGAGGCGTTCGCCGGTGGGGGCGGCCTCGGGGTCGACCCCGACGTGGTGCACGCCATCGCCCGCGAGATCGCGGCTGTCGTCCGCGACGGCGCCCAGATCGCCGTCGTCATCGGCGGCGGAAACTTCTTCCGCGGTGCCGAGCTCCAGCAGCGCGGCATGGACCGGGCCCGCTCCGACTACATGGGCATGCTCGGCACGGTCATGAACTGCCTCGCGCTGCAGGACTTCCTGGAGAAGGAAGGCATCGACTGCCGCGTCCAGACCGCCATCACCATGGGGCAGGTCGCGGAGCCGTACATCCCGCTGCGCGCCGTGCGCCACCTGGAGAAGGGCCGCGTGGTCATCTTCGGCGCCGGTATGGGCATGCCGTACTTCTCCACCGACACCACCGCCGCGCAGCGGGCCCTGGAGATCGACGCCGAGGCGCTGCTCATGGGCAAGAACGGCGTGGACGGCGTCTACGACTCCGACCCGAAGACCAACCCCGACGCGGTGAAGTTCGACTCCCTCGGCTACGGCGAGGTCATCACCCGCGACCTCAAGGTCGCCGACATGACCGCGATCACGCTGTGCCGGGACAACAAGCTGCCCATCCTGGTCTTCGAGCTGCTCTCCGAGGGCAATATCGCCCGGGCCGTCAAGGGTGAGAAGATCGGCACTCTCGTGGGCGACCAGGGAAACCGGGCCTGATCCCAGGGACCTGGGCCAGTCTCAAGGGACGGACGCGAGACGTCACTTGAGAGGGATGGACAAAGCCCTGCCGGTCGGACACCGTGCAGGAAAGAGACGCGACGCAGCCGGCCGCCCCGTGCTAGCCGGGCCACTCAAGACACGCAGGAGCAAGTGGTGATCGAAGAGACCCTCCTCGAGGCCGAGGAGAAGATGGAGAAGGCCGTCGTGGTCGCCAAGGAGGACTTCGCCGCGATCCGCACCGGCCGTGCGCACCCGGCGATGTTCAACAAGATCGTGGCTGACTACTACGGCGCGCTGACGCCGATCAACCAGCTGGCCTCGTTCTCGGTGCCCGAGCCGCGGATGGCCGTGGTGACCCCGTTCGACAAGAGCGCGCTGCGCAACATCGAGCAGGCGATCCGCGACTCCGACCTCGGCGTCAACCCGAGCAACGACGGCAACATCATCCGGGTGACCTTCCCCGAGCTCACCGAGGAGCGCCGCCGGGACTACATCAAGGTCGCCAAGGCCAAGGCCGAGGACTCCAAGATCTCGATCCGTTCCGTCCGCCGCAAGGCCAAGGAAGCCATCGACAAGGCGATCAAGGACGGCGACATCGGCGAGGACGAGGGCCGTCGCGCCGAGAAGGAGCTCGACGACACCACCGCGAAGTACGTCGCCCAGGTGGACGAGCTGCTCAAGCACAAGGAAGCCGAGCTGCTCGAAGTCTGACGCTCAGTTCGAGGAATCAGGAAACCGATCCGTGAACGACTCTTCCTGGGGGGCGCCGCCCAGAGCCGGGTATTGGGGGCCGCCCGACCAGGGGCCTGGTCAGGGGGCGCCCTCGTCAGGTCCCGCGTACGATGCGCAGGACGCGCTGTTTCCGTCTGAGACGCAGCCCATGCCCATCGTGCCCGACGTACCCGTGACCGGCGGAGACCAGGACGACGACCGGGGGGCCACTCGGATGGGCGGCCCCCTGTTCCGTGACGAGCCTCCGCAGGAGCCCATGCCCAGCGCACCACAGCCCGCCCCGGCAGCACCGCAGAAGAAGAGCGCGGGGCGCGACCTCGGGGCGGCCATAGGAGTCGGGGTGGGACTCGGCGCGGTGATCATCGCGTCGCTGTTCATCGTGAAGGCCGTCTTCATCGGCGTCATAGCGGTCGCCGTCGTGGTCGGTCTCTGGGAGCTCACCTCCCGGCTCGAGGAACGCAAGGGCATCAAGGCGCCGCTGGTCCCGCTCGCGGTGGGCGGCGCGGCGATGGTCGTCGCCGGGTACGTCCGAGGGGCCGAGGGTGCCTGGGTCGCCATGGCCCTCACGGCGCTCGCGGTGCTCGTCTGGCGCATGACCGAGCCTCCCGAGGGCTATCTCAAGGACGTCACGGCCGGGGTCTTCGCGGCCTTTTACGTGCCGTTCCTCGCGACGTTCGTGGCGCTGATGCTCACCGCGGACGACGGTCCGCAGCGGGTGCTCACCTTCCTGCTCCTGACCGTGGTCAGCGACACGGGCGCGTACGCGATCGGCTGGCGCTTCGGCAAGCACAAGCTGGCGCCGCGCATCAGCCCCGGCAAGACCCGCGAGGGCCTGGTCGGCGCGGTCACCTTCGCGATGGCCGCGGGTGCGCTGTGCATGCAGTTCCTGATCGACGACGGGACGTGGTGGCAGGGCCTGCTGCTGGGTCTCGCGGTCGCGGCGAGCGCCACGCTCGGTGACCTGGGCGAGTCGATGATCAAGCGGGACCTCGGCATCAAGGACATGGGCACGCTGCTGCCGGGGCACGGCGGCATCATGGACCGCCTCGACTCCCTGCTGCCGACGGCGCCGGTGGTGTGGCTGCTGCTGGTGGTCTTCGTCGGGTCCGGCTGAGCCGATCCCTTCCGCGGATCGTTGTACGAGCCCCCTTCCCGCACCGGAAGGGGGCTCGTTGTCGTGGGGTCCCGGACATGGGGCGGGCGAAGCGGGAGAAGGACGGCACCTACCGCCGAGGACCGAAGGCTGAGGGCTGAGGACGCCGGGTCGGAGCGCCCCCGGCCGCCTGAACTGCGGCCGCGAGAGGCACGCGCGTCCATCTGCGACACTGGTAGTGCCATGCCTAAGCCCGGAGAACTCACTTTCGTCGCGCCCCGCGGAGCCAAGAAGCCCCCGCGGCACCTCGCCGACCTCACGCCCGCAGAGCGCAAGGAAGCGGTCGCCGCCATCGGCGAGAAGCCGTTCCGCGCCAAGCAGCTCTCGCAGCACTACTTCGCGCGGTACGCGCACGACCCGGCCGAGTGGACCGACATCCCCGCCGGTGCGCGCGAGAAGCTCCGTGAGGCGCTGCTGCCCGACCTGATGTCCGTGGTGCGGCACATCAGCTGTGACGACGACACCACCCGCAAGACCCTCTGGCGGCTCTTCGACGGGACGCTGGTGGAGTCGGTGCTCATGCGCTACCCGGACCGGGTCACCATGTGCATCAGCTCCCAGGCGGGCTGTGGCATGAACTGTCCGTTCTGTGCCACGGGGCAGGCCGGACTCGACCGGAACCTGTCGACCGGCGAGATCGTGCACCAGATCGTGGACGGCATGCGGGCGCTCAGGGACGGCGAGATCCCCGGCGGTCCCGCGCGGCTCTCGAACATCGTCTTCATGGGGATGGGCGAGCCGCTCGCCAACTACAAGCGCGTCGTCGGCGCCATCCGCGCGCTGACCGACCCGGAGCCGGACGGCCTCGGCCTTTCGCAGCGCGGCATCACGGTGTCGACGGTGGGGCTCGTGCCCGCCATCCACCGGTTCGCCGACGAGGGCTTCAAGTGCCGCCTCGCCATCTCGCTGCACGCGCCGGACGACGAGCTGCGCGACACCCTCGTCCCGGTCAACACGCGCTGGAAGGTGCGCGAGGTGCTGGACGCCGGATGGGAGTACGCCGCCAAGTCGGGGCGTCGCCTCTCCATCGAGTACGCGCTGATCAGGGACATCAACGACCAGGCCTGGCGCGGTGACCGGCTCGGGCGGCTGCTCAAGGGCAAGCCGGTGCACGTCAACCTCATCCCGCTGAACCCGACGCCGGGCTCGAAGTGGACGGCCTCGCGGCCCGAGGACGAGAAGGCGTTCGTGGAGGCCATCGCCGCCCATGGTGTGCCGGTCACCATTCGGGACACCCGGGGTCAGGAGATCGACGGAGCGTGCGGTCAGCTGGCCGCGAGCGAGCGGTAGCCGAGAGGTACGCTGGCGGGCGTACGTCCTCGTACACACATCTGCATATTCCGACAGGGGAGCGCCACAGCGCTGAGAGTGCGGCACCTTGGACAGGTGGGCCGCAGACCCTCTGAACCTCGCCCGGGTCATTCCGGGTAGGAAGTTCGGTCATCACTCAAGCTGTTGCGCCCTGCCCGCGGGCCCTTTCGGCCGGCGGGCAGGGCCGCGTCTTCTCCTGGTCACCCAGGAGGAAGTTCAGTGAGCACCACCAAGAAGGTCACGTTCACCGCGGTCGCGGTGGGCATCGGTCTTGTCGCCGTCTCCGCGTGCGGCAGCTCCGGCGGCGGGTCGGGGAGCACCGACTCGAAGAGCGTCACGCTCGTCAGCCACGACTCCTTCAACGTCTCCAAGGACGTCCTGAAGGACTTCGAGAAGCGGTCCGGCTACAAGGTCAAGGTCCTCAAGGACGGCGACGCGGGCGCCGCGGTCAACAAGGCGGTCCTCTCCAAGGACAACCCGCAGGGTGACGTCTTCTTCGGCGTCGACAACACCCTGCTCTCGCGGGCGCTCGACAACGGGCTCTTCCAGTCGTACGAGGCCAAGGGCTCGGACAGGATCAAGCCGGAGTTCCGGGTCGACCAGGACAAGCACCGGGTCACGCCCGTCGACAGCGGTGACATCTGCGTCAACTACGACAAGAAGTACTTCGCCGAGAAGAAGCTGGCCCCGCCGAAGTCCTTCGATGACCTGGTCGAGCCGCAGTACAGGAACCTGCTCGTCACCGAGAACGCCTCGACCTCGTCGCCCGGGCTCGGCTTCCTGCTCGGCACCGCCGCCAAGTACGGCGACGACGGCTGGCAGGGCTACTGGAAGAAGCTCAAGGACAACGGCGTCAAGGTCGTCGACGGCTGGGAGCAGGCCTACAACGAGGAGTTCTCCGGGTCCTCCGGCGGCAAGAAGGCCAAGGGCGACCGGCCGCTCGTCGTCTCCTACGCCTCCTCGCCGCCCGTCGAGGTCCTCTACGCCAAGCCGCAGCCCAAGGAGGCGCCGACCGGCGTCGCCACCGGCACCTGCTTCCGCCAGGTCGAGTACGCGGGCCTGCTCAGCAACGCCAGGAACGCCAAGGGCGGCAAGGCGCTCCTGGACTTCCTCGCGGGCAAGGAGTTCCAGGAGGACATGCCGCTGACCATGTTCGTGAACCCGGTGCGCGAGGGCACGAAGCTGCCCGAGCTGTTCACGAAGCACGGTGTGACGGTGGACGAGCCCCAGACCCTGGACCCGAAGAAGATCGCCGACAACCGCGAGCCGTGGATCAAGTCGTGGACCTCGCTCGTACTGAAGTAACCGAAGCGAAGGGGCGCTCCACGAAGGGGCGTGCGCGCGGGAGCGCGGCGCGGCTCGGTCTGATGGCCGTGCCCGTCGCGTTCTTCGCCCTGTTCTTCGCCTACCCGGTGACGGCGATCGTCGCGCGCGGCCTGCGCGTCGACGGTGTCTGGCAGTTCGGGCGGATCACGGACGTGCTCGGGCAGTCCGACATCGGGCACGTCCTGTGGTTCACCACCTGGCAGGCGCTGGCATCGACCGCGCTCACGCTGCTGATCGCGCTCCCCGGCGCGTATGTCTTCGCGCGCTTCGACTTCCCGGGCAAGCAGGTGCTCCGGGCCGTCGTCACCGTGCCGTTCGTGCTGCCGACGGTCGTCGTCGGGACCGCCTTCCTCGCGCTGCTCGGGCGGGGCGGGCTGCTCGACGAGGCGTGGGGCGTGCGCCTGGACACCACGGTGTGGGCGATTCTGCTGGCGCACGTCTTCTTCAACTACGCGGTCGTCGTACGGACCGTCGGCGGTCTCTGGTCGCAGCTCGACCCGCGGCAGGAGGAGGCCGCGCGGATGCTCGGTGCCTCGCGCTGGAGAGCATGGCGGACGGTGACGCTGCCCGCCCTCGGTCCTGCGGTGGCCGCCGCCGCGCTCATGGTCTTCCTCTTCACCTTCACCTCCTTCGGCGTCGTGCAGATCCTCGGCGGGCCCGCGTACTCGACGCTCGAAGTGGAGATCTACCGGCAGACCGCACAGCTGCTCGACCTGCCGACGGCCGCCGTCCTGACCATCGTGCAGTTCGTCGCGGTCGGGCTGATCCTGGCGATCCACGCCTGGACGGTGCGCCGGCGCGAGAGCGCGCTGAAGCTGGTCGACGCCTCCGGCGTGGCGCGGCGGCCGCGCGGTGCGGGGCAGTGGACGCTGCTCGGCCTGGTCGTCGCCACCGTCGCCGTGCTGATCCTGCTGCCGCTCGGCGTGCTGATCCAGCGGTCCTTCGACGGCGCCGCCGGGTCCGGTGGCTTCGGATTCGCGTACTACAAGGAGCTGACCTCGGCGGACGGCGGCGCCTTCCTCGTGCCGCCGATCGAGGCCGTCTGGAACTCGCTGCGGTACGCGGTCGTGGCCACGGCCATCGCGGTCGTGATCGGTGGGCTTGCGGCCGCCGCCCTGACGCGCAGGGCCGGCCGTCTCGTACGCGGCTTCGACGCGCTGCTCATGCTGCCGCTCGGGGTCTCCGCGGTGACCGTGGGCTTCGGGTTCCTGATCACGCTGGACAAGCCGCCGCTGGACCTGCGGGCCTCCTGGATCCTGGTGCCGCTCGCCCAGGCGCTGGTCGGCGTGCCCTTCGTCGTACGCACCATGCTGCCCGTCCTGCGCGCGGTGGACGGACGGCTCCGCGAGGCGGCGGCCGTGCTCGGGGCCTCGCCGCCGCGGGCGTGGCGGGAGGTCGATCTGCCGATGGTGCGGCGGGCGCTGCTCATCGCCGCGGGGTTCGCCTTCGCCGTGTCGCTCGGCGAGTTCGGGGCGACCGTCTTCATCGCGCGGCCCGACAACCCGACGCTTCCGGTCGCCGTCGCGCGGCTGCTCGGGCGGGCCGGTGACCTCAACTACGGGCAGGCGATGGCCCTTTCGACGATTCTCATGGTGGTGTGCGCGGTGTCCCTGCTGCTCCTGGAACGCATCCGGACCGACCGGACCACGGGGGAGTTCTGATGACGGACGCACTGCTGAGCCTGCGCGATGCGACGGTGCGGTTCGGGGGGCGGGCCGTGCTCGACGCCGTCGACCTCGACGTCGCCGAGCACGAGATCGTCTGTGTGCTCGGGCCGAGCGGCAGCGGCAAGTCGACGCTGCTGCGCGTGGTGGCCGGGCTGCAGGGCCTGGACGCGGGGCAGGTGCTGCTCGGCGGGCGCGATCAGCGTGGGGTGCCCGCGCACAAGCGGGGAGTCGGTCTGATGTTCCAGGACCACCAGCTCTTTCCGCAGCGCGACGTGGCGGGCAACGTGGCCTTCGGGCTTCGCATGCACGGGGCGTCGCGGGGCGAACAGGCCGACCGGGTCGCCGAGTTGCTCGAGCTCGTCGGGCTGCCGAAGGCGCAGCGGCGGGCGGTGGCCTCGCTGTCCGGCGGCGAGCAGCAGCGGGTGGCGCTCGCGCGGGCGCTGGCTCCGCGACCGCGCCTGCTGATGCTCGACGAGCCGCTCGGGCAGCTCGACCGCTCGCTGCGGGAGCGGCTCGTCGTCGAACTGCGGGAACTCTTCGACGAGTTGGGTACGACCGTGCTCGCCGTCACGCACGACCAGGGCGAGGCCTTCGCGCTCGCCGACCGGGTCGTGGTCATGCGGGACGGGCGGATCGCCCAGTCCGGCACGCCGTTGGAGGTCTGGCAGCGCCCGGCGGACGAGTTCGTCGCGCGGTTCCTCGGCTTCGACAACGTCGTGGCGGCGACGGTGGCCGGTGACGTCGCGGACACGGCGTGGGGCAAGGTGCCCGTGCCGGAGGGCTCCCCTGCCGGGCGGCGCAAGGTCCTGGTGCGCCCGGCCGGCGTGCGGCTCGTCCCCGCCGACGAGGGGCTGGCGTGCGCGGTGACGGCGCGTACCTTCCGCGGCACTCATGTCGCCGTGCACCTGCAGCCGGAGGAGGGGCCGCGCCTGGAGGCGGCGTGCGCGCTGCGCGAGGCGCCGGAGGTCGGGGAGACCGTGGGGGTCGGGTTCGACGCCGAGGACGTGGTGGTTCTCGGGTGACGTGCCTCTGGCGGAGGGCCTTGTCCGGGTGGCGCGCCTCCGGCGCGGGCCCTGTCCGAGCGGCGTGCCGGGGTGGCGTGCCCCGGTGAAAACGCGGGTGCCCTCGGGCGGCGGTCGCTCTAGGGTTCGGGCATGATGTCACTGAGCCATGATCGCTACTGCGACGAAGTCACCGCGCAGATCGACCTCTTGAGGGCCACGCTGGCCGGAGCCGACCTCTCCGTCACCGTGCCGACCTGCCCGGACTGGACGCTCTCGCAGCTCGTGCGGCACATGGGGGGTGCGGTGCGGTGGATCGAGCGGCTGGTGGCGACGCGTGCCGAGCGGGACATTCCGGAGGAGGACATTCCGGAGGCCGCCGGGCCCGAGGGCGACGATCCGGCCGCGCTCGACGCCTGGCTGGCACGGACCGCCCTGCTCGCCGAGCGGACGTTCCGCACGGCGGGCGCCGACGCGAAGGTGTGGTCGTGGTCCGACGACCAGAGCGCCGGGTTCTGGGCGCGGCGGGTCACGCACGAGCTGGCGATCCACCGCGCGGACGCGGCCGTCGCCGCCGGCGTCGGCTACGAGGTCGCGCCGGACGTCGCCGCCGACGCGATCGACGAGTGGCTGGACATCGTGGCGTTCGTGCAGCGCACCCAGCCGGACGACAACGCCCGTGAGCTCAGGGGCGCGGGGCGCAGCATCCATCTGCACGCGACCGACGCCGCGCCAGGACTGAACGCCGAGTGGCTCATCGAGTTCGGCGAGGACGGCTTCACCTGGCGGCGGGGGCACGCCAAGGCCACGGTGGCGCTGCGCGGGCCGCTGACGGATGTGCTGCTCGCCTTCTACCGGCGGTCCCCGCTGGACGGCGGGCGCGTGGAGGTCATGGGGGAGCGGGAGTTGCTGGACTTCTGGCTGGAGAGGGCGTCGTTCGGGTGAGGCGGAGCCGTGCCCGCTCGCGCGGTCCCATCGTGGTGAAGAGCCGGTTGAGGTGCGTCTTCGCGGTGTGGCCGGTGGTCGTGAGGCGGTCGGCGATCTCCGCGTTCGACAGGCCCCGCGCGATGAGGACGGGCACCTCGGCCTCGGTGGCCTGACGTCGCTCCGTCGCGATCAACTGGGCCTCGGCGAGGGTGCGTTCGTGGCGTGTCTCCTCGCGGGAGCGCACGTCGGGGTGGCGGTCGTGGCGGGCCTTCCGGTGGTGGCGGGTGGCTCGGGAGGCGCGCCGGACGCGGTACGGGACGGCGAGACCGGCCACGTTGTCGACGGCCACTCCCCGGCCGCCGTCGCCGACCGTCTCGTACGCCTCCTTCGGGACCGTGAACTCGCCCGGGGATGGGCGAGAAGGGCCGCGCGTGGGTGCGCGAGGAGTGGGACCGGGGGCGGTGTCCGGGGCGGTGGTGTCTGCGCTCAGTCCGTGGGTGTGCCCGCACCGAGGTTCCGCAAGGCCTCCGGGGCCTCTTCCACCCTGTCCACCAGCGCGATCCGCGACTCCATCGGCCTGTCGCGGGCCAGGGCCTTGAGCAGGGGCCAGACCGGGAGGTGGTCCGTCCAGTGGGCGCGGTCGACCAGGACCATCGGGGTGGGTTCGCCGCGGGACTCGTAGTAGTTGGGGGTGGCGTTGTCGAAGACCTCCTGGACCGTGCCCGCCGCGCCCGGCAGGAAGACGACGCCCGCGTTCGAGCGGGCCAGGAGGCCGTCCTCGCGGGTGGCGTTGGCGAAGTACTTGGCCAGGTGCGAGGCGAAGGCGTTCGGCGGCTCGTGGCCGTAGAACCAGGTGGGGATGCCCACCGAGGGCCCGCCGGAGGGCCAGCGCTCGCGGACCGCGAAGGCCGCCCTCGCCCACTCGGTGATCGACGGCGTGAACGACGGGGCCTTGGCGAGGAGTTCGAGGGCCTCGTCCAGCGTCTCGTCGGCGAGGACGGCGGTGTACGCGCCGAGGTTCGCCGCCTCCATCGCGCCGGGCCCGCCGCCCGTCGCGACGGTGAAGCCCGCGCGGGCCAGCGCGCGGCCGAGCCGCGCCGCTCCCGCGTACGCGTCCGTGCCGCGGGCCATCGCGTGGCCGCCCATGACGCCCACCACCCGCGCCCCGGCGAGCAGTTCGTCGAGCGCGTCCGAGATGGAGTCGTCGTGGATGGCGCGCAGCATCGAGGAGAGGACGTCGCCGTCGGCCTTGGTCCGCTGGAACCATGCGTACGCGTGGGCGTCCGGTGTCGCCTCGTACCCGCCGTCGGCGAGCCCCGCGAACAGGTCGTCCGGGGTGTACAGCAGACCGCGGTAGGGGTTGAACGGCAGGCCGGGGACCGGCGGGAAGACCAGCGCCCCCGAGGCCCGTACCCTGGCCGCCGCCTCCTCGTCCATCGGGCAGCCGAGGAAGACGGCGTCCGCCACGTCGGCCGCGATCAGCGCGGCGGTGCGTCCCGTCAGGTCGACGGCCTGGACGCGGCACCCCGCGAGGGCGCCGCGTCCCGAGACCTCGTCGAACTCGGCGAGGGTCTCGATCTCACGGTCCTCGCCGGGGAGTTGCGGGGCGGATGCGCGTTCAGTCGGCTCAGTCGGCTGCATCCGCCCATGCTATGCAGCGGTGTCGAGGGAAGGCGGGCTCGGCCCTGCGTCTTGGAGCTCAGCCCTGTACCTCGGACTCGTCCATCCACATGATCTCCCAGGTGTGGCCGTCCAGGTCGTCGTAGGAACGGCCGTACATGGTGCCGTAGTCCTGGACCTTGCCCGCCGTGCCGCCCGCGGCGACGGCCTTGTCGACCAGCTCGTCGACCTTCTCGCGGCTCTCGGCGCTCAGACAGAGCAGGGCCTCGCTGGTCTTCGTGGAGTCCGCGATCTCCTTCTGCGTGAAGTCCGCGTACCGCTGCTTGCTCAGCATCATCGCGATGATGGTGTCGCTGATGACGACGCACGCGCAGTCGTCGGTCGAGAACTGCGGGTTGATCGTGTAGCCGACCTCCGTGAAGAACTTCTTCGACGCGGCGACGTCGTTCACGGCCAGGTTCACGAAGATCATCTGCTGGTACATGAGTTCTCTCCCGGTGAGTTCGTGCGTCTTGTGAGTGCGCGTGCAGTGCGTGTGCAGTGCGTGTGCAGTGCGTGTGCAGTGCGTGTGCTTTACGAGAGGGTAGACACGCGTTCGACGCGGAACTCATCGCTCGTCGCGAACTTTTTCCCACGAGTTTTTTCCACGGGGTTTCGCGCGGGGTCCGGGCGGGGTTCGCGCGGGGGCCCCGCAGGGTCCCCGCGGCTTCCTCAACGCCCCAGCGGCAGCGCGGCCAGCTCCGCGACGATCCAGGTCAGCGGCCCGAACACGGCGGCGAGCGCGCCCGCGCGGAGTGCCGCTGAGCCGCGCAGCATCGTCGCGGGCGCCCCGAGGCGCAGCAGCGCGGCCGTCGTGTGCGAGCGGGACTGACGGGCCTCTACGGAGGCCGTGGCCAGGGTCAGCACGGCGCAGCCCGCGACGAGCAGCGCGCCGAGCGTGGTGAGTGGGCCGACGTCGGGGCGCGGTCCCGCGTACAGCACGACCGAGGCGAACGCGCCCGACGCCACCGCGCACAGCACGCCGAGCGGCCGGCCGATGCGGCGGGCCTCCTCCTGCAGGACGCGCCCGGCGAGCAGCCGCAGGGCGCCGGGCCGCACCGCCTGCAGGATCCGGCCGCAGAGGTAGGTGAGGCCGGGGCCCGCGAGCACGAGGCCGAGCGCGGTCAGCGCCCATCCCGCGAGGACGCCCGCCGGGCTGCCGTCGGCGCCGCCCGGCATGGGGAAGCCGCCGCGCGTCGTTCCTCCGGAGCTGCTCGCGTACGTCTCCACGGCGAGGCCCGCGGCGAGCAGCGCGACGCCCCAGGGCAGTCCGCTGGGCGGTGGCGCGGGGGCGTCGGGTTCACCGGCGGGGGCGGCGCCGGACCGCGCGCCGGAGGCCCTGGTGGGCCGCGGCCGCAGCACGACGGCGCTCGCGACCGACGCGGTGATCGGGACGAGGGCGAGCAGGGTCAGCGCGGCGGCGAGCGGCAACGGCCGGTCGGCGGCGAGCAGTTCGGGCTCGGCCCCGTCGAAGGGCAGGCCCGACAGGTCGCCGCGCAGATGCAGGAAGAAGAGCAGCGCGAGCAGCGAGCCGAGGGTGCAGGCCACGGCCGTGGAGATCGCGGCGAGGACCATCAGGCGGCCGGGGCCGAGGCCCACGGCGGAGAGCCCCGCGCGCGGACGCGTCGCCGGGTCGGTACGGGCCACGGCGACGGCGAAGTAGACGGTGGCGGCCATCGGGGCGACACACCACGCCAGGCGCAGCACGGCCCCGCCGCCGGGGTGCTCCATCGCGTACGCCAGGGTGCACAGCAGCAGGAACCCGGTGCCGGCGGACGCGGCGGCGACGAGCAGCCGTCGCAGCTGGACGAGCGGGTGGGCCCCGCGGGCTAGACGGAGAGCGAGCACGCGGCCCGGCCTTCCGCGGAGGGCACCCCGAGCACACGAGCGACCCGCGCCCCGATCCCGGCGGCCCGGCGGGCACCGGAGGCGTCCGTTGCTTGTGCTCGCGCTTGTGCTTGCGCGGGCTCGGCGGCTGCGACCCCGGCAGTCAGTCCGGCGTTGGCGGGCCCGGCGGGCTGTCCGGCACCGGCTGTTGCGACCCCGGTCGTCTCGGTGAGTGCGGTGGCTCCGGCCGATTCGGTGAGTGGGGCTCCGGTGGAGCGGCGGGTGCCTGAGGCGGTTGGTGTGGTCGGCGCGGTGTGCCTTCCCGTGGCACCGGCGTGGACCGGAGTTCCCGGGCCCGCGGAACCGCCCGTGCTTCCTTCGGGGGCGGGCAGGTGCACCGTGTTCACGCGGCGGCCGTCGAGGAGGGTGACGGTGCGGTCGGCGAGGGTGGCGACCTCCGCGTCGTGCGTGGCGAGGACGACCGTGATGCCGTGCGAGCGGGCCGCCGTGGTGAGGGTGCGCAGGACGTGGGCGCGGTCGGCGCGGTGCAGCGGGGCCGTGGGCTCGTCGGCGAAGAGTACCGATGGCGTGGTGACCAGGGCGCGGGCGATGGCGACGCGCTGGCGCTCGGCCTGGAGCAGGGCGTGCGGGCGCTTGCGTGCGCACATGCCGATGTCGAGGCGCTCCAGCCACTCCTGGGCCGCGGGCTTGGAGACGCGGTGCGAGGCGCCGCGCAGCATCAGCGGCAGGGCGACGTTCTCCCAGGCGGTGAGTTCGGGGACGAGCTGCGGCTCGGGGTCGATCCAGCCGAAGCGGTCGCGGCGGAGCCGTTCGCGTACGAGCGGGCCCATCGTGTGGACGGGCGTGCTGTTGAACCACACCTCGCCCTGCTGGGGCAGGAGTTGACCCGAAAGGCACTGCAGGAGCGTGGTCTTGCCGCAGCCGCGCGGGCCGTTCACGGCGAGGATCTCGCCCTCGCGGACACCGAGCGAGACGCCGGTGAGGGCGGGGGAGCCGTTGTGTTTGACGTGCAGGGCGCGTGCCCACAGCACGTCGTTGTCCGGCGGGGCCACCATGGCGTACACCTCGGTTCAGATCAGTTTGCCTCCCCCGTACGGGGGAACGAAGGCGGGGCCGATCGGTCACTGGGCACGCTAGGGATTCGGGCGGACTTGCCCGGAAAGGACGCGGCCCGGGGGCGCCCGTTCTCACTCGAACGGGCGCCCCCGGGGCCGGTGTTGATCCTGCTGTGAGGGACTACAGCTTCGTCCAGGCCTCCGTGAGGACCTGCCGCAGGATGCCCTCGATCTCGTCGAAGGTGTCCTGGGTGGAGATCAGCGGCGGGGCCAGCTGGACGACCGGGTCGCCGCGGTCGTCGGCACGGCAGTACAGGCCGTTGTCGTACAGCGCCTTGGAGAGGAAGCCGTACAGGACGCGCTCGGTCTCCTCGTCGTTGAACGTCTCCTTGGTGTCCTTGTCCTTCACCAGCTCGATGCCGTAGAAGAAGCCGTTGCCGCGGACGTCGCCGACGATCGGCAGGTCCAGGAGCTTGCGGAGGGTCTGGTGGAACGCGTCCTCGTTGTCGAGGACGTGCTGGTTCAGGCCCTCCTTCTCGAAGATGTCGAGGTTGGCGAGGCCGACCGCGGCGGAGACGGGGTGGCCGCCGAAGGTGTAGCCGTGCAGGAAGGTGTTCTCGCCCTTGTAGAACGGCTCGGCGATGCGGTCCGAGACGATGCACGCGCCGATCGGGGAGTAGCCCGAGGTCATGCCCTTGGCGCAGGTGATCATGTCCGGTACGTAGCCGAACTTGTCGCAGGCGAACATCGTGCCGAGGCGGCCGAAGGCGCAGATGACCTCGTCCGAGACGAGCAGCACGTCGTACGTGTCGCAGATCTCGCGCACGCGCTGGAAGTAGCCGGGCGGGGGCGGGAAGCAGCCGCCCGCGTTCTGCACCGGCTCCAGGAAGACGGCGGCGACCGTCTCGGGGCCCTCGAAGAGGATCTCCTGCTCGATCTGGTCGGCGGCCCAGCGGCCGAAGGCCTCGGGGTCGTCGCCGTGGATCGGGGCGCGGTAGATGTTGGTGTTCGGGACCTTGTGCGCGCCGGGGACCAGCGGCTCGAACGGGGCCTTGAGAGCCGGGAGTCCGGTGATGGACAGGGCGCCCTGCGGGGTGCCGTGGTAGGCGACCGCGCGCGAGATGACCTTGTACTTCGTGTGGTTGCCGTTGAGCTTGTGGTACTGCTTCGCCAGCTTCCACGCGGTCTCGACGGCCTCGCCGCCGCCGGTGGTGAAGAAGACCTTGTTGAGGTCGCCCGGCGCGTAGTCGGCCAAACGTTCCGCCAGCTCGACGGCCTTGGGGTGGGCGTAGCTCCACACCGGGAAGAAGGCCAGCTCCTGCGCCTGCTTGTAGGCGGTCTCGGCGAGCTCGTGACGGCCGTGGCCCGCGTTGACGACGAAGAGGCCGGAGAGGCCGTCCAGGTACTTCTTGCCCTTGTCGTCGAAGATGTAGGTGCCCTCGCCACGCACGATGGTGGGGACGGGCGCGTTCTCGTACGACGACATGCGGGTGAAGTGCATCCACAGGTGGTCGTAGGCGGTCTGGCTGAGGTCCTTGCTCACGGCTATCGGGTTCCCCACATGTAGGTCTGCTTCTTGAGCTTCAGATAGACGAAGCTCTCGGTGGAGCGCACGCCGGGGAGGGCGCGGATGCGCTTGTTGATGACTTCGAGCAGGTGGTCGTCGTCCTCGCAGACGATCTCCACCAGGAGGTCGTGCGAGCCCGCGGTCATCACCACGTACTCGGCCTCCGGCATGGCGGCCACGGCGTCCGCGACCGGGTCCACGTCGCCCTCGACGTTGATCCCGACCATCGCCTGCCTGCGGAAGCCCACGGTGAGCGGGTCCGTGACGGCGACGATCTGCATCACGCCCTGGTCGAGCAGCTTCTGGACGCGCTGGCGCACGGCCGCTTCGGACAGGCCCACGGCCTTGCCGATGGCGGCGTACGGACGGCGTCCGTCCTCCTGGAGCTGTTCGATGATCGCCAGAGAGACGGCGTCCACGGGCGGGGTGCCGTTCCCACTGCCGCTCCCGCCGGGGTTCCCGGTTCGAGAGCCGCGGGGGTTGCTGGGGTCTGCGCTGCGACTGGCCACGACCTCACTGTGCACGACGTCTCGTCACTTCCGCAAGGTCGGATCGATGAAATTCGTTGTCTGCGACTTCGATCGTCACGGATTCCGCAGTTCTGGGCTGCTGGGTATGTTGAAAGCGTCGGTGCTGCGACTAGGGTGGGTGTCTCATCCACTGGACATCGGGGCCCGGGGAACCGTCGGGCCCCGTGAATCTGACAGGAGGGCCGGCAGTGACCACCGAGCTGCGCCGTCTGCGCAACTACATCAACGGAGAATTCCGGGACGCGGCCGACGGACGGACCACCGAGGTGATCAATCCGGCGACCGGTGAGGCCTACGCCACCGCGCCGCTGTCGGGTCAGGCCGACGTCGACGCCGCCATGAAGGCCGCGGCCGACGCGTTCCCCGCCTGGCGCGACCTGACGCCCGCCGAGCGGCAGAAGGCCCTGCTCAAGATCGCCGACGCGTTCGAGGAGCGCGCCGAGGACCTCATCGCCGCCGAGGTCGAGAACACGGGCAAGCCGATCGGACTCACGCGGTCCGAGGAGATCCCGCCCATGGTCGACCAGATCCGCTTCTTCGCGGGTGCGGCCCGGATGCTCGAAGGCCGCGCCGCCGGCGAGTACATGGAGGGTCTGACCTCCATCATCCGCCGCGAGCCGGTCGGCGTCTGCGCGCAGGTCGCGCCCTGGAACTACCCGATGATGATGGCCGTGTGGAAGTTCGCCCCGGCGCTCGCCGCGGGCAACACGGTCGTCCTCAAGCCGTCGGACACGACCCCCGCGTCGACCGTCCTGATGGCCGAGATCATCGGCTCCATCGTGCCGCCCGGCGTCTTCAACGTCGTCACCGGCGACCGCGACACCGGCCGCGCCATGGTCGAGCACCCGACCCCGGCGATGGCCTCCATCACCGGCTCCGTGCGGGCCGGTATGCAGGTCGCCGAGTCCGCGTCCAAGGACCTCAAGCGGGTCCACCTGGAGCTCGGCGGCAAGGCTCCCGTCGTCGTCTTCGAGGACACCGACATCGCCGGCGCCGTCGCGGGCATCTCCGAGGCGGGCTTCTTCAACGCCGGTCAGGACTGTACGGCCGCCACGCGCGTGCTCGTCCACGAGTCCATCCACGACGAGTTCGTGACGGCGCTCGCCAAGGCCGCGTCCGACACGAAGACCGGGCAGCCGGACGACGAGGACGTGCTCTACGGCCCGCTCAACAACGCCAACCAGCTGAAGCAGGTCTCCGGCTTCATCGACCGGCTGCCCGCGCACGCCAAGGTCGAGGCGGGCGGCCACCGGGTCGGCGAGAAGGGCTACTTCTACGCCCCGACCGTCGTCTCGGGCCTCAAGCAGGACGACGAGATCATCCAGAACGAGGTCTTCGGCCCGGTCATCACCGTCCAGTCCTTCACGGACGAGGCGCAGGCCGTCGAGTACGCGAACGGCGTGGAGTACGCGCTGGCCTCGTCCGTGTGGACGAAGGACCACGCGCGCGCGATGCGGATGTCCAAGGTCCTCGACTTCGGCTGCGTCTGGATCAACACGCACATCCCGCTGGTGGCGGAGATGCCGCACGGCGGCTTCAAGAAGTCCGGCTACGGCAAGGACCTCTCGGCGTACGGCTTCGACGACTACACGCGCATCAAGCACGTGATGACGTCGATCGGCTGATCGAACGCGCTGCGGCACCGCGGCCCCGCACGGCAACTCCCGTGCGGGGCCGCGTCGTTCCCTTCCACGGGACCGCGCCTGGACAGGGTGTCGGATCGTGGACCGGTCACTCGACGCCTCGTCCATTGTCCGTGCCGGGCCGTCGGGGCATCCTGCCCAGGTGTCAGTCAACCGAGCCACCTCCCGCCCCTCCCGCCGAACCCTCCTGCGCGCCCTCGGCGGCGCCGCCGCACTCGGCTCCCTCGCGGGCTGCGGGGTGCCCGCCGCCTACGTGGAGTCCGGTGACCGGGCGGCGGCCGACCGCTCCGAGCGGGACAGGCGGCTCGTCTTCGCCAACTGGCCGCTCTACATCGACACCGATGACGACGACAAGACGAAGCGGCCCTCGCTGGACGCCTTCGAGAAGCGGACCGGGATCGACGTCCGCTACACGGAGGAGATCAACGACAACGACGAGTTCTTCGGCAAGATCAGCCCGTCCCTGATGAACCACCAGGAGACCGGCCGCGACCTCATCGTCATCAGCGACTGGATGTGCGCCCGTTTCGTGCGGCTGGGCTGGGTGCAGGAGATGGACCGGGCCCGGCAGCCCAACGTCACCAAGTACCTGGACCCGCTGCTGCGTTCACCGCACTTCGACCCGGGCAGGAAGTTCACCGTCCCCTGGCAGTCCGGCATCACCGGCATCGCGTACAACAAGCGCAAGGTCGGCCGCGAGATCAAGCACGTCTCCGACCTGTGGGCCGACGACCTCAAGGGCCACGTCACGCTGCTCTCCGGTCTCGACGAGGCGTTCGCGCTGCTGCTGCAGGGGGACGGCGTCGACATCACCGACTGGAAGGCCGACGACTTCCACCGCATGTGCGACAAGGTCGAGAAGCTGGTGAACAGCCACCACATCCGCCGCTTCACCGGCAACGACTACATCAAGGATCTGTCCAGCGGCGACGTGCTCGCCTGCCAGGCCTACAGCGGCGACGTCATCCAACTCCAGGCGGACAACCCCGACATCGAGTTCGTCGTACCCGAGGAGGGCGCCGAGCTGTGGGCCGAGTCCCTGATGGTCCCCAACCTGGCCCGCCACAAGCGGAACGCCGAGCGGCTCGTCGACTACTACTACGAGCCCGAGGTCGCCGCCGAGTTGGCGGCCTGGGTCAACTACGTCTGCCCCGTCCCCGCGGCCCGCGACGTCCTCGCCTCCTCCAAGGACGAGGAACGCGCCGCCCTCGCCGAGGACCCGCTGATCTTCCCCGACGACGCGATGCGCAAGCGCCTGGTGATCGCGCGGGACATCACGTCGAAGGAGCGCACGGAGTTCGCGAAGCGGTGGAACGCGTTGGCGGGGTTGTAGGGACCGTCCGGACATCTGCCGTGAGGCCCGCCGTCACCGGCGGGCCTCTTTCGTTGTTGACATGTACCTTCAAAATAAGCCACCCCGGCGCGTCCGCACGCGCTTCGGCCCCTCTCCCTCCGCTGTCGACGCACAGTGATCAGTACTGCTCCAGCGGCCCTTTCCGCCTGATCCGCGGCTCCACGCCAGGGATTGAATCCAGTCATTGGTTCTATCTTCACTTGCCCTGTCGTAGTCGCACAGACCTAAGGTAGCGACGGCATCTTGAGTGCCAGTTCTTGCAGCAGACCGTAGGCCGGAAAGCGCTGTCGTGGGAGCGAGGGGGAACGTGCGCCGCACATCGATCGATCGGCTTTCACGTGCCCCGGTATGCCCTTGCGGCGACCGCGCTCCGACGAGCCCCGAAGCTGCCCCCATGTGACGTACACGTGTCCGGGCAGCCGGTAATCCCCGATCTGCTTCTCACCCTTCTTCCCTGCCGCTCTCATGTGTGCCGCAACGGTAATGGCGGTGAAATTCCAGATGGTTTCCCCGCCTGCTTCACCTGTGGCGCCGTGGAAGGGCGATTTCCTTCGATGACCCCCTGCTAGTCGAAAGAAGTCCTCGGTTGACTGACAAAACATGGCTTGGCGCGGCAGGTGCGGCCGATCTGCGTGAGGCGTTCGCCTCGGTCGTCGCCAGGTATCCGGAGCGCGTCGCCGTCAGATGCGACGGCGTCGCGGTCTCCTACGCGGAGCTGGACGCCCTCTCGACAGCGCTCGCCGGCCGCGTCCTCGGGCGGCGGACGGAGGCGGAGAGACCCGTGGCCGTGCTGCTCGAACGCTCCGTCGACATGGTGGTCGCCGCGCTCGCCGCCATCAAGGCCGGACGCCCGTACGTGCCGCTCGACCCCGGGGCTCCCCGGGCCCGCGTCCGGATGATCCTCGATGACGCCCGGCCGGGTGTCGTCATCACCTCGACCGGCCTGCGCGACGGCGTTCCGGACGGCGTCCCCGTGCTGTGCACCGATGAATCCCGGGACGGCACGGAGAATGCGCTCCCCGTTTCCCTCGCGCCGTCCGACTCCTCGGACTGTGCGTACGTCATCTTCACCTCGGGTACCACCGGGCGACCCAAGGGCGTGGCGGTTTCGCACCGCAACGTTCTGCGTTTGTTCACCGCCACCGCGTCCTTCTTCGAATTCGGCTGCGACGACGTGTGGAGCATGTTCCACTCCTTCGCCTTCGACTTCTCCGTATGGGAGATGTGGGGTCCGCTCCTGACCGGCGGCTCCGTCGTGGTCGTTCCCTCGAAGATCGCGAAGGACCCCGCGGCATTCCGGCGGCTGCTGAGCGACGAACGCGTCACCGTACTGAGCCAGACGCCCACGGCTTTCCGGCAACTCGTCGCCGAGGACGTGCGATACGACGAGAAACTTCCGACGAAGAATGTCGTCTTCGGGGGAGAGGCGCTGAATTTCGGGGATCTCGCGCCATGGGTGGCCAAATACGGTGACAGTTCACCGCGGCTGATCAACATGTACGGGATCACCGAGATCACCGTCCACGCCACGTACCGCCGGGTGACGAGCGCCGACCTGAGCGAGGAGCGGAGCCTGATCGGCAGGCCCCTGCCCGATCTGGACGTCCTGATCGTCGACGAGGACCTGGCGCCCGTACCCACGGGCGAGCAGGGCGAGATGGTCGTGACGGGACCCGGGGTGGCGCTCGGCTACCTCGGGCGGCCGGAGCTGACCGCCGAGCGCTTCGTCGAACTTCCCGGCCCCGACGGGCGGACCGTGCGCGGATACCGCTCCGGCGACCTGGCGCGGCGGCGCGCCGACGGCGACCTGGAGTACCTGGGCCGCTCCGACGACCAGGTCAAGATCCGTGGATTCCGGATCGAACTCGGCGAGATCGAGGCCGTGTTGGGCTCCCACCCCGCGGTGCGGCACGCGGTCGCGGCCGTCCGCACCGACCCGGAGGGCGCCCCCCTGCTCGTCGGTTACGCGGTCCCCGCGGACGGGGCCGACCCGGGCGAGCGGGAACTCCGCGAGCACACGGCCCGGCTGCTGCCCGACTACATGGTGCCGGCCGCGTTCGTGACCGTGGACGAGATCCCGATGACCGCGAACGGGAAGCTGGACCGTGCCGCGCTGCCCGCTCCCGGTCCGGCCGCGACGCGGGGCGGGTCAGGACGTGGCCCGCGGTCGCTGCGCGAGGAACTGCTGTGCGGGCTCTTCGCCGAAGTGCTCGGCCGCACCGCGGTGGGCATCGACGACGACTTCTTCCGCCTCGGCGGCCATTCGCTGATGGCGATCCGGCTGGTGAACCGCATCCGCGCGGTGGTCGGCATCGAGGTCGGGATCGCGGACCTCTTCGAGGCGAGGACCGTCGCCGCGCTCGCGGAGCGCGGTCCGGTCCGGCAACGGCTGCCCCTGACGCCCCGCGACCGGGGGACCGAGACGCCGCTGTCGTTCGCCCAGCAGCGGCTGTGGCTGCTCAGTCACGTGCACGGCATGAACCCCGCGTACCACATCCCGTACGCCCTGCACCTGACAGGACGCGTGGACGTCGAGGCCCTGCGGCGCGCGCTGTGCGACGTGACGGAGCGCCACGAGGTGCTGCGCACGCTCTACCCCGACCGGGAAGGCACCCCGTACCAGCGCGTCCTCGCGCCCCACGAGCGGCCGCCACGGCTGGAGTTGGCGCATCCGGGCCCGGAGGAGCTCGACGAGCACATCCGGCGGGTCGCCCGCGCGCCGTTCGACCTGGCGAGGGACCTCCCGCTGCGCGCCGCCCTGTTCGTCCGGGACGAGGAACACAGCGTCCTCGTCCTGGTGCTGCACCACATCGCCGGCGACGGCTGGTCCCTCGAACCGCTGATGCGCGACCTGGGGGAGGCCTACGCGGCGCGGCTCGAAGGGCGCGCGCCCGCCTACGAGCCCCTCCCCGTGCAGTACGCCGACTTCGCCCTGTGGCAGCGCGAACTGCTCGGGGAGAGCGACGACCCCGACAGCACGGCCCGGCGCCAACTCGACTTCTGGACCGCGTACCTGCGCGACGCGCCCCTCGAACTCGACCTGCCCGTCGACCGTCCCCGCCCCGCCGCGGCGAGCTTCCGCGGCGGCATGGTCCCCGTCGACCTCGACGTGGACCTGCACGGCCGACTGGCCGACCTGGCCCGGCGGAGCGGCGCCACCGTGAACATGGTGCTCCAGGCCGCGGTGGCGGGGCTGCTCACCCGGCTCGGCGCCGGGACCGACATCCCCATCGGCAACGCCATCGCGGGACGCACCGACGACGCCGTGCACCCCCTCGTCGGGTTCTTCGTGAACACCCTGGTCACCCGCACCGACACCGCGGGCGACCCGACCTTCGCCGAACTGCTGCGCCGGGTGCGGACCGGGAACCTGGCCGCGTACGACCACCAGGACCTGCCCTTCGAGCGGCTGGTCGAAATCCTCAACCCCGTGCGCTCCGCGGCACGTCACCCGCTGTTCCAGGTCATGCTCGCCTCCCAGAGCAGCATCCCCGCGGGCGCCTCTCTCGGCCCGCTCGGTGTGGACGCGCGCCCGGTGGACAACGGCACCGCCAAGTTCGACCTGTCGTTCAAGTTCGACGAGCGCAGGACGGCCGAGGGTGCCCCCGCGGGCGTCGTGGGCGTGGTGGAGTTCAACGGCGACCTCTTCGAGCGCGCCACCGCCGAGCGCATCGGGGCCCGCCTGGTCCGGCTGCTCCGCGCCGTCGCCGACCGCCCCGACCTGCCGCTGAGCGGCATCGAGATACTCGACGAGGCCGAGCGCGCCCAGCTGATCACCGGCTGGAACGACACCGCCGCCGCGCTGCCCGAAGCCCCCACGGTCAGCGCGCTCGTGGAGGACCAGGCGGACCGCACGCCGGACGCCGTGGCCCTCGTACAAGGGACGACCCGGTGGACGTACCGCCGGCTCGACGAGCGGGCCGACCGGTACGCCCGGCTGCTGCACGACATGGGCGCGGGCCCCGAGCACCGGATCGGCCTGTGCCTGCGGCGCGGGCCCGAGCTGGTCGCGGCCGTCCTCGGCGTGTGGAAGGCGGGCGCGGCGTACGTGCCGCTGGACCCGGACTATCCCGCGGAGCGGCTGTCGTACATGTTCGGCGACAGCGGCGCGTCCGTCCTGCTCACCGAGAGCGACCTGGCGGACGGCCTCACTCTCCCGGCCGCGGCGCGGGTCGTGCGCGTCGACGACGACGCCCGCCTGGCGGCCGCCGCGACGCGCCTGCCCCGCACGGCCCGGGCGCACAACCTCGCCTACGTCATCTACACCTCGGGTTCCACGGGCCGTCCCAAGAGCGTGATGATCGAACACGGCGGGGTGGTCAACCGCCTTCGGGACGTCGTCGACCGTTTCGCGCTCACCGCGCAGGACGTGAGCCTGCAGATCACGTCCATCGGGTTCGAGCCGCCGGTGCGGGAGATCTTCGGTCCGCTCGCCACGGGTGCCTCCGTCGCGCTGCTGCCCCCGGAAGGCGCCCGCGACCCGGAGGTGGTGGTCCGCACCATCCGGGAGAGCCGGCCCACCGTCGTCCTGTGCGTGGTGCCCTCGCTCCTCGAGTCGCTCATCGTCTACGGCGGCGCGGACCCCGCCGACTTCGCCTCGCTGCGGCTCGTCGCCACCGGCGGAGAAGCGCTGCGCCCGGCGGAGGCACGGGAGTTGAGGGACACGTGGGGCTGCGAGGTGGTCAACCAGTACGGCCCCACGGAGACCACGATGATGGCCTGCGTCCACCCGGTGCGCGCCGAGGACCTCTCCGGACGGATCCCGGTCGGACGCCCGCTGGCCAACACCCGGGTGTACGTCCTCGACGCGGCGCTGCGGCCCGCCCCGGTCGGGGTGCCGGGCGAGGTCTACCTCGCGGGCGTCGGCACCGGGCGCGGCTACCACGGGCAGCCCGGCCTCACCGTGGCCCGCTTCGTCGCGAACCCCTTCGGCGCCCCGGGCGAGCGGATGTACCGCAGCGGCGACGTGGCGCGGTGGCGGGCCGACGGTCGCCTGGACTTCGTCGGGCGGGCCGACGACCAGGTCAAGGTCCGGGGCTTCAGGATCGAGCTCGGTGAGATCGAGACCGTCCTGTCCGCCCATCCGCAGGTGGCGCGCGCGGCCGTGATCGTCCGGGAGGACCGGCCCGGCGACAGGCGCCTCGCGGCGTACCTCGTGCCCGCCGACGCCGTCGACCCCGCCGACCGCGCCGAACCGGCCCAGCTGCGCGACCACTTGGCCGGACAGCTGCCCGACCACATGGTCCCGGCCGCGTTCGTCTGGCTGGACGCCCTGCCGCTGCGCGGCAACGGCAAGCTCAACCGGGATCTGCTGCCCGCGCCGGACATCACCCCGCAGGGCGGGTTCAGGGCGCCGCGCTCTCCGAAGGAGGAGATCCTCTGCGGCCTGTTCGCCGAGGTGCTCGGCGTCTCACCGGTCGGCATCGACGACGACTTCTTCGAGCTCGGCGGCCACTCGCTGCTCGCGGCCCGGCTGATCAGCAAGGTGCGCGCCGTCCTCGGCCTCGAACTGGCCATGCGCAGCATCTTCGAGGCACCGACCGTCGCGGGCCTCGTCCAGCGGCTCGGCACCGACAGCACCGCCGACGCCCTGCAGCTGATGCTGCCGCTGCGCGCGCAGGGCGACGGGCCCCCGCTGTTCTGCGTCCACCCCGGCGGGGGGCTCAGCTGGAGTTACGCCGGGTTCCTCAAGTACGTCCGGCCCGATGTCCCGGTCTACGGGATCCAGGCCAGGGGGCTGCTGACCCCCGACGACATGCCGGGCAGCGTCGAGGAGATGGCGGCCCACTACGTCGAGGAGATCCGGGCCGTCCAGCCCGAAGGGCCCTACCGCCTGCTCGGCTGGTCGTTCGGCGGCATCGTCGCCTTCGAGATCGCCGTGCAGCTGCAGCGGCAGGGCGCGGAAGTCGGCCTGCTCACGATGCTCGACTGCTATCCCGGGGTGCCGAACCACTACCGCATCGACGACCGCAGCATGATCGTCTCCCTGCTCGACCCGTCCAGGCCGCAGGTGGTGCCGCAGGAAGGGTCACCGGAGATCGCCAAGGCCGTGGAGATCCTCAAACAGGACACCGGAGCCCTGGCCAGCCTCGACGAGTCCCAACTCGTGGCGCTGCTGACGGTCATGGCGCACAACCGGCGCATCGTCGCGGCGCACGAGCCGGGCACGTTCGACGGCGACGTCCTGTTCTTCCTCGCCACCCAAGGGCGTACGGAAGGCGCACCGACCGCCGAGATCTGGCACAAGCACGTGCGCGGCACCGTCGTCTGCCACCCCATCGACTCCACCCACACCACCATGAACCGGCCCGAACCCCTGGCGGAGATCGGCGGATTCCTCGCCGAAGCCCTGGACCGCGCCGCCGACAGCACCCGCCCGAAGGGGACCGCACAGTGACGAATCCGTTCGAAGACGCCGACGGCCGATTCCAGGTCCTGGTCAACGCCGAGGGCCAGTACTCGCTCTGGCCGGTCTTCGCCGAGGTCCCGGCCGGCTGGACCGTGGCACACCCGGAGGACACCCGGCAGGCGTGCCTGGACCACGTCGAGGCCCAGTGGACCGACATGCGGCCCAGGAGCCTCGTCGAGGCCACTGCCCAGGCCGAGGCCACCGCCGAAGCCGAGGCCACCGCCGCTGCCGAGGCGGGCCGCTCATGAAGGACTTCGCCATCCTCAAGGACCGTGCCGTCTGCGCCCTGTTCCTGGCGCGGCTCGTGTCCCTGCTCGGCAACGCCATCGCGCCCGTCGCCATCGCCTTCGCCGTCCTGGAGACGCCGGGTGCCTCCGCCTCGTCCCTGGGCCTCGTCCTCACCGGCAGGCTCCTGGCCCAGGTCACGTTCGTCCTCCTCGGCGGGCTCATCGCGGACCGGCTGCCGAAGCAGCGGGTCATGGTCGGCGCGGACCTGGCCGCCGGCGCGGTGCAGGCGATCGTCGCCGCCCTGGTGATCACGTCGAACGCCTCCGCGCTCGGCCTGGCCGGACTCGCCGCACTCAGCGGCGCCGCGGCCGCGCTCTTCGAGCCCGCCTCGCGGTCCCTGATGCCGCAGCTCGTGTCCGGCGACGCGCTCCAGTCCGCCAACGCCCTGCTCAAGCTGTCGATGCGCGGCGGCAGCATCATCGGCGCCGCCCTCGCGGGCGTCCTGGTGGCGCTCATCGGCGTGGGACCGACCATCGCCGTGGACGCCGCCACCTTCCTGGTCTCCGCGCTCCTCCTGCTGACCATCCGGGTCCGTCTCCCCGCACCGCCCGCGGCGGGGCCGAGCCTTCTGGTCCAACTCAAGGAGGGCTGGCAGGAGTTCACCTCGCGCCAGTGGGTCTGGGTGATCGTCGCCCAGCTCGCGTTCGTGAACGTCCTGCTGGCCGGCGCCTTCTACGTACTGGGCCCGGTCGTGGCGGAGGCCTCGCTCGGCGGCGCGACGGCCTGGAGCGCGGTGCTCACCGCACAGGCCATCGGCTTCGTCCTCGGCACGGTGGCGGCCATGAAGGTGCGGCCCCGCAACCCGATCCGGACCGCCGCCCTGCTCACCGTCGGCTTCCCGCTGCCGCTGTTCCTGCTGGCGGGCCACGCCCCCGTCTACGCGATCGCCGTGGCCGCGTTCCTGGCCGCCATCTGCATCGACGTCTACGAAGTCACCATCGACACCGCCCTGCAGAAGCACGTGCCGCCCGAGGCGCTGGCGCGGGTGATGTCGTACGAGTCGCTCGGCTCCTTCGCCTTCGTCCCGCTCGGCCTCGCGGTCGCCGGACCGGTCGCGGACGCCGTGGGCACGGGCGCCGCGCTGACCGGCGCCGGAGTGCTGATCATGCTCGCCGGGCCGATCGTCGTGCTGCTCCCCTCCATCCGCCGGGTCCAGGCCCCCGACCCGCAGGCGGGCGAGGCGAAACAGGACGTGGCCAGTGCCTGAGCCGCGGGACTTCACCGCGCCGCGCTCCCGCCACGCCGGACGCGGCGCCTCCGACACCCTCATCGACGCACACCCCTCGCAGGAGCAGGACGTGACATCAGCCAACGAGACCCCGGCCGTCGCCGAGCCCGCCAAGCCCGTCACCGGTTGGAGCGGCTCCCCGGACTACTTCACCATCCGCGAGTACACGGCGTTCGACCCGCAGGCCGTCGTGGACGTGCTCCGCGGCAGGGTCGCGGGCGCCATGTTCCGCGGCATGCTCGCCCCGGAGACCTGCCGGACCATCGCCGAACGGTTCTGGGACAGCCCGCATCGCCGGACCCGCGGCGCCGAGGCGCCCGGCTACTTCCTGGGCGCGTACCACTACCACAAGACGACGGAGGCCTATCTGCGGGAGTCCGCCGAGATGGCCGAGGCCCTCGCCGCGGTCGTCGACGTCCCCGACAACCCGCTCCGGCGCTTCTACGGAGGACTGGCCGAGGCCCTCGCCCCCGACGGCGCCGACGTGCGCCTGGCCCGCCACGACGGCGCCCCCGCCTGCCGGGGCCTGCTGCGCTCCTGGCACGGGCAGGGGGAGTACGCCCTGGCCCCGCACGACGACCGGTCGCAGTGCACCGAGCCGCGGCAGGCGGACTTCGAGATCCAACGGGTCGTCCACCACGACGTGGTGGCCCTGAACATGTGCCTGGAGAACGGCAGCGGCGGCCGCCTCGCCTACTGGAACATCCAGCCCGACGACGAGAGCAAGCACCGCCTGGGACTCCACCACACCGGCTCCCCCTACCCGTTGGAGTCCCTCGACGGCATCGAGATGAAGTGGGTCGAGGTCGACGCCGGTGACGTGTACGTCTTCAACGGCGCCCATGTGCACGCCGTGGAGCCCAACACCGACCCGGAGCTGCGGCGCACCACCCTCGCCGGGATCTTCGGCTTCGCCGACGACGCGACCGTGGTCTCGTGGACATGAGTACGCCGCCCCTCTTCCCGCGCTGGCTGCTCCGCAAGCCGTCCGAGGACGCCGTCGCCCGCGTCTTCTGCTTCCCCTACTCAGGCGTCGGCGCCTCGATGTTCAACCAGTGGCCGCAGACGTTCGACGGGGTCGAGGTGTGCCCGATCCAGCTGCCCGCCCGCGAGAACCGCATCCGCGACGCCCACTTCGGTACGTACGAGCAACTGGCGGCCGACGTGGTGGAGGCCCTGCTGCCCTACCTGGACCGCCCGTTCGCCTTCTTCGGGCACTGCGCGGGGTCCCTGCCGGCCTTCGAGACGGCACGGCGCCTCGCGGACCTGGGACTGCCCACTCCCGCGCGGCTCGTGGTGTCCGCGCAGGTCGCACCGCACCACTGCCCCAACGACCGGTTCCTGGACATGGACGACACCGCGCTGGGCGCCGAACTCGCCGAGATCACCGTCGCCCGGGGCAGCGAACCCCACCCCCTGCTCATCGAGCTGACCCTCCAGGTACTGCACCAGGACCTCGCCGCCAACCGCGTCTACACCCGCCAGGAACCGGTGCGGCTGCCGTCACCGGTCACCGTGGTCCAGTGGTCCGACGACCGTGAGATCACCCCCGCCCAGATGGAGGGCTGGCGGCACTATGCCGACGACGTGCGGTTCGCCGAACTGGAGGGCGGGCACTACGCGTTCCTCTCCGCGCCGCCCGCGCTGCTGTCCCTGCTCGGGGACATCGCCGCGCCGACTCCCCTAGGAGGCCCTTGATGGCGGACACGATCGTCTCCGCGTTCGAGAGCGTCGCCCGCGTCCACCCCGACCGGGTCGCCGTGAACGCGCCGGACGCCGCGCTGACGTACGCCCAACTGGACGCGCGCGCCAACCAGTTGGCCCATCACCTGCGTGCCGTCGGCGTCGGCGTGGGGGACACGGTCGGCCTCGACGCCGACCGCTCCGCCGACACCGTCGTCATGGCGCTCGCGATCCTCAAGGCCGGCGCCGGCCACCTCGCCCTGGACCCGCACCAGCCGGCCGGGCGCAGGAGCGAAGTGCTCGACGACGCCGGCGCCGACGTCGTCCTGACCCGGCAGGGGCGCGTGGTCCCCGGCGTGCCCGCCTCCTGCAGGGTCATCGACCTCGACGCCGGGCGCGCGGCGCTCGCGGACCGCCCGGCCACCGCGCCCGGCGTCCCGCTCACCCCCGACGACCTCGCCTACGTCGCCTACACGTCGGGCTCCACGGGCCGGCCCAAGGGCGTGTGCGTGCCGCACCGCGCGGTCGTGCGACTCGTCGTCGACGAGGACTTCGTCCGCATCCGGCCGGACGACGTCTTCCTCCATTTCGCGCCCCTCGCGTTCGACGCCTCCACGCTGGAGGTGTGGGGGCCGCTCCTGAACGGCGGCCGGCTCGCCGTGCCCCCGGACGGCGATCTCTCCCTGGACGAGCTGACCGCCTTCCTGCGGGCCGAGCGGGTCACCGTCATGTGGCTCACCGCCGGGCTCTTCCACCGCCTCGCCGACCGGGGCATCCCCGAACTCCCCGCGCTGCGCTGCCTCCTGGCCGGCGGGGACGCCCTGTCCGGGCCGCATGTCGACCGGGCCCTGCGCGCCCTGCCGGGCGCCGCCGTCATCAACGGCTACGGCCCCACCGAGAACACCACCTTCACCTGCTGCCACCGCTTCACCGCCCCGCTCGACGGAGCCCCGGTGCCGATCGGCACCGCCATCCGGGGCACGCGTGCGTACGTACTCGACGCGTCGCTGCGGCCCGTCCCCGAAGGAGCGGAGGGCGAGCTGTACGCGGCGGGCGAAGGCCTGGCGCACGGCTACCTCGGCGACCCGGCCCAGACGGCCGAACGCTTCGTCGCCGCCCCCTCGGGCCCGCCCGGCACGCGCATGTACCGCACCGGCGACCGGGTGCGCCACCTGCCCGGCGGTGCCCTGGAGTTCGTGGGGCGCGGCGACGACCAGGTCAAGATCCGGGGCTTCCGCGTCGAGCCCGGGGAGGTCGCCGCGGCCCTGACCGGCCTCGGCGACGTGGCCCAGGCCGTGGTCACCGCCCACCGCACGCGCTCCGGCGAACGCCGCCTGGTGGCGCACGTCGTCGCCGTGCCGGGAGCCGATCCGTCGCCGCTCGCCCTGCGCGCCGAACTGGCGGCGAAGCTGCCCGGCTACGCCGTGCCCGCGCTCATCCGGATCACGGACGCCCTGCCGCTCACCGGGAACGGCAAGGTCGACCGCGCCGCCCTGGCGGCGGCCGATTCCCGCGAGCGCCCCGAACTCAACGCGCCCCACCGCGAACCCGGCACCCCGCTGGAGGAAGCCATGGTCCACCTGTGGACCGACCGCATGGAGCTCCTGGGAATCGGCGCCGACGACGACTTCTTCGAGCTCGGCGGCCACTCCCTGCTCGCGGTGACGCTGATCACCGCGCTCAAGAAGGAGTACGGGATCGACATCTCCCCGCTGGACTTCTATCTGGACCCCAGCCCGGCCGGCCTGGCCCGGTCCCTGGAGAAGGCCGGGCTGCACCTGTGAGGATCACGGCACCCACCGCTCCCGACCGCGTCGACCTGGACCGGATCGACCTGTTCGACCCCCGCTTCCACTCCGACGGCGACCCCCACACGGTCTGGGCGGCCCTGCGCCGCAGGGCCCCGCTGCACCGCCAGGAGCTCCCCGACGGCAGGGCCTTCTGGTCGGTGACCCGCTACGACGACGCCTGCCGTGTCCTGGGCGACCACGACGCCTTCACCTCCGAACGCGGCAGTCTCCTGGGCCAGCTCGGCCGCCACGACGCCGCGTCGGGCCGCATGCTGGTCGCCACCGACCCGCCCCGCCACACCGAACTGCGCCGCCCCTTGAACCGGTTGTTCACCGGCAAGGCGCTCGCGAGCACCGAAGCGCGCATACGACAGGCGGTGCGCACGGTCCTCGCGCCCGCCGGGGACGGCGCGGAATGGGACCTCGCGCGGCAGGCCGCGATGCTGCCGATGGCCGTCGCGGGACTGCTGCTCGACCTGCCGGAGGAGGACTGGCCGCGGATCGTGCGCTGGACGGGCATGGCGGCGGCGCCCGAGGACCCCGAGTTCCGTGTCAACAACGGGTTCACCACCCTGGCGGTCGCCCATCACGAGCTGTTCGCCTACCTCAAAGAGCAGCACAGGCTCCGGGCGGGCACCCCGGGTGACGACGCGTTCCGGCTCCTGATGACCATGCACGCGGGCGAAGGGCCGCTCACCGTGGAGGAGGTCGTCGTCAACTGCTACAGCGTGCTGCTCGGCGCCAACGCCACCACCCCCCACACGGCGGCAGGCACGGTCCTCGCCCTCCTCGAACACCCCGACGCGTTCCGGGCCGTGCGGCAGGACCCGTCCCTGATCCCCTCGCTCGTCGAGGAGGGACTGCGCTGGACCTCCGCGGCCAGCAGCTTCCTGCGCCACGCGGAGCACGACGTCGAACTCGACGGGGGCACGGTGCCCAAGGGCGACGCCGTCGCGGTGTGGGTCGGTTCGGCCAACCGCGACGAGTCCGTGTTCCCCGACCCCTACCGGTTCGATCCGGCCCGCACCGGCAACCGGCACATCGCGTTCGGCTTCGGACCGCACTACTGCCTCGGGGCGGCCGTGGCCAGGCTCACCCTGCGCCTCTTCCTCGAGGAGGCCCTCTCGCTCGTCGACACCTGGGAACTGGCCGGTGAACCCCGCCATCTCGCGTCGAACTTCGTCGCGGGACTCACCGCGCTCCCCGTCCGCACCACGGTGCGCTCCGGTACGTCCCGGTCGGCCGTATGAAGCCGTATGAAGGAGAGGAACCCATGCAGCAGCACACCTCCACGGACCTCCCGTCTCCGGAGTCCCGGCTCACCGACACCCTGCTGCCCGTCTTCGGCGCTCATCTGCACGCACCGGACCTGTCCCCGGACGACGACTTCTACGCGCGGGGCGGCGACTCCCTGATCGCCCTCAAGGTGGTCAGCGACGCCCAGGAGCAGGGCGTCCCCATGTCGCTGCGGGACCTCCTGTACTTCCCCACGGTGCGTGAACTCGCCGCCCATCTCGCCGCGTCCGGCGAGCAGGCTCCCGACGCAGCGGGGCCGACCGCCGCGGCGCCGGCCGCCGCCGCGCCCTTCGGCCTGCTGGAGCCGAGCGACAGAGGCCTCCTCCCGCAGGGCGTCGTGGACGCCACCCCGGCCACGGCCCTCCAGGTCGGCATGGTCTACCTGTGCGAGGCGAGCGGCGACCCCGAGCTCTACCACTCGCTCATCGGCTGGGAGACGGTCGCGCCCTTCGACGAGGAGCTCTTCCGCCAGGCCCTGGCCGAACTGGTCGAGCGCCACCCGGCCCTGCGCTCGTCCTTCGACCTCGGCAGCCTCAGCGCCCCGGTCCAGCTCTTCTGGGAGAGCGCCGACGTCCCGGTCACCGCCGAGAGGGTCCCCGACCCCGCTCTCGCCCGCGAGCGAACCGCGCGCTGGCGCGAGCGGAGGCCGGGCCTGCCCATCGACTGGGGGAGTGCCCCGCTGTTCCGCTGCCATGTGGTGGCGGCGGACGGCTCCTTCCACGTCACGCTCGCCTTCCACCACACCGTCGTCGACGGCTGGAGCTACGGCCGGCTCATCGTCGACCTCCTCACGCTGTACGACGCGAAGCTCGGCGGCACCGACGCGGTCCTCGCGCCCCAACCCGGCGCGGTGCACCGCGACTTCGTCCGCGCGGAACAGGAGATCCGTACCTCCGAAGCGGCGGCGGCCCACTGGCGGGAGCAGGCCGACGTGCCCGCGCTCCTCCTGGAGCGGGGGCAGTTCAGCGGCGCGGCCGACGCGGTCGCCGAGGTCGGCTTCGAGCTCCCGGCCGACCTCATGGAGCGGCTGCGCGAGGCGGCTCGCGACCTCGGCGTACCGCTCAAGGCCCTGGCCCTCGGCACGCACGCGCGCGCCCTCGCCGACTGGAAGGGGCGCGAGCGGGACGTGACGACCGGCGTCGTCCTCAACGCCCGCCCCGATCAGCCCGGCGCGGACCTGGTGGTCGGCCTGTACCTCAACACCGTCCCGCTGCGCTTTCGTTCACTCGCGGGAAGCTGGGCCGACCTCGCCAGGACCGCGCTGGCCGCGGAGCGCAACGCCATGCCCTACCGGGCCTTTCCCCTCGCCGAGATCGAGACCCGGCTCGGCCGGCCCGCCTTCGACACCACCTTCAACTTCACGCACTTCCACATCTACCGGGACGCCGAGGAACTCTCGTCCCTGAAGGTGCGGTCCTGGTGGGTGCGGGGCAAGCCCAGCTTCCCGTTCCGTGTCGACTTCGAGGTCGACAGCTCCGAGGCCGGCGGCAGCCGCGTCGTCGTCGCCTTCGACCCCGCCCTCGTGGACCCCGCCGACGCGAGCCGCTACGCGCACCTCTTCGAGGCCGCCCTGCACGCCGCGGCCGCCGACCCGCAGGGCCGTCCGGCCCCGGCCGCCGGACCGGTCGTCACCGCCGGCGGCACCCCGTGACGGGGACCCGGGCGGCCGAGCGCACCATCGCCGTCGTCTACGACAAGGGCGCCGCGTCCCCGGGCGAGATCGGTGTCGGTCTGCGCGGCCTCGGGCGTCCCGTCTTCCTCGTCCCCGACACCGCCCACGTCGCCCAGTTGCGCGGCGTCCTCGAAAGCCTCGGCGACGTGGTGCCGTTGACCGGCGACGCGGCCGCCGACATCGCCCTCGTACGCCGTGTCGCACCGGCCGCCCTGCTGACGTACAGCGAACCCATGCTGCGGACCACGGCCGCGCTCGCGGCCGAGGCCGGGCTTCCCTTCCACGACGTGGAGACCGCCCGCGTCCTGACCGACAAGGTCCGCCAGCGGAGCCTGCTGCGCGAGGCCGGGGTCGACGACGTCCGCACCCGGCCGCTGTCGGCCCCCGAGCAGTGGCCGCGGGTCCGCGAGGCCGTCGGCCTGCCCGCCGTCATCAAGCCGGTGCGCGGCGCGGCGAGCCGCAACACCCACGCGGTGACCGACGACGCCGAGGCCAGGGCGCTGCTCCCGCAGATCTTCGCCGCCCTGGACGGCGAGGACGGCGGGGGCGGGCCGCCACTCATCGTCGAGGAGATGCTCCAGGGCAGGCCGAGCCTGCCCTACGGGGACTACGCGTCGGTGGAGAGCCTGTGCACCCCCGACGGCGTGACGCATCTGGCGCTCTCCGGCAAGCTGCCGCTCCTGACGCCCTTCCGTGAGTCCGGCCGCTTCTGGCCCACCCATCTCCCGGACCACGAACAGCGGGCGATCCTCGACCTGGTCTCCGGCGCGCTGAAGGCCCTCGGCGTGACCTACGGCCTCACCCACACGGAACTCAAGCTCACCGCCTCGGGCCCGCGGATCATCGAGGTGAACGGCAGGCTCGGCGGACACGTCAACGGCCTCGCGCGCACCGCCTGCGGCACGGACCTGGTGCGCCTGGCCGCGCTCGTCGCCCTGGGCGAACCCGTCGAGCCCCCGGCGCTGCGGCCCGACCGCGTCCACTTCCAGCACCACGGCCTGGCCCCCACCCAGTCGTGCGTCCTCGAAGCCGTGCACGGGGCCGACGAGTTGAGGAACCTGCCGGGCATCGACGGCTACCGCACCTTTACCCGCATCGGCGAACGGCTCCCGGGCGGTGTCCTCACCCACGAGATGGACGTCGTCTGGGGGACGGCCCCCACCCACGAGGTGATGACGCAGACCCTGGACCGCGCGCTGTCCGTCCTGTCCTACGACTTCCGCTTCTCCTTCGGGGTCCGCCGGATCAGCGCCGCGGTGCTGCGCGACAGCGGCCTCCCCGGAACGAAACCGATCGGAGCAGACGCACTGTGAGCACCACGACTCCTCTGCCGCGCACGGCGGAACAACTGGTCACGGAGCTGTTCGCCGTCATCGACGACCGGAGGTGGGACGACCTGCCCTCGGTCTTCGCCCCGGACTGCGTCTACGCCCGCCCGGGCTACGCACCGCTCAGCGGTCTCACCGACATCGACCACTTCTACCGCCGCGTACGGATCGTCTCCACCGGCCGGCACCACGTCGAGCGGGTGGTGTCCGACCTCGGGTCGGCCGCCTGCTGGGGGCGCTTCACCGGTGAGGACCGCTCCGGGCGGCCCCTGGACGAGGGGTTCGCGGACACGTATCTGGTGCGGGACGGAAAGATCGCCCACCGTACGACGTACTTCTTCCGCGCTGCCATCTGACCTTCCCCGCACGGCAGTTGCCGCACCGAGAGAGTGGATGACCCATGGAAGCTGTTCGGCCCGAGACGGCGGGCCCGGTTGCGCTGACCGACCCCAGAACCGGAGAGCACCTCGGCGAGGTGCCCCTGATGCCGCTCACCGGTGTCGACGACGTGGCACGCGCCGCCGCCGAGGCGTTCCCCGGGTGGGCGATGACCCCGCTGGCCGAGCGGTGCGCCCTCGTCCTGGACATGGCCCGCCACCTGGAGAAGGACATCGACGACCTGGCTCCCGTGTTCAGCAGGGAGCACGGGAAGACGCGGGACGAGGCCGCCGCCGAGCTGGCCCGCGCCGTCGAGATGCTGCGCTGGAGCGCCACGGCGGCGCAGGAGGTGACCGCCGCGTCCCCGCTGGCCGAGCGCGGGGGAGCGCGGCGCACCGTGACCGTCGAGCCCGGCGGCCCGGTCCTCGCGATCGTCCCGTGGAACTTCCCCGCGGTCGTCCTCGCCCGGAAGGTCGGCCCGGCCCTGGCCATGGGGTGCCCCGTCGTCGTCAAGGCGCCCGACGAGACCCCCGCCGTGGCCGCCGCGTTCGACCGGGCCGCCACCGCCGCCGGGCTGCCCCCGGGCACCGTCCGGTTCGTCCACGCGAGCCCTTCGGTGTCGGACGCCCTCGTGCGGCGCCCGGAGTTCGCCACGGTCACCTTCACCGGATCCACCCGGGTCGGCAGGCTGGTCGCCGCCTCCGCCGCGGCCACGCTCACCCCGTGCGTCCTGGAACTCGGCGGCCACGCCCCGGCCGTGGTCACCGCGGACGCCGACCTGGATGCCGCCGTGGCGGCCCTGGCCCCGGCGAAGTTCGGTTCGACCGGACAGAGCTGCGGCGCACCGAGCCGGTTCCTCGTGGACCGCAGGGTCCATGACGCGTTCGTCGAGAAGCTCGTCGAGCACGCCCCTCTCCGCGACGACCAGCGGTCTCCCTCGGGCGCGCCGGGCACGATGGGCCCTCTCAACAACGCCCGTCAGCGCGAGCGGATCCACGCCCTCGTGCTCGACGCTGTGCGCGGGGGAGCCCGGGTGCGGCTCGGCGGGACGGTCCCTGAGGGGTCCGGTCACTACTATCCGGCCACCGTCCTCACGGACGTGCCGTGGGACGCCCGTGTCCTGGCCGAGGAACCGTTCGGGCCGATCGCCCCCGTGCTCGCGTACGACGACGAGGACACCGCCGTCGCCCTGGCGAACAGCACCGAGTACGCCCTGTCCGCCTACGTCTTCGGTGATCCGCGGCGCACGGAGCGCCTCGTCCGCGCTCTCGACGCGGGCAGCGTCTCCCTCAACTGCGCGGCGGGTGCGGCACCGGACGCCCCCCTGGGCGGCCGCGCGGCCAGCGGATACGGCTACGAAGGCGGTGACCAGGGGCTGTTGGCGTTCGGCCGACTGAAGATCCTCTCAGCGGGCGGCCGTTGAAGGCCCCCCGGAGCTCTCCGCCAGGAACTCCTCCACGGCCCGGACGAACGCCTCCGGCACGGCCTCGTGGACCAGGTGCCCCACCGGGAAGGCGACCAGACGCCCGTCAGGAATGCGCCGGGCGAGCTCGGCCAGTCCTTCCTGGGGCACATGGCTGTCCGGGCCGCCCGCCACGACGAGGGTCCTGGCCGTGATCAGCCCCAGCCCGTCGAGCCACCGCGGATCGGGCGTGTCGATCTGGCTCCTGACGGCGCCCACCAGATCCCAGTCGAAGTCCAGCTCGCCTTCCGGCCGGGTCGCGGGGAAGGGCTCGCGGGGGAGGGGGAGGGGAGCCTCCTCCAGGACGAGCCGGTCCACCTGCCCGGGCCGTTCCTGCGCGAGCAGGTAGGCCACGATGCCGCCCATCGAGTGCCCGATCAGATCGATCCTGCCGAGCCCCAGCGCGTCCAGGGACGCGAGTACGTCGTCCTTCATCAGCTCCAGCGAGTACGTCCCCGGCCAGTCGCTCCGCCCGTGTCCGCGCAGATCGAAGGCGTACACACGATGGTGCCGTGCCAGCAGGGGCGCCACCGCGTCCCACGTGCCGGCGTGCTCCCCCATCGAGTGCAGAAGGACGAGCGGCGGTCCCTGCGGTGGTCCGGACACCCGGCAGGCGAGCCGCATGTCTGCCACGTCCACGGTGCGGTGATCGACCATGTCCCGAGTGTAGGTGGGCTGTTCACCCACCGCCTGCGGTGCGTCAGCGGCGCCGGGGCGCCTTCTTCCACGCCTCCTCCGCCATGTCCACCGCGCTCAGGCGCCAGCCGTCCAGCGTGTCGCGGACCGTGGTCACGAGCCGGCGCCACTTGAACCAGGGGGCAGGCCGCGGAACGGGACGAAGGTCAGGACGTCGTCGACGGCGTTCTCGGCGATGCGGATCAGGCGCTCGCCGGTCCGCCAGTCGTGGTCGGGCTCGGGTGTCATCGCCGTCTCTCAGCCGTCGCGCGGGGGCGGGGCGGGAGCGCGCAGCTCCGCCAGGACGTCGACGCGGTTGGTGGTGATCGAGTCGACGCCCGCGTCCAGCAGCCGGCGCATCGAGCGCCGGGTGTCCGGGGTCCAGACGGAGATCAGGAACCCCTCGCGGTGCACCTGGAAGGCGAGTTCGCGGTCGATCAGGGGGAAGCGGTAGTTGAGCCAGCGCGGCTTGACCGCGTCGAGCAGGGCGCGGCGCGGCGGCGCAAGGCTCGTCCAGGTCAGGGCGATCTCCGCGGCGGGGTCCACGGCGCGCACCGCGAGCGTCGTCCGCGCGCCCGCGCAGTAGTACGCGCGCTCGGCCGCCCCGCAGTCCGCGACGGCCCCGAGGACCGTGCGCACCGACTCGGGCGTCGCGTCCGGCAGATCGACCATGACGCGGTGCCCGTCGGTGGCCTTCAGGGCCGCTTCGAGGGTCGGTACGCCGCCCTCGGTGAGGCCGTCGAGCTCGGCGGTGGAGAGGGCGGTGAGCGGACGTTCGTACCCCCACAGGCGCTTGAGCGTCGCGTCGTGGAGCAGGACGGGCACGCCGTCACGGCTCAGTCGGACGTCGATCTCCACCGCGTCCGCGCCCTGTTCGAGCGCGGAGCGCAGGGACGGGATCGTGTTCTCGCGGACGCGGTAGGGATCGCCTCGGTGGGCCACTGCAGTCACGGTGCGCATGGGCCCATTGTGGTGCCGCCCTTACGGGGCGAGCCAGGTCTCCGTGTACGTGTCGATCTCGGCGGCGATGCGGTCCTTGCCCGCCCGGTCCAGGAAGGAGGCCTCGACGGCGTTCTTGGCGAGGGCGGCGATGCCGCGCTCGTCGAGGCCGAGGAGGCGGGCCGCGACCGCGTACTCGTTGTTGAGGTCGGTGCCGAACATCGGAGGGTCGTCGGAGTTGACCGTCACGACCACCCCGGCCTCGACGAACTGCCTGATCGGGTGCTCGTCGAGGGTGCGCACGGCGCGGGTCGCGATGTTCGAGGTCGGGCAGACCTCCAGCGGGATGCGGTGCTCGGCGAGGTGGGCGAGCAGCTTCGGGTCCTGCGCGGAGGTGGTGCCGTGGCCGATGCGCTCGGCGCCGAGGTGGGTGAGGGCGTCCCAGACGGTCTCGGGGCCCGTGGTCTCGCCGGCGTGCGGGACCGAGTGCAGGCCCGCGGCGATCGCCTGGTCGAAGTAGGGCTTGAACTGCGGGCGCGGCACGCCGATCTCGGGCCCGCCGAGGCCGAAGGAGACCAGGCCCTCGGGGCGCAGCTTGTCGGTGGTGGCGAGCCGGAGCGTCTCCTCGGCCGACACGAGCCCGGCCTCGCCGGGGATGTCGAAGCACCAGCGCAGTACGGTGCCGAACTCGTCCTCGGCGGCCTTGCGGGCGTCCTCGATGGCGTCCATGAAGGCGCGGTCGTCGATGCCGCGGCGCACGGAGGAGTACGGGGTGATGGTCAGCTCGGCGTAGCGGACGTTCTGCCGGGCCATGTCGCGGGCCACCTCGTAGGTGAGGAGGCGGACGTCGTCCGGGGTGCGGATCAGGTCCACGACGGAGAGGTAGACCTGGATGAAGTGCGCGAAGTCCGTGAACGTGAAGTAATCGGCCAGCGCCTCGGGGTCGGTCGGCACCGCGGAGTCGGGGTGCCGGGCCGCCAGCTCGGAGACGATGCGGGGGGAGGCCGAGCCGACGTGGTGCACGTGCAGTTCCGCCTTGGGCAGTCCGGCGATGAAGGCGTGCGGGTCTCCGGCTGTCGCCGCGGCGTTCTGCTGCTCGGTCACGGTTTCCTCCCCAGGAACGGGCTTGATCGGCTGATCGGTGGGTCGGGATCATCGTAGGCGGCGGTCGGCGCCGGGAAAGCGGGGGCCGTAGCATGACGGAACGTACGAAAGAGGTGACCCGTCATGTCCGCCAAGCCCGAGGACGATGCCGCGCGGGACGCGGACGCACCGGACCTTCCGGAGGAACGGGACCCGTGGGCTCCGCCGCCGGAGGACGCGGTGAGCCTGGACAAGCGGGGCGCCGGTCCGTGGGCTCCGCCGGTGGGGCCGGAGGGTTCCGGTTCCGGCGGGTCTGTCGGGCCGTGGGGTACCGCGGGGCCCGGAGCTCCGGGTGCGCCCGGTGCGCCGGGGCCCGCGGCGCACGACCAGTGGACCGTCACGTCGATGCCGGATGCGGGGACGCCGCCGCCCGTGCCGTCGGCTGACGGCAACCCCTTCGCGGCGCCCGGCGAGCCCGTGCCGCCGCCTCCGCTGTCGCCGGACGGGCCGGGGCAGATGCCGTACGGGTACCCGGGGCAACCCGGCGGGTACCAGGGACAGGCCGGTGGGTATCCGGGGCAGCCCGGATACCCGGGGTATCCCGGCTACCCGGGACATCCGGGATACGCGGGCTACCCAGGCCATGGCGCGCCCGGCTACGGCTGGCCCGCCCTGCCGATGGCGCCCGCGAACGGCATGGGCGTGGCCGGACTCGTCCTCGGGATCATCGCGGCGGCCGGCTTCTGCCTGTGGCCGCTGGCGATCGTCCTCGGCATCCTCGCGATCATCTTCGGCGCGGTGGGGCGCGGCAAGGCGCGCCGTGGCGAGGCGACGAACGGCGGCCAGGCCCTGGCCGGAATCATCTGCGGCGCGGTCGGCATCGCGCTGGGCGCCGCGGTGGTCGTGCTCCTGCTGGTGGTCCCGGACGAGGACACGGACGCGGGGACCACACAGGGCGACCCGGGCTTCTCGACGACGCTGGTGGTGGGGCGGCCGTCCTAGACCGCCGCCAGGGGGACCCGGAGACCCGGGCGGGCCAGGTGGGCCTGGCCGCTGAGGTGCTCCGCGGGCCGAAGGCCTCGTGAGGCCTCGTCCCCTGCGGTCCTGCTGGACGCGAGGCGGAGGGGCGGGTGACGGAAAGGCTTCCGCCGCGCAGCGGCGGCCCAGGAGGTCGCCTCCCGCACTGCTCAAGCCGCCCCCGCCAGGACCCCCCGCGCCTCCATCAGCGCGAAGCCCAGCAGGTTCGGCCCCCGCCACTTCTCCGGGTCCTCGACGCGGGGGTCGTCCGCCGCGAGGCCCACGCCCCACACCCGGTCCAGCGGACTCGCCTCGACCAGGACCCGCCGCCCCGTCCCCAGCAGGAACTCCCGCAGGCCCGCGTCCGACGCGAACTTGTGGACGCTGCCCGCGACCACGATCTTGAACCGCTCCCGCTCCCACACCGCCTCGTCGAAGCCCCGCACCAGCCGTCCCGCGTTCTTCGCCTCGGCCGGGGTCCGCGCCGCGAGGACCGCGCGCTCGGCCTCCGCGTCGCCGAAGAGGCGGGCCTTGGCCGCCATCATCCAGTGCTCCGCCGTCGCGTACGCCACGCCGTCCACCGTGAAGGGGGAAGGCCACCACTGGCTGAGGCAGCTCGCCCCCAGCGTGCCGTCCCGCCGCGGCGTGTGCCCCCAGAAGTGCAGGTACTTGACCGGTTTCCCCGCCCGCACCGCGCCGACCAGCGCCTCCACCGAGCGGACCGAGCCAACCGAGTCGATCTCCGTCATGCACGCGAGTCTGGCACGCACCACTGACATTCCGTCCGGGGTTTTCCAGGACGACTCGACACCTGGTCGACAGATTCCGTCGCGTAACCAAAAGGCAACTACGGAATCACTTGTTGGACTACCACTGCTCTGTCAGGATCGGCACTCAAATCGATCTGGAGCTACGCCGACCCCCGCCGCACGGGGAGAGCGGCGGAGGAGAGCGTCATGCACAACTTCCAGGCGCAGGACCACTTCGCGGACGGCGCGCAGTACATCGCCGGGCGACTGACCAAGGGAACCTCGGGCCGGACCCACGCGGTCGTCGACCCCGCCACCGGCGACGAGGTCCACACGTACGAACTGGCCGGAAGCGACGACGTCGACGCCGCCGTCGCCGCGGCCGCCGAGGCGTTCCCCGGCTGGGCGGGCGCCACCCCCGGCGAGCGCTCCGACGCCATGCACCGCTTCGCGGCCGTCCTGGCCGAACGCGCCGAGGAGTTCGCGCAGGCCGAGTCGCTGCAGTGCGGCAAGCCGATCAAGCTGAGCCGCGAGTTCGACGTCCCCGGCACCGTCGACAACACCGCCTTCTTCGCGGGCGCGGCCCGGCACCTGCAGGGCCAGTCGGCGGGGGAGTACACCGGGGACCACACCTCGTACGTACGCCGTGAGCCGATCGGTGTCGTCGGGTCCATCGCGCCCTGGAACTACCCGCTCCAGATGGCCGCCTGGAAGGTGTTGCCCGCCATCGCGGCGGGCAACACCATCGTCCTCAAGCCCGCCGAGCTCACCCCCTTCACCTCGCTCCTCTTCGCGCGGGCCGCCACCGAGGCCGGCATCCCCGACGGTGTCGTCAACATCGTCACGGGGGCCGGCAAGGACGCCGGTGAGCACCTCGTCGGCCACCCCGACGTCGCCATGACCTCCTTCACCGGCTCCACCGGCGTCGGCAAGCGCGTCGCCGAGATCGCCACCGCCACCGTCAAGCGCCTCCACCTGGAGCTCGGCGGCAAGGCGCCCTTCGTGGTCTTCGACGACGCCGACCTCGACGCCGCCGTGCACGGCGCGGTCGCCGGAGCGCTCATCAACTCGGGACAGGACTGCACCGCCGCCACGCGCGCGTACGTCCAACGCCCCCTGTACGACGCCTTCGTGGCGGGCGTCGCCGACCTGATGCGGACCGTGCGGCTCGGTGACCCGTTCGACCCGAGCACCGACATGGGGCCGCTCATCTCGCACGTGCACCGCGACCGCGTCGCCGGTTTCGTCGACCGGGCCCGCTCCTACGCGCGCGTGGTCACCGGCGGCGAGGCGCTCGACCACCCCGGCGCGTACTACCAGCCCACGCTGATCACGGACGCCGCGCAGGACAGCGAGATCGTGCAGTCCGAGATCTTCGGCCCGGTCCTCGTGGTGCTGCCCTTCGACAGCGACGACGAGGGCATCCGGCTCGCCAACGACACCCCCTACGGCCTCGCCGCGTCCGCCTGGAGCCGCGACGTGTTCCGCGCCAACCGCGCGACGCGCGAGATCAAGGCCGGGTGCGTGTGGGTCAACGACCACATTCCGATCCTCAGCGAGATGCCGCACGGCGGCTACAAGGCGTCCGGCTACGGCAAGGACATGTCCGCGTACTCGTTTGAGGAGTACACCCAGGTCAAGCACGTCATGTTCGACAACACCGCGGTGGTCCGCAAGGACTGGCACCGCACGATCTTCGGGGACCGATAACCACCAGGCCGCACGACCGGCGGCCGCCTTCCTCCCGAAAGGGCAACCACGCGCATGGAGCAGTACGAGCCCGACATCCCCCAAGCTCTCGACTCCGTTCGAGCAGGGAGGGACCCCCTGTCCCCGGCCCAACTGGCCGCCATGCACCGCAGCCTGAGGAACGGCAGGGGCTCCCTGACCCGCCGTTCCCTGCTGCGTGCCTCGACCGGCGGCGCGCTCGCCGTCGGTGGACTCGGGGCGCTGACCGCCTGCGGGATCCCCGCGGCGGGCAAGGGCCAGGGCGAGGTCTCGTCGGACGACCACTCGGCGCAGGAGAAGAGGATCGCCTTCTCCAACTGGACCGAGTACATGGACGTCGACGAGAAGGACAAGAACCGGCGGCCGACCCTGGAGGCGTTCACGAAGCGCACCGGGATCACGGTCAAGTACACCGAGGACATCAACGACAACGTCGAGTTCTTCGGGAAGATCAAGCCGCAGCTCGCGCAGGGCGACGAGACCGGACGCGACCTCATCTGCGTCACCGACTGGCTGGCGGCCAGGCTCATCCGCTTCGGGTGGGTCCAGAAACTGGACCCGGCCAACCTGCCCCATGCGTACGCCCGTCTCTCCACCCAGTTCCGCGACCCCGACTGGGACCCGGGCCGGGCCTACTCGTACCCCTGGACGGGCATCTCCACCGTCATCGCGTACAACAAGAAGGCGACCGGAGGGAAGGAGATCACCTCTGTATCGCAGCTGCTCGACGACCCGAAGCTGAAGGGGCGCGTCGGATTCCTCTCCGAGATGCGCGACACCGTCGGCATGACGCTCATCGACATGGGCAAGGACCCGGCGGACTTCACCGACGACGACTTCGACGCGGCGATCGCCCGCCTCCAGAAGGCCGTGGACAAGAAGCAGATCCGCCGCTTCACCGGCAACGACTACACCTCGGACCTCGACAAGGGCGACATCGCCGCCTGCATCGGCTGGGCCGGCGACATCGTGCAGCTCCAGGCCGACAACCCCGACGTCGGCTTCCACATCCCGGACCAGGGCTACATCACGTCGACGGACAACCTGCTCGTCCCGAACAAGGCACGCCACAAGCGCAACGCCGAGCGGCTCATCGACTACTACTACGAGCCGGAGCCGGCGGCCCGCCTGGCGGCGTACATCAACTACGTGTGCCCGGTGGACGGGGTCCAGGAAGCGCTCGCGAAGATCGACAAGGACGCCGCGTCGAATCCGCTGATCATTCCCGACAAGGAGATGAAGGCGAAGTCCCGGGCGTTCCGCTCTCTTTCCCCGAAGGAAGAGACGGCCTACGAAGAGAAGTTCGCCAAGCTCACCGGGGCGTAGGGCCGGGCTGTGGCTGTTTGAATCTGCGGGCCGTCCGCGGCTGGTCGCGCAGTTCCCCGCGCCCCTTCCAGGGGCGCCTCTGTACCCCTCGACTCCCTCTGGACCCCACCATGACCTCTGCCCAAGAACCCGGCGGCGACGTTCGCCTCAACGGGATCAGCAAGACGTACGGCTCCTTCACCGCCGTGCATCCGCTCGACCTCACCGTGCCGCAGGGCTCGTTCTTCGCGCTGCTCGGGGCGTCCGGCTGCGGCAAGACCACCACGCTCCGCATGATCGCGGGGCTCGAGGAGCCCAGCTCCGGCACGGTCCGCCTCGGCGACCAGGACGTCACGTCCCTGCCCCCGTACAAGCGGCCGGTGAACACCGTCTTCCAGTCGTACGCGCTCTTCCCGCACCTGGACATCTTCGAGAACGTCGCCTTCGGCCTGCGCCGGCGCGGCATCAAGTCCGTGAAGAAGCAGGTCGGCGAGATGCTCGACCTCGTCCAGCTCGGCGAACAGGCCCGCAAGAAGCCGCACCAGCTCTCCGGCGGCCAGCAGCAGCGCGTCGCCGTCGCCCGCGCGCTGATCAACCACCCCAAGGTGCTCCTGCTCGACGAGCCCCTCGGCGCCCTCGACCTGAAGCTGCGCCGCCAGATGCAGCTGGAGCTCAAGCGCATCCAGACCGAGGTCGGCATCACCTTCGTGCACGTCACGCACGACCAGGAGGAGGCCATGACGATGGCCGACACCGTGGCCGTGATGAACGGCGGCCGCGTCGAGCAACTCGGCGCCCCCGCCGACCTCTACGAGAACCCGCGCACCACCTTCGTCGCCAACTTCCTCGGCACCTCGAACTTCATAGAGGCCGAGATCAGCGCGAAGAGCGGCGACGACCTCGTCCTCAAGGCCGGCGACTGCAAGCTCACGCTGCCCGCGGCACGATGTACCGCCCCCACCACGACCGGCGGCAGGGTCCTGCTCGGCGTACGCCCGGAGAAGATCTCCCTCACGCACGCCGACGACGCGGGGCAGATCCCCGAGGGCCGCAACCGCATCACGGGCCGCATCGCCGACAGCAGTTTCATCGGCGTCTCCACGCAGTACGTCGTCGACAGCCCGGTCTGCGACTCCTTCGAGGTGTACGCGCAGAACATCGAGCGCGACGGCCGCCTCACCCCGGGTGCCGAGGTCGTCCTGCACTGGAATCCGGCGCACACCTTCGGCCTCGACGCGGCCCAGGACGCCGATGCGGGCGTCGAGAAGGTCGAGGAGGACGCCTGAGCATGACGACCGTGACCGACGCACCACCACCACCGCCGTCCCCGAAACCGCTGCCCGCCCCCGAGGCCGCGCCGCCGCGCAAGGTCCGCAGGCGCGGCCGCCTCGTCCCTTACTGGCTGCTGCTCCCCGGCATCCTCTGGCTCGTCGTCTTCTTCGCGCTGCCGCTGGTCTACCAGGCCTCGACCTCCGTGCAGACGGGGTCGCTCGAAGAGGGCTTCGAGGTCACCTGGCACTTCGCCACCTACTGGGACGCGCTCGCCGACTACTGGCCGCAGTTCCTGCGCTCGGTGCTCTACGCGGGCGCCGCCACGGTCCTGTGTCTGCTGCTCGGCTATCCGCTCGCGTATCTGATCGCGTTCCGCGCGGGGCGCTGGCGCAACGTCATCCTCGTCCTGGTCATCGCGCCGTTCTTCACCAGCTTCCTCATCCGTACGCTGGCGTGGAAGACGATCCTCGCGGACGGCGGACCCGTCGTGGGCGCCCTCAACTCGCTGCACGTCCTGGACGTCACCAGCTGGCTGGGGATCACGGCGGGCGACCGGGTCCTCGCCACACCGCTCGCGGTGATCTGCGGACTCACGTACAACTTCCTGCCGTTCATGATCCTGCCGCTCTACACCTCGCTGGAGCGGATCGACGGGCGGCTCCACGAGGCCGCGGGCGACCTCTACGCCAAGCCGTCCACGACCTTCCGCAAGGTGACCTTCCCGCTCTCGATGCCCGGCGTCGTCTCCGGGACGCTGCTCACCTTCATCCCCGCGGCGGGCGACTACGTGAACGCGGACCTGCTCGGCTCGACCGACACCCGCATGGTCGGAAACGTCATCCAGACGCAGTTCCTGCGCATTCTGGACTACCCGACGGCCGCGGCGCTGTCCTTCATCCTCATGGCCGCCATTCTGTTCATGGTGACCTTCTACATCCGCAAGTCGGGGACGGAGGATCTCGTCTGATGGCCACCTTCTTCCGTTGGCTGCGGCGCAATCTCGTCGTCATGGCGGGCCTCTGCACGCTCGCCTATCTCCTCCTGCCGAACGTGATCGTGACGGTCTTCTCCTTCAACAAGCCGAAGGGGCGCTTCAATTACTCCTGGCAGGAGTTCTCGCTCGACGCGTGGAAGGACCCGTGCGGCGTCGCCGACATGTGCGGGTCGCTCTCGCTGAGCCTGCAGATCGCCGCCTGGGCGACGATCGGCGCGACCGTGCTCGGCACGATGATCGCCTTCGCGCTCGTGCGCTACCGCTTCAGGGCGCGCGGCGCCGTGAACTCGCTGATCTTCCTGCCGATGGCGATGCCCGAGGTCGTCATGGCCGCCTCGCTGCTCACGCTCTTCCTCAACATGGGCGCGCAGCTCGGCTTCTGGACGGTCCTGATCGCCCACATCATGTTCTGTCTCAGCTTCGTGGTGACCGCCGTCAAGGCGCGCGTCATGTCGATGGACCCCCGCCTGGAACAGGCCGCGCAGGACCTTTACGCAGGTCCCGTGCAGACATTCCTGAGGGTCACACTGCCGATCGCCGCACCCGGCATCGCGGCGGGCGCGCTGCTCGCCTTCGCGCTCTCCTTCGACGACTTCATCATCACGAATTTCAACGCGGGCTCGACCGTGACCTTCCCCATGTTCGTCTGGGGATCCGCGCAGCGGGGCACGCCCGTTCAGATCAATGTGATCGGTACGGCGATGTTCCTCGTGGCCGTACTGCTCGTGCTCGCTGGAATGTTCATCGGCAAGCGCCGCAACAAGCAAGCGCAATAGCGCTTCTACTGTTCCTGAAGGAGTGGAAATCATGGCCCCAAGCGCCATGACCCGTTGGACCAAGTCTCTCTCCGACGCCCAGCCGGTCTCGTACTGGCTGGACGACCCCGGCAGGCCCGCCCCCGAGCCCGCCCTGACCGGCGACGACCGGTGCGACCTCCTCGTCGTCGGCGGCGGGTACAGCGGACTGTGGACCGCGCTCATCGCCAAGGAGCGCGACCCGCGCCGCGAGGTGGTCCTGGTCGAGGGCCGCGAGGCGGGCTGGGCCGCCTCGGGCCGCAACGGCGGCTTCTGCGCCGCGTCCCTCACCCACGGCATCTCCAACGGCCTGTCCCGCTGGCCCGGTGAGATCGAGAAGCTGGAGGAGCTCGGCGCCCGCAACCTCGACGAGATCGAGGCGGCTGTCAGGCGCTACGCCATCGACTGCGACTTCGAGCGCACCGGCGAGATCGACGTGGCCACCGAGCCGCACCAGCTGGCCGAACTCCGCGAGATGTACGAGGAGATGGCGGAGCACGGCCTCGCGGGCGGCGCCGAGCTGCTCGACGCGGACGCGCTGCGCGAGCAGGTCGACTCGCCGACCTTCCTCGGCGGCCTGTGGGACCGCGAGGGCGTCGCCATGCTGCACCCGGCGAAGCTCGCGTGGGGCCTGAAGCGGGTCTGTCTGGAGAAGGGCGTACGCGTCTACGAGCACACGCCCGCCCTCCAACTGGCCTCCGCGGGCGCGGGGATGGCGATCCGCACGCCGTACGGCAGGGTCTTCGCCCGCCAGGTCGCGCTCGCCACCAACGTCTTCCCCTCGCTGGTCAAGCGCATCCGCTCGTACACCGTGCCGGTCTACGACTACGCACTCATGACGGAGCCGCTGAGCGAGGACCAGCTGGCGTCGATCGGCTGGAGGAACCGCCAGGGGCTCGGCGACAGCGCCAACCAGTTCCACTACTTCCGGCTCTCGGCCGACAACCGCATCCTGTGGGGCGGTTACGACGCGATCTATCCGTTCGGCGGGAAGGTGCGCGCGGAGTACGACGACCGTCCCGAGACGTACGCGAGGCTCGCGGGCCACTTCTTCACCTGTTTCCCGCAGTTGGAGGGGGTGCGCTTCACGCACGCGTGGGGAGGCGCGATCGACACGTGCTCGCGCTTCTCGGCGTTCTTCGGCACGGCCCACAAGGGCCGCGTCGCGTACGCCGCGGGCTACACGGGCCTCGGCGTCGGGGCCACCCGGTTCGGCGCCGACGTCATGCTGGACCTGCTCTCCGGCGAGCGCACGGAGCGTACGAGTCTGGAGATGGTGCGGACGAAGCCGCTGCCGTTCCCGCCCGAGCCGTTCGCCTGGACCGGTGTCGCGCTGACGAAGTGGTCGCTGGCCAGGTCCGACGCCAACGGCGGCAAGCGGAACCTGTGGCTCAAGACGATGGACAAGCTGGGCCTGGGCTTCGACAGCTGAATCGACGTACGCACGTGAACCGACGTACGCACGTGAACCGGCGCACACCCTCGGAACCGCTGTGAGCCGCTTCACTACCAACAAGTAGCCGAACCCGCGTAATGCTCGGCCCAAGGACCTCTCTCTCCTGTGACACGCACGGATGTTGCACAGGAAAGGGAGGTCCCGCCATGACTGTCTCGGGTGGCTCAGGGGCGAAGTCGGCGGTCGAGTGGCTCGTGTCGGTGGCGCCGGATCCGGACGCCTGCCGCTGGGAGTGGGAGCGCAATCCGCTCGGGGTCGCGCTCCTGCCGGCCGGGCGGCGCTGGGACGTGCTGATCCTGCCCGGCGAGCTCGGATATCCCACGCTCGACGTGCTGACCCGCTGCATCGACCGCCCCGGACCCGTCCTCGCCGACTTCGGGGACTCGCGCATGGGGTTCTTCGTGCCGGCGGGCACGGTCGCCCGCTGGCTCGGCACGGGGGTGCGCGGCGCGGGCCGCGGCACCTGGATCGTCGTGCCCTACCCGGGCCGGGCCACCGGCGGCGTGCGCTGGCTCATCCCGCCGGACGGCTCCGGCACGCTGACGGATCCGGCGCTGCTCGAACTCGCGATGCACGAGGCGGCGGCGGGCCTGGCACGGGACGCGCACGACGCCCAGGGCGAAGGGGAGGCGTGAGCCGCGTGAACCCTTGACAACTTAATTGGTCTGGACCAAGTTGGGCGCGCGCCACCCTCCAATCCCCCCATGCCCGGAGGCAGTTGTGGACCGCTCGCTGACACGCCGCATCAGACGTACGACCCTTGCCGTGGCCGCGGCCCTCGCGCTCACCGCGCCCGCGGTGACTTCGGCGACCGCTCGGACGGCGGCCGACGCCGCGCCGCAGGCCCCCGCCGACCACGCCCTCGTCGGCTATCTGCACACCAGCTTCGCCAACGGCTCCGGCTACACCCGCCTCGCGGACACCCCCGACAGCTGGGACATCATCGACCTCGCCTTCGGCGAACCGACCTCCGCGACCTCGGGCGACATCCGGTTCGGCCTCTGCCCGAAGACCGAGTGCCCCAACGTCGAGACCAAGGACGAGTTCAAGGCCGCGATCAAGGCCAAGCAGGCGGCGGGCAAGAAGGTCCTGATCTCGATCGGCGGCCAGAACGGCCAGGTCCAACTGACCACGACCCAGGCCCGCGACACCTTCGTGAGGTCCGTCTCCGCGATCATCGACGAGTACGGACTCGACGGCCTGGACATCGACTTCGAGGGCCACTCCCTGTCGCTGAACAAGGACGACACGGACTTCAAGCACCCGAAGACCCCGTCGATCGTGAACCTCATCGCGGCGGTGAAGACCCTCAAGGCCAAGTACGGCAGCGGCTTCACGCTCACGATGGCCCCGGAGACCTTCTTCGTGCAGCTGGGCTACCAGTACTACGGCACCGGCCCATGGGGCGGCCAGGACCCGCGCGCCGGCGCCTACCTCCCCGTCATCCACGCCCTGCGCGACGACCTCACGCTGCTGCACGTCCAGGACTACAACTCCGGCCCGATCATGGGCCTGGACAACCAGTACCACTCGATGGGCGGCGCGGACTTCCACATAGCGATGACGGACATGCTGCTCACCGGCTTCCCCGTGGCGGGCGACAAGAACAACGTCTTCCCGCCCCTGCCCCCGCAGAAGGTCGCGATCGGCATGCCCGCCTCGGTCAACGCGGGCAACGGCCACGTCCCCACGACGGAGGTCAACAAGGCCCTGGACTGCCTGACGAAGAAGACGAACTGCGGCTCGTACCAGACCCACGGCACCTGGCCGGACCTGCGCGGCCTGATGACGTGGTCCATCAACTGGGACCGCTTCAACAACGGGGAGTTCTCGAAGAACTTCGACGCGTACTTCGGCTGACGCCGCCGAAGGCACCGCCCGTGTGGGGTCAGGCGCGGACCTGGCCCCACAGCCGCGCCAGGGCCTCGCGCCGCCCGGGCCCGCCGAGCGCGTCGAGCAGCGGCGGCAGGTCGACCGGCACCGACCGCACCCGCGCCGACGTGCTCCCGTCCCCGCGCCGCACCGCGACACTGGCCCGCGGCGCCGCCGCCCCTCCCGGATGCAGCAGCACACAGGTCGCGCTCTCGCCGTCCGGCTGCCGGGCGAGGGCATGGGCGTACAGGAAGGCCTGGTACAGATCGGCGGCGGCGAGCTTCTTCGCGCTGCCGTACAGCTTGTACTTGACGTCGACGGGCAGCCGGAAGCCGGTGCCGTCCGGGCGGCTGCCGCAGATCAGTACGTCGGGCCGCACCTCGCTGTAGGGCAGCTCCGTCAGCTCGTCGAGGAGCACGCCCCGCTCGCGCGACTGCTCGCGGACGACGCAGCCCGAGCCCGCCGAGGCGTCCTTGAGCAGCCGTGTCGCGAACGACTCGAAGAGGGTGTTCATGTCGACGAGGAACGCCCGCGACGCGAGCGGGCCGAGCGCGAAGAGGTCCGCGACACCGCCGCCGGTGAGCAGCAGCGCCGCCCAGCGATGGGCGGAACGGTAGTGCTCGTTGTGCCGGTGGTAGTCGAGCCGTGCGAGCGCCGTGCGCGGATCGCCGAGCGGGGTCGGCGCGAACTGCGCGAACCGCGCCGCGGCACGCCGTGCCCTGGCCCGCACGGCGGGGGAGCGGGCGGTGCGGGCCGCGAGGTCGGTCGCGGCCGCGCAGACGCGGTTGTCGACGATGTCGCCGTCGTGCTCGTCGAAGCGGCAGGCGAGGCGGTCCAACCGGCCGTGGTGACGCAGGACCTGGCGGTCGGCCAGGAGGCGGCCGCGCAGTGCGGGCAGGTCGTCGTCGAGCGTCACGTAGTCACGGCGCACCCCGTGCGCGAGCAGCCGTTCGCAGTGCTCGGTGACGAGAAGGGCCACCAGGTCGCGGAGGTTCGGGGCGCCTTGGGCGAGCGTGCGACGCGCGTCGAGCCGCGGGCAGGTCCCGTCGGAGGCGTACGCGAGCATGCGCAGCACGTCGAGGCCCTCGCCCAGGTACTTGGGCCGGACGCGGATCTCGCAGGAGTCGAGCTGGACGACGCCGACGTACTGGGCGGCGGTCAACTCCAGCCGGTCGCCGACCAGTTCCCGCACGCGGACGCGGTCCATGAGCGGTCCCGCCGCGCACAGGCGGCGGTCGGCCCCGCTGAGCCGGATCCCCTCGGCGACGGTGTTCTCGTACTCCCGGAGCGTCACCACCGGTCTCGGCGGCGCGGCGTTGCGGGGCACGCTACTCACCCCCGCCGTTGACCTGCAGTTCGGTGTAGAGGGCGGTGACCAGGCCCTCGTCCGTGAGGTCCTTGAGGGTGTGCGTGTCGGCGTCCACCAGGTCCTCGCCGAGGAAGGCGGCGAGGAGGGTGTAGTCGTCGTAGGCGTACTCCTGGAGGAGCGGCAGGATCTCGCCGCGGATGATTCCCGCGAGCTCGGCGGCAGAGTCGACGGGCGCGCCGTTCGGCAGGAAGAAGGCGTGCCCGATCTGCTTCTCGCGGTCGAGGAGCGTCCTGATGCGCTGGTTGAGCGAGTCGAGCAGGTCGGCGAGGTGCAGCTCCTCTACGTGGCAGCCCTGCAGGGGCGAGGAGTCGGGCAGCAGCTCCAGGAAGGCGAAGCGGCGCCGGATCGCCGCGTCCAGGGTGCGGATCGAACGGTCGGCGGTGTTCATGGTGCCGATCAGGAAGACGTTCGGCGGGATGCGGAACGGCTCCTGGCTGAGCGGAAGCGTCACCGCGCGGCCGCGCTTGTCCTTCTCCAGGAGGGTCACCAACTCGCCGAAGATCTTGGGAAGGTTGCCGCGGTTCAGCTCGTCCACCACGACGAGGTAGGGGTGGTCGCGGTCGGCGTCGGCGGCCTCGCACACCCGCTTGAAGACGCCTGCGGTCAGATCCAGCTGGAGCCCGCCGCCCGTCCCGCTCCTCACCGGCCGGAAGCCCTCGACGAAGTCCTCGTACCCGTAGCTCGGATGGAAGGTCACGACGGTCAGCCGCCCGGCCGCGGTGAGCGCGTCGAGCGTCTCGCCGAACGCCCTCGTGCCCGGGTCGGCGTACGCGTCCGTGCCCGGCACGCCGCCCGACAGCTCGCCGAGCCAGCGCACCGCGAAGCGCAGCGCGGCATAGGTCTTTCCGGTGCCCGGAGGACCGAACAGAACGGCCTGGCCCCGGCGTTGGAGGGCCTCGGCGATGCGGGTCAGGTCGGGGTCGAGGGGCCGGGCGGTGACGGCATCGGCCTCGGCGGTGACGTCCGGCTCGTCGGAACCGGCCCGGCGCGGCGACGACTTGGCGCGCTGGATCCTGTTCCACAGCACGCCGGAGACGTCCTTGACGGTGACCGTCGCCCAGGCGCGCTCCGGTTCGTCGAGCCGCGTGGCGTAGCTCTCGTCCCAGTCGACGCTCACCGTGTGGCGGTGGTCGGCGCGGGATTCGCGCCACTGGTAGCCCTCACCCGTGACGCGGCCGACACCGAGGACCTGGCTGGTGCCCTTGTTGGCGACGACGAGATCGCCGGGGCGCAGGCTCTGCAGCTTCCAGACCTCGTTGGCCTTGGCGCTGATCTTCGACTTGTTGCCGTTGTACGTCGCGGAGTGCGCCGCCGTGAAGGCGGCGAGGAACTCGTCCTTGTCCGCGTACGACCTGAGGTCGGCCACCTCGTCCCAGCCGACCGCGATGTAGCCGCCCGCGCGGCACTCGTCCCACAGGTGCGCGTCGTGACCGGGGGCGATCTTCACGATCTGCTGGACCCGGCGGGGGTTGGCCCACCACTCCAGGAAGAGCACCACGAGGTCGTAGGGCCACCCGGCGAAGCGCTCGTCGGCGTCGACGACGTCCTTCAGCCTGGCCCGCAGCGCGAACCCCTCCAGCTTGGGGACGGGTTCGCCGGTGAGCCGCTCCATGAAGTGCCGGACCCAGCCCGTCCCGTAGACGGGGAGAGCGGACTCGGGGGCGTAGATCCGCAGGGTCTTGCCGACGAGGGCGGGGCCCGAGCGGACCGCGTCGATGGTGTCGATGTCGGCGAGGCGGCCCTCGCGGGCGGCCGTGACGGCCGCGACGATCCCGGCGCGCACGCTCTCCCAGGCCTCTTCGGGCCCGGCGTAGCGGGAGTCGTGCCACCAGCCGGTGTCCCGGCCCTTCCCGTAGATGAGGTGCTTGCGCGCGGAGCCGCCCGCGATGCTGCCCAGCGCGTCGCTGCCGAACTCGACCAGATAGCAGTACGGCTGGGTCCTGCCGCTGTCGCCCTGACCGAGCGCGTACCGCTCCAGGGGCAGCGCGGGCCACTCCTCCCAGGGAAAGGCCTCGCGGACCAGCCGGGCCTGCTCGTCCCGTGTGCGCAGCGTCTCCTCGTGGCGCGTCCGGTCGAAGGCGGCGAGCGCGTCGGCGAGCGGCCAGGGGCGCATGGCCTGCGCCTGGGTGGGCGACACCGGTCCGAGGACGCAGCTGCAGACGCCGGTGACCGCCCTGCCCGAGCCGCCGAGAAGACCGATGGACCGGGCGAACGCGGCCCGCCCCTCGATGTCGTCCGACGGCGCCGAGTCGATGAGGCGGCGCCACAACACCCGCTCGGGGTCGGGGAATCGAGGCAGTTGGCCGCTGTCGGTGAGGTGCGTGCAGGCGGGATCGTGGTGGATCTTGCGGCCGTGCGCCGGCAGGATCACCTCGCCGGGCGAGGGGGTGAGCGCGTAGTCGCGCCCTTCGAACGTGACGGCCACCCGCTCAGGCGCCTCGGCCATGTCTCTCCCTCGCGCTAGCGCTGCTCCCCGGTCGGCCCCCGACCGTACCGCGCGATCACCAGCACCATGACCTGCAGCAGCATCCCGCACAGCAGCCACGAGGCCAGCACGTCCAGGGGCCAGTGGTAGCCGCGGCGGACCAGGCCGAAGCCGATCGCGATGGTCAACAGGGCGCAGCCGATGGACAGTTCGCGGCGGCCGTACGCGCCCCGCAGGAGCGGCAGCAGGAGCAGGACCGCCGCGCCGTACGCCACCGCCGCCGTCGCCGCGTGGCCCGAGGGGTAGAAGCCGTCGCCTGTCATGCCCGGTGGGCCGGGGCGGGCGACGGCTGCCTTGAACGGGGCGATCAGGGCCGGGACCAGGGCCATCGTCACGGCGGCGGCCAGCGGGGGCAGCCACCAGCGGAACGCGTCGGCGCGGCGGCCGCGCCAGGCCACGTACGCGAGGACGGCGGCGAGCACCGGCACGGCGACCGTGATGTTGCCGAGGTCGGCGAGGAACTCCGCGGCGCGGTCCGGGATGCGGCTGCCCGCCAGGGCGCGGCCGAGCCGTTCGTCGGCACGGCGCAGCGGGCCGTCGACGGCGACCTGCCAGGTGAGGAGCGCGAGGAAGAGCGCGCACAGGGAGAGGGAAAGGGTCGGCCGCCCCGGAACAGGGGGGGTGGTTCCGAGGCGGCCGAACTGATCGGGGTGCCGCGCGCCCCGGGGGGTTTGGGGCGAGCGGCGATCCGATCGGTGAGGAGTTCCGGAGCCAAGAGCTCCGGGTGCGTGCACCAGGGCACGACCAGGGCGGGGCTGGGGAGGCTCCGCCGTGGTGTCGCCCACAGTCCCCTGTGGGCGGGGTGTTTCTCTCATCTGCAGAAACCGTACGGCAGGTGGTTGCGGGCGGACAGCCGGAACGGCATCCCGACATGGGGCCCGCACACCTTCTTCACACGCCCCGACGGTCACCCCAGGTCACGTCTCCCTCACCGCGCGGGGTCCACACACGTCAGGGCGGGTTCCGCCGTTGCGGAGCCCGCCCCGAGGCGTGTCCGGCCGATCGGACGCGGCTGGATCAGACGCGGGCGAAGGCGCCCTCGATGATGTCCAGGCCCTCGTTCAGCAGGTCGTCGCCGATGACCAGCGGCGGCAGGAAGCGCAGGACGTTGCCGTACGTGCCGCAGGTGAGGACGAGCAGCCCCTCCGCGTGGCAGGCCTTGGCGAGGGCCGCGGTGGCCTCCGGGTTCGGCTCCTTGGTCGTACGGTCCTTGACCAGCTCGATGGCGATCATCGCGCCGCGGCCGCGGATGTCGCCGATGATGTCGAACTTCTCGGCCATGGCCGCGAGGCGGGCCTTCATCGTCGACTCGATCGCCTTCGCCTTGGCGTTGAGGTCGAGCTCCTTCATGGTCTCGATGGCGCCGAGCGCACCGGCGCAGGCCACCGGGTTGCCGCCGTAGGTGCCGCCGAGGCCGCCCGCGTGCGCGGCGTCCATGATCTCGGCGCGGCCGGTGACCGCGGCGAGCGGCAGGCCACCGGCGATGCCCTTGGCGGTCGTGATCAGGTCAGGGACGATGCCCTCGTCCTCGCACGCGAACCACTGACCGGTGCGGCAGAAGCCGGACTGGATCTCGTCGGCGACGAAGACGATGCCGTTGTCGTTTGCGAACTTCACGATCTCGGGCAGGAAGCCCTTGGCCGGCTCGATGAAGCCGCCCTCGCCGAGCACCGGCTCGATGATGATCGCGGCGACGTTGTCGGCGCCGACCTGCTTGTTGATCATGTCGATGGCCTGCTTGGCGGCCTCGGGACCGGCGTTCTCGGCGCCGGTCGGCCAGCGGTAGCCGTAGGCGACCGGGACGCGGTAGACCTCGGGCGCGAACGGGCCGAAGCCGTGCTTGTACGGCATGTTCTTCGCCGTCAGCGCCATCGTGAGGTTGGTGCGGCCGTGGTAGCCGTGGTCGAAGACGACGACGGCCTGGCGCTTGGTGTGCGCGCGGGCGATCTTGACGGCGTTCTCGACGGCCTCGGCGCCGGAGTTGAACAGCGCCGACTTCTTCTCGTGGTCACCCGGCGTGAGCTCGGCGAGCGCCTCGGCGACGGCGACGTAGCCCTCGTACGGCGTGACCATGAAACAGGTGTGGGTGAAGTCCGCCAGCTGCGCGGAGGCGCGGCGCACCACGGCCTCGGCGGAGGCGCCGACGGAGGTCACGGCGATGCCGGAGCCGAAGTCGATCAGACGGTTGCCGTCGACGTCCTCGATGATGCCGCCGCCGGCGCGCGCCGCGAAGACGGGCAGCACGGAGCCCACGCCACCGGCGACCACGGCGGTACGGCGGGCCTGCAGCTCCTGCGACTTCGGACCGGGGATGGCGGTGACGACGCGGCGCTCCTGCGGGATGTCGCTCATGCGGGGCTCCTGATTCTGGGGTTGGACGGCTGCCCCGGGGCTGATTCCGGTTTCGCCTGGTTCTTCGGGGGGTTTCCTCGCAGATTAGGGGCGGGGCACGGAGCCGGTCATGCTCCATCGGGGTGGGGTTGCCCCGCGGCGTTGTCCGACTTGGACACATGCCGGTGCCCCGCCGACCGCACCGACCGGGCGCGTAACCGGTGAACTCCCCTCCGGGGGGCACTAGATTGACCCCGGATCGACGGACGGACCGGCAGGTCAGGGGGCAAGGGCGATGGACACCGAGGGCACGCACGGGGCACGCGACGGGCGGCGGGCGGCGCCGGTGCCGCGCCCGGCTCCGCCGGCCGTCCCCGCCGCCCCCGCCACACCGCCGATGCCCCGGCAGCCGCCCGGCGCCGAGCTCTCCTCCTCCGTCGCCGACTGGCTCGCCGCGCCCCGCCCGAAGACCGGGCCCGGCATCTGGCGCTTCGGCTACGAGCCCCCGGCCGCGCCCGCCCCCGAGGGCACCGACCGGCGCCTCGTCGTCGGCATGGTGATCTCCGCCGTGCTCGGCCTGCTGTTCTGGTCGCTGTGGCGGCAGGGCAGCATCCCCTACCAGTGGGCCGTCCTGAAGCTGTTCACGCCGGGGGACTGGTGGTGGGCCGGCAGCGCCCAGCCCAAGGGGTGGCAGGGCGGGGAAGCCAAGGTCGTCTACGACGGAGTGGTCTTCGGCGCCGTGGTCTACGCGGTGGGACGGCTCGGCGCCTGGCCCGACGCGATCCAGCACTTCGTGGTGCGGCGCCCGCAGCCGGCCCGCTCCGTGCTCGCCTCGGTCATGGCGGTCGGCGTCCTGCTCTTCGTCTGGCCGAGCGCCCTCGGGCTCGACATGCGGCCGCTGCCCGTCGTCGACCCCGTCCTGTCCCTGATCGTCCTCGTCTCGGGTGGCTACGAGGCCCTCACCTCGCCCGTGGTCACCGACGCCGTGTACGCGCTGGTCACGCTCGCCGTGCTGCTGCCCTTCGCCCGGATCGGCGGCTGGTGGCAGGCCATCCGCGAGAGCAGGTCCGCCCCGGCGCGGCGGCCCGCGGCCCCGCCCCGCCCCGCCGACGCCCCGACCCGCGCCCACTGGCCCGAACTGCGCGCCGCGGGCCACGACAAGGCCGCCGACCTGCTCTCCGCCGAACTGCTCGGCGGGCGCATGAACGACGTCGACTGCGCCCGCGTCACCCACGCCTGGCGCGCCGCCGCCCCCGACCCGGGTGCCCTCGCCACCTTCGTGGACACCGTCGCCAGGAACGGCGCCGCCTCCTGGACGCACCCCTCCGGCCAGCGCGACCTGCCCGCCCGCACCGCCACCCACGACCTGCTGGTGAGCCAGGTCAGGATCGGCCGCTACGCCCGGGACGAGCGCAACCCCCATGCCGTGCGCGGCTGCTACGCCGCGCTCGACCCCGCCGTCCTCGGCACCTCGCTGCTCGCCGTGGGCCCCTCCGGCGCGGGCAAGACCGGACGGCTCATGCGGCCCCTCGCCGAGTCGCTCGCCCTGGGTGCCCTCACCGGGCGGTGCGCGGTCGTCGCCGTGTGCGCGGCGGGCACGGCCCTCGGCGCCGACGACGCGTACGACGTCGTGGTCAAGCCCGGCGACCCGGCGTCCGTCCACGACATCGACCTGTACGCGGACTGCGCCGACGCGGACGAGGCGGCCGCCTTCCTCGCCGAGGGCCTAATCGGCGACCTGGAGGCCGTCGACACACAGCGCGCCGCCACCGCCCTCGCCCAACTGCTCGGCCCCTACCGCGCCCTGCACGGACGCTTCCCCTCCGTCCCCGTGCTGCGCGAACTGCTCGAAGGGGACCCCGCGGGTCTCGCCGCACTCCAGGCGGGCCTCGCCACCGGCGAGCACGCCGCGATGCGCCGCGAACTGGACGCCCGAGTCCGCCAGTCCGGCACCCCCAACGACCCGGGGCCGGCGCTCGCCGACCGGATCGCGCTCCTCGACCGGCCCGCCTTCGCCGACTTCTTCGACCCGGACGGCCAGGGGCGCCCCTTCTCGATGCGGGCCGTCGCCCACCACCCGCTGCGGGTCAGGATCGACCTGCCCGAGCAGGGCCACGAGGAGGCCTCGCGGCTGCTCGCCCGGCTGCTGCTCGCCCAGTTCGCGTACGTGGCGCGCGGCCGCGCCCGGCGGCGGCACTTCGCCTGTCTGGTCCTCGACGACGCCGCGCGCACCCTGACCGCCGAGAGCGTGCGCGCCATCCAGCGGCTGCGGTCGCTGAACGCGGGCGTCGTGCTCGGCCTGCGCACCGTCGGCGAGGTGCCCGAACCGCTCCAGGGCCCGCTGTACGCGGCGGTCGGCTGCCGGATGGCGTTCTCCGGCGTGACGACCTGGGACGGACGCCGCTTCACCGAGGCGTGGGGCACCGAGTGGATCGAGACGAAGGAAGTCGCCCAGCACACCGTCTTCGCCGACCAGCCGGTGACCCGGGCGCTGCACTCGCTGCGCAAGCTGGTCACCGGCAAGGCGGTCACGACGGACGCCGTCACCGTCCGCAAGGTCGAGCGCGAACGCTGGTCGGCCTCCGACCTCGCCCACTCCCTGCCGCCCGGCCACGCCGTGCTCTCGCTGACCACGGTCGACGGCGAGCACGCGCCGCCGCTCCTGGTGGATCTCCGGGGGTAGGGCGCCTTCGGTCACGTACGCCGCCTTCCGTCGTGTGGGCACCGTACGGTGAGGCAGAATCGACACAGGTCGTTCATACGGACCGGCCAAAAGATCCACATCCCGGCGCCCGGGCCCCCGGGGTGCCGGGCGTCCGCCGCCCCGCCCGCCGCAGACCTGAAGGTCCCATGCCGCCCACGCTCGCCTCGCTCGTCCACCACTCCGCGCTCAAGCTGACCGTGCGGGCGGGCGAGGAACGCCTGGACACCCCCGTCCGCTGGGCCCACGCCAGTGAACTCGCCGACCCCGTGCCCTACATGGAGGGCGGCGAGCTCCTGCTGATCACCGCGCTCAAGCTGGACGCGGAGGACCCGGAGGCCATGCGCCGCTATGTGAAGCGGCTCGCGGGAGCAGGGGTCGTCGGGCTCGGCTTCGCCGTCGGCGTGCACTACCCCGACATCCCCGAGGCCCTGCTCGACGCCGCCACCGAAGCCGACCTGCCGCTCATCGAGGTGCCCCGGCGCACGCCGTTCCTCGCCATCAGCAAGGCCGTCTCCGCCGCCATCGCCGCCGAGCAGTACCGCGCGGTGACCGCGGGTTTCGCCGCCCAGCGCGAACTGACGAAGCAGGCGCTGAGCGACGGCCCCGAAGGGCTCCTGCTCGCCCTCGCCGGACAGGTCGACGGCTGGGCCGCGCTCTACGACGCGTCCGGCGCCGTCGTCGCCACCGCCCCCGAGTGGGCCTCGCGCCGGGCCGCCCGCCTCACCGCCGACGTCGAACGCCTCAGGGAGCGCCCCGCCCCCGCCAGCTCCGTCGTCGCGGGCGCGGACGACCGCGTCGAGCTGCACTCGCTGGGCACCGGACGCAGGCCGCGCGCCGCGCTCGCCGTCGGCACGGCAGCGGCCCTCGGCACCGCCGAGCGGTACGCGGTGCACTCCGCCGTGGCCCTGCTGACCCTGACCACGGAGCGCTCCCGCTCGCTGCACGCCGCCGAGCAGCGCATCGGCGCCGCCGTGCTGCGGATGCTGCTCGCGGGGGAGCCCGACCACGCGCGGACCGTCGCCGGGGACCTGTACGGCGGGCTCCTCGACGCCCCCTTCCGCCTCGTCGTCGCGGAGGTGGCGTCCGCGTCGGCGGCACGGGTGCGGGCGGGTGCGGAGAGCTCCGTGCCCGAGGCCGAGGAGCCCCAGGAGGCGGCACTGCCCGCGGCCGTGGTCCTCGCGGCGGCCGGTGCCACCGGCACCGATCCGCTGGCCGCGCTCGTCGACGTCGTCGAGGCCGCGGCCGCACGCTCCGGCGAGGCCCTGCTCGTGGTCCCGTACGGGGAACGGCTCGTGCTGCTCGCGGTGGACGGCGGCGCCGGAGTGCGGGCGTGCGCGGAGTACGCGGCGGCGCTGGAGGCAGGCCGGGGCACCGCGCCCCGCGAGGCCACCGCCTCCGGCGAGGAGGCCGAGCTGGTGATGGGGCTCTCCGCACCGGCCGGGCCGATCGCCGCGGCCAGCGCGTACAAGCAGGCGGAACAGGCGCTGTCCGTGGCGCGGCGGCGCGGCCGTGCCCTCGTCGAGCACGAGGAACTGGCCGCCGGTTCCGTTCTGCCGCTGCTCGCGGACGACGCGGTGCGGGCGTTCGCGGACGGCCTCCTGAGGGCGCTGCACGAGCACGACGCGACCGGCCGCGGCGACCTCGTCGCCTCGCTGCGGGCCTGGCTCTCCCGGCACGGCCAGTGGGACGCGGCGGCCGCGGACCTCGGCGTCCACCGGCACACCCTGCGGTACCGCATGCGCAGGGTCGAGGAGATCCTCGGCCGCTCCCTGGACGACCCGGACGTGCGCATGGAGCTGTGGCTTTCCCTGAAGGCGACGTCGATGGGCTCGGACTGACGGGGCTCCGTAAGGGGCGCGGGGCTGTGACATGTGCGGCTCCGCCGCGTGGGCGCGACCAGCCCTCACCGGCCTGCAGCCCCAAGAACGCCCCCCTCCGGGGACCAGCCCCCACCAGCCCGCAGCCCAGGACCACACCCCCGCCCCATACAAACCGGTGCGGGCCCAGGGGCCAGTACTCCGTGCCGGACAAACGCCAGCCCCTTCCCCTGCCCCTACGGTGAGGGACGTACCCCCAGACACACCTCCGCGGAAGGGCCGGGAATCGACATGACTTCCATCCACGCCTTCTGGCTCGCCGGTCGCCAGACCACCGGCGAGACCACCTTCGACGTCACCTCTCCCTGGGACGGGCGGCTCGTCGGCAAGGCCGCCGTCCCGACCGACGCCCAGGTCGAGGAGGCCGTCGCCGCCGCGTACGCCGTGCGCGAGGAGTTCGCCGCGACCCCGGCCCACGTCCGCGCCGCCGCCCTCACCCATGTGTCGAACCGCCTGGTCGAGCGCACCGAGGAGATCGCCCAGCTGATCTCCGCCGAGAACGGCAAGCCGATCAAGTGGGCCCGCGGCGAGCTCGGCCGCGCGATCTCCGTCTTCCGGTTCGCCGCGGAGGAGGCCCGCCGGTTCAACGGCGGCGAGGCCCAGCGCCTGGACACCGACGCGGGCGGCCAGGGCCGCCTCGCCCTGACCCGCCGCTTCCCCAAGGGCGTCGTCCTCGGCATCGCGCCGTTCAACTTCCCGCTGAACCTCTGCGCGCACAAGATCGCCCCGGCCATCGCCGTCGGCGCGCCGATCATCCTCAAGCCGGCCCCGGCCACCCCGCTCTCCGGCCTGATCCTCGGCGAGCTCCTCGCCGAGACCGACCTGCCGGCCGGCGCCTGGAGCATCCTGCCGGTCGCCAACGACAAGATGCCCGCCCTCGTCCAGGACGAGCGGATGCCGGTCATCTCCTTCACGGGTTCCGAGAAGGTCGGTTACGCGATCATGGACTCGGTGCCGCGCAAGCACTGCACCCTGGAGCTCGGCGGCAACGGCGCGGCCGTCGTCCTCGGCGACTACTCCTCGGACGAGGACCTCGACTGGGCGGCCTCGCGCATCGCGACGTTCTCCAACTACCAGGGCGGCCAGTCCTGCATCTCCGTGCAGCGGGTCATCGCGGACGCCTCCGTGTACGACCGGCTCGTGCCGCGCGTGATCAAGGCCGTCGAGGCCCAGGTCACCGGCGACCCGTCCGACCCGGCGACCGAGGTCGGCCCGCTGGTCAGCGAGGACGCCGCCAAGCGCGTGGAGTCCTGGGTCGACGAGGCCGCGAAGGCGGGCGCCAAGGTCCTCACCGGCGGCAAGCGCGACGGCGCCTCCTACGCGCCGACCGTGCTCGCCGACGTACCGGCCGACGTGACCATCGCCTGCGAGGAGGTCTTCGGCCCCGTCCTCACCCTCAAGAAGGTGGACGGCGAGGAAGAGGCGTTCGCCGCCGTCAACGACTCCAAGTACGGCCTCCAGGCGGGCGTGTTCACGCACGACCTGCAGGTCGCCTTCCGCGCGCACCGCGCCCTGGAGGTCGGCGGCGTGGTCATCGGCGACGCCCCGTCCTACCGCGCCGACCAGATGCCGTACGGCGGCGTCAAGCAGTCCGGCGTGGGCCGCGAGGGCGTGGCCTTCGCCATGGCCGACTACACGTACGAGCGCGTCATGGTCCTCACGGGCCTCGACCTGTAGGCGCCGGGTCCCCGAGGACGACGGCCGGAGCCCACTGTGCGGGGGCTCCGGCCGTTCTCGTACGCGTACGCGGGGGCGCTCTGCGCCGAACGCTGCGCGAGGACTGGTGGGGTCGGGACGAATCGGGTACCAACGATCCAGTAGCACCAGTCAGTAACCGACCGGGTCAAGATCGGGCCAACCGGTCCGACGGCCCCACTCCGCGGCGAGGTGAGCTCCTCATGTCCGCACCAACCCCCAAACCGTCCGTGAGCGAACGCGAGGCCCGGCAGGTCGCCGAGGCCGCCCGCGAGCAGGACTGGCGCAAGCCCAGCTTCGCCAAGGAACTCTTCCTCGGCCGCTTCAGGCTCGACCTGATCCACCCGCATCCGATGCCGCCCGACGAGGACGCGCAGCGCGGCGAGGAGTTCCTCGCCAAGCTCCGCGACTTCTGCGAGACGAAGATCGACTCGGCCCGCATCGAGCGCGAGGCGAAGATCCCCGACGAGGTGATCAAGGGCCTCAAGGAGCTCGGCGCGCTCGGCATGAAGATCGACACGAAGTACGGCGGGCTCGGCCTCACGCAGGTCTACTACAACAAGGCCCTCGCCCTGGTCGGCTCCGCGAACCCCGCGATCGGCGCGCTGCTCTCCGCGCACCAGTCGATCGGCGTGCCGCAGCCCCTGAAGATCTTCGGCACACAGGAGCAGAAGGACGCCTTCCTGCCGCGGTGCGCCCGCACCGACATCACCGCGTTCCTGCTCACCGAGCCGGACGTCGGCTCCGACCCGGCGCGCCTTGCCACCACGGCGGTGCCCGACGGCGACGACTACGTACTGGACGGCGTGAAGCTGTGGACCACCAACGGCGTCGTCGCCGACCTGCTCGTCGTCATGGCGCGGGTGCCGAAGTCCGAGGGGCACAAGGGCGGCATCACGGCGTTCGTCGTCGAGGCCGCCTCCGAGGGCGTCACCGTCGAGAACCGCAACGCGTTCATGGGCCTGCGCGGCCTGGAGAACGGCGTCACCCGCTTCCACCAGGTCCGCGTCCCGGCCGCCAACCGCATCGGCCCGGAGGGGGCGGGGCTGAAGATCGCCCTGACCACCCTCAACACCGGGCGGCTTTCCCTGCCCGCGATGTGCGTCGGCGCGGGCAAGTGGTGCCTGAAGATCGCCCGCGAGTGGTCGGGCGCCCGGGAGCAGTGGGGCAAACCGGTCGCGTACCACGAGGCCGTCGGCTCGAAGATCTCCTTCATCGCGGCGACGACCTTCGCGCTCGAAGCCGTCCTCGACCTCTCCTCGCAGATGGCCGACGAGGACCGCAACGACATCCGCATCGAGGCGGCCCTCGCCAAGCTGTACGGCTCCGAGATGGCCTGCCTGATGGCCGACGAGCTCGTCCAGATCCGCGGCGGCCGCGGCTTCGAGACCGCCGCGTCCCTCGCCGCCCGCGGCGAACGCGCCGTCCCCGCCGAGCAGGTCCTGCGCGACCTGCGCATCAACCGCATCTTCGAGGGCTCCACGGAGATCATGCACCTGCTGATCGCCCGCGAGGCCGTGGACGCCCACCTCAAGGTCGCGGGCGACCTCATCGACCCCGACACGTCCCTGTCCGACAAGGCGAAGGCGGGCGCGCGGGCGGGCGGCTTCTACGCCCGCTGGCTGCCGAAGCTGGTCGCGGGCCCGGGCCAACTCCCGCGCTCGTACGCGGAGTTCAACCCGGCGGGCCACGCGGACCTCTCCGGCCACCTGCGCTACGTCGAACGCGGCGCCCGCAAGCTGGCCCGCTGCACCTTCTACGCCATGTCCCGCTGGCAGGGGAAGATGGAGACCAAGCAGGGCTTCCTCGGCCGCGTCGTCGACATCGGTGCCGAGCTCTTCGCGATGAGCGCGGCGTGCGTGCGCGCCGAACTCCTGCGCACCACCGAGGAGTACGGCCGCGAGGCGTACCAACTGGCCGACATCTTCTGCCGCCAGTCCCGCATCCGCGTCGACGAGCTCTTCGACCGGCTGTGGACCAACACCGACGAACTGGACCGCAAGGTCGTCAAGGGCGTCCTCTCGGGCACGTACACCTGGCTCGAATCGGGCATCATCGACCCCTCGGGAGACGGACCGTGGATCGCGGAAGCGGCCCCCGGCCCCTCGAAACACGAGAACGTCCACCGCCCCATTCGCTGAATCCCTTCGCGCGCGCGGCATTCCGCCCCACCCGAAACCGGTCCGCTTGCTGTGAGTTGTGACCCCACCCACAATGGGCGGACCGGCCGGCGAGTCCAGGGGGGATTCCGTTGTCCGTCCTCAAACTGGAACGCCTCACCGGAAAGATCATGCGGGCCGGCGAAGGAAGAATGCTGCGCAGGCTCGAACGCATCAGGGACCAGGTCGACTCCATCGAGGAGGACGTCGAGCGGCTCTCCGACGCCGAACTGCGCGCCCTCACCGACGAGTACAAAGAGCGGTACGCGGAAGGGGAGAGCCTCGACGATCTCCTTCCCGAGGCCTTCGCGACCGTCCGCGAGGCCGCACGACGCACCCTCGGCATGCGCCATTTCGGCGTCCAGGTGATGGGCGGCGCGGCACTCCACCTCGGGAACATCGCCGAAATGCAGACGGGTGAGGGAAAGACCCTCTCCGCGACGCTGCCCGCCTATCTCAACGCCCTCACGGGCAAGGGCGTCCACCTCGTCACGGTCAACGACTACCTGGCCGCGCGCGACGCGGCGTGGATGGGCCGCGCCTATCGTTTCCTCGGCCTGACCGTCGGCGTCATCAAGGCCGACATGAGCCCGGCGGAGCGCCGCGAGGCGTACGGCTGCGACATCACGTACGGCACGAACAACGAATTCGGCTTCGACTACCTGCGCGACAACATGGCCTGGTCGAAGAGCGAACTGGTGCAGCGGGGACACCACTTCGCGATCGTCGACGAGGCGGACTCCATCCTCATCGACGAGGCCCGCACCCCGCTGATCATCTCCGGCCCCGCCGACCAGCCCACGCACTGGTACGGATTCTTCGCCGACGCCGTCAAGAGGATGAAGGGCGTCGCGATCCAGGAGGAGAAGTTCACGACCCCGCAGCGCAAACTCGAACTGGCCGAGCTGCGCACCGCGTACGACTACGAGTACGACCCGAAGAAACGCACCGTCGCCGTCCTCGACAGCGGCGTGGAATTCCTGGAGGACCAGCTCGGCATCGACAACTTCTACGACTCGGCCCACACGTCCCTCATAGGCCAGCTGAACAACGCGCTCAAGGCCAAGGAGCACTTCAAGAAGGACAAGGACTACGTCGTCACGGACGGCGAGGTCCTCATCGTCGACGAGCACACCGGACGCATTCTCGCCGGACGCCGTTACAACGAAGGAATCCACCAGGCGATCGAGGCGAAGGAAGGGGTGACGATCAAGGACGAGAACCAGACGCTCGCCACGATCACCCTGCAGAACTTCTTCCGCCTCTACGAGAAGCTCTCCGGAATGACGGGCACGGCCATGACCGAGGCCGCCGAGTTCCACCAGATCTACAAACTCCACGTGGTGCCCATTCCGACCAACAAGCCGATGGTCCGCGCCGACCGGCCCGATGTCATCTACCGCGACGAGTCCGTGAAATTCGAGGCCGTCGTCGCCGACATCATCGAAAGGCACGACGAGGGCCAGCCGATCCTCGTCGGCACCGTCTCCGTCGAGAAGTCCGAGCACCTCTCCGCGCTCCTGGCCGCGCGCGGCATCCGGCACGAGGTGCTCAACGCCAAGAACCACCGGCGCGAGGCCCAGATCGTCGCGCAGGCAGGCCGCAGGGGAGCCGTCACCGTCGCCACGAACATGGCGGGCCGCGGCACCGACATCATGCTCGGCGGCAACCCCGAGGCCATGGCCGAGGCGGAGCTCAAGGAGCGCGGCCTGACCCCGGAGGAGGCGCCCGACGAGTACCGCGCGGCCCTGGAGCGCATCGAGGCCGAGGCGGCGGCCGAGCACGCCGAGGTCAAGGAGCTCGGCGGCCTCTACGTCCTCGGCACCGAGCGGCACGAGTCGCGCCGCATCGACAACCAGCTGCGCGGCCGCAGCGGCCGCCAGGGCGACCCCGGCCAGTCCCGTTTCTACCTCTCGCTCGGCGACGACCTGATGCGGCTGTTCCGCGCCGAGCTGGTCGAGCGGGTCATGCTGATGGCCAACGTCCCCGACGACGTCCCCATCGAGAACAAGATGGTGACCCGCGCCATCGCCTCCGCGCAGTCCCAGGTCGAGCAGCAGCACTTCGAGACCCGCAAGAACGTCCTCAAGTACGACGAGGTCCTCAACCGCCAGCGCGGCCTGATCTACAAGGAGCGCCGCCGCGTCCTGGAGGGCGAGAACCTCCGCGAGCAGATCCACCACTTCATGGCGGACACCGTCGAGGGGTACGTCGGTGCCGCCACCGCCGAGGGCTTCGCCGAGGAGTGGGACCTGGACCGGCTGTGGAGCGCCTGCCGCCAGCTCTACCCCGTGCGCGTCACCCCCGACGACCTCGACGAGGAGGCGGGCACCCGCGCCGACGTGGGCGCCGACCTCATCCGCGAGGCCCTGACCGACGACATGCACGCGCGCTACGAGGAACGCGAGCGCGAGCTCGGCGAGGACGTCATGCGCGAACTGGAGCGCCGCGTGGTGCTCTCCGTCCTCGACCGCAAATGGCGCGAGCACCTGTACGAGATGGACTACCTCCAGGAGGGCATCTGGATGCGGTCCTACCTCGGAAGGGACCCCCTCTTCGAATTCCAGCGCGAGGGGTACGAGATGTTCGCCGCGATGATGGACGCCATCAAGGAGGAGTCCGTCGGCTACCTGTTCAACCTGGAGGTCAGCGTCGAGCAGCGGGAGCAGCCGGCGCGGGACGCCGTGGAGATCAGCGCCAAGGGCCTCCGGGCCAGGCAGCACGCCGGCCAACTCCACTTCAGCGCGCCCACGATGGACACCGCGGAGGGCGTCATGGAGGGCGACTTCGAGGCGGCGGACGACGGCCCCGCAGACCGCCGCGGGTGACCCGCTCCGCACGCCACGTACGCCACATCGGGGCCCGCCCTGTCGGGGCGGACAGGTCTTGCGGCCACAATGGAGGGATGAGCGACAGCCCATCACCCCTCGCCGACCCGCACCTCGTCTTCGACCCCGACGCCGGGGACGGCCCGCGGGACATCGTGATCCTCGGCTCCACGGGTTCGGTCGGCACCCAGGCCATCGACCTCGTCCAGCGCAACCCCGACCGCTTCCGCGTCACGGCGCTCTCCGCCGCGGGCGGCCGCGTCGGCCTCCTCGCCGAGCAGGCACGTCAGCTGCGGGTGAAGACCGTCGCGGTGGCCCGCGAGGACGCCGTGCCGGCGCTGCGCGAAGCCCTCCGGGGGCAGTACGCCGCGGGGGAGCCGCTCCCCGAGATCCTCGCGGGACCCGACGCCGCCACCGAGGTCGCCGCCGCCGACTCCTCGACGTGTCACACGGTCCTCAACGGCATCACCGGCTCCATCGGCCTCGCGCCGACGCTCGCCGCCCTGGAGGCGGGCCGCACCCTGGCGCTCGCCAACAAGGAATCCCTCATCGTCGGCGGCTCCCTGGTCAAGGCGCTCGCCAAGCCCGGACAGATCATCCCGGTCGACTCCGAGCACGCGGCGCTCTTCCAGGCCCTCGCCGCGGGCACCCGTGCGGACGTGCGCAAGCTGGTCGTCACCGCTTCCGGCGGCCCCTTCCGCGGACGTACGAAGGCCGATCTGGCGAACGTCACCCCCGAGGACGCGCTCGCCCACCCCACCTGGGCCATGGGGCCGGTGATCACGGTCAACTCCGCGACCCTGGTCAACAAGGGCCTGGAGGTCATCGAGGCCCACCTCCTCTACGACATCCCCTTCGACCGCATCGAGGTCGTCGTCCACCCGCAGTCCTACGTGCACTCCATGGTGGAGTTCACCGACGGCTCGACGCTGGCCCAGGCCACCCCGCCCGACATGCGCGGCCCGATCGCCATCGGCATCGGCTGGCCCGAGCGCATCCCCGACGCCGCCCCCGCCTTCGACTGGACGAAGGCGTCGAGCTGGGAGTTCTTCCCCCTCGACAACGACGCGTTCCCGTCGGTCGGGCTCGCCCGGCACGTCGGGGAGCTCGCGGGCACGGCGCCGGCGGTGTTCAATGCCGCCAACGAGGAGTGCGTGGACGCCTTCCTGAAGGGAGCGCTGCCCTTCAACGGCATCATGGAGACGGTGACCGAGGTCGTGGCGGAACACGGCACACCGTCCGCGGGAACTTCCCTGACCGTCGCGGACGTCCTCGAAGCGGAGACCTGGGCGCGCGCTCGGGCGCGTGAACTGGCAGCCAAGACGACCGCGGAGGCTCGTGCATGACGACCTTGATGATGATCCTCGGGATAGTCGTCTTCGTGATCGGGCTGCTCTTCTCGATCGCCTGGCACGAGCTGGGGCACCTGTCGACCGCCAAGTTGTTCGGCATCCGCGTGCCGCAGTACATGGTCGGTTTCGGCCCGACCCTCTTCTCGCGCAAGAAGGGCGACACCGAGTACGGCATCAAGGCGATCCCCCTCGGGGGCTACATCCGCATGATCGGCATGTTCCCGCCGGGCGCGGACGGCCGCATAGAGGCACGGTCCACGTCGCCCTGGCGCGGCATGATCGAGGACGCCCGCTCGGCGGCCTTCGAGGAGCTCGAGCCGGGCGACGAGACCCGCCTCTTCTACACGCGCAAGCCGTGGAAGCGCGTGATCGTCATGTTCGCGGGCCCCTTCATGAACCTGGTCCTCGCCGTGGCGATCTTCCTCGGCGTGATGATGACGTTCGGCATCAGCAGCCAGACGACCCAGGTCAGCAAGGTCTCGGACTGCGTCATCCAGCAGAGCGAGAACCGCTCCAAGTGCGAGAAGGGCGACCAGGCCGCGCCCGCGAAGGCGGCGGGCCTGAAGCCGGGCGACAAGATCGTCGCCTTCCAGGGCGACTCCGTCGACGACTGGTCCACGCTCCAGGCGAAGATCCGCGACACCATCGGCCCGGCCACGATCACGGTCGAGCGCGACGGCAAGCGGCTCGACCTGCACGCGAACCTGATCAAGAACCAGGTCACCAAGACCGACGGCGACGGCGCCTACGTCGAGGGCAAGTACGTGTACGCGGGCTTCCTCGGCTTCACCCCCGCCACCGGCATCGTCCAGCAGTCCTTCGGCGATTCCGTCGAGCGCATGGGCGACATGATGGAGAACGGCGTCGAGTCGATCATCGCCCTGCCGTCCAAGATCCCCGACCTGTGGGACGCGGCGTTCGGTGACGGCGAGCGCAAGCAGGACTCCCCGATGGGCGTGGTCGGCGCGGCCCGCGTCGGCGGCGACGTGTTCACCCTGGACATCCCGCCGGAGAACCAGATCGCGATGATGCTGTTCCTCATCGCGGGCTTCAACCTCTCGCTGTTCCTGTTCAACATGCTGCCCCTGCTGCCGCTGGACGGCGGTCACATCGCGGGCGCCCTGTGGGAGTCCGTGCGCAGGAACGCGGCGAAGGTCATGCGCCGCCCGGACCCGGGCCCGTTCGACGTCGCGAAGCTGATGCCGGTCGCCTATGTGGTGGCGGGGATCTTCATCTGTTTCACGATTCTGGTACTGATCGCGGACGTCGTGAACCCGGTGAGAATTTCCTGACGGGAACGTCCCGGTTACGAGAAGTTTGCGGCGGCCCGGCACTCTATGTGGCGGGCCGCCCACCATTGGGTGGACTTCCGGACGTGATGTGCCCGTGCCCCATGGGGTGCCGTAATCTCGAAGCCTGGAGCCCGCCGATCTCGGGACTCGATTCACACCTTGTGATCCACACTCTTGGGGATGCTCGCCAGATGACTGCCGTATCGCTCGGAATCCCGTCCGTACCGACCAAGCTTGCCGACCGCAGGGTCAGCCGCAAGATCCAGGTCGGTTCGGTGGCCGTAGGTGGGGACGCACCGGTCTCGGTCCAGTCGATGACCACGACGCGTACCTCCGACATCGGCGCCACGCTCCAGCAGATCGCCGAGCTGACGGCCTCGGGCTGTCAGATCGTGCGCGTCGCCTGCCCCACGCAGGACGACGCGGACGCGCTTGCGACGATCGCGCGGAAGTCCCAGATCCCGGTGATCGCGGACATCCATTTCCAGCCGAAGTACGTCTTCGCGGCGATCGACGCCGGGTGCGCGGCGGTCCGCGTCAACCCGGGCAACATCAAGCAGTTCGACGACAAGGTCAAGGAGATCGCGAAGGCCGCCAAGGACGCGGGCACGCCGATCCGCATCGGCGTCAACGCCGGCTCCCTGGACGCCCGCCTCCTGAAGAAGTACGGCAAGGCGACGCCCGAGGCCCTGGTCGAGTCGGCCCTCTGGGAGGCCTCCCTCTTCGAGGAGCACGACTTCCGGGACATCAAGATCTCGGTGAAGCACAACGACCCGGTGGTCATGGTCAACGCCTACCGCCAGCTGGCCGCCCAGTGCGACTACCCCCTGCACCTCGGCGTGACGGAGGCGGGCCCGGCCTTCCAGGGCACGATCAAGTCGGCGGTGGCCTTCGGCGCGCTGCTCTCCGAGGGCATCGGCGACACGATCCGCGTCTCCCTCTCCGCGCCCCCCGCGGAGGAGATCAAGGTCGGCATCCAGATCCTGGAGTCCCTCAACCTCCGCCAGCGCCGCCTGGAGATCGTCTCCTGCCCGTCCTGCGGCCGCGCCCAGGTCGACGTCTACAAGCTGGCCGAAGAGGTCACCGCGGGCCTGGACGGCATGGAGGTCCCGCTCCGCGTCGCCGTCATGGGCTGCGTCGTGAACGGCCCGGGCGAGGCCCGCGAGGCCGACCTCGGCGTCGCCTCCGGCAACGGCAAGGGCCAGATCTTCGTCAAGGGCGAGGTCATCAAGACGGTCCCCGAGTCCAAGATCGTCGAGACGCTCATCGACGAGGCGATGAAGATCGCCGAGGAGATGGAGAAGAACGGCGTGATGTCGGGCGAGCCGACGGTCTCGGTGGCGGGCTGACCCCACACCCCAAGTGCCCCGCCGCTCGCAGAGCGCCGGGGCACACGTGTGTCCGAGGCGAGGCCCCCGGGACCGGCACCCCCCCACCGACCCGCACCCCGGGATCCGCCCGGCCCCGCACGGACAAAAGGCGCCCCCCGCACAACCCGCCCCCGCCAGGTACAGTGCGGAGATCAGCAGACCGTATGGTGAGGCCCCCGCACGTGTTGACTCAGACCACTACCCGGGTCCTCGAACCGAGTGACCTCGACGCCGCGCTCGCCGTGCTCGACCGCGAGCCGGTCGCGAACGCCTTCGTGACCGCCCGCGTCCAGGTGGCAGGCCTCGACCCCTGGCGCCTCGGCGGCGAGATGTGGGGCTGGTACGAGGACGGCATGCTGGAGTCCCTCTGCTACGCGGGCGCCAACCTCGTCCCCATCTGCGCCACCCCCCGCGCGGTCCGCGGCTTCGCCGACCGCGCCCGCAGGGCAGGCCGCCGCTGCTCCTCCATCGTCGGCCCCGCGACGTCCACCGCCCAGCTGTGGCGCCTCCTCGAACCCTCCTGGGGACCCGCCCGCGAGGTCCGCGCCCAGCAGCCCCTGATGGTCACCGACCGCCTCCCGGACGACGTCGTCCCCGATCCGTACGTCCGTCGCGTCCGCAAGGACGAGATGGAGACGATCATGCCCGCGTGCGTGGCGATGTTCACCGAGGAGGTCGGCGTATCCCCGCTGGCCGGCGACGGCGGACTGCTCTACCAGGCCCGCGTCGCCGAACTCGTCGGCTCCGGCCGCTCGTTCGCCCGCCTCGACCAGGACGGCAAGGTCGTCTTCAAGGCCGAGATCGGCGCCGCCACCGCCCAGGCCTGCCAGATCCAGGGCGTCTGGGTCGCCCCCGAGTACCGCGGCCGCGGCCTCGCCGCCCCCGGCATGGCGGCCGTCCTGTGCTACGCCCTCGCGGACGTCGCCCCCGTCGTCAGCCTCTACGTCAACGACTTCAACACCGCGGCCAGGGCGGCGTACCGAAGGGTCGGCTTCCAGGAGGTCGGCGCGTTCATGAGCGTGCTGTTCTGAACGCGACTCCCGCGAAGTAGGGTCGCCCCATGACTGACGACGTCGTGATCGGCCCGCTCGACCTCGGCGCGCGGGTGGACGAGGCGCTGCGCGTCCAGGCCCACGCCTTCGGGCTCAGCGACGACGAGGTGGCCGTGCGGCGGCAGATCGTCCTGCGGCACCTCACCTACCGCGGCGCCCGCGCGTTCGGCGCGACCACGCAGGACGACCGCCTCGTCGGCTTCGTCTACGGCATGCCCAACGACCGCGCCCACTGGTGGTCCACCGTCGTCGAGCCCTACCTGCGCGGCCGGGACCTGGACGGCTGGCTGGACGACTCCTTCGTCATCACCGAGCTGCACGTGCACCCCGGCCACCAGAACCGCGGCATCGGCCGCACCCTCATCACCACCATCACGGACGGCGTCCCCGAGCCCCGCTCGATCCTCTCCGCCATCGACGTGGAGAGCCCGGCCCGCGGCCTGTACCGCTCCCTGGGATACGCGGACCTGGCCCGCCGCGTCCTGTTCCCCAGCGCCCCCAAGCCGTACGCCGTGATGGGCGCCCCCCTGCCCCTGAGGCGTCACGCCTGAATCGATTTCCGGCCGGGGTGGGCCCCCGGATAACCTCCTGGGACCAACCTTTCGCAGCAGGAGTCAAGAATCATGGCCAAGGCCCAGGTCCAGCGCATGTCCCGACTGATGGCGAAGACCCTGCGCGACGACCCGGCGGACGCCGAGGTGCTGAGCCACAAACTCCTCGTCCGCGCCGGTTACGTACGCCGTACCGCCGCCGGCGTCTGGTCCTGGCTGCCGCTGGGCAAGAAGGTCCTCGCCAACGTCGAGCGCGTGGTGCGCGAGGAGATGGACGCCATGGGCGCCCAGGAGGTCTCCCTGCCGGCCCTGCTGCCCAAGGAGCCCTACGAGGCGACCGGCCGCTGGACCGAGTACGGCGCCGAGCTGTTCCGCCTCAACGACCGCAAGGGCGGCGACTACCTCCTCGGCCCCACCCACGAGGAGATCTTCACCCTCCTGGTCAAGGACCAGTGCACGTCCTACAAGGACCTGCCGGTGACCCTCTACCAGATCCAGACCAAGTACCGCGACGAGGCCCGCCCCCGCGCCGGCATCCTGCGCGGCCGCGAGTTCCTCATGAAGGACTCGTACTCCTTCGACCTGGAGGACGAGGGCCTCGCCCAGTCCTACGCCCTGCACCGCGCCGCGTACCAGAAGATCTTCCGGCGCCTCGGCCTCGACTACCGCATCTGCGCCGCCACCGCCGGCGCCATGGGCGGCTCGAAGTCGGAGGAGTTCCTGGCCCCGGCCGCGGCCGGCGAGGACACCTTCGCCGACTGCCCGAACTGCGACTACGCGGCGAACACCGAGGCCGTCTCCTTCGCCCTGAAGCCGGCCGACGCCGCCGGCGTGCCCGCCGCCGAGGAGATCCCCACCCCGGACACCCCGACCATCGAGACGCTCGCCGCGCACCTCGGTGTCGAGGCCTCCGCGACCCTCAAGAACCTCCTGGTGAAGGTCGACGGCGAGATCGTCGCCGTCGGCGTCCCCGGCGACCGCGAGGTCGACATGGACAAGGTCGAGGCCCACTTCGCCCCGGCCGCCGTCGAGCTGGTCACGGCCGAGGACTTCGAGGGCCGCGACGACCTCGTACGCGGCTACGTCGGCCCGCAGGGCCTGGAGAAGGTCCAGTACGTCGCCGACCCGCGCGTCGCCCCCGGCACCGCGTGGATCACCGGCGCCAACAAGGACGGCGTGCACGCCAGGAACGTCGTCGCGGGCCGCGACTTCGAGGTCGACGCGTACGTCGACGTCGTGGTCGTCCAGGAGGGCGACCCCTGCCCGAACTGCGGCACCGGCCTCAAGCTGGACCGCGCCATCGAGATCGGCCACATCTTCCAGCTGGGCCGCAAGTACGCCGACGCCTTCCAGCTCGACGTCCTCGGCCAGAACGGCAAGCCGGTCCGCGTGACCATGGGTTCGTACGGCATCGGCGTCTCCCGCGCCGTCGCCGCCCTCGCCGAGCAGCACGCCGACGACAAGGGCCTGGTCTGGCCCGAGGAGATCGCCCCGGCCGACGTCCACGTCGTCGCGGCGGGCAAGGCCCTGCAGACCGAGCTGGCTCTTGAGGTCTCGGACAAGCTGGCAGCGGCCGGTGTCCGCGTCCTGGTCGACGACCGCCCCGGCGTCTCCCCGGGCGTGAAGTTCACCGACTCCGAGCTGATCGGTGTGCCGAAGATCCTGGTCGCGGGCCGCCGCTCGGCCGACGGCGTCGTCGAGCTGAAGGACCGCCGCACCGGCGAGCGCGAGGAGCTGACGGTCGACGAGGCGATCGCCCGCCTGACGGCTTAGGCAAACGCCGGAGGGGCTGACTTCGTCAGCCCCTCCGGCGTTTGAGGAGCGGGGTCCGGGGCGGAGCCACGGGAGACGGCGCCGTAGACGCACGACCTCCTACAGCCACCCCGCGAACTCCAACAACAGCTCCGCATCCTGCACACGCCCCACCCGCCGTGCCCGGACACCGGACTCGACCGCGCGGAACAGGGTCCAGCCCCGCAACCGCTCCTGCTCCACCTCGAGGGACTCGGCAAGCTTCTTCACGCGCCGCCGCGTGATCGAGGCCCCCGAGGGCGAGGCGATCAGGTCCTCCACCCGGTCACGGACCAGCCGTGCCAGGTCGAAGGCGGGCTCACCGACCACCGGGTCCGGCCCCACGGCCAGCCACGGCAGCCGGTCCCCGGCGAGGACCTTGCTCTGCCGGAAGGTGCCGTGCAGGAGCCGGGGCTCCACCTCGGCGGCGAGCAGCTCGTCACGCGCGGCGAGCGCCGCGTCCACCAGCGGCGCGACCTCGGCGTCGGAGGAGGCCCGCATCGCCTCGGCCTGCCGCCCCGTCCGCTCGGCGACCGTCTCGAAGCGGTGCCCGGCGGGCGGCTCCACCCACAGCCGCCGCAGCGTCCCCGCGGCTTCGAGCAGCGCCTTGGCCTCGGGCAGCGAGCGCACGGACACGTCGCGGTGCAGCCGTTCGAGGAGCAGCGCTCCGTCCGGCGCCTCGGGGTCGAGCAGCCGCGCGGCGCCGAGCCCGCCCCAGTGGGCGAGGGCGGCACGCTCGCTCAGCGGCCGCGAGCGGGGCGGCACGAGCTTCAGCACGGCGGGCGTCCCGTCGGGCTGCCGCACCAGCAGGACGAGGCCGCTGCGCCCGCCGGGGACATGCATCCGCTCGACGGTCAACTCGCGTAGAGCGACGGCCTGTTCGACTGCCTCGGGCAGCTTCTCCAGCCAGTCGTCGCCGTCCTGCGCCGTCTCGCCGAGTGCCGTGACGAGGCGCTGGGGCGGTTCGAAAGCCATGCGCGAGTCGTTCCTTCCTGAACGTCCTGACGGTTACGCCTTGGGCGTCGCCGGCGCCGACGAGCCGGACGCGGCGGACCGCTCGGCGAGCCCAGGGAAGGCTACGCTCCCGCCCCGCCACCGCGCCGCCCGGACCGCCGCCTCGCGCAGGGCGGCGGCCGCGCTGCCCCGCCGGGTGCCCGACGAGGCGCGTACGAGATCGGAGTAGACGCCCGCGACCCGGTCCTCCAGCTCCGTGGCGAGCCGCTCGGCCGCCGCGGAGTCCGGCACGGGGAAGGGCAGGGCGTAGGCCGCGTCGGCGGGCTGCGGTTCGCCGCCCAGGTCGCGGACCGCGCGCTGCAGTTCGTCGCGCCGGGCGCGGTGCGCGTCGTACGCCGTGCGGGCCTCGGCCCTGCGCTTGTCGCCGATCCGGCCGCCGACGACGCCGTAGCCGTACACGGCAGCGTGCTCGGCGCCCAGGGCGGCCTGCACGGCCTTCAGTTCCTCGTCCTTGGAGCCGTTCTTGGAACCGTCCGTCGAGCCGCTCACTTGTCGCCCTCCGTCAGCAGATACGCGTGGGCCGCCCCCGCGGCGGCCACCGAGGCGAGCAGCCTGGCCTGCTCGGCCGGGGCGTCGAGCAGGGCCTCGCCCCTGCGGTCGGACAGCGCGCGCTCGGCCTCCGCGAGGTCGCGCAGGGCGTCCTTCTCCTTCGCGGGCACCGCCGGGGACGGCGCGGCCGAGGGGGCCGCCGAGGACGAGGACGACGCGGTGGGGGACGGCGAGGGACTGCCGTCCCTGAACGCCTCGGCGTGCCGCGCCACCTCCTCCCGCAGCGGCCGGAGCCGGTCGGCGAGGGAGGGGTGCGCCGCGAGCACGGCGTCGTAGCGCCCGAGGAGCTCCCTGCTGTCCTTGGCGGCCTTCGCCCGCAGGCGCCGGGTGGCGGACGGGCGTTCGTCGGAGTCGGCGGAGTCCGTGCAGCCCGCGAGCAGCGCGGCCGACGCGACGCCGGCGGCCCCGGCGAACAGGCTCCTTCGGCGCGGTCCCGGACGGGACCGCGAGGCGGTGAGATACGGCGGCACGGCAGACATCCTCGTAAGGAAGGCCAAAAGGCGTGAACGAGAAAGGAACAGGAAGGAAGATCGGTGGGCGCGGGCCCGGTGATCACCGTACCTTCGGACCGTCCCGCTCCCCGCGAGCGGCTCGGACCGGAGCCCCGTACCGCCCCGCCCGTGGGCGGCAACACCCCTCCGGACCGGATACCCTTTGACCTGACACGCGACGATCCCACAACAGCACACGCGGCCGAGGAGTCACCCGGATGAGCACCACCCAGAGCGAGAGGCTGCGGCAACTACTGGAACCGCTCGTCACCTCCCAGGACCTGGATCTCGAAGAGATCGAAGTGGCCTCGGTCGGACGCAAGCGAGTGCTGCGAGTCGTCATCGACTCCGAGAACGGCGTGGACCTGGACCAGATCGCGGACGTGAGCCGTGTGCTCTCCGCGAAGCTCGACGACACCGACGTCATGGGCGAGGGGGAGTACGACCTGGAGGTCGGCTCACCCGGCGCCGAGCGCGCCCTGAGCGAGCACCGCCACTACGTGCGCGCCGTCGACCGTCTCGTCAAGTTCCAGCTGACCGAGGGCGGCGAACTGACCGCCCGCATCCTCACCGTGGACGACGAAGGGCTCGACCTCGAGGTGCCCGGCGTGAAGGGCCGCAAGCCCACCGCGCGCCGCATCGCCTTCGACGAGATCGCCAAGGCGCGCGTCCAGGTCGAGTTCAACCGCAAGGACAAGAAGGAAGAGGAGGCGTAGCCGTGGACATCGACATGAGTGCCCTGCGGGGTTTGGTCCGGGAGAAGGAGATCTCCCTCGACCTCCTCGTCGAGGCGATCGAGTCGGCCCTCCTCATCGCCTATCACCGCACCGACGGCAGCTTCCGCCGCGCACGCGTGAAGCTGGACCGCGAGAGCGGCCACGTGACGGTGTGGGCGACGGAGGACCCGGCCGACCTCGAAGAGGGCCAGGAGCCCAAGGAGTTCGACGACACCCCGTCCGACTTCGGCCGCATCGCCGCGACGACGGCGAAGCAGGTCATCCTGCAGCGCCTGCGCGACGCCGAGGACGACGCCACCCTCGGCGAGTACGCCGGGCGCGAGGGCGACATCGTCACCGGCGTGGTCCAGCAGGGCCGCGACCCGAAGAACGTGCTGGTCGACATCGGCAAGCTGGAAGCGATCCTGCCCGTGCAGGAGCAGGTGCCGGGCGAGGAGTACCCCCACGGGCTGCGCCTTCGCAGCTACGTCGTCCGGGTGGCCAAGGGTGTTCGCGGCCCGTCCGTGACGCTGTCGCGCACGCACCCGAACCTGGTGAAGAAGCTCTTCGCGCTGGAGGTCCCGGAGATCGCCGACGGTTCCGTCGAGATCTCGGCCATCGCCCGCGAGGCCGGCCACCGCACCAAGATCGCGGTCCGCTCGACCCGCTCGGGCCTGAACGCCAAGGGCGCCTGCATCGGCCCGATGGGCAGCCGCGTGCGCAACGTCATGGCCGAGCTCAACGGCGAGAAGATCGACATCGTCGACTGGTCGGACGACCCGGCGGACATGGTCGCCCACGCGCTCTCCCCGGCCCGCGTCAGCAAGGTCGAGATCGTCGACCTCGCCGCCCGCTCGGCCCGGGTGACCGTCCCGGACTACCAGCTCTCGCTCGCGATCGGCAAGGAGGGGCAGAACGCCCGCCTGGCCGCGCGGCTCACGGGCTGGCGCATCGACATCAGGCCCGACACCGAGCAGCCCGCCGACCAGTAGCACGGCGGTCGCGCCGTGGCCGCCGGGAATAAATTCCGGGCGGCCATGGCTTGGATCACGACAGTATGTGGCGAGTAGCCGTTCGATTCTTGCCCCAAAGGGGTGAGGTCGGTGCGGGGAGGTAGACTTAAACGTGTCTGGCCGGACGCATGCCCGCGCATGCCCTGAGCGCACCTGTGTGGGGTGCCGGGAGCGAGCGGCCAAGAGCGATCTGCTGCGCATCGTGGCGAAAGAGGGCGCCTGCGCCCCCGATCCAAGCGGTACGCTGCCCGGCCGGGGTGCGTATGTACACCCCGCCCTGGTCTGTCTAGACCTGGCGGTCCGCCGCCGTGCGTTCCCACGGGCCTTTCGAGCCCAGGGATCGCTCGACACGGAGGCGTTGCGCCGGGCTGTCGAGACAGTTGCCCAGTAGGCAACAGCGAAAGACGTGGTTGCACGGAACCCCGTGCGGCCCTGGTACCCCGCGAGTTGGAAGTAGGTCGAGATTGCGATGAGCACTCGATGAGCACGCGATGAGTACGCCCATGAAGTAGCGACGGTCCGGCGTAACCCGGACCTAAAAGGAGCGAAGTGGCTAAGGTCCGGGTATACGAGCTCGCCAAGGAGTTCGGCGTAGAGAGCAAGGTCGTCATGGCCAAGCTCCAAGAACTCGGTGAATTCGTACGTTCGGCGTCCTCGACGATCGAGGCGCCGGTAGTACGCAAACTGACTGACGCATTGAACCAGGGCGGTGGCAACGGCAAGTCCGCCGCCAAGCCCGGCGCGCCGCGCAAGCAGGCCGCCCCCAAGCCGGCGACCCCGTCGGCACCCTCTCCCGCGCAGGCCGCGCGTCCGGGCCCGGCTGCCCCGAAGCCGCCGGCGCCCAAGCCCGCCGCGGCCGAGAAGCCCGCGGCCCCGGCGACCCCCGGTCCGCGCCCGACGCCCGGCCCCAAGCCGCCCGCGCCCAAGCCGGCCCCGGCGTCCCCGGCGCCGTCCGCCCCGGAGTTCACCGCTCCGCCGGCCGCGCCCGCCGCTCCCGCGGCGCCGCAGGCCCCCCGTCCGGGCGCCCGCCCGGGTGCCCCGAAGCCCGGTGGCCGTCCGGCCCCCGGCCAGGGTCAGGGCGGTCAGGGCCAGGGCGGTCGTGGTGACCGTCAGGGCGGTGCCCCGCGCCCCGGTGGCCAGGGTGCCCCCCGTCCCGGCGGTGCCCGTCCCGCGGGTCCGCGTCCGGGCAACAACCCCTTCACCTCTGGTGGCTCCACCGGCATGGCGCGCCCGCAGGCGCCCCGTCCGGGCGGTGCCCCGCGTCCCGGCGGCCAGGGCGGCCCCGGTGGCGCCCCGCGCCCGCAGGGCGGTCAGGGCGGCCCCGGTGGCGCTCCCCGTCCGCAGGGTCAGGGCGGCGCCCGTCCGACCCCGGGCGGCATGCCTCGTCCGCAGGCCCCGCGTCCCGGCGGCGGCCCCGGCGGCAACCGTCCGAACCCGGGCATGATGCCGCAGCGTCCCGCTGCGGGCCCGCGTCCCGGTGGTGGCCCCGGCGGTGGCCGCGGTCCCGGCGGCGGCGGTCGTCCGGGCGGCGGCGGTCGTCCCGGTGGCGGCGGCTTCGCGGGTCGTCCCGGTGGCGGTGGCGGCGGCTTCGCCGGCCGTCCCGGCGGTCCCGGTGGCGGCGGCGGTGCCGGTCGTCCCGGTGGCGGCGGCGGCTTCGGCGGTCGTCCCGGCTTCGGTGGCCGTCCCGGTGGTCCGGGTGGCCGCGGTGGCACGCAGGGCGCCTTCGGCCGTCCGGGCGGGCCCGCGCGTCGCGGTCGCAAGTCGAAGCGGCAGAGGCGCCAGGAGTACGAGGCCATGCAGGCCCCGTCGGTCGGCGGCGTGATGCTGCCTCGCGGCAACGGCGAGACCGTTCGCCTGTCGCGCGGTGCTTCCCTCACCGACTTCGCGGAGAAGATCAACGCCAACCCGGCGTCGCTCGTCGCGGTCATGATGAACCTCGGCGAGATGGTCACGGCCACGCAGTCCGTCTCCGACGAGACGCTGCAGCTCCTCGGCGACGAGATGAACTACCAGGTTCAGATCGTCAGCCCCGAGGAGGAGGACCGTGAGCTGCTCGAGTCCTTCGACATCGAGTTCGGCGAGGACGAGGGCGGCGAAGAGGCCCTCATCGCCCGTCCGCCGGTAGTGACCGTCATGGGTCACGTCGACCACGGAAAGACCCGACTCCTCGACGCCATTCGCAAGACGAACGTCGTCGCGGGCGAGGCCGGTGGCATCACCCAGCACATCGGTGCCTACCAGGTCGCGACCGAGGTGAACGGCGAAGAGCGCGCCATCACCTTCATCGACACCCCCGGTCACGAGGCGTTCACCGCCATGCGTGCCCGTGGTGCGAAGTCCACCGACATCGCGATCCTCGTGGTCGCGGCCAACGACGGTGTGATGCCGCAGACGATCGAGGCGCTGAACCACGCCAAGGCGGCCGACGTGCCGATCGTGGTCGCGGTCAACAAGATCGACGTCGAGGGTGCCGACCCGACCAAGGTGCGCGGTCAGCTCACCGAGTTCGGTCTGGTGGCCGAGGAGTACGGCGGCGACACGATGTTCGTCGACATCTCCGCCCGCCAGGGCCAGAACATCGAGCAGCTGCTCGAGGCCGTGGTCCTGACCGCGGACGCCTCGCTCGACCTGCGGGCCAACCCGGAGCAGGACGCGCAGGGTATTGCCATCGAGGCCCACCTCGACAAGGGCCGCGGCGCCGTCGCGACCGTCCTCGTCCAGCGCGGTACCCTCCGCGTCGGCGACACGATGGTCGCCGGTGACGCCTACGGCCGCGTCCGCGCGATGCTCGACGACAAGGGCGAGAACGTGGAAGAGGCGGGTCCCTCGACCCCGGTCCTCGTCCTCGGTCTCACCAACGTCCCGGGCGCCGGCGACAACTTCCTGGTCGTCGACGAGGACCGTACGGCCCGTCAGATCGCCGAGAAGCGTGCCGCCCGTGAGCGCAACGCCGCGTTCGCCAAGCGCGTGCGCCGTGTCTCGCTCGAGGACCTGGACAAGGTGCTCAAGGCCGGCGAGATCCAGCAGCTCAACCTCATCATCAAGGGTGACGCTTCCGGTTCCGTCGAGGCTCTTGAGTCCTCCCTGCTCCAGCTGGACGTCGGCGAAGAGGTCGACATCCGCGTCCTGCACCGCGGTGTGGGTGCGGTCACCGAGTCGGACATCGACCTGGCGATGGGCTCCGACGCCATCGTCATCGGCTTCAACGTCCGTGCGGCCGGTCGTGCCGCGCAGATGGCGGAGCGCGAGGGCGTCGACGTCCGCTACTACTCGGTGATCTACCAGGCCATCGAGGAGATCGAGGCGGCCCTCAAGGGCATGCTCAAGCCGGAGTACGAGGAGGTCGAGCTCGGCACCGCGGAGATCCGCGAGGTCTTCCGCTCGTCCAAGCTCGGCAACATCGCGGGTGTGCTCATCCGCTCCGGCGAGGTCAAGCGCAACACCAAGGCCCGCCTGCTGCGCGACGGCAAGGTCATCGCGGAGAACCTCAACATCGAGGGCCTGCGCCGCTTCAAGGACGACGTCACCGAGATCCGCGAAGGCTTCGAGGGCGGTATCAACCTCGGCAACTTCAACGACATCAAGGTCGACGACGTCATCGCGACGTACGAGATGCGCGAGAAGCCGCGCGGCTGATCGACTGCTTCACGGCAGTCTGAACTGCGCGGTCAGTGTCGGGGCCGGTCGGCGGGGAAAATCCCGTCGATCGGCCCCGGCCGTTCCGTGTACGGTTCTTGTGTCCCTGCCAAGCGGTTGGCGGGGCCTCGACCCCGTACCGGCGGGACATCCGGACACACATGTATGTGGGGACTCTGTCCTTCGATCTGCTCCTCGGCGACGTACATTCGCTGAAGGAGAAACGCTCCGTCGTCCGTCCGATCGTCGCCGAACTCCAGCGAAAATACGCGGTGAGCGCGGCGGAAGTGGGCGGTCAGAACCTGCACCGGAGGGCCGAGATCGGCCTCGCGGCGGTGTCCGGTGACGCGGGCCATCTCACGGACGTACTGGACCGGTGCGAGCGCCTCGTCGCCGCCCGGCCCGAAGTGGAGCTGCTGTCGGTCCGGCGGCGGCTGCACGGCGACGACGATTGAACAAGGCAAGACAAGCCCAGGGAATGCCCGGGGATAAGGGAGACGGAGCAGTGGCCGACAACGCGCGGGCGAAAAGGCTGGCGGACCTCATCCGAGAGGTGGTTGCTCAGAAGCTGCAGCGCGGGATCAAGGACCCGCGCCTCGGGACGCACGTGACGATCACGGACACCCGGGTGACCGGTGACCTGCGGGAGGCCACGGTCTTCTACACGGTCTACGGCGACGACGAGGACCGCGCGGCCGCGGCCGCGGGCCTGGAGAGCGCCAAGGGCGTCCTCCGTTCGGCGGTCGGCCAGGCCGCGGGCGTGAAGTTCACCCCGACGCTGGCCTTCGTCGCCGACGCCCTGCCGGACAACGCGCGGGCCATCGAGGACCTGCTCGACAAGGCACGGCTCTCGGACGCCAAGGTGCGGGAGGTCTCCGCCGGCGCCGAGTTCGCGGGCGACGCGGACCCGTACAAGAAGCCCGAGGACGACGAAGACTCGAACGAGACGGACGGCGACGCCCGCGCATGAGCAAGAGCAGCACCACAACGCCGGACGGCCTTGTCATCGTCGACAAGCCGTCCGGCTTCACTTCGCACGACGTGGTGGCCAAGATGCGCGGGATCGCCAAGACCCGCCGCGTCGGTCACGCGGGCACCCTCGACCCCATGGCGACGGGTGTCCTCGTGCTCGGCGTGGAGCGCGCCACCAAGCTTCTCGGCCACCTGGCGCTGACCGAGAAGGAGTACCTCGGCACGATCCGTCTCGGGCAGAACACGCTCACGGACGACGCCGAGGGCGAGATCACCTCGTCCGCCGACGCCTCGAAGATCACCCGTGCGGCGATCGACGCGGGCATCGCCAAGCTCTCCGGCGACATCATGCAGGTGCCGTCGAAGGTCAGCGCGATCAAGATCGACGGCAAGCGTTCGTACGCGCGCGCCCGCAAGGGCGAGGACTTCGAGATCCCGGCCCGGCCCGTGACGATCTCCGCCTTCACCGTGTACGACGTCCGCGACGCCGTGGCCGAGGACGGCACGCCCGTCCTCGACCTGGTCGTCTCGGTCGTCTGCTCCTCGGGCACGTACATCAGGGCGCTCGCCCGCGACCTCGGCGCGGACCTGGGCGTCGGCGGTCATCTGACCGCGCTGCGCCGCACCCGCGTCGGCCCCTACAAGCTGGACTCGGCCAGGACGCTCGACCAGCTCCAGGAGGAGCTGACCGTGATGCCCGTGGCCGAGGCGGCGGGCCGGGCCTTCCCGCGCTGGGACGTGGACGAGAAGCGCGGCAAGCTGCTCCTCAACGGCGTACGGATCGACATGCCCGAGGAGTACGCGGGCCGGGGCGCCGTCGCCGTCTTCGACCCGGAGGGCCGCTTCCTGGTCCTCGCGGAGGAGTCGAGGGGCAAGGCCAAGAGCCTGGCCGTCTTCGCGTGACGCCCGTCGTGGAGCGGCGGACCCAGGTCCGCCGCTCCACGATCCCCCCACTCAAAGGTGTATCCATCCCCCCGCGCCGATTCACCCCTTCGAGCAGGCGCTCGGAGTGAACCGAGGGAGCGGAAGGGGGCGCGTTCGCACCGCGTTCTGTCCCGCTGATCACCGCAGACCTACGGTCGAAGGGACGGGTTGGAAAAGAGGGCGAGGGCGAAGCCCTTCCGTTGAGGGTGGTGGTGGGAGACGGGCGGGCGGGGAGGTTCGAGCATGTCGGGACGGGGCCCGCGGGCCAGGGGCACCGGGGACACGGGGGAGCGGAGCGGCCCCACGGTGCTCGACCGGGCCCTGGTGCGGATATGCGACCTGGCGGGGCGCCCGAGGGGCACGGGATTCGCCGCCGACGAGCTCGGCACGGTCGTCACCAGCCACGAAGCGGTCGACGGCCTGGCCCGCATCGTCCTGCACGCCCCCGGCGAGCGCACCTGCGTGGTGCCCGCCGAGGCCGTGGTGGCACTGCCCGGCACCGATCTCGCCCTCGTCCGCACCGAAGGGCTCGGCCTGCGCCCCCTGCCCATCACGGAACGGGACTCGGTGGCGACCGGCGCCTATGTGCGCATCGCCGCGCGCGGCTGGCGCGAGGCCCGCGTCCTCGGCGCGTCCCCGGTGACGTACACGGCGACGGACCGCTTCCATCTGGTGGGCGCCGCCCTGGAGCTGGCGATCGGCACGGACGGCGCCGACGCGCTGCGGCTCGGCGGCGGGGCGGCGGGCGGTCCCGTCGTGGACGCCTCGTCCGGCGCCGTCATCGCCGTCCTCGGCACCGCGCTGCTGCCCCAGAGCCTCGGCCCCGCCCCTGAGGAGCAGGAGGCCCCCTTCGCGTACCGCCCCGCCGGTTACGCGGTGCCGCTGCGGGATGCGGCGGCCGCCGATCCGGACGGGCCGCTCGCGGAGCTCCTCGCGCGCAATGGGGCGACCGTTCCCGCGTACGGCGCGGACCTCAACCTCGCGGGTGCCCTGCACCTCACGGCCACCTCGACCGGCTCCGACGGGCCGTGCGCCGAGTCGCGCGAGCCGGTCGAGCCGGTCGAACGGCCCGATGCGGCAAGGGAGTTCGACGCCTTCACCGCGGGGCCCGCGCGGGTGCTCGCCCTGGTCGGAGACCCCGGCACGGGACGGACGACGGAGCTGGCGGCGCTCGCCGCGCGGCGGGCCAGGGGTGCCGCGCCCGCCCCGACGCTGTGGCTGCGCGGCGCCGACCTGTGGGCCACGGACGCCTCCGTGGCCGACGCGGTGGAGCGGGCGTTGGACCGGGCGGGGCGGATCCTTGCGGCGTCGGCGTCGGCGTCGGCGTCGGCGTCGGCTTCGGCATCGGCGTCAGGGGAAGCGGAGTCGGGTTCCTTGCCATCCGAAGCGGCGCTGGAGGGGCGGGACCTCGGGGACATCTCGGCGGGCCGGGTGGCGCGGGTCGTGCGGAGGGCGGGGCGGCCGTTGCTGTTGCTGCTCGACGGGCCCGAGGAGATGCCTCCCGTGCTCGCGCACCGCCTCGCGGAGTGGAGCCGCGGCACCGACCAGTGGCTGCGGGGCACCGGGACGCGGCTCGTCGTGGCCTGCCGCTCCGAGTACTGGGAGCAGGCCGGGGCGTACTTCGACGCGGCCTCGCTGCACGGCACGGACGCCGCGGCGGGGCTCCCCGGCTGCGTACGCCTCGGAGATCTGCCGGAGCCGCAGGCGCGCAGGGCCCGTGGGCGGTACGAGATTCCGGACGCCGCGCTCGCCGATGCCGACGCCCGTCATCCGCTGGCGATGCGGCTGCTCTGCGAGGTGCGCGCCGCACGGCCGGACGCGCCGCCGCCGGGCACACCGGGCCGCGAGGAGGTCTTCGCCGCCTATCTGGACCTGCTCTGCCTGCGCGTCGCGGTGCGGCTCGCCGCGGCGAACGGGCTGCGCGGGAATGCCGTACGGCGCCTGGCGGCGAAGGTGTCCGGGCAGGTCCACGAGGCCGCGCGGCGGTGTCTCGGGCCAGGACAGGGCGAGCTGGACCGGGCCTCCTTCGAAGCGGTGTTCCCATGGGGCGCGCTGTCGGCGCAGCGCGGAGGCAGGGAGTTCCACCGCTGCACGGGGTGGGCGTCGGCCGTGCTCACCGAAGGGCTGCTCGTCCCGGCCGGGGCGGGCTACCGCTTCGCGCACGAGGAGCTGGCCGACTGGATCCAGGGCATGCACCTGGACGTGGACGGCGCGCTGGCCACGCTGGTCCACCGGTACCGCGACGCGTCCCGGGCCCCCGCGGTCCCCGAACAGCGCCGACGCCGCCCCGCCGCGGAGACCGGCCGGCCCCTGCCGGTGCCCCGCCACCGCATCGGCCCGGTGATCCAGGCCCTGCTGTTGCTGGGGCGCCAGCGCGGCGCGGCCGAACTGGCCGCACGCCTCGGGGAGTTGATGGACGCCCTGACGGATCTCGCGGCGGCGGGAAGGCCGGGGGCGCCCGGCGGTGGCTGCGGCGGTGCCGCGGAAGCGGACGCCGGTGTCCGCAGTCGTGCGGCGGGCGAGCGGGGCCCGGAGGCGGCGGCCGTGGGCGGCGGAGGGCGGGGCCCGGAGCCCGGTGTGCCGGATGCCGTGTGGTGGGCCTCGCGGCTGCTGGGCGAGGTGCTCCTGCGCGTGCCCGACGCGACCCCGTACCTCGCGGTGCTCGAACCGCTCGCCGAGCGAGGGGAGTTCGGGACCGCGTTCTGGCTGCGGCTGCCGCTGGGGGAGGCCGAGCGGTTCGCGCTGCTGCGGCGCCTCGTCGCGCACGACGGACCGCCGGGGACGGGAGACCGCTGCCTCGACGCGGTGGCCGAGCTGCTCGCCGCCGACCCCGCGGCCGTGCAGCCGCACCTGGCCCGCTGGTTCACCGACGAGCGGCCGCTGGACTCCGCCCCCGACGCCACCGTCGCCTCCGCCGCGCAGGCGCTCCTGCACACCCACCGGCACCGCGCCATCGACGACCTCACCGAGGCCCTGGTCGACTGCGCCCACGCCCGCGCCGACGAACTGCTCGCCGCGCTCGCCGAGGACGAGCCCTCCGCCATCTGCCGCGCCGTCGACCGCTGGGCCCACGACGAGCGCCCGGGGCGCCGCGTGGCAGCCGCCGCGTACGGCGTGCGGGCCGCCCCGCACGCCACCACCGAGGCCGACCGCGAGCTCCTGCGGTACGCCGCCTTCGCGCTGCTCGCCCGCCCCGCCGACGACACCCTGCACGGCGCCGCCCTCGCCCTGCTCGTCCGCGACCCGCAGACCCGCTCCCGCCACCTGCACCACGCCCTGCGCCGCTTCGCCGCGGGCGACCCGCAGCTGCCCGCGAGCGCGCTCGCCGCCGCCCTGACCACCCACCCCGAGCCGGTGCTCGCCGCCTTCCGGGCCAGGCTGCACGACCCGGGGGCGGGCGCCTGCGACATCCTGTGCGGCCTCGCCGACGTGACCACGCCCGCCCTCGCGCGCCGCGTGGCCACTCTTGTGCACGACCTCCTGGAGGCCCGCCCCGAAGCGGCAGGCCCCGCCGCCGCGTACGTCGACCGGCGGCTCGAACACGGCCCCGGTGTGCGCGCCGTCCTCTACCCCCTGGTGGCCGGGCTGCTGCACAGCCGTCCCGCGCGGGTGCGGGCCGCCCTCGCGCCCGTGCTCGCGGCCCCCGGTACCGCCGCGTCGCGCGCGCTGCGGGGCGAGCTGCTCGACGTACTGCTCAGCCAGGAGCGCGACGCGGCCGTCCTGGAGAGCGTCCTGCGGTCCGTGGCGGACGCCGCGCGGGAGTGCGGCGAGGCCTGCACCCGAGAGCGCGTGCACCGCGTCGGGCTGCTGCTCGTGCGCACTCCGGAGGGCGCGTCCCGCTTCGACCGGTGCCTGGTCGAACTGGCCCGCGCCCGGCCGGGCTTCGCCGCGCTCGTCGCCGGCTGGCTGGACGGCGCCCCGCAGGAGTGGGCCGCGCTGGTCGGCCCCAGCGCCCGCCGCACGATCGAGGCCCTCGCGGGCGGCATGCGGGTCCCCGCCTAGCCGGGAGTGCCTGGAGTGACCCCCGCCACCCCCTCCGATGCGAGCGGGGACCCGTCGGCATGGCAGTCTTAGTCCTGCGATATCGGCAAGGGGAACGTACAGACGTACGTGACGTATACGGGTTCGGCGAGGAGCGAAGAAGTGCAGCGCTGGCGTGGCTTGGAGGACATCCCCCAGGACTGGGGGCGCAGCGTCGTCACCATCGGTTCCTACGACGGTGTGCACCGCGGTCACCAGCTGATCATCGGGCGTGCCGTGGAGCGGGCGCGCGAGCTCGGCGTGCCCGCCGTGGTCGTCACCTTCGACCCCCACCCGAGCGAGGTCGTGCGCCCCGGCAGCCACCCGCCGCTGCTCGCCCCGCACCACCGCCGCGCCGAGCTGATGGCCGAGCTCGGCGTCGACGCGGTCCTGATCCTCCCCTTCACCACCGAGTTCTCGAAGCTGTCGCCCGCCGACTTCGTGGTGAAGGTCCTCGTCGACAAGCTGCACGCGCGCGTGGTCGTCGAGGGCCCCAACTTCCGCTTCGGCCACAAGGCCGCGGGCAACGTCGACTTCCTTGCCGAGCTCGGTCGTACGTACGACTACGAGGTCGACGTCATCGACCTCTACGTCAGCGGTGAGGCCGGCGGCGGCGAGCCCTTCTCCTCCACCCTGACCCGGCGCCTGGTCGCCGAGGGCGACGTGACCGGTGCCGCGGAGATCCTCGGCCGTCCGCACCGCGTCGAGGGCGTCGTCGTGCGCGGCGCCCAGCGCGGGCGGGAGCTGGGCTTCCCCACCGCCAACGTGGAGACACTGCCGCACACCGCGATCCCCGCCGACGGTGTCTACGCCGGGTGGCTGCAGGTCGAGGGCGAGGCCATGCCCGCGGCGATCTCCGTCGGCACGAATCCGACATTCGACGGGACCGCGCGGACCGTCGAGGCGTACGCGATCGACCGCGTCGGTCTTGACCTGTACGGGTTGCACGTGGCCGTGGACTTCCTGGCGTTCGTGCGGGGGATGGCCAAGTTCGACTCGATCGACGACTTGCTCGTCGCCATGGCGGACGACGTGAAGAAGTCCCGGGAGCTGGTCGAGGCGGCGGAGGCCTAGTCGCCGTCGGGGGCTCTGTTCCGTACGCGGCCGCGGGTGCGTCGTGGTCGCTCGCGCAGTTCCCCGCGCCCCTAAGGGGCGCGGGGAACTGCGCGACAAGCCCCCACCGGCCTGCGGTCGCCCATAAACCGAACCCGGCAGACGCTAACGCGCCGCCGCCCAATGGCACGCCACCTGCGTCTCACCGCCCCCGGAGAGGACCGCAAGGTCCTCCTCGCGGCAGCGGTTCGCGACCCCCACCCGCTCCGCCTCCCCAGAGGCAAGCACCTGGCAGCGCGCATGGAACCGGCACCCGCCCGGGATCCGCGACGGGTCCGGCGGCTCCCCCGTGAGGACCACCGGCGACCCCGGCGCCTCCGGCAGCACCGACAGCAGGGCCTGGGTGTACGGATGTCGAGGAGCCGTCAGGACCTCCTCCACCGTGCCGGTCTCGACGATCCGGCCCAGGTACATCACCGCCACCCGGTCCGCGATGTTCCACGCCAGGCCCAGATCGTGCGTCACCACCAGCGCGGACAGGCCGAGTTCGTCCCGCAGGCGCAGCAGCAGGGCGAGGATCTCGCCGCGTACGGACGCGTCGAGCGAGGCCACCGGCTCGTCGGCGACGATGAGTTCGGGCTCCAGGACCAGCGCGCCCGCGATGACCACGCGCTGGCGCTGGCCGCCGGAGAGCTCGTGCGGGTAGCGCAGGAAGAAGCGCTCCGGCGGGCGAAGCCCCGCCCTGGAGAGGGCCTCGGCGACCGCGGCCCGCTCGTCGCCCCCGTACCCGTGGATGCGGAGCCCTTCCGCCACGGCGTCGTACACCGTGTGCCGGGGGTTCAGGGAGCCGCTGGGGTCCTGCAGGACCAGCTGGACCCGCTTGCGGTACGCCTTGAGGGCGCGGCCCGCGTAGTCGAGCGGCTTCCCGCCGAACGTCACCTTGCCGGACGTCGGCGGCACGAGCCCGAGCAGCGAACGCGCCAGTGTCGTCTTGCCGCACCCCGACTCGCCGACCAGGGCGACGATCTCGCCGCCCTTGATGTCGAGGTCGACGCCGTCCACGGCCCGCGCGGTCGCCGCCCCACGGCGGCCGGGGAAGGCGATGTGCAGGTCGGCGGCGGACAGCAGGGGGCCGCCTGCCTCCCGGGTCGGCGTGCGCGGTTCCTGGGCCGTCGTGCGCGGTTCCTCGGTGGTCATGCGCGGTTCCTCTTCACGGGGGCTCTCGGTCACGGCGTGCGCTCCGCCGCCGGGGGCGCGGAGGTGGGCTGCGCGGGGAGCGGCGCGCCCGCGTGGACGCACGCCGCGCGGTGCTGCGGTCCCGCGTCCCGCAGGGCCTGGTCCTCCGTGTCGCAGACGTCCAGGGCGACCGGGCAGCGCGGATGGAACGTACAGCCCGTGGGCAGCGCGGACGGGTCGGGCGGGTCGCCCGGCAGGCCGCGTGGCGCGAACCGGGACGCCGCGTCGCCGATCCGCGGGAAGGCCGCGGAGAGCGCCTTGCCGTAGGGGTGCCGGGCGTTCTCGTAGACCTCGGTGGCCGGGCCCTCCTCGACGACGCGGCCCGCGTACATGACCGCGAGCCGGTCGCAGGTGTCGGAGAGCACCGCGAGGTCGTGGCTGATCATCATCAGGCCGAGGTCCTGCTCGGCCACCAACTGCTCGATCAGGCGCAGGATCTGGGCCTGGATCATCACGTCGAGTGCGGTGGTCGGCTCGTCCGCGATGATCAGGCGCGGGTCGCAGGCAAGGGCCATCGCGATCATGACCCGCTGGCGCTGGCCGCCGGAGAGCTCGTGCGGATACGCGGCCGCGCGAGCGGCGGGCAGGCCCACGTGTTCGAGGAGCTCGCCCACCTTCTTCTCCGCGCCCGCCTGCGTCGCCTTCTTGTGCAGCAGGATCGGCTCGGCGATCTGGTCGCCGATGCGGTGCACGGCGTTCAGCGAGTGCATCGCGCCCTGGAAGACGATCGACGCGCCCGCCCAGCGCACCGCGCGGACCCGCCCCCACTTCATGGTGAGGACGTCCTCGCCGTCGAGCAGGATCTCGCCGGACACCTTCGTGCCCGCGGGAAGCAGGCGCAGCAGGGCGAGGGCGAGCGTGGACTTGCCGCAGCCGGACTCGCCGGCGACGCCGAGCTTCTGGCCCGCGTCGACGGAGAGGTTCACGCCTCGTACGGCGGCGGCGCCGTTCGCGTACGTCACTTCGAGGTTCCTGACGTCGAGCAGGCGCAGGCCGCTCGACTCCTGGGACGTGGTCGACTCGTGGGACTTGGTCAACGGGAGGCCCCCAGCCTGGGGTTGAGCACGGATTCCACGGCGCGGCCGCACAGCGTGAACGCCAGCGCCACGATCGCGATGGCGAGCCCGGGCGGGGCGAGGTACCACCAGTGCCCGGCACTGACCGCGCCCGCCTCACGCGCGTCCTGCAGCAGGCCGCCCCACGAGACGCTCGTCGGGTCGCCGAGACCGAGGAAGGCGAGCGTCGCCTCGGTGAGGATGGCGCCGGAGATCACCAGCGTGGTCTGCGCGAGGACGAGCGGCATGACGTTCGGCAGCACGTGCCGCGCCATGATGTGGCCGTGGCCGCCGCCGAGCGCCTGGGCCCGTTCGATGTACGGACGGGACTCCACGGCGAGGGTCTGCGCGCGGACCAGGCGGGCCGTCGTGGGCCAGGTCGTCACGCCGATCGCCAGGATGATCGTCCAGATGGAGCGGGACATCACGGACGCGAGGGCGATGGCGAGGACCAGCGTCGGCATCACCAGGAACCAGTCGGTGACGCGCATGATGACGGTGGCGTACCAGCCCTTGAAGTGCCCTGCCGTGATGCCCACGAGGGTGCCGATGGCCACCGAGAGGACGGCGGCGAGCAGCCCCACGGACAGCGAGATGCGCGCGCCCCACACCAGCAGGCCGAGCAGATCGCGCCCGAACTGGTCGGTGCCCAGCGGGAACTCACCGCTCGGCGACTCCATCGGCCTGCCCGGCGCTTCGGTCACGCTCTGCGCGTCCGAGCCGACGAGCAGCGGCGCGAAGATCGCGGCGAGCGCGATCAGGACGAGGGCGGCGAGCCCGAAGAGCCCGGCGCGGTGCGTGCGGTACTCGCGCCAGAAGCGGGCCGCGGAGTGCCGGCGGCGCGTCCAGGCGAGGGACCGCGCGCTCTTCGCGCTCGCCGCGGCGGTGGTCGGTGCGGATTCGGTCGTCATCGGCCCACCCGGGGGTCGAGCAGCGGATAGATCACGTCGGCCAGGGTGTTCATCAGGATCACCGCGGTGGAGAAGACGAAGAAGAGCCCTTGGACCAGCGGCAGATCGGGCACGCTCAGCGCCTGGTAGAAGAGCCCGCCGAGGCCCGGCCAGGAGAAGACGGTCTCGACGAGGATCGCGCCCGCGACCACCGTGCCGAGGTTGACGAACATCAGCGTCACGGTCGGCAGCATCGCGTTCGGGACGGCGTGCCGACGCCGTACGAGATCGTCGCGCAGCCCCTTGGCGCGCGCGGTCGTCAGATAGTCGCTGCCCATCTCGTCGAGCAGCGAGGACCGCATGACGAGCAGGGTCTGCGCGTACCCGACGGCGACCAGCGTGACGACGGGGAGCACCATGTGGTGCGCGACGTCGACGACGTACGCGAACCCGGTCTCGCCGCCCGACTCCAGACCACCGGTCGGGAACATCCCGGGAATCGGCCCGATCCCCACCGCGAAGGTGATGATCAGCAGCAGACCGAGCCAGAACGACGGCACCGAGTACAGGGTCAGCGCGAGACCGGTGTTGAAGCGGTCGCCGAACCTGCCGTTGCGCCAGGCGGTGCGTGTGCCCAGCCAGATGCCGATGAGCGTGTAGAGGACGTACGCCGTTCCGGTGAGGAGCAGCGTCGCGGGCAGCGCCTCCGTGATCTTCTCCATCACGGGGGCGTGGAACTGGTACGACGTGCCGAAGTCGCCGCTCAGGACGTTGCCGGTGTAGTCCCAGAACTGGGCCATGACCGGCTTGTCCAGCCCGAACTCCTTGCGCATCGCGGCCAGTTGCTCGGCCGAGACCCGCTTGCCGCCCGTCATCTGCTTGACGGGGTCGCCGGGGATGAGCCGGAACAGGAAGAAGCTGGTGACGAGCACGGCGAACAGCGACACGATCGCGCCGCCGAGTTTGCCCGCCACATAGAGGAGATAGGCGCGGGTGTTGCGGGCCCGCGGCCCGCGGGCCGACGGCGCCCCGGCCTTCGCCGGGTCGCCGTCGGCCCCGGGGCCCAGGGGGCCCTCGGTGTCGAGCAGTGCGGGATTGCTGTCAGCGGTCATGCGTTACTCGCGGTCCTCTGCGGTCGAACGGCGGCGCAGGGCGAACAGGGCTCCGCCGCCCACGAGCACCACCGCGGCAGCGGCGATACCGATGATGACACCGGTCGAGCTGCCGTCCTTGGAGGAACTCTTCCCATCCGCGGGAACGGCCGACCACCAGCTCCAATATCCGTCCTGGCCGTAGATGTTGCCCGCGGCGGTCGGCATGGTGGTGATGGACTTGATCTGGTCGGTGCGGTAGGCCTCGACGGCGTTCGGGTACGCGAGGACGTTCATGTAGCCCGAGTCGTACAGCCACGACTGCATCTCCTTGACGATCCCGGCGCGCTTGTCGGGGTCGTACTCGGCGAGCTGCTTGTCGTAGAGGTCGTCGAACTTCTTGTCGCAGATGAAGTTGTCGGTGGCCGCGCTCTCCTTGGCCTTCTCCGGCAGCGCGGCGCAGGTGTGGATGCCGAGCACGAAGTCCGGGTCCGGGTTGACGGACCAGCCGTCGAAGGCGAGGTCGTACTCGCCGGCGTACCAGGGCACGGAGACGTCGTCGAGGCAGTTGACGTCGAGCCCGATCCCGAGGTCGCCCCACCACTCCTTGAGGTACTTTCCCACGGCCTTGTCGTTGGGGTCGGTGGCGTGGCACAGGATGCGGAACTTCAGCGGCTTGCCGTCCTTGCCGACGCGCTTGCCGTCGCTGTTCTCCTTGTAGCCCGCTTCGTCGAGGAGCTGGGCGGCCTTCTTCGGGGCGTACGCCAGCTCCTGGTCGGCGGAGGGCTTCCAGGCGTAGTCGGAGAAGCGCGGCGGAATGTAGCCCGCGCCTTCCACCGCGTGTCCCTGGAAGACCTTGTCGACGAGCGCCTCGCGGTCGACGGAGAGGAAGAGCGCCTGGCGGACCTTCTTGTCGAGGAGCGCCGGGTGCCCGTCGCCGAACTTCTCGCCGTCGCGGGTCTTGGCGCCGGGGTTGGTGGCGAGCGCGAAGAAGCGCCGCCCCGGCCCCTCGTTGACCTTGATGTTCTCCTCGTTCTTCAGGGAATCGGCCTGAGCGGGAGTGAGGGCGGGCTGCCCGGCGACGAAGGAGACCTCGCCCTTCCTGAGGGCGGAGACGGCGGCGTCCTGATCCTTGTACGTCTTGAAGACCAGCTCGTCGAACTTCGCGGGGCCGCGCCAGAAGTCCTTGTTGGCCTTGAGCCTCACGTACTGGTCGACCTTGTAGTCCGTCAGGACGAACGGGCCGTTGCCGACGACGGGGAAGTCCTTGTCGTTGTTGAACTTCGAGATGTCGTCGACCTTCTCCCAGATGTGCTTGGGGACGATCGGCACGTCGAGGGCGGCCATGGTCGCCTGCGGCTTCTTCAGCTCGATGACCAGCTTGGTGGGGCTGGGCGCGGTCACCTTCTTGAAGTTGGTGACGAAGTTGGAGTTCGCGGTGGCGGTGCCCTCCTTGGACATCACCTTGTTGAACGTCCACGCCGCGTCCTCGGCGGTCGCCTTCTTCCCGTCCGACCACTTGGAGTCGCCCCGGATGGTGTACGTCCAGGTCAGCTTGTCGGCGGAGGACTCCCACTTGGTGGCGAAGCCGGGGATCGCGTGGTTGTCCTTCGCGTCGTAGTTCGTCAGGTACTCGTACGTGAGGCGGTGGATGCTGGTGCTGAGCAGCCGCTGGGCGAGGAACGGGCTGAGCGAGTCGACGCTCTGCGCCACGGCGACGGTGAGCACCTTCTTGCCGTCGGCCTTGGCCTCGGCCTGCTGCGGGGCCGGGTTGAGCGGCGTGGCGAGACCGGCCGTAAGAGTGAACGCGGCGGCGGCCCCGCCGGCGAGCACGAGGCGCCGACGGTGTCGGCAAAGGGGCCGGGCCACGGTCTTCCGTGTTGCTGCCGGTGAGGGTGATGCTGCTGCTCTGCCGTGCTGATCTTGTGTGTCCATGGGTCGGTGACCTCGCGTCATCGCTCGCGCAGGGATGGCTGGTTGAACGCTGTTTGCACGTTGGGTGATCAAGGGACGTCAGCTGGTTGATGTGTGTGTCTACCAGCGGCAGTCTGCGCGCGTCAACGGCAGGTGAACCCCATGTGGCCTGCGGAAATAACGAGTTGACCGGGATTTCATCCGCATTGGTCAAGACCGGTGAAGCGTGGCTGGTGAGGGGGTGACGGTGAGGGGAGGGGGGACGTGACCTGGCGTGCAGCGGTGGACCGGCTGTGCTGCCCGCTTCCGCCGTTCCCGCTGTGGGCAGGCGTTCCGCTTGGGCTGGCGGTGCTGCATCCGTTCCTGCTGTGGGCAGGCGTTCCGCTTGGGCTGGCGGTGCTGCATCCGTTCCTGCTGTGGGCAGGCGTTCCGCACGGCGGAACGGGTGGGCACAGCCCGAAGCTGCGGGGTGCGAGGAACAAGGGGCGGTACGCCAGTGGGCCCGCACCGAGGAACGGTGCGGGCCCACTGGGGAGTTGGCGTCAACTACTGCTGCGGCGGAGGCGGCGCCTGGAACGGCGCCCCCGGCTGAACGGGCGGCTGGGCCTGAGGCGGCACCTGCCATCCCTGCGGCGCCCCCGGCTGCTGCGGATACCCCTGCGGCTGCTGCCCGGGCTGCGGCTGCTGAGGAGCGTACGGCTGAGGCTGCCCCGGATAACCCTGCTGCCCCGGCTGCGGCTGCGCCTGAGGCGGAGCCATCTGCTGCCCCGGCATCGGCGGAGCCATGTGCGGCGGCGGATTCCCGTCCGACGTCCACAGCCCCTGCTGCTGCTGAGCCCGCACGAAGTCCTCGGCGACCAGCGCCGAAAGGTTGAAGTACGCCTCGCGCACCTTCGGCCGCATCATGTCGAGATCGACCTCGGCACCGGCGGCGAGGTGCTCGTCGAAGGGGATCACGACAACGCCCCGGCACCGCGTCTCGAAGTGCGACACGATGTCGTCGACCTTGATCATCTTGCCCGTCTCGCGCACACCGGAGATGACGGTGAGGGACCGCGAGACGAGATCCGCGTACCCGTGCGCGGAGAGCCAGTCCAGCGTCGTGGACGCACTGCTCGCACCGTCCACGGACGGCGTCGAGATGATGATCAACTGGTCGGCCAGGTCGAGGACGCCCCGCATGGCGCTGTAGAGCAGGCCCGTACCGGAGTCGGTCAGGATGATCGGGTACTGCTTCCCGAGTACGTCGATCGCGCGCCGGTAGTCCTCGTCGTTGAAGGTCGTCGAGACGGCCGGATCGACGTCGTTGGCGATGATCTCGAGCCCGGACGGCGCCTGCGAGGTGAACCGGCGGATGTCCATGTACGAGTTGATGTACGGGATCGCCTGGACGAGGTCACGGATGGTGGCCCCGGTCTCGCGCCGCACGCGGCGCCCGAGCGTACCGGCGTCGGGGTTGGCGTCGATCGCCAGGATCTTGTCCTGCCGCTCGGTGGCGAGGGTGGAACCCAGCGCGGTGGTGGTCGTCGTCTTGCCCACGCCGCCCTTGAGGCTGATGACGGCGATGCGGTAGCAGGAGAGCACCGGGGTCCGGATGAGCTCCAACTTCCGCTGCCGCTCGGCCTCTTCCTTCTTGCCGCCGATCTTGAACCGCGAGCCGCCGCCCGCGGGCCTGCTGCTCTTGGCCTTCGGCTTGGTGTTGCGCAGCAGTCGGTCGGAGGACAGCTCGACGGCGGCGGTGTACCCGAGCGGAGCCCCGGGGTTGGTCCGCTCCCGCTGATCGTGCTGCACGGCCTGCGGCCAGGCGGCTCCGGTACGGGGGTCGATGGGCGGCTGGCCCTGCTGTCCCGGCTGCCCCGGCTGCTGGGCCTGCGGCTGCTGGGGCTGCTGCGGGGGAGCGGCGTGGGCCTGCGGCTGCGGCTGTGCCACGGCGGGCGGAAGGGGCTGCTGGGCCTGAGGCGCCTGCGGGTGAACGGGCGGCTGGGGCTGGGGCTGAGGCTGGGGCTGAGGTGCCTGGGCCTGCGGGGCTTGCGGGTGCGGCTGCTGTCCCTGGGGGGCAGGCGGCTGCGGGAAGCCGTATCCGCCGGGCTGGGCGGGGGAGTTGGGTGTGGTCGGTGCCGGTGCCGGTGCCGGTGCCGGGGTTTGCGGGTGGGGCTGCTGCTGGATCGGTGTGGGCTGCTGTCCCTGCGGGGCAGGCGGCTGCGGGAAGCCGTAACCTCCCGGCTGTACCGGCGAGTTGGGTGCGGTCGGGGCAGGAGCGGGCATGGCGTTCTGCGCGGGCGGCGCGACGGGGGCGACCGGCGACGGGGGAGGCGCGACGGGCGACACGGGCGCGGGCGGCTGCGGGAATCCGTAACTCCCCTGCGGCGGCTCAGGGGCCTGCGCCTCGGCGGCCGGAGGCACAGGAGCGGCAGGCGTGTTCCACGCTCCCGGCACGGGTTGCGGAGCCTGCGGCTGAACCTGGGCGGGGAAGGGGGCCGGTGCGGGCGCGGGCGCCTGCGGCGGGGTCTGCGCCCGCACGGGCTCGGGCGAGGACTGCGCGGGCGGCGGAGTCGGCGCGGGCATGGGCCACTGCGGAGCGGAGGTCGGAGCCGCGGGCTGGTACGCGGGCGGCAGGGGCGGCAGCCCGTCCTGCGGCGCGGGCGGCGGCGGAGTCCACGACGGCGGCACGGAGTCCTGTACGTCGTCCTCGGCCGCGGCGGGCACGGCGTCCTGCGGAACGGCGTCGCTGACGGCGTCGGACGGCTCGGCGTCGTCGCCCGCCGCCGCGTCGGAGACCTCGTCGGGGTCCTGCTCGCCCTGATCACCCCGACCGTCGACGACCGGCACGGAATCGGCGGGCTCGTCCTCGCCGGACGCCTCGCCGGAGTCACCAGAAGCATCGCCGGAGCCGGAGCCGGAGCCGGAGCCGGAGCCGGAGCCGGAGCCGGAGCCGGACTCGACGTCATCACCGGCCACGGCCGAGACCTCGTCGCGATCAAGGTCGTCATCGCTGTCGACGGCGGCATCGAGGTCAGCGCCCTCAGCTGCCTCGACAACCTCAGACGTCTCGGCAACCGCAGGACCTTCGACAACCGCAGGACCTTCGGCAACCACAGAAGTGTCGGCAGCCTCGGCCTCGGGAGCCTCGGAGGAGGCCTCCGCCGTGGCCCGCTCCTCGATCTCCTGCTTGAGGGCACGGGCCGAGAACCGCATGGTGGCACCGCTTTCGAGGTCACCGCTGCCCAGGCTCTCGGCAACGGGCTCGACCTCGACCTCGGCCTCGCTCTCCTGGACCTCCTCCTCACCCAGACCCTTGTCCGCGTCCGCGTCCGCGTCCGCGTCCGCGTCCGCGTCCTTGGCCTCGGCCAAGGCGTCGACCTCGCTCTTCGGTACGACACCGGTCACGTGCACGGAGGCCGCGGGCCCGGCAAGGGCCCCGCTCCAGTCGGAGGCGCCACCGTCGGCGGCCACCGGCGGCACGACGGGCGGCTTCTCCGGCTCCGCGGGCTGGAACCCGCTGCCCACCGGCAGCTTCGGCACCACGCTGGGAACCGGCGGAGCCGGAGGCATCGCGAAGGAGGGGGTGATGGGCGGCGGCGTGGAAGCGACCGGAGCCGGGTCAGGCTGCGGCTCGGCCTCCGGAGCCGAGACAGCCGAGGCAGCCGAGGCAGAGGCAGGCGGCGTCGGAGCGGACGGCGTGGAGACCGGAGGAGTGGAGGCCGGAGGAGTGGAGGCCGGCGGCGTGGAGACCGGAGGAGCCGAAGGCGTCTCGCCCGCGCTGCCCGAAGCGTTCTGCGTGTACCAGGCGGGCGGCGCGTAGTCGATGGTGAACTCGCCCGTCGTCTCGGCAGCGGACTCCGCGTCGGACTGATCATCGACGGGTGAGTCCCAGCCCCCGCGGATCTCGTCCCGATCGCTGTTCACAATGCCTCCTGGTGTGGTCGAGCACCCTCGTGCCGTGGTGGGGGGCGACCGTTCCTGTCGTCCGATCCGCCTGGCTCTCCCCGTTGAGGGACGCGCACGACCCGCTCGAGGGTTCTGGCGTCGCGTCCTGTCCCAGCCTAATCACCAAAACCACCAGCACGGCAGGGCCGTCCACCCCACCAATGCTGTCCATTGCGTCACGCCCCGCCCAGGAGCGTTCCACGTACATCAAACCGTGACAGACAAATGCCCCAACACATGACAGCCCGCCGTGAATTGGCGCGATGCCCCTCAGGGGCAGGGGGGGGCGGACATCGAAAGATGAGGTCCGGCGGAGGGCAGACAGCGCAAGCTTCTGGTGCGTACGACGCTGGGCGGCGAGACCCACGTGGGAGTCCCCGAAGCCGTGTACCGCACGGCCGTCGTGCTCGCCAACAAGGCCGCGGACAAGCTCGATTGCGGTGCCGAGCGGATCGGCGCCCCGAGCGGATCAGCGCCCCCGGGCGGGACGTCCCGCTGGTGATGCCGGAGGGGGACGACCCGAAGCCCGTCCCGCTGCCCCGCGCGAAGGGCACGCCCTGCGGATGGGCGGCGCGGGCCGATCTGCCTCGCGAACGACGCAGGCCCGACAGGCCATTGCGACCTCTCCACCGCACCTGAGTCACCGCACCTGAGTCCATGTCCGACGAGGACGACGCATTCCCCGCTGTCCTTCGCCGCCTGGTACGGGGGCTGGAGCAACCGCCTCCTGGGCGACGGCATCGTCGAGGCGGTGAAGCGACGGCCGCTGAAGGAGTTCGCCGAGGACCAGACGGCCCGCCGGGGCTGCTCGCCCCCGCGCTACTCCTTCTGATCTCCGTCAGAACCGCAGCCACAGAGCCCGTACATAAGAGTCGTCCAGCAGCTGCCGTCCGTCCATCGCGCTCGCGCGCACCGAAGCGGGCACATCCGGGCAACGTAGCGAGCCCTGGCCGAGCGCCGGCCCCGAGCCTCCCGAGCCTCCCGAGCACCGGCCCCGTCCCCCGAAGAGACCGCGCCGTACCCCGAAGGCGCAAGGAGGGCCTACTCGCCCCCCAGCCCCCCATTCCGCACCGAAGGCTCAAGATCGAACTCCCCGTCCCGCGCCCCGAGCACGAACGCCCGCCACTCCGCCTCCGTGTACCGCAGCACGGTCCCCGGATCGAGCGACGACCGCATCGCCACGGCGCCTCCCGGCAGATACGCGATCTCGACCCGCTCCTCGTGCTCCTCCGTACCCGGAGCGCTCTGCCACTCGACACCGGAGATGTCGAGGGCGTAGAGCTCCTCCTTCTCGCGTTCCTTGCGTGCCTTGTCCTGCGGCTCGGTCATGGCGGAGCGGTCCCTTCACGACGTACGAAAGAGCTGTCCGGTTAGCCTATCGGGGGCATTCCGCCCTGTTCAGAGGTTTCGCGGGCCCGCGTAAGGGGCCTCTCGGACCGACTGGTACCCTGTGTAACGGCCGCTTGTCTGCGCACGCTCGGATCCCCAGGGGATCCGGACCCCGCGCCCCGCGGCCCATCCCGGCCTCCCGAGTCACGGAAGCTCCCCTGAGACGTAGACCAGGGGCACTCGGAGGCACTCGAAGACATCACGAGGAGTACGCGTGTCGCTCGACGCCGCTACGAAGAAGCAGATCATGACCGAGTTCGGCCAGAAGGAGGGCGACACCGGCTCCCCCGAGGTCCAGGTCGCACTGCTCTCCCGCCGCATCTCGGACCTGACCGAGCACCTCAAGACCCACAAGCACGACCACCACTCCCGTCGTGGTCTGCTGATCCTGGTCGGTCAGCGTCGCCGCCTGCTGCAGTACCTGGCCAAGAAGGACATCCAGCGCTTCCGTGCGCTGGTCGACCGCCTCGGCATCCGTCGCGGTGCGGCGGGCGCCAAGTAAGTCGCCGTGAAGGGAGCGGTTCCCACTCGAAGCACTCGAAGGGGGCCGCTCCCTTTGCTGTACGTGCGCAGTGTCACTGACGCTTTGTAGTCTGGTGATACCAAGCACGCCCACGTACGTCCCCACGAGTACCCCACACCCCAAGAGGGAGAGGCGCACCCAGCCGCCGCCGGTCCTCGGTAGTGGCCCCCGGGAGACATCCCCGGGTGCTTCGATCGAAGACCGGCCCGCACACACGGCGCGCTTCTCCACACGGTCCCGCACCACTCACGGGACCCCCGCCCCCGGCCACACGGGCCAAGGGGCGAGAAGACGACACGTAGACATACGTAGACACGTAGGAGAACCGCTAGTGGAGAACGAGACCCACTACGCCGAGGCCGTCATCGACAACGGCACCTTCGGCACCCGCACCATCCGCTTCGAGACGGGCCGCCTGGCCCGTCAGGCCGCCGGCTCCGCCGTGGCCTACCTGGACGACGACACGATGGTCCTCTCGGCCACCACCGCGTCCAAGAAGCCCAAGGACCAGCTCGACTTCTTCCCCCTGACGGTGGACGTCGAGGAGCGGCAGTACGCCGCCGGCAAGATCCCCGGTTCGTTCTTCCGCCGCGAGGGCCGCCCCTCCGAGGACGCGATCCTGACCTGCCGCCTGATCGACCGCCCGCTGCGTCCTTCCTTCAAGAAGGGCCTGCGCAACGAGATCCAGGTCGTCGAGACGATCATGGCCCTCAACCCCGACCACCTGTACGACGTGGTCGCGATCAACGCCGCCTCCTGCTCCACGCAGCTGGCCGGCCTGCCCTTCTCGGGCCCGATCGGCGGCACGCGCGTGGCGCTCATCAAGGGCCAGTGGGTCGCCTTCCCGACGCACACCGAGCTCGAGGACGCCGTCTTCGACATGGTCGTCGCCGGTCGCGTCCTGGAGGACGGCGACGTCGCGATCATGATGGTCGAGGCCGAGGCCACCGAGAAGACCATCGAGCTCGTCAAGGGCGGCGCCGAGGCGCCGACCGAGGAGATCGTGGCCGCCGGCCTGGAGGCCGCGAAGCCCTTCATCAAGGTCCTGTGCAAGGCCCAGTCGGACCTCGCCGCCAAGGCCGCCAAGCCCACCGGCGAGTTCCCGATCTTCCTCGACTACGAGGACGACGTGCTGGAGGCCCTGACCGCCGCCGTCAAGACCGAGCTCGCCCAGGCGCTCACCATCGCCGGCAAGCAGGAGCGCGAGACCGAGCTGGACCGCGTCAAGGCGCTGGCCGGCGAGAAGCTGCTCCCGCAGTTCGAGGGCCGCGAGAAGGAGATCTCCGCCGCGTACCGCTCGCTGACCAAGACCCTGGTCCGTGAGCGCGTCATCAAGGAGAAGAAGCGCATCGACGGCCGCGGTGTCACCGACATCCGCACCCTGGCCGCCGAGGTCGAGGCCATCCCGCGCGTGCACGGCTCGGCGCTGTTCGAGCGTGGCGAGACCCAGATCCTGGGCGTCACCACCCTCAACATGCTCCGCATGGAGCAGCAGCTCGACACCCTTTCCCCGGTGACGCGCAAGCGCTACATGCACAACTACAACTTCCCGCCGTACTCCACCGGCGAGACCGGCCGCGTCGGCTCCCCGAAGCGCCGCGAGATCGGCCACGGCGCCCTCGCCGAGCGCGCCCTCGTGCCGGTCCTGCCGACGCGCGAGGAGTTCCCCTACGCGATCCGTCAGGTGTCCGAGGCCCTCGGCTCCAACGGCTCGACGTCCATGGGCTCCGTCTGCGCCTCCACCATGTCGCTGCTGAACGCCGGTGTGCCGCTGAAGGCCGCCGTCGCCGGTATCGCCATGGGCCTGATCTCCCAGGAGATCGACGGCGAGACGCACTACGTCACCCTCACCGACATCCTCGGTGCGGAGGACGCGTTCGGTGACATGGACTTCAAGGTCGCCGGCACGAAGCAGTTCGTGACCGCCCTGCAGCTCGACACCAAGCTCGACGGCATCCCCGCCTCGGTCCTGGCCGCCGCGCTGAAGCAGGCCCGTGACGCGCGTCTGCACATCCTCGACGTGATGAACGAGGCCATCGACGTTCCGGACGAGATGTCCCCGAACGCGCCGCGCATCATCACCGTCAAGATCCCGGTGGACAAGATCGGTGAGGTCATCGGCCCCAAGGGCAAGATGATCAACCAGATCCAGGAGGACACCGGCGCCGACATCACGATCGAGGACGACGGCACCATCTACATCGGTGCCGCCGACGGCCCGGCCGCCGAGGCCGCCCGCGCCACGATCAACGGCATCGCCAACCCGACCATGCCGGAGGTCGGCGAGCGCTACCTGGGCACCGTCGTGAAGACGACGACCTTCGGCGCGTTCGTCTCCCTGCTCCCGGGCAAGGACGGTCTGCTGCACATCTCGCAGATCCGCAAGCTCGCCGGCGGCAAGCGCGTGGAGAACGTCGAGGACGTCCTCGGTGTGGGCCAGAAGGTCCAGGTCGAGATCGCCGAGATCGACTCCCGCGGCAAGCTCTCCCTCATCCCCGTCATCGAGGGTGAAGAGGGCGACGACAAGAAGGACGACACCGACAAGTGACGTCGCGTAGCACCACGACGACGGCCCGCGTCTCCTCGGAGGCGCGGGCCGTCGCCCGTACCCAAACCCTGATCAAGGGCGAGAACGGCATCGGCACGGTCCGCAGGACGACCCTCCCGGGCGGCCTGCGCGTCGTCACGGAGACGCTGCCCTCCGTGCGCTCGGCGACCTTCGGCATCTGGGCAGGCGTCGGCTCGCGCGACGAGACCCCGTCCCTGAACGGCGCCACCCACTACCTCGAGCACCTCCTCTTCAAGGGCACGAGCAAGCGCAGTGCCCTGGACATCTCGTCCGCGATCGACGCGGTCGGCGGCGAGATGAACGCCTTCACGGCGAAGGAGTACACGTGCTACTACGCGCGCGTGCTCGACACCGACCTGCCGCTCGCCATAGACGTCGTCTGCGACATGCTGACCGGCTCCCTGATCCTCCAGGAGGACGTCGAGGCGGAGCGCGGCGTCATCCTCGAAGAGATCGCGATGACCGAGGACGACCCGGGCGACTGCGTGCACGACCTGTTCGCGCACACGATGCTCGGCGACACCCCCCTCGGCCGCCCGGTCCTCGGCACCGAGGAGACGATCAACGCCCTCACCGCCGACCGCATCCGCCGCTTCTACAAGAAGCACTACGACCCGACCCACCTCGTGGTCGCCGCCGCGGGCAACGTGGACCACAACAAGGTCGTACGCCAGGTCCGCGCCGCCTTCGAGAAGGCCGGCGCCCTCCAGCGCACGGACGCGACCCCGATGATCCCGCGCCAGGGCTCCCGCGCCCTGCGCACCTCGGGCCGCGTCGAGGTCATCAACCGCAAGACCGAGCAGGCCCACGTCATCCTCGGCATGCCGGGCCTGGCCCGCACCGACGACCGCCGCTGGGCCCTGGGCGTCCTGAACACGGCGCTCGGCGGCGGCATGTCCTCCCGCCTCTTCCAGGAGGTGCGGGAGAAGCGCGGCCTGGCCTACAGCGTGTACTCGTACACGTCGGGCTTCGCCGACACCGGCCTCTTCGGTGTGTACGCGGGCTGCCGCCCCAGCCAGGTGCACGACGTCCTGAAGATCTGCCGCGACGAGCTCGACCAGGTCGCGCAGCACGGTCTGACGGACGACGAGATCGGCCGCGCCATCGGCCAGCTCGCGGGCTCCACCGTCCTCGGCCTGGAGGACACCGGCGCCCTGATGAACCGCATCGGCAAGAGCGAACTCTGCTGGGGCGAGCACATGTCGGTCGACGACATGCTGGCCAAGATCTCCGCGGTCACCCCCGACGAGGTGCGCGAAGTGGCCCGTGACGTCCTCGGCCGCCGCCCGTCCCTCTCGGCCATCGGCCCGCTCAAGGACAAGCAGGCCGCCCGCCTCCACGAAGCGGTCGCCTAGGCCGCCGGAGGACTCGGCACAACAGGGCCCAACTCCCTTAAGGAATGAAGGACATGAGCAAGCTGCGCGTGGCGGTCATCGGGGCCGCGGGCCGGATCGGCTCCGAGGCCGTGAAGGCCGTCGAGGCCGCCGACGACATGGAACTGGTCGCCGCTCTCGGCCGGGGCGACGAGCTGGAGAAGCTGACCGGCGCCGGCGCCCAGGTCGCGGTCGAACTGACCCACCCGGACTCGGTGATGGGCAACCTCGACTTCTGCGTGCGCAACGGCATCCACGCCGTCGTCGGCACGACGGGCTGGAACGACGAGCGCCTCGCGCAGCTGCGCACCTGGCTGGCCGCCTCCCCGGAGACGGGCGTGCTCATCGCCCCGAACTTCTCCATCGGCGCGGTCCTGACGATGAAGTTCGCGCAGATCGCGGCGCCCTACTTCGAGTCCGTCGAGGTCGTCGAGCTGCACCACCCGAACAAGGCCGACGCCCCCAGCGGCACGGCCCAGCGCACCGCCCAGCTCATCGCCGAGGCGCGCAGGCAGGCGGGCAGCGCCCCGCAGCCCGACGCCACGTCGACGGCCCTGGACGGCGCGCGCGGCGCGGACGTGGACGGCGTGCCGGTGCACTCGGTGCGCCTGCGCGGTCTCCTCGCCCACCAGGAGGTCCTGCTCGGCGGCGAGGGGGAGACCCTGACCGTGCGCCACGACTCGCTGCACCACAGCAGCTTCATGCCGGGCATCCTGCTCGGCGCGCGCCGCGTGGTGAGCACGCCGGGCCTCACGTTCGGCCTGGAACACTTCCTGGACCTCGGCTGACCACGAGCTGACACCCATGCGCGCAAAGATCACCTACGCCGTCACGGCTGCCGTCCTGGTCGTCTACTTCGTCCTGGTCGGCAGCCGCGGCGTGCTCCTCATACAGCACGGCACCGCGCTCACCGTCACCTTCGGCGTCGCGGTGCTGATCCTGCCGTTCATCGGCATCTGGTTCCTCTGGAAGAACACCCAGTTCGTCCGGAACGCCAACCGTCTCGCCGCCGAGCTGGAGGCCGAAGGCGGCCTCCCCGTCGACGAGTTGAAGCGCACCCCCGCCGGCCGCATCGACCGCGACTCGGCCGACGAGGTCTTCGCCCGCCGCAAGGCGGAGACGGAGGACTCACCGGACGACTGGCGCTGCTGGTTCCGCCTCGCCGTGGCCTACCACGACGCGCGGGACACCCCTCGCGCGCGGAAGGCCATGCAGCGGGCCATCGCCCTGCACGCGGGCAAGCCGGTCGACGTCTGACGAGGTGTGCCTAGGCGGTGGGCCGGTACTCGTCGGCCCACACCTCGATGGAGTCGGCGGCGCGGTTGAACGCCTCGTGCCGCGCAAGGAAGTCGGCGTTCCGGTCGGTCAGCAGAGGCTGCGGCCCATCGGCCTGCGCGTCACGTCGTACGAGAACGAGCGCCTGCCCCTGCACCGTGCGGGGCAGGCCCAGCCACCGCACCGGCTGCTGCGCGGTGCGGACGGTCGCGACCTGCGCCCACGGCACGGTCTGCGTCGTCAGGAAGCCGACCCTGCGCAGCCCCTGGGCGCTCACCCACGTCCCCATGCGCAGCAGCCGCACGGAGCTCGCGATGATGAGAGCGGCGAGCCCCGCGCAGATCGCGGCACCCGCGAGCGAGTCCGCGAACGCGATGATCACGGCGGCGAACAGGACGTACGAGGCGAGCAGCAGCAGAAGGGCCGCGGCGCCCACCCGCCAGGGGCCCGGACGGTAGGGCCGGCGCCAGTGATCGCGGTCCTCGAAGGGCAGGGCGGCGTCGTCCGCCGCGTCGTCGAAAGCGCGGTCCGCGGTCAGGAAGGGCAGGGGCACGGGCTGATCCTCACTCGATCCACGCACTGGGCTGTGCCCGGTGAGGCTATCGAGCCGTGTCCCCTGCTACCACCCTTGGGGGTCCGGACGAGTCAGCGCCGAACGGCGTCGGTCCGCGCTGATCCGTGCTGGTCCGGGCCGGTCAGCGACCGTCGGACGCCTCGGACTGCTGTGTCTTCGCGGGTGACTGGTCGGCGGACATCGCGGGCATCCCGAAGAGCAGGGATCCCACCAGACCGGCCACCACGGTGAGGCCCATGAGCGTGCGACCGACGATCTGGCCTGCCGATGCGCGCTCTCGGGGCGGGGGAGTGACGTTGCTGCGGAACTTGTCGGCTTCGGCGATGAAGGCGAACGGGACGGGCTCTCGCCGACGGAACATGGGGTGCGCTTCTCCTCACGGGTCTCGAACGAACCTCTGTGATTAGACAGACGCTCGAATCGCCCAAAAGGTGCCCTGTTTCAGCAAATTAGTCGAAGAATGTCGTAGCCGGTCACCGAGGGACCGATTGTCAGTGGCTGGCCATAGAGTGGGCGCCGCCCGAGTGATGCACATGGAAGGACCCCCGCCTGTGAGCGAGACCCCCACCGAAGACCTCAAGCCCAGCTTCCGCAGCGAGGTCACCGTCGAGCTCGTGAAGCACGCCGCCACCGACTCGGACGTCCTGTGGGCGGCCCGAGTCTCCACGGCGGGCGAGCAGTCCCTCGACGAGCTCCAGAAGGATCCGGAGCGCTCCAAGGGTCTGATCAACTACCTGATGCGGGACCGCCACGGCAGCCCCTTCGAGCACAACTCGATGACGTTCTTCATCAGCGCCCCCATCTTCGTCTTCCGCGAGTTCATGCGACACCGCGTCGGCTGGTCGTACAACGAGGAATCGGGTCGCTACAGGGAGCTGGAGCCGGTCTTCTACGTCCCCGACGCCTCCCGCAAGCTCGTCCAGGAAGGCCGCCCGGGCAAGTACGTCTTCGTCGAGGGCACCCAGGCCCAGCAGGAGCTGACGGGCCGCGTCATGGAGGACTCCTACCGCCAGGCGTACGAGGCCTATCAGGAGATGCTCGCCGCCGGCGTCGCCCGCGAGGTCGCCCGCTCGGTGCTCCCCGTCGGCCTCTTCTCCTCGATGTACGCGACGTGCAACGCCCGTTCGCTGATGCACTTCCTCGGCCTGCGCACCCAGCACGAGCTCGCCAAGGTCCCGTCCTTCCCGCAGCGGGAGATCGAGATGGTCGGCGAGAAGATGGAGCAGCACTGGGCCGAACTGATGCCTCTCACCCACGCGGCCTTCAACAAGAACGGACGTGTGGCGCCGTAAGGCACTGATGTACGGATGCGCCGAGCGAAGTGTCCGTATTGCGGCACTTCGTGAAGTTCATCTAGCCTGATCAAACGGACCCGGCACTGCTTGAACCCCCGAGCAGGCAGTGCCGGGCTCCACACTTGTCAGGTCCGCTCGCATCCCCCGAGGGGGGACCCCGCGCTGAGCAGCGAGTAGCGTGTTACCCATGGCTCCGACCTCCACTCCGCAGACCCCCTTCGGGAGGGTCCTCACCGCCATGGTCACGCCCTTCAAGGCGGACGGCGCACTTGACCTCGACGGCGCGCAGCAGCTCGCCGCCCACCTGGTGGACGCAGGCAATGACGGCCTGGTCATCAACGGCACCACCGGTGAGTCCCCGACCGTCAGTGACGCGGAGAAAAACGATCTCGTACGAGCCGTACTGGACGCGGTCGGAGACCGCGCCCACATCGTCGCGGGCGTCGGTACGAACGACACCCGCCACAGCATCGAGCTGGCCCGCGCCGCCGAGCAGGCCGGCGCCCACGGCCTCCTGACCGTCACGCCGTACTACAACAAGCCCCCGCAGGAGGGCCTGTTCCGGCACTTCACCGCCATCGCCGACAGCACCGAGCTGCCGGTCATGCTCTACGACATCCCGGGCCGCAGCGGCGTACCGATCAACACGGAGACGATCGTCCGGCTCGCCGAGCACCCCCGGATCGTCGCCAACAAGGACGCCAAGGGCGACCTCGGCCGCGCGAGCTGGGCCATCGCCCGCTCGGACCTCGCCTGGTACTCCGGCGACGACATGCTGAACCTGCCGCTCCTGTCCGTCGGCGCATGCGGCTTCGTCTCCGTCGTCGGCCACGTCGTCACCCCGGAGCTGCGCGCCATGCTCGAGGCGCACCTCACGGGCGACGTGCAGAAGGCCACGGAGGTCCACCAGAAGCTGCTCCCGGTCTTCACCGGCATGTTCCGCACCCAGGGCGTGATCACGACCAAGGCGGCGCTCGCCCTCCAGGGCCGGCCCGCGGGTCCGCTGCGTCTGCCGCTGGTGGAGCTGTCGCCCGACGAGACGGCCCAGCTCAAGATCGACCTCGCCGCCGGCGGGGTACAGCTGTAACCACAGACTTCACAACTGAATACGCGAAACACCGCGGGCGCGACGTGAACCGTCGTCCGCCCGCACCCCACACAAACAACTGCTACTGCACGAACGTCATACGCGCCACGTGCCTTGGAGGTACGTGGCGCGCGTGGTGAGGAGAGTCTTTTGAGTCATCCGCATCCTGAACTCGGCGCTCCGCCGAAGCTCCCGAAGGGCGGCCTGCGGGTCACCCCGCTCGGCGGCCTCGGCGAGATCGGCCGCAACATGACCGTCTTCGAGTACGGCGGCCGCCTGCTGATCGTCGACTGCGGAGTGCTCTTCCCCGAGGAGGAGCAGCCCGGAATCGACCTGATCCTGCCGGACTTCACGTCCATCAGGGACCGCCTCGACGACATCGAGGGCATCGTCCTCACGCACGGCCACGAGGACCACATCGGCGGTGTCCCCTACCTCCTGCGCGAGAAGCCGGACATCCCGCTCATCGGCTCCAAGCTGACGCTCGCGCTGATCGAGGCGAAGCTCCAGGAGCACCGCATCCGGCCGTACACGCTGGAGGTCGCCGAGGGCGACCGCGAGCACCTCGGCCCGTTCGACTGCGAGTTCGTCGCGGTCAACCACTCCATCCCGGACGCCCTGGCCGTCGCCGTCCGCACCCCCGCGGGCATGGTCGTCGCCACCGGCGACTTCAAGATGGACCAGCTGCCGATGGACGGCCGCCTCACCGACCTGCACGCGTTCGCGCGGCTGAGCGAGGAGGGCATCGACCTCCTCCTCTCCGACTCGACGAACGCCGAGGTGCCGGGCTTCGTCCCGCCCGAGCGGGACATCTCGAACGTGATCCGCGGCGTCTTCGCCGGCGCCCAGAAGCGGATCATCGTGGCGAGCTTCGCCAGCCATGTGCACCGCATCCAGCAGATCCTGGACGCCGCCCACGAGTACGGCCGCCGGGTCGCCTTCGTCGGCCGCTCGATGGTCCGCAACATGGGCATCGCCCGCGACCTCGGCTACCTCCGCGTACCGCCGGGTCTGGTCGTCGACGTGAAGACGCTCGACGACCTCCCCGACAACGAAGTCGTCCTGGTCTGCACCGGTTCCCAGGGCGAGCCCATGGCCGCGCTCTCCCGCATGGCCAACCGCGACCACCAGATCCGGATCGTCCAGGGCGACACGGTGATCCTGGCGTCGTCGCTCATCCCCGGCAACGAGAACGCGGTCTACCGCGTCATCAACGGCCTGACCCGCTGGGGAGCGAACGTCGTCCACAAGGGCAACGCCAAGGTGCACGTCTCCGGCCACGCCTCGGCCGGCGAGCTCCTGTACTTCTACAACATCTGCAAGCCCAAGAACCTGATGCCGGTCCACGGCGAATGGCGCCACCTGCGCGCCAACGCCGAGCTCGGCGCCCTCACCGGCGTCCCGCACGACCGCATCGTGATCGCCGAGGACGGCGTCGTCGTCGACCTCGTCGAGGGCAAGGCCAAGATCGTCGGCAAGGTCCAGGCCGGATACGTGTACGTCGACGGCCTCTCGGTCGGCGACGTGGGCGAGCCCGCGCTGAAGGACCGCAAGATCCTCGGAGACGAGGGCATCATCTCGGTCTTCGTCGTCGTGGACTCCAGCACCGGCAAGATCACCGGCGGCCCGCACGTCCAGGCACGCGGCTCCGGCATCGACGACTCGGCGTTCGGCGCCGTCATCCCGAGGATCCAGGAAGTCCTGGAGAAGTCGGCCCAGGACGGCGTCGTCGAGCCCCACCAACTGCAGCAACTCATCCGCCGCACGCTGGGCAAGTGGGTCTCGGACAACTACCGCCGACGCCCGATGATCCTGCCCGTGGTCGTCGAGGTCTGACCCCTTCGACTACGCGATCTCCGGAGCGGGGCGCCTCGATTTGCATCGGGGCGCCCCGCTCCGTTAGGTTTACGGCTCCGCCAGCGAGGGAAGCCCCGAGCACTCACGTGCCTGGGACCGACCGGAGCGGGGCGGAAATTCCGACTCAGAATCTCTGATAAAGTCGGAACCGCCGGAAAGGGAAACGGGAAGGCCGAAAGGCCGGACCGGGAACCGAAAGGCACCGAGGAAATCGGACACGAAAGAGTCTGATAGAGTCGGAAACGCAAGAACAAAAGAAACACCGAAGGGAAGCGCCCGGAGGAAAGCCCGAGAGGGTGAGTACAAAGGAAGCGTCCGTTCCTTGAGAACTCAACAGCGTGCCAAAAGT
>NZ_JBVHLZ010000014.1:0-193895 GCF_055558735.1 Streptomyces sp. NPDC025651
CAGGGTCTGCCCCTCCACTTTCCGCCGGCCCGCTCCCGGAGCTCTTTGGTGCGGGGACCGACACTGCTGACGGGTGCCACCGGGTTCCTCGGAGCCTTCCTTCTGGACCGCCTGCTGCGGCGGACCGACCACGCCGTGCACTGCCTCGTCCGGGCGACCGACGAAGCCCACGCCCGTCGGCGCCTGCGCGCGGCCATGGAGCGCTTCGGCCTGACCACCACCGACCACACCTGGCAGCGTGTCATTGCCGTCCCCGGCGACCTGACATCCCCCCGATTCGGACTGTCCCCGGACAGCTTCGACGCACTGGCCCGCGATGTCGACGCTGTGATCCACAATGCCGCTCAAGTCAACTTCGCCTACCCATACGTCGCCCTGCGTCCGGCCAACGTGGACGGGACTCGCACCGTGCTGCGTCTGGCCACGACACACCACCTCAAGCCGGTGCACTACCTCTCCACCATCGATACCGTCATGGGTGACGGGTTCATCAGCCACAACCACCTTCCCGAGACAGCGCAGTTGCGGAATCCAGAACGGCTTCGCACCGGCTACGCCCAGAGCAAGTGGGTGGCCGAGGGCCTCTTGTTGGAAGCCGCCAGGCGAGGGCTGCCGCTGTCCATCTACCGCCCACACGAGATCAGCGGGGCCTCCGACCGGGGCACCTGGCCCACCGGCGCCCTGGTCTGTGCCCTGATCAAGGCCGTCGAAGACACCGGAATCGCCCCGGATCTGCCGCTCCCGCTGAACCTCATCCCGGTGGACCACGCAGCTGACACGCTCCTTCATCTGTTCGCCCACGAGCCACCGCGCGGCCAGATCTATCCCATCGCCAACCCTCAGCCCACGGACTTCGAACTGGTCGTCGACCGGCTCCGGGCGCGCGGATGCAGCGTGCGTCGACTGCCGTACGCCCATTGGTTGAAGGAGACCACTCGGCGCGCGGCCGCATCTCCCGACTTCGCGCTCACCCCCTTCCTGCCGCTGCTCACCTCATCTGCAGGCCCACTCGCGCGAACCGACTCACCACACGACCTTTGTGACACTGTGCCTGCGCCCGAGCAGAACACCTTCGAGACAACCGCCTCAGCGTCAAGTAACACATGCCCGCCCGTCGACGGAACGTTGATCGATCGCTACCTGGACTACTTCGAGGAGATCGGCTTCCTCATCTCGCATCGATAGCGCCCCGCGGAATGCCTGCGGGGTGAGATCTCAGCCCCTGCCCGGCCATGCTTCAGAGGAGACTTCGATGGGTGCTCTGCGCACACCATGCGATCCGATCAACCTTCCTGCCGGGCATGGCTGGAGCTGGGGGGCCGACCCCGCTCTGGCGGCATCTCTTTGCGTCATGCGTTCGTCCCGGATCCTGCAACGACACGCCGACACCGTGATCCGCCCCCACGAGCTCAACTTCCCCCAACTCCAAGTGCTGGCCATGCTCTCGCTCAGCCCCGGCGGCGCTCTGGCCATGGCCAGGATCGGCGAACGCCTCATGGTCCACCCCAGCACAGTGACCCATACGGTCAACCGACTCGCCGGTCAAGGACTACTCACCCGCAGCCTCAACCCGTAGGACGCGCGCAGCACGCTCGCCGTCATCACCACCACCGGCCGACACCGAGCCGAAGCGGCGGTACACGAGCTGGCTCTAACGCAGTTCGGTCTGGCCTGCTACGGCCGAACCGAGCAGGAGGAGATCGTGCGGCTCCTGGAGCCACTGCACATCACGAGCCGAGATCCAGCTGTTCCCATTGCAGCACCTGCGTACAGCTGACACCGCGTATCCCCGCGGGCCCAGGCGGCCACGACTCCGCGTAGCCGCAGCCGTCGCCTCGCGGGGGCGCGCCGAAGACTCTTGCCCCGGGAGCCTCACCGTGAACCAAGCGACCAACGCAGCTGCCGACGTACTGCAAACCCTCTTCCACTCCGATCGGACCGGCCATGAGCAGGTCGTGCTCTGCCAAGACCGGGCCAGCGGCCTCAAAGCTGTGATTGCCATCCACTCCACCGCCCTGGGCCCCGCCCTCGGCGGTACCCGCTTCCATCCCTACGCCTCCGAGGGACAGGCCGTCACCGACGCGCTCGAACTCGCCCGCGGGATGTCGTACAAGAACGCCCTGGCCGGACTTGACCTCGGCGGCGGCAAAGCCGTCATCATCGGCGATCCTGAGCAGCTCAGGAGCGAAGAACTCCTTCTCGCGTACGGCCGGTTCGTCGCCTCGCTCGGCGGCCGTTACATCACCGCCGCCGATGTCGGCACCTACGTCGCGGACATGGATGTGATCTCCCGTGCGTGCCCCTGGACAACGGGGCGTTCCGCCCAGAGCGGCGGCGCCGGCGATTCCTCCGTACTGACCGCCTTCGGTGTACTCCAGGGCATGCGCGCCACAGCCCACCACCTGTGGGGCACACCGGAATTGCGCGGCCGCACTATCGGGATCGCCGGGGTGGGCAAGGTCGGCCGCCGCCTGGCCGAACACCTCATCGAAGACGGTGCTGAGGTGCTCATCACGGACGTACGCGAGGAGCGCGTACGCAGGATCACCGAGAGGCACCCGGGAAAGGTGACGGCCGTGTCCGACACCGAGGCACTGATCCGGGGCACCACAGTCGGCCCTCTCGACATCTACGCCCCGTGCGCCCTGGGCGGCGCACTTAATGACACCACCGTCCCCGCGATCTCTGCCAAGGCCGTCTGCGGTGCTGCCAACAATCAGCTCGAGTACCCAGGAGCGGAGAAGGACCTCGCGTCACGGGGAACTCTCTACGTCCCCGACTACGTCGTGAACGCCGGTGGAGTCATCCAGGTTGCCGACGAACTGCACGGCTTCGACTTCGACAGGTGCAAGGCCAAGGCAGCGCGCATCTACGACACCACCCTCGAAATCCTTAGGTACGCCACGACCCAGGGCATTCCGCCGGCCACAGCGGCTGACCGGATCGCCGAACAGCGACTGACCAAGGCTCCGCCAAGGGTTCGAGTATGAGTACGGTACAGCGGTTCTCTCGATGCACGTCTGCCCGAATGTGTTCTCGTCATAGCCGCGTTGGGACGAATCCGACTCCGATTCGGCGGCCCCCACCCCACTCCCCCGGTGTATCCGACGACGACATCCCCGTCGCCCGCGCTATGCGGCTCGCCCTCGACACGGATTGAATGTCCCCTGGAAAGGCCGGATGCAGCGTCCCACCCACACGAGCACGACGCACTCCGCCAACCGCGCACGACAACCAACCCAACCAAGGCAGCGCATGGAACAACCCGCCCAGCATCAGCACCCCACACTGCCCTCGGCCATGACTCTGGCGCACGGCTTGTTGGACGCCCCGCTCCCGTGGCAGGCCATCGAGATCGTCTCCTTGGAATTCCGGCAGATCACCCTTTCCAGCGGCTCATCGACTGGCTGGCACTACCATCCCGGCCCTTTGCTGGTCACTGTGGGCCAAGGAACCTTGCGGCACAGGTTCGCCGACGGCACTGTCACCACTCACCCGCCCGGCACGAGCTTCGTCGAACTCCCTGGCCCTGGCAAAATCCACATCGGCGACAACCCCGGCTCCACACCTGTCATCCTGTGGTGCCTGTACCTCATTCCACACGCCAGTCCCCTATCGGTGCCCGTCCCCGACCCCGGTCCGGCATGATGCCCAGTGTCGCCCCCCCCTCTTCGGCGGCCTCGAATGACCGCGCTGCTGTGCGCGCCCAATGTCCGGTGCCTCACGGCAGCGCTGCAGATGTGCGCATGCCGTATACCTGCTTTCGGTGTCTCAGCAGGGCGCAGACGACATTACGAGCCCGTTCACCGAGGGCAGCGATCCTGAAGGTGAACACATGCATCCCCCGCCTAACGTCACCCAGGGCGTACAGCCGCCGGTCGTGACCGTGAGCGGTGAGAAGGCGCTGTTGGGCAGTTCGACTCAAAGATCGCCGTGCGGGTACACCCAGGCCCAGGGCGGGGGCGCGATGAAGCGCGGCCCGAGTGGCGTTGACGACGTCCTGGGCCCTGGCTTGTTTCCCGGTCGGGAGGGGCGTGGCAACGTGGTGGGAGTGTGGCCCGAGTCCACTCAACTTGCTTCGGGCTACGCAGGGCGCTGCCACGCTCGCCTGTTAGGGCCAGTACGGAGTTGTAATCAGCATGCTGGTAGAGCATTTGTATGGTGCGACGTGAACTGAGCGATGATGAGTGGGTGGTGGTGGAGCCATTACTGCCGATAGGCAGGTGAGGGCCGTATCCACACCGATTGCGGGACCAGTTCGAGGGCGTGATCTGGTGGTTCCGTACCAGGAGCCAGTGGCGGGACGTGCCGGAGGAGTTCGGGGCCTGGTCGACGGTGTACGACCGGTTCCGTCAGTGGCGCGATGCCGGGGTGTTCCAGGCCCTGACGGAGGCAATGATCGCCGTGGCCGCGTGGCGCGGGCAGGTGGGCCTGTCACTGGTCAGTGTGGATTCCACGGTCACCCGGGCTGACCAGCAAGGTGCACCTGCCGCCAAAGGGCGTGGCCGTCCGCTGTCCCTCGTGCTCACTCCTGGGCGGGTGACGGCGGTCTCCGTAAGCTCCACGCTGGCGGCCACTTACGGCGCAATCTATGGCCACGGTTTTCCCCACGTACGGCATGGGGTCCCCGGGTGCGGCCAGATTTCTCCCCGCTCGCTCCGAGTAATCCCGCTCGACGACGCTGGAGCGGGTGAAGAACAGCAGGGAGATCATGGAGATCCTGGAGGCTTACGACCTCACGGGGAGTTACCGCGCCGCGGCCGAGCTGGCCGGGTGCGACCACCACACGGTGGCCCGATACGTGAAGATGCGGGCGGCCGGGCAGCAGCCCGACAAGCGCCGTCACCGGGCCCGGCAGATCGACGACTATCTGCCGAAGATCGAGGAACTGGTGGTCCGCTCGCAGGGCAAGATCCGCGCGGACGTGGTCCACAAGAGGATCACTGCGATGGGCTTCACCGGCGGGGAACGCACCACCCGCCGCACCGTCGCCGAGGCGAAAGCCCAGTTCAGGTCCGGTCGGCGGCGGGTCTATCGACCGTGGGTGACCGAACCGGGGCTCTGGCTTCAATACGATTTCGGCGACGGGCCGGTGATCAAGGGACGCAAGACCACGCTGTTCTGCGCCTGGCTGGCCTGGTCGCGGTTCCGGGTCGTCATCCCGATCTGGGACAAGACGCTGCCGACGATCACCGCATGTCTGGACGCCGCATTCCGCAGGATCGGCGGCATCCCGGCCTACGTGCTCACGGACAACGAGAAGACGGTCACAACCGACCACGTCGCCGGAATCGCGGTCCGCAACCCGGACGTCGTCGAGGTGGCCCGGCACTACGGCACGACCATACGTACCTGTCTGCCGGCGGATCCGGAGACGAAGGGCGGCAGCGAGTCCACCGTCAAGATCGCAAAGGCGGACCTGGTGCCCAGGGACGTCAATCTGCGTGAGCAGTACCAGACCTTCGGCGAATTGGAGGCGGCCTGCCGGGCCTTCTGCGAGGAGGTCAACTCCCGCACGCACAAGGCGACTCGGCGCAAGCCCGTCGAGCGGCTCGCGGAGGAAGCCCAGCGGCTGCACCCGCTGCCGAAGAGCCCCTTCACCGCGGCCTTCGGCACCACCCGCCGGGTCACCTGGGAGTCGACGATCTCCGTTGAGGCGGTCCGCTACTCAGTGCCGCACGAGCTGATCGACACCCGCGTCTGGGCCCGCTTCCACGGCGACGAGCTGATCGTCACCGCCGTCGACGAACACGGATCAGCCCGTGAAGTCGCCCGCCACCAGCGCGGCGAGCCCGGCTCCCCGGTCCTGGACGACGCCCACTACCCGCCCCGCGAGGACAAGAACGTCGACCGCACCCCGAGGGCCACCAGCGCGGAGGAAGCAGCGTTCCTCGCCCTCGGTCCCGGGGCAGCGTCCTGGCTGATCGAAGCAGCTGCGACCGGGGTCCGCAGGATCAAGGCGAAGATGACCGAGGCCGTCGCCCTGTCGAAACTGCATTCCGCGGCGGAAGTTGACCGCGCGCTCGGCACCGCCGCGGTCACCGGCCGGTTCGCCGACAAGGACCTGCTGTCCATCCTCGACTACCAGGCCGTCCACGGCCTGGCCGAGCCTCATCGCCGCAGCGAGGACCACTCCCTGCAGCCGGGCACCGGCGCCTGGTCCACCTTCGGCCTGTCCACCACCGCCTCGGACCTTTCCGAGTACGACGAAAGCGAACTCGCCTGATGGCCACCCCTCTTCGCACCGTTCCCGGCACCAACGGCGACCCGCTTGCCGAGGCCATCGAGCTGACCAAGCGGCTCAAACTCCCGCACATCCGCCGGCCGTTGACCGACATCATCCCCACCGCGAAGGCCAGAGGTGGGACCCGGCCGAGGTCGTGAGGGTCCTCCTCGCAGAGGAAGCCGCCGGGCGCGACCGCGCCAACCTGCACACCCGCCGCAAGCAGGCCGGCTTCCCTACCGGCAAGACCTTCGGCGACTGGCGCGAGACCGAGTCCTCAATCCCCAGGGCCACCCAGGACGCGCTCAAGACGCTGGAGTGGGTCGGCCGCCGGGAGTCGTTTTGCATTTGTGGACCAAGCGGCACGGGCAAGAGCCACTTCACCGAGGCCCTCGGGCAGACCGCGGTCGAGGCCGGCCTGGCCGTCTCCTGGTTCACCATCGAGGACCTCGGCTCACTGGTCCGCCGCCACCGCGCGGACGACTCGATCGCCCGGGCCCTTGCGAGGATCATCCGCTCGGACCTGATCATCGTGGACGACATCGGGCTCCTGCCCGTCTCCGAGGACGCCGCCGAGGGCTTTTATCGCTTGGTCGATGCCGCATACGAACGACGCTCGATCGCGGTTTCAAGCAACCTTCACCCCTCTGGCTTCGACGAGATCATGCCCAAGACCTTGGCCACAGCGACTGTCGATCGCCTTCTGCATCACGCTCATGTCGTTGTCACTCAAGGTGATTCGTTCCGGCTCACCGAAGCCACCACCGGGAAGGGGGTGAAGCCCTTCAGCTGATCCACACCGACCGAAGGGCGGGGAGATATCTGGCCGCGAGTGGGGCGACATGCGGCTCTCGCAAGATTTTCGTGACGCGATGACAGAACGTCACGGCGGTGCCATCGTCCGCAGTGTGTGCGGACGTGCTCAAGATTGTGTTCCCGCACCTGGAGAAGGTGCTGGTGGAGCAAGTGGCCGTGGAGCACGGGGTGTTGCGCATCACCGCGCGTACCCGTGACGAGTCGGATTGCCGTGTCCGGACCGCGGAACGGTTTCGGCTCGGGTCCACAGCCGCTACCAGCGGCACCTCGCGGACGCCGGGGTCGGCGGCAGACCGGTCGTCATCGACTTGACCGTGCGGCGGCTGTTCTGCGATGCGTCGGACTGCCCGCGGCGTACGTTCGCGGAGCAAGTCGAGGGGCTGACTATCCGCTACGGCCGGTACACCCCGCTGCTGCTGGGGATACTGCAGGCGGTCGGGCTGCCACTGGCCGGCAGCGCCGGGGCCCGGCTGCTGACGGTGCTGAACGTTGTGGTCAGCCGGGTGACACTGCTGTCCACCGTGCTCGCGCTGCCCCTGCCCGCCGTGACATGCCCTCGGATCTTGGGGGTGGACGAGTTCGCGCTGAAGCGGTCGCGCCGGTACGGCACGGTGCTGGTGGACATCGAGACCCGCCGGGTCATCGACGTCCTGGACGACTACCGCGGTGACGTTCTGGCGGCCTGGCTCCAGGCTCACCCTGGCACCGAGGTGATCTGCCGCGACCGCGCCAACTGCTTCGGCGACGGCGCCCGCCGCGGCGCCCCCGAAGCCCGCCAGTGCGCTGATCGCTACCACCTCTGGCAGAACCTCGGCACGGCGGTGGAGCGAGCCACCGGGCGGCTCCGTTCCAGCTGGCTGCCGCCCGAACGTGAGGCGTTGACCACAGCTGAGGTGCTGCCGGACAAGACCGAGGGCGAACTCACCCGCCGCAACCGCGAACGGCACACCGCCGTGCACGCCCTGATGGAACGCGGCGTGGGCACCGTGGGCATCGTTCGCGAACTGCGGCTGGATCAGAAGACGGTCCGCCGGTTCATGCGCGCCGCCACCGTCGAGGAGATCCTCACCCACGGCCCGTCCGGCCGCACCGGCACCCTCGACGCGCACGCCGACTACCTCGCCCGACGCTGGGACGAGGGCGTCACCGGCGCCCACATCCTGCACGCCGAACTCGCCACCCGCGGCATCCGCGTCGGCCAGCGCACCGTCCGCCGCTTCGTCCACCGCATGCGCGAACACGGCGCCCCCACCCCCAGGTCCCTGGCACCGAAAGCTCGGGAGGCCAGCGGGCTGATCCTCACCCACCCAGACGCACTGCCCGAACCGGACCAGGCACTGCTGAAGGAACTGAGCACCCGCTGCCCGGAGCTGGCACAACTCCGCACCCTGGTCGGGGAATTCGCCGAGATGCTCGTCCACCGCCAAGGCGCCGAGAAGCTCGACGACTGGCTCGACTCCGCCAGGAACAGCGGCATCCCGGAACTCAACGGATTCGCCCGCGGCCTGGTCGGCGACCTCGACGCGGTCCGAGCGGGGCTGACCCTGCCCTGGAGTTCCGGCGTCGTCGAAGGGCACGTCAACAGGATCAAGATGCTGAAACGCCAGATGTTCGGCCGTGCCGGCCACCGGCTCCTCCGCCACCGCATCCTGCTCGCATGACGAGGTCACCCACGGTCATCGCGTCACGAAAATCTTGCGAGAGCCCGACATGCCGTCCACCGGCGGGGATGTCTCAAGGCCGCCAGCGGGGCGTCCCCAGAGGCCGTTGACAGCGATCCACCTCCGCGGCGCGATCATCTGGCTCCGCAGCCTCCGCCCCTCCGGCTGATCACGACTGCGGACGACCCGCGCTCAATGCGCGTCCTGCTGGCCAGCGTGTTGCGAACAGGTGCAGGTACGGCAATGGGGGACGGGCGCCTCGCTGCTGTGCACCAGTGCGTACCGGCGGGATTCCTCCTCGGGTACCGCTCTGGCAGTGAGAATCTTGTGGGCTCCGCAGGAGCACCATAGAGCGACCATGGATGGGCGGCGGATGAGCTTGCGGGTTTTAACCTCGTGAAGCGACATAATTCATCATGATCACGCCAGGCGCGCCACCAAGGAAGGCGCACATCAGGCATAAATAGGCAGATGATCGCTCCGATTTCCCGCGTTGATACCCGCAGTGCGCTCTTTGCACTGCCTCCACTGGAGTAGCAGCCGCCTAAGGGCGAACTCGATAGCGAAGCACCAGCCATTGCGTGAAGCGGTACTGCGCAGACTCCGCCCTACAGCTGATCACGACTTCGCGCAGGCCCTGGTCCTCAGAAAGACCGTGACTCGCTGAACGTGCATCTCGAGCATTGCGTCTGCGTCGAGGCCGGGCAGACGGCCTCTGGTGGACTCGCCTCTTCAACTGACGCAGGTTCCCCACGGAAGGACCCGCTGTGACCGCGGGTGGTTGATGGCCTCCTGTCTGGCGCGCTATCACGTGACTGATCACCGGTAGCGTTGCTGCTGCTATGGCTCCCGGCCCCCGGCAAGTGCCGCATGTGGACATCGTCTCCGGCCTCGATCCTGTCCTGGTCCGCGCCAGCGGGGAACTGGACATCGATAGCCGTCCGGCGCCGCGTGCCGCGCTCGCGCCGCTGCTGCACCGACCCGTCGAGCTGAACCTTGCCGAGATCACCCTTCTCGACTCCAGCGGCCTCGACATCCTGCTCGCCCATCACCGCCACAGCCAGCACGCCCACGGACACCTGCGCCTGACCCACTACTCACCAACCATTCAGCACGCCCTCCAGCTCACCGGAACCGAACTCTTCCGCACCGCCCCTCGGGCCCCGGGAGACCCCGGCCCGACAACTCTGCGATGAAGGACCGGGCGTTCCCGTTCCGTGGGCGGTGCGCGGAGAGTGGACAGATGCCATTGCGGATGACGTGCCCCTGGACGGGGCGGCACCATAGGCGGCTGCGGTTCACTCGCGGCCCCGGGTACTGACCCGAGGAGTATCCCGGGCGGAGTCGGTGACTCTTCAAGGGACGGCGGGTGTCACCGGCTGACGGGTGACGGCCGCTTGCGTCCCGCGGAAGGTGCGGCCCAGATGTGCTGGGCGTCGGGACCAAGGTACTCGATCACCGGGCTAGCTGGGCCTGCCGTTCGGTTGTGATCGCCGAATTGACGAGCGCGCACTGGTGGGAGACCGGTGTATGAGTCGCGCCGTCAGCCTCGCGGTACCCACTTGGCACCAGCGCCGCTGCGCTGAGGGCAGGGCGGTGCATGGACCCCTAGGTGTCACGCGGCGTGGATGTGTTCCAGCTGCTCCTCCAGCATCCGATTGAAAAGGGCGAAGATCTCATCGACCATACTCAGGGCACGTGGCCGGTCCGGCCCCAGGTCGATCTGACGCAGTTCGCGGTCGATGTCGTCGGCGCCCATGGCATGCCCGCTTTCCAGGGCAGCGTGCTCGGCTCCGAAGTAGCGCAGGGTGTGTCCGGTGGCCGCGGTGTAGTCGTTGGCGGCGACGAGGAAGGCACGCCAGGCCACGAAACCGGTCGCTTCAACGGCTTCGACCAGAGCGACCCGAAGCCGCGGGTTCGAGGACTTGGCGAAAGCCATCAACCCATAGGTCAGTTGCCGGGTTCTCTCGCACCTGTCGCCCCACAGCTTCCGCATGGTGTCCACCGGTGGACCGGACATGTTGAATCCGAGGGTGCTTAGGTCGTCGAGGTACATCGGCCAGTGGTGGTCGTCTTCACGCGTGTGCTCGTTGACCAGACGCTGAAGATGGTCGTCGGCGGTGGTCTCGTCGCGCAGACCAAACGCGTTGACGTCGCTAAACCCCATCACAAAGGGGGCCAGGCAGGGAGCGAAGCTCATGCGCCTACGCGGGTCGATGTCCTGGTCCTTGAGGAAGAGGAGGAAGGGATGTTGGGAAAGGTGCCGTTTGCACCGCCCGATCCGGGCGATCACTGGCATCATCCGAGCGGACCTCCGAGCTCGTGGGTATGACCCCGATGCATGCTACGTACAGGGCATACCCGCAGGTCCTGGGGCGCAGTGCGGGCGCAAGGGAGCACACAGGTCGCCTTCGGCGCGGTCCGTGGGCGTCGGCGACCAGGTTCCGCTGGGCGGTGATCGTAAAGAGGTAGTCCATCAGCGGGTCTGGCATTCGGCTTCGGTGGCCTGGTTGCGGTAGGACTCGGTGCCAGTCTGGGTCAACGTGTAGCAGAAAGTGACCCGGTCGGCGATGTCCGCGCAGAGCCTCGGGTCAGCGAAGATCTTGTCCCATTCCGCGAACGGTGCGTTGGTGGCCACCGCGGTGGCTTTGCACTCCTCGCGCTCGGTGAAGATCTGGAACGGCGTGTGATCAGGCGCCATCCCCGAGCGTGTTGACGCGGCTCGCGTACTCGCGGCGGGCCTTGCACTGGGCCGGGATCCCGGTGGGGCCGTTGAGCGGTTGGCAATGATCGAGGAGTTGGCGGTGGACCGCGGGCGCCGCGGGGACGCGGAGCGTGTAGCCCGCGGCGCGGGCTGGATGATGCCGGTCTCGTAGCCGCGCGCGCCCTAAAAGATCACTGAAAATGTTCGGCTGTTCTGGCCCTGGATCATGTGGTCCGGGGCCAGTCTGGTGGGTATGCAGGGTTAGTGGGCCGGGGGGCCGGTCGGGCCTGATGTGTGGGAAACCTGCCGGGAGTTGATCTCGGAGCGGAGTGTGTTCGCGTTCCTGGCCGAGCACCGGGAGGCGCTGTTCCCGGCGGGGATGTTCGCGGACATGTATCCGTCGTCCAACGGGCGGCCGAGCTATCCGCCGCAGGTGCTGTCCACGGTGGTGGTGCTGCAGGCCCTGAACGGCCTGTCGGACATGGAGGCCGTCCAGGAACTCCGCTGCGACCTGCGATGGAAGGCCGCGTGCGGACTCGGGCTGCTGGATAGCGGGTTCGACTCCTCGCTGCTGACGTACTTTAGGCGCCGGCTGCAGCACTCGCGCGATCCGCACCGCGTGTTCACCGCCGTCAGGCAGGTGGTCGAGGCCACCGGGATCCTGCGCGGCCGCCCCCGGCGGGCACTGGATTCCACCGTCTTCCAGGACGCGGTGGCCACCCAGGACACCGTCACCCAGCTGATCTCCGCGATCCGCCGGGTCGCCCGGGAGGTCCCTGGCGGCACCGCGACCGTGACGGCCCGGTGCACCGGCCACGACTACCTCGCCGGGCCCGGCAAGCCGAAGATCGCCTGGGACGACGCGAAGGCACGGGCCGAACTCGTCGACGCCCTGGTCACCGATGCCCTGCAGGCCCTGGGCCACCTGCCCGACCAGAACCTGGGCGAGAAGGCCGCGGACGCAGTCGGCATCCTGGCCCTGGTCGCCGGCCAGGACGTGGAACCCGCCGACGACTCCGATGGAAGCGACGGCCGCTGGCGCATCGCCCACCGCACCGCCCCCGACCGCGCGCTCTCCACCGTCGCCCCCGAGTCCCGGCACATCCACAAGACCACCCATGGCCACACGGACGGCTTCAAGGGGCACCTCGCCTTCGAACCGGAAACCGGACTGTTCACCGCGGTCGCGCTCCGCCCCGGCAGCGGAGGAGACCACACGAAGGGCACGGTGGCGCTGGAACTGCTGGCGGAGGAGACCGGCAGCCTGCACGTCTTCGGCGACACCGCCTACTCCGGGCAGAGCTGCAGGGCCGCCCTGGTCGAGGCCGGCCACCAGGTGTTCTGCAAACCCGCTCCCTTGAAGTGCGCCGTGCCCGGCGGGTTCACCCTCGACGACTTCCGCATCGACACCGCCGCCGCAACCGTGACCTGCCCGGCCGGTCACACCGCCCCGCTGCACGGTCCCACCAGGCCGAACCTTCAGCGCATGGCCCATTTCGGGGTGCTGTGCGCCAGCTGCCCGCTGCGGCCAAGGTGCACCACCGCCAAACGGGGCCGGGTCGTTGCGATCCGGCCCCACCATGACGAGCAAGCGGCCGCCCGCCATCAGGCCGCTACCGCCCCCCCCCCCCCCACTGGCAGGCTCAGTACCGGCGTTGGAGACCACCGGTCGAACGCGGCGTCGCCTGGCTCGTCGCCCACGGCAACCGGCGCCTGCGCTACCTGGGCACCCTGAAGAACAACACCTGGCTCCACAACCGGGCCGCCGCCCTCAACCTCCGCTGGCTGATCAACCTCGGACTCACACACCTTGACGGCACCTGGGCCACCGCCCCTGCCCCCCTGACAGCAGGGACGATCCCCTGAAACACCCGCTGACCAGGCAAGATCTTCAGCAGACTTCTAAGGCCTGCGTGGAGGCGTGATCAGATGGAGGGGCGGAGACTGCGGAGCACCACTTCATCCACTGGCTGATGTTTCGCTTTCGGGTTCGCCCCTGGTCGGCTGCTACTACAGCGAGGGGAGCGCAAAGAGCGCACTGAAGGCATCAACGCGGGCAATTGGGGCAGCCGTTTGCCCCCTTTGTGCCCGATGCGCGCCTTCCTTGGCGGCGCACCTGGCATGATCGTGGTGACGTATGCCGCTTCATGAGGTTAAGACCCGCAAGCTCATTCGCCGCCCATCGATGGTCGCTCTCTGGTGCTCCTGTGGGGCCCACAAGATTCTCGCTGCCAGCGCGGTGCCCGAGGAGGACTCCCGCCGGTACACCCTGGTGCACAGCAGCGAGGCGCCCGTCCCCCATTGTCGTACCTGCACCTGTTTGCAACAGGCTGGCCAGCAGGATGCGCATTGAGCGTGGGCTGTACGCAGCGTGATCAGCTGGAGGGGCGGAGACTGCGGAGCCAGATGATCGCGCCGCGGAGGTGGAGCGCCGCAAGGTAGCTCTCGGAGGTCTTGTCATATCGGGTGGCGATACCCCGCCACGCCTTCAGCCTATTGATCAGACGCGCGACGATGTTGCGGTCCTTGTGCAGGCCGACGTCATGGCTGACGGGCTGTCCTCCCCCGGATCCTCTCTTCTTCCGGTTGGCCGCCTGGCCTCTCTCTTCTCCGGGATCACTGCCTTGATACCGCGCCTGCGCAGGTGGGCTCTGTTACCGCGGGATGAGTAGGCCCTGTCACCGGCGACCGCGTCGGGATGGGTGCGCGGTCGGCCCACCGGGCCGCGAACCTTGATGCCCCCAAGGACGGGGATGAACTGCGGTCTGTCGGCGGCCTGCCCGGGAGTGAGCACGAGGGACAGCGGACGGCAGCACCGTTCGGCCGCCAGGTGCACCTTGCTAGTCAGCCCGCCCCGCGAACGCCCCAGGGCAGCGGCCCCAGCCGCGCACGACGCCGTCGGCGAACGCGGCGCCGCTTGTCACGGGCGGGACCGGCCGCCCCGCCGTCTTCCACACCTTCCTGATCCTGTTGTCCCCTCCTACGGCTCCCTTAGATCGCACGGCAGCCTCCTCCAGGGCAGCCAGGACGCCCTCACCCACCCGCGCGCCAGCCGCGTCATGATGCGCACGGGTAACCGTGGAATCCACACCGACCAGCGACAAGTCCACCTGCCCGCACCGCGCGGCCACGGCGATCATCGCCTCCATCAGGGCCTGCAACACCCCGGCATCGCGCCACTGACGGAACCAGTCGTACACCGTCGACCAGGCCCCGAACTCCTCCGGCACCACCCGCCACTGACTCCCAGTACGGAACTGCCAGACCACGCCCTCGAACTGGTCCCGCAACCGGTACGGATACGGCCCGCACCCGCCTATCGGCAGCAACGGCTCCACCAGCACCCACTCATCATCGCTCAGTTCACGTCGTGCCACACGAATGTTCTAACGGCAAACTGATAACGACTCCGCACAGGCCCTAGAAGTCCACTGACAATCTTGAAATGATGCCCGGCTTGTCGCGCTTTGCCCCGATCGACAATCCAGGGTGAACTCCCGCAAGCCGGGCGGCCGAAGCAAGATTTTCACCAGACTTCTAGGGTCCCGCACGCTCGCCCACGCGGTAGGCCGTCGTCCTGCATGGGTTCCAGGGCACGCTGTGGTGGCAGCGTGCTGTGCGAACTCGTCCTCGGTCAGCCCGAGCTGGTGGGCATGTGCGGTGTGGCCTTGCTAGAGCCGTCGGTGGGAGCTAATGAGGCAGGGCAGTGTGCAGTAGAGGCCCAGGCGCAGGTGCCCTTCCCGGTTGCCGACAGCGCGGTTGAGGACGAGCCAGCCGGCGGGAACTCTGTTCCGCTGCGCCGCAGGAACGGCAAGCCGCGCTCGGGGCACTCGTCCTGGGTTCGGGGGCCCGAGTCCATCCGCCTGCTCTGGTCTGCCGTCCAAGACTTCGACCTGTACACGGGCTGGGACGTCCGCGCTCCGGAGTCCGCCTTCTACGTCGCCGTCCGCGGCGCGCACCTGGCCGTCTCCTGCCCCACCGCCGAGGACATCTGCAACTCCGCACACGGCGCACTCCCCCAGGACGAGGTCGACATGCTCCTGCGCGGCACCTACGTCCTGGACCGGCCCGTCACCAGCCGCGTCCTTGAGGTCCTGCACGCCAAAACCGACACACTGCACTGCCTGTGGGAAGCGGCCTGGAACATGCCGGTATAACCCCAACGACCTGAAGCGTCTGCCGCTAGCGCTACTGCGGCATCGCCCGGGAGTCCTCCACGGCCTCGCGCACCGCGGAGGCGCCGCTCCACTCCGCCAGCCGGTCAGCCAACGTGGTCAAGCCGTCGACCGCGAGGGTCTGGGCCACGACGACGAGGGAGGTCGGGTCGGCGTACACCGGGAGCTCCAGATCCTGGGTCGTACCGGGCAGGCGCCGGCCTCCGCGACCGGTGCGCGCGGTACTCCATCCCGTGTCGTCCCCCAGTGCCAGGACATGCCCGCCGTGCCCTCGCTGCGGGTGGGCTCCCAGTCCAGGCGCGCACATGCGCTGCTCGGCCGGGCAGGGGACGTGCTGGCGACGGACGCTCCGCTGCCCCATATGACTGTCCGTCGCTTCACCGACTGGATCATGCGCAGGCCCGAACAGCTCACGGAGACCGAGCGCAAGTGCCTTGATGACCTGTGCGATCGCAGCCCTGCACTGGCCACGAGCACTGAGTACGCTCGCCGCCTGGCCCTGATTCTGCGTGAACGGCGCAACGAGCACTTGGCCCTTGAGGTCTGGCTCGCCGACGTCTGCCTCGACGGACAACGCGAACTCCGCGCCCTGGCCAGCGGTATGCGCCGCGACCAGGCCGCCGTCCTCGCGGCACTCACCACCACGCATACCTCTGGAGCAGTCGAGGGCAACGTCACCAGGATCAAACTGCTCAAGAGACAGATGTACGGCCGAGCCAACTTCGACCTCCTGCGGCGCCGCATCCTGCTCTCGCCTTGATCAACCAGCCATGCCCCCAAATCTGCGACAGAGCCCGAAAAACCGCGCCGATTTCGGCGTGAAGCGGCTGTGCCGGGCGTTGGCGTCTCCCGCTCCGGCTGCTACCGGCACCAGGTCACCGCGCAGACGCGCGCCGAGCGCCAGACCAAGGAGAAGCAGACCGTGGCCGAGATCCGTGCCATCCATACCGAGCACCAGGGCACCTATGGCACCCCGCGCGTGCACGCCGAACTACGGGCCCGCGGACGGCGCCGTGAGTCCACGCCCATCGACATGCACCCGCGACGACATACGCATCATCATGACCAGGTACATGGCGGAGAAAATGACTGAGGCAGCTCCCATGTAGCCGATGAGCCAGCGGTGGGTCACGCCAAATTCCGGTGGCGCCGCGAAGAAGGCGGCAGGGACTGTGACGCAAATTACGAGCCACGAGATCGCCGCTTTAAAGGACTGGCCTTTCAAGCTGCCCCGGGTTGCGAGCATGATGGGGTAGCCGACGGCTGGAATGAGCACCGACAGCATCACATTGTAGGCACCGTAGGAGTCGTGCAGGGTGTACTTGAGAACGGGGGCGGCCGCACTGCCGATCAGCAGGGAGAGCGAGAAGAACCATCGGAAAGAGATTCCGGGAAGGTTCGGAAAGCTACCCGGTCCGTAGGCGAAGACCTGGCAGACCAGGGTGAAATCGGCTACCGCCCACGGAATGGCAAGTGCCCACATAGGTACGCCTGGAATCCATCGCTCGTATACCCCCAGAGCCAATGACACATCCAGCGACGTAATAAAGCACACTGCCGCGATCGGCACCGGGTATGTGCGGTCCTGGAAGCCTTGGCGCACGGAGTGCGCAAACCAGAAAAGGGTCGCGAACAGAGCGGATGACAGGAGAAACAGAAACATGACGGTCACCTCTCGCGCTCTCTTCTTCAGCTCGGATCTATCGGGATTCCGATACTGAGTAGCGGCACGTGATGTCGTACCAGTCGTAGGATCCGCGGACCCAGCAGCGCAGGGATTCCAGATGCTGAGTGATGTTTTCGCGCGTTTTGTCGGGCAGTTGCAGATGGTCACAGAAGCTGGACAGGTCTGTGCTGAGCTCGCACAGCTGACGCGCGTGCCACTCGGCGTCCCTGCTGACTTCTTCAAGTGTCTGAGGAAGAGTCAGATCCCTTTCCCGCATCATGAGAGAGATGAGATTGGTGCGCGCATCGGCTTCGTCGCACCTGAAGGACTGGACCTCGTTCAGCAGGACCAGGTGACGGGTAACGTGGTGGCGCAACCTGCCGAGATAGCTGGCGTGCCAAACGTCGGCGCCGATTTCGAAGTCGCCGGTGCGTTCGGCAACCGCATACATCACGTGGGCGGCGATGGCCCTGTCTTTGACCCATATGTGCTGCTCGCTGGTCAGATCGCTGCCGCCGCGGCGGTTGGCCGCCTCCGCAAGATTTGCGTGGAAGTACTCCTGCCACAGCCACGCCGTGCGCTGGCACCAGGCTTCCGACATACCGGCCTGAAGCTGCTCCCACAGGTCGGCGAAGGCCGCAGTGACCGAGCAGGCCGGAGTGACGGGCCGGTGCAGGATGCTGATGAGCTCCGCGGTCACCGCATGGTCTGCCATGCGGTCGGCGGCTGGGGTGTCCATCCAGTCGTCGTGCCGGAAGATCCATCCGATCACGTTGTAGGACAGCAGCAGGTTCCGGCTGTACGGGTCGGTGTAGGCGGCGAGGTCAGCAACTCGGGACCGTACATACTGCTCAGTGGCGGCATCTGATGCCAGCAGACCGTGACCGTGCAACCAGTCCAGGTGCGCCTTGCGTACATCTTCGAGCCCGGCCGGTACCGGGTGCCGGGGCAGGGGCATCGTCAGGGAGGTGGTCAGTGACATGGTGCTGCCTCCTTGTCGGGAAGAGCGATATTCACTCCTTGCCGGATGGTGTCCGGGGGCGTCGGGTCACCGTGAACTGCAGGAGTTCTGCCAGGTCGTTGTGGACGGTGCGGGGAAGCGTCAGTGCGTCCAGCGTGTCGAGGGCCAGGCCGAGATGGCGTTCGGCGATCTGTTCTGTGGCGGTCCTGCCGCCGAGCTCGTCGATGAGATCGGCAGCTGCCTGCAGATCGTCGTCGTGCAAGGTGCTTTGGGCCAGCAGCTGTCGCAGTTGCTTGGTGCCCGGATCGGACGACTTGACGGCCGTGATGACGGGCATGGTGTTCTTGCGCAGGCGCAGGTCCTGGAAGCCGGGTTTGCCGACCAGGGCGGCGTCGCCCCAGATGTTCTCCAGGTCGTTGACGGCCTGCCAGGCGGTGCCGGCATGGTGCGCGGCGCGGCGCAGGGGCTCGCCCTCTGCGGATGGCCTGCCGCACAGGACGGTGCCCAGGACCGCCGCGGTGCCCAGCAGGGCGCCGCCTTTGCCGCGGCAGCAGTCGAGGTAGGCGTCGAGGTCCACCTCGAGTGGGTCGGCGCGGTCGAATGCTGCCTCGCTGGCCTGGGCATGGATCATGTGCGCAACGCCGTCGGTGAAGACGTGTACGGCCTCAGCGCCCGCCTCAGTGGCGGCCAGAAGGCGCACGGACTCGTTGAGCAGGGAGTCCCCGGCCACGATGGTGGGACCGGCCCCGAAGGTGACCCAGGCAGTGGGGCGGTCGCGGCGGATCTCGTCACCATCGGCGATGTCGTCGTGCAGGCACGAGAAGTTGTGGGTGAGTTCCACAGCGACCGCGCCCGGAACGGCGCGGGCAGGGTCTTCACCGGTTGCCTGGGCGGCCAGCATGGCCATCGTTGCCTGGAGACAGCGGCTGCCGCGTCGCTTGGTCGGGGTGCCATCGGCGTCGCTCCAGCCGAAGTAGTAGCTGCCGATGCGCGCGAGGTCGGGCTGCATGCGTTCAAGGGTCTGTTCCAGTCCTTCGCGTACGTAGTCGCGGGCCCGGTGGATGACGTCGGGCAGGTGCGGCGGGCTGACGGAGTGCGCAGTGCTCACGGGGTGTCCTCCTTTCCCGGCTCCCGCTGGGAGCAGGTGGCAGTGGAACTGCTGAGGGGGCGCCTTCAGATGTCGGCGGGTGAGGGTGCGCACGCGCGTCGGGCTGCGATGCGGATGTAGTTGACGTGGTCGCTGCGGTAGCCGTCCAGGTAGGGCTTCTCGATGCCGGTGGCGAGTTTGGACTGGCTGCGCAGCACCCAGTAGGGGATGGCGGGCTGGGTGAGGTCATCGACCTGGTAGGGGATGAGACCTGCGTCGATCATGGCCCGCAGGTAGGTGATGCGGCGGTGGGTGTGGCAGCGGTAGTGCTCGTCGATGGCCCGTACTTCGGCCGGTTCGGTGGTGAGGGCGTCGTTGGTGCACCAGGTCACCATCACGTAGCGGCCCCCCGGCTGGAGGACGCGCGCGAACTCGGCGAAGACCTCGTGCGGGTCGACATACATGGTGGTCTCGTTGGTGACGACGCAGTCGAAGCTTGCGTCGGCGAAGCCGGTTGCGGCCATGTTGCGGTCGTGGAAGCGGACCTTGTCGGCGCAGTTGTGCCGGGTGGCCTGTTCGCGGGCGAAGCTGTTCTGGTAGGTGGAGATGTTGACTCCGTCCACCTGGCAGCCGAAGGCTTTGTGCAGCAAGATGGCGGTGCCTCCGCGGCCGGAGCCTGCGTCGAGGATGCGTGCCGTTTCCGGGACCGGCTCCAGGGCCTCGGTGATCGTGCGGACCTGGTGGGTTTCCATGCGGTGCAGTTCGGCGTTGATGGCCTGCTCGCGTTCCTCGCCGGTCAGCTCGAGGCAGCGGTGGTCGAAGTCGCCGACGGCGAAGTGGTGGTGGTAGAAGCCGTCGCTGTGGCCGAGGTCGAGGTTGAGGGCGTCGTTGCGCTTGGTGTCGTAGTAGGTGAAGGCGTCGGCTTCGAAGTCGTTGCGCAGCAGGCTGTTGTCCTGGGCGAGAGTCATGGCGGGCTCCAGAGGGCTGTCAGCGGGTGCGGAAGAGTGCGTGTGCGGCGAGGGTTTCGAGTGCGGTCTTGGCTTCGTCGGTGATCGGTGCGGTCTTCAGGGCGCGGGCGGCGGCCCGGCTGCGGTCGCGGATCATCTCCTCGACGGCAGCGGCGGCCTGGGTGTCGTGCAGGAGAGTGCGGAGGTCGTCGGCGGCGGCCTCATCGAGGTCGCGCCGGCCGTACAGGGAAAGGAGCTTGCCGCGCTGGGCCGGACTGCTTGCTTCAAGAGCGGTGGCGAACAGCACGGTGGGTTTTCCCTCGCGCAGGTCGTCCAGGTTGGGCTTGCCGGTCACGCCCGGGTCGCCGAAGACTCCGAGCAGGTCGTCGCGGAGCTGGTATGCCTCGCCGAGCGCGGTGCCGAAAGCCTCGTACGCCATGTGCACGGCATCGTCGGCACCGGCCAGAGCGGCGCCGATCTGCAGCGGCGGTGTGAGCATGTAGCGGGCGGCTTTGTAGGTGGCCACGGTCAGACAGCGGCCGGGCACGTACTCGCGGTCCGCCTGGATCTGCAGGTCCAGGGTCTGGCCGTAGCAGGCGTCCGCGTTCATACGGTGGTACACGTCCGAGGGCCGCCGTGCGGGGCCGGGGGTGGTGCACTGGTCGATGAGTTCCGCGGCCCAGGCAAAGGCGATATCGCCCAGAATCAAGGCGACCGCGTCGCCGAAGGCCCCACTGGGGCCATGCCCGTTCCGGGCCGCATGGCAGGCGGCAAAGCGGCGGTAGAGGGTGGGCTGGCCGCGGCGGAGTTCGGAGCGGTCGAGGATGTCATCGTGGATGAGGAAGGCGGAGTGGTTCAGCTCCAGGGCTGCTGCCGCCACATGGACCCTGTCCATGCCTGTCCGGTTGCTGCTACTGGCGCCACACCAGCCCCAGTAGCAGAACAGTGCCCGCATCCGTTTGCCGCCCGCGTTCAGGAGAAAGGCACGCAGCGCCTCCTCGTGCTCTGCCAGTCCCAGGGCGTGCAGCCGCGGCACCTCCCGGTCCACGAGGTCGCTGATGACACGGTCGGCTGCTTCTCGAATTGCGGTCTGTTCGGGCAGCTCGGCGTCGCGGGCACTTCCCGGCCCGGTGAGGTTGCGCCGAAGTTCCTTGGGCAAGGCGAACCGGGTGTGCTCCTCGGTGGCGGCCACCACCTTGATGTGCCCGAAACCGTGCTCGGCGAGCCACTGGAGGACCTCGGTGACGAGGATCTCCGGAACCGAGGCTCCCGAGGTCACACCCACCGTCCGGACGCTGGACAGCCAGGCCGGATCGATCTCTCGCGCGCTGTCGACCAGGTGCGCAGCGGCGCCTGCGGTGCGCGCGACTTCCGCCAGGCGCACAGAGTTGGATGAGTTCCCAGAGCCGACGACGAGCACCAGGTCGGCGTCGGCGGCGAGCTGTTTGACAGCTTGCTGCCGGTTCTGGGTGGCGTAGCAGATGTCGTCGCTGGGCGGGGAGATCAGCGCAGGGAAGCGTTGCTTGAGGGCGTCGACGGTCGTCATGGTCTCGTCGACGGACAGGGTGGTCTGCGACAGCCACACCACCCGCTGTTCGTCGCGCACCCGCAGCGCGGCCACATCATCGGGCCCGGTGACCAGGTGTACCTGCTCGGGGGCATGGCCCATGGTGCCGATGACTTCCTCGTGTCCGGCGTGGCCGATCAGGAGGATGTCGTAGCCGTCACGGGCATAGCGCTGGGCCTCCTGGTGGACCTTGGACACCAGAGGGCAGGTTGCGTCGATGACCGCCAGACCGCGAGCGGTTGCCTCGCTGCGTACCGTAGGGGCGATGCCATGGGCGGAGAAGATGACGATGCCGCCTGCGGGTACCTCGTCGAGTTCTTCCACGAATACGGCGCCCAATTGGGCGAGCCGCTGCACGGTATGGGTGTTGTGGACGATCTGCTTGCGTACATAGATGGGCGGCCCGTACTTGTCCAGGGCCTCCTCGACGGTGTCCACGGCCCGGTCCACACCCGCGCAGCAGCCGCGGGGCTCGGCCAGCAGCACCCGGCGTTCCGGTTCGAACCTGGCAGTGTTCATGACACTCCCTCCTTGACGGTATCCCCGGTCAGAGCGAGGGCTTCTTCCACCAGCGCTTCGACGATCTTCGATTCCGGTACGGTGCGCAGGACTTGGCCGCCTCGGAAGATCTGGCCTTTGCCGTTGCCGCAGGAGACGCCGAGGTCGGCTTCGCGTGCTTCGCCGGGCCCGTTGACGACGCAGCCCATGACCGCGATGCGCAAGGGGTGGGGGAAGCCGTCGAAGGCGGCTTCGACCTGGGCTGCCAGGCGGTGGATGTCGACTTGGAGGCGGCCGCAGCCGGGGCAGGAGACGATTTCCAGTTTGCGGGGGCGCAGGCCGAGACAGGACAGGATGTGGCAGCCCGCCTTCACCTGTTCGACGGGTGGCGCGGACAGCGAGACGCGGATGGTGTCCCCGATGCCCTCGCCCAGCAGGATGCCGAAGGCGACAGCGGATTTGATGGCGCCCTGGAAGGCGGGTCCGGCCTCCGTGACCCCCAAGTGGAGGGGATAGTCGCATTGTTCGGCGAGAAGCCGGTTGGCTGCGATCATCGTGAGAGGGTCGTGGTGCTTGACTGCGATCTTGAGGTCGGTGAAGCCTTGTTCCTCGAACAGGGAGCACTCCCACAGCGCAGACTCCACCAGCGCTTCGGCGGTGGCCTTGCCGTGCTTGGCCAGCAGACGTGCGTCGAGGGAGCCTGCGTTGACGCCGATCCGGATGGGTACCTGGGCCGCGGATGCGGCCTTGGCGATGGCGCCCACCTGATCGTCGAACTTCTTGATGTTGCCCGGGTTCACGCGCACCGCCGCGCAGCCCGCATCGATCGCCGCGAAGACGTAGCGGGGCTGGAAGTGGATGTCGGCGATCACCGGGATCGGCGACTTCGCGGCGATCTTCGGCAGGGCGGCGGCGTCGTCGGCGGAGGGGACGGCGACCCGGACAAGATCGCAGCCGGCGGCAGTGACCTCGGCGATCTGCTGCAACGTGGCATCCACGTCGGCGGTGTTGGTGGTGGTCATGGTCTGCACCGAGACCGGTGCACCGCCGCCCACGGGCACCGAGCCGACGCGCAGTTGCCGGGTCGGGCGGCGGCCTGATGGAGCCTGTGCGGGCCCGCTGGGCAGACCGAGATCGATCGTGGCCATCACGCCCTCCTTGGGGCCGCGGCGGGGGCGGGGGACGCGTCGATGCGTTGCGTGGGCACGGACCGGCCGGGTGCGGCCGGTCGGCTGCCCACTGTGGAGAGGGCTTCTCGTATGGCATCGGTGATGGCGTCCGGGCTCAGGCCGTTCTGGGCCAGCAGCCGGCCGCGGTCGCCGTGCTCGACGAAGGCACTGAGTAGGCCGAGGGTGAGGTGCGGCATCCTCACCCCGGCCTTGCAGCAGGCTGCCGCGAGGGCCGAACCCACCCCGCCGGTCACCGTGTTGTCCTCGATGCTCGCCCACAGCCGGTGCCGGGATGCGAGAGCGGGCAGCGCCGGATTGACGGGCAGCACCCAGCACGGATCCACCACGGTGACGCCCAGGCCGTGCTCCTCAAGCCGCTCGGCGGCCCGCAGAACAGTGGGCGCCATGGCACCCACCGCCACCAGCAGAACGTCCAAGCCGCGGCCGGTGGTGCGGTGCAGGACATCCAGGCCGTCCATCCGCACCCGCGCCCGAATCTCCCCCACAGCCGCGCCCTTGGGCAGGCGCAGCGCGGTCGGCCCGTCCTGCAGCGCGGCCGCGCCCCGCAGCTGGGCGCGCAGCCGCACCGCGTCCCTGGGGGCGGCCACCCGCATGCCCGGCACCACACCGAGCACGCTCAGGTCCCACATGCCGTGATGGGACGGCCCGTCCGGACCGGTGATCCCGGCCCGGTCCAGGACGAACGTGACCGGCAGCCGGTGCAGGGCCACATCCATCAGCACCTGGTCGAAGGCCCGGTTCAGGAAGGTGGCGTAGATCGCCACCACAGGGTGGAAGCCGCCCATCGCCAACCCGGCGGCCGATGTCACCGCGTGCTGCTCGGCGATGCCGACGTCGAAGACCCGCTCGGGGAACCTCTCGTACATGGCGTGCAGGCCGGTCGGACGCAGCATCGCTGCGGTCACCGCGACCACGTCCTCCTGCACGGCGGCCAGCTCGCACAGGCTCGTACCGAACACACTGGTCCACGAGGCCTGCGAGGCCCCGCCCGACTGTCCTGTTTCCGGATCCACCACACCCACCGCGTGCAGGCAGTCCGCCTCGTCCGTTTCGGCGGGGGCATAGCCTTTGCCCTTCACCGTCATCACATGCACCAGCACCGGCCGGCGCATCGCGCGGGCCCGGCGCAGCACCGCCTCGACCTCTGCCGTGTCATGGCCGTCCACGGGGCCGAAGTAGGTGAAACCGAGATCGGTGAACAGGTTCCGGCAAGCCTCCGCGCCGCCGCCGAACTTGAGGACGCCCAGGTGCGCGGCCACCGCACCGATCGTGGGGGCATAGGAGCGGCCGTTGTCGTTGAGCACCACGATCACCGGCCGCTCGCGGGCGGCGCCGAGATTGTTGAGCGCCTCCCACGCCATCCCGCCGGTCAGCGCGCCGTCACCGATGACCGCGACCACCGCACGGCCGCTGTCCCCGTTGAGCGCGCGGGCCTTGGCCAGACCGTCCGCATACGAAAGGGCAGTGGAGGCATGGGAGTTCTCCACCAGGTCATGCACCGACTCCGACCGCGACGGATACCCCGACAGACCACCGGCCTGGCGCAGGCTGGCGAACCCGCCGGACCGGCCGGTCAGCATCTTGTGCACATATGCCTGATGTCCGGTATCGAAGATCAGCGCATCCTTCGGCGAGTCGAACACCCGATGCAGCGCCAGCGTCAGCTCCACCACACCCAGATTCGGGCCCAGATGCCCGCCCGTCACGCACACCTTCTCCACCAGGAACCGGCGGATCTCCTCTGCCAGCCGCGGCAGCTGCTCGCCCGGCAGCGCCCGGACATCTTCCGGGCACGCCACCCGCTCCAGCAGCGAATCCTCGGCCGGGACAGGAGAGGGCTGTCGTACGTGGGACATAGCTGGGGCCTAACGTCGCACCGTGGACCAGGACCGGCACCCGGCACCTGCGTACAAGCGCCGTCATCGCCGAACCTCCACCATGACGGCGATCACTCCAGCTCACACAAGGCGCACCCCACCTGCGTATTGACGTGAACACGACCTACGAAGTGCGCCCGGGAGCTCTGCGAAGCACACCGCAACGCACTCGTCGCCGTCGCGCACGCGCTCCCGCCCCCACACCAACACGCCGTCGTTGAACGGCACTGCGCCCTTGACTGTGCCTCAGCCCGACCCCCTGAGGTACCAACAGCCCCGCGCCCCACACGACGAGACAGGTTCCGTTCTCGCGGTGGCCACCAGGTCCAGGCGTTCCGCACCCGTTCAGGGGCAACCTGCTGCCCCTTTTTGGACGTGCGTGTCAGACGTGGCGGCCCGTACCTCTACCAGAACCGTCCGCGGTGTGGGCTCTTTCGCTCAATTCCGGGTCCAGCCAAGGTGAGCCCAAAACCCGCCATCAGTGGATCTTGAACGGGAAACGTGCCTGATCAGGCGGAGTTTCGGCGTCTTCCCGTCGGTGCCGGGCACAGTGATGCGTCCGCGCCCTAGGCGACTTCGGCGAGGGTGCGGTACAGGGTAGGCAGGCTGGGGTGCTTGCCCTTGTGCTTGCTGCGGGTGATGACGGTCTTCTGCTGGATCTCCTTCATCGGAGTGTCCTTGGCGCGCAGAGCGAGGGCGTACTCGTTCTGGTCGGCGTCCAGCGAGGGGGCGGCCGCCGGTGCGGCCGCGCTTGCGGGCGGATTCCTGGCCTTCCAGGGTGCGTTCGCGGGTGTAGGTGCGCTCCGCGCCGGACAGCGCGGCGAGCACCCCGAAGAGGATGGCGTCCCGGCCGTGCCGGTCGCAGGGGGCGCACAGGCCGGTGATCGGGCCGCTCAGGAATTCCAGGGCGATGCCGACCTTGCGCAGCTCCTCGACGTTGACGAGCAGGTCGGTGCCGCACCCCAGGCGGCGGAACTCGTGCACGGTCAGGATCACATGCACGTCGGCGTGCCGCTCTTTGAGGCGGCGGGCCATGGCGACGGCCTTCTCGTACTCGGGCCAGACCTTGACGCGGGTCGAGACCTTCTCGTGGAACACCTGAAAGCAGACCGGCTACAGCGCGTCGAGCTGGGACTGCAGTTCCTGGGTGGCGGTCGAGCAGTGGGCGTAACCGATGCGGACCGTCGTGATCCCCGCCGTGAGCAGCGCGGGTTCCGCCGGAGCGTCCGCGCCCGGGTCCGGGCCAGTGGCCCACCTTTTGCCGGGATTACGGTCGGGCGAGGTGAGGACGTGGAGCTCCTCGGCCACTTGGGGCACGAGTTGGAGGCGGCGGGTGTGGTACTTCACCGCGGTCTTCCCGGACCCGGTATTGAGAACCGGGATCCTCGACAAACCGGATGCGGTGCGGGACTTGATCGGCAGTTTCTCATTTGACCATTTACTAGAACCGACGTGCGCACAGGGGAGGTGGTGCGCGAGCGCCCGCCCCGCGCCCGGAAGCAGTGATTCCGCAGAAATCGCGTCACGTCCGTATGGCCCCTGCCCTCATGCTCCGGGGTGCGACGATGCGCCTGGTCGGCGGGGTTGATCGCCCGTGTTGGCGTGGAGAAGAGCCGGTTCTGTGAACGTGCAATGTTTCACCATGTGCACCGCTTTGCTGCGGTGCAACGGCTGCGGTTTGCCGCCGTGCGGCGCAATGGCAACAGCCCACTGGCGCACGCCCTTGAGGGCTGGAGGAAAGGAGGCCGGTGACGCGGTATGTGTTCGACAACAGTGCGGAGGAAACCGGTAGTCGTTTCAGTTCTCTGGAGGCCACCTACGACACCGCATCCCGCGCAGCTCTGGCCAGGGCTGGTGTCGCTGCCGGCTGGAACTGCCTGGAGGTCGGCGGCGGGGGAGGCTCGATCGGCGGCTGGCTGGCCGAGACGGTGGGCCCTGCCGGGCAGGTGACCGTCACCGACATCGAGCCACGGTGGATGAGCTCCCACGAGCAGCGCGGGAACATGCGGCTGTGGCGGCATGACATTGCCCGTGACGCCTTGCCGGAAGGCGAATTCGACCTCATTCACGCGCGTCTGGTGCTGGTGCATGTGCCCGAGCGCCACCAGGTGCTGCCCCGTTTGGTGCGGGCCTTGCGGCCGGGGGGGGGCCGGCTCGTCCTGGAGGAGTTCGACTGCGGGTGGGTGCCGGTCCTCGCCGCTCCCAGCCCTGCTACGGCGGACCTGTTCACGCGGGTACATGCCGAGATCCTGAACCTGTTGCAGGCGGCGGGCGGTGACCCGCTGTGGGGCCGCAGAGTGCTCCAGGCCATGGCGGACAGCGGGTTGGAGCAGCTGGGCGCGACCGTCTTCGCACAGGCGTGGCCCGGAAAGAGCGTGGGGATCGATCTGCACCGGTGCGCCAGCACCTCGGCGTCCATCCCGCGGTCGGTACTGCGCAGTTCGTCGACGACCAGGCCCATGTACTCGGTGTGCCAGCAGACGACGGCGTTCGTCACGACGGTCAGGCACGACGCCTGCTCGTTCTGCTGCTCCGGCTGGCGGCGGGCGATCTTGCCCTCGCGGGCGTAGTGCAGTTGGCGGCGCAGGGCATGCAGGGACTCGCCCTTGTTCAGCTGGCGGGCGATCTTGCGCCACTAGCCCTCGTCCGGCAGGCACTTCGCCGCATAGATCGTCCTGCGGATCGCCCCGTACTCCTTGAGCGCGGCGGCCAGCGCGTTCTGCCGGGAGGACGCGGACGGCTTGCCCACGATCAGGGAGGCGGTAGCGTGCCCGTACTCCAACGCCCCCGCCAGACGAAGCAAATCGTCCGAGTGCGCGGCGACCAGGCCCAGGTTGGCCTTCTTCGTCGGCGGCGGCCCCGCCGTGGGGAACTCCTCCTCACAGTCGGCCTTGCCGCCCATCTGGTACAGGGCGATCTGGCCCAAGTCGCGGATGCGGGGCGAAAGCTGCCTGCCCACCAGGTCGAACAGTCCGAAGTTGACCAGGGTCACGCCGTGCGTATCGGTCGCGTGCTCGGTGATCGGCAGATCGGTGGCGTACCCAGGATCTCGTCCAGCACATAGTGGGCCTCGCGATGCATGGCCACGATGACCTTCGTGCCGGAGGTGGAGTGCTGGTCGGACACATGGGCGTAAGTGGAGATGCCCTACGAGTAGAGATCCACCGTCGCCTCGTAGGCTCGCCCAGGGCCTCGACAATGTCCTGATACACGCGCGGCAGGACCGTCACGTCCAACTCCGGCGAGCAGTCCGGGATGAGCCTCACCCCGACCGGCGGCCCGGAGGGCGGATCGGCGACCGGGCCGTCGTCGCCGTCGTCCTCCAGGATCTCGGACATGGCCTCCCGCGCGACCTCCAGCCGCGACAGGGCGGTCTCCTACTCGGTCAGACGCCCGGACAACTCCTCGATCCGGGCCCGCAATTCAGCAATCTGCTCCCGCGCGGCAGCCTCCCACCGCTCGAGCTTCTCCCGCCACGACAGCATCCCCCCTCCCTGACCGCGGTCCCGGACACGACGATCCGCACTCCGGTCACGGACAGCAACGGCGCACGGCGTCACATCCTCACTTCAGGAGAGCCGCACCCAAAGCCAAGGAGATCCCACCCGGCCACCTCCAGCCGCCAGGACAGCCGAGGAGCAAGACTGCCCGTCAGCGCGGCAACCCGCGCCTCCTGGCGCTGCATCCAAACTCGGGGGTGCTCCGCACGCAGCTCTTTGACGAACACTGGTCCAGTGGCGGAAGGCACACGTACGACGATCTCGCTGCTGGCCCCTCCTTCAACAGGCGTCACATCAACAATCGGCCCGGTCTCCCCTTCGACGGCCCGGACAGCCGCCCCCGGTAGATCGGCCCAACGCAGGCGTTCGATGACCATTCGCGCAGGCTTCCAGGGCTCACGAGGCGCAGGGTGATACATAGCAGGCGATCCCCGGTTAGCGAAACCGGAGATCCACCGCACCATTAGTGGTCCACCGCCATTCCCTGCCCGTCACGTCGAAAGGCAGCATCACGACGACAGCCCACAACTCCACACCCTGCTCGGGCCAGCGCCCCAGCAAGAGTTCTCTATGCCGCGGCGTAGCTGAGGCGGAGAAGGTCTCCAGCGCGCTCCAAATCCCGTTCCGTACGCACCTGCAGCTCCAGGTCACCCGTGCCGTGGTGACCGAGCCCTGTCACGTCCCGGGTGAGCCCGGGAATGAGGTCCACCTCCTTAGGGTCGGCCTTAAGGTAGACGAGGATCTTGGTCTGCTGGGGCGGGCAGACGCTGGCGAAGTTCCGCAGCCGGCGGTAGGCGCGGTACTGCTTGCGCTGCACCCGGGTGACGCCGTCCCCGAGTCCGACCAGGACCTCGTCGACCGCCTCGGCCAGTTCGGCCATCGCACCGCTCCGCTTCCGGCCCGGCAACATCCCGGCCGCGCGGCGCCGTACCCGCTTGGCCGTGGCCGGGTGCCCGGTGACGGAGGCCACTGTCTCAAGGCCGAAGTGGTCGCTGCCGAAGTACCGGTAGCGGACTAGGTCGATCGAGCGCCGGTGCTCGCGCACGGCGTGCGCGTCGTAGCGGGTGAAGTCGCCGGCCACGCAGATCAGCCGGGGCGCGCTCCATAGAATCTGGGACGCGGCCGTGCCCCCGAGCCGGTCGCGGACCAGGTTCCGGAAGGCATCCTTGTGGTTCGTCAGCCAAGCCATGTAGTAGAGGCCCTGGTTGATCACGCCTGCGTCGGTGCCACGCTTGTACTCGACGACCACTGGAGCCCCGTTCTCGTCGAGACCCAGCGAGTCGATCCGTCCGCCGTCCACACAATCGATGACGAACTCGCTCGCGAGGAACGTGACGCCCAGCATCGTCTCCATGTGCGCCTCGACAAGGTCCTGCACATCCGCCTCGACCGCAGCCAGACGCGGCGTGACCTCAGTCACGATGCCTTTCGTATTAAACAGCTTCAGGCCCGACACTTTCCCCTCCTCGGCTCGGAGATCACCAACGCCGATGAGGTGAAGGATTATTTCCGCTCAGGTTGTCGGGGGCGTGAAGATGGTGTGCGATACGCGCCCAAACCCCGAATGGGGAAACTCAGCCTGCCGCGGCAAGCACCAGTGGAAGAACCTCACCACCACCTGCCTGGCGAAGCAGGCGTGCGACAACTGCGAGGGTCCAGCCGGAGTCGGTGTAGTCGTCCACGAGTAGGACGGGACCGGGAGAGCGCGTCAAAGCATCAGTCAGCTCCTCGGAGACGGAGAAGGCCCCGGACAACGCCTTTAGGCGTTGGGCAGAGTTACTTCGGCGCGCCGCGTGTGCACCGTCCGGCCCCGTGTACGTGAGGGCGCCGAGGTAGGGAAGGCGGCCGATGGTCGCGATTCCCTGAGCAAGGGAACTGACCAGTTGCGGGCGGGCCAAGGATGGTACGGCGACGACCCCTACCGGCCGGGCAGAGGCGTCCGGGACGTTCGGCGCCCAGCCGCCTGGAGAGCGCGCCCAATCGGCGAGGACCGCCACCGCAGCCCGTAGGACGTCGTCGGGCACTTTCCCATCGGGCGCGCCCTCAGTCAGTAGCGGACGCAGCCGGTTTCCCCAGCCGATGTCGGAGAGGCGTCCCAGAGCTCGTCCAGTGGCGCACTGCTCTCTTGCCGCGATGCGCCCCTTGAGATTGACGCCCAGTGACGGCATTCCGGTCGGCCACATTCGACGCGGCTCAACCTCCACGCCCGGGCGATCCAACTCCTTCGCAGCCCCCGTCAACATCTCCACCGAAACAGAGGAATCAGCCCAGGGCCCTGCGCAGTTGTCGCACCGGCCACACGACCTCGCCTCTTCGTCATCCAACTGTCGCCGCAGGAATTCCATCCGACACTGTGATGTGGTCGCGTAACCACGCATGGCCTGTTGCTCGGCCGCCCGCTGCCGCGCCACCCAGGAATAGCGCTCAGCGTCGTACACCCAGTCGGCTCCCGTGGCAGTCCAGCCACCCTTCACTCGCTTCACCGCGCCGTCGACATCCAGAACCTTCAACATTGCCTCTAGCCGGGTACGGCGAAGATCCACCACTGCCTCCAGAGCCGGCACGGATAGAGGCCTTCCCGCATCGGCCAAGGCCGCGAGAGTCTGGCGAACCCGCGTCTCAGGCGGAAAGGCAGTGTCGGCGAAATACCGCCAAATGGCCTCGTCTTCCTTGCCCGGCAACAAAAGCACGTCGGCATGCTCGACGCCGCGCCCAGCACGCCCCACCTGTTGGTAGTACGCGATCGGAGAGGACGGCGAACCAAGATGCACGACGAAACCCAAGTCCGGCTTGTCAAAGCCCATCCCCAGCGCCGAGGTCGCCACCAGTGCCTTCACTCGGTTTTCGATCAGGTCTTCCTCTGCCTGCAGACGTTCAGCATTCTCCGTACGCCCTGTGTAAGAGGCCACAGGGAAGCCGCGTTGGCGCAAGAAAGCAGTAGCCTCCTCGGCTGCAGCAACAGTGAGGGCATAGATGATCCCTGAACCCGGCAGCTCGTCCAGGTGTTCAGCCAGCCACGCCAATCGGTGTGCGGCATCCGGCAGCTGAACCACCCCCAGCCGCAGACTCTCCCTCTCCAACGGGCCACGCAACACGAGAGCCTCGCCAATGCCTGTACCCAACTGCTCAGCGACGTCAGCTGTCACGCGCGCGTTCGCGGTCGCGGTGGTGGCCAAAACCGGAACACCTGCAGGCAATTCAGCCAACATCGCTCGAAGGCGACGGTAATCGGGGCGGAAATCATGACCCCAGTCAGAGATGCAGTGCGCCTCGTCGACCACCAGTAGCCCCGTCGTAGCCGCGAGTCTGGGAAGTACCTGCTCACGGAAATCCACAGCATTAAGCCGCTCAGGACTTACGAGGAGAACGTCGGTCTCACCGCGCTCGACCTCCCCGTAGATAGAGTCCCACTCCTCCGGGTTGGCCGAGTTGATTGTGCGCGCCCGGATACCCGCTCGGGCCGCCGCCTCGACCTGATTCCGCATCAACGCCAACAGAGGCGAGACAATTACCGTAGGACCAGCACCACGCCGGCGCAGCAGAGCGGTGGCGACGAAGTACACCGCCGACTTGCCCCAGCCTGTGCGCTGCACCACCAAGGCACGCCGACGCTCTTCCACCAGAGCGGCCACCGCATGCCACTGATCCTCCCGCAACCGCGCCGAACCCGTTGGGGCACCGACGAGCTCGGCGAGGATGACATCGGCTTCGGTGCGGAGGTCCAGATCGTCCATGCTCCCATGCAACCGGAAACCGGGGACTATCGGCTAGCTCACTCAGTGTGACGCCCTGCTCGCATGCGGTACGCCTAGTGCGCGTCGATGGAGGGTGGCCAGCACGGCGCGCTCAACCGCCCAGCCCCTCGATCAGCACGTTTACGCAGGTCAGGGCGCTAGATCCGCCTGGAATTTGAATGCCTTCCCAGTTCGGTAGCCCGGAGCGGCTCAACAACCCGGACTTCCGCGACCAGGTGCTGCCGAAGCTCGCCGCGGCCACCGGCCTGCTCGTGGTCGACGAGGCGCACTGCATCTCCGACTGGGGCCACGACTTCCGGCCCGACTACCGCAGGCTGCGCACGATGCTCGCGGACCTCCCGCCCGACGTCCCCGTCCTGGCCACCACCGCGACGGCCAACGCCCGTGTGACGGCCGACGTGGCCGAGCAGCTCGGCACCGGCGGCGGCTCGGACGCACTCGTCCTGCGCGGCCCGCTCGACCGGGAGAGCCTGAGTCTGAACGTGCTCCAACTGCCGAACGCCGCACACCGCTTGGCGTGGCTGGCCGACCATCTGAACGACCTTCCGGGGTCCGGAATCATCTACACCCTCACGGTCGCCGCCGCCGAGGAAGTGACCGCCTATCTGCGCCAGTGCGGGCACACCGTCGCCTCGTACACGGGAAAGACCGAGAACGCGGACCGCCAGCAGGCCGAGGAGGATCTCCTCGCCAATCGCGTGAAGGCCCTCGTCGCGACCTCCGCCCTGGGGATGGGCTTCGACAAGCCCGACCTGGGGTTCGTGGTCCACCTCGGTTCCCCCTCCTCTCCGATCGCGTACTACCAGCAGGTGGGGCGCGCGGGCCGCGGAGTCGACCACGCCGAGGTGCTGCTCCTGCCGGGCAAGGAGGACGAGGCCATCTGGAACTACTTCGCCTCGCTCGCCTTCCCGCCCGAGGAGCAGGTGCGCCGCACGCTCGACGTACTGGCCCAGGCCGACAGGCCGCTGTCGCTGCCCGCCCTCGAGCCCCTGGTCGAGCTCCGCCGCTCACGGCTGGAGACGATGCTCAAGGTCCTCGACGTGGACGGCGCGGTCCGCCGCGTCAAGGGCGGCTGGATCTCCACCGGCCAGGCGTGGGCGTACGACACCGAGCGCTATGCCTGGGTCGCCAAGCAGCGGCAGGCCGAGCAGCAGGCGATGCGCGAGTACGCGTCGGCGCCCGGCTGCCGGATGGAGTTCCTGCGGCGCCAGTTGGACGACGAGGGCGCGGCTCCCTGCGGACGCTGCGACAACTGCGCGGGCTCGCGGTTCGGCGACGAGGTCTCCTCCGCGGCGCTGGACGCGGCACGCGGCGAGCTCGGGCGCGCAGGTGTCGACGTGGAGCCCCGGAAGATGTGGCCCACGGGCCTGGCCGCGGTCGGCGTGAACCTCAAGGGACGCATCCCCGCGGGCGAACAGGCGGCTCCGGGGCGGGCCTTGGGCCGGCTCTCCGACATCGGATGGGGCAACCGGCTCCGCCCCATGCTCGCCCCGCAGGCCCCGGACGGGCCGGTTCCGGACGACGTGGCCAAGGCCGTGGTGGACGTGCTCGCGGACTGGGCGAAGGGCCCCGGCGGCTGGGCCTCGGGCGCGGGTGACGCGCGGCCGCGCCCGGTCGGCGTGGTGACCATGACGTCGCTGACGCGGCCCCAGCTGATCCGGTCACTGGGCGCGCGGATCGCGGAGATCGGCAGGCTTCCGCTTCTGGGGTCCCTGGAGTACGCCGCCGGCGCCGAGGCCGCGCGGGTGCCCCGGAGCAACAGCGCACAGCGCCTGCGTGCCCTCGACGGCGCGCTGACGGTGCCTCCCGCGCTGGCTGCCGCGCTCCAGGAAGCGGGCGGGCCGGTGCTCCTGGTGGACGACCTGACCGACAGCGGCTGGACCCTCGCCGTGGCCGCGCGCATGCTCCGTCGTGCCGGAGCCGAGGGGGTGTTGCCACTGGTCCTCGCCGTGCAGGGATGACACAGGCGTCGGGGGGCGGCGAGCTGGGCAGGGATATACACGGCGCATCGTCCGATACCGGCGATCGGCCCCAACTGCTCGTTGCCGCAGGGGACTACGACGGGAAGAATTGGAACCGCTCCCGCGCGGCTCCCCGTGGTCCGGTAGGGCTGTGTTGCGGTGCGCTCCCCCAGTCCGCCCCCGCCCTCAGCATGGGCGCGTAGCCGAAGGGAGGACCGTGACCTTCGGATTCGCTCCGTCCGCCCCGGGATCGACGTCGGAGTTCTCGACCTCGGCCGAGTTGTCCGCCGCTTCCGCCCACCGACTGACCCGGATGCTCGAACCCGCGGAGTGGTCAGCCGCGGGGATCCCCCTGCTGCGCAATCCGCGCGAGGTCGTGAGCGGCCTGCACTCCCGCCACCGGCCGACCCCGGCGACGGCTGTCGTGGCCGTGCTGGATCCGGACGAGCGGCTGCGGGCGAGCGCCTCCTTCGACCGGCGCGCGACCGTGACGGACGGCTGGGTGTTCCGCAACGCCCTGCTCGCGCAGTTGCGTCGGGTCATCCCGCACGATCTGCGGCGCCGCACCCCCGTGCGCACCGCCGTGCTGCTCTACTGCCGTGACGGAGACGCCCGTTGGACCCAGGAGGACGGTGCCTGGATGTGGGGCCTGCGGGACGCCTGCACCCTGCACGGGCTGCGGTGCGGTGCGTACATCACGCTGACGCACGACGGCTGGCAGGTGCTCGGCGAGGGACGCGGAGGCCGCAGGCCGAGCGTCGGTTCGCAGCCCGAGCCCTTCACCGGGACCGATCCGCCGATGCCGCGCACCGGAGGCGTCGCGTCGGACGTGCTGCGCCGCGCGGCGGCACGCTGACGTCACCCCCGCGACGCCGCCCCCTGCTCGTCGCCTGGACGAGGACGCGCGAGCGCACGTCCTCTGTCCCCCCACACTTCACCGTCACCCGCACGCGATCGGCCCGGACCGGCACGCGGCCGACCCGGCCGTGCCTCGCACGGCACACGTCGTCCGACACACGTCGCACAGCACACGTCGTACGACACGCACCACACGGCACATGTCGTGCACCGCACGCCGCACGCCGAACGGCGACACCACCCGGCCACTGCCGCGCGGCGCTACCGCGCGACCGGCACCGGGCGACGGCTGCCGGACACCGACGTCAGACGCCGGCGCCCAGCATCGAGTTGATCCGCTGCGGGTCGCCGCAGACGATCAGCAAGGTTCCCGCCCGGGTCAGAGCCGTCGGCAGCGCGGCCACCGCGGTCTCCTCGCTGCCGCCGTTGACGGCGACGACGACCACGGGCCGAGCCGCGGCACGAGTGAGGGCGGCGGCGTCGGCGTAGAAGACGTCGTCGCCCGCGTCGTGCTGGGCCCAGTAGGCGGCCTCGCCGAAGGACAGCTCGTGCGTGGCCCACGGGTGCGGATCGCCGGTGGTGATCACCAGGATGTCCCCGGGCGCGCGCCCGGAGTCGAGCAACAGGTCGACGGCCTCCTCGGCCGCGTCCAGCGCGCCCTCGACCGAGGCCGGGATGAGTTGGATCTGCGGAACCGAAGCGGCGGAGGCGCCACCGGCGGGTGCTCCGGAAGTGGACGCGCCAGAAGCGGCGGGTCCGGGAGCGGCCGGGGCGGACGGCCCGGGCTTGGCTGCCGCGTCGCGCGGCGTGCGCTGCGCGGGCGGCATGGGCCGGGCGGGACCCGGGCGGCCGGGACGCGGCGGAGCCGCGGGGCGGGGGCCGGGTACGGGGCGGGGGGTCGGCGCGGTGCGGCCACTGGCCGGCGTGGCGCGGGGACCCTGGGCACTCTCGTGAATCTGAGGCTCCTCGGGAATGAGAGGCATGAAGTGTTGTCTATCAAACGCCGATGCGACTCGCGTCGGCGGGTGGCACATGAGTGCGACCGGAAGGGCCGGAAAAGCGTCAGAACTCAAAGCCGAGCTGACCCTCGATTTCCGGAACTTTTCCGTCCGCCCAGCTGCGGGCCTTCTTGAGGTGCCGCCACTGGGGCAGCGCATCAAGATACGCCCACGAAAGCCGGTGGTACGGGGTGGGCCCCCGCTCCTCCAGCGCGGCCTTGTGGACCGGCGACGGATAACCGGCGTTGGCCGCAAAACCGAAGTCTGCATGTTCGATGCCCAGTTCGGCCATCATTTTGTCGCGCCGGACTTTGGCGATCACCGAAGCCGCGGCGACGGCCACACAGGAACGGTCGCCCTTGATCACCGTACGAACCCGCCAGGGAGCCCCGAGGTAGTCGTGCTTCCCGTCGAGGATGACCGCGTCCGGACGGACCGGCAGCCCCTCCAGGGCGCGCACCGCGGCGAGCCGCAGCGCGGCCGTCATCCCCAGTTCGTCGATCTCCTCGTGCGAGGCGTGACCGAGGGCGTGTGCCGTGACCCAGCTCTCCAGTTCCTCCGCGAGCGCGTCGCGCCGCTTGGGACTGATCAGCTTGGAGTCGGTGAGCCCTTCGGGCGGCCGGCGCAGTCCCGTGACCGCCGCACAGACGGTGACCGGGCCCGCCCACGCGCCGCGCCCGACTTCGTCGACACCGGCGACGATCTTCGCTCCGGTGGTGGCGCGCAGGGAGCGCTCGACGGTGTGGGTGGGTGCTTCGTACGGCATGGCGCCAGACAGCGTACGCCGCCGGAGGCCGCCCGCGACACCCAGGCTTGCCGAGTCGCCCGCAGAGCCTTTCCGGGCACGGGCGCGCGGCTTACGGGCGCGCGGGCGCACGGCCCTCAGCGGCGCAGCAGCGGAACCATCACCTGGTCGATGAGGGCCTCGAACTCCTCGTCCTGCCATTCGCTGCCGCACACCTTCGAGCGGTACATGAGCATGGCCGGAATGACGTCGCACACATAGTCGTCCGTCCCTCCGGAACGCACCTCTCCGCGCTCGATTCCGCGGCGCACGACCTCCTTGATCAGCTTCACGCTCGGCTCGATGACGCCTTCGTAGATCACGTCGTGGAAGCGCTCGGCCGTTGCCGTGTCGCACTCGTGAAGCACCGAGCGCAGGGCGAACCCGGAACGCGAGAACATCGCCTCCCGCATCTGTCCGCACAACCTGAGCAGGTCCGCCCGGACACTCCCCAGGTCGGGGGCGCTCGCGAGCTGCGGCAGCCCGACGCGCAGCGCGTCCACGACGAGCTCCTCCTTGGACGGCCAGCGGCGGTACACGGCGGCCTTGCCGGTCTGCGCGCCCGCGGCCACGCCCTCCATCGTCAGCCCGCTCCAGCCGACGGTGCTGAGCTGCTCGAGCGCGGCGTCGAGGATCGCCCGCTCCAGCACGGGACCTCGGCGCCGCGGGGCAGCCTCCCGAGCGGAAACGGCCGTCCAGCGCGAAGTAACCATCAATCTCTCTCCGTTGAGCGAGCCAGTCGTCGCGCCGTCCCCGAGAAGCGGGGTCGGCGGCGCCGCACCCTCGACCAGCATGCCAGGCGAGCCGGTTCCCTTCGATGGCCGTGGCCGGTATCCGCCGGTCAGCCGGTCAGCCGGTACGGACGAAGCGCTCCCGCACCGCGTTCAGATGGTCGAGGCCCGCGAGCACCGCCGCGCTGTCTCCCACGAAGTCGACCAGGCAGGCGATCTCGTCCGCGCCGGCCTCGCGCACGCGCCGGGCCGCCCCGGCGCACTCGTCCACCGAGCCGATCAGCGAGGTGCCTTCCAGGTAGCGGTTGACGCCGAGTTCGGCGAGCCTGTCCCGGGCGTCGCCCCGCGCCATGAAGTCGCGGCCCCGGCGCCCGCCGCTCATGGCGCCGCCGGCCTCCACCGCCCGCGCCTCCAGGTCGATGGCGGTCAGGAGGTACTTCTTCAGCCAGGGCACGGCCGCCGCCCGCGCCTGCTCGGACGTCGCCCCGACATGCGTGTGCATCATCACGGTGACGCGGCCCCGGTCGAAGCCCGCATCGGCGCGCGCCTTCCGGTACGTCCCGATCTTTCCGGCCAGTTCGTCGACGCTCTGGTTCTCCAGGTGGGTGAGCACATGGGTGCCGAGCAGTCCCGCCTGCCGGAACGTCTCCTCGCTCCGGGACGCCGTCGTCCAGACGGGGAGTTCGTCCTGCACCGGGCGGGGGAAGACGTCGAGCGTGACCTCCGTGCCGTGCGGATTGGTGCCGGTCCAGGTCCCGGTGGCCCAGGCCCGGCGGATCGCCGCGATGTCGGCGACCATGCGTTCGCGGCGGTTCTCGTAGGCGTCGGGGGCGAGCACGAAGTCGTTGACGTTCCACCCCGAGCCCACCGAAATGGCCGCCCGGCCACCGGAGATGCCGTCCACCATCGCGAAGTCCTCGACGATGCGCGCCGGTTGGTGCATCGGCGTGACCACGCTGCCGGCCCGGATCTGCAGCCGCTCGGTGACCGCCGCGAGGGCGGCGGAGGTGACGGCCGGGTTGGGAAAGGCGCCGCCGAAGCGGTGGAAGTGCCGCTCGGGGGTGGAGACGAAGGCGAAGCCGAGCTCGTCGGCGCGCCGGGCGGCGTCCAGGAGCAGCCGGTACGCCTCGGCCGCGGCGTCTCCGACGGCGGCGAAGAAGAAAAGCCCGAAGTCGAGCCCCTCTCCGGAGCCCTCCGGTGCGGGGGTGTTCGTCATCGGGCAGCTCCTCGGCGGGCAGTCGGGGGTGTGGGGGAAGTGCGGGAGGTCCGGTCGGCGGCGGCATCGGCCACGAGCCGCTCCACGAGCGGCACGCACTCGGCGGGGGTGGGCCGGGACAGCACGCTCTGCCGCACCGCTGCCGCCGCCTCGCGGCAGGACGGGTCGTCGAGCAGCCGGCTCACCGTCGCGCGCAGGGTCTCCGGATCCGCCCGGTCGCCGGTGAGGTGGACGCCGGCGCCGGTCCGTGCCAGATGGGCGGAGAAGAAGCCCTGGTCCGGCATCTGAGTGATCATCAACTGCGGTACGCCGTTCAGCGCCGCGGTCAGCATGGAGCCCACGCCGCCGTGGTGGATGACCAGGTCGCAGCTCGGCACGATCTTGTACAGGGCGCAGTCCTCGGCGATCCGCACCCCGTCGGGCACCTCGCCGAGCAGCGGGCGCTGGCTCGGCACCACCGCCGCGACCAGCTCCACGTCGAGCCCCGACAGGGCGTCGAGGACCTTGGGCACGAAGAAGCTCTCCTCGCCCACGACTTCGGTCATGGTGATGCCGAGGGTGACGCAGACGCGGGGCCTCGCGGGGGCGCGCAGCACCCACTCGGGGACGTGTCCGGCCCCGCTGTAGGGCACGTAACGCACGGGCAGCCGCCGGGTGTTGCCGGCGACCTGGGCGTCGTCCGGGCAGGCGTCCAGGTTCCACCAGTCCGGTACGTCGTCGAGGCGCATCCCGAACCGTTCGAAGAGCTCGGCGAACTGGGGCGGCAGGTTGTCCCGCCCGATGCCGCGCCCCACGATGTCCGGGCCCCACAGATAGCGCAGCGAGACGGCGCCGCACGCCGCGGCCGCGAGCGGTCCGGCCAGCGTCGCCGGTTCCCACACCACCGCGTCCGGCCGCCAGTCGCGGGCCAAGGCGACCAGGTCGTCGGCCATGCCGTCGGCGATCTCGCAGAACAGCACCTTGGGGTCGCCGGAGCGGGGCTCGCGGCTCTCGGCCCGGTCGCGGTAGCGGCCCGCGAAGTCCGCGTCGCCGCCCACGCCGATCACCGGGAGCCCGGATCGGGCGACCGTCTCGACGAGTTCGGGCTGGGTGGCGACGCGCACCTCGTGCCCGGCCGCGCGGAGCGCCCAGGCGAACGGCGCCATGACGAAGTAGTGCGAAGGGAGTACGGCCGTCACGAACAGCACACGCACCGGAGTTCTCCTGAGGTCGAGGGGGACGGCCGGCGCCTGTCGGCCGGCCGGAGGGGGCGGGTCATGTGGTCACCGGGGCCCGGACGTACCGGTCGAGCACCCCGCGGTAGTAGTCCGCGGGGAAGTCGAGGGGCTCCGGACTCACCAGCCGCCGCAGCTTCGCTATGGAGACCTGGTGGTTGGCGCCACGGCCGTCGACGAAGCGGCGCTCCGCCGTGGCGCCGAGCCGCCGCTCGATCCGGTCGACGATCGCCTCGACGGGCACCTGCACCCCGGAGGCGATGTTGACCACGTCGTGCGAGACGCCGAGGGCGAGCAGCCGGTCCACGACCGCGACCACGTCGTCGATGGCGATCAGGTCGCGGGCGGCACCGCGGTGCACGGTCACCGTGCCCGCGCACACCTGGCGGATCAGGGTGGGCAGCAGCTGGTGCGGTGGATGTCCGGGGCCCACCACGTGCCCCAGGCGCAGGATCAGGTGGTCCGCCCCCGACGAGGCGACCTCCTCCTCCAGGCCCCGCTTGTGCCTGCCGTACGGCGTGCAGGGGGTGACGGGTTCGTCCTCCCTGCCGCGGCACCCCTTCGCCCCGTACATCCCGGTGGAGGCGGTGGAGAAGAACACCAGCCGGGTGCCGTCCGCCCGGCACCGGCGCAGCGTCTCGCGCACCAGGGCGGCCTCCCTCGCGAACTCCGCCTCACAGACGCCGTCGGCCCAGGAGACCCCGGCGGCGAGCAGCACGATGCCGGGGTGCCGGTCGGCCGACGCGGTGAAGTGCCGCGCGAGGAAGCCGCGGCCCACGATCTGCATCCGTCCGCTCCTTACTCGGCCGCGCCGGAGCGGGCCGCCCCGACGGGTCCCGCGGAGCCGGACAGGGCGAGCTTCTCCAGCACGGGCACGACGTCGGCCGGGGCGGGCAGCAGGGCGATCTCGGCGGCCACCGCCCGCGCGGCGGAGCGGTAGGAGCCGTCCCGCAGCAGCGCCTCGGCGCGCTCGACGACCGCCTCGGTCGACGCGTGCTCGGGGGTGAGGCCGAGCCCGACGCCGTGCCGCTCCACCAGTGCGGCGTTCTCGAACTGGTCGGAGGTCTGCGGCAGGCACAGTTGCGGTACGCCGTGGACGAGCGCGGCGAACGCCGATCCCGGCCCGCCGTGGCTGATCAGTACGTCGCAGTCGGCGAGCGCCCGGTCGAGCGGGAAGCGGCCGGCCGCGACCACGCCGACCGGCAGCGGATCCCAGCCCCGGGCGACCTGCTCGTCGACCGCGACCACGACCTCGGCGCCCAGGCCGGTCAGCGCCGTCATCAACTCGGCCATCCGGCCGGGGAAGTCGAGCTTGCCGTGGGTGGGCAGCATGCTGCCGAGCGTCAGGCAGATCCGCGGGACGCCCTGTGGACGGTCGGGCCAAGCGGTGTGGATGTCGGGCCCGTTGTACGGAACGTGCCGCATCGGCGTGCTCCGTGGCGGGGTCGTGCCGCGCATCGAGGGCGGGCAGATGTCGAGGACGAGGGCGGGGTCGGGCAGTCCCGCGACGCCGAGGGCCGCGCACTCCGGGGCGAGCTCCTCCGCCGCGGGGCGGTCGGGGCCTTCGGGGCCGTGGAACCCGGCGAAGTTCAGCCCGGGTTCCACCCACGGGATGCCGTACGCGGCCGCCGCCAACTGCCCGGCGTACTCCATGGGTTCGCTGACGATCAGGTCGGGGCGCCACTCCTCGACCAGGCGCAGGGTGCCCTCCAGGGTGCGGGCGGCAAGGCGCCCCCAGGCGCGGCCGCTCGCCCTGCGCCGGGCGACCGGGTCGCGCACCGGCTCCAGGCGCCGCCCTTCCCTGTCGTGCAGCATGAACTCCGCGAAGCCCACCGGGGGCGCGGACGCGGCCACCGGCAGTCCGGCCTCGATGACCGTGTCGGCGAAACTCTCCGGCGCCGCGAACAGGACCTCGTGCCCCGCGGCGCGCAGCGCCCAGGCCGGCGGCACCAGCGGATAGAAGTGCCCGGGCAGGGGCGCGGTGGTGAACAGAACCCGCATGTCGACTCCTCGGTCGTGTGTGCTGCGGCGGTGGCGGACGGCGTCGGCGACGCCGGGCGGTGGCGACCGGGTCAGGCGGCGTCCTGGAGCGGCCGCCACCACGCCTCGTTGTCCCGGTACCAGTCGACGAGTTCGGCGAGTCCGCGCTCGAGGGGGATCCGCGGCCGGTAGCCGAGCTCCGTGCGGATCTTGCTGTCGTCGAGCGAGTAGCGCAGGTCGTGGCCCTTGCGGTCGGCGACCCTGCGGACCGAGCTCCAGTCGGCGCCGCACAGGTCGAGCAGTCGGCCGGTGATCTCCTTGTTGGTGGTGTGCTCGCCGCCGCCCACGTTGTAGATCTCGCCCGCGCCGCCCTCGGTGAGCACCAGGTGCAGGGCGCGGCAGTGGTCGTCGACGTGCAGCCACTCGCGTACGTTGCCGCCGTCGCCGTAGAGCGGCACCTGCTCTCCGGCCAGCAGGCGGGTGGTGAAGAGCGGAAGCAGCTTCTCCACGTGCTGGTACGGGCCGTAGTTGTTGGAGCAGCGGGTGATCGAGACGTCGAGGCCGTGGGTGCGCCAGTAGGCGCGGGCGATCAGGTCGCTGCCCGCCTTGGACGCCGCGTAGGGCGAGTTGGGCAGCAGCGGGGACTCCTCGGTCCAGGACCCCACGTCGATGGACCCGTACACCTCGTCGGTGGAGACGTGCAGGACCCGCTCGACGCCGGCCCGCAGCGAGGCCTCCATGACGGTCTGGGTGCCGCCCACGTTGGTCCGTACGAACGCGGCCGCCCCGTGCAGCGACCGGTCCACGTGCGACTCGGCCGCGAAGTGCACCACCGCGGTGTGTCCGGGCGTCACCTCGTCCATGAGCCGCTGGTCGCAGATGTCGCCCCTGACGAACTCCAGGCGGGGGTGGGCCTCGGGCAGGTTGGCGAGGTTTCCCGCGTAGGTGAGGCTGTCGACGACGGTGACGCGTACGTCCTCGTATCCGGGATACGCGCCGGCCAGCAGCTGCCGCACATAGTGCGAGCCGATGAATCCGGCTCCTCCGGTGACCAGAATCCTCATGGCGCCACTCCCCGTCCCTTCCGGTTGCTTCTGCGGGCCAAGCCTCACGCGGGGGCCTCGAAACGGGATCGATCCTCGCCGGACAGCCGGTTGCGCAGCCGCGCCAGGACGTCCGGGTCGGTGAACTGCCCGTCGGCGGCGAGCTGTTCGGCCGCCTTGAGGACGGTCTCGCGGTCGCGTTCCGCGCCGCACGGACGGGCGTGGAGGAGCCCGAGGACCCGGCTGCCGCCGGAGGTGACGCCGCGGTGGCGACGGGCCAGCGCGGACAGGCTCTGGCCGGGACCGGCCTCCACCAGCTGGTAGGGGCCGTCGGCGAGGAGCCGGTCGAGGGCCGGGCCGAAGAGGACCGGCTCGGCGGGCTGCATGGCCCAGAACTCGGGGTCGGCGGCCCGGTCCGGGGTCAGTTCGGTGGCCGTGTAGGCGGACAGGACGGGGATCGCGGGCGGGTTCCTCCGCACGGCGGCCACCGACGGGATCTGCCGGGCGCACAACCGGGCCAGCGAGGGGCTGTGGAAGCCCGCGGTGGCCTTGGCCCGTACGCAGGTGAACCCCGCGGCGCGCACGGCGTCGGCGGTCTCGGACAGCGCGGGTTCGGGCCCGGCGAGCAGGAGTTGGGCCGGGGAGTTGACCGCGCCGACGACCACGCCGGCGCGGAGGTGGGGTGCCACCTCGTGGGGCGTGGCGGCCACGGCGAGCATGCCGCCGGGCGGGGCCTGGGCGATCAGCTCGACGCGCTCGGCCAGCAGGCGCACCGCGTCCGGCAGCGAGAAGATCCCGGCGAGCACGGCCGCGGCGGCCTCACCGGCGCTGTGGCCGAGCAGCACGGCCGGCCGGATGCCCCAGTCGAAGAGCATCCTGCCCAGCGCGTAGTCCACCGCGAAGAGCAGCGGCTGGGCCCGCGAGACATGGTCGAGCGGGACGGCGGGACGGTCGGCGGCCCAGTCGTCGCGGATCCGGTCGCCCTCCGCGCCGAGCAGCTCGAAGACCTCGTCGACGGCTTCGGTGAAGGACGGTTCGCTGCCGTACAGGCCGCGGGCCATGCCCTCCTGCTGGGCCCCCTGCCCGGGCAGCAGCAGCGCGACGGGGAGCGGTGCGCGGGTGAGCGGTGCGAGTGGGGCGGCGGAGCGCGTGGGTGCTCCCGGCATGGTTCCTCCCGGTGGGACGGTCCTGACCCGGCGTGGGCGGGTGGGCGGGGTGGATACACGGCCGCCCCACCCGGATGGGCGGGGCGGCCGCGGTGACGGCCGCGGGGGAACGGCCGTCGATTCGGTTGGTCCAGGGGGCTCGGCGACGGCGGAGCCCGACGGCTCAGGCGGCCACCGGAGGAACGGAGTTGACCAGGTCGAGCAGCGCGCGCGGGGTCTCGGCCTCGGCGGCGGCGTCGGGGATCTCCACGCCGTACTCGCGCTGGATGCGGCCGATGACCTGGAGCAGCGCCAGAGAGTCGTAGCCGAGCTCGGTGAAGTCGGTGTCCAGGACGTCGCCGTCGAGGTCGACGCCCTCCTCCTCGCCCGCGCTCTCGCGCAACAGGCGGGTCAGGTCGGTGAGTTCGAGGATGCCGTTGGTGGACATGGCTGTGCTCCTTCGGGAGTGGGTGAACAGACGGAGAGAGTGGAGAGAGGGCGGGTGAACGCCGAACGGGTCGGCGGCGGCACCCGGACCGCAGCGGATCAGGCCCGGCGCAGCACCATGGCCGCGTTGAATCCGCCGTACCCGCGGGCCAGGACCAGCGCGGTCCTGAGCGGTGCCTCACGGGCGGCGCCGGTCACCAGGTCGAGCGCGTAGTCGGCGGCGGGCCCCGCGACGTTGGCGGTCGGCGGGACGACGCCGTCGCGCAGCGCGAGCAGGGCCGTCGCCACGTCGAGCGCCGCGCCGCCGCCGAACAGCCGCCCGGTCATGGTCTTGGGCGCGGTCACCGGGACCCCGGACGGGCCGAAGAGCGAGACCAGGGCCTCCGCTTCGACGCGGTCGAGCTCCGGGACGCCCGCGGCGTCGGCGAAGACCACGTCGACGTCATCGGGGGTCAGCCCCGCGTCGGCCAGGGCCTGTGCCGCGGCCCGGCGCAGCCCCGGCGGGCGGCCGGAGCCCGGGCGCGGGTCGAAGGTCGCGGCGTACCCCGCGATCTCGCCGTACACCTGGGCCGCGCCGCGGGCCCTGGCCGCCTCGGCGTCCTCCACGAGCAGGATCGCGCCGCCCTCGCCCGGCACATAGCCGCCGGCGTCGGCGGAGAAGGGCAGATACGCGCGGTCCGGGTCGTCGGCGGCGCTGAGCCGTCCGGTGGAGACCTGTGCCACCCAGCCCCAGGGGCAGAGCGCCCCGTCGACCCCGCCGGAGACCACCAGCGGGATGCCCTTGCGGATGTGCCGCCGGGCGTGGCCCAGGGTGTCGAGGCCGCCCGCCTGCTCGGTGACCAGGACTCCGCTCGGCCCGCGCATCTTGTGCCTGATCGAGATCTGACCGGTGTTCACCGCGTAGAACCAGGCGAAGGACTGGTACGCGCTGACGTACTCCTTGCCCTTGCTCCACAGCTCCTGGAGCTCCCGCTGGCCGTACTCGACGCCGCCGCCGGAGGCCGCGGTGACCACGCCCATGCCGTACTCGTCGAGCTCCGCCGGGTCGACGGCGGCGTCCTCGACCGCCCAGTCGGCGGCGGCCAGGGCGAGCCTGGTCATGTGGTCGGTCTGCGGGAGCAGCCGGCTCGGGACGTGGTCCTGCGGGACGAACCCGGAGACCTCACCGGCGATCCTGCCCGGGTACTGGTCCGCGTCGAAGCGGGTCACCGGGCCGAGTCCGCTGCGGCCCGCCAGGGTCGCCGCCCAGTACTCCTCGGTGCCCAGGCCGTTGGGGGCGACCACTCCGAGGCCGGTCACCACTGCTGTCGCCGTCACCGGCCGCTCCTTTCGGGTCGGGCGAGGACCAGGGCGGTCTGGAAGCCGCCGAAGCCACTGCCCACGCTGACGACCGCGTCGGTGCGCCGCTCGCGCGCGTGCAGCGGGATGTAGTCCAGATCGCAGTCGGGGTCGGGCTCGTGGAGGTTGGCCGTCGGCGGCAGGACCCCGTGTTCCATCGCCAGCGCGCAGGCCGCGGCCTCCAGGCCGCCGATCGCGCCGAGCGAGTGCCCGATCATCGACTTGATCGAGCTGACCGGGATGTCGTGCGCGTGGTGGCCGAAGCTCCGCTTGAACGCGGCCGTCTCGTGCCGGTCGTTCATCCTGGTGCTGGAGCCGTGGGCGTTGATGTAGTCCACGTCCGACGGGTCCATCCTGGCCTCGGCCAGCGCGACGTCGATGGCCTCGGCCATCTCCCGGCCGTCGGGCTTGAGGCCGGTCATGTGGTGGGCGTTGCAGCGCGAGGCGAACCCGGCGATCTCCGCGTAGACGTGGGCCCCGCGGCGCCGCGCGCTCTCCAGGTCCTCCAGGATCAGGGTGGCCGCCCCCTCTCCGAGCACGAGCCCGTTGCGGGTGCGGTCGAAGGGCCTCGAGGCGTGTTCCGGGTCGTCGTTGCGCGGGGTGGTGGCGTGGATGGCGTCGAAGCAGGCCGAGGTGATCGGCGTGATGGGGGCCTCGGTCGCCCCGGCGACCACCATGTCGACGCTGCCCTCACGGATGAGTTCGGTGGCGTGACCGAGCGCGTCGAGGCCGGAGGTGCAGCCGGTGGAGACCATGGAGGCCGGGCCCTCCGCACCGGCCGTCCAGGCCAGCTCGCCCGCCATCGAACTCGGCACGAAGTGGCGGTACAGGTCGGGCACCGCGTACTCGTGGTCGACGGTCCACTTGCGGCCGCCGTTGCTGACCACCACGTACTCGCGCTCCAGGCTGGTGGTGCAGCCCACCGCGTTGCCGAGGGTGGTGCCGATCCGCGTCGGGTCGTACGTGTCCGTCTCGACCCCGCTGTCGGCCAGTGCCTCGCGGGCGCTGACCACCGCGAACTGCGCGGCCCGGTCCAGGCGCCGTATCTCCTGCGGGTCCAGGCCCGCCGCCTCGGGGTCGAAGTCGCACTCGGCGGCGACCCGGGAGCGGAACGGCGAGGCGTCGAAGTGGGTGATGGTGCGGGTGGCGGAGCGCCCTGCGGTCAGCATGTCCCAGTAGGCCTTCACACCGATTCCGCCCGGGGCGACGACGCCCAGTCCGGTGATGACCACCCTGCGGGTCACGGTCGCCCCGCCTTCCGTATGTCCGGCGCGGCCGGATCTGCGTGTCTGGCTCTCGAAGTCACTGGTCCCCTCCCACTGCCTTGGCCTTTCGTACTGCCAGGTCATGGTCGGCCGGAGGCCTGGACAACGGCTCGAGTCCCGGTACGGGCGGCGCCGCCCGGCGGATCGTGTCCAGGAGCAGGGCCTGCCTGAGCGTCTCCCGGTGATCGACGTCATGGCCCGCCGGGTCGCGCACCGCGTCGGCGAACGCCCTTACGGAGTTGGCCACTTGGTCGTCCGCTTCCAGGGGGACGAGGGTGCCCCGGCCCCCTCGCTCCAGGCGGAGCTCCGGGCGGTGATCGGCGGGCGGGGTGAAGGCACGGTCCACCGCGAGGCTCCCCTCGGATCCGAGGATCTCGTACCGCGACCGGTAGCCGCATCCGATGCCGAAGGTCAGCTGGGCGGTGACGCCGCCGGGCCCGCGCAGCAGCGCCGCGCCGGTCGTCTCGGTGGCGAGCCCGGCCGGCCGGTGCAGATGCGCCCCGGCCACGTCGAGGCCGGGTCCGAGCAGGTGCAGGGCGGCACGGACCGGGTACAGGCCGACGTCGAGCAGCGCGCCGCCGCCCAGCTCGGCGCTGAACCGGATGTCGTCCGGCGGGAGTTCGGGAATGGTGAAGGCGGCGCTGAGGGACCGGGGGGTGCCGATGGCCCCGTCGGCCACCAGCCGCCGGACGGCCGCGTGCTGGGCGTGGTGGACGAACATGACGTTCTCCCTCAGCACCAGGCCGCGCGCCCTGGCCAGCGCGAGCAGCCTGCGCGTCGTCGCCGGATCGCCGGTCAGCGGCTTCTCGGCCAGGACGTGCTTGCCCGCGAGCAGCGCCCGTTCCACCCACTCGGCGTGCAGCGCCACGGGCAGCGGCGCATAGACCGCTTCCACGTCGTCGCGTTCCAGGAGGGCGGCATAGCCCTCCACCGGCACACCGCCGAACCGCTCCGTCTGCTCGGCCGCCCTGGCCGCGCCGCGGCTGGCGACGGCCGCGACCTCGGTCCGGTCACAGGCGGCGAAGGCCGGCAGCATCCGGCGGCGCGCGATGTCGGCCGTGCCGAGCACCCCGATCCGTACCGGCAGGGCCCGCTCCGGCGGGGCGCTCATGCGGCCACCTCGACGGTGGTGTGGTCGCCGACCACCAGGCGGTGGCGGCCGGGGCCGGTGTCCGTGGTGCTGACCACGGCCGCCCTGCCGATCAACGAGCCGTGGATTCCGTGCACATGACGGACCGTCGCCCCGTCGAGCGCGATGGAGTGGTCCAGGCGCGCGTCGCTGAGCCGGCAGTCGCGGCCGATCGCGGTGTGCGGTCCGACCCAGCTGTCCTCGACGACGGTGCCCGCGCCCACGATGGCCGGGCCGTGGATGCGTGAGCGCACCACGCGCGCGCCGGCCTCCACGACGACCTCGCCGACCAGTTCGCTCAGGGAGTCGACCTCGCCGTCGGTCCGGGCCACGAGCGCGTCGAGCAGCTCGCGGTTGCACTCGAGTACGTCGTCGACGCGACCGGTGTCGCGCCAGTAGCCGTCGTACTCCGAGGCCGTGACCCGCTCGCCGCGCTCGACCAGCCAGGCGATGGCGTCGGTGATCTCCAACTCGCCGCGGGCGCTCGGCTCGATGGCGGCCACGGCCTCGTGCACCGCGGGGGTGAAGAAGTACACGCCGATCATCGCGAGGTCGCTGAGCGGCTGCTCCGGCTTCTCCGCCAGATGGGTCACCCGGCCTTCGGCGTCGACCTGGGCCACGCCGAAGGCCCGGGGGTCGGGCACCTTGTGGACCACGACGTGGGCGGCGGGGCGATGCGCGCGGAACTCCTCGGCGATCTCCGTCACGCCCTGGGGCAACATGTTGTCGCCCAGGTACATCACGAAGTCGTCGTCGCCCAGGAACTCCCGGGCGATGGACACGCAGTGGGCGAGCCCGCTGGGCTCGGCCTGCGGGATGTAGGTGATGCGCATGCCGTGGCGGCTGCCGTCGCCGAGGAGCGCGGTGATCTCCGGCGCCCAGTCGCCGACGATGATGCCGACGTCCCGGACGCCCAGCTTCCGCAGGTTGTCCAGAATGTGCTCGAGCACCGGCTTGTTGGCTATGGGAATCAGCTGCTTGGGCATCGAGTAGCTGAAGGGACGCAGGCGGGTACCCTTGCCGCCCGACAACACCAGGGCCTTCATGGACCTCTCCTCACCGTGACGGCCGCTCCCCACGGAGGCGGCCGTGGGCACGGGGGCGGCGCTGGCGCCCCGGGCCACGTTCGGACCTCGAACCCTGGTCCCCTGCGGTCGAATGCCTCTCAAGACTCGGTATCGGGCGGTGTCCGCCGCGACATCGGCGCCGGTCATCCCGCGCGCAGCAGCTGCGGCCGAACGCTCCAGGCGTCGGCGGCCGGCTCCCAGTCGGTGCCCGGGGCCCCGCTGAGGATGGTGTGCTGCAGCCGGGCGACGGCCTGCGAGGGTTCGAGCCCGAGCTCCCGCTTCATCGCGAGCCTGAGCCCCGCGTACACCTCAAGGGCCCGGCCGCGCCGCCCCACCCTGCAGAGCGCGGCCATGTGCTGCGCCTGGAAGGTCTCGTCCAGCGGGTACTCGGCGCACAGGCCCGCGAGTTCGCCCATGATCTCGTGGTGGCGGCCGAGCCTCAGGTCGGCCTCGATCCGGCGGCCGAGCAGGGCGAGCCGGGACTCCTCCAGGAGGCGCGCCTCCGCCGTGAGCCTCGGCCCCGTCTGCACGTCGACCAGGGCACGGCCCCGCCACAGGGACAGCGCCTCGCGGAACCCGACGGCCGCCGCGGCGTAGTCGCCGGCGGTCATCGCCCGCTGTCCCGCGGCCGCCCTGGCCTCGTACTCGCGTACGTCGACGCTGCCGCCCCCGGTGTTGAGGAGATAGCCGCCCGGCTTGGTGACCAGGACGTCCTTGACGTCGAGGCCGGTCCGCACCGGGGCCTCGCGCAGGGTGGCGGCGATCAGGTTGCGCAGATGAAGGATGTACGTCTGCAGGGTGGTCGGGGCGCTGCGCGGCTGTCGCTCCTCCCAGAGCTCCTCCATCAGGCAGTCCACGGACACGAACCGGTCCGGGGAGAGCGCGAGCAGGGCGAGCACCTTGCGGGGTTTGGCCGCCGTGGGCACCACCGACGTCTGCTGGTGGGTGACCCGGCACGGTCCCAGCACACTGATGTCCAGCATCGTGGTCACCGCCCCTTCGCCAGCAGTTCCGCGGCGGGCGCGGGCACCGGGTCGAGGCCGGGGTGCGAGGCGAGGATCGCCTGGTGCAGCCGCTGGACGCGGGGCGACGGCTCCAGTCCGAGCTCGTCGATGAGGGTGGCGCGCAGCCGCCGGAAGACCTCGAGGGACTGGACCGCGCGGCCCGACCGGTACAGGGCCACCATGAAGTGGGCGTGCAGCGCCTCGTGCAGCGGCTGTTCGGCGGTCAGGGTCGTGAGCTCGTCCAGGAGCCCGTGGTGCCGGCCGAGGCGCAGATCCGCCTCGATGCGCAGTTCGAGGGCGCCGAGCCGGCTCTCCTCCATGGCCATGTACTCGATGCGCAGCTGGGGCCCCTTGGGCACGTCGACCAGGGTGGGCCCGTCCCACAGCCGCAGCGCCTCGCCGAGGAGGGCGGATCCGGCGTGGTCGTCGCCGTCGGCCAGCTCCTGGCGGCCGCGGGCTATCAGGGCGCGGGCGCGGTGGAGGTCGACCGATTCGGCGGGCCGGGCGAGGCGGTATCCGCCGTGCTCCGTGGAGAGCATGTCCTTCGCCGAGAGGCCGGGGCGGTCACCGATCGCCGCGGTGATCCTTCTCCGAAGTTGCAGTACATACGTTTGCAAAGTCGTGGCGGCGCTGCGCGGTGGATCCTCCTGCCACAGCTCCGCGGTCAGCTCGTCGACGGTGACGATCTGCCCCGCGCGCACGGCGAGCAGCGCCAGCAGCTGACGCGGCTTCGCCGCCGACGGCACAACGGACACATCACCGATCCCGGCACGCAGCGGCCCGAGCACTCCAATGTCAACGATCACGGTTTTCCCCACTTACCCCACGGTCGGACGCCCTATCTGGACGAATCTCCACAACCTTCACAGCTGCGATGCGCAAGGGACAGTGCGGAGCTCATCAGCTGCCCGTGTACGGATCACCGCACCCCCTGTGGGCCGCTCCCGCCCGGGACATGAATCGTTCATACCGGGAACGTGAAGGAGGCACTGGCCCCTCTTCCCGGTGATGGCATTAACTCCTGACGAAGGCTTCTCCAGGCTTTCTCGAGAAAGTCTCGAGGTCTTCCTACGCACGTCCCGGACCGCTCCCCGCGCAGGGGAGCGGCAACAGAGCAGAGGAGACGACATGACGCTCGACCACGACTGGCGCTTCGCGGAGCTCATCGCACGGACCTGGACCGACGCCGAGTTGCGTGCGCGCTACCTCGCCGACCCGCGCGACGTGCTCGCCGAGGCGGGCATCGAGCTCTCCCCCGGTTCCGCGGTGCCCGCGCTGCTGCCCGGGGAGGAGCTCGACGTGGTCGTGGACCGCTTCGACACCCTGCCGGCCGCGGCCCCGACCGCCGGGTTCTGCCTGAGTCTCGCGGACGAGCCGACGCCGGCGTTCGCCTCCGCCGCGGAGACGCCGGCCGCATGACCACCGGGCGAGGGCAGGGCGAGGGCGCGCTGATCGGCTTCAAGCCGCATCTGCGGCCCGAGGTGGTGGCGGGTGACGGTGTCTATCTGGTCTCGGAGCACGGTGTGACGGCCGTACCGGGGAGCCATATGACGGCCCTGGCCCCCCTGCTGGACGGCACCCGCGATCTGCGCACGCTGCTGCGGGACGCGTCGCCGCAGGTGCCGCCCGCCCAGGTCGGCCACCTGGTCGGCCAGCTGACCCGTTCGGGGCTGCTCGACCACCGGCGCCCCGACGAGGACCGGGCGGAGGCCGACGCCGCCGCGGCGGCGTACTGGGAGATCGCCGGCGGCGAGGAGGTCCGGCGGGCCGCCGCCGGCCGGCTGTCGCTGCGGATCGTGGCCGTCGGCGACATCGACACCTCGGAGCTGCTCGCCTCCTGCCGCGGCGCCGGGCTCACCGTCGTCGACGCGCCCGGCGACGCCGCCCTCGACCTCGTGGTGTGCGAGGACTACCTCGACCCGCGCCTCGGCGCGCTGGACGCGGCCCACCGGGCCGAGGGCAGGACCTGGCTGCTCGCCAAGCCGTACGGCACCGGCGTCTGGGTCGGCCCCGTCTTCCGCCCCGGCGACGGGGCGTGCTGGCACTGCCTGGCGCACCGGCTGCGCGGGCACCGCGCCGCCGAGTCCCCGGTCCGCCGCGCCCTCGGCGAGGCCCCGGCGCCGCCGCCGCGCGCCGCGCTGCCGGTGACCGTCGGTCTCGGCACCGGCCTCGCCGCCCTGGAGTGCGCGAAGTGGCTGGCCGGGCACCGGCACGAGGCGCAGGACGGCGTGGTCACCTTCGACACCCTCACCCTCACCAGCCGCACCCACCCCCTGGACCGCCGGCCGCAGTGCCCCGAGTGCGGGGACGCCGGCCTGACGGCGGCCCTGGCCGACCGGCCGGTCGTCTTCACCTCCCGCGCCAAGGCGGTCAGTTCGGGCGGCGGCCATCGCGCCCTGTCCGCGCAGAGCGTCCTGGACCGCTACGACCGGCTGGTGAGCCCGGTGACCGGAGTGATCAAGGAGATCCGCCGCGACGACCGCGGTCCCGCGCTGCTCAACGTCTACCGGGCAGGGCACAACCTGGCGCTCGGCCCGCGCCGCATGTCCGAACTGCGCTCCTCGCTGCGCCAGGAGAGCGCGGGCAAGGGCCGCACCGCCCTCGATGCCCGGGTCGGTGCGCTCTGCGAGGGGGTCGAGCGGGTCAGCGGCACCTGGCAGGGCGACGAGCGGCGGGTGCGCGGCTCGCTCCGCTCGCTGGGCGAGCGGGCCATGGCCCCCGGCGGCGTACAGCTCTGGCACGAGCGCCAGTTCGCCGGGCGGGACGCCTGGAACGCGGGGGCCCATCCCTTCCACCTCGTCCCCGAGCGCTTCGACGACGACGCCGTGCTCGACTGGACGCCGGTCTGGTCCCTGACCCGGCAGCGCCAGGTGCTGCTGCCGAGCTCCCTGCTCTACTACAACGCGGCCGACCGGGCCGCGCGCCGCATGGCACCGGCCGACTCCAACGGCTGCGCGGCCGGCGGGACCCTGGAGGACGCCGCGCTGCAGGGGCTCCTCGAACTCGTGGAGCGCGACGCCGTGGCGCTGTGGTGGTACAACCGGACCCGCCAGCCCGCGGTCGACCTGACCGCCTTCGCCGACCCCTGGATCACCGAGGTGCAGGAGGCGCACGCCGCCCTCGGCCGCGAGGTCTGGGTCCTCGACGTCACGTCGGACCTGGGTGTCCCGGTGATGGCGGCGCTGTCCCGGCGCACCGACCGGGCGGCCGAGGACATCGTGTTCGGCTTCGGCGCGCACCCGGACCCGCGGGTCGCGCTCTCCCGGGCCCTGTCGGAGATGAACCAGCTGCTCCCCGCGGTGCTCGGCGCGCGGCCCGACGGCACCGGGTACGAGTGCTCCGACCCGGTGGCCCTCGGCTGGTGGCGCACCGCCACCCGCGACGGCCTGCCCTACCTGGCCGCTTCCCCGGCCGCCGGGGCCCGCACCCCCGCCGACTACGCCTACCGCCCCACCGACGACCTCCTCGGCGACCTCACCGAGCTGCGCCGACGTCTGCAAGAGCGCGGCCTCGAAGTCCTCGCGCTGGACCAGACCCGGCCCGACCTGGGGCTTCCGGTGATCCGCATGATCGTTCCCGGTCTGCGGCACTTCTGGCCCCGGTTCGCGCCGGGCCGCCTCTACGACGTCCCCGTCACCCTCGGGCGACTGACCTCGCCCACTCCGTACGACGCCCTCAATCCCGTACCGCTCTTCGTCTGAGCCCCGTCCCTGGAAGCCCTGTGCCCTCTCCTGCTTCACCCGTCGGCCCGTCATCGGCACACGTCACCGAAGGCGAACTCTGGTCGCTGTGCGAGGACGTCCATCTGCAGCTCGAGGGCTCCCGCATCGCACTGCGCTCACGCTGGGGCACCCTGCGGATCCCCCGGCCGACGCCGGTGCTGCGCGAGGCCCTGCGCCGGATGGAGCTCGGGCCGGCCCGGCTGGAGAACGTGCCCGGCACCGACGACCTCCGCCGGCGGGTCCAGCTCCTGGTCGACCTGCGACAGCTCGGCGGCCTCGTGGTGCGCTCCGTCGGCGCCGACGACGGCCGCAGTTCACTGCTCTCGGTGGTGCCGACCAGGCCCGAGTCCCCGCTGGAGCCGGCCGCCGTGCCGCAGGACCGGCCGCTGCGGCTCTCCCGGTTCGCCGCGCTGCGCCCGGACGACCGGGGCTGGGTCCTGGAGTCGCCGCTCTCGTCGTTCCGGGTGGTCTTCAGCCGTCCCGAGACGACCCGGCTGATCGCCGCGCTCGGCCAGCCCGTCACCGCCGCGCGGGCCACGCGGTCGCTGCCGGTCTCCGCGCAGTCGGCGCGCACCATGCTCTCCTACCTCATCGGGACCGGCATGGTGCAGGCCGCGGAGGGCGAGGAGGGCGAACCGCGCTTTGCCGAGGACTCCGATCCGGTGCTCAGGTCCTGGTCCCCGCACGACCTGATGTTCCACTGGAGCAGCAGGCCCGGGCTGAGTGACGGGGTGTTCGGCGCGACCTACCCGCTGCGCGGCGCACAGCCACGGCCGCCCGCGCTCAAGGAGCTGCCCGAGGGGCCGCGCGTCGCCCTGCCCCGGCCCTCCGAGGAGTCGGGGACCGGCCTGGACATGTCGCTGACCGACGCGTTGGAGCAGCGGGTCTCGGTGCGCGCCCACGGGGCCCGGCCCCTGACGCTCGCCGAGCTCGGTGAACTCCTGTACCGGGCGCTGCGGGTGCGGACCGGCGGGGCGGCGGCCCCTGAGCGGGACGCCTGCCCGCACTCCGACCGGCCCTACCCGAGCGGGGGCGGCTGCCACGAGCTCGAGTTCTATCTGAGCGTCGGCCGGTGCGCGGGCCTGGCGCCCGGGGCGTACTACTACGCCCCCGCGGAGCACTGCCTGGTGCGGCTGCCGGACCAGGAAGCCGCGGTCGGCCGGCTGCTCGCGGAGGCCGGGACGGGCGCCGGGATGTCCGGTGTGCCGGACGTCCTGCTGACCATGACGGCCCGCTTCGCCCGGGTCTCGTGGAAGTACAGCGGGCTCGCCTACGCGCTGACGCTCAAGCACGTGGGGGTGGTGCAGCAGACGCTGTACCTGCTCACCACCGCCATGGGGCTCGGGGGTTGCGCGATCGGTACGGGGGACACCGGGCAGAGCGCCCGCGCGTTCGGGCTCGACTGGCGCGAGGAGTCCGCGGTCGGCGAGTTCTTGTTGGGTTCACTTCCGGACAACGACGGCGCCCGATCCGTATCAGAGGTTTACTGAGCCGGATCAAAGGTGTACGGAGTCGGCACTCCTGCACGCATAAACCGTATTATCGCCCCTGATGTCGACCAAGGGGGAAACCGATGACGGTGCCGGCCGATCACCTGAGACGCTCCGAGGCGTGCGAACAAGCACCCGGGGCCGACTGCACCGAACCGAATGAGACAAAACTTGTCGCGCTCGGTGCCACGGCGCCGCCGCCGCGCTTCGCGCTGGCCGTCGTCTTCATGGTGATGAGCGGATTCTTCGTCATGCAGGTCGTCGACATCCTCGACGAGGGCGTCACGCCGCTGAGCATTTCCCTGTGTCTGACCGTGCTGCCGCTGACCATCGTCCTGCAGCTGGTGCAGACGCTGCCCCGGACGAAGTCCGTCCGCGACCGCTACGGCCGCTGGATCCTGGTCGTGCAGATCCTGCTGGTGACCGTCCCGTGTCTGGCGCTCGGCTGGGCCTGGGGCGGCATGGGCGGCTTCGTCGGCGCCTCCGCGCTGCTGGTCCTGCCGGTGCGCAAGGCGGTGCCGCTCTTCGGTCTGCTGGTGCTGCTGATCGGTCTGTGCACCGGCCTGCGGGAGGGCTTCGGGACCGTCGCGGTGCTGTACATGATGGTGTCGACCCTGTTGACCGGCATCATCGTCTACAGCCTGATCCGGCTCGCGCTGCTGACCATCGCCGTGCACGAGGCCCAGGACGACTTCGCCCGGATCGCGGTCACCAAGGAGCGGCTGCGCTTCGCCCACGACCTGCACGACCTGCTCGGCTACAGCCTCTCCGCGATCACGCTCAAGGGAGAGCTGGCCTACCAGCTGGTGGAGCGCTCCCCGGAGCGGGCCAGGGAGGAGCTGCGCAGCATCGTGGACACCTCGCGCGAGGCGCTCACCGATGTACGGGAGGTGGCGCGGAGCTACCGTTCGCTGTCGCTGCTCAACGAGCTCTCGTCGGCCCGCTCGGTGCTGTCCGCCGCGGGCATAGAGGCCCATCTGAAGGTGGACTACGACCGGCTGAGCAGCGCCGCCGACACCGCGTTCGCCACCGTGGTGCGCGAGGGCATCACCAACGTGGTCCGGCACAGCAACGCCTCGCGCTGCCGGATCGAGGCCACGCAGGAGGACGGGGTGGTCAGGCTCAGCATCGTCAACGACGGAGTGCGGCCCGCCGGACACGACTCCGGGGAGCAGCGCGGCGGCGGTCTCGACAGCCTCTCGGCACGCCTCGCCGCGATCGGCGGCCGGCTCACGGCGGGGCCGGACGCGGAGGGCAGTTTCCACCTCCTCGCCGAGACCGCCCCGACACGCACCTCCACCACGGACTCCGGCCGCACCCCGGGGAGGCCGGGCTGAGGGCTGCCGGGGTGAACGGGCTGCCGGGGTGAACGGGCTCAGGGGGACGTCCCCCCAGACTCCCCCCGGGCCCCTGAAGCACCGTCACACGCACCCGTCCGCCACATCCGAACGGCATGGGGTGTCCAGGCTCAAGAGGGACACACGGGCTGGTGCGGTTGGTCCGGCTGGTAGGTCGCGCTTTCCTGCCGGGTAAGGTCTCGACGAACAGCCCTGCATATCTTCTTGACGGATTCTTCCGCGGTGGGCAGGACGACCTTCCACAACCGAACCGTCTCGTCATAGCTTGCGGTGGCGAGAGTCTTCCCGTCAGGACTGAACGCCACGGATTCGATTTCATCGGTGTGGCCGGTGAGGGTTGCTCGCGTTCTGGATGTAGCCACATCCCACAGCCGTACGGTCTTGTCCATGCTCCCCGACGCTACTGTTTTCCCGTCGGGACTGAATGCCACAGATGTAACTTCGTTGCTGTGGCCGGTGAGGGTGTCCTTGGCCTTTGCCGTGGCCGTGTCCCAGAGCCGTAGTACATTATCGAGGCCTGCGGTGGCGAGAGTTTTCCCGTCGGGACTGAATGCGATGGCGTAGACGGCATCGGTGTGGCCGGTAAGGACGGCTACAGTTTTCCCTGTCGATACGTTCCACAGTCGTGCTGTTCTGTCACGACTTGCAGATGCCAGAAGTTTCCCGTCAGGGGAGAAGGCAACGGCGTAGACGTAGTCGTCATGGCCGGTGAAGGTAGCTTTCACCTTCCCCGTGGTGACATCCCACAGCCGGACTTTCTTATCCCAACTTGAGGTGACCAGGGTTCTCCCGTCGGGGCTGAATTCCACTGCCGTGACGTCATCGGCGTGGCCGGCGAGGACGGATCTGGTCTTTCCTGTGGCTGTGTCCCACACTCGCACCGTGTTGTCCCAGCTTGCGGTGGCCAGGAACTTCCCATCAGGACTGAACGCCATGTCGAAGACGCAGTCAGTGTGGCCGGTAAGGACAGCTCGCGTTCGGCGCGTCTTCACGTCCCACAGTCGTGCTGTTCTGTCGACGCTCCCGGTGGCGAGGGTTTTCCGGTCGGGGCTGAATACCGCAGTGTAGACGTCGCCGGTGTGGTCGGAGAGGGTGGCCTTGGTTTTACTGGCGGCCACATCCCACAGTCGTATCGTCTTGTCCGCGCTTGCGGTGGCCAGGGTTTGCCCATCGGGGCTGAACTTTATGGAGAATACGGAGTCGGTGTGACCGGAGAGTGTCATTTGCGTTCTGCCGGTATGGACGTCCTCCAGTTGCACCTTGGTGCGGACGCCGACAGCCAGGGTTTTCCCGTCAGGACTGAACGTCAGGGAGAAAACTCCGTCAGGGTAGTTGAAGTGGGTCTTGGCTTTCCCCGTGCCCACGTCCCACAGTCGCACTGACTTGTCCCAGCCTCCAGTGGCCAGGGTTTCCCCATCAGGGCTGAATCCTAATTGGTAGATGGCACCACTGTGACCGGAGAGAGTAGATTTTTCCCTTCCCGTAGCAACATCCCACAGTCGTGCCGTTTTGTCGGTGCTCGCAGTGGCCAGGATTTTCCCATTTGGACTGAATTTCAAGTCGGGTATGGAACGGATATGGCCGGCGAGGATGGCTTTCGTTTTCCTCGTCGCCACGTCCCACAGCCGTGCTGTGTGGTCAGCACTTCCCGTGGCGAGGGTTTTCCCGTCGGGACTGAACACTGCGGCTTGGACCTTGCCGGTGTGGCCGGTGAGGACGGTTTCGCTCTTCCCCTCTGCCACGTCCCACAGCCGTGCTGTCTTGTCATGGCTTGCAGTGGCCAGGGTTTTCCCGTCCGGGGAGAAGTCCACGGAATAGACGTCGTCGGTGTGGCCGGTGAGGACGGCTTTGGTTCTCCCTGTGGCTACGTCCCACAGCCGTACCGTGCTGTCCCTGCCTCCGGAGGCCAGGGTCCGGCCATCTGGGCTGAACGCCATCGCGTCCACCGGTTTCGTGTGACCGGTGAGGCGGAGTTTGAGAGGAAGACCGGCGGCGGAGTAGAGGCTGGCCACGGCCTCGGGGGTGCGGTTGACCCGGTAGGCCTGGACCGCCAGGAGGGACGCCAGGTCAGGATTGCCGCCGCGCAAAGTGTCCGATTGCGCAGCCATCTGCCGGGACAGGGCCACGCGCTGTGCGGCGACAGCCCTGTTGCGCTCCCGGTCGCTGTTACGACTCTGCTGCCACGCGACCAGGCCCGCGGTCAGGGCGAGGACGAGGAGGACGGACAGGCCCGCGGTGAACCTGCGCAGTCGGCGGGTGGTACGGGCGGCTGCCTGTCGTTCCTTTTCTCGGGCGGTGGTGCTGGCGGTGAGGAAATCCCGTTCCAGTTCAGTGAGGTCCTCGTGCTGATGGGGACGTGGAAAGTGTTCCTCCGCGTCGGCCAGGCGAGCGCCGCGGTAGAGGGCACCGGGGTCGCAGTCGAGTTCGGTCCACACGGTGGCAGCCTCGGTCAGGCGCCGGTGGACACGCAGGCGCTCGCGGTCCTCCTCGATCCAGGTGTGCAGGCGGGGCCAGCCGGTGATGACGGCCTCGTGGGCCAGGTCGACGGTGTCCTGGTCCAGCGTGACCAGGCGGGCACGGGCCAGCCGGTCCAGCACCAGGCTGATGGCGGCCGAGTCGCCGGGGCCGAGTTCGGCGCGTTCGACGGGGCGACGCGTGTCAGGGACGCCGTCGCCTGGAGTGATCAGGCGCAGCAGGATACGGCGGGCCAGATCGGCGTGGTCGGCGGAGAGCTGGGTGTAGAAGTCTTCGGCAGTGCGGGCGAGCGCGCCGGTCACCCCACCAGACGCCTCGTACGCCTCGACCGTCACGGCCCGGCCCTTGCGTCGGCGCCAGGTCTCCAGCAGCGCGTGGGAAAGCAGCGGCAGTCCGCCGGGCTCGTCCGCGGTCTCCTCGATCAACCGGGCGGTCAGGGCGCGTTCCACGATCAGCCCGTGGGCCGCGGCCGGTTTGACGATGGCCGCGCGCAGCTCGGCGGGGCTCATCGGCGTTACTGGCGTGCTGGCCTCACCGACGGCCCTGGCCAGGTCGCCGTGGTGCAGACAGCGGCCGTAGAAGTCCGCCCGTACACCCAGCACCACCCTCAGCCGGCTACCGGCCTGCCGAGCGGTCAGCAACCGGTCGATGAACCGGTCGCGTTCTTCGGGGTCCTGGCAGAGGGTGAAGACCTCCTCGAACTGATCGACCACGAGCCAGGTGTCCCCAGGCGCGTCAGCGGGGGTGAGCACCTGCTCGTGGGTGCGCAGCGGCCGGGCGCCGGGGGTGAGGATCCGGACCGCCGCCGGGCGCAGCGCCGGGTCCTTGGCATTCAGCAATCGGGGAATGAGGCCGGCGCGCAGCAGAGAGGACTTGCCACTGCCCGAGGGCCCGAACACGATCACACACCGGTGAGCGCCGGCCAGGTCGGCGAGTACGTCGGTCAAGTGGGTACGGCCGAAGAACCGGTCACTGTCGCCGACCTCGAACCGGGCCAGACCCCGATACGGCGAGACGGCCGACTCCTCGTCCTCGCTCGGCGGCTCGGCGGCGGCCTGCTCACGCCGGGCGTCACGCCAGCGCCGCTCCCACTCCTCGACGTCCCCGCCGCACGCCTTCACATACGCCAGCGCCAGGGGCAAGGACGGCAGTTTCTCCCCCGCGGCCGCGCGTGCCAAAGCGGCAACCGAATACCCCGCCTTCCCCGCCATCACCCGATAGGTCGGCGCACCCGCCTCCTCGCGCAGACTTCGCAACTCGTATGCGAACCGCGCGCCCGGACCCGCCCCCGGATCCACCGGCTTCTCACGACGCCCCACCGCACCCTCCCCCGTAGACCGGCCCCACATGATCTCAGCACGCCACCACAGGGCGGCAGAAGGAGATCACCAGCCAACCCCGCCGGCTGCCTGTTTTTTTGTCTCACAGCACGTCAACGGGGTGCGAGACAACGACAACGCCACTGAACTCTGTGGGGCAGGACCGGCCCGCCGCCACCAACGGGGGGATGGTGCGGCCCCGGCCGGGACCGAGCTCCGGCACAGGCCGTGCCAGCCGAATCAATCAATCAATCAAAGTTGATGTGCATCGGCCCGGGTGTGTGAGCCGGAGTGCGTGCCCCTGCCTGCCCCATCCGGAAGACCGCCCATGAACGGCACCGCCGGGCTGCGCGGGTGTACCGACATGACGTCAGCGTGCGTGCGCAAGGCGGCAGTTGAACAACAGGCCGGCGTACGTCCGGGACTGTCCTTTCGCACTTTTCCAATCGCCTCATGAGAGCAAAGGGGAGGTACCTGAAAGCCATGGGACGGCCTGAATCGCATCTGGACCCGTCGAGTGGGCCACTGCAGGAGTTTGCATACGAGTTACGCGAGCTCAGAAGAAGGGCTGGAAGCCCGCCGTACAGGGCGCTCGCAGCACGTGCCAACTACTCAGGGGCATCACTTTCCGACGCGGCTCGGGGGATACGTCTGCCCAGTTTGAAATTGACTCTGGCATACGTGGCTGCCTGCGATGGCGACGTCGAGCGGTGGGAGAAGAACTGGAGGGAAACCGAATCTGCGATCTCCGCTCAGAGCGAGAGCCACGAGAGCTGCCCCGACGAAGCCGCGATACATGCCACGGAGCCTCTCCACGGCCTGGTGACGGCGGTGACACCCGGCACGGAGGACGACATGCGGTTCCTTCTGCGGTCTCAGCCCGCGGTGATAGGCATCGCCGGAGCCGCCGTGCTTGTTGGTGTCACCCGCCTGGCGTCTCGGGGCCCCGCGGAAACGATCATGGCTGGAGGGTGCCTGGCATGGGGCTTTCTCCTCGGCAGGGCGCTCGGTAACGCCCGATGAGTGCCGCCGGGCGTCCGTCAGGAAACCTCCGCGTCACATCAGACCGATGGAAAGGAAATCTGTGGAAGTGAAAGAGATGTCAGTTGCTGCCGATTCGCGTGACGGATTGGAGGAGGTCGATCACGTTCTTCTACGGCTCGGATTGGGGTCGTTGAAGGCCGGGACGAGGGTACGCAGACATCCTGGCCGGAACACCAACTGGAGCGGCTGGACAGACAGCGGGAGGAAGGTCTTCGTAAAGAAGTTGCAGGGGACGCACGAGGTGTCCAAGGCGCGTATTCGTCAATGCCGAGACTTTGAGCGGTTACTGACGGACAGTACTCCTTGTGGGATCTCGTCGCCCCGATGCCTGGGTACCGACGAGACGGCCCAGGTGATGGTGTTCGAGCTGGTCGAGGACGCCGAGTCGGCTGCGGATCGCGCCAAGCGCGGTGAGCTGACCGAGGAACTGCTGCGCGTCGTGGGGCTGGCCTCGGCGCGACTTCATCAGCTGCCGGTCGACTCGCTGCCCGCCGGTCCGCCGCCGACTCCCCTCTTGCCGTCCTCAGAAGTCCTCGACGGCATGCCCCTCGGCCTGTACGAATCTCTGTCAGCCGCCGAGCTCCAGGTCTGGAGTCTGATGCAGCACGACGTCGCGCTCGCGGGGGCCCTGCGTGAACTGGAGCGGAGCGAGGGACGGGCGGATCCCGTGGCGGCCCACTGCGACCTTCGGCTCGACCAGTTCCTGCTCTCACGGGGCGAGGTCTTCCTCACCGATCTGGAAGAGTTCCGGCCGGGGGACGCCGCTCGCGACCTGGGCGGCGTCGTCGGTGACATCCTGCACCGGAGCCTCCTGGATTCCTTCGACACGGAAGCCTTCGAGGAAGGCGAGGCGGCAGACAACCGCTCCCGGATGGTGGAGCTGATGAGCGAGGGAATCAGGTCGTCCCGCCCTCGGACAGCGGCGTTCTGGTCGGGTTACCGCGGCGCACAGGCCCCGGGCAAGGATCTGGTGAACCGCGTCGTGGCTTTCGCCGGCTGGCATCTGCTCGATCGACTGCTCGCCGGAGCTCGGTCCGCGCCTCGATTGGCACCCCTTCCTCGCGCCGTCGCAGGCATCGGCCGCAAGCTGTTGCTCACCCCGTCCGCTTTCGTCGCCACTGTGGGGCTTACGGAGGGCGGCTCATGACCAGGAGTGCATCTGCTGCGAGCGGCACCGGCCAGTCGGCGGAGGACGCGGCTGGTCCTCTGCTGTCCCAGCACCTCACCGCGGTACTCGACGCGGTGGAGATCGACACGGATGGCCCGTCGGCGACCGTGTTCGGTCACTCCGTCACCGCACCGCACCTGCGAGCGCTGATACCGCCGCTCGCCACGGCCCTGTACCACCTGGTGCATGTCGGTCGCCGCTCGCTGGAACCGACGCCGCAGCAGGACCTGGTCGATGCCGGCCTGCAGGCCCGGCTGGCTCATGCCGTACCCCATCGGCACACGCTCCACCGCGTGCCGGTCCTGGGCATGCTCCAGAACGACTTCATCGTCGACTTGGGAGGCGTTCGAGTCCGGGCCGGGCAGGACCGCGTGGCCGACTCCCCGCCCGTCTCACCGCCGCCCGCGGAAGTAGGGGTCCGGGTGACCTCCATGCGACCGTGGCTCTCTCCCGGCTTCTTCCTGGTCGACGGTTCGCGGCCGTTGGCCGCCGAGGGGCCGGTGCTGCGGGTGTATCTGCACGTGACCACAGCCGACGCCACTGTCCAGGCGTGGACCCGCACGCTCGCCTATCTGGAGGCACAAGGCATCGGCTACCGGGCCAAGGCAGCTTCCGGCGCAGGCGCGCTGCCGCGTCGAGATGGCGTTGTCATCTATCTGAGGCGCCATGGCCGAGGACTGCTGCGCGGAATTGCTGACGCCGTCGCAGATGTGGAAGGCCTCGGCGCGGACGCCTCGTCGTTCACCCACCCGTTGGCCCCGGGCATCGCCGTGGCCTGGGAACCCGCGGACGACCGGCCCGGAATGCGCAACACCAGTCTGGGCGAACACCGTGCACGCGCCCTGGCGGAAGGACTGGTCCACCACGCGCTGCGCCAAAGGGACCGCTCTCGGAGGTCGACGGTGCGAGAGGCCCTGTTGCGGGCGGGGGTCGACCCTCTGGAGCCGGCCCGCAACCTCTCCTCCCCACTGCTCCCCGACGGATTTTATGAAACGTCGTAGCCGTTCAACCTGTCATCAAAAGAACCTTCCTCGACCCTCGTTTCTCCTCCTACATTCATGACTGCCCGCTCAAGTTGAACCGAGAACAAGAGGCGCCCGAGACGACGGCCTTCTTGCGGGCAGGACCAGAAGAAATCCACACGAGGGAGAAGAAATGAACGACATCGAGCTTGCCGGGGAATTCGAGACCTACACGAGCGTCGAGGAGGTTGCCGCCGAGGGAACCGCCGACGAGGCACCTTCGGCCCTGACCAGCATCTCGGTCACGGTCATCGCCAGCATCAAGTGGGGTTGCTGAACCAGAATCACCCACAGGTCCGCTATGGCCGACGGAGTTCCGTCGGCCATAGCGCCGCCTCCTCGACCCGGCCTCGTTGACATTCGGCAGGGCGAATGAATTTCATGGAGCCTCGAATGGACATCTCCGTCATACTCCCCTTCATGCCCACCGACGGCAGGCAGCTCATGCCGTTCGCCAGGATCGTCGGCGAGGGCGACGCCCATCGGCTGTGGACAGGTCAGTCACTGATCGTGGAGCCACACTCCGCCCTGGCCTACGCCGCGGGGGCCGGGGCGCGCATCCCCGTCGGCACCAGCGTGGCCCTCCTGCCTCTGCGCCATCCGTTCCAGGCGGCTCTCCAGGCTCGGTCCCTGGCCGCGCTCACCGGTCACTCCGTGGTCGCCGGTCTGGGAACGGGCCCCAGACCGTTCGTCCAGGCGCTGCGAGGCACCGCCTATGCCAGCCCGCTGGGCGCCGTACGCGAGTACGTGACCATCATGCGGGATCTCCTCGAGGGCGAGTTGAGCCGGCGGAGCGGCGACTATTTCGCGATGGGCGGCGGGCTCCCGCCCTTCAAGAGCCCCCCGGTCGAGATCGGCTTGGGCGTGCTGCGTCCCAAGATGGCAGAGCTGGCCGGTGAAACGGCCGATGTCGCCATCACCTGGCTCGCGCCTCCGTCCTACATCAAGGACGTCATCGTCCCCGCCCTTGACAAGGGAGCAGAACGCGCTGGGCGCGCCCGTCCGCGGGTGACGGCAGTCGTTCATGTCTCGCTGGACTCTCCGGGACGCGACCACTCACACGTCGTGCGGGCCGCGTCCCACGCTCATCTGCAGGCTCCCCACTATGTCGACATGCTGAATCGGGCCGGCATCACTGTCGACCCCCAGGATCTGCTCGGCGCTGCCTCCCAGTTGATCGGCAGCGGCACGGCGGCGGTCGGCAGCCTCGACGAGGTCCTCCGGTCCCTGGCCGTCTACCGCCGCGCCGGAGTGGACGAGGTCGTCCTCAGCACATTCGGTATACAGGCGAAGGAGGGGACGTCCGCATCCTTGGACGTGCTCAGGGCCATCCTGACGGCCTCCTCCGCAGCGGCTCCGAACGATGCCTGCCCGGTGCGGCCATGACGGGGGGACCAGCCGGGCAACCGGCGTTCTCGCCCCTCAGGTTGTTGCTGGTCGGAACCGGAGCGTTGGGTGTGTCCTCGCTACCCGGTTGGCTCGGTTGGTTGCGCGAGAGCTATCCGCACCTCGAAACAAAAGTGCTGCTGACCCGCCAGGCCCAGCAGTTCGTCGCGCCCGCCGCGCTGACGGCGATCACCGGCAGCCCAGTCCTCGAAGACTCGTGGCCTTCGACGCCCCGAACCACCGCCATGCACGTGGAACTTGCCCAGTGGCCCGATGCCGTAGCGGTCTACCCGGCAACCTTCCATTTCCTCGGCCGATTCGCACTGGGCCTGGCCGACACCCCCGCGATGCTGGCGTTGCAGTGCACCAGCGCCACGATCGCCCTGGCCCCCTCCCTCCCGCCCGCCGGGATTGACAGCCATGCCATGCGCTCTCACCTCGCTGTGCTCCGCGAACGCCCCAATGTCGTCATCGCCGAACCAGGTGTCGGGCCGAGTGCCACCACGGGACGCCTCGATGCCGCGACCGCCGCACCTCTGCCGAGCGTGCTGAAGTTGATCGAGCAGCACCACACACAGCGATCCGCGACATGAGCACGGTCTCGGGCCCCCCTCCCGCCCCGCCCGGGAAGCTGATGGACGAATACGGCAGCGGGCACGTCCGTACCCGGATCCTTGCCGACCACGACAACTGGTTCGTATGGATACGACGCCCGGGCGACGTACGCACCCAGCCATTCGGCCAGTTGCCCTTCGACCGGTCCTGGCCTGCGGCGCATGGATCCCCACGCCGACCGGTGCAGTGGGCTCTGCCGCAACTCCACGACGGAAGCCTCCGGTACACGGTGGGCGGGTACCGCTCGCTGGCGGGTCTCCTCGTCTCCGGCGACAGCCGGACCGCCCGTGCGGCTCCTGACGTGTTGCACGGCGTGGGCACACTGCTTCGCACCCTGCACTCCGCGCCACACGCCCCAGACCTGGAACGTCCACTTCCCTGGCAACGGCTCACCGCCTGGGCCAAGCACCCCTACGACGGACCGGGTGCCCCGTTGCACTCCGCACTGCGGCAGACCATGGGCGCCGCCCGCCTGGACTGTCTCTGGCAGTGGCTCGACGACCTCGACCGTGCCGAGAGCTCACTGCTCCACGGCGGTCCCGGACTCGGTCAGCTGGTGCCCTCCGAGAGCGGGGACGACGTCGCGCTGCTGACAGGCGAGGACATCGGGACCGGGCCCTGGCAGTGGGACGTCGGATGGATTCTGGGCGAGTTGCTCGAACTGCGTGCCGAGGGCAGTGGGCGCGGGCCGTCGGATCCCGCGGGCTTCGGCCTTCTCATGGCCGCCCTCCAGGACGGGTACGGGCGTGAACTCGACCTGCTGACCTACCACGCGGCAACCCTGCGCATCCTGCTGCATCTGCATGACTTCTGCACCTTCATCACCTGGGACAGCACCGCGGTTCAGCGTCATGCAGCCTTGCTGGCCGACCTCGTGGCGGAATGGCGCTGAACCCACACGGACATGCGCAAGGAGACACCGATGAGCAAGGCGACACCGGCCCGGCAGGCACCCCCGCGAATCGACGGCCATCCTGCGGCCCGACGCGCGGTGTGCACGGAGACCTACCACGGACAACCTGTCGCCGACCCGTACCGCTGGCTGGAGGATGCCGAGAGCGAGGAAACACGGGATTGGCTACGGGCTCAGGATGACTTGCACCGTGCGGTTCTGAGCGAACTGCCCGGGCGCACCTGGTTGCGCGACCACATGCGGGCGGTGCTCGACAGGGGGGTCACGGGCCCGCCCGTGCGGCGCGGCACCCGTCTCTTCTTCATGCGGCGTATGAAGGGCCAGGAGCACGCGGTCCTGTGCGTTGAGGAGCCCGACGGCAGTGAACGCGTGCTCCTGGACCCGATGGGTCTGGACCCCACCGGAGACACGACTCTGGACCGCTGGTTTCCGAGCCTGGAGGGAGAGCGACTCACCTATCAGGTGTCCCGCGCGGGTACGGAAAGCGCGCTGTTCGTCATGGACATATCGACGGGTGACCTCGTGGACGGACCCATTTTCCGGTGCCGGAGGACCCCGATCGCGTGGCTGCCGGGCGGTGAGTGCTTCTACTACGTGAAGAGCCTGCCCGCAGCGGCCGATTCTCCGGAGGACGGGCGCTACTACCGGCGCGTCCATCTCCATCGGATCGGCACCGCCCCGGACACAGAAGACGGCATGGTATTCGGCGACGGCCTCGATCGCACCACCGCATACAACCTTGAGGTCACGGGCGACGGCCGCTACCTGACCGTGACCAGTACGAACGGAGCCGTGGGGAACAATGAGTTCTGGATAGCGGACCTGACGCTGTCCCAAGCCGCTCTTCCGGACTTCTTTCTGGTCGACCGTTCCGCCAACGCTCATCTCACCGTCGGCCGGAACGGCAGCCTCTACTTGCTCACCGATCGCGATGCTCCACGTAGCAGGCTGCTCGTCGGCGACGTGGGCGACGTCATCGGTGGGAACGACCGCAGGTGGACAGAGCTGCTCCGCCAGGATGCACAGGCATGTCTGGAGCAGGTGGCCGTACTCGACGACTCCGCTCTGGAACGGCCGTTCGTCCTCGCGGCATGGAAACGGCACTCCATCAGTGAGATCACCGTGCACGACGGCGTGACGGGACAACGGTTCGAAGAGATTCCTCTTCCGGGTCTCGGCACTGTGGGTGAACTCAGGGGCGAGGGATGTCAGGCGTGGTTCACGTACACCGACCCCTTCACACCGGTCACCGTCTTCGAGTGGAATGCCCGAACTCGCTCGGCCTCCCCTTGGCGTTCGCCGCACGAGCGACAGATCACTGCGCACACGACGGATTCCGAACCCCTGACGACAGGCACAACGCGGCAGATGGTGTGCAGGTCCGCCGACGGGACTCCGGTACGGATCACGATCGTCGCTCCGCATGGCCCGGCCCGGCCACGGCCAACCATCCTCTACGGATACGGCGGCTTCGGGCTGTCCCCCGCGCCAACCCACAACCCCCAGATCCTCGCCTGGGTGGAGGCCGGCGGCCTGTACGCCGTGGCGCACGTACGCGGTGGCCCTGAAGAGGGTGCGAACTGGCACACCGCCGGAAGCAGACAGAACAAACAGCGATCCATCGATGACTTCCACGCAGCGGCCGAAGCCCTGGTGAACGAGGGATGGACGAAGACGGACCAACTGGTGATCAGCGGTGAGTCGAACGGTGCACTGCTGATGGGAGCCGCTCTCACGCAACGCCCTGAGCAGTATCGGGCGGCGATCTGCGAAGCACCGCTCATGGACATGATCCGGTACGAACGATTCGGGTTCGGCCCGTCCTGGCGCACCGAATACGGATCCGTCTCGGTGGCCGATGAGTTCCAGTGGCTCATCGAGTACTCGCCGTACCACCACGTGAACGCAGGAAAGTCCTATCCGGCAGTGCTCTTCAGCGTCAGCGACGGCGATGTCTTGGTGGACCCGATGCATGCCCGGAAGATGTGCGCCGCCCTCCAGCATGCGGCGCCTGTTCCCCTGCCCGACAACGGACGTGGACTGACACTTCTGCGCCGGGACAACGGCCTGGGCCACGGGATGAGCACGGTGAGCACCGCGTTGGAGCTACTGGTGGATCAGCTGGCCTTCGCGGCTTGGCAGTCCGGACTGGTACTGCCGGACGTCCTGGACCGCTCCGGTGAGTAGGCCGTGTGAGTAGGCCGTGCTGGAAGAAGCTCAAACTCACGTCGTACGCGCAAAGAACCACGAAGGAGAGTCATGGATCTGGATCTTCGACTGAAGACGGCCGTGGTGACCGGAGCCGGGCGAGGAATCGGACTCGCGACCGTCACGTCGCTGATGGCAGAAGGTGTACGCGTCGCCGGGATCACTCGTAGCACGACGGCCGAGCTCAAGGAGTCCGGCGCGTCAGTCATAGAGGCCGACCTGAGCAGCCCCGATGCTGTGCGGGAAGCGATGGACCTGGCTTCCGACGAACTGGGAGGCCTGGACCTCTTGGTGAACAATGTCGGTGCGGCGGCACGTCCCTGCAGTTTCCTCGAGGTCGATGACCAGACCTGGCAAGACACTTTCAATCTCAACCTCTTCACCGCGATCCGTGTAAGCCGAGCAGCCCTGCCCAGCTTGATCGACCGGCGCGGCGCGATCGTCAATGTCTCATCGATCACAGCCTCCCTCCCTGCGGCAGGGCCCGTTGCCTACAGCGCATCCAAGGCAGCCCTCATAGCTCTGGGAAAAAGCCTCGCGGAAGAGTTCGGGCCGCAGGGGGTTCGTGTGAACACCGTCTCGCCCGGGCTCGTCCGAACCAACATGTGGGAGGGAGCGGATGGGTTCGGCCGCAGCGCTGCCGCTGAGGCAGGAATGGAACTGGAGGAATTGCTCCGTCAGCTACCGGCAGCTTGCGGCGTCACGACGGGACGTATGACAGAAGCACATGAGGTTGCCTCGTTGATCACCTATCTGCTCTCCAGCAGGGCCAACAGCATCACGGGTGCCGCTTACATCATTGACGGAGGGACGGTCAAGACCGTCTGAAGGCCGTCCTGCTTCCATGCGTTCGCCTACGGGCCGCCGGGCCCGTGGATCACACCCAGCCGGCCTCGCGGGCGATGCGCACCGCGTCCAGGCGGTTGCGGGCGCCGAGCTTGACCACCGAGGACGTCAGGTAGTTGCGGACCGTGCCCACCGAAAGATAGAGCCGGCCCGCTATCTCTGCGGCCTCCGCGCCGTCCGCGGCGAGCTGCAGCACCTCGGCCTCACGCTCGGTGAGCGGGTTGTCCCCGCTGTCCCAGGCCGCCATGGCCAGCTCGGGATCGACCACCCGCTCCCCCTTCTCCACCCGGCGGATCGCCTGGGCGAGCTGCTGGGGCGGCGCGTCCTTGAGGATGAAGCCACGGACGCCCGCCGCGAGGGCCCTGCGGAACGTCCCCGGGCGGCCGAGGCTGGTCAGGATCAGGGTCCGGCAGGCGGGGAGCTCGTCGCGCAGCGCGGCCGCGGCGGTCAGCCCGTCGGTGCCCGGCAGGTCGATGTCGATCACCGCGACATCGGGACGCCAGGCGAGCGCCTTGGGCACGATGTCGTTGCCGTTGGCCACTTCCGCCACCACGTCGATGTCGGGCTCCAGGTCGAGGAGCGCCACCAGCGCCCCTCTCACCATGTGCATGTCCTCGGCAAGCAAGACCTTGATGCTCAATGTGCTCCCCCGTGCTTTGTCACGCGTTCCTGCATCCAGTGTCGCCGAAGCCTCACCCTTTCCGGGCAGGCGGGGTGAGGGGGTGCCTGCGCAGGGCCCAGCCGACGGTGTACGCGCCCTCGACCCGAGCGTTCTCGACGACCCGAGCGCCCTCGACCCGGGCCGTCCCGAACGACCACTCGGCGCCCGCGCCCGGCTCCCCCGTCGCCGTCAGCACCCGCGGCGCGGCGCCGGGTCCGAACCCGAAGTCGCCGAAGCGGAGGCGCATGCCCTGCCCGGTGGCCTTGCCGTACGCCTCCTTGAGCGTCCACAGCCGCACCTTCTCGCCCTGCCTCGCCGCCTCGTCGACCGCGGCCAGCGCCTCGGCCTCGTACGGGGTCCAGAACCGGCGATCGCTCCCGGGCACCCTCATCGGGCGCGCGGTCGGCTCGACGTCCACGCCGATCCGGCCGAGCCGGGTGACGCCCACCAGGAACAGCTCACCGGTGTGGCTGAGGCTGACGTCGATCCGGCCGCCGCCTCGCACGTACGGCCGTCCGCCCGGCTCGTACGCCAGCTCCACCTCGTACGGCTCCACCTCGACGGCGCAGGCCACGACATGCTTGAGGAAGCGGCGCGACGCGGCGAAGCGGGCCCGCGCCCGCTCGTGCGCCATGGCGTCGTGGCGCGCCAGGTCCGGCCCGAGCAGCCTCCTCAGTTCCGGTCCCTCCAGGTCGTCCGCGGCCCACTCCGCCGACGTCCCGAGGGCCAGCGCCCCGCCGTGCTCCCGCAGGTTCCGCAGGAGCGGCCGCCACGGGCCCTGCGGCCCGCGGAGCCCGAGCGGTCGGCCGAGCGCCGTGCCGTCGCTCACCACAGCTCCCCCGGGCCGTCCGTGCGGGGCGCGGCCGACTCCCTGGCCAGCCGGCGGGCGAGCGAGGCGGCCGTCGGATGGTCCCAGGCGACCGTCGGTTCGATCAGCAGACCGTGCTCGCTGCCCGCCTCCTCGGTGAGCGCGAGGACGCCGAGCGAATCGAGCCCGAACGCCTCGAACGGCGTGCCGGTGTCGATGTCCCCCGCGGCCAGCCCCACCCGCTCGGCGAGGCGGCTCCTGAGCCACCGGTCCCATCGCCGCTCTTCCCGGCGGACGAGTTCGCTGTCTTCCACGTGTCGCTCCTGCCCTCCTGTGCTTCCCCGCCCCGGGTGCGCCGGCGGTCGGTACGCCGGTCCCGACCCGTACAGGTCGTCCGCGGCCAAGTCGTAGCCGCGGACGCTGTGGTACCGGTCGAGCGCCTCGCTCAGCGCCCGCCGGGTCCGCGCGGTGGCCCGCCCGGCCCGGCCGCCCGCTTCCCCTGAGGGCACGACGGCGAGAAGAGGGGACGGCCCGCCTCGTAGTCCGTGATCAGCCGGGCCGCCAGCCGGTCGAACAGCCGGTCGTCGGCCGGGCGGGCGCCGAGGCGCCCCACCACCCGTGCCAGACACGCCTCCAGCCACAGTCCGTCCTGCCGAAGCCCCGCGGAGCCGTGCCCGGTCATCGGCCTGTCGGCCAGCCACCGGCCGATGCAGGCGGCCCCCGCGAAGCACCACGCGTACGCGGCCGCGTCGGAGAGCCGCTCCCGCGAGGGCCGGGAACCGCCCGGCCGGGCACCGAGCCGCCGGTGCAACTCGTCGGCGCGGGAGAGGAGTTGAGAGGCGAGGGCGGCGGCTCCCGCGAACTCGGGGGTGTCCGCGGCGAGTTCCCTGAGCCGGACGACGGACCGGGGAAGGCAGCCGAGCACGGCGCTTCCGTACCGGGAGAACAGGGTGAGCCGTTCCGCGTCCAGCGGCGGAAGTTCCGCGTCGAGGCCGAACAGCCGGTCCAGGCGCGGCAGATGATCGGACGGCGAGAGATAGCCGCGCGCCAGCGGCCGGGCCTGGGCCGCGAGCGCACGGAGCGCGAGGGGGCCGCCGCCGAAGGCCGCGGCCATGGTGCGGCGGTCGCGCGCCAGCTTCCGCAGCATGCCGTGCGGCAGGTCGCCGTCGGGCCCGGCGCCGCAGCCGCGGTGTGCCCGCTCCTGCCGGGCCACGCCCGCGGCCAGCTCGGGCACGAGGAAGCCCACGGCCGCCGCGGTCACGCTCAGCTCGCTGGTCAACAGGTGGATGCCGCGCACGCCGACCTCGCTCAGCGCGTCGGCGAGCAGCGCGTCCGCGTAGTCCTTCGCCAACTCCCTTCGCTCCAGCTCGCGTTCGCGGGGCGTACGCCGCCCGGTGGTGCACCGCAGCGCCATCCGCAACGCGGTTTCGGCCGCCCCCAGCGAGCAGGCCGAGCCGAGGATCCACGCCACCTGGCCGGCTTTCAGGACGGCCTCGACACCGCCGCCCTCGCCTCCGACGACGGCTTCCGCGCCGAGCCTGGCGTCGCGGAACACCACCCCGCTCGTTCCGCCGCCGCGCAGCCCCTCCGGGGTCAGCTCGGGCAGCGGCCGGTACACGTCGGGGGGCAGCTTCCCGTTCTCCACCAGCAGCAGCGAGTACGCCCGTGGGCTGTCCACCGGCGACGTACGGGCGAGCACGCGCAGGACGTCGCACCGCGCCACATCGCCGACCAGCCACTCCTCGCCGTCGAGCCGGTAGCCGTCGGCGGCCGGGTACGCGGTGAGGTTGCCGCCCGCCCGCCCGAGAACGCCGGGCCCCGCGAGTCTCGACGACACCCGGGCGCCCGCCCCGACCAGCGCGCCGAGGCGGCGCGCCGCGGAGTGGTCGCCCGACACCCACACGGGCGCCATGGCCTGGAACGTCGCGCCGTGCGCGGTGGCCACCGTGGGGTCGCGCCGCGCCAACACCCGCAGCAGCCGGTGCAGTTCGGCGTAGTCCCGCAGCGCGCCGCCGTACTCGGTCGGCACGTAGTGCGCGGGGAGCCCCCACCGGTCGAGGGCCGCGCAGAACGCCGACGGGAAACGCGCGTCCCTGTCGTGGCGCAGCGCCTGCCGGTAGGAGAACGGCGACCGCTCGTCGTACGGATCCCCCAGCGCCCTTTCGAGCCGCGCGGCCGGCTCCCGCGGGGGTCCCGTCCCGCCGACGGCCGCGGCGGCCTCCCCGCGCCGCCGCTCAGCCACGGCGGTCCGGCCACCGGTGGGCGTCGGCGGGCACGCTCAGCTCACGCTCAAGGCGCAGTTCGAGTGCGGTCAGGGGACGTTCCGAGCAGAGCCGCTCGGGGTGGCGCGGCGGGGGTTCCATGAGCGCCCCGCCGGTCGGCGGCTCCTCGGGCTCCGCCATCCAGAAGGGGCCCGGCGACATCGTCCCGAAGCACGCCCCCAGCATCGCGAGGGCCTGGAACCCCGGCGAATCCAGCACCCTCGACACCGCTCGCCCGAGGGCACGCCAACCCGTCTTCACCCGTCATGTCTCCTTCGCCCCCGGCCGTCAGCACTGATCGGCCCAGGCTGCGCGGCCCCCCTCAAGGCTCGGTCCAGCAACGGCCGAACCGGCCGGGGACGCCGTCTCCGGGCTCGACCGGGATACGAGAGAGTGCCTCTAGCGTCGCGCCATGCAGATCCACCGGACGTCAGTTCCGCACGCCTACACGTTGGTGCCCGAGGCGATCGAGGACGAACGCGGCTGCTTCTTCGAGGCGTTCCGCCACGATGTCCTCGCCGAGGCCATCGGCCGCCCGATGCTGCCGCTGCAGAGCAACTACTCCGTCTCCCGCTACGGCACGCTCCGCGGGGTGCACGGGGTGGCCATGCCGCCGGGACAGGCCAAGGTCGTCTCCTGCGTGCGGGGCGAGGTCCTCGACGTGGTGATCGACATCAGGCCCGGCTCGCCGACCTACCTCCGGCACACCGCGACCCGGCTCTCCGCGGCCAACGGTGCGGCCGTGTTCGCCGCCGAGGGACTCGGGCACGCCTTTCTCGCCCTGACCGACGACGCCTGCGTCAACTACCTCTGCTCCACCACGTTCGCGCCGGGCACCCAGGTGGACCTGGACGCCCTCGACCCGGCGCTCGACCTGCCCTGGACGCGCGAGAGCGGCCTGGCCCACAGCGAGCTGCTCCGCTCGCCGAAGGACCGGGACGCCCCGACGGTGGCCGAGGCCGAGCGGGCCGGGCTGCTCACGTCGTACGAGGAGTGCCTCGCCCACTACGCGGCGCTCGGCGCGGGGGGCGCCGCCTGAGGGCCGCACCGCATACAGCACATGCGGCGCATGCCGTACGTACGACGCCGGAGGCCGGCCACCCCTGTCGCGGGGTGGCCGGCCTCCGGCGTCGGCTCTCAACTCCAGTTGATCGCCAGGAGGTTGAGGCAGGCCATGAGCGTACGGGCCTGCACGTTCACGGAGTTGCCGTGGCGGACCAGCATGGCCAGCTGGGAGAGCGTGAGCCAGCGGAAGCCGGGCGGCTCCTCGGCGGCGAAGTCCTCACCGACCTCGACGACCCGGCAGCGGGCCTGCGCGTTCAGGAACCTGCCGCCCTCCTCCGAGTGCACCGCCTCGTACCGCACCGCGTCGGCCGCGGCCCCGAGGACCAGGTCGAGGAAGGGCGGCCGGTCGCCGGGCGGCAGCCATGCGTGGTTGGCGCCGGTGCACTGGACGGTGGGGCCGACCTGCACGGTGTCCTGGAAGCCCGCCTCCGCCCTGGCCTGCGCGAGGACGTGCAGCACGCCGTGGACCCGCTTGACGACGAAGGCGACCTCGCCCACCCCGCGCGGCTCGATCAGCGGCTGGCTCCAGCTGGTGACCTCCCGGCTGCCCGCCTCGACGTGCACGCCGACCACGTCGAAGTAGCGGCCTTCGTCGTGGCTCAGGGCGTACTCGCCGGACGTCCAGCCCGGCAGGCCCGCGAGCGGCACGGCCCGGGTCACCAGGCCGCGCCGGGAGCGTTCCGCGGTCAGCCAGGACACGACGTCCACATCGGAGTGCAGCGCGCCGCAGCCCTGGTCCCAGGAACGGCCGAAGGACTCCGCGAAGACTTCCGGACGCCCCTGCCCGCCGCCCGCCCGCCCCATGGGCAGACAGGCGAGCACGGTACGCGAGTCCATGTTGACCAGGTTGTCGTGACGCAGCAGTTCGCCGATCTGTCCGAGCGTCAACCAGCAGAAGCCGTCCCGCAGTTCGACCTCTCCGAACGCCTCGACCACCATGTTGCGGTTGCTCTTGTGCAGGAACCAGGAGCCGTGCTCGGACTGCAGGCTGTCGACGAGGATCCTGCCCCGGCCCTCCTGCGCGAAGTACTCGATGTACTCCACCGCCGCGCCGCCGTGCACCTTGGTGAAGTTGCTGCGCGTCGCCTGAACCGTGGGCGAGAGCTGGAGCACGTTGAGGTTGCCGGGCTCCATCTTGGCCTGCATCAGGAAGTGCAGGACGCCGTCGAACTCCTTGACCAGGATGCCGAGGATGCCCACTTCGGGCTGGCGGATGATCGGCTGGTGCCACTCGCGCACCGGCCCCGTGTCCCAGGTGGCATGCACCCCTTCGACGGAGAAGAAGCGCCCGCTGCGGTGCACCAGGTTGCCCGTGCCGTCCTGGAAGGACCAGCCGGGCAGCTCCGCGAGCGGGGCCCGGGTCACCCGGTAGTCGCCCGCAGCGCACTGGGCGGCGAACCATGCGTGGAACTCCGCGGTGTCGAACCGGGTGCCCCGAGTGGTGCCCGCGGAGCGGGCGAGGCGGTCCGGCAGCGTGACGTCCGCACGCCGTGTGAGAGGTCTGCGCGCGCGGACCGGTGCCGGAGTCCGTCCGGTGGTGGGAGCTGACACGAGGGCCTCCGAGGCCTTGGGGACGACAACGAGGGATGACAGCAAGGGATGACAGCGAAGGATGACGGGTGGTCGTGCGGTGGTTCAGGGCCGGGCGGCGGGCACCCGGGCCTCGATCAGGTAGAGCGCGCTGCGCGCCTGGGTGACACCGGCGAACTCCAGGCCCGCGCGGCGGAACAGTTCCTCGAAGTCACCCTTGTCGTGCTCGCGGCCGCCCACGTTCAGCAGCAGGAACAGGTCCATCGCGGTGGTGACCCTGGGCTCCGGGCTCAGGTCGGCGAGGTTCTGCACGACGACGATCCGCGCGCCGGGGCGGGCGTTCGCCGCGACGTTGCGCAGCACCCGGACCGAGCGCTCGTCGTCCCACTTCAGGATCTGCTTGATGACGTACACGTCGGCCGTCACCGGCACCGCGTCGAGGCAGTCGCCCGCGGTGACCCCGGCCCGGTCGGCCAGCGCGCCGCCCTCGCGGAGCGCCGCGTCGGCACCGGCGACGACGGTCGGCAGGTCGAACAGCTCGCCCGACACGTGCGGGTGGCGCTCCAGGATGGTGCGCAGCAGATGACCGTGGCCGCCGCCGATGTCGGCGACCGTGCGGGCGCCTTCGAGGTCGAGGGTGTCGGCGACGGCACGCGAGGTCAGCTCGCTCGCCTGGGTCATGGCCCGATTGAAGACCTGCGCGTCCGCCCCGGCGTCCTCCTTCAGGTAGCTGAAGAAGTCCTTGCCGTAGAGCTCGGGCACCACGGGCTTGCCGCTCCTGACGGCCTGCTCCAGGCGCGGCCAGGCGTCCCAGGTCCAGGCGGCGCCGGCCCACAGCACCATGTCGGCCATGCCGCCCGGCGCGTCGGTGCGCAGCAGCCGGGAGAGTTCGGTGTGGCGGAAGCGGCCGCTGCCCGTGGCGGTCTCCTCGAACACGTCGTGCGAGGCGAGGGCGCGCAGCAGCCGGGCGAGGGTGTCGGGGTCGGCGTCGACGGCCCGGCCCAGGTCGCGGGCGTCGGCGTCCTCGTCCCCGATCGCGTCGGCCACGCCGAGCTTGACGGCGACCTGGACCGCGGAGGCGACGGCCACGCTCAGCGCCATCTCCCGGATCCGGGTCTCGGCCCGGAGCCGGGACTCGGACTCGGACTCGACGTTTGCATGGGTCGTCATGGCACATACCTCTTTCTGAGGGCGGATGGTGGTATCCGGGGGCGGATCACGGGGGCGGCTGATGGGGGGACGGCTGATAGGGGGCGGCTGATGGGGCGACGGTCGCCCGGCCGCCTCGCGGAAGCATGGATTCCGGCTGGTGCGGCACCCGGGGCGAGGCCGGAACCGGAGCGGCTCAGCACGGAGCGGCGCGGCTCAGCGCGGCGTGACTCAGCGGGGCGTGGCTCAGCGGGGCGCGGGAAGCCGGGCACCTGCGGCCAGTTCTTCGAGTACGGGCACCAGGTCGGCCGGTGCGGGAGTGGCGAGGACCTCCTCGCGGAGGCGGGAAGCGGCCTGCTGGAAGGAGGGTTCGCCCAGAAGCCGGCCGAGCGCGGCACGGGTCCGCGCCGACCGCTCCCGGCTGCTCGCGGGGACCACGAGGCCGGCGCCCGCCGAGGCGACCCTGCCCGCGTTCAGGGCCTGTTCCGCGGAGAACGGGATGCCGAGCTGCGGCACCCCCGCGGCGACCGCGGTCATGGTGCAGCCCGAGCCGCCGTAGTGGACCACCGCGGCGGAACCCGGCAGCACGGTGCGTAGCGGAATGTTCTCCAACACCCGTGTACCGGGCGGCAGTTCACCCAGCGCCGCGAGATCGTCCGGGCCGGCGAGCAGCACGACCTCGGCGCCCGATCCCGCGAAGGACGCGGCGAGCTCGGGCAGCAGCCGGGAGCTCGGTCCGTACATCCTGGTCATCGAGTGGCCCCAGACCACGCACACCCGCGGCCGCCCCGCGGGCGGCGGCCCGATGCCCGGGTCGGGCCCCGGACCGTTGTACGCGATGTGCCGCATCCGGAGCCTGCGGGCGTCGGTGGGCGGTTCCAGGCCCGGCGGGCAGGGGTCGATGACGTACTCGATGAGCTCGGGACCCATGGGCGGTACGCCGTACCGCGGGAAGGACCCGGTGGGGTCGCCGGGCATGACGCGCAGCTCCGGTTCGGGCTCCGCGGTGCCGTGCGGACCCCACAGGTGCAGGACGGCGGGCACCCCCGACACCCGGGCGGCGAGCAGCCCTTCGATGCTCATCCGGTCGTGGACGACCAGATCGGGCCGCCAGGCGCGGGCGAAGTCGACGACGGCGTCGAAGTTCTCGCCGGTGGCCCGGGTGATCCGGGGACGGTTGGCCGCGCGGAACGCCGCGAAGTCGAAGTCGTCGAGGCGGGCCAGCGGTTCGCCCGTCAGCGGGTGCGGCGGCGGCTCGGGATGGGGCCAACTGCCCTGCTGGGCGTCCCAGAAGTTGCGCAGCCTGCACTGGACCGTCATCTCCAGGCCCGGCTCCACGAGCGGGACCGGGGTCAGGCCGGTGCGGCGCAGCGTGCCCGCCTGGCTGGGGGCGCAGACCACCCGGACCTCGTGGCCCGCCGCCTGGAGCGCCCAGCCGAGCGGGACGAGCGGATAGTAGTGACCGGGCCAGTCCGACACGGTGAACAGCACGCGCACGGTGGGCTCCTCAGGGGGTCAGGTGGCCGGCGGTCCAGCCGCCGTCGACGACCACCTCGGTGCCGGTGACGTACGAGGAGTCGTCGGCGGTGAGGAAGAGCGCCACGGAAGCGGTCTCGTCGGCCTCGCCGAGGCGGCGCAGCGGCAGGGTCCTGTGCAGCCACTTGTTCTGCATCTCGTGCAGGTCCTTGGTCATCTCGGTGCGGATGACGCCGGGGCAGACCGCGTTGACGCGGATGCCCTCGGGGCCGAGCTCCATGGCGGCGACCTTGGTCATCCCGACCACGGCGAACTTCGACGCGCAGTAGGCGGAGAGGTACTTGAGGCCGATCAGGCCGTCGATGGAGGAGATGTTCACGATGCTCCCCCCGCCCGCCTCGCGCAGGGCCGGCACCACGGCCTGCATGCCGAGGAACACACCGAGCTGGTTGACCTCGACGACCTTCATGAAGTCGGCCGCGGGCATCTCCTCCACGGTGCCGACGTCCACCACGCCCGCGTTGTTGAGGAGGGCGTCCAGCTTGCCGAAGGTGGCGCGGGTGAACGCGACGGCCTCGGCCCACTGGTCCGCGTCGCGGACGTCGAGGTGGACATAGGCGGCGGCGTCGCCGAGTTCGTCCGCGAGCCGCCGGCCCTCTTCGTCGAGGAGATCGGCGAGGACCACGTCGGCGCCCTCGGCGACGAAGGCGCGGGCCGCCGCGGCGCCCTGGCCCCTGGCCCCTCCGGTGATCAGGGCAACCCTGCCGTCGAGCTTTCCCATGGCACTGCCTTTCGGGTCGAGACGTGGAGAAGAGAAGAGGTGGAGAAGTGGAGAAGTGGAGAGGTGGAGAGGTGGAGAGGTGGAGAGGTGGAGCAGAGGAACAGATGAGAGAGGGAGAGGGGGAAGGGGGGACGGCGTCGGCTACGCGGCGTCGGCCCGAAGGCCGCTCAGCACGCCCCACAGGCTGGCGGGGGTCGCGAACGTGGCGGAGGTGAGGGCCTCGTCGGGGAAGGTCACCCGGTAGTGCTCCTCAAGTCGGAGCAGGGTGTCGATGGTGGCCATCGAATCCAGCCCGTGGTCGCTGAGGCACGTCTCCCCCTCCAGCGGCACGTCGGCGGGCAGCAGGGGCAGCGCTTCGCGCAGGGTCGTCTCGAACGGGGCGTCCCAGGGGACTGACATGGATCGGGTTCCTTTCCAAGGGCGTTGACGGGCGGGCGGCCGCGGCGGGTCAGGCCGCGGGGCGGTCCGCCAGGAGGGTGGACAGGCGCTGTTTGTCGGTCTTGCCGTGGGGGGTGAGGGGGAGTTCCGGCAGGACGTGGCAGACGGTGGGCACCTTGGCGGGCTCCAGTCGTTGGGCGAGGCCCGTGAGCACCTCGGCCGCGGAGAGGCCGCCCGCGACGGCCAGGAGCATGTCCTTCCCCCCGGCGGGCGGCAGCAGCGCGGCGGCCCGCACCCCGGGCACGTCGAGGGCCGCCGCCTCGATCTCCAGGGCGCTCGTCCGCACCCCGCGGCGCTTGAACAGGTCGTCCCTGCGCCCCTGGACGTAGAGGTAGCCGTCCGCGTCGAGATGCCCGAAGTCACCGGTGTGCAGGAGCGGAAGACCGGTCTCGGGGTCGGTGCGGAAGCGTTCGCGGGTCAGCTCGGGGGCCCGCCAGTAGCCGGCCATCACATGCGGTCCGCGCACCGCGATCTCACCGGTCTCGCCGGGCGGCAGCGGTTGCCCCGCGGCGTCCAGGACGACGACTTCCGTGCCGTCGAGCGCGCGGCCCACGGAGAGCGGGCGGGCCTCCTCCTCGCCGGGTTCCAGGATGGTGATCCGCTTGCATTCGGTGGTGCCGTACATGGGCGCCACCTCGGCCGAGGGGAACGCGCTGCGCAGCCCTTGCAGCACGCCCCGGGAGAGCGCCGCCCCGGTACTGGTGAACAGCCTGACCGGGGGCGCGGATCGCCGGTCACGGGCGACGAGGCGCAGCAGCAGCTCGGCCAGCGAGGGCACCACGGGGACGACGGTGACCCGGTCCTCGTGCAGCCGGGCCACCAGGCCGACGTGCGAGTCCGTGCCGGCGAGCACCAGTTCGGCCCCGGCCGCGACCGTGAGGAAGATCTGGTACAGGCCGTAGTCGAAGGAGAACGGGATGGCGTTGAGGACCACGTCGTCGGGCCGGTAGCGCAGCCGGTCCGCGATGGCCGCGGTGGCGAAGAGCACCGCCCGGTGCGGGCTCATCACGCCCTTGGGGCTCGCGGTGCTGCCGGAGGTGTAGACGAGCAGCGCCAGGTCGTCGCCGTCCGCGCGCCCGCCGGTCCCCGGCCCGGTCGGCGCGCCGTTACCCGGCCCGGTCGGCGCGCCGTTCCCGTACGCCTGGAGGCGCACCCCGGCCACGTCGTGGACCGGCACGTCGGTGAGTGCCCGCAGCGACTCGGTGTCGGTGCCCGCCCCCAGCACGAGGACGGGCTCGGCGTCCTGGAGCACCCGGGCGAGGTGGAAGTCCTTCATCGCGGTGCCGATCGGGACGAACACCGCGCCCGCGCGCAGCGCTCCGAAGAGCAGGGCGACGAAGGCCCGGCTGTTGCCGAGCCTGGCCAGGACCCGGTCGCCCCGCCGGACGCCCTGTCCGGCGAGCCAGTTCGCCCAGGCGTCGGACGCGGCGTCCAGTTCGGCGTAGGTCCAGACGCCTTCGGTGTCGCGGACGGCGGGGGCGGCGGGCGAAAGGGCCGCCGCCCGGTCGAGCAGCGCCTGCACGGATCCGGTCCCCGCGGCCTTCTGGCCCGAGGTCTCCTGGGCCGGGGTCTCCTGGGCCAGGGCCCCTTGGCCCGGGGCCCGCAGTGGCTCGGTCATGGCGGTCTCCTCCGCTTCGGTCGTGGGGCTGCCGTTCACCACTGCGGCACTTCGGTGATCTCCAGGACGACCGCGGTGCAGCTGTAGCCCGCACCGCCGCCGAAGAGCATGACCCGGTCGCCGGGCCCGACGGCCCCGGTCCGCAGCAGCCAGGCCAGTCCGGCGTTCCAGTCGCCCGCGCCGATGTGCCCGGTGGTGCGTCCGTACTCCCAGGTGGTGGCCGACTCGGGGACGGACAGCAGATGGTGGAAGTGCCAGCCGCCCTCGAAGAGCCCGGTCGCCCCGATCACGACTCGCGCGAGGTCGCGCAGGTGGGTCCTGGAGTCCGCGAGCGCCTGGTTGCGCGCCTGGTTGATGAGGCGCCCGGTGCGCAGTTCGGTCTGCTTGGGGTCGTTCGCGGCCGCGTGCTGTGCCGCGCGGGCGACCAGGTCGATGGGGGTGCCGGAGACCGGGGCGGTGCGCAGCGGGGCGTCGCCCCGGGCGGCTCCTTCCAGGGAGTTGTCGACCACGGTGGCGGTGGACAGGACGCGGGCGAAGCCGCTCCGGGTGGAGAGCACCATGGCGGTGCCGCCGTCGCCGTACACGTTGTAGTCGTGCATGTTCCAGCGGTCGACCTCGGGCGGCGCGAACCGGTCCCCGGTCGTGAGCAGCGCGGCGCTGCCCCTGCCGACCCCGGCGGCGAGGTGGGCCCCGGCGAGTTCGATGGAGCCGAGGCCGCCGTTGCAGCGCTGCTGGACGTCGAAGGCGGGCACGGTCCTGCCCACCGTGCCGTTCGCCACGTAGGAGGCGGTCGGCCAGATGTCGAGGCCCTGGTACCAGAGGCTGCTGTGCAGCAGGAGGGAGAAGTCCCGGGGGTCGGTACCGGCGTGCTCCATGGCCGAACGGCCCGCCCGGACGGCCATGTCGGGCGGTGCGACGTCCTCGGCGACGCAGATGGACCGATAGCCCCGGGCGGCGCGGCGTTCCTCGCCGTACCGTCCCGCGTCGACGGCCTCCTGGACGTCGACCGCCTCGGGCAGCCAGGTGCCGAGGCCGGCGACGAATAGTTGATCCCACTTCATGGTTCCTGCCTCGTCATGGAGTCGATGGGGGTCCGGTGCACACGTACGGGGTGACCTGGTCTCAGAAGTGACCCGGTCTCAGAAGTGCCGCGGTCTCGGAGGTGACCTGGTCTCAGAAGTGACCCGGTCTCAGCGGCGGCCCGCGCAGAAATCCCGTACTGAATCGATCATGTAATCGACCATCTCGCCGGTGAGCAGCGGATGGACGCCGATCCAGAAGGTGTGCTCGGTGACGGTGTCGCTGTTGAGCAGGCCGCCCACCACGCGGTGCGGGGTGTCCACATAGGCCGGGTGGCGGGTGAGGTTCCCCGCGAACAGCCGCCGCGTGCCGATCCGCCGGGACTCCAGGAAGTCCGTCAGTCCCTTGCGGGTGAACGGGGCGTCGGGCCGTACGGTGATCGCGAAGCCGAACCAGCTCGGATCGCTGCCGGGCGTGGGCTCCGGCAGCAGGAGGCCCCGCGTGCCGTCGAGACCGGCGCGCAGCCGCTGCCAGTTGTGCCGCCGGGCCCGGCCGAAGTCGTCCAGCTTGGGCAGCTGGGCGAGCCCGAGGGCGGCCTGCAGGTCGGTGGCCTTCAGGTTGTAACCGATGTGCGAGAAAATGTACTTGTGGTCGTAGCCGTACGGCAGATCGCCCATCCGGTGCTTGAACCGCTTGAGGCACTTGTCGTCCTCGCCCGGCTCGCACCAGCAGTCGCGGCCCCAGTCGCGCAGCGACTCCACGATGCGGGCGAGCGCGAGATTGCGCGTCAGTACGCAGCCGCCCTCGCCGGTCGTCAGATGGTGGGCCGGGTAGAAGCTCACCGTGCTCATGTCGCCGAAGGTGCCGGTCAGCTTCCCCTGGTAGCGGGAGCCCACCGCGTCGCAGTTGTCCTCGATCAGGAACAGGTCGTGATCCAGGGCCAGTTGGGCCACCTCGGCGGCCGGGAAGGGGTTGCCGAGCGCATGGGCGACCATGATCGCCCGGGTCTTCGGGCCGATCGCCGCCTCGATGCGGTCGACCGTCGTGTTGTACGTCCCGAGCTCGATGTCGACGAAGACCGGCACCAGGCCGTTCTGCACGATCGGATTGACCGTGGTCGGGAACCCGGCGGCGACGGTGATCACCTCGTCGCCCGGCCGCAGCCTGCGGTCCTCCAGGTGTCCCGAGGTCAGCGCGGTCATCGCCAACAGGTTCGCCGAGGAGCCGGAGTTGGTCATGTGCGCCTTGCGCAGGTCCAGGGCCTTCGCCAGGGCGCGTTCGAACTTCTGGGTGTGGAAGCCGGAGGTGATCCGCAGATCGATCGCGGCCTCCGCGAGCGCCACCCGGTCGTTCTCGTCGAGCACCGCCCCCGCGGGCAGCAGCGGGGTGACGCCGGGCTCGAACCGCTCCGGCTCCGCCGCCTGCCTGTGGTACTTGCGAACCTGCTCGAGCAGCAACGCTCTTGCGTCGCTCACCTGCATCGCCTCCCGCGCGCATACGGGCCGAACGGCCCTCCGCCTACCTGCTTCGTTCCGCGCCGAACCAGGGAGCCGCCGGCACCGTCCTCCGGCGCCCGCTCGTCCCACACGCTGCTGCACCGCGCTCAAGAAGCCCTCGACGCCCGGCAGTGCTCCCGCGTCTCCTCCCAGAGCGCGCGCAGCGAGTCCTCCAGGCGCCGCCTGGGGGCCCAGCCGAGGGCGGCGCGTGCCGCGGCGCAGTCGACCTGCTGCCACTCCACGCCCTCGCTGCGGGCCTCCTGACCGCCCTCCTCCACGACCCGCGCCTCGATGCCGCTGGCCGAGATCAGCCCGTCGACCATCCGCCGCACGCCGACGGCCTCGCCGCGCCCCAGGTTGAGCACCCGCCCGGACACCGGCCGCCGGGCCGCCGCCACCACCGCGTCGGTGACGTCGCCCACGTCGACGAAGTCCCGTCTGGCGCGCAGCGGAGCGAGCCGCAGCAACGCGGGCTCCCCCCGCTCGGCGGCGTCCGCCAACTGCCCGGCCACCCGGCCGAGAAGGCTGCCGCGGGGCGTTCCCGGCCCCACCACGTTGGAGATCCGCAGCACCACCGCGTCGAGCAGCCCGGCCGCGGTGGCGTCGAGCACCACCCTGCTGCCCTGGAGTTTGGTGCGCCCGTAGGAGGTGGACGGGCACTCCGGCACGTGCTCGTCGATGGCGGCGCCGTGCGGCACCGCCCCGTACTCGTGCACGGACCCGAGGTGGACGAGGCGAGGACGCGCGGGCAGCGCGCCGAGCGGCCCCGCGAGCCGCTCCACCAGCCGCACGTTGACGTCGGTGAGCTGCCGCACGGTCACGTCCCAGACCGCTCCGGTGGCGTTCACCACCACGGCGGGGGCGACGGCCCCCAGCAGTCCGGCGATCTCCCGCGGCTCGGCGGCCAGCAGGTCCAGGGAGACGCCCAGGAGGCCCGGCGTGTGCGGCCGCGGGCGCCTGGAGACCGTCACCACCTGGTAGCCGGCCGCGGTGAAGGCGGCGCAGACGTGCCGCCCCACGAACCCCCCGCCGCCCAGGACCAGCGCGCGCGGCGCCGTGCTGTCTCGGTTCACCTCGGCGCACTCCCCCTGCGCGGCCCCTCGGCGGCCCCGTCTCCCGTATGGGCGATCCGTTCGAGACGGTCCACCAACTCCCCCGGCACCGGACGCAGTTCGTTCTCCTCCCGCAGCCGCGCGGCGGCCGCCCGGTGGGCCGGGTCGGTCAGGAGCCGGGTGAGCGCCCCGCGGATCGCCGCCTCGTCGGCGCGGTCGCCGGTGAGGTGCAGCCCGGCCCCGGTCGCCGCGAGCCGCGCGCCGTCCGCGTCCTGTTCGGGGCCGAAGGTGAGGGCCAGCTGCGGCACCCCCGCGGCGAGGGCGGTCATCACCGAGCCCGCGCCGCCGTGGTGCACGATGGCGGCGCAGGTCGGCAGCAGCAGGTGCAGCGGGAACTGCTCGACGACCCTTACGTTGCCCGGCAGTTCACCCAGCCCGGCCACGTCGTCGGGGTGCACGGGAAGCACGAGTTCGGCGTCGACGCCGGCCAGTGCCCGGACCACCCGGGGCACCAGGTAGGAGCCCTGGCCGTACGAACTGCTCACCGAGTTGCTCCACATGACGCACACCCGGGGCCGCTCCGGCTTCTCCAGCGCCCAGGGCGCCATCGCGCCGGGCCCGTTGTACGGGACGTAGCGCACCGGAAGCCGGGTCGCGCCGGTGGGCGGCGCCAGGCTCGGCGGGCAGGGGTCGATGACGTACTCGATGAGCTCGGGACCCATCTCGGGCAGTCCGTTGCGGGGGAAGGCACGGGTGTAGTCGACGGGCAGCGGGTGCAGTTCGGGGTCGCTCTCGTCGGTGCCGACCGGGCCCCACAGGTGGGCGACGTGCGGGACGCCGAGGGCGCGGGCGGCCAGCACGCCCTCCATGCTCAGCCGGTCGTGGACGACCAGGTCGGGCCGCCAGGCGCGGGCGAAGTCCAGGACGCCCCGCACTCCGGTGGCCGTCTCCCCGGCGATCCTGCGCCGGCACTCCAGGGCGTACCCGTCGAAGTCGAAGCCGTCGAGCGAGTCGAGCTCGTCCCCGGTGTCGGGGTGGAGTCCGGGCAGTTCGGGGTAGCGCCAGGTGCCGGCCTCGATGTCGCTCAGGTTCTTGAACCGGGCGAGGAAGACCATGTCGAGGTCGCCGAGGACGGGGACCGGGGTCAGCCCGGCATGGCCGACGGCGCGGGCCTGGGACGGTGCGCAGACCACCCGGACCTCGTGGCCCGCCGCCTGCAGTGCCCAGCCGAGGGGCACCATCGGAAAGTAGTGGGCCGGCCAGTCGGAGACTGTGAACAGCACACGCATGGGGTTCTCCAGCGCCTTTCACATGAGTGCGCGGCACCGCTCCGGTGCCGCGGCGGCCTCGCGGCCGTCAGACCTCGCGGCCGTCAGACCTCGCGGCCGTCAGACCTCGCGGCCGTCAGACCTCGCGGCCGTCAGACCTCGCGGCCGGTGGCGGGCCGCGGGACGGCGGCCGCCGCGGTCGGCCCTGTCGCCAACCGCTCCAGGGTGCGGACGAGTTGGGCCGGGGTGGGCCGCGCCAGGTTCTGTTCGCGCAGCCGGCCGGCGGCCGCGCGGAAGGAGGGCTCGTCCAGGAGCCGCCGCACCGAGGCGCGGATCCGGTCGGCGTCGGCCAGGTCGCCGCGCAGCTGCAGGCCCGCCCCGGCGGCGGCCACCCTGACCCCGTTGGCCTGCTGTTCCGCCGCGAACGTCAGGGCGAGCTGCGGCACTCCCGCGGCCACCGCGGTCATGGTGCAGCCGGCTCCGCCGTGGTGCACCACGGCGGAGCTGCCGGGCAGCAGGAACCTGAGCGGCAGGCGCGCGAAGACCCGGGTGTTCGCGGGCAGTTCGCCCAGCGCGGCGGTGTCCTCGGGCGTGCCGGTCAGGACCACGTCGACGTCCAGTCCGCCCAGCGCGCGGACCACTTCGGGTACGACGAAGGACCGCGGGCCGAACATCCGGGTCAGCGAACTACCCCAGATGACGCAGACCCTGGGCCGGGCGGGCGGCTCCAGGACCCAGTCGGGCATCTCCCCCGGCCCGTTGTACGGGACGTAGCGCACCGGCAGCCGGTCGGCCGAGGTGGGCGGCCGCAGGCCGTCCGGACAGGGATCGACCACGTGGTCGACCAGGTGCGGGCCGAGCTCGCCGACGCCGTGCCGGGGGAAGAACCCGGCCGGGTCCGGCGGCATGAGCCGCAGCGCGGGGTCCTCCTCGTCGGTGCCGACCGGGCCCCACGCGTGCAGCACGGCGGGCGCCCCGACGACCTTGGCGGCGAGCAGGCCCTCGATGGCGAGCGGATCGTGGACGACCAGATCGGCGCCCCAGAAGCGGGCGAAGTCCACCGTGCCCTCGAAGTTGCCCTTGACCGCGGTCGCGATCTCCCGCTTGTTGGCCTTCATCCAGTCGCCGAAGTCGAAGTCGTCGAGGGAGCCGAGTTCCTCGCCGGTGTCCGGGTGCAGCGGAAGGCCCGGGTAGGGCCGGTCCCCTGCCTTGGCCTGCCAGAAGTAGAGCAACCGGGTCTGGGTGACCATGTCGGGCCCGCCCATCAGCGGCACCGGGGTCAGCCCGGCGTCGCTCACCGGACCGGCCTGGGCCGGGGTGCAGACGACCCGTACGTCGTGGCCGGCCGCCTGGAGCGCCCAGCCCAGCGGGATCATCGGCGCGTAGTGGGCGGACCAGTCCGACACCACGAACAGCACTCGCATCCTCAAGCCCTCTCCGTTACCGGCGGGCGGTTCCCGCGGTGCGGCGGATCCTGCCGACGCGGCCTCGATCCTGTGTCGAACTCCCCTGGAGGCGGCCCCGCGCGGATGCCGTGCGGCGGCGGGGACACCGGGTCTCCAGCCCTGCTGGAGCGGGTCTCCACTCCGGCCCGCCATGTTCACCGGGTGCCGCGACGGGGACCGGCCGGGCCGCGCGGCCCGGTCGCCCCGCGCGGCAGGTGCCGGATCCGACCGCTTCCGAAGGAGAACGCCGGCCATGACCGATGCCGCCATCCGCACGACCGCACTACGCAAGACCTACACCGGCGGGAACGGCCCCGTGCCCGCCGTCGACGGACTGGACCTGGAGGTGCGGCCCGGCGAGTTCTTCGGGCTGCTCGGGCCCAACGGGGCCGGCAAGTCCACCACCATGGGCATGCTCACCACCCGGATCGTCCCCACCGGGGGCAGCGCGTCCGTCGCCGGCTTCGACGTCGCGAAGAACCCCGTCGACGTACGGCAACGGATCGGTGTGGTGACCCAGGCCAACACCATGGACCGGGCCGTCAACCTCCTGGAGAACCTGGAGTTCCGCGGCCGCTTCTTCGGCATGAGCGGCAAGGAGTCGCGCCGCCGCGCCATGGAGCTCTTCGAGGAGTTCGGGCTCGCCGACGTGGCCGGCCGCCTCGACGACCACGTCTCCGGCGGCCAGTCCAAGCGGGCCATGGTCTGCCGGGCACTGATGCACCGGCCGGACGTGCTCTTCCTGGACGAGCCGACGGCCGCGATCGACCCGCAGGCCCGGCGCAGGCTCTGGGAGCTGCTGCGGGGGCTCAACGCCGCGGGGCAGACCATTCTGCTCACCACGCACTACCTCGAAGAGGCCGAGGAGCTCTGCGACCGGGTCGCCGTCGTCGACCACGGCAAGGTGCTCGCCTGCGACACCGTCGACGGCATCAAGGCGTCGGCCGGTGCGGACAGCGTCATCACGGTGACCTTCGACGGTCCGGCCGGGCCCGCGCGCGAGAGCGCGGCCAAGCTCGACGGCGTACGCCGCGTCGAGACGGACGGGGCCGAACTCAGGGTGCACGCCGCGGCCCCGGCGGACGGGCTGCTCGGCGAGCTGATCGCGGCGGGCCTGGACCACGGCCTCGCGGTCCGCAACGCCGCCACGCTGCCGCCCAGCCTGGAGACCGCCTTCCTCAACCTCACCGGACGGGAGTACCGGGAATGACCACGACCTTCGCTTCGCCGCCCCGATCGGGGCGGTTCGCCACCGGACTGCACACCTTCATGGCGCTGCTGAGCCGCGATGTCCGGGTGACCCGGCGCCAGTTGGGCTCGCTCGTGCTGCGCGCCGTCATGCAGCCGCTGGCCTTCACGTTCGGCTTCGCCTACGTCCTCCCGAAGATCGGCATGGGCGGCGGCTTCGGCGGCGGCGCACCGGGAGCGCCGAAGTTCACCACGGTGCTCGTCCCCGGCCTGATCGCCATCACCATCGCGGTGCAGGCCATCACCGCGGTGATGATCCCGCTGCTCATGGAACTCACGTACACCAAGCAGATGGAGGACCGGGCGCTGGCTCCGGTGCCGCTGTGGGTGATCGGGCTGCAGAAGATCGTCTCCGCGGCGTTCCAGGCGCTCCTCGCGGGTCTGGTGGTCTTCCCCGTGGTCCTGCTGGTGCACGCCGACGGGCAGGCGCCCGAGGTGCGGGTCCACAACTGGCCGCTGTTCGTGGTCACTCTGCTGCTGGCCTGCCTGCTGGCCGCGTGCACCGGGCTGCTGCTCGGCACCGTCTTCGACGTACAGAAGGTGCAGCACCTGTTCGCCGCGGTCATCACGCCGCTGACCGTGCTCGGCTGCGTCTACTTCCCCTGGTCGGCCCTGGAGAGCGTGACCTGGCTGAAGTACCTGACCCTGCTCAACCCGGTCGTCTACATGGGCGAGGGGCTGCGCGCCTCGCTGACGCCGGAGGTCGGGCACATGCCGATCTGGGCCATCCTCCTCGCGGAGGTGGGCGGCACCGTCCTCCTCGGCGGTCTGGCGCTGCGCAACTTCAAGCGCCGGGTGACCGGCTGACCCGGCCGCTTCACCTCCCGCCCCTCACACCACGAAGCCCCCGCGCCCTCCGGTTCTCCGGAGGGCGCGGGGGCTTCGGCGTCCGCGCCGAGGTCAGAACGGAGTCAGGACGAGGTCAGGACGGGGTCAGACGGACGGCGGCGTGCCGGGCCTGTCGTCGCGGGTGACCTTGCGCTCCTTGACCTGCCAGGCGTCGCCGACCCGGACGAGCACGTCCTCGCAGACGCAGGCGAGACGCAGCCCCGAGGGTCCCCCCTTCGGCGTGGCGAAGATCAGCGCGTAGCACCGTACGTCGAGCACCTCGGCGCCGTCCCTCGGCACCACGGACACCATGCCGTGCCAGTGCCGCCGCTGCTCCCCCGCCGCGACGAGGTCCTGGTGGGTACGGCGGACGCCCTCGGTCAGGGCGGCGCGGCCCCGGACCGGCTCGGGGAGCGTCTCGGGGTGGAAGAAGCCGTCCTCGGTGAAGGTCTGGGCCCACTCCTCGGCGAGGCCCGCATCGAGCAGGTGGAAGTGGTGGGCGTAGAACTGCTGCACCTCGGCGTAGAGCTGCGCGAAGGCGGCGCGGTCGGGCTGCGTGCGGGGCGCGGCGGTGGCAGTGGTGGCAGTGGTGGCGGTTTCGGTGGTCATGCGGTCGCTCCTTGGCAGGTGGTCGGGCATACGGTCGGGCGGATGATCTGGTTCATGGCATCGGGGCGTACGGAGCGTTCGTGCGGTGCCGCGCGGGCCCCGTACGCCAGAGGGCGGTGCCGGTCGGCGGACCGGCACCGCCCTCTGCAGTCCCCGGCTCACTCCTCCACGACGGCCACGGCGCGCGACCAGCCCGCGCCCGCGCCGGTGATCTTGACGGGGAAGGCCGAGACGTGGAAGCCGTACGGCTTCGGCAGCGCGTCGAGGTTGGTCAGCCGCTCGATCTGGCAGTACTCGCGCTCCCTGCCCGCGAAGTGGGCCGGCCACAGGACGCTCTTGTCCTTGGTCTGCGCGTACGTGTTGAGGATGTGGCCGAAGGGGGCGTCGAGGCTGAAGGCGTCGGTGCCGATGACCTTGATGCCGTAGTCGAGCAGCAGGTTGGTGGCCGAGGCGTCGAGCCCGACGAAGTCGGTGAAGTACGCCATGGTTCCCGCGTTGCGCCAGGCACCGCTGTTGATCAGCGCGATGTCGTACGGCTGCGGCTCGTAGCCGATCCGCGCCAGCTCCTTCTCGACGAACTCCGCGTCGACCGTGCCGACGCCCGCGCCGGTGAGGTCGAGGACGAAGGCCGGGCGGAAGAACCAGTCCAGCGGCATCTCGTCGATGGTGCGGGGCCGGCCGTCGGCGGCGTAGTCGGCGCGCGTGCCGTAGTGCGCGGGGGCGTCGATGTGCGTGCCGGTGTGGCTGTTGAGCGTCAGATTGTCGATGGAGAGCAGCTCGCCGTCGGGCAGGTCCGCCGGGTCGAAATCGATGCCGAAGTTCTCGCGCATCTCCTTGGCCATGTGAGCGGCACCCTCGGCCGGCGTGACGATCTCGTGGGTGACCGGCTCCGGCTCCCACTGCGAGGCGTCGATGGGGGTCGAGAGGTCGATGTAACGCACGTTCTCCTCCTAGGAGTTGCAGGTCTTGTGCTGTTCTTGAACGGGCTTCGGGGCGGCAACGGGCTTCGGGGCAGCGGTGAAGAGGTCGTCGCGCACCCGGATGTCGGGGTTGCCGAAGGCGATGCGGCGGGTGACGCGGCGGCCGAGCGGCGTGCGGCCGACCACCTTGGCGATGCGCGGGCGCACCGCGGCCGCCACCTTGCCGGTGGCGAACATGCCCTTGCTCTGCATGACCTGGAGCCGCATGACCGCGTCGATGTCGGCGGACCGCGCCTTCTCGTACGCGCCGAGCACCTCCGCCGTGGCGGTGCGTCTGCGCACCGCGTCGAGGAGCACCGGGTGCAGCACGGCGGCGTCCTGGACGGCGAGGTTGATGCCCTGGGCGCCCAGCGGGCTGTGGGTGTGGGCGGCGTCCCCGATGAGCACGAGGCCGTCGAGCGCCCACCGCTCGGCGCGGGCCGCGAAGACGTCGAGCAGGGTCAGGTCGGTGAGCACCCCGACGTGCTCCCGGATCCGGTCCGCGTACTCCGGCAGCGACCGCGCCGCGGCCTCCCGTACGTAGTCGATGCCGCGCCCGGAGATCTCCCGGTAGCTGCGGTGCGGCAGGGTCCAGCCCGCCTGGATGCTGCCGGGGAAGGAGTCGTACGCGATGACCGGGCCGCCCTCGCCGCGGTGGATGCGCACCACGCCGGAGGGCTGCTCGGACATCGGCAGCTTGAACCAGAGCACGTCCATGTCGAACACGTCGTGCCGCTGGTTGGTGATGCCGGCGAGCGCCCGAGTCTTGGAGTAGCGTCCGTCGGCGCCGACCACGCAGAGCGCCTCGACCGAGTGGCCCGCGTCGCGGCCGGTCGTGGTGACGCCGCGCACGGCGCCGCCGTCCCGTACCAGTTCCGAGAGCCCCTGGCCCGGCAGGTAGCGGAATCCGTCGAACTTCCCGCAGGAGTCGAGGAGTTCCTCGAGGAGATGGCGCTGGGGCAGGCTGAGGAGGTGGTCGTACGGGGCGGGCAGCCGCCCGTAGTCGAAGTCCATCAGGACCCGTCGGCGCTCCGTCAGGCGGAACCGGCTCAGCTCGTAGGCGCCCCGCTCCCTGGCCCCGGCCAGCACGCCGAGGCGGTCGAGGAGGGCGAGGCCGCCGGGCTGGAGGATCTCGCCGCGGTACTCGCGGTCCAGGCTGCGGCTCTTCTCCACGACCGTCACGCGGACGCCCGATCTGAGCAGGAGCAGCGCCAGGGTGAGACCCGCCGGGCCGCCCCCGACGACGCAGATGTCCGTCTCGATGTCGCTCACTTGTCGTCCTTCACGTTGTCGAACCGGGCCCTCGGACGGGGCACCGGCCTTCCGGCGGAGCGCTCAGGCACGGAGCCGCGAGCCGCCGTCCACCGCGATCACCTGGCCGTGGATCCAGGCCGCCTCGTCGGTGCAGAGCAGGGCGACGGCGTCGGCGACGTCCTCGGGCCTGGTCAGCCGTCCGGCCGGGGTCCTCGCGGCCAGGGCCCTGGCCGCCTCCGGGTTGATCCCGCCGGGGCCGCCCTTGTCGAGCTTGGCGGTGGACACGGCGTTCACCGCGATGCCCTGTCCGGCGAGCTCGGCCGCGAGGTAGCGGACGAGGCTCTCCAGCGCGGCCTTGGCGAGGCCGAGGCCCAGGTACTGCGGGACCACCGCGCGGGCGCCGAGGCTGGAGACCGCCACCACACGGCCCGCCCCGCCGGCCATCGCCTCGGCCAGTGGCGCGGCCCCGTGCAGCAGGGGGTCGAGCGCGGCGGCGACGTCCCGGTGGACGTCGGGCACCGAGGCGGCGAGGGTGCGCATCGGGTGGAAGGAGGCGGCGTTGTGCACGAAGACGTCGAGGCGGCCGTGGCGGGCGCGGATCCGCGCGAGGATCTCCGGCAGCGTGCCGGGCAGGGTGATGTCGCCCTTCACCGCGGTGGCGGTGCCCTTCAGGCCGCGCAGCGACGCGACGGCGTCCTGGGCGTCGGCGTCGCTGGTGGCGTAGTTGAGGTACACGTCGCACCCCGAGGCGCACAGCTTCCTGGCGATGGCCAGGCCGAGCCCTCGGGAGGCACCACTGATCAGGGCGACTCGCCCGTCAAGTCCCAGCGTCGAGGCCTCAGTCGGGGCATTCACGGTGTGCGCGGCGTTCGCAGCGTTCAAGGTGCTCTCGGTGCTCTCCGTGCTCTTGGTGTCTGTGGCGTTCGTGGCGTCTGTGGCGTTCGTGGTGTCCACGGCGTTCACGTCTATGGCATTCGTGGCGTTCACAGTTCCTCCGGAAGTTCTGGGCCCGTGCCCCGGGCCCGCGCCCGCGCGGCGGGGCCGGTCACGAATCGGCGGTGGCGGCCGGAACCGCTTCGCGCACCCGGTCCCCGAGCACCGGCGCGAACGCCGCCGCCAGCGCCCGCTCCGTCAGGGCCGTGCCGCGGGCGGCGACATAGCCGTCGGGGCGGACGAGGAGCCAGCCGCCGGGCACGGTGGCGAGGTCGTCGCGCAGGACGCGGTCGGGGTCGGCGAGCGGCTTCGTGCCCTCGTCGGGACCCGCCGCGCCGACGGTGCGGACCGAGAGGAAGGGGCCGTACGCCGCGGCGGCCTCGCGGGCGGCCCGCGCGGCGGCCTGGCCCCCTTCGTGGACGAGCAGGGTCCAGCGCACATCGCGCAGTTCGTCGAAGAGCGCACGCCAGCCGGTGGCGGCGGCCCGTTCGGGCATGACCTGACAGATCCGTTCACCGGGGCGCGGGCCGCGCGGGGCCGCCTCGGCGGCACGGGCGGCACGGGCGGCACCGGCGGCACCGGCCGTGGCGGTCAGCGGGCTCTCGGGATAGCCGACGTTCAGGCCGGAGACCCGGCCGAGCGCGGTGCGCTGCATCTTGACGCGCAGCGGCGCGATACGGCGTACGAGGCCGAAGACCACCGGCAGCGCGAGGCCGGCCAGCGCGTTCTTCAGGGCGACCAGCTGGGTGGCGCGCTTGGTGGAGCCGAGCAGGGCACGGCCGATCGGCACCCGCTCGGTGCCGTAGGTGTCCAGGAGGGCGTCGGCGGCCTGGCCGCGCAGCACCATCGCGAGCTTCCAGGCCAGGTTGTACGCCTCCTGGATGCCGGTGTTCATGCCCTGGCCGGAGGCGGGGCTGTGCACGTGCGCGGCGTCACCGGCCACGAGGACCCGGCCGAGCCGCATGGACGGCACCATCCGCTGCTGGGCGGTGAAGACGGAGACCCAGCCGGGGCGTGCGACCCGCACCGGGTGACCGACGCCCGCGCTGAGCTTGCGGGCGAAGCGGGCGGCGACCGCCTCGCCGTCCCCGTCGTAGTCGACGTCGACGGTGTCGAGCATCCGCCAGCGGTTCTCGCCGGGCATCGGCGCCATCATCAGGGTGCCGCCCTCGGCACGGATCAAGTAGATGCTGTTGGGCGGCAGTTCGGTCTCGACGGTGGCGTCGGCGAGCAGCCAGGTCTCGTTGGACTCGCCGATCAGCGGCAGCCCGAGCACCTTGCGTACGGTGCTGTGGCCGCCGTCGGCGCCGACCAGCCACGGCACGTCCACGCTCTCCGCGGTGCCGTCGGCGTGCCGCAGGGTGGCGGTGACGCCCTCCGCACGGCGGCTGAAGGTCTCCAGGCGCACGCCCCACTCGGGGGTCACGCCGAGCCCGGCGAGCGCGGTGCGCAGCACCTCCTCGGTGGTGACCTGGTCGATGGTGACGGTGAAGGGGAAGCGGGTGGGGCTGGCGCCGTAGTCGGCGTCGAGCCGGGCGAGGCGCCGCCCGTTCTGGAACACGGTGAACGCGGTGATCCGCCGCGACCGGGCGAGCATCTCGTCGAGCACGCCGATCTGGTCGTACGTCTCCAAGGTCCGTGGATGGGTGGCGATGGCCCGGCTGGTGGTGGCCGGGCCGTCGGCCCCGTCCACCAGCCGCACCCTGACGCCTCGCCTGGTGAGTTCGTAGGCGGCGGTGAGACCGACCGGGCCGGCGCCGACAACAAGGACTTCAACGGTTTCCTGCACGTGTTCTCACGCCTTCCTCTCGTACTGACCGCCGCCCGGGGTTCAGGCCGCGGGGGCCTCGCTGTCGTGGAGCAGCTCGTACAGGTCGGGGGACGGCTTCTCGATGACGCCGGCCAGCGCCTGGACGCGGCTGCGGAAGCCCTCGCTGGTGACGGCGCGGACGTGGTCCTCGGGCTTCTCCCACTCCGCGATCTCGACGAAGACGTTGGGGCGGCGCAGCGAGCGGAGCATCTTGTGGCCGATGTAGCCGGGCTGTTCGCGCATGTACTCGGTGATGCCTGCGGTGATGCGCTCGAAGTCCTCGGTGGAGCCGATGACCTTGAGTTCGTTGATGAGCGTGGCCATTTCTTTTCCTCTTTCCTTGGTTTCTTCCGTGGGTCTTCCGTGGGTCTTCCGCGGTTGCTTCCGCGGGTTTTCGCAGGGGCTTCTCAGACGCCGAGCGTGTCCCTGCGCAGTCGGCGGCGCTGGACCTTGCCGCCGGGGCCGCGCGGCACGGCCGTGACCGCGTCGATGTAGCGGATCCGCTGGAACGGCGCCAGGTGGCGGTTGACGGCCTCGGCCACGTCGGCGGGTTCGACGTCCCCGGCGAGCACCACGAGGGCGTGCGTGACGGCGCCGCTGAACTCGTCGGGGTGGCCGAAGACCACGCAGTCGCGGACGGCGGGGTGCCGGGCCAGTACGCCCTCCACCTCGGCGGGCGCGACGATCTCGTTGTCGCACTTGAAGACGTCGCCGAGCCGGTCGGCGACGAACAGGTAGCCGTCCCCGTCCAGATGGCCGACGTCGCGGGTGGAGAACCAGCCGTCCGCCTCGAACTCCGCGCCCCCGTCCGGCCCTTGGTACCCGGACATCAGCTGCGGTCCCCTGATCTGGATCTCGCCGCGCGCTCCGGCGCCGAGCACCCGCCGGGTCTCGATGTCCACCACCCGCACCTCGGTGCCCGCGACCGGGGGGCCGCAGGAGCCGGGCCTGGGGCGCTCGGGCAGGTCCAGGGTGACGGTCGGGGACGCCTCGGCGAGGCCGTACCCCTGCACCACCGGGAAGCCGAAGTGCTCGGCGAGGACGCGCGCGGGACCGGGCGGCAGCGCCGAGCCGCCGCAGAAGATGCCGCGCACCGTCCGGGGCTTCAGCCTCGCGAGGCCGGGATCGGCCGCCATCCTGGCCAGCCGCACGGGGATGCTGAACCAGTGGGTCGCGCCGTGCTCGTCGGCCGCGGCGACGGCGGCCGCGGGGTCGCCGTCCGGGCAGAGCACCTGGGTGGCACCGGCCCACACCGCCGAGTTGAGATGCATGATGTGGAACAGCGGCAGCTGGTTGAGGGTGACACAGGTGTCGTCGAGCCCCTGCCCCTGCGCCGTCTGCGCGGCGTTCGCGGTGAGGCCGCGGTGGCTGAGGCGGACGGCCCGGGGGGCTCCGGTGGTCCCGCTGGTGAAGTGCAGACAGGCCGTCGCGTCCAGGTCGGGCACCCCGGCGCCGGAGGCGCCGGAGACCGCCGACGCACCAGACGCGCCCGACGCGGCCGATGCCTGCGTCGCCTCGTCGAGCAGCGTGTCGAGGGCGAGCGTCCCTTCGGGCGGGGCGGCCTCCCCGTCGAGCACGACCACGGTCGCCAGGTCCGGCAGCCGGTCCCGCAGCGGCGCGATCTTCTCGGCCATCTCCCGGGTGAGGAAGGCGAGCCGGGCGCCGGACGCGGCGAGGACGTGGCACAGCGCCTCGCCGCCGACGAGCGGATTGAGCGTCACGGCCGTACCGCCGCCGCGGGCCACGCCGTAGTAGAGGGGGGCGAAGACCGGATCGAGGACGGTGGCCACGCCGATCACCGCGCCGGGCCCGGCCGCACCGGCCACGGCCGCCGCGCAACGGGCCGTCCGTGCCTCCAACTCCGCGAAGGTCCAGGCCTGTTGGCCGCGGCGCAGCGCCACCCGGTCGGGCCAGCGCCCGGCGGCCCGCCGCGGCAGGTCACCCAGCGGAAGCCGGGGCAGCTCCAGGGGCCGCCGCCAGCGGTCGGCCGTCGCAACGTGCTCGGCCGTCGCGCCCTGCCCGGTCGACGCGACGCGTTCGGCCGTCGCGCCCTGCTCAGCCGTCGCACCCTGCCCGGTCGCCGCGCCCTGCTCGGCCTTCGCGCCGTCAGGCATGCGTACGCTCCTGCGCGCGGCGCTCGTAGCGCTCCTCCGCGTACTCCTTGGCGGCCCGGAGGTTGGCCACGCTGTTGGCGCTGAGCGCCTTGCGCAGATAGCGGCGGGCGTCCTGCACGGTGGCCCCCGGGGCGAGCAGGTCGAGCGCGGCCGGGTTGATGGTGGCCGTGTGACGGGCGCTCGCGACGACGCCCTCGGGCGTCTCGGTGAACAGCCAGTGCCCGGTGTGGGCGGTGAGCAGCGGGGCCAGGCTGATCTGCTTGTAGACGATCTTGTTGTACGGGGTGCAGACGCGCACCGAACGGGTGGTGTGCGCACGCCCGTCGGGGCTGAGGGTGTCCATGTCGAAGAACTGGATGCCGGGCACGTCCTCGGTCATGTCGATCCGGGTGACGTGCGGGAAGCGCTCCGGCCACTCGCGGGCGCGGTAGAGCAGGGCGTACGAGTCCTCGGCGGTGCCTCCGATGAACAGCGGGTCCTCGAAGGAGATCGTGAGCTCCGCAAGCTCCTCGCGGCACTCCGCCGCGTACCTGAGCTCGCCGAGCTGCACTTCGCAGTGCCGGTCGATGCCCGCGGCCATCGCCTCGACGGCGGGGGCGGGCATGTCGGCCGCCGGTGTGAAGACATGACGCACCGTCAGCACGCTGGTGCCGTCCGCCCGCTCCACCACCTGCCACTCGCCGCCGGACTCGGTGGCGGGGCCCGCGGGCGGGTCGTTGCGGAACGCGATCCGCAGGCCTTCGTGGTCCAGCGTGCGGTGCGAGGTCCAGGCTGCCACCTGGTCGGTGCCGCGCACCGCCCAGATCCGCGCCTCGTCGGCGGCGTCACCGCGCGCCGTGCGCTCCACATGGGCCACCGAACCGAGCAGTTGGGGCCAGCGCTCGACATCGACGACGAGATCGAACACGACCTCCGCGGGCGCCTGGACCTCGACGCTCCGCTCGACGACTTGGGGTTCCGGCTTCGACACGGCCAGTCCTCTCGATCAGGGGTCGGGTGGCGGCTTGCCACCGCGTCGCACGTTCGCAACCCCGGATCCAAGGTCACTGGAGGCGCACTGGACGCCGTAAGGACGGCCGGGACCAGGGCAGTTGAGGGTCGACCGGACCTCTAGCCGGTCCCGTCAGGCTGGGCCCCCACGGAAGCGGGCCCCTACGGAAGGACGCCATGGAACGCAAGCAGCTGGGCACCGGCGGCCCCCTCGTCTCCGCCATCGGCTGGGGCTGTCTGGGCCTGACGGGCGGCTACGGCGGCATCGAGGAAGCCGCCGCGCTCGATCTCGTGCGGGAGGTCGTCGACCGCGGTGTCACGTTCCTCGACACCGCCGACTTCTACGGCGGCGGCAGCGTGGAGCGGCTCCTCGGGCGCGCCCTGGCCGGACGGCGCGACGAGGCCGTGCTCGCCACCCGCGGCGGCGCGGTCTTCTCCGGTCCCGGACGGCCCACCGCGTTCGACGGTTCGCCCCGGTTCCTGCGCCGGGCCTGCGAGGCCTCGCTGCGACGGCTCGGCACCGACCGCATCGACCTGTACTACCTGGCCAGGGTGGACCCGGCGGTGCCGGTGGAGGAGAGCGTCGGCGGTCTCGCGGAGCTGGTGGCCGAGGGGAAGATCGGCCACATCGGCCTGTCCGAGGTCTCCGCGGACGTACTGCGCCGGGCCCACGCGGTCCACCCGGTCGCGGCGGTCGCCACCGAGTACTCGCTGTGGTCGCGCGACGTGGAGGACGAGGTGCTGCCGACGGCCCGGGAGCTCGGCGTGGGCCTGGTGGCCTGCAGCCCGCTCGGGCGCGGCTTCCTCACCGGCACGCTGGCCGCCGACGGACTCGCGGCGGACGACTACCGGCGCAACCACCCGCGCTTCGAACCGGCCAACGCCCGGCACAACCGGACCCTGCTCGCCGAGGCCGCCGCGGTCGCCGCCGACGCGGGCGTCCCGCTCGACCGGATCGCGCTCGCCTGGGTGCTCGGCCAGGGCACGGACGTCGTCCCGATCCCCGGCACCGTGCGCCGCGCCCACCTCCTGGAGAACATCGCGGCCGCCGCCGAGCGGCTCGGCCCCGCTCACCTGGAGCGGCTCGCCGCCTGCTTCCCGGCCGACGCGGTCGCCGGATCCCGGCTCCCGCAACGGCCCGCACGCCCCCGACCCGCCTGATCCCCCCTGCCCTGCACAGCGGAGCCGGACGCAGAGCCGGACGGCTCCATTCCGACCCCACCGAGGCTCCAGGGCCGACGGCCACCATCGTCCCGCCGCCGGGACCCGACCCACAGCGAAAGGCTCGCATGAAGTACGACGACGTGTACGTCGCCGGCAACGGAAGCCGGCTGCCGCCCGCGCTGACCGTGGCCGACGCGGCCGCCCTCGGCCAGTGCCGCACCGAGCAGGTGGCGCGCACCGACTTCGTCTCGGCCACGGTCTCCGCCGACGAGGCGGCCCCCGAAATGGCCGCGCACGCCGCCCGCCAGGCCCTGGAGCGCTCCGGTCTCGCTCCCGGCGACATCGAGCTGCTGCTGTACGCCAACGTCTACTACCAGGGCCACGACATGTGGCCGCCCGCCTCCTACGTACAGCGGGTCGCCCTCGGCAACAGCTGCCCCGCCGTCGAGATCCGGCAGATGTCCAACGGCGGGATGGCCGCCCTCGAACTGGCCGCCACCCATCTCACCGCGGCCCACGGCCCCTCGGCCGTGCTGACCGCCGCCGCCGACCGGTTCTGCGCGCCGGGCATCGACCGCTGGTTCAGCGACCCCGGCACCGTGTTCGGGGACGGCGCCGCCGCCCTGGTGCTCTCCAACCAGGACGGCTACGCCCGGCTGGTCAGCCTGAGCACGGTCTCCGACCCGGAGCTCGAGGGCATGCACCGCGGCACCGACCCGTTCGGCCCCGCGCCCTTCACGCTGCGCACCCCGCTGGACGTGAAGGCCTGCCAGAAGGGGTTCCTCGCCACCGCGAGCATGAGCGAGACGGTCACCCGCAGCGCCGCCGGTCAGCGCGAGGCGCTCCAGCGGGCGCTCAAGGACGCGGAGACCGAGCTCGACGCCATCGACTGGTTCGTCCTGCCGCACTTCGGACGGCGCCGCTTCGACGCCAACTACGCCGCCCCGCTCGGCATCGACCCGGACCGCACCGCCTGGTCCTGGTTCCGGACCGTGGGCCACCTCGGCGCGGGCGACCAGTTCGCCAGCCTCGGCCACCTCGTGGACACCGGAACCGTGAGGCCCGGCGACCGCTGCCTGCTGATGGGGATCGGCGCCGGATTCACCTGGTCGAGCGCCGTCGTCGACATCCTCCGCCGGCCCGCCTGGGCCACGTACGACAACTGAGCCGAAGGGACCGATCCGTATGGGATCCGCCATCGGGCACCCGGTATCGCAAGGGGCGCCCGCCATCTCCGCCGAGGGCGTCTCGAAACGCTACGGGGAGGTCCACGCCGTGACCGGCATCGACTTCCGGGTCGAGCCCGGCCAGGCCGTCGGGCTGCTCGGCCCCAACGGCGCCGGCAAGTCGACCACCCTGGACATGCTGCTCGGGCTGATCCGCCCCGACTCCGGGCGGGTCGGGCTCTTCGGGCTGCGGCCCGCAGAGGCCATCCGCGAGGGCCGGGTCGGCGCGATGCTGCAGAGCGGCGGGCTGATGCCCGAGGTGAAGGTCCGCGACCTCATCCGCCTGGTGCACCGTCTCGCCCGGCATCCGCTGCCGATCGCGGAGATCATGCGCCAGGCCGACATCGAGGACATCGCCGGCCACCGGGTGGACAAGCTCTCCGGGGGCCAGCGCCAGCGCATCCGCTTCGCGCTGGCCATCGTGGAGGACCCCGACCTGATCGTGCTCGACGAGCCCACCGCGGGCATGGACGTCGCCGCCCGCAACCGGTTCTGGGAGAACATGCGCGCCCAGACGCGGGCCGGGCGGACCCTGCTGTTCGCCACCCACTACATGGAGGAGGCCGACAGCGCGGCGGACCGGATCCTGGTGATGCACCAGGGCCGGCTGCTCGCCGACTCCACCCCGGCCGCGATGAAGGCCCGTACCGGACTGCGCCGGCTCACCTTCTCCTCCGCCACCGCGGCCCTCGACGACCTGCACCGGCTGCCCGGCGTCGTCCAGGCCCAGCTGCGACACGAGTCGGTGGAGCTGCACAGCTCCGACTCCGACGCCACCGTCGAGGCCCTGGTCCTCGGCGAACTGCGGCCGCGGGACCTGGAGATCACCGGCCTCGGCCTGGAGCAGGCCTATCTGAGCCTGACGGCCGAGGCCTCGGCCGAGCCGGATCCCGGTGGCACCGGCCCGGACTCCCCCCGCACGAACTCCGACAAGGAGAAGGTCCGTTGACCGTCATGCTGGAACTGGAGATCAAGCGCGCCTTCAAGGACTGGCGCTTCATCCTGTTCACGATCGGCATGCCGATCGTGATCTACCTGTCGACCGCCCGGGGGCACGACTCGTCCCTCGGCGGCACATCGGCCGCCAACTACCTGCTGGTCTCCATGGCGGTGTTCAGCGCCATCGGCGCCGCCCTGAACACCGGCGGACCACGGATCGCCGCCGAGCGCGAGGTGGGGTGGACCCGGCAGCTGCGGCTGACCTCGATGACCAGCAGTCAGTACATCGCCGTGAAGGTGCTGACCGCCGCGGTGGTCAGCCTGAGCGCCACGGTGGCCATCTTCGCCTTCGGCGGGCTGCTCAACGGCGTACGGATGCCCGCCTCGCACTGGCTCGGCTCCACCGTCGCGGTGTGGCTCGGCAGCCTGGTCTTCTGCGCGCTGAGCGTGATGCTCGGCTACATGTTCAACACCACGTCCATCACCATCGGGCTGATGGTGGTGAACATGGGCTTCTCCATGGTGGGCGGGCTGTTCTGGCCGGTGGAGCTCTTCCCGTCCTGGATGCGGACGGTCGCCGAGCTGACCCCCACGTACCACCTGGCCGAACTGGGGCACCACGCCCAGCTCGGCGAGGCCCCCGCGGTCTCCGACGTCCTGGTGCTCGGCGCCTATCTCGCCCTGTTCGGTGCCCTCGCCGCCTGGATGTACCGCCGTGACGAGGTCCGCGTCTGACCCGCGCCCCGGCCCGAACGCCGACGGCCCGCCCGGAGATCCGGGCGGGCCGTCGGCGTTCGGGCGACCGCTCAGCGCGCCGCCGCCAGCTCCTCCAGACGCGGGACGAGGCGCAGCGGGCTCGGCAGCTCGCCGGACTCCCGGCGCAGCGCGGCCGCCGCCGTACGGTACGAGGCCCGTCCGAGCAGTTCCGCGACCGCGGCCCGCGCCGACGCCACGTCCACCCGGTGGGCGGGCAGGTCGATCGCCGCGCCCGTGGCCGCCACCCGACGGCTGTTGAGGAACTGGTCCATCGCGCAGGGCAGCGCGAGCTGCGGCACCCCGGCGGCGACCGCCGTCATCACGGTGCCCGCACCGCCGTGGTGCACCACGGCGTCGCAGTGCGGCAGCAGCAGATGCAGCGGCGTCTGCTCCAGGACCCTTACGGATTCCGGCAGTTCACCCAGGGCCCGGACGTCGTCCGCGTTGGCGGTGAGGACCACCTCCGCGCCGAGGCCCGCGACCGCCTCGACCACGTCGGGCAGCACGAACGCCTGCGGGCCCACCATCCGGGTGGCCGAGTTCCCCCACACCACACAGACCCGCGGCCGCTCCGAGCGGCCCGGACTCCGTCTCACCTCCGCGCCGGGTCCGTTGTACGGCACGTAGCGCATCGGCAGCCGGGTCGCGGAGGTCGGCGGGCGCAGGGCGGCGGGGCAGGGATCGATGACGTACTCGATGAAGTCGGGCCTGAAGTCGCCCGCCCCGTGGCGGCGGAACGCGCCGGTGGGGTCCTCGGGCCGCAGCCGCAGACCGGGCTCGTCCTCCTCGGTGCCGACCGGGCCCCACAGGTGGAGCACCGAGGGCACGCCGAGCACCCGGGCCGCCAACACCCCTTCCAGGCTGAGCAGTTCGTGGACCACCAGGTCGGGGCGCCACTGCCGGGCGAAGTCGACGACCGCGTCGAAGCCCTGCCGGGTCGGCTCGGCGAGCCTGCCGCCGCTCTCCCTGGCGAACTCGGCGAAGGAGAAGTCGCCGAGCGCGCCCATCGGTTCGCCGGTGACCGGGTGCGGGGGCAGTGCGGGGTAGGGCCAGCTGCCCTCCTGGGCGTTCCACACATTCTGCAGGCGGCCGAGGAAGACCATGTCGACCTCGCCGAGGACCGGTGCCGGGGTCAGCCCCGCCCTCGCGATCCCCTCGCTCTGGGACGGCGCGCACGCCACCCGCACCTCGTGCCCCGCGGACCGCAGGGCCCAGCCGAGGGGCACCAGCGGATACCAGTGCCCTCTCCAGGCGGAAACGGTGAACAGCACACGCACGTGGCGCCCTCCTCAGGGGGTCGGATGGGAGCGCAGCATCACCGACGGCGCTGGACCGGAGCTCGAGCCGTACTGCAGCCGCCGCACCCACGATGACGGCGGCCGACCGTCCGGCGGCCCGTCGGAAGGAGTGACCATGACCGAAGCGGAACCCGCGAAGCTGACCCCGCAGCGGCTGTTCGAGATGATGGCCGGCTTCAAGACCACCGCCGTGCTGCGGGCCGGTGTCGAGCTGGGTGTCTTCGGAGCGCTGGCCGAGGGGCCGGCCGACGCCGCCGACGTGGCCGCGCGGCTGGGCGCCGACGAACGCGGCACCCGCCTGCTGCTCGGCGCCCTGGCCGCGCTGCGCCTCCTGGACGAGCGCGAAGGGCGGTACGAACTCGCCCCGGGCGTCGATGAGTTGCTGGTGCCCGGCACCCCCTCGTACTGCGGCGGCATCACCGCGGTGGCCGCGAGCACCGGCGAGTGGGAGGCGCTCGGGCGGCTCGCGTCGACCGTGCGCGAAGGCACTCCGGTGCCCGGCGTCGACGCGCTGCGCCCCGACTTCCCGTACTGGACGGACTTCGCCACCCACACCACCTTCGGCACCCTGCGCGCCGCCGGCCTGCTCGCCGACGTGCTCGAACCCTGGGCGGCCGGGCGGCCCGCACCGAAGGTGCTCGACGTGGGCTGCGGCCACAGCCTCTCCGGCTACGTCCTCGCCCAGCGCCTGCCGCGGGCCGTCATCCACTCGCAGGACTGGCCGAGCGTTCTCGCGGTCGCCGAGGGGCACGCCGAGCGGCTCGGGGTCCGCGACCGGGTGGAGCTGCTTCCCGGGGACGCCTTCGAGGTGCCGCTCGACGGGCCGTACGACGTGATCGTGGTGGGCAACCTGCTCTTCCACTTCGCGCCGGAGCGCGCCGCGGAGCTGGTGCGCCGCCTGGCGGGCGCGCTCAAGCCGGACGGCCGTCTGGTCGTGCTCGGCTTCACCACCGGCGACCAGCCGCACGCCGAGGAGCCGCACGCCCATCTCCTCGGGCTCCTGATGCTCTCCTGGACGGCGGGCGGCGAGATGCACTCGACCGCCGCGCACCGCGCGATGCTGAGCGCCGCCGGGCTGACCGAGACCGAGCTCACCGCCCGCCCGGGGCTGCCGCTGCGCATCCTGGTCGCGAGCCGTCCCGGCACACCCTGAGGACCCCGGTCCGGCCCGCCTCCGGCGTTGCTCGAGCGGGCCGTGCAGCATGGTCACGGGGATGAGGTATCCCTTGAACTCCCGGCCCCCACCGGACCAGCAGGCGACAGGAGTACGTCGTACATGGAAACCAGCAAGCCCCCGACAGCAGGCGGCCCCGCCCCGGCGACCACGCCCCGCGGACGCCGGGTACCGGTGGCGACGGCGGTCGTGCTCCTGGTCACGGGCGTGGTGACCGCGTCCCAGTTCGTGCACCCGGGGGTCCTCGACGCGCTCCGGCGGGACCCCGACGCGCTCGCGTCGGGCGAGTGGTGGCGGACGTTCACCCCGCTCCTGGTGCAGAGCCCCGCGTGGCAGGCGGCGGTCACCGTGCCGGGGATCGCGCTCCTCGGCGTACCGGTGGAGCGGCTCCTCGGCTCCCAGGCCATGCTGGCCCTGTACCTGGTGCCCGCGGCGGTCGGCGAAGCCCTCGGATACCGCTGGCAGCCGCACGGCGCGGGGAACTCGATCGCGGTCCTGGGCCTGGCCGGCGGCCTCGTCGCCTGGCTCTTCCTGGCGGCCGGTGGGCGCGGCTGGCCCCGCCCGCTGCTCAACCGGGTCAGGATCTGGGGCGGCGCGGTCCTCGCGGGGGCCGTGGTGGACACCGCGTTCCGCGACATCCACGGCCTGCCGACCCTGACCGGCGCGGCGCTCGGCGCGGCCCTCCTCCTGCGACGCCGCCGCCGCTCCTGACACAGCCGCCCTGTGACGGCGCCCACAGCGGGCCCAACTCCCTTAGTGAACGCTTGTGTTCACACTCACGCGCTCGCTAGCATCCCCCGTAGTGAACGGCTGCGTTCACTAACACACTTCCGGGGGAACGCTCGTGACCCACGATCAGACACGCACGAAATCATCCACACCCGAGCCCCACCGCACCGCACGCCCCTCGCGCCCTCCGCGCCCCGGCGTCGCCCTGACCGTGATCGCGGCGTGCCAGCTGATGGTGGTGCTCGACGCGACGATCGTGAACATCGCGCTGCCCCACATCCAGGGCGCGCTCGACTTCTCCACGACGGACCTCACCTGGGTCGTCAGCGCGTACACCCTCACCTTCGGCGGCATGCTGCTCCTCGGCGGCCGGGCCGGTGACATCCTGGGACGCCGCCGCGTCTTCATGACCGGCATCCTCCTCTTCACCCTCGCCTCGCTCCTCGGCGGATTCGCCCAGGAGCCCTGGCAGTTGCTGGCCGCGCGCGCCCTCCAGGGCGTCGGCGGCGCCATCGCGTCGCCCACATCGCTGGCGCTCATCACGACGACGTTCCCCGAAGGCCCCGAGCGGAACCGCGCGTTCGGTGTGTTCGCCGCGGTCTCCGCGGGCGGTGGCGCGATCGGCCTGCTGGCCGGCGGCATGCTCACGGAGTGGCTCGACTGGCGCTGGGTCCTGTTCGTGAACGTACCCATCGGCATCCTGATCGCCGTCCTCACCCCGCTCTACATCAGCGAATCCCAGCGCCACCCGGGCCGCTTCGACTTCCTGGGCGCGCTGACCTCGACGGCCGGCATGGCCGCCCTGGTCTACGGATTCATCCGCGCGTCCGAGGAAGGCTGGCGCGACAGCCTCACCCTGGGGTCGTTCGGCGCGGCGGTCGTCCTGCTCCTGGCGTTCGTGATGGTCGAGAACCGGGCGAAGGAACCGATCACTCCGCTCCGCATGTTCGCCGACCGCAACCGGTCGGGCACGTATGTGATCATGCTCAGCCTGGCCGCCGCGATGTTCGGGATGTTCTTCTTCATCGTGCTCTTCGTCCAGAACGTCCTGAACTACACCCCGATCGAAGCGGGCCTGGCCTTCCTGCCGGTCACCGTCGTGATCGCGATCGGCGCGGGCCTGTCGCAGAAGTTCCTTCCGGTCCTCGGCCCCAAGCCGTTCATGGTGACGGGCTCGGTCATCGTCGCCCTGGGGCTCGGCTGGCAGACCCTGCTCGGACCGGACAGTTCGTACGTCGGTGGAGTGCTCGGCCCCATGCTGCTGTTCGGCTTCGGCATGGGCCTGAACTTCGTGACGCTGACGCTGACCGCGGTCTCCGGAGTGGCTCCCCACGAAGCGGGCGCGGCATCCGGACTGCTCAACGCCACCCAGCAGGTCGGCGGCTCGCTCGGCCTCTCCATCCTCACCACGGTCTTCGGCACGGCGAGCCGGGACGAGGGCAAGGAACAGATGGCCGACTTCATGGCCCGTGCCACACCGGAGCAGAAGGCCGAGTTCGCCAAGACCCATGAACTCCCCGCGCCGTGGGGCCACGAGGTGCTCTCCGAGGGCATCTCGACCGCCTTCCTGCCGGCGGTGGCCATGGCCCTCATCGCCCTGGCCACCGCCACGCTCGTGATCCGCGTACGCAAGAGCGACCTCGACGCCCTGTCCGGCACGGCGGGCGCCGCGGGGCCCGCGGCCGGCTGACCCGGCACGCGGGACCTGGCGGTTCGAGGAGTACGGGGAAACCAGCGGTTCTAGGAGTAAGGGGAACCTAGCGGTTCGAGGAACACGGGGACCCTAGCGGTTCGGGGAGTACGAGGTGTCCACGCTCTCCGCGCACACCCCCGGGTCGACCGACGGCGGCCGCTCCTCGATGATCCGCCGGGCCCTGGACTCCCCGAGGCTCGTCGCGTACCAAGGGCCGCGCCCGGCGCCCAGACCGTCGGCGATGGGCTTGATCGCACAGGAGCGCTGCGGTTCCGGCAGCTCGTCCAGGGCCGGAACCGCGTCGGCGGACAGCTGCCGCGTGTAGTCGAAGTCGAACTTGCCGGTGTCCTCGTAGCGCTGCACATTGCGCTCGGCGATCAGGGCGTCGGGCGAGAGCAGCCCGAAGGCCAGCACACCGGCTGCCGCACTGGCGGCGACGGCACGCGGCAGCCACCGTGCGCCCCACACCCCGGCTGCCATGATCAACAGGATGACCACGCCGAGCCAGAGCTCGACGCCGACGACCGAGATCCGCAGCCTGGTCAGGCCGTACGCCTCCACGTACATGTCCATGCGGCGCACCGCCGACGCCACCACGACGAGCGTCAGCGCACACAGCGTGCCGAGCACCGCGCGCACCAGCCTGCGGTCGCGAGGGGTGTCGCGAGGGGCCCAGCGCAGCGCGAACCCGATGACGAGCAGCGTGAGGAGGGTGGCGAGCAGCAACTGCCAGAAGCCCTGCCGCGCATAGGCGGCGTACGAGAGGCCCGTCTTGTCGAGGACGGTGTCGTACCCGCCGAAGAGGACGGCGAGTTGGACCGCGTTGAACGCCGCGAACAGCACGTTGAGCACGATCAGCGGCAACGCCCACTCGACCCGTCCGCGGGCTCGGCCCGGCTTCACCACGAGCCGGTCCCAGCGCACGGGAGCGGCCGCGGTGTGCGCCGCCGCGAGGGCGCCGACCACCCCGAGGACCAGCAGCAGGACGCGCCAAGGGCTTCCGGTCAGGGAGGCGTCGGGCATCAGCTCGCCGAGCAGGTCGGCGAAGGCGGCGTCGGCACCGGCGAACAGCGCCCCGAAGACCAGGAGCAGCACGGCGGCCACCCCCACCGCCCGCAGCACGGGCCCGGCGCCGCGCGCACCGCCCGCGCGCTCACGCACCCCGCGCCAGCCCCAGCCGAGACCGCTGAGGACCGCGTCGAAGATGCCGAGGGGACTCAGGAGTACGCCGGGCCAGGTCCGGCAGCCGTGCAGCGCGAGCGAGGCGAGCCCGACCGAAGCGACGATCGCGAGGAACGAAGGCCATCCCGCGTCACGCAGGGCGGGCACAACGAGCAGGGCGAGCGCACCGACGGCCCAGGTCAGCGACCACGGACGGGGCCGGCGACCGGCCGCCCGGGCCGCGAAGCAGGCGGCGAGCGCGGCCGGGACGGCGACGATCAGCAGATTCAACGCCAGGCCGTCGCCGAGCAACAGCATGCTCAGCACACCGGTGGCGAGCACACAGCCCAACGTCGCCGTCCGGACAGGACCGGGCGCCCCTGCCCTCAGGTCATCGAGCAGTGGCGTGCGCTGGGGCGCGGGGTAATTCCAGGTGGCATGCGGCCGAGGCGCCCCCGACACGGGCACGGCATCACGCGGCTCACCCACACCAGTCGCACCAGTCACACCAGCGCCACCAGTCACTCCCAGAGCATCTGTCGCATCGGGCACACCGGACGCACTGGATGGATGAGATGCACTAGGCGCACTAGGCGCACTAGGCGCACTGGGCGCACTGGGCTCACTGGGCTCACTGGGCTCACTGGGCTCACTGGATGGGCTTGATGCCCTTGATGCACTGGGCTCACTGGACGCACCGGACGCATCACGTCTGACTGGTTCCTCGGACACGGGACCCCCTCCCGGCCGGTCCACGCGCACAGCGCAGGCCGCACGGCGCGCGCAGGCGGCCGCAGGGCCGCCCGAACCGGCATCTCGTTCAACGCACGCAAGCCAAGATCAACCAGCGGCCCGCCCCAGGCTAGCCGGACCCCGGCCCATGGCCCCCGGCCCGGTCCCGCCTGTGGCACGACCGTGACAGTGCGGCCTCCCGCAGACCGGGCCTCGGGAAACCAGGCACACGCAATCCGCTCGCCTCCCGGAAAGCAGGCCCCCCCGGAAGCCGGGGCCCCGGAAATCGGGCCCTTCCCCTCCCCGTCAGACCGCCCCGAGGGGAACCCAGCCGGGCAGCGCCTCGGTCCGCTCCAGCCACTCGGCGGGCGGCGCCCCGCTCTCACGGGACGCGACCACGCCGCCCACGATGGCGCAGGTCGTGTCCATGTCGCCGCCCACCTGCGCGGTGTCCCAGATGGCCCGCTCGTACGAGTCGAGGCCACGGGCGGCCGACCACAGCGCGAACGGCACCGTGTCATGGGCCGTCGTGCGCCGCCCGCACCCGAGCACCGCCGCGACCGTCCCGGCGTCGCCGTAGTCGAGCATGTCGCGCGCCCGGCGCAGCCCCGCTCCCACGGCGCTGCGCGGCACCAGCGCGATGACGCCGTCGAGGAGCGCCTTGGGTGTCGGCGGCCCCACGGGGTCGGCCGTCAACGCGGCGGCCGCCGCCACGGCCATGGCCCCGACGACGGCCTCGCGGTGCTGATGCGTGGGGTAGGCCGAGATCTCCGCCTGGTGCGTCGCCTGTTCCGGGTCGTCGGCGTACCAGGCGCCGAGCGGGGCGATCCGCATCGCGGCGCCGTTGCCCCAGGACCCCTGCCCCTTGAAGAGCGCGGAGGCCAGCTCCCGCCAGTCCCCGCCTTCCCGCACCTGCCTGAGCAGGCGGTTCACGGCGGGGCCGTAGCCACGGTCGAAGTCGTGGTGCCCGGCGAACGACTGGGCCAACGCGTCCTGATCGATCCGTCGGTGCTTGATGAGAACGGCCAGCACGGAGCAGGCCATCTCGGTGTCGTCGGTCCACTGCCAAGGAGCGTCGGGCAGCTGTCGGCGCTTGAGCAGTGGGTAGTGCGCGGGCACGAAGAACTGTGAGCCCAGCGCGTCCCCCACCGCCAGTCCGCGCAGGCTGGCCAGAGCGCGCTCCAGGCGCAGGTCGGGAGAGGAGTCAGCGGTCATCGCCCTGCCACTCTATCCGGTGACGCCGTTCCATCCGGTGACGCCGTACGGCTCGGGCTCGCGCCAGCGTTCGAACGGCCGGTCCAGCGTGTACTTGCCGTCCTCGCCGAGCACGAGCATGCGCATCTCCCCGTTTCCCGGATTGGACAGCGACTCGAACTCGGCCACCGACCAGTGGAACCAGCGCATGCAGAACAGCCGCATGGTCAGCCCGTGCGTGACCAGCAGGACGTTCGGCGGATGGTCCGGCGCCTCGAAACTGCGGTACAGACTCTCCAGGAAAGCCCCCACCCTGTCGTAGACGTCGGCCCCCGACTCGCCCTGGGCGAAGCGGTAGAAGAAGTGCCCGTACGCGTCGCGGTACGCCTTCTGCAGCCGCACGTCGTCCCTGTCCTGCCAGTTCCCCCAGTCCTGCTCGCGCAGCCTCGGCTCCTCCCGTACGCGCATCAGCTCGGGGTCGAGCCGGAACGCCTGCAACGTCTCATGGGTGCGGCGGTACGGCGAGACGTACACGCTCACCCGCTCGCGCCCGAGCAGTTCCCGCAGGCGTTTACCCGTGTCCCCCGCCTGGGACCACCCCGTCTCGGTCAGCGCGAGCGCATGGTCGGGCTCGCGCTCGTACACGGTGTCGTCGGCATTGCCGGCCGACTCGCCGTGCCGGACCAGGATGATGCGCCGTGGGCGTGCCATGCGGAAACCCTAGATCGGCTCACCGGCGGGCGGCTCAGTCGGGTAGCCGTCCGGACTCCATCCGGCGTATTCGGCCCGTGAAGCGCCGACGCAGCAACCGGTCGTGCGAGACGACGACCAGGGCTCCCGTCCACTGGTCGAGCGCCGCCTCCAGGTCCTCGACCAGGCCGAGCGCCAGGTGGTTGGCGGGCTCGTCGAGCAGCAGCAGGTCGGCGGGCCTCGCCAGGAGCCGCGCGAGGGCCAGCCTCCTGCGCTGCCCCGCGGACAGCGCGCCTACGGGTACATGCAGGTCACGGGGGCGGAACAGGCCGTACGACAGGAGCAGCCCCGTCTGTTCCTCCTCGGTGAGCCCCAAGCCCCTGCCGAACACCTCGAGGACGCGCTCGGTGGGGCGTCGTACCGGTATCTCCTGGGCGAGATAGCCGATCCGGCCTCTGCGGACCACCGTGCCCTCGTCGGGTTCGAGTACGCCCGCCATGGTGCGCAGCAGCGTGGACTTCCCCGCGCCGTTGCCCCCGTGGATCAGCAGCCGTTCACCTGCCGACACCGTGAGCTCGTCCACGGCCAGTCGCTCGCCCACACGCACGTCCCGCAGGGTGACCAGGGCCCCTTCGGTGGCACCCGCCACAGGGCGCGCCGCGAAGGCGAGCGGCTCAGGAGGCTTGGGCACCGGCCGCTCCCTCAGTCTGCGGAGCCGTTCCTGCGCGTTGCGCACGCGTCCCGCGACGGAGGCCTGTACCCGGCCACCCGCCCGGTCGTACGCCATCTTGTTGTTGTCCTTCATGCCACGTCCGCCGGCGACGGCGTGGGCGGTGGTGGCCATGAACTCCTGGAGTCGGCCGGTCTCCTCGCACCACTGCGCGTACTCCTGCTCCCAGCGCAGCCGGGCGGCCTCCCGCTCCGCGATCAGTCCCTGATAGCCCCCGCCGTGCCGCACCACGGTCCGGCGGTCGGCGTCGACTTCGAGGATCGCGGTGGCCACGCGCTCCAGGAAGGTGCGGTCGTGAGAGACCGCGACCACGGTCCCGCGGTGCGCGGACAGGGCGCTCTCCAGCCAGTCCAGCGCCCCCTCGTCCAGGTGGTTGGTCGGCTCGTCCAGGAGCATGACCTCGGGTGCGGCAGCGATGAGGCAGGCCAGACCGAGCCGCGCCTGCTCGCCGCCGGACAGACTGCCAAGGACCCGGTCCCGGCCGATGCGCCCGAGCCCCAGGCCGTGCATCGCCTTGTCCACGCGCGCGTCCGCTTCATAGCCACCTCGCAGCTCGAAGGCCGTCAGCAGATCGCCGTACTCCCCCATCTCCCGCTCGGTCGCGGAGCCGAGGCCCGCCTCGAGATCACGCAACCTCCCCTCCATCGACCGCAGTTCGGCCAGCGCGGCGTCGATCGCGTCGCCGACACTGCGGTCGGCCGGCAGCTGGGGAGTCTGCGCGAGAAGCCCCGCCCCTCGCTCGGCGACGGTCACGACGTCCCCCTCGTCGGGCCGCTCGTCGCCTGCCATCAGGTGCAGCAGCGTGGACTTCCCCGCGCCGTTCTCCCCCACGACGCCTATGCGCTCCCCCGGCCTGATCGCCAGCGACACTCCGTCGAGCAGCAGCCGCTCGCCACGCGCCTTGGTCACGCCATGCAGAGAGATCTGAGTAGGCAAGAGCACCCCCGGTTTCGCATCCACTCGAACAAACGCAACCTCAGTTGCATTACGACGAGTGTGGCACACTGCTCGGACTAACGCAACACGAGTTGCGATTGCCTGTGAGGCAGGGCGACGGAGAAGGAACGAACCGATGGCGGACAAGCCGATGACGGCCGACCGGAACGACGGCGCGCGGAGTACGGGGGGTACGGAACAGCCTGGAACCGACGGACCCGGGCAGCCTGACCGAGCCGAGGCGGCATCACCCGCGCCCGGCACCCGCCGCCCCGGCGGCCGCACGGCCCGCACCCGCGCGGCCGTGCGCGACGCCGTACTGAGCGGCCTCGCCGACCACGGCTACCCCGGCCTCACCGTCGAGTACGTCGCCGATCACTCGGGAGTCCACAAGACCACGCTGTACCGCCGCTGGGGCGGCCTCGAAGGGCTGGTCGCCGACGCCCTGGACATGGCGGGCGAGGACACATGGACGCCACCGGACACCGGCAGCCTGGAGGGCGATCTCCGCGAGCTCGCCCGGGAGGTGGTCGACTCCTTCTCCGACGACGCGGCGGCCGCGGCGCCCACCGCCTTCGTCGCGGCGTCCTTCCAGTCGGCACGGGCCGCCGATGCCCTGCACTCCTTCTACGCCGAGCGGTTCAGCCGCTGCGAGGCGGTCGTCGCGCGGGCCGTGGCGCGGGGCGAGGCGGATCCGGACACCGACGCGGCAGCCCTCGTCCGCGCCGTGTCCGCCCCGCTGCTGCTCCGCGTGTTCATCACGCGCGAGCCGATCGACATGGCACTCGCCGAGCAGTCGGCGGCGGCAGCCTTCGCCGCCACCCGCGAAGGCGCGTACGCCAGGCGGTGACGACGTCGGGACCTCAGTCAACTGAAGTGCTGAAAACGGACGTCGAGTTCCGCGCCGACACCGGCACCCGTAGCCATGGCCATAGCCGCGCTCACACCGTCCACGACGGCTCCAAGTTCACGACGTCCCCCGCCAGCCCGGCGACGTCCGCCTCCGTCTGTGCTCGCAGAGACAGACGCTCCACCCGCTCGACGCGGTACTTGCCGTGCTCTGCGGCCGACTGCCACATGGAGAGAATCAGGAACTCATGGCCCGGCGCCTCGCCGAAGAGGCCTCGCACCATTCCCGGCGAACCGGCCATCGCCGGGTTCCAGACCTTCTCCTGCATCAGCGCGAAGTGCTCCACCCGCGCTTCGCGGACCCGGCAGTGCGCGACGCGCACCACGTCCGCGTCCGTGAAGCGCGGTTCGAACCCCGTCTTCACGTCGAACCGGTGGTCGAAGAGCTTGGCCTGGAGATCCTTGTAAGTGCCCGACTGAGCAGCCGCGAGACGGTCGTGCGAGCGGGCCATGAAGGAGTCGTAAAAGGCACGGCTCTCCCAGAAGGCGAAGACATGGGCGACCCCCGGCCGGCCTCTGCTCCACCCCCCGCCCTGCCCCCGGAACCCCGGCTCCCCCAGAAGCCCCGCCCACTTCCGCTGCCCTCGCTCGAACCCCCGACGGTCGACCACGGTGCAGCGAATCCACTTGACCAGCACCGCGCCATCGTACGGCGCGGAGCGTGGCCCGGGTCACGCTCCGGCGCAGTACACCCGGATCAGCTCGGCCTCGTCACCGGCATCGAGTTCCCTACCGAACTCCCGGACGAGAACACCGGTCAATTCGCCCACAGGAACGGCTGGTTGCTCCGCCGAACTGTTGGGGTGGAGGGAATCGCCGCACGTGTCTCCCTCGTGGCGCGTGCACGGCGTGCCCGCTCCACGCGCGCCAACCTGCCTCTCCCCCGGCCCAGTTGCCCCGCTCCTGACCAGGGACGCTACGACGTTGTCAGTCGTACGCCGTAGCGTGTACGGGGGACAGGCCTGGTGAATCCGCAGCGGCCAGGTCACGAGGAGGGGGTAGCCCAGTGAGCAGTGTCAGCAAGGGGATCAAGAAGGTCGAAGTCGGGCTCAAGTGGGATCCGAGCCCGTCCGGAGCACCGCCCAACGACCTCGACATCATCGCCGCGACGTACACGGGGGACGCTCCGTACGGCAGCCCGGAGTACCTCGTGCACTTCGACAGCCGCTCCCCCGACGGCACGATCACGCTCAACCGGGACAGCAGGACGGGCCAGGGCTTCGGTTTCGACGAGGTCATGACCCTGGAACTGGACCGCCTCGCCCCCTCGTTCACCCGCGTCGTCGTGGGAGTCGCCATACAGCAACAGGAGGGGCAGAAGGTGTTCGGCGACATCACGAACACCGCGGTCCGGATCCGCGAGGGCCACACGGACCTGGCACAGACCGACCTGGCCGGCGTCTCCGGATGCACGGCATCGACCGTCGCGGAGTTCACCCGCGACGCGTCCGGGGCATGGTCGTTCCGCGAGGTCATCCGCGGCTTCGACGCCGACCCGACCACGTTCGCCTCGCTCATGGGCGGCGAGCTCTAGAGCCCGTCGGGCACCGGAGGCGCGCCCTGGCACGCCGAAGGGGACCGACGATGTGTCGATCCCCTTCGCGCGCTGTCGGTCAGCTACGGCGCGGCCCGTGCCGGAGGCGACTCCGGCACGGCCTCACCAGGTCAGCTGCAGCCGCTGGTCGAGCCGCAGCCCTCGCAGATGTAGCAGGAGCCGGCACGCTGCATCTTCGTACCGCAGGAGAAGCACAGCGGCGCGTCGGCCTGGATGCCCAGCTGCATCTCGACGAGCTCGGCGCTGGTGTGCGCCTGCTGCGGGGCGGGCTTGACCGTCTCGGCGTCCGCCTTCGGCGTGGAGACCGCCTTCAGGGACTCGGTCTGCCGCGGGGCGGACTGGGCCAGACCCTCGACGTCGACCTCGTCCTCGGCGGGCTCGTACGAACCCGTCTCCAGGTGACGCTGACGCTCCTCGGCCGAGTGGATGCCGAGCGCGGAGCGCGTCTCGAAGGGCAGGAAGTCCAGCGCCAGGCGGCGGAAGATGTAGTCGACGATCGACTGCGCCATCCGCACGTCCGGGTCGTCCGTCATGCCGGCCGGCTCGAAGCGCATGTTCGTGAACTTGGAAACGTACGTCTCCAGGGGCACGCCGTACTGCAGACCGACCGAGACGGCGATGGAGAAGGCGTCCATCATGCCCGCGAGGGTCGAACCCTGCTTGGACATCTTCAGGAAGACCTCGCCGAGACCGTCGTCCGGGTAGGAGTTGGCGGTCATGTAGCCCTCGGCGCCACCCACCGTGAAGGAGGTGGTGATGCCGGGACGGCCCTTCGGGAGGCGCTTGCGGACCGGGCGGTACTCGACCACCTTCTCGACCGCGGCACGGATCGTGTCCTCGGTCTTCTCGGTGATCTCGGCCTTCTCGTCCTCCTTCTTCTTGGCGGAGAGCGGCTGGCCGACCTTGCAGTTGTCGCGGTAGATGGCGAGCGCCTTGACGCCCAGCTTCCAGGCCTCGAAGTAGACCTCTTCGACGTCCTCGACGGTGGCGGTCTCCGGGAGGTTGACCGTCTTGGAGAGGGCGCCCGAGATCCACGGCTGGATCGCGGCCATCATGCGGACGTGGCCCATCGCGGAGATGGAGCGCTCGCCCATGGCGCAGTCAAAGACCTCGTAGTGCTCGGTCTTCAGGCCGGGGGCGTCGATCACATTGCCGTTCTCGGCGATGTGGGCGACGATCGCCTCGATCTGCTCCTCCTGGTAGCCCAGGCGACGCAGGGCCTGCGGCACGGTGCCGTTGACGATCTGCATCGAGCCGCCGCCGACGAGCTTCTTGAACTTGACCAGGGCGAGGTCGGGCTCCAGACCCGTGGTGTCGCAGGACATCGCGAGACCGATGGTGCCGGTCGGGGCGATGACGGACGCCTGGGAGTTACGGAAACCGTTCTTCTCGCCGAGGCGGATCACGTCCTGCCAGGCCTCCGTGGCGGCGGCCCAGATCGGCGTGTCCAGGTCGTCGACGCGGACGGCCGAGGCGTTGGCGTCGGCGTGCTGCTTCATGACGCGCTTGTGCGGCGTGGCGTTGCGGGCGTAGCCGTCGTAGGCGCCGACGACCGCGGCCAGCTCGGCGGAGCGCTTGTACGACGTACCCGTCATCAGCGACGTGATGGCACCGGCGAGGGCACGGCCGCCGTCGGAGTCGTACGCGTGACCGGTGGCCATCAGGAGGGCGCCGAGGTTGGCGTAACCGATGCCCAGCTGGCGGAAGGCGCGGGTGTTCTCGCCGATCTTCTGCGTCGGGAAGTCCGCGAAGCAGATCGAGATGTCCATCGCGGTGATGACCAGCTCGACGACCTTGGCGAAGCGCTCGGAGTCGAAGGACTGGTTGCCCTTGCCGTCGTCCTTGAGGAACTTCATCAGGTTCAGCGAGGCGAGGTTGCAGGACGTGTTGTCCAGGTGCATGTACTCGCTGCACGGGTTCGAGCCGTTGATCCGGCCGGACTCCGGGCAGGTGTGCCAGGCGTTGATGGTGTCGTCGTACTGGATGCCGGGGTCGGCACACGCCCAGGCGGCCTCGGCCATCTTGCGGAAGAGCGACTTGGCGTCGACTTCCTCGATGACGTCGCCGGTCATGCGGGCGCGCAGGCCGAACTTGGAGCCGGACTCGACGGCCTTCATGAACTCGTCGTTCACACGGACCGAGTTGTTGGCGTTCTGGTACTGGACGGACGTGATGTCGTCGCCGCCCAGGTCCATGTCGAAGCCCGCGTCGCGCAGGGCGCGGATCTTCTCCTCTTCCTTCACCTTGGTCTCGATGAAGCCCTCGATGTCGGGGTGGTCGACGTCGAGGATGACCATCTTGGCCGCGCGGCGCGTGGCGCCACCGGACTTGATGGTTCCGGCGGAGGCGTCGGCACCGCGCATGAAGGAGACGGGGCCCGAGGCGTTGCCTCCGGAGGACAGCAGTTCCTTGGAGGAACGGATACGGGAGAGGTTCAGGCCGGCGCCGGAGCCGCCCTTGAAGATCATGCCCTCTTCCTTGTACCAGTCGAGGATCGACTCCATGGAGTCGTCGACGGCCAGGATGAAGCAGGCGGACACCTGCTGCGGCTGGGGCGTTCCGACGTTGAACCAGACCGGCGAGTTGAAGCTGAAGATCTGGTGCAGGAGGGCGTAGGCCAGCTCGTGCTCGAAGATCTCCGCGTCGGCGGGCGAGGCAAAGTAGTTGTAGTCCTCGCCGGCCTTGCGGTACGTCTTCACGATGCGGTCGATCAGCTGCTTGAGGCCGGTCTCGCGCTGCGGGGTGCCGACGGCCCCGCGGAAGTACTTGCTGGTGACGATGTTGACCGCGTTCACCGACCAGAAGTCGGGGAACTCGACGCCACGCTGCTCGAAGTTGACCGAGCCGTCGCGCCAGTTGGTCATGACGACGTCACGGCGCTCCCAGACCACCTCGTCGTACGGATGCACGCCGGGGGTGGTGTGGATGCGCTCGATACGCAGACCCTTGCTGGCCTTGGATCCCTTGGCGCGGGAACCTCGTGCCGGGCCGCTCGTCGTCTCGGTCATGCCGCCTCCCTGTATCAGGCTAAAACGCCCTGAAGTGCCACGTTCTTCCCGTGGCACGGATGTGTGTCTGGTGTTGCGGGCATCACGGAGGACACCCTCAACAGGTCTGGTTCGCCGCCGGCCGGTCGGTCAGCCGGTCAGTCGGCGGCGGTGGCGGGCACCGGGACTTCGACAGTCCCTCCGGGCCCGCAGTCGTTCACGACGCGCTCACCGTCCGCGTCGCGCGGCTCCGCGTCGAGCCGCTGTTCCCTCAGCTCCCCGATGGCAGCCTCGAAGTCCTCGAGCGAGTCGAAGGCCCGGTACACGGACGCAAAGCGCAGGTAGGCGACGAGGTCGAGCTCCTGCAGCGGACCGAGTATGGCAAGGCCCACGTCATGAGTGGTCAGTTCGGCGCTTCCGGTGGCACGCACCGCCTCTTCGACCCGCTGGCCGAGCAGAGCGAGGGCGTCCTCGGTCACCGGCCGCCCCTGGCACGCCTTACGGACGCCATTGATGACCTTCGTACGACTGAAGGGCTCCGTCACGCCGCTGCGCTTGACGACCATCAGCGAACACGTCTCCACGGTCGTGAAACGACGGGAGCAGTCGGGGCACTGACGGCGCCTGCGGATCGACGTGCCGTCGTCAGTGGTGCGGCTGTCGACTACGCGGCTGTCGGGGTGCCTGCAGAAGGGGCAGTGCATGGAACTCCCAACCCTCCTTCATGGCACGACTCATAAGCCTCAACGGGCCCTTGGGGCCCTCGAAGCAGCCCCAAGCATAGGCGATCCCAGAGGCCCCGAGAGACCAGGGACCACAACTTCTGGGCTGCTCATGCAATCCAACCACTAGATCTGGGGTTTGGCCGCTTTTCCCGCCCTGCGCGTGTCGCGCCGCCCCGGACCACGCCGGACGTACGGAGCCGTCACTCACGCCGCTCGGGAACGGGGGCCGGTGCCGGGTTGACGGGACACCGAGTGGCACTATGGGAGGCCCACCGAGGGGCTCACGGTCCCGGCGGTGAAGCGTACCGTAATGAACCGAATTGCCATTCGGCCCCAGCGCGAGCCATACACCCGGACACATGATCACGTCAGGCAATCTGCGATTTTTCACTCGAACGTGTGTTTGGCGCAACCTTTCGAAAGCAACTACCGTTGGCTAGCTAGGGAGAGAACATCTCGAGAGGGGCCGACCGACGTGACCACCACCGCAGACAGCGCCACCATCACTGCCCAGGACCGCTCCCAGAGCCGACTCGAGCCGGTGCATGCCATGAATGACGCAGCCACGAACCAGGAGGGGCCCAAGCCCACTCGCTCCCTGCCGGGCCGACCTCCAGGCATCCGCGCCGACAGCTCGGGGCTCACCGATCGGCAACGCCGGGTGATCGAGGTCATCAGGGACTCCGTGCAGCGGCGCGGCTACCCGCCGTCGATGCGGGAGATCGGTCAGGCGGTCGGACTCTCCAGCACCTCCTCGGTCGCCCATCAGCTGATGGCTCTGGAGCGCAAGGGCTTCCTGCGCCGCGACCCCCACCGCCCGCGCGCGTACGAGGTGCGCGGCTCGGACCAGCCGAGCAGCCAGCCCACGGACACCACCGGCAAGCCCGCCGCTTCGTACGTGCCGCTCGTCGGCCGCATCGCGGCCGGTGGACCGATCCTCGCCGAGGAGTCCGTCGAGGACGTGTTCCCCCTCCCCCGGCAGCTCGTGGGCGACGGTGAGCTCTTCGTCCTGAAGGTCGTCGGCGACTCCATGATCGAAGCCGCGATCTGTGACGGCGACTGGGTCACGGTGCGTCGCCAGCCCGTCGCGGAGAACGGCGACATCGTGGCCGCCATGCTGGACGGCGAGGCGACGGTGAAGCGCTTCAAGCGCGAGGACGGGCACGTCTGGCTCCTCCCGCACAACTCCGCGTACCAGCCGATCCCCGGCGACGAGGCGACGATCCTCGGCAAGGTCGTGGCGGTGCTGCGGCGGGTGTGAGACTCCGCCCCTGACCGGGCCCCGGGACCAACTGCGCCGGTTCCGGGGCCCTGCTGCGTCCTGGGGGCGCTCACGCCGGGGCAGCCGAGGTGCTCGGCGCTGTGGCAGGACCCTTCGGACCCCCACGGCGCCGAGCGCTACGCCTCTTCGGCCTTCGCCGCGGCGTCGATCGCGGCCAGCGAGCGGCGGACCTGATTGCGGTCCGTCGTGTACCAGAAGTCGGGCAGAGAAGCCTTCAGGTAGCTGCCGTAGCGCGCGGTGGCCAGACGGGGGTCCAGTACGGCGACCACTCCCCGGTCCCCCGAGGCACGGACGAGGCGGCCCGCGCCCTGCGCCATCAGCAGGGCGGCGTGCGTGGCCGCGACGGCCATGAAGCCGTTGCCCCCGGCGTCGTCGACCGCCTTCTGGCGGGCGCTCATCAGTGGGTCGTCGGGGCGCGGGAACGGGATCTTGTCCATGATCACCAACTGGCAGCTGGGCCCCGGCACGTCGACGCCCTGCCACAGGGAGAGGGTCCCGAAGAGACACGTCTTCGAGTCCGCCGCGAAGCCCTTGATCAGCTCGCCCAGGGTCTCCTCACCCTGCAGGAGGATCGGCACGTCCAGACGCTCCCGCAGCTCCTCCGCGGCACTCTGAGCCGCACGCATGGAGGAGAACAGCCCGAGCGTGCGACCGCCGGCCGCCTCGATCAGCTCGGCCAGCTCATCGAGCATGTCGCTGCGGGTGCCCTCACGGCCCGGACGGGCCAGGTGCTTGGCGACGTAGAGGATGCCCTGCTTGCCGTAGTCGAACGGGGAGCCGACGTCGAGGCCCTTCCAGACCGGGGCGTCCTCGGATTCCGTGCCCTCCGGGGCCAGGCCGAGCGAGGCCCCGACCCCGTTGAAGTCGCCGCCGAGCTTGAGCGTCGCGGAGGTGAGGATCACCGAACGGTCGGCGAAGAGCTTCTCCCGGAGCAGCCCGGACACGGACATGGGGGCCACGCGCAGGGAGGCCCCGAAGCGCTCGTGGCGCTCGTACCAGACGACGTCGTACTCGGAGCCGTTCGTGATGCGCTCCGCCACGTCGTGGATGGACTCCACGGAGGCGAGCGCCTGCTTGCGGACCGCGTCCTCGTCCTGGACCGACTTGTCCCGGGTGGAGCCGAGCGCCGTGATCACCGTGCGCGCCGCGTCACGCAGAGCCATCAGGGCGTACCCGAGGTCTTCGGGGATCTCCTCCAGGCGGCCGGGCAGGGCCAGCTCCATCAGCCGCTCGAAGCCCTCGGAGGCCGTCTGCAGCTGGTCGGCCGCCTTTTCGTTGACGAGCTTGGCCGCGCGGCGCACGGCGCGGTTGACCTGCCCCGGGGTGAGCTCTCCGGTGGCCACGCCGGTGACACGGGAGACGAGCTCATGGGCCTCGTCCACGATCAGCACCTCGTGCTGCGGCAGGACGGGAGCGCCCTCGATGGCGTCGATCGCGAGCAGCGCGTGGTTCGTGACGACGACCTCGGAGAGCTTGGCGCGCTCACGGGCCGCCTCGGCGAAGCACTCCGCCCCGTACGCACACTTCGAAGCGCCCAGGCACTCCCTGGAAGAGACGGACACCTGCGCCCAGGCGCGGTCGGAGACACCCGGGGTGAGGTCGTCACGGTCCCCCGTCTCGGTCTCGTCCGCCCAGTCCCGCATCCGCAGGAGGTCCTGCCCCAGCTTGCTCGTGGGGGCGGCCGCCTCGAACTGGTCGAAGAGGCCCTCCTCCTCGTCCTGCGGCACGCCCTCGTGGAGGCGGTGCAGACACAGGTAGTTCGAGCGGCCCTTGAGCATGGCGAACTGGGGGCGGCGGAGCAGCGGGTGCAGCGCGTCCACCGTGCGCGGCAGGTCCCGCTCCACGAGCTGGCGCTGCAGGGCGAGGGTGGCCGTCGCGACCACCACACGCTCACCGTGCGCCAGGGCCGGGACCAGATAGCCGAGGGATTTACCCGTGCCGGTACCGGCCTGGACCAGGAGGTGGGAGTTGTCGTCGATCGCCTCGGCGACGGACTCGGCCATGGACACCTGGCCAGGGCGTTCCGTGCCGCCGACAGCGGTGACGGCGGCGTGCAGGAGCTCGGGGAGGGAGGGCTTCGTCATAGCGCGACCACCCTACGGTGCCCCACTGACAATCCGCCGATCAAGGCTGATGGAGAGGGTTGGGCACGGTTCCGTGCACGGCGGCGTGCGGACGCTGGGGGCGGTCGCGGTACCCGTCGAGGTGGAGGCGGTTCCGGTTCAGGCACAGCCGCTCGATACGGGGTGTGAGCAGGTCGAACATCTCGTACCGGTCCTTCAGCTCCGGAGCGCGCGCCTGGTGCCGGAGGATCTCGGCCCGCAGGAAGGTCCAGAAGTCGGCTTCACGCACGCCCAGTTGTTCCCGGCACAGGGGCGCGAGGTAGCGGAAGACGCCTACGAAGAGGCCGGAGTGGATGAACTGGGTGAGGAACGCGGGGGACTCGGTGAGCAGTACGTCGCGCACGTCGGCCGGCATCGAGTCGTGCTCCGGCAGCGGCACGGCGCTCACGTTGACGTCGTCCACGAAGTCCTTCACCGCGAGCCGGACGGGCACGTCCTTGTCGTCGAAGACGACGATCGCGTTCTCCCCGTGAGGGGAGAACACCGTGCCGTAGCGGTACAGGAACTGCAACAGCGGGGGCAGCAGGGCGGCGAAGAGCCGGCGCAACCAGACGGCGGGAGCCAGCCCGGAGCGCTCCACGAGCTCGGCGACGAAGGCCCGGCCGTTGGGATCGGTGTGCAGCAGCGAGGCGAGGGTGCGGGCACGCTCCCCCGGCGCGAGGTACCGGGTGATCGGCTCGCGCCAGATGGCACCGAGCAGTTCCCTGTACTGGTACGGGACTTCGGGCAGGCCGTCGTACTCCGGGTGCTCCACGGCCACCGAAGCCACCTCGCCCAGGAGGATCACCCCGCACTCGTCACGGAGGAAGGGGTCCGCGTCGCGCAGGGCGTGCATCCAGGCCGTGACGGCGGGCGCCGCGACCGTGCGTCCTGTGGGGAGGCCCCGCCACACCAGCGTGTTGAGGACCGACAGCGGCAGCTTCACGGTGTGCCGGTCGGGGCGGGACATGTTGAGGAAGGTACGGATGGACTGCTGGGGAAGGCGCTGATCGCCGTCGCTGCAGAGCGGAACGATGGCATCCGTGGCGACGGACGGGGCGAAGAGTGGCAGCACGACGTCGTCCCACTGCCATGGGTGCACCGGAAGGTAGAGGTACTTCTGCGGGTCGCATCCGCGCGCTCGCAGTAAGTCCGCGAAGGACTGCTGCATGTCGGCGGAGAGCTCGCGGTCGTAGAGCTGCTGCGCGGTGTCCAGCCCCGAGACACCTCGGTACGCGGCGAGGTCGGTGCGGACGGCGATCCACGGAAGCGTCGTGGAGCGGCGCGCTTCGGGAGCCCACTGGTCGGTGTCGCTGGCGGAGAAGCCGATGCGTCCTTTGTTGAGGACGAGCCAGGGGTGGCCGGTCTGGTGTCCTTCGAGTTCCGCGTAGCCCAGATCGGCGAGTTGGGCGGCCGTGAGCGCTGTGTGGTCGATGCGGGCGTCGGCGCTGAGCGTGACGGTCAGCTCGCGGATGAGGTGGCCGAGCGTGGCACCGTCCAGGCCCAGGGTCCTGCGGGCGAGGACGAGGAAGCGCAGGGGATCGCTGAAGGGGAGGGACGGTCCGTCGCCCTTGGTGAGCGACAGGCCGGCCGGGTCCACGTGCCAACTGCCGTACGAGCCGCGGCGTGCCCGAAAGGTGAGGTAGGTGCTCGGGGCCCCTGTCGGGGAGGTGGGAGTGGACGTGGGCGTGGGCGTGGGCGTCTGAGGGTCCGCCGATTCGAGGTGGAGACGGTACGTGTCCGTCGCCCCTTCCGCTGCCGGCACGGGCCGGATGATCTCCTCGTACGCGAACTCGCCGATCATCTTGGCGAGGAGACGGCGTCCGGCCTCTTGCCATCTGTCCTGGGTCAGCTCGGGCGGGTCGTACAGCTCGGCGGTGGGGCGGGAGATCTGGCTGGCGGACGGATTCGGCACGGGAACTCCTCAGGGAGGGAACCGGATCGGGTCGAGCGGTGTACCAAAAGTGATCGGGTCAGAGCACGGCGCGCAGGGCCCGATCACGGATCATGAGCGCCGCGCGTTTGTCGGGCAGCTCCACTTCGGCCGAGAAGCGGAAGCCGGCGCTCAGGAATGCGGAGACGGAGGGGGTGTTGCGCAGGTCGGGTTCTGCTACGACGCGTGCGCATGCGGGACGGTGGTCGAGGACCAGGTCGGCGACGGCTCTGAGCAGCGAAGTGCCCAGGCCTCGGCCTCGGTTGGCGACACCGCCGATGAGGAGGTGGATTCCGGTGTCGTGCGGACGCGAGGGGTAGTGGCGGGCCAGCGGGTCGAGGTCCGCACGGTAGATCTCCCAGTAGCTCATCGGCATGCCCTCCAGCACGCCCAGACAGGGGACGCTGCGCCCGTCCCCGTCGAGCTGGGGGCGCAGGTGCTCCTCCGTGACGGCCTCGGGTCCCGCCAGTTCCCAGAAGGCCGCCACAGCGGGGTCGTTCATCCATCGGCTGATCAGAGGGAGGTCGCGTTCGAGGCGTACGGGCACGAGCTGGAAGACACCGGACGCGGTGGTGACCGGCCCCCAGTCCCCGACGCCGTCCAGGAGGTCGTCCCCCACCGCGGCCTCTCGCCCGTCGCCCTCGGCCAGCAGGGCGACGAGCTCGTCGGGCAGGCGCAGGTCGAGGGTGTCTGTGCCGTCGGCGCCGGCGGTGACGGATTCGGTCCCGGCGTCGGTGCTCGCATCGGTGGGAGGCACGGCGTCGCTCCTGTCAGAAGAGTCTCAAGAGGTGGGGCATGTTCCTCAGGAATGGAGGGGGTTGGCGATGGTGACGTAGACGGACTGGGTGTCGACCGGGCCGACGAGCTCGTCGAGTCCGTGCAGCCGGGTCAGCAGGTTGGCTTTGCAGCGCAGCACGGGCGAATCGAGCAGCGTCGCGGGCAGTGGGGTGCGCAGCCGGTCGGGGCCGGAGGCGATGTCGCCGAGGAAGCGGCGGAAGGCGGCGAGCAACAGCCGTTCGTCCGCGAGCCGTTCGGCGCCGAGGGCTCCGATGAGACCGAGGACGTTGTTGATGCCGAGGTAGTAGGCGAACCGCTCGTCCGTCACCTCGTCGGAGACGAAGGTGTCGCTGTCCTGCCCGATGCCGGGGAGCCGTCGCTCGAGTTCGGCACGTCGGGACTCGCGGAAGTAGTAGCCCTGGTTGTCGCGGTAGCGGCCGCCCACGGGCCAGCCGTCGGGGTCGAGCAGGAGGAGCGTGTTCTGCTGGTGCGCCTCCAGGGCGACGCCCGCCTCGCTGTCCAGCCACAGCACGGGGCGGACGACGGTCTCGAGGTAGCGCAGGAACCACTCGGTGGCAACGGCCCCTCGGGGACGGCCCGTTCGTCCGGCGAGCCGGGTGACGGTCTCACCGAGGCGGGAGCGCATCGAGCGGCGGTCCTGGCATCCGGGCAGCGTCGAGGGCCTGGGCGAGACGAGTCCGGCGATGCAGGTCGCGTCGTCGCCGGGGCCGAAGGGGTTGTGCCGGATCATGACGTCGAGCCCGGGGACGGGTGCTCCGTCGGGGCCGGTGACGGCGAGCCAGGCGGGGTCGCGGACCACGTCGAAGCCGGGGTGGGCCGACTGCCACTCCTTGGCGAGGCCGCTGCGCAGCAGCCGGTGGACCTCGACGCCGCGGTGCAGTTCCTTGCGGAGGTTCTCACGACGGGAGTTGGTGATGCGCAGGCCGAGCGAGAGCTTGAGCATGGCGGCCGCGCCGGAGCGGTAGAGGGTGCGCACGGAGGAGGTGGGGTGCCAGGGGGCGCCATGGGGGCCGAGGTCCTGGAGCAGTCCGGCGTCGAGGAGGTCGGCGGCGGCGGGGCGGTGCCTGAGTTCCCGGATCTGCCACGGGTGCACGGGCAGGGCCACACGGCTGTCGGGAAGCTCCAGTTCCGGGCCGGCGAGGCGGGCGGTGAGCTGCTCGGCCGGGACGGTGCGGCCGCGCTCGGTCCAGGCCGAGTCCGCGGCGAGCACGGAGCGGTCGACGGCCAGCCAGTGCAGCGCGAAGGCGCCGCGCAACTCCGGTGAGTAGAGGCGCGATTCGGTGTCGGACAAGCCCTCGCGGCTCTTGGGCGTCGGGTGCAGAGGGTGGCCGAGGAGCAGGGACTGTTCGGCTGCGAGGAAGAGGTCGGGGCTGTCGTCGGGCCTGTTGCGGCGGTCGGCGATGAACTCGGCCGTGCGGCGGACCGAGTCGGCGACCCGGCCGACCAGGTCGGCGCCGTCGACGGGGTTGAGGGGGGCGGCGTCGGCCGGGGCAGCCAAGTCGGCCGGGGCGGCCAGGTCGTGGGAGCCGTGCGTGTCGGGTGACTCGCGTGAGTGGTGTGCGGCGCGTGAGTCGCGTGCGTCGACTCGGTCCGTGGAATCGGCTGGGGCAGTCGATGCCGCCGGGTTGATCACGCTGCCTCGTCCGGCCGGGCCACCTGCGTCGGCCGAGCCACTCCGTCCGGCCGATCGACCTTCGCCGGCCGAGCCCTCCAAGGCCTTTGAGTCGCCCGTATCGCCCGCATCGCCCGCAAGGCCTGCGCCGCTCGCATGATCTGCATCGCCCGCAAAGCCTGCGTCGTCCGCACAGCCTGCACGGTCTGCGTCGCCTGTACCACTCGGGGTGTCCGTGCCGGCTTCAGCCTCCGCATCGCCCTGGGCGTCCGCCGAAGGGTCCGCGCTGCGGCGGGCGGTCTCGCGGCCGAGGAGGGCGGCGACGGTGACCGCGTCGACAGGGGGCGCGCTCGTCGGGCCGTCCGCCAGGTAGGGCAGGCCGAAGCGGTGCCAGCCGGTGGCCGACCAGTAGTGCACGGGGACGAGCAGGGCCGTTCCGCTGGCTTCGAGCGGGATGCGCAGGGCGCCGCGGTCCGGTGCGGGGAGGTTGTTCTCCCTGACCCAGCAGCGCAGCAGGTTCTCGACGGCGGCCGCCTGGGCGGCGGTGTGCGGGTCGGGGTGCTCCAGCAGGTCGGTGGACGGGCCGCGCAAGCGCTCGGCCTCCTGGCCGCCCCCCTTCTGCCGGGGGACCGTACCGGACTCCGCCACCAGTGACGTATGCGTGCCGCACGCGCCTGAGGCGTGGGGGTGGGGGCGGCCTTCGGATGCGGGGGTGGCGTTCAAGAGGGCTTCCTTGTGAGGTTGTTCGGGCTCCGTATGAGGACGGGGCCCGGACGTGCCCGGCGGGTCGTCACCGCCGGGCGCGGCCCGGGTCCGTCTCGGCTATCCGTGGTGGGTGCGCGCCGCGGTGGCCAGCGCGTCGGCGAGGCGGTCGAGGACCGCGGCCGCCTGTTCATCGGTGATGGTCAGGGGAGGAAGGAGTCGTACGACGCTGGAGTGGCGTCCGCCCAACTCGACGATCAGGCCGCGGCGCAGGCACTCGCGCTGCACGGCGGCGGCGAGTTCCGGTGCCGGTGGGCGGGGCCGGGCGCTGAAGGGGAGGCCGTCCTCGGCTCCGGCGAGCGGTTCGGGCGGCGCCTGTGCCGAACCTGCACCCCGCCCCGAATCCGAATCCGCAGCCGGCGCCGAATCCGCGCCCAGCCCCGGATCCGCGCCGGGTCCTGGGGCCGCAACCAGCCCCGAATCCGCACCCGGCTCCGAATCCATGCCCGGACCAGACCTTGGGGCCGCACCCGGCCCCGAGCCCACGCCCTGTCCCGGCCCCGACCCCGGCCCCACCCCGGGATCCACCAGCTCCACCCCGATCATCAGCCCCCGCCCCCGCACCTCTCCGATGCACGGGTACTCCGCCGCCAGGGAGCGGAGCTGGGTGAGCATGCGGGTGCCGAGGGTGGCGGCGCGTTCGGCGAGGCCGTTCTCACGGACGTACGCGAGGGTGGCCGCGCCCGCGGCCATGGCGAGTTGGTTGCCGCGGAAGGTGCCCGCGTGAGCGCCGGGCGGCCAGACGTCGAGGTCGTCGCGGTAGACCACGACGGCCAGGGGAAGGCTGCCGCCGATCGCCTTGGAGAGCACCATCACATCCGGGACGACGCCGCTGTGCTCGACGGCCCAGAAGGCTCCGGTGCGCCCGACCCCTGTCTGCACCTCGTCCGCGATGAGCGGGATGCCGCGTGCGGCGGTGATCTCCCGCATCCGGCGGAGCCAGCCGTCGGGGGCCGGAAGGACGCCGCCCTCGCCCTGGACCGGTTCGAGGATCATGCCCGCGGGTGCCGGTACGCCCGACTTGGTGTCGTCGAGCAGGCTCTCGGTCCACCGGGCGGAGAGCTCGGCGCCGCGCGTGCCGCCGAGGCCGAACGGGCAGCGGTAGTCCTGCGGATAGGGCAGGCGCGCGACGCGTACATCGGTCGCGCCGCCGGATGCTTCGAGCGCCCCGGCGGTCATCCCGTGGTAGGCGCCGGTGAAGGCGAGCATGCCCTCGCGCCCGGTGGCGGCGCGGACCAGTTTGAGCGCCGCCTCCACCGCGTCCGTTCCTGCGGGGCCGCAGAACTGGATCCGCGCGCTGTCCGCGAGGCCGGGCGGCAGCGTGCGGAACAGCTCGGTGGTGAAGGCGTCCTTGACGGGCGTCGCCAGGTCGAGGACGTGCAGGGGCGCCCCCGAGTCGAGGACTCTCCTGATCGCTTCGAGGACCACGGGGTGGTTGTGGCCGAGGGCGAGGGTTCCGGCGCCCGAGAGACAGTCGAGGTAGCGGCGTCCGTCGGCGCCCTCGATGGTCAGGCCGCGCGCCCGGACGGGCACGATCGGCAGTGCTCGCGCATAGGTGCGTGCTGCCGACTCCCGCGCCGACTGGCGGCGCAGGATGCCTTCCTGGGCCGCGGTGGGCGCCGAGGGTTGCGCCCCGACGTGCCCTGCCGTGCGCCTCGTCGAGTGAGTCACCGAGTCCGTCGCGGCGGACTGTGACGGCGGCGGGGACGGGGGCAGAGCCGGAGACGAGGGCTGCGGCTCGGACTGGGGCGAGGGCTGCGGTACGGACTGTGTAACGGAATGTGGTGCGGACACCGCCGAGGGCGCAGGCTCGGTCACGGCCACGACTTTCGGTCCTCCCGCTGGGACGAGCGCGTCCGTCCGACACGGCTCCGAAGAGCCCCATGTGGCCGATCGCGCGGGCGAGTTGGCATGGGGGGATGAACGCAGGCCGCGTGTCCCCCGTACGTACCAACGACGAGGCCGCCGCAGGATCACGGGTAATCGGAAGATCCTTGCCGTGACGGAACCGTTGCCCTTCCGTCGGCCGTCCCCAACGGCACCGGCATAGTGTGGGGTGCCGTTCACCAGCAACGGGCACACCGCTCCCCCGTGCAAATCCGAGCAAACGGACGCAAGGGGGTGCCGCACCAGCGGCAACGGGTGCCCCGCACCCTGATGTTCAGCACTTTGGAACGATTTCGAGGCCCAGGGGGATTCTCACCATGCGACCCATACGTCCGCTCTTCACCGTTCGCAGTGGGAGGAGCGCGCGCACCAGAACCTCCCCCGTGGCGGCCGCTGTGGCGCTCGGCGCGGCGCTCGTACTGACCGCCACCGCCTGTGGCCCCAGCGAGGACAACGCCGGTGGCGACTCGTCCTCTTCGCAGCCCGGCAACGGCGACAGCGGCGACGACAAGATCAAGATCCCCGATGAGTGGAAGGACAAGCTCAAGGACAACGGGATCGATCTGGACGAGTGGAAGAACGGCGCCTGGAAGAACTGGAACAAGGACGACTGGCTGCGCGAGGCCGGCGACTTCGTCAACCCGATCATCGAGGACCTCTGGGACCCGGACCGGATGCGGGACGCCGACAAGAACCCCGACCGGGGCGTCGACGACAACGACATCTCCGGTGACCAGGGCGTCACCGACCCGACCCCCAAGCCCGTGGACGCGGCCGCCGTGAAGGCGCCGTACCACGACCAGGCCGCCGAGTCGGGCAAGCTCTTCTTCGACTCCCCCGAGGGTTCGATGGTCTGCTCCGCGACCGTCGTCAAGGACCCGGCCCACCCGGGCAAGTCCAACATGGTGTGGACCGCGGGCCACTGCGTGCACGCCGGCGCCAAGGGCGGCTGGTACCGCAACATGATCTTCGTCCCCTCGTACAACAACAGCGGAAAGTCCGCCGAGGAGCTGCAGAACGCCCCCAAGGAAGAGGTCGCTCCGTACGGCGTCTGGTGGGGCGACTGGGCGCAGACCTCCGACCAGTGGATCGAGCAGGGCGGACCGACGGGCGGCAAGGGCGCGCCGTACGACTTCGCGGTCATTCACGTGAAGCCGGAGAAGGGCAGCGAGGGCAAGTCGCTGGAGGAGACGGTCGGTTCCGCGCTCCCCGTGGACTTCAACGCCCCCGCGGTTCCCAAGATCGACACCATGACGGCGACCGGCTACCCGGCCGCGCCGCCCTTCGACGGCCAGAAGCTGTTCCAGTGCGCCGACAAGCCGGGCCGTCTCTCGCTGACCAAGCCCGACCCGACGATGTACCGCATCGGCTGCACGATGACCGGCGGTTCGTCCGGTGGCGGCTGGGTCGCCGAGGGCCAGGACGGCAAGCCCGCCCTGGTGTCCAACACCTCCATCGGCCCGGTGACGGCAGGCTGGCTGGCCGGTCCGCGCCTGGGCAAGGAGGCCAAGGGCATCTACAGCGCGGTCAGCAAGAAGTTCGCCGACCAGCAGTAGGCCGGCGCCAGACCCGTCGGCGGCACGCCGACGACAGCGAGCCGACGACAGCGGATCGAAGGCAAGACGTACGGCGGCGGGGCACCGGAAACCTTCACGACCCCGCCGCCGTTCGTCCCCAACCTCACAGGCATAGTGGGGTGTTGTGTCAACGCGGATCCCCACGGGGTTCCCGTGCCGACACATGACACGTACATGGCAAATACACGTTCTATCGGGGGTAACAGCACCATGCGTTCCACTCGTGCGCCGTTCGCGCGCAGTCGTGCGCGGCGCGTCGCACTCGCCGCCACCGGGCTCGCAGCGACCCTGGCGCTCACCGCCACGGCCTGTGGCCCGAGCGAGGACAAGGCGAGCGACAAGCCGGACGCCGCCGCGTCCCAGGGAGCCGACGGCTCCGATTCCGGTTCCGACTCCAAGCTGCCTGCCGGCCTCGCCGACAAGCTCAAGGAGAAGGGCATCGACCTGGACGACTGGAAGGGCGGCGCCTGGAAGAACTGGAACAAGGACGACTGGCTGCGCGAGGCCAAGGACTTCGCCAACCCGGTCATCGAAGGGCTCTGGAAGCCCGAGCGGATGCAGAAGGCGAAGGACCCGAACAAGACGATCGCCGCGAAGGACGCGACCGCAGACCAGGGCGCGACCGACCCCGAGCCGACGCCCGTCCAGGCCAAGCGTGAGAAGACGCCGTACCACGAGAACGCGGCCCCCGTCGGCAAGATCTTCTTCGACTCCCCCGAGGGCTCGATGGTCTGCTCCGGCACCGTCGTGAAGGACCCGCGCAACCCGGGCAAGTCCAACCTCGTGTGGACCGCGGGCCACTGCGTGCACGCCGGTCAGAACGGCGGCTGGTACCGCAACATCGCGTTCGTGCCCTCGTACAACGACCTGGGCAAGTCCGAGGCCGACCTGCGCAACGCCGCTCCGCAGGAGATCGCCCCCTACGGCCAGTACTGGGCGGACTGGGTCTCGACCTCCAACGAGTGGATCAACGAGGGCGGTCCGACGGGCGGCGCGGGTGCGACGTACGACTACGCCGTCATGCACGTCAAGCCGGAGCAGGGCGGCAAGTCCCTGGAGGAGACGGTCGGCAACGCGCTCGACGTCGACTTCTCGACCCCGGCCGCGCAGAGCGTGAGCTCGATGGGCGCCTGGGGCTACCCGGCCGCCCCGCCGTACAACGGCCTGATCATGCACAAGTGCGTCGACAAGCCGGGCCGCCTCTCGCTGGCGCCGTCCCTGCCGACGATGTACCGCATCGGCTGCACGATGACCGGCGGTTCGTCCGGCGGCGGCTGGTTCCGGGTCGCGGGCAACAAGACGAAGCTCGTGTCGAACACCTCGATCGGTCCGGCCGACAACACCTGGCTGGCGGGACCGCAGCTGGGCCGCGGCGCCCAGCAGGTCTACGACATGATGAGCAAGAAGTACGGCTCGCAGTAGCCGCACGGCACACATGACGCGGTGAAGGCCCGCCCCCTACGCGAGGGGGCGGGCCTTCACCATGTGTGCGATCAGCGCTTGACCAGCGTGTACGGAGCGAGCTCCGCGGCCAGTTCCTCGTGCACCTGCGCCTTGAGCAGGGTGCCCTCGGCGGTGTGCTCCTCGGAGAGCACCTCGCCCTCGGCATGCGCGCGAGAGATGAGCTGGCCGTGCGTGTACGGAACGAGGGCCTCGATCTCGACCTCGGGCCGCGGCAGTTCGGTGTCGATGAGCGCCAGCAGCTCGTCGACACCGGCACCGGTGCGCGCGGAGACCGCGATCGCGTGCTTCTCGTTGCGCAGGAGGCGCTGCAGGACCAGCGGGTCCGCGGCGTCCGCCTTGTTGATCACCACGATCTCGGGCACGTCGGTGGCGCCCACATCGCGGATCACCTCGCGCACGGCGGCCAGCTGCTCCTCCGGCACCGGGTGCGAACCGTCCACCACGTGCAGGATCAGGTCGGAGTCGCCGACCTCCTCCATCGTGGAGCGGAACGCCTCGACGAGGTGGTGCGGCAGATGCCGCACGAACCCGACGGTGTCGGCCAGGGTGTAGACCCGGCCGCTCGGCGTCTCGGCCCGGCGCACGGTGGGGTCGAGGGTGGCGAACAGCGCGTTCTCCACCAGGACGCCCGCGCCCGTGAGGCGGTTGAGCAGGGAGGACTTGCCCGCGTTCGTGTATCCGGCGATGGCGACCGAAGGCACCTTGTTGCGACGGCGCTCCTGCCGCTTGATGTCGCGGCCCGTCTTCATCTCCGCGATCTCCCGGCGCATCTTCGCCATCTTCTCGCGGATCCGTCGCCGGTCCGTCTCGATCTTGGTCTCACCGGGACCACGGGTGGCCATGCCGCCACCGCCGCCGCCACCCATCTGACGGGAGAGCGACTGACCCCAGCCTCGGAGCCTCGGCAGCATGTACTGCATCTGCGCGAGGGCCACCTGCGCCTTGCCCTCTCGGGACTTGGCGTGCTGGGCGAAGATGTCGAGGATCAGGGCGGTCCTGTCGACCACCTTGACCTTGACGACGTCTTCGAGGTGGATCAGCTGGCCGGGGCTCAGCTCACCGTCGCAGACGACGGTGTCGGCGCCGGTCTCGAGCACGATGTCGCGCAGCTCCAGGGCCTTGCCGGAGCCGATGTACGTCGCCGGGTCCGGCTTGTCGCGGCGCTGGACGACGCCGTCGAGCACGAGCGCGCCCGCCGTCTCGGCGAGTGCTGCCAGCTCGGCGAGGGAGTTCTCCGCATCCTGAACCGTTCCCGAAGTCCATACGCCGACGAGCACCACGCGCTCCAGGCGGAGCTGTCGGTACTCGACTTCGGTGACGTCCTCGAGCTCGGTGGAGAGTCCCGCGACGCGGCGCAGGGCCGCGCGCTCGGAGCGGTCGAACTGGTCGCCGTCCCGGTCTCCGTCGATCTCGTGGCTCCAGGCGACGTCCTCTTCCATCAGGGCATCGGCCCGAAGACCTTCGGGGTAGTTCTGCGCGAAGCTCTGTGCGTCCTGGGAAGGGGAAGAAGAGGAGGTCATTGGATCCTTACGTCGATTCGTCGATGGGAATGCGGACGGATGCGGGATCCGTCACAGTCGACAACGCCCGAGGCGGTCCGGAGATTCCCGGAACCGGGCCGGGCCGACCCTGAGAAGTCCCCGAGGGGATGTCCCCGGCGGGCCGCGCCGTCGACCTGACGATGGTTGCACGACACGGCCCGTCTCGTCATCCGGGTTATTTCCCGGAATTCCAGTCCGGATGCCCCGGCATCGGCGGTGTCTTCTCGCCGTACAGCCAGGCGTCGAAGAATCCGCTCAGATCACGGCCCGTGATCCGGGAGGCGAGGCGCACGAAGTCGGCGGTCGCCGCGTTGCCGTCACGGTGCGTGCGGACCCACTCCCGCTCCAGACGGCCGAAGGCCCGGTGGCCGATCTCCTGGCGCAGGGCGTAGAGGACCAGCGCGCTGCCGTCGTAGACGACGGGCCGGAAGATGCTGATCTTCTGGCCGGGCGCGGGCTGCTTCGGCCTGGCGGGCGGTCCACCGGCCGCGCGCCAGGCGTCCGACTGGCGGTAGGCGTCCCGCATGCGGTCCTTCAGGGGCTGCTTCGCCTGCTCGTCGGCGTAGAGCGCCTCGTACCAGGTGGCGTGGCCTTCGTTGAGCCAGAGGTCCGACCAGGAGCGCGGGCTCACGCTGTCGCCGAACCACTGGTGCGCCAGCTCGTGCACCATGATCGAGTCGACGTACCACTCCGGGTACTCGGGGCGGGTGAAGAGCTCTCTCTCGAAGAGAGAGAGCGTCTGTGTCTCCAGTTCGAAGCCGGTCTGCGCCTCGGCGACCAGGACCCCGTAGGCCTCGAAGGGGTAGCGGCCGACCTTCTGCTCCATCCAGCCGATCTGGCCGGGCGTCTTCTTCAGCCAGCGCTCCAGGACCTCGCGGTCCTTGGTGGGCACCACGTCGCGTACGAGAAGGCCGTGCGGGCCCTTGCGGTGCAGCACGCTGGACCGGCCGATCGACACCTGGGCCAGCTCCGTGGCCATGGGGTGGTGGGTGCGATAGGCCCAGGTGGTGGCGCCGCCGCTGCGGGTCTTGGCGATCGGGAGGCCGTTGGCGACGGCGGTGAGCCCCTTGGGCGCGGTGACCCGGAACGTGAACTGCGCCTTGTCGGCGGGGTGGTCGTTGCACGGAAAGACCAGGTGGGCGGCGTCGGCCTGGTTGGCCATGGCCAGTCCGTCGCCGGTGCGCACCCAGCCGCCCTCGGTGCCCTTGGCGGGCACCGGGTCGCTGGTGTGCCGGACGGTGATCCGCATCCGTTCGCCGCGCCCGATCGACGCGGACGGCGTGACGACGAGGTCCTCGCCGGTGCTGTCGAAGCGTGCGTGCTCGCCGTTGACCTCCACGGAGCCGACCGTGCCGTGCGCGAAGTCGAGATTGACGCGCTCCAGGGGCGCGGTCGCACGGGCGTCGATCTTGGTGATGGCGTCGAGCGGCTTGCGGTTGTCGCCGCGATAGGTGAAGGCGATGTCGTACGACTCCACGTCGTAACCGGGGTTCCCGAGGTGCGGGAAGAGCGGGTCGCCGATGCCGAGCGGCGTGGCCGGTGACGGCGCGCTCGCCGCGACGAGGGCGGCGGAGGCGGTCGCCGCGATCAGGGCGGCGGCGATGCGGGGGGTGTGGACGGCCTTCGGCCGGGAGGCCGTGGCCCGTGGGGTGAGCAGCATGAACTACCGCTATCAGCGCGTGCCTTCCATGAGGCGGTGGCGCGCGCCGGGCCACCCGAACGAGTCGTTGCCGGGGCCCGGGGCGGCGGTCCTCTCAGTGGGCGGCTGCCGCCGGGTGCTGGGCGCGGCTCACGTCGTACACCCCTGGCACCGCGCGCATCGCCCGCATCAGCCCGGGGAGGTGTGCCGCGTCCGGGAGTTGGAGGGTGTACGTGTGGCGCACGCGCTGCTGGGTGGGCGGTTCCACGGTCGCGGAAATGATCGCCACGCCTTCGAGCGCGATCGCTTCGGTGAGGTCGGCGAGCAGGTGTGCGCGGCCGAACGATTCGGCGATCAGGGTGACCCGGCACTCCGCGGTGTCCCCCCAGCGCACGCCGATCTCCGGGCGCCCCACTTCCTTCATGCGCTCCACGGCGGGGCAGCCGACACGGTGGACGGTCACGACGCCCCCGCGCACGGCGAAGGCGGTGACGTCGTCGGGCGGCACCGGCGTACAACAGCCGGCGAGGCGCACGGTGGCGCCCTCGCGGTCCACGACGGCGTTCGCGGCGGCGGGGCGCAGTGCGTCGTCGGCGTCCGGCCTGGGGGCGGCCGGCGGCACCTGCTGGGGCGGCCGCTGCCCGGACGGCGTCGGCGCGGGCGCCGTCGGTACCGGGTGCGTGGTGAGCCAGCGGCGGATGGCGATGCGCGCGCCGGGCGTGCGCGCGTGGTCCAGCCACTCGCGTGAGGGCCCCGACGTGACGTCCTGGCCCATGAGCAGCTGCACCGTGTCGCCGTCCCGCAGGACCGTGCTGAGCGTCGCGAGGCGGCCGTTGACGCGGGCGCCGATGCAGGCGTGGGCGTCCTCGCCGTACTGGGCGTAGGCGGCGTCGACGCAGGTGGCCCCCGCGGGCAGGCCCAGCGTGCCGCCGTCGGGCCGGAACACGGCGATCTCGCGGTCCTGGGCGAGGTCCTCCCGCAGCGTCGACCAGAACGTGTCCGGGTCGGGGGCGGCCTGCTGCCAGTCGAGGAGCCGGGAGAGCCAGCCGGGCCTGGTCGGGTCCGCCCGCTCGTCGTCGGCGCCGTCGGTCGGCTCCTCCGAAGGAGGAGCGTAGGGATTGCGGAGCGCGACGACGCCCGCCTCGGCCACCCGGTGCATCTGGTGCGTACGGATGAGGACTTCGGCGACCTCGCCGTCGGGGCGGGCGACGGCCGTGTGCAGCGATTGGTAGAGGTTGAACTTCGGTACGGCGATGAAGTCCTTGAACTCCGAGACGACCGGCGTGAAGCAGGTGTGCAGTTCGCCCAGGACTCCGTAGCAGTCGGCGTCCTCGTTGACGAGCACCAGGAGGCGGCCGTAGTCCGACGCGCGCAGCTCGCCCCGCTTGCGGTGCACCCGGTGGACGGAGACGAAGTGGCGTGGCCTGATGAGGACTTCGGCCGCGATGCCGGCGTCGCGCAGCACGCCGCGCACCTCGCCAGCGATGTCCCCGAGGGGATCGCCCTCGCACCCCGCGTCGGCCGCGATCAGGGCCTTGACCTGGGCGCACTCCTCGGGGTGGAGGATCGCGAAGACCAGGTCCTCCAGCTCGGTCTTGAGCGCCTGCACGCCGAGGCGCTCGGCGAGCGGGATCAGCACGTCCCGGGTCACCTTGGCGATGCGGGCCTGTTTCTCGGGGCGCATGACACCGAGGGTGCGCATGTTGTGCAGACGGTCGGCGAGCTTGATCGACATGACGCGTACGTCGTTGCCGGTGGCGACCAGCATCTTGCGGAAGGTCTCCGGCTCGGCCGCCGCTCCGTAGTCGACCTTTTCCAGCTTGGTGACGCCGTCGACCAGGTAGCAGACGTCGTCGCCGAACTCGGCCCGCACCTGGTCGAGCGTCACGTCCGTGTCCTCGACGGTGTCGTGGAGCAGGGAGGCGGTCAAGGTCGTGATCTCCGCGCCGAGCTGGGCGAGGATCAGGGTCACGGCGAGCGGGTGCGTGATGTACGGCTCGCCGCTCTTGCGCATCTGACCGCGGTGCGAGGACTCCGCGAGGACGTACGCACGGCGCAGCGGCTCCAGGTCCGCGTCCGGATAGTGGGCCCGGTGGGCCTCCGCCACATGGCCGATCGCGTCGGGAAGACGGTCCCGGGTGCCGGAGCCGAGCAGGGCCGCCCTGCCGAGCCTGCGCAGGTCGATCCGGGCGCGGCCGCGCCTGCGCTGGACCCCGGGTGTCACGGGGCCGGGCGTGGCAGGGTTCGTGGCCTCCGCACTCATGGGCACCTCCGGCTGCGTCGACCGGCGATGAACGGACGGTGACGTGCTCCGTCCGGGCCGGTGCTTGATGCTACCGAGCCCATCACGCGGTGCTGACCGCCTCTCGCCGAGCGTGAAACGGATCACCCATTCGAGCGACAGTTCACGGGATTGCCGTTTCGAGCCATTCAGGCGCGATCTCGCCCTCGGCGACGATCACCGCGGGGCCCGTCATCTCGATCTCGCCGTCGGGCCGCTCGGTGATCACGAGGCGCCCGCCGAGCAGGTCGACGGTGTACGAGACCGGGGCTCCCGTCACGGCCGGGTCCGCGCCGTCCCTGCGGGCCGCCGCCACGGCCACGGCGCACGCGCCCGTGCCGCAGGAGCGGGTCTCGCCCGAGCCGCGCTCGTGCACGCGCATGGCGACGTGGCGCGGGCCGCGGTCGACGACGAACTCGACGTTCACCCCGTCCGGGTAGGCGGAGGCGGGGCTGAAGGGCGGCGGGTCGTGGAGGGTGCCCGCTTCGGAGAGGTCGTCCACGAAGGCGACCGCGTGCGGGTTGCCCATGTTCACGTTGCGCGCGGGCCACTGGCGGTCGTCCACCGAGACGGTGACGTCCCCTTCGGGGAGCAGCGCCTTGCCCATCCCCACGGTGATCTCGCCGCCGGACTCGGCCTTGGCGATGTGCACGGTCTTCACGCCCCCGCGGGTGGCCACCGCCACGTCGCCCTCGCCGATGTGCCCCGCGCGCTGGAGGTAGCGCGCGAAGACGCGCACTCCATTGCCGCACATCTCGGCGACCGACCCGTCGGCGTTGCGGTAGTCCATGAACCACTCGGCCCGGTCCGCGAGATGACGCACCTCGGGGTGGGCGGCGGAGCGTACGACATGCAGGAGACCGTCGCCACCGATGCCCGCGCGGCGGTCGCACAGGGCGGCCACGGCGGCCGGGGACAGCTCGATGGCGTTGTCGGGGTCGGGGATGATCACGAAGTCGTTCTCGGTCCCGTGCCCCTTGAGGAAGGCGATCCGCGTGCTCATTCCTCGATCGTACGGGGTGGGTACGACACTCCGTCGGCCCGGTGCCTCCGGCCCCGCGAGGGCCTCAGCGGAGCCGGGCCACCCGCCACACCGCGAGGGCCACGGCCCCCAGGAGCAGCAGGGTGTACGCGGAGACGACCCGCCAGTCCGGACGGCTGCCGGAGCCCCGCTCGGGCAGCCCCGGCCAGGTGTGCCCCACACGGCGGGCGGCCATCATGCCCCAGCCCGCGGCGCAGCAGCTGATCAGCAGTCCGAGCATGGCCACCACGGCACCGCCGCCGTCACCCGCGCCGCCGCCGAACTCGAAGGCCAGCGGGAAGGCGAACATCAGGGATCCGACCGCGGCCAGGACCACGATGGGCGCGAGCTGCCAGATGCGCAGGCGGCGCTGCGGGCGCAGCTCGACCTCGACCTCGACCTCCGGAGCCATCTCGTCCGGACCAGGACCGTCGTCCGTCACCCCGCCCGCGGCCTCGTCGGGCCCGTCGGGGCTCAGCTGTTCTCCACCGTCATGTGCGGTGTCACGAGGGCCGGCCTCCATCGCCACGCGCCCTCCCACTTCGGACTCCACTGGTCGATCGATGGTCGATGATGGCACGCCGTCAGGTGCCGGGATGACCGCCGGAGCGTCCCGATGCCATCACGTGATCAGGCTGTGACCGGTCGTTCGACCAACGCCAGTGCGTGCGCCGGGAGTTCCTCCCGGTCGGCCACGGCCCCACTGAGCCAGTGCACCCGCGGATCGCGCCGGAACCACGAATCCTGCCGGCGCGCGAAGCGTTTGGTGGCGCGCACGGTCTCGGCGCGCGCCTCGTCCTCCGTGCACTCCCCCGCGAGCGCCGCGAGCACCTGCTGGTAGCCGAGCGCGCGCGATGCCGTACGCCCCTCGCGCAGCCCCTGCGCCTCCAGCGCGCGCACCTCGTCGACCAGGCCGGCGTCCCACATGCGGTCCACGCGCGTGGCGATGCGTTCGTCGAGTTCAGGGCGTGCCACGTCGACGCCGATCTGGATGGTGTCGTACACGGAGTCGTGGCCCGGGAGGTTGGCCGTGAAGGGCTTGCCCGTGATCTCGATGACCTCCAGGGCGCGGACGATCCGGCGGCCGTTGCTGGGCAGGATCGCCCGGGCCGCGGCGGGGTCGGCGGCGGCGAGGCGGGCGTGCAGCGCTCCGGAGCCGCGGAGCGTGAGCTCCTCCTCCAGGCGGGCCCGCACGTCGGGGTCGGTGCCGGGGAACTCCAGGTGGTCGACGGCCCCCCTGACGTAGAGGCCGGAGCCGCCGACCAGGATCGGCCAGCGCCCCTCGGCGAGGAGGCGGTCGATCTCCGCGCGGGCCAGCTTCTGGTATTCGGCGACGCTGGCCGCCTCCGTGACGTCCCAGATGTCGAGGAGGTGGTGGGGCACTCCGCCCCGCTCCTCGGGCGTCAGCTTGGCGGTGCCGATGTCCATCCCTCGGTAGAGCTGCATGGAGTCGGCGTTGACGACTTCGCCGCCGAGACGCTGGGCAAGGAAAACGCCCAGATCGGACTTTCCTGCCGCGGTGGGACCGACGACGGCGATGACCCGCGGGGCGGGAGCTGCACTACTCACCGCCCCAGTCTCGCAAACCCCGCGCACTCTTCCCGAACGAGCTACGTGACGGCACGGCTCCGAGGTCGTTGCCTGTTGCGAGGTTCCGGCCGCCGGTTTCGAGGACCGATGACCCGGGCGACGCAATGGGACGCACCGGGTGGGGCGGGATTTCGCCCACACGAGTAACGTATGGAGTAGATATGGGCGTTTTTGCACGGTTCCGCCGGAAGGCCAAGGACAGCGAAGAGGCGTCAACGACCGAAGCGGCAGCCGCCACACTGACGGCCGAGCCGGAGCAGGCCGAGGAATCCCCCGAGGCCGCCACCGACTCGAAGCCCGCCGCCGAGGCCGACAAGGACGCCGAGGACGCTGCCGAGGACAAGCCGGAGGAGACCACCGAGGCGGCCACGGCCGAGGGCGTGGAGATCCCGAAGCAGCAGTCCGCGGAGGCGGCGGCCGACAACGAGGCCGGTGAGGGCGCCCGCAAGTAGCTCCCCAGCGAGGGAAGGTGAACCCATGGGCTTCCTGGACCAACTGAAAGCCAAGCTGGCCCCTGCCAAGGACAAGGTCTCTGACCTCGCGCAGCAGCACGGGGACAAGATCGACCAGGGCTTGGACAAGGCCGCGAAGGTCGTAGACGAGAAGACCAAGGGCAAGTACAGCGACAAGATCCAGGCGGGTACGGGCAAGGCGAAGGACGCCGTCGACCGCCTCGCCGGGCAGGACGAGGGCAAGGACCCGGGCGGCAGTGCCACCCCGCCGTCGCCTCCGTCACCGCCCCCGGCTTCCTGAACCGCATCGGCGGACGGCCGTGAAGCGCAACGCTTCGCGGCCGTCGCCGCGCGCCCGCGCCAAGGGCGGCGCAAGGCGTGCCGGGACTCCGTCAGACGCCCCCTGAGAGCAGGCCCAGGCCCGCAGAGAGCAGGCCCAGGCGTGGCCCAGGCGCCCGCAAAGAGCGCCCGGGCGCCCGCCAGGACCAGGCCGTCACCAAAGGCCGCTAGGACCAGGCCGCCACCAAGTACCCCACGCCGTACGGCGCGTCCTCGTAGAGCAGCTCGCCGCTCAGCGCGGCGCCGTCCGCCGCTCCCGCGAGCACCTGCCACGGGGCACGGCCCGCGGCCTTCAGCTCGTACGCCAGCTCCGCGTCCAGTTCCTTGAGCGCGGTCACGTCGGCCGCGCCCAGCGCGCGCCCGACCTCCGCGTCGAAACCGGCGGCGCGCTCGTCCAGGTACCCCGGCGCCTTCAGCGTGCGGCACGCGCTGGCGTCGCCCATCACCAGCAGTGCCACGCGGTCCGCCCGCGCCGCGATCTCCCCTCCGACTTGGATACACCGCTCGGCGGCAAGTGGTTCCCCCACGCCGAGACCTTCCAGCGGGGCGGCCGACCACTCCGTGCGCCCGAGCAGCCAGCCGGCCACGGCGAGCGAGGCCGGAAGCTCACGCTCCGCGGCCTCGTCCGAGGTGCCGCCCGCGGACGCGTCCTCGCGAGCTCCGGAACCCGCCCCGGTTCCCAGCCGCACGTCGAGGTCCACTCCGAAGCCCCGGAACGACCCGCGTGCGCCCTGGAGGTGCGGCCCGCGCCCGCTCTGCTCGGCCGGGCCGACCACGACGAGCCGGTCGGGCCGGGCGGCGGCGAGGACCCCGATGGCGTCCGTGCACGCCGCACGGGCGGCGTCCAGCTCAGGAGCGGCGCCAGCGGCGACCTCGGGGACGAGCAGCGGCGGGCAGGGGCAGACGGCGGCGGCGACAAGCATGATCCGCAGCGTAACGCGCGCCGTCGGGCGGGGCGGTGGGTACCGCCCCGCTCAGTCGCAGCCGCAGCCGCTGCCCGTCGCCACCGGAAGCGGCTCGGGGGCACCGATCTTCGGCAGCCCGAGCATCACGCCCGCGGGCTTGGCGGCCGCCTCGGCGTTCCGCTTCTCCCAGGCGTCGCCCGCGCGCGTGGGGCGCACGTTCAGGACGGCGCCCTCGGCGAGCAGGTGGTGCGGCGCCGCGTAGGTGATCTCGACCGTCACGACGTCACCGGGGCGCACCTCGGTGTCCGGCTTGGTGAAGTGGACCAGGCGGTTGTCGGGGGCGCGGCCGGAGAGCCGGTGCGTGGCGCCGTCCTTGCGGCCCTCGCCCTCGGCCACCATCAGCTCCAGGGTGCGGCCGACCTGCTTCTTGTTCTCCTCCCAGGAGATCTCCTCCTGGAGGGCGACCAGACGCTCGTAGCGCGACTGGACGACCTCCTTGGGGATCTGCCCCTCCATGGTCGCGGCCGGGGTCCCGGGGCGCTTGGAGTACTGGAAGGTGAAGGCGTTGGCGAAGCGGGCCTCGCGGACCACGTGCATCGTCTGTTCGAAGTCCTCCTCGGTCTCGCCGGGGAAGCCCACGATGATGTCGGTGGAGATCGCCGCGTCCGGCATGGCGGCGCGGACCTTCTCGATGATCCCCAGGAAGCGCTCCTGGCGGTACGAGCGGCGCATCGCCTTGAGGACGGGGTCCGAGCCGGACTGCAGCGGCATGTGGAGCTGCGGCATCACGTTCGGCGTCTCGGCCATGGCGGCGATCACGTCGTCCGTGAAGTCGCGCGGGTGCGGGGAGGTGAAGCGGACGCGCTCCAGGCCCTCGATCTGCCCGCAGGCGCGCAGGAGCTTGCTGAAGGCCTCGCGGTCGCCGATGTCCGAGCCGTACGCGTTGACGTTCTGCCCGAGGAGGGTGATCTCGGAGACGCCCTCGCCGACGAGCGCCTCGATCTCCGCGAGGATGTCGCCGGTCCTGCGGTCCTTCTCCTTGCCGCGCAGCGCGGGCACGATGCAGAAGGTGCAGGTGTTGTTGCAGCCGACGGAGATCGAGACCCACGCGGCGTACGCGCTCTCGCGGCGGGTCGGCAGCGTCGAGGGGAAGGCCTCGAGCGACTCGGCGATCTCGACCTGCGCCTCTTCCTGGACGCGGGCGCGCTCCAGGAGGACCGGCAGCTTGCCGATGTTGTGCGTGCCGAAGACGACGTCCACCCAGGGCGCCTTCTTGACGATGGTGTCGCGGTCCTTCTGGGCCAGGCAGCCGCCGACGGCGATCTGCATCCCGGGACGCTTGGTCTTCATCGGCGCCAGGCGGCCGAGATTGCCGTACAGACGGTTGTCGGCGTTCTCGCGCACGGCGCACGTATTGAAGACGACGACGTCGGCATCGCCGTCCGCCCCTTCGGGCGCACGCACGTAGCCGGCGTCCTCCAGCAGCCCGGAGAGCCGCTCGGAGTCATGGACGTTCATCTGGCACCCGTAGGTGCGCACCTCGTAAGTCTTCGCGCTCATCTCGCCCACCAGGGTACGGGGTCGCCACGCGCGCGTGCCCGCGGATTCGGACCGGGGCTCCCGGGGCCGGCCACCGGAACCGCACAGTGTGACCTCACCCCTGGTCAGCACGGTGAGTGGCCTGGCAGGATCGCGCGCATGTTCCAGGCACTCCCCCACATCAGCAGGCGCCGCGCCCTGCAGGGCTCCGCCGCGGCGCTCGTGGTGTTCGGGCTGTTGCTGTGGTGGCTGCTGCCCGTGGGCGAGAGCAGTCCGAGCGGCTCGATGACGTTCAGTACGGGCGTGAAGAACGGCGTGTACGAGCGGTACGGCAAGCTCCTGCGGACGGCGATCTCGCAGGACATGCCGAAGGTGGACGTGGAGCTCCAGAACAGCGAGGGGTCGCAGCAGAACGTCGAGCGGGTGGCCACGGGCCAGTCCGACTTCACCATCGCGGCCGCCGACGCGGTCGAGACGTACCGCCTGAACGGCGCCCGGGGCTGGGAGCGCCTGCAGGGCTGCGTAAGGCTCTACGACGACTACGTACAGCTCGTGGTGCCCCGGGACTCGGACATCGATTCCGTCGACGATCTGCGGGGCAAGCGCGTCGCGGTGGGGCAGGACCGCTCGGGCGTGCGGCTGATAGCGGACCGGGTCCTCGACGCCGCGGGGCTCGACCCGGCCACGGACATCGAGCAGGTGTCCGCCGGGATCGACACCATGCCGAGCCTGCTCGAGAAGCACGACATCGATGCCTTCTTCTGGTCGGGCGGGCTGCCGACCACCTCCGTGCGCGAGCTCTCCGAGAGGATGGACATCGAACTCGTGGATCTCGGTGGCCTCGTGGAGGCGCTCCACAAGCAGGGCGGCGCCTCGCGCTACTACCGGGCCGCGACGATGCCCGCCGACGCCTATCCCGCGGCCCAGCGGGGCTCGGCCGTGCCGACTCTGGCGGTGGCCAACCTCCTGGTGACCACCGACCGGGCCGACCCCGAGCTGGCCTCGGGGCTGACGCGGGCCGTCATCGACAGCCGCGACCACATAGGCGATCAGGTGCACGCGGCGCAGCTGGTGGACCTGCGCACCGCCCTCTACACCGACCCGCTCCAGCTGCATGTGGGTGCCCGCAGCTACTACCGCTCGGTCAAGCCCTGATCCGCTCGGTCAAGCCCTGATCCGCTCGGTCGAGCCCTGACCGTGCCGCCGGTCCCGTCAGGACGCGGCGGCGGGCTCGCTGCGGGGCACGCTGACCGTCACCTTCAGTCCGTGCGGTTCATGGCGGGCGTACGCGATGGAGCCGCCGCCCGCCGCGAGCAGGGCCCGCGAGATGGACAGGCCGAGGCCCGACCCCTTCACGTTCTGGTGGCGGTTGCTGCGCCAGAAGCGGTCGCCGACGCGGGCCAGCTCGTCCTCGGTGAGTCCGGGGCCGCCGTCGGTGACCACGACGGTCGTCGTCGAGTCGACGGAGGAGACCCGCACCTGGACCTGCTCTCCCTCGGGCGTGAACTTCAGGGCGTTGTCGATCACCGCGTCCAGCGCGCTGGAGAGGGCGACCGGGTCGGCCCAGCCGGTGGTCGCCGGGCACTGGGCCGTCAGCCGCACACCCCGTTCGTCGGCGAGCGGACGCCAGGCGGCGACGCGTTCGGCGGCGAGCTCGCCGATGTCGGTGAGGCTCAGGTCGGCGGCCGCGTGCTCGGCGAGCGCCAGGTCGAGCAGGTCGTCGAGGACCTGGGCCAGGCGCTTGCCCTCGGTGCGGACCGAGGCGATCTCCTCGTTGCCCTCGGGCAGTTCGAGGGCGAGCAGCTCGATGCGGAGCAGCAGGGCGGAGAGGGGGTTGCGCAGCTGGTGCGAGGCGTCGGCCACGAAGGCGCGCTGCTGTTCGAGGACGTCCTGGACGTTGTCCGCCATCTCGTTGAACGACCGGGCGAGGCGCCTGAGTTCCGGCGGTCCGCCCGCGGCCGCGACACGGGACTTGAGGCGTCCGGTCGCGATGTCGTGCGTGGTCGCGTCCAGGACGCGCACAGGGCGCAGCACCCAGCCGGTGAGCCGCAGGGCCGCGCCGACCGCCAGGAGCATGGCCGCCGATTCGCCCGCGGCGATGAGCAGCCAGCCCTGCAGCGTCTTCGAACGCATGCGCCCGGTCGGTGAGTCGGTGACGACGACGGCGATGACGTCACCGTCCCTGATCACGGGCGACGCGACGGCCAGCCGCCCCCGCTGCCACGGCCACACCTGTTCGGGGTCGTGGCTGCCGCGGGAGCGGAGTGCCTCTTCGAAGGCGCCCCGTATGTCTCCGGTCCTGGGCAGGTACCAGTTGGCCGGGGCATGGGCCATGGGGCCGTCGTCGCGGTAGAAGACGCCCGCCCTGATGCCGTAGACGTCGTAGTAGTCGTCGAGTTCCTTCTGGAGTGTGTCGCGGCGTTCGTCCGTGTTTCCCACCACCCGTGATCCGGTGGGACGTTCCGTGACGAACTGCGCGAGCGACGCGAAGCGCGCCGTGTCGTCGATCCGGTCGACGACGACCTTCTGCTGCTGTGCCGCGGCGACGCTGACGGCGAGCGGGAACCCGAGCGCGAGCAGTACGCCCGCCATGAGGACGATCAGCAGCGGGAGGAGGCGAGAGCGCACCTGTCCTCGCCGCGGCTATGCGGCCGGGGCGACGAGGCGGTAGCCGACGCCGCGCACGGTCTCGATCAGGGCCGGCATGTGCAGCTTCGAGCGCAGGGACGCCACGTGCACTTCGAGCGTGCGCCCCGTCCCTTCCCAACTGGTGCGCCACACCTCGCTGATGATCTGCTCCCTGCGGAACACCACTCCGGGGCGCTGGGCGAGGAGCGCGAGCAAGTCGAACTCCTTGCGGGTCAGTTGGACGACCGAACCGTCCACACTGACCTGCCGGGTGGGCAGTTCGATGTGCACGGAACCGAGCCGCAGCTCGCTGTCGCCGGGCGCGACGGCACCGCCGGGCGTGGGGCGCCGGATGACGGCGTGGATACGGGCGATGAGTTCCCCGGTGTCGTACGGCTTCACTACGTAGTCATCGGCACCGAGGTTGAGGCCGTGGATGCGGGAGCGCACGTCCGAACGGGCCGTCACCATGATCACCGGGATCGAGCCGCGCTTGCGGATCTTGCCGCAGACCTCGTAGCCGTCCTGGTCGGGCAGGCCCAGGTCGAGGAGCACCACTCCGAAGGGGGGCGTTTCCGCGGGCAGCAGTGCCTGCAACGCCTCTTCGCCGCTGCGGGCGTGCACGACGTCGAAGCCGTGCCGGGCCAGGACCGCGGACAGGGCGGCGGCCACATGATCGTCGTCCTCGACGAGAAGCAGTCTCATACGGGCCCCCTCCAGTTCATCCGTCGTTCCGTCGTGGCCGGTAGTCGCGCGTGCGCACCAAGGCATCCACGCCGATGGATAAGGACCGCGTCAAGAGGGTTCGGGGCGCAAGCACGTTCCGTTACCCAGCCGGTACGCGCCCCCTGGACCCTCTTCACACGGAGTGTCCGGTTGCGGCCGGATCGTTATGCTCAATTTCCCCTCAGATGTAATGACGCTGGTCGCACTGGGTTATTACTGTCCTCCCAACCGAGGAGGATGGAGCAACAAGCCGTGACCGAAGTATCGGTGACCAAGGACGCCATACCGCCCGGGGCGGACGACCTGGTCGTGCTGAAGAACGTCAACAAGCACTTCGGCGCTCTGCACGTCCTCCAGGACATCGACCTGACCATCGCCCGCGGCGAGGTCGTCGTCGTGATCGGCCCCTCCGGGTCCGGCAAGTCGACCCTGTGCCGTGCCATCAACCGCCTGGAGACGATCGATTCGGGAGACATCTCGATCGACGGCAAGCCCCTGCCCCAGGAGGGCAAGGAACTCGCCCGCCTCCGGGCGGACGTGGGCATGGTCTTCCAGTCCTTCAACCTTTTCGCGCACAAGACCGTGCTCGAGAACGTGACGCTGGGCCAGACCAAGGTGCGCAAGATCGGCAAGGCCGAGGCCGAGCAGAAGGCTCGCGGGCTGCTGGACCGCGTGGGCGTCGCCTCGCAGGCCGACAAGTACCCCGCACAGCTCTCCGGCGGTCAGCAGCAACGCGTCGCGATCGCGCGGGCGTTGGCGATGGACCCGAAGGTGATGCTCTTCGACGAGCCCACGTCGGCGCTCGACCCGGAGATGATCAACGAGGTCCTCGAGGTGATGCAGCAGCTCGCCCGGGACGGCATGACGATGGTCGTGGTCACGCACGAGATGGGCTTCGCCCGCTCCGCGGCCAACCGCGTCGTGTTCATGGCGGACGGCCGGATCGTCGAAGAGGCCGTGCCGGACCAGTTCTTCAACAACCCGCGCAGCGAACGGGCCAAGGACTTCCTGTCGAAGATCCTTAAACACTGAGGCTCACACGCCGTCTCAACTCCAGTCGAAACAAAGGATGTTCACCATGAAGCTCCGCAAGTCCGTTGCCGCCGCGGCGGCCGTCGCCGCGCTGTCCCTGGTCGCCACCGCCTGCGGAGGCAAGGAAGGGTCGGCCGGCGACAAGCCGGAGGGTCCGGACGACAAGGACACCAAGGCCCTCAGCTACACGGTCAAGAAGGACGTCTCGGTCGACTCGTCGGTCTTCAAGGACGCCAAGAAGCGCGGCAAGCTGGTCATCGGCGCCAAGGCCGACCAGCCGTACCTGGGCTTCCAGGACCAGTCGACCAAGGAGTACTCCGGCTTCGACATCGAGATCGCCAAGATGATCGCGGCGGACCTCGGCTTCTCGGCGAAGCAGATCGAGTGGAAGACGATCGACTCCGGCGCGCGCGAGACCGCGGTCTCCAAGGGCGACGTCGACCTGATGATCGGCACGTACACGATCAACGACGAGCGCAAGAAGCAGATCGACTTCGCCGGCCCGTACTACCACGCCGGTGCCTCCCTGCTGGTCCGCAAGGACGAGAAGGACATCAAGGGCCCGGAGACCGTCCGCGGCAAGAAGGTCTGTTCCATCGTCGGCTCGACGCCGCTGCAGAACATCAAGAAGCCGAAGTACGGCGCCAAGGTGACCGAGCTGTCCAAGTACTCCGAGTGCGTGGCGCAGATGCTGAACAACCAGGTCGACGCCGTCACCACCGACGACGCCATCCTGATGGGCTACGCGGCGCAGAACCCGAAGAAGCTCAAGGTCGTCGGCAAACCCTTCTCCGACGAGCCCTACGGCGTCGGCCTGAAGAAGGGTGACGCCGCCCTGCAGAAGGCCGTCGCGGACGCCATCAAGGCGCACCAGGAGAACGGCGACTACAGGAAGGCGTTCGACGCCACGATCGGCAAGTCCGGCTCCGAGTACAAGGACCCGCCGGCCTTCACCGACCCCAAGTGACCTCACGCGCCCCGCTTCGTACGGTCTGAACGTCCGTGCGGGGCGGGGCATCGTGTGAGCACATCGCCGCCCGACCGCCCTCTCGCGGAGAATTCATGAACGTACTGACCGACAACCTGTCGCTGTTCCGCGAGGGGTTCATCGGCACCGTGGAGCTGACCCTGGTCAGCGGGGTCATCGCCATGGTGCTCGGCGTGATCATCGCCGCCTTCCGGGTCTCCCCGGTCCCGCCGCTGCGCATATTCGGCACCCTGTGGGTGAACATCCTCAGGAACACCCCGCTCACCCTGCTGTTCCTGATCGCCTTCTTCGTCCTGCCGAAGATCCTCTTCCCGGAGATGGACTCCTTCGTGCTGGGCGTCGTGGCCCTCGGCTTCTACACCTCGTCCTTCGTGGCCGAGGCCATCCGCTCCGGCATCAACACCGTGCCGATGGGCCAGGCCGAGGCCGCCCGGGCGATCGGCATGAGCTTCACGCAGGTCATGCGGGTCGTGGTGCTCCCCCAGGCCACTCGCGCGGTCATCGCCCCGATGGGCTCGATCTTCATCGCGCTGACCAAGAACTCGGCGATCGCGGGCGGCTTCGACAACGTCGACCTGTTCAACATCACCAAGACGCTCAGCAATGAGGGCTACGACATCACGATGATCTTCGTCTGGATCACCGTCGCCTACTTGATCATCACGTACGCCATCAATGGCGCCTTCCGGCTGCTGGAGCACCGAATGGAGGTCGCCCGATGAGTGCCAGCGTTCTCTTCGACGCGCCGGGCCCCAAGGCCAAGGTCCGCAACGTCATCTACTCGGTCGTCGGCACCGCGGCGCTCATCGGCCTGATCGTCTGGGTCGTGCTGCGGCTCAACGAGAAGGGCGAGTTCGAGGGCGCCCTGTGGGACATCTTCAACTACTCGGGCATCCGCCAGAACATCTTCGACGCGCTCCTCGCGACGCTGAAGGCGTTCGTCCTCGCCGGCGTCTTCTCCCTGGCCTTCGCGGTCGTCCTGTGCGTCGGCAGGCTCTCCGACCACCGCCCGATCCGCTGGGTCTCGGTCGTCTTCATCGACCTCTTCCGGTCGATCCCCCTGCTGATCACGATCTTCGCCCTGTGGGTCGGCATCCTCGGCGACATCACCCCGCTGTGGGCGCTGGTCCTCGGCCTGACCATCTACAACGGCTGCGTCCAGGCCGAGGTGCTGCGCGCGGGCATCAACGCCGTACCCAAGGGGCAGAAGGAAGCGGCCTACGCCCTGGGCCTGAGCAAGACCCAGGTCATGACCAGCGTCCTCTTCCCGCAGGCCGTGCGGTCGATGCTGCCGACGATCATCAGCCAGCTCGTGGTGACCCTCAAGGACACCTCGCTCGGCTTCATGATCCTCTACCCCGAGCTCCTGTACTCGGCACGGCTGATCGCCAACAACACCCCGGTGAACGGCACGTACCCGTTCGTCCAGACGGTCACCGTCTTCGGTGTCATCTACATCTCGCTCTGCCTCGCGCTCTCCTCGCTCGCCACCTGGATCGAGAAGCGCGGCAGGCGCACCAAGACCGGCATCGTGGTGGCCGCCGCCGCCGAGCCCGCAGAGGCCCCGGGCGTGCTCGACGCGGCCACGCCGCTCGGCCCGACGGTCGCCGCGGAGCCCGCCGAGCCCACCGGCCCCGGCGAGCCGGCCGACGGCGACCGCCCCGACGGCGACGCCGGCGGCCAGGTTGGAAAGTCCAACTGACGGACTTCCTGCGCTGACGTGGGGGACGGCCCCGATGCCGTCCCCCACACGCATTTTCTGGTGAACGCCACCGCCATCGTCACTTGACGCAAGCACCGGCAATGGGTTGCATACGTTCTGTGATCGTGCACCGGGCTCCAACTGCCAGTTCCTGTACGTACGTCCAGCGCTTCCGGGCAGTCCGGACCCTCGGAGACCGCCAGGGCGGAGGGTGTGCGCCGTGGACCCGGTGATCGTCGTCGGCGCGGGCCCCGTGGGCCTCGCGCTCGCCCTCGCGCTCGCCCGCCACTCGGTGCCCACCGTCGTCCTCGACGAAGGACCCGGCAAGGACGACCAGCGACCCGCCCGGACCGTCGTGCTCCGGGAGGACACCGCGGCGTTCGTGGAGCGGCTCGCGGGTCACTCGTTCGGGGACTCGGAGTCGGGCGCGCGGTGGACCAGTTGGCGCTCCTTGCGGCGCAAGCAGCTGATGCGGGAGCTCACCTTCGGGGACGAGGCCCCCGCCCCGCTCCATCTGCCCCAGCACGTGCTGACCGGTGCGCTGCGCGACGCCATCGCCGACGAGCGGCTCGTCAAGGTCGCGGTCGAGAGCAAGCTCGACTCCCTGGAGCAGGACGCCTCCGGGCTGACGGCCCACACGCGCGGTCCCAAGGACACGTGGTGGCGTGGCAGTTACCTGGTCGGCTGCGACGGGCCGCGCTCGACCGTACGCAAGCTGCTCGACATCCGCTTCCCCGGGCGCACGGCCGTCGAGCGACACGCCGTGGCCGCGCTGCGCGCGGAACTTCCATGGCAGGGCGAAGCGTTGCTGCATCGGATGCCTCCGTGGCGCGGCGGAGGCGCCGAGGTGACGGGCCGTCCGCTCGCCGGCGGGGTGTGGCGGCTCGACTGGCTGCTCCCACCGCGCGGCGAGCTGGTCACGCCCGACGCGCTCGTCGTCCGCATCCGGGAGACCCTCGCGGGCTGGTGCGGGGGCGCCACACCGCCGTACGAACTGCTCGACACGGGCGTGCACACCGTCCACCACCGCCTCGCCCGCCGGTGGCGGGTCGGCCGTGCCTTCCTCGCGGGGGACGCCGCGCATCTGCTCGGCGCGCTCGGCACACAAGGGCTCGACGAGGGGTTGCGGGACGCCGACAACCTCGCGTGGAAGCTGGCGCTCGCCTGGCACCACGGCGCGCGCGAATCGCTGCTCGACAGCTATCAGGCCGAGCGGCGCGCAAGCGTGGCCGCACGCCTGCGCGCCGCCGACCAGTCGCTGCCGATACTGCGCGGCGGCAAAGGCCTGCGCTCGTACGTGCCGGGGGCCGCGCGCGGCCACGACACGCTCCTCACGGACGGCCACGTGGGGCGCGGGCCGCTCGGTGCGCCCTCGTCGTACGCCGACTCGCCGCTGGCGGCCGCGCCGTCCGAGTCCGAGGTGGCAGTCGGCACACAGCCCGGCGCGCCGGTCGCCGACGTGCAGGTGACCGCGCCCGACGGCTCCTTCGTCCAGCTGCGGGACCGGCTCGGGCTCGGGCAGCTGCTCGTCGTCCTCGTCGCGCCCGGCACCGTGGTGTGGGAGAGGCGGCACTGGGTGACGGCCGGGATCATGCCGCGGCTCGCCGCCGCCGTCACCGCGCTGCCGCACGCCGCCGAGCTGCTCGTCGCGGAGAGCTACCCCGGGGCCGCCGCCCACTCCGTCCTCCTCGTACGCCCCGACGGCCACCTGGTGACCTCGCTGTCCGGGGTGCGCCCCGCCGAGCTGTACGCGGCCGCCGAGGCGGCGCTGGGCGGCCCGGCGCGGACGGAGCGCGAGGACGGGGCGGGGCGGCCGGACCGGGTGGGCGCGGAGGAGAGCCCGGCGGAGGCGAAGTAGGGCGGTCGGCGGCCCCCTGCGGGGCCGGACCGTCCAACCGCGAACAGAGCCGGAGTTGACCGACCTCCACCTCCATGGTCTACTCCGGATCGTGACCGACACCGATGTGCGCCTGTGGCGGAGGGTCCACATGGACCTCGTCCGCTACGCGGGCTGCGTGTGTCACCCGTCCTGCTGAATTCGCTCTTCTTTCCCCGCGCGCTGAGCACCGGTTCCCGGACGTCTCGCGCGCCCTTCCGCGAACCCTCAGGACGGTCACCGTGTCTGCTTCCGCCCCTTCCTCCGCCGCGTCCTCGCGCACCGCGGCGCCCACCGCCGCCGAACTCCTCGACTTCGTCCGCCGCAGCGCGGCCGACCCCGAGCTCATCGCCTCCCTGCCGCTGGACCCCGAGGGCCGCACCTGGGTGCGCCTGGAAGGTCCCGGGGGCAGTGAGGCCTGGCTGATCGGCTGGCCGCCCGGCACCGGCACCGGCTGGCACGACCACGCGGAGTCGGTCGGCGCCTTCCTCACCGCGAAAGGCACCCTCAAGGAGAACTCGCTCGCGGTGCGCCTGCCCACCGACGGCTGGAAGACCCTGGAGCTCTCCGAAGACGTCGACCGCGAACGGGAGTTGACGGCCGGCGAGGGCCGCGCATTCGGCCGCAACCACGTGCACGAGGTGCTGAACGAGTCCACCGCCGAACACGCCGTCTCCGTGCACGCCTACTACCCGCCCCTGCCGCGGATCCGCCGCTACAGCCGCACCGGAGAGGTGCTGCGCCTGGAGTCCGTGGAGCGTCCGGAGGACTGGCAGTGAGCGATCAGATCGCCGAAACCGCAGGTGAACAACCCGTCGGCATCGACGAGTTGCTCGAACGCGTACGGCTCGACCTCGACCGTCTGAGCCCCCAGGAGGCGTACGAGACCGCCGAAGGCGGAGGCCTGCTGGTCGACATCCGTTACGCGGCGCTGCGGGATCGCGACGGGCTGATCCCCGGCGCCTTGGTCGTCGAGCGCAACGAACTGGAGTGGCGCCTCGATCCCCAGGGCAGCCACCGCGCCGCGGAGGCCACCGGCCACGATCTGCGGGTCGTCGTGGTCTGCAACGAGGGCTACGCCTCCAGTCTCGCGGCCGTATCCCTGCGGCAGTTGGGGCTGCGTCACGCGACCGACCTCGTCGGCGGGTTCCAGGCGTGGCGGGCGGCGGGGCTTCCGGTGATGGCCGCCGAGGGGTGAGCACGCACGCGTGGATGCCCCTTACCGGCCCTCGACACGACTCGGTAAGGGGCACCTCCCCTTGCGTACTGCCCCTTACTCCTTGACCGTTGCCACCGCGACCGGAAGCGGCCTGAGGGCGGCGCGGCCCGGCAGCGCGGTCGCGACCAGGGCGAGCAGTCCTGCGACGGCGACCACGGAGACGTACACCAGGGGAACGACCGTCGGCGCCGCGCTGCCCGTCATTCCCACGCTGAAGGCGGTCAGGACGGCCAGCGCCACCCCGCTGCCCAGCGCGGTGCCGATGAGCAGGACCGACAGCGCCTCCGTGCGCAGCATCCGCAGGACCTGGCGGCGCGTGGCTCCGGCGAGGCGCAGCATCGCGAACTCCCGGATGCGCTCGGAGACGGACATCGCGAGCGTGTTGACGACGGCGATGGCGGTGAACGCCAGGACGAGGCCCATCGCGAGGAGGTTCACCTCGGCGTTGGCCTGCTGCCGCTCGGCCTGGAGGCCGTCGACGGCGGCCGGGGTGAGAACGCGTACGCCCGGGAACTTCGCGATGCCTGCCGCGAGTTGTTCATGCGTCCGGTCGCTCTTGACGAGGACCGTGGCGGCGAGCGGGTTGTCGACGTGGCGGGCGACCAGCGCTTGAGCCATGGTCAGATCGCCGAACCCGAGTCCCCGCGCGTACACGGCGCGCACGGTCAACTCGGTCTTCGTGCCGTCTCCCAGGGTGAACTTCAGCGTGCTGCCCGGCTTCAGGCCCATCTGGTCCGCGGCGAGTTCGCTGACGGCGACGCTGTCCTCGTCGAAGCCCTTGAGCGTGCCGGCGGTGACATCCGGGTCCCAGGTCCGGGTGAGGCCTTCCGGAGTGACGCCCTGCGCCGGGTACTTGTCGAGCCCGACGCGCACGGCGGTGCGGACGACCTCGGTGGCGGCCTCGACGCCTTCGGTCGTACGCAGCTTCCGCGCGGCCTCTGCCGGGACACCGGGCCCCTGTGCGGCGAGCACCCAGTCCGCGCGGATGCCGTCACGAGCCTGGGCGCGGGCGGCGTCGTCGAGGGTGGGCTGGACGAAGAGGACGGTGCAGGTCATGCCGGTGAGGAGGGCGAGCGGGGTGACGGCGGCGGCCATCCGGGCCGCGTTGCCGCGCAGATTGGCGTGGGCGAGCCTGCCGCCGGGCCCGGCCAGCAGGAGGGGGCCGCGCAGCAGTGCGGCGGCGGCACGGACGACGAGCGGCCCGAGGAGCGCGACGGCACCGGCGAAGACCACAACGGCCAGGAACGTGACGGGAGTCGACGCCGCCTCGGTGCGCAGCACGCTCAGGACCACGATCAGGACGACGGCCGCGGCGAGCAGCACGAGGCCCGCGACGACTCGGCTCCAGGCGGGCCGGGTCCGCTCGACCCGCGCCTCGGCGAGGGCCTGTGCCGGGCGGATCCTGACGACGCGGCGCCCCGCGACGCGGGCGGCGGCCCAGGCGCCGAGCAGGGTCGCGGCGACGGCGGCCAGCGGCGGGAAGACACTGACGGCGCGTTCGAGGGTGGCGGGCACGGCTCCCGTCGCCACGAACCGGTCGTGCAGCAGCCCGCCGAGCGGGATACCGGCGAGCGCCCCGGCGACACCCGCCGCGGCGCCGACGATCAGCGCCTCGCGGCCGAGAAGCCTGCGGATCTGCTTCGGGGTCGCGGCGACGGCGCGCAGCAGGGCGAGTTCACGGTGGCGCTGCTGGACGGAGAGGGCGAAGGTGCCGACGACCACGAGGACGGCGACGAGAAGGGACGTACCGCCCATCGCTCCGCCCATGCTGACGAGTTCGACGCGCGCGCCCGCCGCGTCGAGGAACTCCACGGGACCGCGGTCGTCACCCGCGCTGACCTGCGCCCGGGTGCCGTCGACGGCGTGCTCCACCGCCTCCTTCAGGTCGGTGACGGCGGTGCCCTCGTCCGGTACGACGCCGAAGGCGGTGACCTTTCCGGGGTGCGCCGCAAGCCGCTCGGCCTCCTCGGCGGAGAAGAACAGCGAGGTCTGATGGGCGAGGGAGCCGCCCTCGGAGGCGGCGACACCGGTGATGCGGTAGCTGCGCGGGCTCTGCGTCGACTGGACGGTGAGGCGGTCGCCGGGCTTCAGCCCCGTGCGGTCGGCGAGGTCGCGGTCGATGACGAGGTCGTCGGCCGCGCGCGGGGCCCTGCCGTCGACGAGGCGGAAGGGCGTGAGGGCGGCTGACGTCCAGGCATGGCCGTACGAGGGCCTGGCGTCGTCCCGGGCGGCCGTGGGCGTCAACGGCTCGGCGAGAAAGGTGAGTTCGGGCAGGACGGCGCGGACTCCGGGGGCCTTCTTGAGCCGGTCCTCGATGTCCTCGGCCGTCAGCCAGGCCCGTTCGGCGATCGGTTTCGCCTTGTGCTTGACCTTCGTCTTGCCCTTCTTGTGCTTGACCGTGGTCCGGTGGACGTTCTGGTCGGCGGAGACGATCACGGGGGCGGCGGCGTAGCGCTCGGTCTTGATCGTGCCGCGCAGGCCGGTCTCCAGGAGCGTGCCGCAGGCCGTGATGAGGGCCGCGGCGCACATCAGCGCGAGGAACGCGCCGAGGAATCCGCCCTTGCGGTCCCTGACCGTCCGCAGTGCGTAGCGCAGCATCATGAGGGCTCGGTCTCTTTTCTGTTGTCGGAGGCGCGGGGTGGTGCGGCCACGGGTGCGGGGAAGGCCAGGAAGCGGGTGAGCACGATGCGGGCGTCGGAGGGCGTCTCGGCGTCGGACCGCTTGTAGCGGTTGAGCAGCGCGATGTACTCCTCGAAGAACGCACGGAGTTCGGGGAGGGTCAGCCGGATCGTGCCGCGCGAGAAGGGGAACGCGTCGGCCCACTCGCCGAGTTCGGGCCCGCTCTGCCGCTGCAGCTGCTCGAAGAGCTCCAGGTCGGCGGCGTACGAGAGGTGGTTGAGCTCGTCCATCACGAGCCGCGTCTCGGGGCTCTGCCTGCTGCGCGGCACAAATCGCCGGTCTCCGGGCACGGCCCGCCACCACCGCTCGCGCCCGTGCCCCGAGCCCTGCGTCTCCTCGACGAATCCGTAGCGGGCGAGCTCGCGAAGGTGGTAGCTGGTGGCCCCGGTATTCAGCCCGAGGGCCCTGGCCAGCGTCGCGGAGGTGGCGGGTCCATGCACGGTGAGGTGCTGCAACATCTGCTGCCGCCTCGGCTGCGCAAGGGCTTTGAGGATGCGGAGGTCAGTCAACTCCTGCGGGGCCGAAGCCGAGGGCACGGCCTGATTCGGGAGTGGCCCCTGGGTCCGAGCCGGGGCCGGGGCCGCCCCTTGGGCCGAGGCTGCTGCCTGAGTCGGAGCCGGGGCTTGACCCGGGGGCGGGCTCGGGGCCTGAGTCGAGGCTGACGCCTGACACGGGGCCCGGGCGGCCTGGACCGAGGCTGACGCCTGAGCCGCGGCCGAGCCCGAGGCCGGGGGCTGCGGCGAAGCCGGAGTCTGGGCCAGGGCCTGAGACGCAGCCTGGGGCTGCGGCGAATTCTTGGCCTGGGCCGGGGTCCGGCCCCGAGGCGAGGCCGAGTTGTCGGGCCGCTCCGTGTCAGAGGTGCCGGGTTCCTGTCCCATGCGTACACAGTCGCCTGTGCACAGATACCTGTGCACTGCGGCGGCCCGGCGTCTCCGCAGGGGGGTTAACCCCACCCCACGGAGCGCTGGTTGGGGTACGTGGATCGCTCCGGCTGCCGCCCCACCCCCGTGGGAGCGGCCTGCTCAGAACCCCTCGTACCCCAAGTCCTCGGTCTCCTCGCCCTCTTCCTCGAGGGCCTGCCGGACCACTCGGAGCGCCATGCCTTCCCCGTAGCCCTTGCGGGCGAGCATGCCCGCGAGGCGGCGCAGACGCTTGTCGCGATCGAGGCCACGCGTGGAGCGGAGCTTGCGGGCGACGAGTTCGCGCGCCGTCGCCTCCTCCTGCTCCGAGTCGAGCTGCCCGACGGCCTCGTCGATCAGGGTGGATTCCACACCCTTGGTACGCAGCTCCCGCGCGAGGGCACGCCGGGCCAGACCGCGGCCGTGGTGCCGGGACTCCACCCAGGCGTCCGCGAAGGCGCTGTCGTTGATCAGGCCGACCTCTTCGAAGCGGGAGAGCACTTCCTCCGCCACGTCATCGGGGATCTCCTTCTTGCGCAGCGCGTCCGCCAGCTGCTTGCGCGTGCGTGGGGTCCCGGTGAGCAGGCGCAGACAGATCGCCCGCGCCCGCTCAGCCGGATCCCCCCTTGGCGACTCCCCCGTCTCGGCCCTCGACGAGGAGGGGGAGCCGCTGTCCTGGTGGCCGTCGAAGCCGCCGCGCCGCCGCCGACGCCCACGGCTCCGGCCGCCGCCGTCCCGGGATCCGCCCTCCCGGGACCCACTGCCGTCGCCGTCCCCGAAGCCTCCGCCACGGTGCCCGTCCCGGCCGGTGCCGTCCTGATCCACACCGTCCCCGTGACCCCACCCGGCAGGACCGGTGTGGCTCTCGGGGGCGGTGTACTCCGCCCAGTCCGTTCGTCGCGTCACGGACTAGCTCTTGGCCGCCGCGGCCTTGGACTTGGTGGCCTTGGCCGCCGGTGCTGGCACCGTCTTGGCGTCGTCGGCCGGGGTCGCGGTCGCGCCCGCCGCCTCCGCGCCCGGCTCCGCCGCGGCCTCGGGCTTCACACCGACGCCCAGCTTCTCCTTGATCTTCTTCTCGATCTCGTTGGCGAGGTCGGGGTTGTCCTTCAGGAAGTTGCGGGCGTTCTCCTTGCCCTGGCCGAGCTGGTCGCCCTCGTACGTGTACCAGGCGCCGGCCTTGCGGACGAAGCCGTGCTCGACGCCCATGTCGATCAGGCCGCCCTCGCGGCTGATGCCCTGGCCGTAGAGGATGTCGAACTCGGCCTGCTTGAAGGGCGGCGCGACCTTGTTCTTGACGACCTTGACGCGGGTGCGGTTGCCGACCGCGTCCGTGCCGTCCTTGAGGGTCTCGATGCGGCGGATGTCCATGCGCACCGAGGCGTAGAACTTCAGCGCCCGGCCACCGGTCGTGGTCTCCGGGGAACCGAACATCACGCCGATCTTCTCGCGGAGCTGGTTGATGAAGATCGCGGTGGTCTTGGACTGGTTGAGCGCACTGGTGATCTTCCGGAGCGCCTGGCTCATCAGGCGGGCCTGCAGACCCACGTGCGAGTCACCCATCTCGCCCTCGATCTCCGCGCGCGGCACGAGCGCGGCGACGGAGTCGATGACGATCAGGTCGAGGGCGCCGGAGCGGACCAGCATGTCGACGATCTCGAGGGCCTGCTCGCCGTTGTCCGGCTGGGACAGGATGAGGTTGTCGATGTCGACGCCGAGCTTCTTCGCGTACTCGGGGTCGAGGGCGTGCTCGGCGTCCACGAAGGCCACCGCGCCGCCGGCCCGCTGGGCGTTGGCCACGGCGTGCAGCGTGAGGGTCGTCTTACCGGAGGACTCCGGGCCGTACACCTCCACCACGCGGCCACGCGGGATGCCGCCGACGCCGAGCGCGACGTCGAGCGCGGTCGACCCGGTGGGGATGACCTCGATGGGCTCGTTCGGCCGCTCGCCCATGCGCATCACTGCGCCCTTGCCGAATTGCCGTTCAATCTGTGCGAGCGCGGCGTCGAGCGCCTTCTCGCGGTCGGTTCCTGCCATGGGTTCCACCCGATTTGCTTGAGTCGATCGCTTCACGTCAAAGACGCTAACGCCTGCCACTGACAATCCGCCCCGACGCCCGTCCAGCCTGTGGATAACTCGAGCCGCCAGCCACCCCATAAGAATGGATGTTCGATTTTGGTGTCAAGCGCGGCACGCCGTCGGATCGGGGTCACGCGACGGGCCGCCCACCCCCCTCTCCGCCGCGCCAGCCGGTACCGGGCAGAGCGGGATTGGGCGTGAGGATGCGCCGCAGGAAGTCCTCCACCTGCCCACGCGTGAGGGGTCGGGAGCCGGCCAGGCCGCGCAGGCTCAGACCGTTCATCGCGCAGGCCGCCGCGTACGCGGTCAGAGGATCGGTGTACTTCTCCAGAGTCTCGACGGTCAGCCGCATGTACTGGTCGGCGACAGGTCGCAGCGCGGGGCGGCGCAGGGCGGCCAGATAGAGCTCCAACTCCACGGTCTGCTGCGCCTGCTGAGGGCCGAAGCTGTGCATGAGGGCGTCGGTGAGCAGGACCACGAACTGCTCGCAGGTGAGCTGCGGCCGCTTGGCCGCCCATTCGTCGAGATAGGCGCCGTACCGGTCCACGGCACGCTGCAGCGCCGCGGTGATCAGGTCGCCCTTGGCGGCGAAGTGGTACGTCGTCGCCGCCAGCGGCACACCCGCCCTCTCGGCCACCGCACGATGCGTCAGACCTTCGATCCCGCGCTCGGCGATGACCCGCTCGGTGGCCTCGACGATCTCGGCGATGCGGCGCTGCGGATCACGCCGCCGCCGGACCGTCCCCTTGTCGGCCTCGGCCATGCAATGCCTCCTGACTGTTGAACGAACACCCATCGAGACAAATGTACCGGCATGAGCACTCCCCGCCGGGCTGGTGGCAACCGCAAAGCACCTGGGAAATATGTCCGTATTGCGCATCACGCGAAAACGCCTTACGGTACAGATGTACCAACCGAAAGGTACTTCCCCCCACCGAAGGAGAACCGCCATGAAGACCCCTGCCATAGCCCCTTGCCTGGGCGTGAAGGACACCCAGGCGTCCGTGGACTTCTACGAGAAACTGGGTTTCACCGCGCTGCCCGGCTCCGACGACCCCGACGACGACCTGCGCCTGCTGCTCTTCGACGGTGAGTTCGCGCTCATGGTCTTCCGGGACGAGCACCTGCGGGACTGGCTCCCCGTCCTCAAGGACACCCCCGTCGGCGCGTTCGGCATGTTCTACCTCGCCGTCGACGACTTCGACGCGTACGTGGAGCGCATCCGCCCGCTGGTCGACGTCACCAAGGAGGCCTCGCACGCGAGCGCCCGGCTCTTCTACTTCACCGACCCCGACGGCTACGTCATCGGCGTCACGCAGAAGAAGGAGTGGTGATCGACATGACCGCCGAGACCACGAAGGCACCCACCGCGCGCGTGGCTTCGTACGCCTTCTGGGGGCACGACGGCAGAGAGCTCGCCGAGTTCTACGCCGCCGCCCTCGGGTGGCGGCTGGCCCAGGAGTTCCCCGACGAGAACGGCGTCCCCACGGCGTTCCTCGTCACGGACTCCACCACGACGTACGTCTTCTACACCGCCCGCGACTTCAAGGCCCCGAACTGGCCCGCCGAGGAGCTCCCCTTCCACCTGGACTTCTCCTTCGACGACGTCCAGGCGGCGGAGAAGCGGCTCATCGGGCTCGGCGCGACCAGGCCCGAGCACCAACCGGGCGGTGAGCACTGGACCGTCCTGCTCGATCCCTCGGGCCAGCCCTTCTGTATCAGCGCGCACCCTCAGTAGGCGCCACCGGCCGCCCGGTCCGGGCTGCCCGGGAGGGATCGTCTTCTACGGGCGGCCGTCCCGCTTCGGCTGCGCGTCGGCGTCGGCCCGCGGCGCCGCTCCCGGCTCGTTCGGCCCCCGCAAGGCGCCCCGCACGCGCGCGAGGAGGGTGGCTCCGCCGCGGCGCCGGTGGCCGTGCACCCGGGGGTCGTCCGTGACGTCGTACCTCTTCACGTACGCCCCGAGGAAGGCCTGCAGTGTCGCGACGGCGGGGATGGCGATCAGCGCGCCCACCGCGCCGAGGAGCGCCGTGCCCGCGATGACCGAGCCGAAGGCGACCGCGGGGTGGATGTCGACGCTCTTGGCGGTGAGCTTGGGCTGCAGTACGTAGTTCTCAAACTGCTGGTAGATGACCACGAAGACCAGCACCCAGAGCGCGTACCAGGGGTCGACCGTGAAGGCGATCAGCATCGGCAGGGCGCCTGCCAGATACGTGCCGATGGTGGGGATGAACTGGGAGACCAGGCCCACCCACACGGCGAGCACGGGCGCGTAAGGGACGTCCAGCGCCTCGAGCAGGATGTAGTGCGCGATGCCGGAGATCAGCGCCATCAGGCCGCGCGAGTAGAGGTAGCCGCCGGTCTTGTCGACCGCGATCTCCCAGGCGCGCAGCACCTCGGCCTGCTTGGCGGGCGGCAGCACCGAGCACAGGGCCCGCCGCAGCCGCGGCCCGTCGGCCGCGAAGTAGAACGAGAACAGCAGGATGGTCAGGAGCTGGAAGAGACCGCCGAGGACCTGTGCGGAGACGTCCAGAACGCCGCTGGCGCTGTTCTGCACGTACTTCTGCAGCCAGTCCGAGTGGACCAGGCTGTCCTGCACCTCGACGCGGGACAGGTCCGTGTGGAACGTCTGGTTGATCCAGCTGATGACCTTGTCGAGGGTGTCGGGGAAGTCCTCGACCATGTCCACGATCTGGCCCGCGAGCATCGAGCCCATCAGCGTCACGAAGCCCGCGCTCACGATCACGACGCTCATGAAGACCAGGAACGTGGCGAAGCCCCTGCGCAGCCCGCGCGCCGCCATCCAGCTCACCGCGGGCTCGACCGCGAGCGCCAGGAAGAACGCGATCAGGATGTTGATCAAGAGCCCGGTCAGCTGGTGGAAGGCCCAGCTGCCCAGCTGGAAACAGGCGATGAGCGCGAGGGCGAGCACCATGGCACGCGGCAGCCACCGCGGCATGCGGGCGTCACGCCCTGCCTCGGCCCCGGTGGGGGGCTGCGCGGGCGGCGTCGTGCCGAGCGGAGCGGTGTCCTGGGTGACCTGCGCGGTCTCGTCTGTCGGTGCCACGGAGCCAGTCTCGCCCACGCCGCCGACAATCGGCCGCCACCCCCGCATCTTGGGACGGTCTACGCGCGCGTGGAGCCCTTCGGAGGCAACAAGCCGTCCGTAGTCACTGCTTTTCGGCCGGTACGTCCATCGCCGCGCACACCGCGCGCCAGACGTCCTTGGCTTCCCAGCCCGCGTCCAGCGCCTCGTGGACCGTCCGCCCGCCCAGCTCCGCCATCACGTGATCGCGCGCGAAGGAGTCGGCGTACCCCGCTCCGAAGTGAGCCGCCATCCGCTGCCAGAAGACCGTCAACCGCATGCCACCAGTATCGCGCCCCTGAGAGTGCAGCCCTGCGCAGGGGGCTTGCCGAGAACGCTTTCCGCCCTACGGTCGGAACATGGCCGAAACCGGAGCATCCCCCGACTCAGTGCCCTCCCCCGACGCGGCGCTCTCCCCGGTCGCCCGCGCCGAGCACTTCGTCTGGCTCACCGCGCGCGTCCTCGAGCAGCGACGGTTCGCGTACCACTTCCTCGACGGCGCCGGCGGCGACCAGGCAGCGGACGCGGTCGAGACCGCCCTGACCTCGTACGCCACCGCTGACGGCGGGTACGGCTACGCCCTCGAACCGGATCTGCGCGGCCCTGTCAGCCAGCCGCTGCACACCGGGCACGCCCTGCGGGTCCTGGACTCGATCCGACGCTGCGGCGGGCAGCGGGTGGAGCGCGTCTGCCGCTATCTGACCTCGGTGTCGACGCCCGACGGCGCTCTCCCTGCGATCCATCCCAGCCAGCGCGGCTACCCCTGCGCGCCGTTCGTGCCGGTCGTGGACAACCCGCCGAGCGAGCTGCTCGCCACCGGCCCCGTGGTGGGTCTGCTGCACCGCAACGAGGTGTGGCACGCCTGGCTCTTCAGGGCCACGGACTTCTGCTGGGCGGCCGTCGAATCGCTCGAGAAGTCGCATCCGTACGAGGTCCAGGCGGCCGTCGCCTTCCTCGACGGCGTACCCGATCGCCCGCGCGCGCAGGCCGCGGCCGACCGCCTCGGCCGTCTCGTGCGCGAGCAGCGACTGGCGGCGCTGGATCCCGAGGACCTGGACGCGTATCCGGTGGCGCCGGGCTACGCACCCGGTGAGCACCACTTCGCGCACGACTACGCGAAGGCTCCCGAGTCGCTCGCGCGCGCGTGGTTCACCGACGACGAGATGGGACGCTCCCTCGACTTCCTGGCACGGGAGCAGCAGGAGGACGGCGGCTGGCCCGTCCGCTGGCGGCAGTGGGCGCCGGGCACGGCCCTGGAGTCGCGCCCGATCGTCACCATCGAGGCGCTGCGCACACTCCGGGCGTACGGGCGGCTGTGACGCGTCACGGCCGCCCGCGCCGCCAAGATGTGACGTGAGACGGTTCTCCAACCCTCCTCGGGGCCCGAAACTCATGGCTGAGCAACCCGAGCCGTGCAGCACGCCCAGCGCCCACGAGGAGCCGCGGAGATGACCGAGCACAGGGCCGAGTACTCCGACGCCGTCATTCACGATGTGACGATCCCCGAGGAGCAGCCGCCAAGGCCGTACCTCCATCCCGCCCTCCATCCCGCCTGCGACGAGCCGGAGTTCGTCGTACGCAGCCTCTGGCACCTGTGGGGCGGCTGGTACGACCAGAATCCCGCGCACCTCAAGTCCGCCCCGGAGACGGCCGCGCTCGCGTCGCCCTCCGATGCCGAGGTGGCACGCGCGCGTGCGGAGGTGTACGCGCGACGCGCCCTCCAGGAGACGTCGGCCATGGCCCGCGGCGCCTCCACCCGGGCGGCGGCCGAGCCGGCCGCGGTGACCGAAGGCACGGACGTGGCAACGGAGTTGACCCGCACCTCTGGAGGACTCCGGTGCGCCGCGGGGGCGATCCGTGTCGGCGTGGTCGACGACGAGGACGGTTGCCGCTGATGAGCGCCGCCTGGCGCACCACGTGGCTGCTGCTGGCCTTCATGGTCGTGAACTTCGCGGACAAGGCTGTCCTCGGGCTCGCGGGACCGGAGATCCGCGAGGACTTCGGCCTCACCCGGCAGGAGTTCGGCACCGCGCAGTCGGCGTTCTTCGCACTGTTCTCCGTAGCGGCCGTCGGAGTCTCCCTGCTGACCCGGAAGGTGCGCACGACCCCGCTCCTCCTGGTGCTCGTGCTCCTGTGGTCGGCCGCCCAGCTGCCGATGCTGTGGAGCGCGGCCGGGTTCGGCACCCTGCTGGCCACCCGGGTGCTGCTGGGCGCCGCGGAGGGCCCCTCCGCGCCGGTGGCCATGCACCACGTCCACGGCTGGTTCCCGCATCGCGAACGCCCCCTGCCCACCGCGGTCCTGCTGTTCGGCGCCGCGGCCGGAGTGGCCGTCGCCGCGCCCGCGCTGAGCTGGGTGATCACCCACTGGGGCTGGCGCTGGTCGTTCGGCGTGGTGGGTCTGGTCGGTCTGGTCTGGGCGGCGGCCTGGCTGGTCTGGGGCTCGGAGGGGCCACTCGCTCCGCCCGTCGGCAAGAAGGCACCCGCCCCGGCCGTGAGCGAGAGCCCCGCGGCGTCGGAGGGTGTGCCCCTGCGCGCCATCCTGCTGTCCGGCACCTTCGTGACGGCGGCCTTCGGCGCCTTCGCGGCGTACTGGCTGATGAGCACCCTGCTGACGTGGACGCCCGACTACCTGGAGAGCGTCGTCGGCTGGGACCTCAACCAGGCGGGCACGCTGGTGGGCACAGGTGCCCTCGCCAACGGCGCCGTACTGCTCGTCCACGGCCTGATCGCCCAGCGCTCCGCGCGACGGGGAGGCCGCCGCCGGCTGCCGATCGGCGCGGGAGCCGGACTCCTCATGGTGGCTTCGGGGTGTGCGGTCGCCCTGTTCGGCACGGTCGACTCGATGTGGCTGAAGGTGCCCCTGATGATGGGCCCGATCACCCTGGCCATGGTGATGTTCGCGGTGGCCACGACGGCCTGCGCCCGCATCGCGCCGCCCTCCCAACGAGGTGTCGTCCTGGGAGTGCTGACTTTCGTGTACGCGCTCGGCGGCATCCTGTCGCCGCTCGTCCTGGGCGGCATGGTGGACCGCGCGGCCACGGTGGACACGGGCTACGAGCAGGGCTGGCTGCTCACCGCCGGGCTGCTGCTGATGGCAGGCGCCCTGGCGGCGCTGCTCTGCCGTCCGGAAGCGACGGCCGGGAAGCTCGGGGTCCCCGAGGTCCCGGCGACACAGGCACCGCTCGTGCACTGAGCCCAGCCACGTCGGCCGCCGGTTAGCTCCGCGTACCGCTAGTACCGTGCCTGCTCGCCGTCCCGTGCCTCCTCGCCGCACCGCCAGTCCCGTGCCTGCTCGCCGTGCCGTGGCCACTCGCCGTACCGCCCGAACCGTGGCTGCTCGCCCGAACCCGCCATACGCCCATTCCGCGACCGGCACGCAACCCCGTTTGCGCAGGTCGACGCGGTTGTCAGTGGCGGGGTGCACGATGGGGTCATGGTCAGCTCCGCGTCCAGTGCCCACAGCGCCCACCACGCGCGCCGTGCTCTCGATGGCTTCTCCCCCGCGACCCGCGGCTGGTTCACGGGCGCCTTCTCCACGCCCACCTCCGCCCAGACCGGTGCGTGGCAGGCGATCGCCGAGGGCTCCGACGTGCTGGTCGTCGCGCCCACGGGCTCCGGCAAGACGCTGGCCGCCTTCCTCGCCGCGCTCGACCAGCTGGCGTCGACGCCACCGCCGGCCGACCCGAAGAAGCGCTGCCGGGTGCTGTACGTCTCTCCGCTGAAAGCCCTCGCGGTCGACGTGGAGCGCAATCTGCGCAGCCCCCTGACCGGTATCCGCCAGGAGTCCGTGCGCCTCGGCCTGCCCGAGCCCGAGGTGCGGGTCGGCATCCGCTCCGGCGACACCCCCGCCGCCGAGCGCCGGGCCCTGTCGACTCGCCCGCCGGACATCCTGATCACGACCCCCGAGTCGCTGTTCCTGATGCTCACCTCCGCCACGCGGGACGCGCTGACAGGCATCGAGACCGTGATCCTGGACGAGGTGCACGCGGTCGCGGGCACCAAGCGCGGCGCGCATCTCGCCCTGTCCCTGGAGCGGCTCGACGAGCTGCTGCCGAAGCCCGCGCGCCGCATCGGCCTGTCGGCGACGGTGCGGCCGGTGGACGAGGTGGCGCGCTATCTCTCCCCCAAGCGCAAGGTGGAGATCGTCCAGCCGCCGTCCGGCAAGGAGTTCGACCTCTCGGTGGTCGTCCCGGTCGAGGACCTCGGAGAGCTGGGCGGCTCCCCGGTCGCCGACTCCGGCGACGGCTCGGGGGGCGCGGTGGAGCGCCCGTCGATCTGGCCGCACGTCGAGGAGCGCATCACCGACCTCGTCCAGGCACACCGCTCGACGATCGTGTTCGCCAACTCCCGCCGCCTGGCCGAGCGTCTGTGCAACCGCCTGAACGAGATCGCGTACGAAAGGGCGACCGGCGAAGCGCTGCCCGAGGACCACTCTCCGGCGGAGGTGATGGCCGAGTCTGGCGCCGCGAAGGGCGCGCCCCCGGTCCTGGCCCGCGCCCACCACGGCTCGGTCTCCAAGGAGCAGCGCGCGCAGGTCGAGGAGGACCTGAAGGCGGGCAGGCTGCCGGCCGTGGTCGCCACGTCCAGCCTGGAGCTGGGCATCGACATGGGCGCGGTCGACCTGGTCGTGCAGGTCGAGTCGCCGCCGTCCGTCGCCTCCGGGCTGCAGCGCGTGGGCCGGGCGGGCCACCAGGTGGGCGCGGTCTCCACGGGAGTCGTCTTCCCCAAGTACCGCGGCGACCTCATCCAGGCCGCCGTTGTCACCGAGCGGATGCGGACCGGCGCGATCGAGTCCCTGCGCGTCCCGGCCAACCCCTTGGACGTACTCGCCCAGCAGCTGGTGGCGATGGTCGCGCTCGACAGCTGGCAGGTCGACGACCTGCTGGCGGTGGTCCGCCGTGCCGCCTCCTTCGCCTCGCTCCCGGAGTCGGCGTTCACGGCCGTCCTGGACATGCTCGCGGGCCGCTACCCCTCGGACGCCTTCGCGGAGCTGCGCCCGCGCGTGGTCTGGGACCGCGTCGCGGGCACGGTCACCGGGCGGCCGGGCGCCCAGCGCCTCGCGGTCACTTCGGGGGGCACGATCCCCGACCGCGGCCTCTTCGGGGTCTTCCTCGCGGGTGCCTCCGCTGAGGGTGATGGCGGGCGACGGGCGGGCGGCCGCGTCGGCGAACTCGACGAGGAGATGGTGTACGAGTCCCGGGTGGGCGACGTCTTCACGCTCGGCACGAGCTCCTGGCGCATCGAGGACATCACTCGCGACCGCGTCCTCGTCTCCCCCGCCCCCGGCGTCCCCGGGCGCCTGCCCTTCTGGAAGGGCGACCAGCTGGGCCGCCCGCTCGAACTGGGCCGTGCGCTCGGCGCGTTCCTCCGAGAGGTCGGCGCGCTCCCCGAGGAGGACGCGCGCGTGCGCCTCCTCGCCGCCGGACTCGACTCCTGGGCCGCCGACAACGTCCTGGCGTACCTCGCCGAACAGCGCGAGGCCTGCGGGCACATCCCGGACGACCGCACGATCGTGGTCGAGCGGTTCCGCGACGAACTGGGCGACTGGCGCGTCGTCGTGCACTCCCCCTTCGGAGCCCAGGTGCACGCCCCGTGGGCCCTCGCCCTCGGCGCCCGCCTGACCGAGCGGTACGGCATGGACGCACAGGTCATGCACGCCGACGACGGCATCGTGCTGCGCCTGCCCGACGCCGACCTGATGGGCCTGGACCTGCTCGACCAGGAGCCCACCACGCCCTCCATGGAGTACGACGCCGAGAAGCCCCCGGTCGGCGCGGGCGACGTGGCCTTCGACAAGGGCGAGGTCAACCAGATCGTCACCGACCAGGTGGGCGGCTCGGCGCTGTTCGCCTCGCGCTTCCGCGAGTGCGCCGCCCGCGCGCTGCTGCTGCCGCGCCGCAGCCCCGGCAAGCGCACCCCGCTGTGGCAGCAGCGCCAGCGCGCCGCCCAACTGCTGCAGGTCGCCGGCGAGTTCGGCTCCTTCCCGATCGTCCTGGAAGCCGTCAGGGAGTGCCTCCAGGACGTCTTCGACGTACCGGGACTCACCGAGCTGATGGGCGACATCGAGTCCCGCCGCGTCCGCCTCGTCGAGGTCACCACCCCCGAGCCCTCCCCCTTCGCCCGCTCCCTCCTGTTCGGGTACGTCGCCCAGTTCCTGTACGAAGGCGACTCCCCGCTGGCCGAGCGGCGCGCGGCGGCCCTCTCCCTGGACTCCCGGCTGCTCGCCGAGCTGCTCGGCCAGGCGGAGCTGCGCGAGCTGCTCGACGGGGACGTCCTCACGGAGCTGGAGCAGGAGCTTCAGTGGCGCACGGAGGACCGCCGCGTCAAGGACGCCGAAGGCGTAGCCGACCTGCTGCGGCTCCTCGGGCCGCTCACCGGGGCCGAGCTGGCCGAGCGCGGCGCCGAGCCCGAGTGGGCCGAGGAACTCGCCTCCGCCCGCCGCGTCATCCTGGTCCGGATCGCCGGCGCCGACCACTGGGCGGCGATCGAGGACGCGGGCCGCCTGCGCGACGCACTCGGCACGGCCCTTCCGGTGGGCGTCCCCGAGGCGTTCACCGAACCCGTCAAGGATCCGCTCGGCGACCTCCTCGCCCGCTTCGCCCGCACCCACGGCCCCTTCACGTCCGCCACCGCGGCCGCCCGCTTCGGCCTCGGGACGGCGGTCACGGAGGGCGCCCTGCAGCGCCTCGCCGCGAACGGCCGTGTCGTACAAGGGGAGTTCCATCCCGCGGGCATCGGCCAGGAGTGGTGCGACGCCGCAGTCCTGCGCCGCCTGCGCCGCCGCTCCCTGGCGGCCCTGCGGCACGAACTGGAGCCGGTGCCACCGGCCGCGCTGGCCCAGTTCCTGCCCCAGTGGCAGCACTTGGGCGGGCACGGCCTGCGCGGCATCGACGGCCTGGTCCGCGCGATCGAGCAGCTGCAGGGCGCGACCGTCCCCGCCTCCGCCCTGGAAAAGCTCGTCCTGCCGTCACGCGTCTCCGGCTACCACCCGGCGATGCTCGACGAACTGACCTCGGCGGGCGAAGTCGTCTGGGCCGGTGCGGGATCCCTGCCGGGCAAGGACGGCTGGGTCTCCCTCTACCTCGCCGACGCCGCGCCCCTGCTCCTTCCGCCGCCGCACCCGCTGGAGCTGACCGCCCTGCACCAGTCGGTCCTGGACACCCTCTCCGGGGGGTACGGTCTCTTCTTCCGCCAGATCGCCGACCAGGTCCGCGCCACCACCCACCCGGACGTCCCGGATCCCCAACTGGCCGACGTGATCTGGGACCTGGCCTGGTCGGGCCGGCTGACGAACGACACGCTCGCCCCGATGCGCTCCCTCCTCGGCTCGGGCCGCACCGCGGGCGCGACCGCCCATCGCGCCAAGCGCAGCATCCCGCGCGGGCGCTACGGCAGCCTGACCGCGGCCGCGCGCCCCACCTCCCGCACCGGCCCGCCGACCGTCGCGGGCCGCTGGTCGCTGCTCCCCCTCCGTGAGCCCGACCCGACCCTGCGCGCCCACGCCCTGGCCCGCACCCTTCTCGACCGGCACGGAGTGGTCACCCGTGGCGCGGTGGCGGCCGAAGGCGTCGAGGGCGGCTTCTCGGCGACGTACCGCGTCCTGTCGGCGTTCGAAGACAGCGGCCAGACCCGCCGCGGCTATGTCGTCGAGGGCCTCGGCGCCGCACAGTTCGCGATGGACGGCGCGGTGGACCGCCTGCGGGCCGCGGCGAACTCCCAGGACCGGGCCGGGAGTTCCGGCTCCGCCGACACGCGGACCGCCGTGGTCCTCGCCGCCGCCGACCCCGCCAACGCGTACGGGGCCGCGCTCTCCTGGCCCGAGCCGCCGGACGGAGCGAGCCACAAGCCGGGCCGCAAGGCCGGCTCGCTGGTCGTCCTGGTCGACGGCGAGCTGACGCTCTACATGGAGCGCGGCGGCAAGACCCTCCTGGCCTGGCCCGCCGCCCCGGAGAACCCGATCGCCGACGACGCCCGGCTGCACGCCGCCGCCGAGGCCCTGGCCGCGGCCGCCCGAGCGGGCTCCCTCGGCACGGTCACGGTGGAGCGGATCAACACCGTCGCCGCCCTGACGTCCCCCTTCGCCCCTCTCCTGGAAGGAGCCGGCTTCCACGCCACCCCACGCGGCCTGCGCCTGCGGGCATGAACCCCTTCAGCACCCCACGGCACGCGGCCCCCGCACCCGCACCCGCACCGCCAAGCGAAGCCCGCACGCCTCCCCACCCCCTCCCACCCGCCGAGCGAAACCCCCGCCGACGCACGTACAGGCGCACCCCCTCGGCGCACCCCCTCGGCGCACCCCATCCACGTACACGAACGCACGCCAGCCACATACACCGACACGCGACAGCCACGCACACAGACACACGACCACCCGACACCACGGACACCCCGGCACCACCTGACACCCTCGGCACCACCCGACACCCCCAACACCTCCAGCACCCCCACACCCCAACACCTCCAGCACCCCAGCGAACCTCACCCCAGGCCGGACCCCGCCCCCCATGCCACCCTGGACCCCATGCCCGAAGGAGACACCGTCCACCAGGCGGCCCGGCGCCTGCACACCGCCCTCGCCGGGCACACCCTCACCCGCTCCGACCTCCGCGTGCCCAAACTCGCGACGGTCGACCTCACCGGGCGCACCGTCCTGGACGTGACCCCGCGAGGCAAGCACCTGCTCACCCGCATCGAGGGCGGCCTCACCCTGCACTCCCACCTCCGGATGGACGGCTCCTGGCGGGTGTACGCCGCCGGTGAGCGCTGGCGCGGCGGCCCCGGCCACCAGATCCGGGCGATCCTCGGCACCGCCGAGCGCACGGCCGTCGGATACCGCCTGCCCGTACTCGAACTGCTCCGCACCACCGACGAGGACAAGGCGGTCGGCCACCTCGGCCCGGACCTCCTCGGCCCCGACTGGGATCCCGGGCGGGCCCTGGACAACCTGCTGGCCGCACCGGACCGCGCCCTCGGCGAGGCCCTCCTGGACCAGCGCAATCTCGCGGGCATCGGGAACATCTACAAGAGCGAGCTCTGCTTCGTCCTGCACGCCACCCCGTGGCTCCCCGTCGGCGACCTCCCCGAGGAGACGGCGGCCCGCCTCCCCGCCCTCGCCAAGAAGCTCCTTGAGGCCAACCGCGACCGGCCCGACCGCACCACCACCGGCCGCAGCCGCCCCGGCCAACGCCTCTACGTCTACGGCCGCGCACCCCGCCCCTGCCTGCGCTGCGGCACCCCGATCCGCACGGCCGAACAGGGCGACGGCTCCCGCAGCCGCCCCACCTACTGGTGCCCCACCTGCCAACAGGGCCCGACCCCCTAGTTGACGCCCCGTCAGATCCAGCCGTACCGTCCCGTCATGCCCGTCAAGGCGTACGACCTCACCGGACGCACCGCATTCGTCACCGGCGCCGCCAGCGGCATCGGCCGCGCAACCGCCCTGCTGCTCGCACAGGCGGGCGCCACGGTCCACTGCGCCGACCGCGACGAACAGGGCCTCCACGAGACCGCCGCCCTCATCAAGGCGGCCGGCGGCACCGCCCACACCCACGCCCTGGACGTGTCAGACAGGGCGCAGATGGACCAGGCCGTGACGGCAGCGGCAAAGACAGCCGCAGAGACACCGGCACCCGCAGCACCGGCACCCGCACCCGCACCCGCACCCGCACCCACGGCATCGACATCACCACCACCAACATCAACACCGGCACCCGCACCGGCATCAACACCAGCCAGCCACCCCCGCCTCGACATCATGGCCGCCATCGCCGGCGTCATGCACAACAGCTCGGTCCTGGAGACCAGCGACGAGGACCTCGACCGCGTCCTGAACATCAACTTCAAGGGCGTCCTGTACGCCTGCCAGGCCGCGGCCCGCACCATGATCGACGCGGGCTCGGGCGGCAGCATCATCACCATGGCCTCCGGCGCCGTCGACACCGGCGGCCCCGGGCTCCTCTGCTACGGCGCGTCGAAAGCCGCGGTCGTCCAGCTCACCAAGACGCTGGCCACGGAAGTGGGCCCGCACGGCATCCGCGTCAACGCGGTCGCCCCGGGCTGGATCCGCACCCCCATGACGGACCGCCACGACACGGAGGCCCAGGCCCACACCGAAGGGCTCATGGTGCGCATGTCACCTCTCGGCCGCGTCGGCGAACCGGACGACATCGCGCACGCCGTACTGCACCTGGCGTCGGATGCCGCGTCCTTCACGACGGGCCAGATCCTCCGCCCGAACGGCGGCGTCGCCATGCCTTGGTAGCCGCCTCACCGACTCGCACCCCGGCCCCGGCCCCGCCCCCGCACCCGCCCCGCCATCGCGACCGCACGCCGCCGCAGAGCCAGCGCGGTACGCTCCCCCGGCCACCGCAACGCGCCGTCGGGCCGTCGGGCGTGGTGACGCCCGGCCCCGCCTCTGTTCGCCCCCACCACACCGGCCGCCCGCGCTTTCGGCACACAGTGCACGGGAAGGACGCTCAGCCCCCAGCCGCCGGCCGTGACCGCCCCTTCAAGAACCCCGGCGTCGGGCGCGAAGGCCAGCCGCAGCACGCCCCACCACCACAGCGCGCCGAAGGCCAGGGCGGGCGCCCATCGCACGACCCGCCACGTCACGGCTGTCCCGCTCACGGCTGCCACGGCTGTCACCTCCCGCCCGACGCGAGGTCGACGCTAAACGCCCGGGTTCACCCCACGGGAGGGCGCACCGCCGGTACCGGAAGCACCACGGCGCACGAACAGTGCCACCGCACCACACCGCACCGACGGCAGCGCCCTCCCAGATCTCCTCAGCAGTTCCAGAACGCCTCAGCACTTCCCGGAACGCCTCAGCACTCCGAGAGCGCCTCAGCCGCTTCAGAACACCTCAGCCGCTCCGGAATACCTCAGCCGCACCGGAACACCTCAGCTGTTCTCCGCCTGGAACATCCAGTGATGCTTCTCGAGATCGGCCGTGATGCCGATGAAGATGTCCTGGCTGACCGGGTCGGCCTCGCCGGTCGCCTCGACCCGCTCGCGCATCCGCGTGATCACCGCGCCGAGGGCGTCCACGAGCGTCCCCACCGCGTCCGTGTCCTTCACCCAGCCGTCGGCGACCGCGCCGATGCCGCTGCTCTGCGCCACGGTCGCCGCGCGACCGTCGGGCGAGACGCCCAGCGTGGAGGCGCGCTCGGCGACGGTGTCGGAGTGCGCCCTGGCCGTGTCCACGACCTCGTCCAGCTGGAGATGTACGGAGCGGAAGCGCGGGCCGACCACGTTCCAGTGGATCTGCTTGGCCACCAGGGACAGGTCGACCAGGTCCACCAGAGCACCCTGCAGCGCCTCCGAGACCGTCTTCAGATCCGCGTCGGACAGCGGGCTCTTCACGACGTACATGTGTCTCCTCCAACTCACGATCGAAACGAGAGAAATCCCCATCAACCATGGCACAAGCGAACCAAATAGGTCGATTCGAGAAGCCCTCTCCGACTGTTCGAAAGGCCACAGGCAACGCCTGCCCGAACAGCCTCAGACAACGCAGAAGCCCCGACCGGGTACCCGGTCGGGGCTTCCACACACCTGATCGCTCAAGCGCGGCATCACGCGGCGACGACGTCGACCGCCTCCGCAGGTGCCTTGATCGTGACCCGTTCCGGTGGCACACCGGCCACGGAGACGGAATTGAGCATCGGACGAACCGGCGCACGCACCGGTTCCGTGACTGCTGCAGACTCAGCCAGCTCGGCGAGCGACAGTTCGTCGCTCACTTCACGCATGAGCTCGGACATCCGTACGTCAAGCGCGTCGCAGATCGCGGAAAGCAGCTCGGAGGAAGCCTCCTTCTGCCCCCGCTCCACCTCGGAGAGATAGCCGAGCGAGACTCGGGCGGACGAGGAGACTTCGCGCAGAGTACGGCCCTGGCGCTGGCGCTGCCGACGCAGCACGTCACCCAGCAGGCGACGGAGCAGAATCATCGGTGGCTCCCTCCTCGGACCGCGTAGCCGCATCCTTCACGCCCCACCGTACCGCCTCGCGCGGCGGCCGTGCGGGGAGCGATGTCGTGTTCACTCAGGGCTGCAAACATCAATTCCCCCCGTTCTGTTCCGTATCCTGTGCCCGCCCATTCTCGGCACGTTCTCCGGAGAGCTGCTTGAGAAGCAACGTGAGCACGCTCCGTACACTCTCCATACGGATTTCCGAACGGTCACCGTTCAACCGCAGGGCGGCCACTTTCCCGTCCGGTCCGCCATCGGCGTAACCGCGCATGCTTTCGAGATCCGCTTCCGCGGGCCCCGCTTCCGGCCCCGCGACCGCCACGTACACGGTCCCGACGGCCTGGCCGTCCTGCGGATCGGGCCCGGCGACCCCGGTGGTCGCGATGCCCCAGTCCGCGCCGAGCGCCTTGCGCACACCGGCCGCCATCTGCCGCGCGACCTCGGGATCCACGGCCCCGCGCTCGTCCAGGAGAGTGCCGTCCACCCCGAGAACATCCCGCTTCAGATCCGTGGCGTACGCCGTCACGGACCCGCGGAAGACCTTCGAGGCCCCGGGCGCCGACGTGATCTCGGCGGCCACCAGACCGCCGGTCAGCGACTCCGCGACCGCGAGCGTCTCACCGCGCGCGGCGAGCAGCCGCAGCAGTCTGCTCGCGGACACGGCGGCGGACGAGACTCCGGCGGACGTCACTTGGCGGCCTCCCGGGCGGACTCCCCGGCCGCCTCACGTTCTTCGGCCATGCCCTGCCTGCGCAGCACCACGGCCTGCTTCACATAGTCGAGACCGGTCACCACCGTCAGCACGACGGCGACCGCCATCACCCAGAACCGCAGCGTCGCGAGCGGCCCCGTCAGTGCGAGAACGTACATCCCGACGGCCGTGCCCTGCGCGAGCGTCTTCATCTTGCCGCCGCGACTGGCCGGAATGACGCCATAGCGGATCACCCAGAACCGCAGCAGCGTGATCCCGAGCTCACGGCCCAGGATCACTCCGGTCACCCACCAGGGCAGGTCGCCGAGCCAGGACAGACAGATCAGCGCGGACCCCATGATCGCCTTGTCGGCGATGGGGTCGGCGATCTTCCCGAAGTCCGTGACCAGGTTGTACGTGCGCGCCAGGTGCCCGTCGAAGAGGTCGGTGATCATGGCGACGGCGAAGGCGGCCCAGGCGAAGGAGCGCCACGCCGGGTCGTACCCGCCGTTGCCGAGGAGCAGCATCACGAAGCCCGGCACGAGGAGCAGCCGGACCATCGTCAGCAGATTCGCGACGTTCCACAGGCTGGCCTGATTGACGGCCGCGGCACCCAGCTTTCCGCCGCGCACCGGCTTCACGCCGTGCGCGCCGGAGCCGCCCGGCGCGGATGCCGGGACGCCTGTCATCTGCCGGCCTCCGCGAGACACTCAGCCACCAAGTCCACGCCCTCCGTGCCGACGACCTTTGCCACGACCATACGGCCGACCTGCAGGCCGTCCCCACCCGTGGCGCCCGTCAAGCGGATCTGGCCGTCCGTCTCGGGAGCCTGGTGCGCGGCTCTGCCGAGCGGGCCCTCCTCCTCGTCGAGGGACTCCACGAGGACCTCGACGGTCTCGCCGAGCCGCTCCTCCGCGCGCTGCGAGGTGAGCTCCTCGGCCAGGCGCGCGATGTGCGCGAGCCGCTCGTCGACGACGTCCTGGTCCAGCTTCGCGTCGTACGTCGCCGCTTCGGTGCCCTCCTCGTCGGAGTACCCGAACACGCCGATGGCGTCCAGCCGGGCGCCCGTCAGGAACCGCTCGAGCTCCGCGAGGTCCGCCTCGCTCTCGCCGGGGAAGCCCACGATGAAGTTGGACCGGACACCGGCCTGCGGCGCCTTGGAGCGGATGGTCTCGAGCAGTTCGAGGAAGCGGTCGGTGTCCCCGAAGCGCCGCATGGCGCGCAGCACGCCGGGCGCGGAGTGCTGGAAGGACAGGTCGAAGTAGGGGGCGACCTTCTCCGTCGACGTGAGGACGTCGATGAGTCCGGGCCGCATCTCGGCGGGCTGCAGATAGCTGACGCGGATCCGCTCGATCCCGTCGACGGCGGCCAGCTCGGGCAGCAGCGTCTCCAGGAGGCGGATGTCGCCGAGGTCCTTGCCGTACGAGGTGTTGTTCTCGGAGACGAGCATGACCTCCTTGACGCCCTGCTCGGCGAGCCAGCGGGTCTCGCCGAGGACGTCGGAGGGGCGCCGCGAGATGAAGGAGCCGCGGAAGGAGGGGATGGCGCAGAACGAGCAGCGCCGGTCGCAGCCGGAGGCCAGCTTCACGGAGGCGACGGGGTTGGTGCCCAGACGCCTGCGCAGCGGGGCGCGCGGCCCGGAAGCGGGCGCGACGCCCTCGGGCAGGTCCTGCGGGATCACGGCGGCCTCGACGGGCGCGTGGCCCGGAAGCGCGACGTCCGCCTGGGCCTCCTGCCGCTCCGCCGGGCTGATCGGCAGCAGCTTGCGGCGGTCGCGCGGGGTGTGGGCCTCGACGCTGCCACCGCTGAGGATGGTGTTCAGACGGTTGGAGATGTCCGAGTAGTCGTCGAACCCGAGCACGCCGTCGGCCTCGGGCAGGGCGTCGGCGAGCTCCTTGCCGTACCGCTCGGCCATGCAGCCGACCGCGACGACGGCCTGGGTCCTGCCGTGACCCTTCAGGTCATTGGCTTCGAGGAGGGCGTCGACGGAGTCCTTCTTGGCGGCTTCGACGAAGCCACAGGTGTTGACGACGGCGACGTCCGCGTTCTCGGCGTCCTCGACGAGCTGCCAGCCGTCCGCCTCCAAGCGGCCTGCGAGCTCCTCCGAGTCCACCTCGTTACGGGCGCAGCCAAGAGTGACAAGGGCGACGGTGCGGCGTTCGGGCATGGTCTCAAGACTACTTCGTCCCCGCCTCGGCCCCCGCCGCCAGGGTTGCCCGGCGGTCGGGTCCCGGCCGCCCGCCCGTCACCGGGCCGTCATCACCGCGCGTACTCCGCCGCTGGTCGTCGCCCTGCGGGGCACCGATCAGCCGACCTCGGGGTCGCCCTTCGTGTACGTGAGGCGCTCGACCTGGCCGGGCTCGAATTCGTTCTCGACGTGCTTGCCGTTCACGTACAGCTCGATCGCGCCCGCGTCGCCGAGGACGAGGTCGATCTTCTGCTTGTCCTGGAACGTCTTGGCCTGGCCCTCTTCCAGGACGCCGTCGAAGAGGGTGCGGCCGTTGTGGTCCTTGGCCGAGATCCAGCTGCGACCGTCCGCCGCGTCGACCTTCACGGTGACCTTGTCGCGCGGGACACCGGCGATGGCGCTGTCCGACGGGTCGGGCTTGGGGTCGGCGGGCTTGTTGGGCTTCGGCTTCTCGGCGGGCTTGGTGCTCGCGGGCGTGGAGCCCTCGGCGACCGGCTTCGAGCTGTCGCCGTCGTCCCCGCCGCTGAACGCGGTGAAGCCGACGAAGCCGATCACCGCGACGATCGCGGCGACCATGGCCGCGGTCCAGTTCGGCCTGCGCGGCTCGGAGCGGATGCGCTCGGCCTCGAAGAGGGGCGCCGCCGGAGTGGGCTGGGGCGGGCGGCCGCCGTGCCCCTCGTCGTACTGGGCGATCAGCGGGGCCGGATCGAGCCCGACGGCGCGCGCCAGCGTCCTGATGTGGCCGCGGGCGTACACGTCGCCGCCGCACCGCGAGAAGTCGTCCTGTTCGATCGCGTGCACGATGGGGATGCGCACCCGGGTGGACGTGCTGACTTCGTCGACGGTCAGGCCGGCGTCGATGCGGGCCTGCTGCAGGACACGGCCGATCGAGGGCCGGTCGTCGGCCTGGCGGTCGCCTGCCGGGCTGTCGTCTGCGAGGCGGTCGAGGCGGTCGTCTGAAGGTCGGTCGTCTTCAGGGGAGTTGCCGATGGACACGGGGGCGCCTTTCGAGCGTGTAGCCACCTGCCGGACGTTCAGTTTAGGGGGGTCTTGAAAGGGCGGGGCAACCGGGCGGACGGACTTTGTACGCCATCAGAATGGCCGGACATCCTGATGGTGGGACATCGCGCTGTTCTTCCCCTCAACTTGACGTACGCCGAAGGGAAACGGTTGCCTGCCGATCCCTTACGGGTGAGCCTCCTCCGCCCTTATGGGTGAGCCTCCCCGCGGATCACGGCAAGCACTCCGTCCAGCTCGTCGGGTTTCACAAGAACGTCACGAGCCTTCGATCCCTCGCTCGGGCCCACGATGGAGCGCGACTCCATCAGGTCCATCAGCCGCCCGGCCTTGGCGAAGCCGACGCGCAGCTTGCGCTGGAGCATGGACGTCGACCCGAACTGGGTGGAAACCACCAGCTCAGCGGCCTGGCAGAGCAGATCGAGGTCGTCGCCGATGTCCTCGTCGATCTCCTTCTTCTGCTTGGTGCCGACGGTGACGTCGTCCCTGAAGACGGGCGCCATCTGGTCCTTGCAGTGCTGGACGACCGCGTGGATCTCGTCCTCGGTGACGAAGGCGCCCTGCATACGAGTGGGCTTGTTCGCACCCATCGGCAGGAACAGACCGTCACCCTTTCCGATGAGCTTCTCCGCGCCCGGCTGGTCGAGGATGACGCGGCTGTCGGCGAGCGAGGAGGTCGCGAACGCGAGCCGGGACGGCACGTTCGCCTTGATCAGACCGGTCACGACGTCCACCGAGGGGCGCTGCGTGGCGAGCACCAGGTGGATGCCGGCCGCGCGCGCGAGCTGCGTGATGCGCACGATCGAGTCCTCGACGTCGCGCGGCGCGACCATCATCAGGTCGGCGAGCTCGTCGACGATCACCAGCAGATACGGATAGGGCTGCAGCTCCCGCTCGCTGCCCTCGGGCGTCTTGAGCTTGCCCTCGCGCACGGCCTGGTTGAAGTCGTCGATGTGCCGGTAGCCGAAGGCCGCGAGGTCGTCGTAGCGCAGGTCCATCTCGCGTACGACCCACTGGAGGGCCTCGGCGGCCTTCTTGGGGTTGGTGATGATCGGCGTGATCAGGTGCGGGATGCCCTCGTACGCGGTGAGCTCGACGCGCTTGGGGTCGACGAGGACCATCCGGACGTCCTCGGGCGTCGCTCTTATCATGATCGAAGTGATCAGGCAGTTGATGCAGGAGGACTTGCCGGAGCCGGTGGCACCGGCCACCAGGATGTGCGGCATCTTCGCCATGTTGGCCATGACGTAGCCGCCCTCGACGTCCTTTCCGAGCGCGACCAGCATGGGGTGGTCGTCCTCGGCCGCGTCCGCCAGGCGCAGCACGTCGCCGACGTTGACCATCTCGCGGTCGGTGTTCGGGATCTCGATGCCGACCGCGGACTTGCCGGGGATCGGCGAGATGATCCGGACGTCCGGCGACGCGACCGCGTACGCGATGTTCTTGGCGAGGGCCGTGATCTTCTCGACCTTCACGGCGGGGCCGAGCTCGATCTCGTAGCGCGTGACGGTCGGGCCGCGCGTGAAGCCGGTGACGACGGCGTCGACCTTGAACTCCGTGAAGACGTTCGACAGCGAGTCCACGACCGCGTCGTTGGCGGCGCTGCGGGACTTGCCGGGGCCGCCGCGCTCCAGGAGGTCGAGCGAGGGCAGCGAGTACGTGATGTCCCCGGCGAGCTGCAGCTGCTCGGCGCGCGGCGGCAGATCGCGGGGCGCCTCCGGCGCGGCCTTGGTGAGGTCCGGCACGAGGCTGTCGGCGGGTTCCTGCGGCTTCTTCTTGAGCTTGCCGGGCACCGGCGCGTCCGTGGCGCGCGCGGTCGGCACAGCGGCCGCACGCTCCGCCTCCTCGCGCCGTTCGCGCTCCTCCCGCTCCCCCGCGACGCCCTGTGTCAGATCGGCGACCAGCGGCGAGGGCGGCATGCCGTGCAGCACGGCGCCGTCCAGATCGGCGGCCGCGGCGGCCGCCACGTCCACGGCGTCCAGGGGGCGCCCCATGTCGGGCTGTACGGAGGCCCTGCGCGGCCTGCGCCGCTTGGAGAGCGCCTCCTCCTCCGCCTGGTCGGGGGCGTACTCGCCGGGGGCGGCCGTGCGCCGGCGCGAGGAGCGCGCGGGCAGCGCCTCGCGCCACTGGTCCTCGTAGCGCTCGTCGTCGTCCGTGAACTCGTCGGCCTCGGGCTCCGCCTGGATCACGCCGAGCTTCACGCCGAGCAGCCGCAGCCGCTGCGGGATGGCGTTGACGGGCGTCGCCGTGACGACGAGCAGCCCGAAGACGGTCAGGAGCACCAGGAGCGGCACCGCGAGGATCTCGCCCATGGTGAAGATCAGAGGTGTGGAGGCGCCCCAGCCGATCAGGCCTCCGGCGTCCCTTATCGCCTGCATGCCGTCGCTGCGTGCCGGCGATCCGCAGGCCACGTGGACCTGCCCGAGGATGCCGATGACCAGGGCGGACAAGCCGATCACGATGCGGCCGTTCGCCTCAGGCTTCTCCGGGTGGCGGATCAGGCGTACGGCGATGGCGCCGAGCAGCAGCGGAACCAGCAGGTCGAGCCGGCCGAACGCGCCGGTCACCAGGACCTCGACGAGGTCACCGACCGGCCCGCGCAGATTCGACCAGGTGCCCGCGGCGACGATCAGCGCGATGCCGAGCAGCAGGAGCGCGAGGCCGTCCTTGCGGTGCGCCGGGTCGAGTCCCTTCGCGCCGCGCCCTATGCCGCGGAACATCGCGCCGACCGTGTGCGCGATGCCGAGCCAGACGGCGCGCACGAGGCGGTACACGCCCCCCGTGGGACTGGGCGCCGACTTGGGCGCGGGCTTCTTCGCCGCGCCCTTCTTGGCCGGTGCCTTCTTCGGGGGCGCCTTTTTCGCCGCGGCTTTCTTCGCGGGCGGTTTGGCAGCGGCCTTCTTCGCCGGAGCCTTGGTCGGCGCGGCCGCCTTCTTCGCGGGCGTCTTCTTGGCTGCGGACTGACGTGAGGCCATGGGTGTGAGGTTACCGTTGCGGGCCACCGCGGACACGTGTGCCCACTGCTTCACCCGTTTGTGTCGCCCTTGTGGGGACAGCGAACTGACGGGAAATCACCGTGCCCGAGAGCCGTGGCGGCCCCTCAGTGATGCCTGGTGCCGCGTCAGTTCTGCGAGGGGACCGAGGGAGCGCCGCTTCCCGTACCCGGTTCCAGGGCGTCAAGAGCCCGCCGAAGACCGGTGAGTTTGCGTTCGAGATGGGCTGCGGTGGCGACCGCGGCGGCATCCGCGGAGTCGTCGTCCAGCTGCTTGGAGAGCGCCTCGGCCTGCTCCTCGACGGCCGCGAGCCGCGCCGAGAGCTCGGCGAGCAGCCCCGCGGGCTCCTTCGCGTCGCCCGCCGCCGCCTTGCCGCCGCCTTCGAGCTGGAGGCGCAGCAGAGCTGCCTGCTCCCGCAGTTGGCAGTTCTTCATGTACAGCTCGACGAACACCGAGACCTTCGCGCGCAGCACCCACGGGTCGAACGGCTTGGAGATGTAGTCCACCGCGCCCGCGGCATAGCCGCGGAAGGTGTGATGCGGCCCGTGGTTGATGGCGGTGAGGAAGATGATCGGGATGTCCCGGGTCCGCTCCCGCCGCTTGATGTGCGCCGCGGTTTCGAAACCGTCCATTCCAGGCATCTGGACGTCCAGCAGAATGACCGCGAAGTCGTCCGTGAGTAGTGCTTTGAGCGCTTCCTCCCCGGACGATGCCCGCACCAGTGTCTGATCGAGCGCAGAGAGGATGGCCTCCAGCGCCAGCAGATTCTCCGGCCGGTCATCGACCAGGAGGATCTTGGCCTTCTGCACCATGGCCCGCCCTCCTCGCCCCGGCGGTACACCGGGCGCCGCCCCAGAGGACGACTCCCTTGCGCCGCCCGTCCTTGTGCCGGTCATGGTAGCCGCACCCCGCCTGTCGCCACACCCTGTCACCGCGATGTCACTGTGCACGTAGCAGAAACGCGGTGGGAGACCAGAAGGTTCCCCGAATACCGCGGTTCTACACGGCCTCGGCCACACTCTGTCAGCAACTCCGTGTGACGAAGCCGGTTCTCGGTCACTGGCCGCGCATCCACTGCTCCATCACCGACAACAGGTGATCCGGGTCGACCGGCTTCGTGACGTAGTCGGAAGCTCCGGAGTCGATCGCCTTCTCCCGGTCGCCCTTCATCGCCTTCGCGGTGAGCGCGATGATCGGGAGCCCGGCGAACTGCGGCATCCTGCGGATCGCCGTCGTCGTCGCGTACCCGTCCATCTCCGGCATCATGATGTCCATCAGAACGACCGTCACGTCGTCGTGCTGCTCCAGGACTTCGATGCCCTCGCGGCCGTTCTCCGCGTACAGCACCGACAGACCGTGCTGCTCCAGAACGCTGGTGAGCGCGAAGACGTTGCGGATGTCGTCGTCGACGATCAGGACCTTCTCGCCGCCGAAGTGGAAACCGGGCCGCGCGACCGGCGCCTCCTGCGCCGCGGCCGGCCACTGCTCCTGCGGGCGCTGCTCCTGGGGCCCGGCCGCCGTCTGACCCGGCAGCGCGGTCGGCTGCTCCGCGGCGGCGGCCACCGCGCGACGGCGGCGCCGGAAGAGCGCGGCAGGACCCGTCGGCGCCTCGTGGCGCACCGGGGCACCCTCGTCCTGCGCCGGGGCCTCCGCCGGAGCGCCCTCCTCCAGGGCGGGCAGTTCCGGCGCCGCGGGCGCGGGGGCGAGCTGCGCGTAGCCCTGGGGCGGCAGTTCGCTCGGGTGCAGCGGCAAATAGAGCGTGAAGGTCGAGCCGCGGCCCGGTTCGCTCTGCGCGTGGATCTCGCCGCCCAGCAGCCGCGCGATCTCCCGGCTGATGGAGAGGCCGAGGCCGGTGCCGCCGTACTTCCTGCTGGTCGTGCCGTCGGCCTGCTTGAACGCCTCGAAGATGACGCGCATCTTGCTGGCCGCGATGCCGATGCCGGTGTCCGTCACCGAGAAGGCGATCAGGTCGGCGTCCGCGTCACGCAGCGAGCCCGCCTCCAGGAGCTGCTCGCGGATGGCGTTGGGCACGTCGTTGTTGGCGTGCCGGATCACCAGCTCGACCGCTCCGGAGTCGGTGAACTTCACCGCGTTGGACAGCAGGTTGCGCAGCACCTGCAGCAGCCGCTGTTCGTCCGTGTGCAGCGTCGCGGGCAGCTCCGGAGACACGCGTACGGAGAAGTCGAGTCCCTTCTCCGCGGTCAGCGGGCGGAAAGTGGCCTCTACGTAGTCGACGAGTTGGACCAGGGCGATGCGCGTCGGGGAGACGTCCATCTTGCCCGCCTCGACCTTCGACAGGTCGAGGATGTCGTTGATGAGCTGCAGCAGGTCCGAGCCCGCGCCGTGGATCGTCTCGGCGAACTCGACCTGCTTGGGGGTGAGGTTCGCGTCGGCGTTGTCGGCGAGCAACTTGGCCAGGATGAGCAGGGAGTTGAGCGGTGTACGCAGCTCGTGCGACATGTTCGCGAGGAACTCGGACTTGTAGCGCATCGAGACCGCGAGCTGCTCGGCGCGCTCCTCCAGGACCTGCCTGGCCTCTTCGATCTCGGTGTTCTTGACCTCGATGTCGCGGTTCTGCTGGGCGAGCAGCTCGGCCTTCTCCTCCAGCTCCGCGTTCGAGTCCTGCAGCGCCTTCTGCCGGTTCTCCAACTCGGCCGAACGCTCCCGCAGTTGCTCGGTCAGCTCCTGCGACTGCTTCAGCAGCACCTCGGTCTTGGTGTTGACGCTGATCGTGTTGACGCTCGTCGCGATCATCTCGGCGATCTGGCTGAGGAAGTCCTTCTGGATCTGCGTGAAGGGCTGGAAGGCGGCCAGCTCGATCACGCCGAGCACGGTCCCTTCGAAGAGCACCGGCAACACGATCACCTGCGCGGGCGGCGCCTCACCGAGGCCGGAGGCGATCCGCAGATAGCCGGAGGGCGCGTTCTCCACGAGGATCGTGCGCCGCTCCTTGGCGGCCGTCCCGATGAGGGTCTCGCCGGGCCGGAAGGACGTCGGCATGGATCCCATGGAGTAGCCGTAGCTGCCGAGCATCCGCAGTTCGTACGCGTCCTCGTGGTCGCCCCCGAGGTCCTGGCCGTCGTCCGTGGGCATCGCGAGGAAGAACGCGCCGTGCTGCGCGGAGACCACCGGCGTCAGCTCGCTCATGATCAGCGAGGCCACGTCCTCCAGGTCGCGGCGGCCCTGCATCAGACCGGAGATCCGCGCGAGGTTGCCCTTGAGCCAGTCCTGTTCCTTGTTGGCGAGGGTGGTGTCGCGCAGGTTCGCGATCATCGTGTTGATGTTGTCCTGCAGGACCTGGATCTCGCCCGCCGCGTCGACCTCGATCTTGAGGTTGAGGTCGCCGCGGGTCACCGCGGTGGCTACCTTCGCGATGGCGCGCACCTGCCGGGTGAGGTTCCCGGCCATCTCGTTCACGGACTCCGTGAGGTCGCGCCACGTGCCGTCGACGTCACGCACGCGTGCCTGGCCGCCCAGCTGCCCCTCGGTGCCCACCTCGCGGGCGACCCGGGTGACCTGCTCGGCGAAGGACGACAGCTGGTCCACCATCGTGTTGATCGTGGTCTTGAGCTCCAGGATCTCGCCCCGGGCGTCGATGTCGATCTTCTTGGTCAGATCACCCTTGGCGATCGCGGTGGTGACCATCGCGATGTTGCGGACCTGTCCGGTCAGGTTGGACGCCATCGAGTTCACGGACTCGGTGAGGTCCTTCCACGTACCCGAGACGCCCGGCACGCGCGCCTGGCCGCCCAGGATGCCGTCGGTGCCCACCTCGCGGGCCACACGCGTGACCTCGTCGGCGAACGAACTCAGCGTCGTCACCATGGTGTTGACCGTGTCGGCGAGCTGCGCGACCTCGCCGCGCGCCTCGACCGTGACCTTCTTGGTGAGGTCGCCGTTGGCGACCGCGGCCGAGACCTGGGAGATGTTCCGCACCTGGCTGGTCAGGTTGTTGGCCATCAGGTTGACGTTGTCGCTCAGGTCTTTCCAGATGCCGGTGACGCCCGGCACCCGTGCCTGACCGCCCAACTGGCCCTCCGTACCCACCTCGCGGGCCACACGCGTGACCTGCTCGGCGAACGACGACAGCTGGTCGACCATCGTGTTGACGGTCGTGACGAGTTCGAGGATCTCGCCCTTCGCGTCGACGGTGATCTTCTTGGAGAGGTCGCCCATGGCGACGGCCGTGGTGACCTCGGCGATGTTCCGCACCTGCAGGGTGAGGTTGTTCGCCATGCCGTTCACGGACTGCGTGAGGTCCTTCCAGGTGCCCGAGACGCCCTGGACCTCGGCCTGGCCGCCGAGGATGCCGTCCGTACCCACCTCGCGGGCGACCCGCGTGACCTGCTCGGCGAAGGCGGACAGCTGGTCCACCATCGTGTTCAGGGTGTTCTTCAGCTCCAGGATCTCGCCGCGCGCGTCCACGTCGATCTTCTGGGACAGGTCACCGCGGGCCACCGCCGTCGCGACCTGCGCGATGTTGCGGACCTGCGCCGTGAGGTTGCCGGCCATGCCGTTCACGGAGTCCGTCAGGTCGCGCCACACGCCGGCCACGCCGGGCACCTGCGCCTGACCGCCCAGGCGCCCCTCGGTGCCCACCTCGCGGGCCACCCGGGTCACCTGGTCGGCGAAGGCGGAGAGCTGGTCGACCATCGTGTTGATGGTGTTCTTCAGCTCCAGGATCTCGCCGCGCGCGTCGACCTCGATCTTCTGGGAGAGATCGCCGCGGGCCACGGCCGTCGTCACCTGGGCGATCTGCCGCACCTGTGACGTCAGGTTCCCCGCCATGAAGTTGACGGAGTCGGTCAGGTCCTTCCACGTACCGCTCACGCCGTCCACGCGGGCCTGACCGCCCAGGCGCCCCTCCGTGCCCACGTCGCGCGCCATCCGCGTGACCTGGTCGGCGAAGGACGACAGCTGGTCCACCATCGTGTTCACGGTGTTCTTCAGCTGGAGCATCTCGCCGGAGACGTCGACGGTGACCTTCTGCGACAGGTCGCCGTTCGCCACCGCCGTCGTCACCTGCGCGATGTTGCGGACCTGCCCGGTCAGGTTGCGGAAGGCGGTGTTGACGGAGTCCGTCAGGTCCTTCCACGTACCGGCCGCGCCCTGCACCTGCGCCTGGCCGCCGAGCTCACCCTCGACACCGATCTCCCGCGCCACACGCGTCACTTCGGAACCGAAGGCCGAGAGCTGGTCGACCATCGTGTTCACGGTGTTCTTCAGCTCGAGCATCTCGCCCGCGACGTCCACGGTGACCTTCTGCGACAGATCACCGCTCGCCACCGCCGTCGTCACCGTCGCGATGTCCCGCACCTGCGTGGTGAGGTTGCGGAAGACCGTGTTGACCGAGTCGGTCAGGTCCTTCCAAGTGCCCGCCGCGCCCGGCACGTTGGCCTGACCGCCCAGCTGCCCCTCGGCACCGACCTCGTTGGCCACGCGCGTGACCTCGTCCGCGAACGTACGCAGCGTCTCGGTCATCTGGTTGATGGTTTCGGCAAGCTGCGCGACCTCGCCGCGCGCCGAGACCGTCACCTTCTGCGACAGGTCACCGTTCGCGACCGCGGTCGTGACCTGGGCGATCCCGCGCACCTGCGCGGTCAGGTTGCCGGCCATGAGGTTCACCGAGTCGGTGAGGTCCTTCCACACGCCCGCGACGCCGGGCACCTGCGCCTGGCCGCCGAGCTCGCCCTCCGTGCCCACCTCGCGCGCCACACGCGTCACTTCGGAGGAGAACGACGACAGCTGGTCCACCATCGTGTTGACGGTGTTCTTCAACTCCAGCATCTCGCCCGCGACATGGACGGTGACCTTGCGCGACAGATCGCCCTTGGCGACCGCCGTCGTCACCAGCGCGATGTCCCGCACCTGCGCGGTCAGGCGGTACGCCATGGTGTTCACGGAGTCCGTGAGGTCCTTCCACGACCCGGACATCCCGCGCACCCTGGCCTGGCCGCCGAGCTTGCCCTCGGTGCCGACCTCGCTGGCCACGCGCGTGACCTCGTCGGTGAAGGTGGAGAGCTGGTCGACGAGGTTGTTGACCGTCCGCCCGACCTTGAGGAACTCCCCGCGCAGCGGATGACCGTTTCCGTCGACGGCCTGCGCCCGCAGCTCCATGCGCTGCTCCAGGTCGCCCTCCGCCACCGCGGACAGGACCCGGCCGACCTCGCTGACGGGACGTACAAGATCATCGACGAGCGCGTTCGACGCGTCGATCGCGGCCGCCCACGAGCCCTCGCTCGCTCCGCTCTCCAGCCGTTCCGTGAGTTTTCCCTCACGTCCGACCATGCGTCGCACCCGTGACAGCTCTCCTGTCAGGTGCAGATTGCGGTCGGCGACCTCGTTGAAGACCGCGGCGATCTCCGACATGACGTCGTCGCCGGAGACCGTGAGCCTCTTTCGGAAATTCCCGTCCCGCATCGCCACCAGGGCCGCGAGCAGCCGGTTCAAGGCCGCCGCGTCCACCGAGGCAGTCGCCCCATTGCGCGGTTTGCGCTGTTTGTTCAGGGACTGTCCGTCTTTCGCGCGCGTCTTAGTGCCCCGCGTCGCTGCGCCAGACTCCACTGTGTCCCTCCCGCAAGGGTCGACCGGTACTGCTCGGGTTGTTCTGGGCTGTCTCCAAGAAGCTTGCCCAGTGTTTCACCATGGCTGAACCAGGCCATAACAGTTCGGCAGCTTCGCACACCGCCCGCACACCCTCCGGGCGGAAACACTGACGACCGGCATCAGCATGGACGGCGAAGGTAAGTAACCTTGCATCCGGCTGTCCAACCACCCCGGTCCTGCCCGGCCAGGGCGTTGGTACACGAATCGAGCGGGCATCGGAGGGGCGGCCGCACCATGGGTTCGGGAGAACTGGGCGTCGATACAGTCGACACTGTCGATACTCGTACGAGGAGTGCTGTGATCACCGCGCGTGCGGCTGCCACCTTCGAACCCGTCGGGCGTTCCGTCGCGACGGCCCGCTCCTTCGTGCGCGACACCCTCCAGGGCTGGGGGTTCACCGACGTCGTCGACGACGCCGTCGTCCTCACCAGCGAGCTGGTCACCAACGCCGTCGTACACGCCGGCACGGCCGCCGACGTCCAGTGCCTGCGCAGCGAGGACGCCGTACGCATCGAGGTCGCCGACCACTATCCCGAGCGCGAGATCCCGCTCCAGCAGTCCGCCGTCAACATGGGCAGCCCCGACCGCGAGGGCGGCCGCGGCCTCCAGCTCTGCGCGGCGCTCGCCACCCGCTGGGGCGTCGAGTACACCCCCACGCACAAGCAGGTCTGGTTCCAACTCGACCTCCCCGACCGCCCCGTGGGCACCCGCACCGCGGGCCCCTCGCTCCCGGCCGACCTCCTCCCGATCGCCGACGGCAGGGTCCGCGTCGCCGTCATCCAGATCGACCGCCTGGGCGCCATCTCCGCCTGGAACGAGGACGCCGAGGAACTCTTCGGGTACGTGGCGGAACAGGTCATCGGCAAGCCCCTGAACGACCTGGCGGCCTGGCCGCACACCCCCGGCACCAGCACCGGCATCGCCGAGGCCCTCCAACTCTCCCGCTGGGAAGGCAGCTACGGCGTCCGCGGCGCCCACGGCCGCGTCATCCCGGTCTACGCCTCGCACCTGCGCGTCCGCGACACCGACGGCGAGCCGTCCACGGTCTGCCTCCTCGTACGCGACGACGAGCGCGCCGTGCTGCAGACCCCGCTGCGCGGCGGGACGCCCGACCAGGCCACGCTCAGCGAGCCGAACGCCACGGACCCCTTCGAGGTCTTCATCGGCTCCCCCGCCCCCGACGACCTCGACGGCCTCCTCCAGCGCACCGTCGAGCGCGCCCGCGACATGCTCGACGGCGACGCCGCCTTCCTGCTCCTGGCCACCGACGACGAGACCGAGCTGGAGGTCCGCGCCTCCACGGGCCTGCCATCGGCCCGCCAGCGCTTCGCCCGCGTCCAGGTCGAGTCGGCCCCCGGGCGCTACGGCTCCGCCCGCATGCCTGCCGTCCACGAGGACCTCACGGTCGTCCCGGGCGCGGTCCCGCTGCTCACCGGCACCGGCATGCGCTCCGTCGTCACGGTCCCGCTGAAGGTCGAGGGCCGCCTCACGGGCTCCCTCGGCGTCGCCGCGGAGGCCGCGGGCCGCTACTCGAACGAAGAGGCCCTGCGCCTGCAGTTCGCCGCCGACCGCATCGCCCTCGCCGTGGAGTCCGCGCGCCTCGGCGAGCTGGAGAGACTCCGCCGCGGCTCGCTCTCCTTCCTCGTCGAGGCCTCCGACCTGCTCGCAGGCACCCTCGACCGCGACCAGACGCTGGCCCTCATGGCCCAGATGACGGTCCCCACGCTCGCCACCTGGTGCGCCGTCTACACCATCGCCGACCAGTCGGCCGAGCCCTACCTCTCGTACGTCCTGCACGAGGACGAGGAGCGCATCGACGGCCTCAAGGCCCTCCTCTCCAAGATCGCCCCGCCCGACCCGGTCCCCACGCCGGGCGCCCGCGTCTGGGCGGCCCCCTCCGAGGCCGCGCACCAGGCGGCCCTGCGCACCTCCATGCGCAGCCTGGGCCTCGGCGAACCCATGAGCCTGGGCTCGGGCATCGGCACAACGCTCTCCACCGCTTCCGCGGTCGGCGGCGAGACCGTGGTCCTCCCCCTGGTCGCCCGCAACCGCGTCATCGGCATGCTCACCCTCGGCAAGCCCTCCGACGAGCACTTCCGCCAAGAGATCCTGGAATTGGCCGAAGATCTCTCCCGCCGAGCGGCCCTCGCCCTCGACAACGCCCGTCTGTACTCGGAGCGCATGGCCATCAGCCAGTCCCTCCAGCGCAGCCTGCTGCCCCCGGAGCTCCCGCAGATCCCGGGCGTCGAGGTCGAGGTCATCTACCGCGCGGCCGGCGAGGGCAACGAGGTCGGCGGCGACTTTTACGACCTCTTCCCCATCCGCGACGGCGCGTACGGCTTCGCGATCGGCGACGTCTGCGGCACGGGCCCGGAGGCGGCAGCCGTCACGGGCCTCGCCCGCCACGCCCTGCGCCTGCTCGCCCGCGAGGGCTTCGGCGGTCCCGCGGTCCTGGAGCGCCTGAACGCGGCGATCCTCGACGAGGGCGCCCGCAGCCGCTTCCTCACCCTCCTGTACGGCGAGCTGTGGCCCCAGGAGGACGGCTCGGCCGTACTGAAGATCGTCTGCGCAGGCCATCCGCTCCCGCTCCGCCTGCGACAGGACGGCACCGTCGAGCCGTACGCGGAACCGCAGCCGCTGCTCGGCGTCATGGACGACCTCGAGCTGTACGAGCAGACGATGACGCTCGACCCCGGCGACGTCCTGCTCTGCGTGACGGACGGCGTCACCGAGCGCCGCGAGGGCACCCGCATGCTCGGCGACGACGGCCTCGCGGACGTCCTCACGACGTGTACGGGCCTGACGGCCGGCGCGGTCGCGGCCCGCATCATGCGCGCGGTGGAGCGCTTCGCCACGGACGCCCCGTCCGACGACATGGCGATCCTCGCGATGCGCGTCCCCGGCCTCCACAAGGACTGAGCGCGCCGGGGCATCCTCCGTGATGCCCCGGTCATCCCCGCCTCCGCCGCCGGAGATTCCCGGCCAAACAAAGAAGGCCCCCGCCCAACTGGGCGGAGGCCTTTCTTACTTGAGCCCCCAAGCGGAATCGAACCGCTGACCTTCTCCTTACCATGGAGACGCTCTACCGACTGAGCTATAGGGGCCTGCTGTGTGCTTCGGGGTTTTCCCCGCGGCAACGGAATAGATCATACCTGAAATCGAAGGCGCCTCGAACCGCCCGTTCCTCTGGACCGCCCGCCGCGCCACTGCGACGCTGCGCGCATGTCCACCCGACGTGGCACACCCCGGCGGTACACCTTGTCGGCGGCGCTCGCCGCCCTGCTCCTGCCGCTCGCGGCCTGCGGATCCGACGACAACGACGCGGACCCGAAGCCCGCCAGGAAGCCCGCGGCGAAGGAGACCCCACGCCCCGGCGACCAGAAGGTCACGATCACCTGGAAGGGCGAGAAGCGCGTCTACACCATCCACGCCCCACCCGGCTACAGCCCGCGCGACCGCCTCCCCCTCGTCGTCGCCATGCACCCCTATCCGGCCGACGGCGCGGCAGCGGCCGCCATCAGCGGCCTCAGCGCCAAGGCGGACAAGGAGAACTTCCTCGTCGCCTACCCCGACGGCCTCAACCGCGGCTACAACGCCCTGATCTGCTGCGGCACCGAGGACGACGTCGGCTTCATCCGTACGATGACGAAGCGGCTGACCGGCACCTGGAACGCCGATCCGAACCGCGTCTACGCCACGGGGATCTCCAACGGCGGCGACATGTCCTACAGGCTCGCCGTCGAACTCCCCGACACCTTCGCGGCCATCGCCCCGGTCAGCGGCGGATATCTCGGCACCGACGCGGAGAAGGCCTCGTACATGCCGAAGACGCCGGTCTCCGTGATCACCTTCATCGGTGGCCTCGACGAGCACTACGCCGGGATGGACGAGGGCATCACGTCCTGGCAGAAGCGCCTGTCCTGCAAGGCGGGCAAGCCCACTTCGCTCAAGAAAAGGATCAAGAAGACGACGGCCAGGTGCCGCGACGGCTCGGACGTGGTCGTCTACCGGCTGCCCGAGATGGGCCATTCCTGGCCGAACGGCGCGGGCGGCGGCATGTCCGACCCGGCGGCCGGCATCAACGCCACTGACCTCCTGTGGGAGTTCTTCGAGTCCCACACCAAGAAGGCGTCCTGACGGCCTAGAAAGCCGGTTGAAGCAGCCCGCCGAGCGCGTTGCACGCCGAGACGACGCGCTGCAGGTCGCGCCGCGACATGGAAGCCCCGGCCGGCAGCGCCAGCGTCTCGTCCGCGGCCCGCTCGGTCTCGGGCAGATGTACGTCCCTGCGGAACCGCGGCATGCGGTGCACGGGGGTCTTCACGGGCACGTGGCAGTCAACTCCCTTGGACCGCAAGGCCCGTGCGAACGCGTCCCGGTCGGGCCGCCCGTTCCCCGGCACTCTCACGACGTACTGCTGGTAGCTGTGCCCCTCGCCGCCGTCGGGCGTGACGACGCCACTGAGCCGTCCGCTGAGATACGCGGCGTGCGCCCGCCGACGCTCCACCCCTTCGTACGGGGCTTCCGACTCGCCCTGCTCCAGCACGAGAAGCCCGTGCCGCTGCCCCAGGTCCCGCATCCGCCGCACATCGGCCTGGCGCCCGAAGCGATGCACGACGACGACGGCGGCCGTACGAGGCGTCACGACGGCGGCGACGGCCTCGGGGTCGAGGCAGTACGTGTCCGCGTCGATGTCGGCGAAGACGGGCACCGCACCGGCGAGGAGCACGTCCTCGGCGACCTCGGCGTTCCCGTAGGCCGGCACGACGACCTCGTCACCGGTACCGACACCCGCGGCGCGCAACATTCCAACTGTCCCCATGTCTGCGGATGTTGGCTGCGCAACGTGAACGGCAAGTGACGCAAAACAAAAAAGAGCTGGTCCCTGAACCGAAGTTCAGGGACCAGCTCTCTTATCAAGATTAGTTCGGCGGCGTCCTACTCTCCCACAGGGTCCCCCCTGCAGTACCATCGGCGCTGTGAGGCTTAGCTTCCGGGTTCGGAATGTAACCGGGCGTT
>NZ_JBVHLZ010000015.1:0-187373 GCF_055558735.1 Streptomyces sp. NPDC025651
AACGCCCGGTTACATTCCGAACCCGGAAGCTAAGCCTCACAGCGCCGATGGTACTGCAGGGGGGACCCTGTGGGAGAGTAGGACGCCGCCGAACTTTTCTTATAGCCGTGGCTCCTGGAATTAAATTCCAGGAGCCACGGCTTTTTTGTTTTGCTGTCAAGTGTTTTGTTGTCAAGGGCCCCGGCCACCCCTCTGCACCGATGCACGGCAACTGAGGGTAAGGTCAGGGGGCATCATTGGCTCTTTCCCACAGGAGGCCCCCGGGTGGAGGTCCAGGAGACTCGCGTCCAGACGGACCGGGTCCTCACCATCCCGAACATCCTCAGCATGGCGCGTCTCGCCGGCGTGCCCCTCTTCCTGTGGTTGATCCTCAGGCCGGAGTTCGGAGGGCCCAACTGCGACGGCTGGGCGCTGCTGGTCCTGGCGCTGAGCGGGGTCAGTGACTACCTCGACGGCAAGCTCGCGCGCCGATGGAACCAGATCAGCAACCTGGGGCGGCTGCTCGACCCCGCGGCCGACCGGCTCTATATCCTCTCGACGCTGGTCGGGCTGACGTGGCGCGAGATTCTTCCGCTCTGGCTGACCGCGGTACTGCTGCTGCGCGAGCTGACTCTGCTGGTGATGGTGGGGATCCTCAGGCGCCACGGCTATCCGCCGCCCCAGGTGAACTTCCTGGGCAAGGCAGCGACCTTCAACCTGATGTACGCCTTTCCACTACTGCTCCTCAGTGACGGAACTAGCTGGCTCGCCTCACTCGCTGCTATTTTCGGATGGGCGTTCGCCGGATGGGGTACAACGCTGTACTGGTGGGCAGGGATCCTCTACGTGGTTCAGGTCCGCCGACTCGTGAAGGCGGACAACACAGCCGATTGAGCTTGCCGATTCGGCGGCTGTAGAGGCTCGAAGGCCCGCATCCGACATATGCGGGCTCATCCTGGCGGGCTAAGTCGGCTAGATCGTCGTCTATTTAGGAGGACGTTTCCGACATGAAGGCCGTCGTGATGGCCGGCGGTGAGGGCACTCGCCTTCGCCCCATGACCTCGAGTATGCCCAAGCCGCTCCTGCCGGTGGCCAACCGGCCGATCATGGAGCATGTGCTGCGCCTGCTGAAGAGGCATGGGCTCACCGAGACCGTAGTGACAGTGCAGTTCTTGGCGTCGCTCGTCAAGAACTACTTCGGCGACGGCGAAGAGCTCGGGATGGAGCTCACCTATGCCAATGAGGAGAAACCTCTTGGCACGGCCGGCAGCGTGAAGAACGCCGAGGAAGCACTGAAGGACGACGCCTTCCTTGTGATCTCCGGTGACGCTCTCACCGACTTCGACCTCACCGAGCTCATTTCCTTCCACAAGGAAAAGGGCGCCCTCGTCACCGTCTGTCTGACGCGTGTGCCCAATCCGCTGGAATTCGGCATCACCATCGTCGACGAAGAAGGAAAGGTCGAGCGCTTCCTCGAGAAGCCGACCTGGGGGCAGGTTTTCTCCGACACGGTGAACACGGGCATCTATGTGATGGAGCCCGAGGTCTTCGACTACGTCGAGGCCGATGTGCCGGTCGACTGGTCCGGCGACGTCTTCCCGCAGCTCATGAAGGAGGGCAAGCCCGTCTACGGGTATGTCGCCGAGGGCTACTGGGAGGACGTCGGCACGCACGAGAGCTACGTCAAGGCGCAGGCCGACGTGCTGGAGGGCAAGGTCGACGTCGAGCTCGACGGCTTCGAGATCTCGCCCGGGGTGTGGGTCGCCGAGGGCGCCGAAGTGCATCCTGACGCCGTGCTGCGTGGTCCGCTGTATATCGGGGACTACGCCAAGGTCGAGGCGAACGTCGAGATCCGTGAGCACACCGTCGTGGGCTCGAATGTCGTGGTGAAGAGCGGCGCCTTCCTGCACAAGGCCGTCGTGCACGACAACGTCTACATCGGGCAGCACAGTAATCTGCGGGGTTGCGTCGTCGGGAAGAACACCGACATCATGCGAGCCGCCCGCATCGAGGACGGTGCGGTCATCGGCGACGAGTGCCTCGTCGGCGAAGAATCGATCGTTCAGGGCAATGTGCGGGTCTACCCGTTCAAGACGATCGAGGCCGGCGCCTTCGTCAACACCTCCGTCATCTGGGAGTCCCGGGGCCAGGCGCATCTGTTCGGGGCGCGCGGGGTGTCCGGAATCCTGAACGTGGAGATCACGCCCGAGCTCGCGGTGCGCCTTGCGGGGGCGTATGCGACCACTCTGAAGAAGGGCTCGACCGTCACCACCGCGCGTGATCACTCGCGAGGCGCGCGGGCGCTGAAGCGGGCGGTGATCTCGGCGCTGCAGGCCAGCGCCATCGACGTACGCGACCTGGAGAACGTGCCGCTGCCGGTGGCTCGGCAGCAGACGGCCCGGGGGAGCGCCGGCGGGATCATGATCCGGACAACGCCCGGAGTGCCGGACTCCGTCGACATCATGTTCTTCGACGGGCGGGGAGCGGACCTGTCGCAGGGGAGCCAGCGGAAGCTGGACCGGGTGTACGCGCGTCAGGAGTACCGGCGGGCCTTCCCCGGTGAGATCGGGGACCTGCACTTCCCGTCGAGTGTCTTCGACTCCTACACGGGGTCCCTGCTGCGGAACGTGGACACCACAGGGGTGGCCGAGTCCGAGCTGAAGGTCGTGGTCGACGCGTCCAACGGAAGTGCCGGGCTCGTGCTGCCGAGCCTGCTCGGGAAGCTCGGGGTGGACGCCCTGACCATCAATCCGGGGCTCGACGAGTCGCGGCCCACGGAGACCGCCGACGCGCGGCGCTCCGGGCTCGTGCGGCTCGGGGAGATCGTGGCGTCCGCGCGGGCGGCCTTCGGGGTGCGGTTCGACCCGGTCGGCGAGCGGCTCTCGCTCGTGGACGAGAAGGGGCGGATCGTCGAGGACGACCGCGCCCTGCTGGTCATGCTCGACCTGGTGGCCGCCGAGCGGCGCAGCGGGCGGGTGGCGCTGCCGGTGACGACGACGCGCATCGCCGAGCAGGTCGCCGCGTACCACGGGACGCAGGTGGACTGGACGACCACGTCGCCCGACGACCTGACGAGGGTGGGGCGCGGGGACTCGACCATCTTCGGAGGCGATGGGCGGGGCGGGTTCATCGTGCCCGAGTTCAGCAGTGTCTTCGATGGAACCGCGGCGTTCGTGCGGCTCATCGGGCTGGTGGCGCGCACGCAGCTCACCCTGAGCCAGATCGACGCGCGCATCCCGCGCGCCCATGTGCTGCGGCGTGATCTCGCGACTCCGTGGGCCGTCAAGGGGCTTGTGATGCGGCGTGTGGTGGAGGCGGCGGGGGAGCGGTCCGTGGACACCACCGACGGGGTGCGGGTGGTGGAGACCGACGGGCGCTGGGTGCTCGTGCTGCCCGATCCGGCCGAGGCCGTCACCCATCTGTGGGCCGAAGGGCCCGATGACGCGTCCGCCCAGGCGCTGCTCGACGAGTGGTCCGCGGTGGTGGACAGCGCAGGTCGTTGACCTTTTCGGGGCGCCGGGCAGCACATGCAACAGGTGCTGCCCGGCGCGCCGGTGGGGCCATTCGGAGGTAGCGCCCGCGACGTGCGACGATGTGCGGCATGCCGCAGCAGCCCCCCGTTCGGAGCACCCCCTCGCGCCCCCGGCGCCCGGACGCCTCCATGTCGCTGCTCACCACCGTCATGGACCACAGTCTCGACGAGGGGTACGCGGAGGCGGCCGCCCGGAAGAAGGCCAGGGGGGACAGTGGTGTCCCTCGTCCGTTGCGGGCCAAACTCGGGCTCGCGGCAGGGCTCGTCCTTGCCGCGCTCGTGGTCACCGTGGGCGCCGCGCAGGCGCGGATAGCCGCTCCGGTGGTCGCCAAGGAGCGCGAGGAGCTCATCGACCGGGTCGAGGAGGCCACGGCCGGGGCCGACAAGCTCGAGGACGACGTGGACACGCTCCGCGACGACGTGGGCGAGCGGCAGCGTGCCGCGCTGAAGAAGCACGGCGGCAGCCAGGGCGAGTTGGTGGGCCTGCTCTCCGGCGCCACGGAAGTGCAGGGGCCCGGCGTCAAGCTGGTCGTGGACGACAAAAAGGAAGCCGACCAGGGTGGTGGCGGGCCGCGCGAGAGCGCCGGGTTCTCCGACACCGGGCGGGTGCGCGACCGCGACATGCAGCGTGTCGTCAACGGGCTGTGGCAGTCGGGCGCCGAGGCGATCTCGATCAATGACCAGCGGCTGACCGCACTGTCGGCGATCAGGGCCGCAGGTGACGCGATACTGGTCGACAACAGGCCGCTGGTGCCGCCGTATACGGTGCTGGCGGTGGGGGACGGGAAGCGCTTGAGCACCCGGTTCCAGAACAGCCGCGACGGTCAGTATCTGCATGCTCTGCAGGAGAACTTCGGCATCCGGACCAGCATTTCCGTGTCGGACGAGCTCGTGCTGCCGGCAGCGCCGAGTGTGACCGTACGAACAGCAGAGCCGAAGGCAGGAAAGGGCACATCGTGATCGCCGTACTGGGCCTCGTCGTGGGAGTCGTGGCCGGATTGTTGGTTCGGCCCGAGGTTCCGGCGGTGGTCGAGCCGTACCTTCCGATCGCCGTGGTCGCGGCACTCGACGCGGTGTTCGGAGGCCTGCGCGCGATGCTCGACGGCATCTTCGACGACAAGGTCTTCGTGGTGTCGTTCCTGTCGAACGTGGTGGTGGCCGCGCTGATCGTGTTCCTGGGCGACAAGTTGGGCGTGGGCGCCCAGCTGTCGACCGGTGTGGTCGTGGTCCTCGGCATCCGGATCTTCTCCAACGCCGCCGCGATCCGCCGGCACGTCTTCAGGGCGTGACGCCGATGAGCGCTGACGAGACGCCCGACTACAACCGCCGCAGGGAACTGCCCGCGGAGGTCCCGAGCGAGCCCGAGACGCCCGCCTCGGCGGAGCCCGAGGGGAAGCCGCAGCTCACCGGCCGTCAGAGGCTGGTGAAGGGGCTGTGGCCGCCGCGGGTGACCCGGCCTCAACTCATCGTCGCCCTGCTGCTGTTCGTGCTCGGCCTCGGTTTGGCCATCCAGGTGAGGTCCAACAACGACAGCAGTGCGCTGCGCGGCGCGCGACAGGAAGATCTCGTACGCATTCTCGATGAACTGGATGACCGTACTGAGCGTCTGGAAGAAGAGAAGCGGCGCCTCGAAGAGCAGCGGACCGGACTGGAGAACAGTTCGGACCAGGCCGAGGAGGCCCGCAAGCAGACGGTCGAGCGGGAGAGGCAACTCGGCATCCTGGCAGGCACGGTGGCGGCCCAAGGGCCCGGCATCACGCTGACCATCGAGGACAAGAAGGGGGCGATCGAGGCGGACATGCTGCTCGACGCCATTCAGGAACTGCGCGCCGCCGGCGCCGAGGCGATTCAGATCAATGACGTACGGGTGGTGGCCAACACCTACCTGTCGGACGCCGACGGCGGTGGCGTACGGGTGGACGGCCGCAAGGTCGGCGCACCGTACCTCTTCAAGGTGATCGGCAAGCCGCAGGATCTGGAACCTGCGCTGAACATCCCGGGAGGCGTGGTGCAGACTCTGGAGAAGGAGCAGGCCACGGTCACCGTGGAACGCTCGGAGAAGATCGTCGTGAGCGCCTTGCGACCTGCGAAGCGGCCTGACTACGCTCGGTCGTCCTCCCAGTGAGGGCGGGGCGCATGGGGGTCGCAAGGCGAGGGCATGAGGTTGCGGGGGGTCGGCGCACTGGAAGCCCGGTGCGTGGTGGAAACTGTTTGGTGGGTACGGACGTTGTGAGGATGTCCGGTTCACCGATGAATGCCGGTGTGTGCAATCAGGGTTCGTCCTGCCCCACGGGCGGGTCTGTTTCGGTCAAGGGGAATCGCCCGTGAAGTTGTTTGCGAAGTTGTTCGGCAAGAGTGCACGTGAGGACAGCGGCAATCCCGCCACTGCCCGACACCGTGCCCCGCGCCATGGAGACGCCGAGGACCAGGGCGCCGGGCGCCCGATGTTCCGCGATCAGGTCGCTGGTCCAGGTGGTGACATTTCGGGCGGACAGGGCGCGTCATCTGTTGACCCTGCCGGTCCCGGCCGCATAGGTTTCGGAGAACCGTCAACCTCAAGTACGGGTGGAGGGTTCACCCCCGACCCGTACGCATCGAATGCCCCCGCGGGGCAGCCGCGGCAGGAGGACCCGTCCATGGCTTTGGTGTGTACGAGGTGCGGGAACCGCAACGCCGAGGCGAGCCGGTTCTGTTCCAACTGCGGTGCGCCGCTGCGGGCCGGGGCCACGCCGGAGCGTGCGTCCGAGACGACCTCGACGATCTCCATCTCGGGCCTCGAGGCCTACGAGGCGGAGACGACGGGGCAGACTCCGTCCCCCGCGCTCTCGCCGGAGGCCCAGGCGGCCGTCGACGCGCTGCCGCTCGGTTCGGCGCTGCTCGTGGTGCGCCGCGGGCCGAACTCGGGCAGCCGTTTCCTGCTCGACGGCGAGCTGACCACCGCGGGCCGTCACCCGCAGAGCGACATCTTCCTGGACGACGTGACCGTGTCGCGTCGCCACGTGGAGTTCCGTCGCGTCCAGGACGGTTCCTTCACCGTCGCGGATGTGGGCAGTCTCAACGGCACGTACGTCAACCGGGAGCGGATCGACTCCGTCGCGCTGTCGAACGGTGACGAGGTGCAGATCGGCAAGTACCGCCTGGTCTTCTACGCGAGCCAGCGGGGCATCTGAACCACCCCCAGACTGCGTCTGGGGTGATCCCCAGGGAAGGTCCATGCTTCAAACACCGAGGGGCGGTGCCGGCAGCGGCACCGCCGCCGCGGACCGTCGGCTGATGAGCATCGGTACCGTGCTGAACGCGCTGCGTGACGAGTTTCCCGAGGTCACGATCTCCAAGATCAGGTTCTTGGAGGCCGAGGGGCTCATCGAGCCGCAGCGCACCCCTTCCGGATACCGGAAGTTCAGCCCGGAGGATGTCGAACGGCTCGGCCACGTCCTGAGGATGCAGCGGGACCACTATCTGCCGCTCAAGGTCATTCGTGAGCACCTGGACGCCCTGGCGCGCGGTGAGCGGCCTCCGCTGCCGTCCCTGGGGCGTCAGCGGGACGCCGGCGACGGTCAGGGCCCCGACGAGGCCGAGGGGCCGACGGCGGCCCGTGTGGGCCGGGACGAGCTGCTCGCCGCCGCGGAGATCGACGAGGGGCAGCTCGACGAGTGGGAGACGTACGGACTCGTCGCACCGCTGCCCGACGGCGGTTACGACGCGGAGGCCGTCACGGTCGCCTCGCTCGTCGTCGAACTCGGCCGGTTCGGGATCGAGCCACGGCATCTGCGGGCCATGAAGGCCGCCGCCGAGCGGGAGGCCGGGCTCGTGGACCAGGTGGTCGCGCCGCTGCGGCGGCACCGCAATCCGCAGACCAGGGCCCACGCCGAGGCCCGCACCAAGGAGCTGGCCGGGCTCACCGGTCGGCTGCACTCGGCGCTCGTACAGACCGCGCTCGGGGTCAGACTGCCCTGACTCGGTCAGTGCCCGGCCGGTACTCGGCGGGTGCCCGACTACCCAAACCTGCCAGCCACGTCCTAGGGTTGCTGTGTGAACGAGCTCGACGTCGTAGGTGTCCGGGTCGAAATGCCCTCCAACCAACCGATCGTGCTCCTGCGTGAAGTGGGAGGCGACCGGTACCTCCCCATCTGGATCGGACCAGGTGAGGCGACCGCCATCGCCTTTGCACAGCAGGGCATGGCACCCGCACGGCCGCTGACCCACGACCTGTTCAAGGACGTGCTGGAAGCGGTGGGCCAGGAGCTCTCCGAAGTGCGCATCACGGACCTGCGCGAAGGCGTCTTCTACGCCGAGCTGGTCTTCGCCAGCGGTGTCGAGGTCAGTGCGCGTCCGTCCGACGCCATAGCGCTGGCGCTGCGCACCGGGACGCCGATCTTCGGCAGCGACGGTGTCCTGGACGACGCGGGGATCGCGATCCCGGACGAGCAGGAGGACGAGGTGGAGAAGTTCCGCGAGTTCCTCGACCAGATCTCGCCCGAGGACTTCGGTACCAACAGCCAGTGAGCCGCTTTCCGGCGGCCCGCGTCGGACCATTCGGCTAGCCTTTCCCCGCGGTGAGGTACGGGAAACCACTCTCAGGGTGATTATCACTCGGCGTGCCGAGTGTGGCGATCGTTGACGAGCCCCTGGCGACTGCCTACCGTCGAGAAGGCAGGTCAAGGAGGGAGGTCGGCGTGAGAAGCAGCGGCGACGGTACGGCGATGGGCGGTCCGTTTCCGCTCCACGGCAGCGCGGCCGATCACTCTCCGAAACGACCGATGGCGGTCCAGGGGGGCGGGGACGCTACGTTCGAGCATTCCGAGCAGATCGGCTACCGCGGTCCCACCGCGTGCGCGGCCGCGGGCATCACGTACCGACAGCTCGACTACTGGGCACGGACCGGTCTGGTCGAGCCCAGTGTGCGTGCCGCGGGCGGTTCCGGTACGCAGCGGCTCTACAGCTTCCGCGACGTGGTCGTCCTCAAGGTCGTGAAGCGGTTCCTGGACACCGGGGTGTCGCTGCAGAACATTCGCACGACCGTCCAGCACCTGCGGGAGCGCGGGTTCCGTGACCTCGAGCGGATGACGCTCATGAGCGACGGCGCGACGGTGTACGAGTGCACGTCGCCCAGCGAGGTCCACGATCTGCTCCAGGGTGGGCAGGGGGTCTTCGGGATCGCCGTGGGGGTCGTCTGGCGGGATGTCGAGGCCGCGCTGTCCCAGTTGCACGGGGAGCGCATCGACACCGGCGAGACGCTTGTCGGGCACAACCCCGCCGACGAGCTGGCCAGACGGCGCAACAGGGCCGTCTGAGGCCGCGTTGTCAGTGGCGTAGGGCAGCATCGGAGATGTGAGAAGCGCGCCGACGATTCTGCATCTGGACATGGATGCCTTCTACGCGTCCGCGGAGCAGGCCGCGAAGCCGAGCCTGCGCGGCAAGGCCGTGGTGGTGGGCGGCCTCGGGCCGCGGGGTGTGGTGGCCACCGCTTCCTATGAGGCGCGGCGGTTCGGTGTGCACTCGGCGATGCCGATGGGGCAGGCGCGCAGGCTGGCGCCCAACGCCGCCTATCTTGTGCCGCGCTTCGGGTTGTACCGCGAGGTCAGCGAGCAGGTGATGGGGCTGCTGCGGGAGCTGTCGCCGCTGGTGGAGCCACTCAGTCTGGACGAGGCCTTCGTGGACCTGGAGGCGGGGGGCGTCGCCGACGACGAGGCGTCGGCCAGGGCCGTGGGGGAGCGGCTGCGGGCGGACATCAGGGCGGTCACCGGGCTCACCGGGTCGGTGGGGCTCGCCGTCTCCAAGATGCTGGCGAAGATCGCCTCCGAGGAGGCGAAGCCGGACGGGCTGCGGTTGATAGCGCCGGGCACCGAGAGGGCGTTGCTGGGGCCGATGCCGGTGCGGACGCTGCCCGGGGTGGGGCCGGCCACCGGGGACCATCTGCGGCGGGCCGGGATCACCACGGTCGAGGAGCTCGCGGAGGCCGGCGAGGACGAGCTCGTACGGCTGTTGGGCAAGGCGCACGGGGGCTCGCTGTACGCGATGGCGCTCGCGCACGACGAGCGGCCGGTGGTGGCCGAGCGGGACACGAAGTCGGTCAGCGTCGAGGACACGTACGACGTGGACATCCATGACCGGGTGCGGGTGCGGACCGAGGTCGCGCGGCTCGCCGACCGGTGCGTGCAGCGGTTGCGGGCCGCGGGGCACTCCGGGCGGACCATCGTGCTGAAGGTGCGGCGGTTCGACTTCTCGACGCTGACGCGTTCCGAGACGCTGAGAGGGCCCACGGACGACCCTGGAGTGGTGCGGGAGGCGGCGGCGCGGCTGCTGGAGTCCGTGGACACCACCGGGGGTGTTCGGCTGCTGGGGGTGGGCGTCACGGGGCTTGCTGACTACACGCAGGAGGACCTCTTCGCGCAGGCGCAGGCCGCTGAGGCCGAGGGCGAGGTGGAGGCGGCCGGGGAGGTGGAGCTCGGGGGCGAGGCGGATGACGAGGCACGGCCGGTGGAGGACGGGGGCGGTGCGGAGCCCGTGGCCCTGGTCGAGCGGCGGTGGGCGGCCGGGCACGATGTGCGGCACGCCGAGTACGGGCACGGGTGGGTGCAGGGGAGCGGCCTCGGCCGGGTGACCGTGCGCTTCGAGACGCCGTGGTCGGAGCCGGGGCGCGTGCGGACGTTCAGGACGGATGACCCGGATCTGGCGTCGGCGGAGCCGTTGCCGCTGGTGGGTGGGGAGTTGGCGGAGAGGGGTGAGCTGGGCGGGGCGGATGCCATGGGGCACGTCCTGGCCGTGGCTCCGGGACGGCCGTCCTCGGATGTCGCCGGGCAGGGGGAGGCGCCGCAGGTGGTGGGAGGGACGTAGGGGCAGGAGGGAGCAGGGGGTACTGGGGTGGGAGCGGGTTCTGGTGGTGGTCTTGCGGGGGTGGCGGGCCGCGGTGACGCTCGGGCGGCGACAGGAGCTGTGGGATGTCCTCGGCGGACGTGGGGCCGGTCGGTGGGTCAGGGGGTGTCTGTTCCTGCTATCTGGCCGAACGTCGTGTCGGGGGGCGGGGGCTGCGGGGGTGTGATGTCCAGGCCGTAGTGGTGGTAGAGCTGGAGTTCCTGTTCCGGGGAGAGGTGGCGGCCCACTCCGAAGTCCGGGGCGTCCTTGATCAGGGCTCGGTCGAAGGGGATGCGCAGGGTGCCGTCGTCGACCAGTTCGCTCGGTTCCAGCGGGACGAAGGCGTCGCGGCTGAACAGGCCGGTGCGTATGGCCGCCCACTCCGGGGTGCCGGTGGCATCGTCGAGATAGACCTCGTCGATCGTGCCGATCTTCGCCCCGTTCCGGTCGAACGCCTTGCGGCCGATCAGATTGCGCGGATCGATGTCGGTCTGCACGGGCCCTCCAGCTGATCGCGGGGTGTCGGATTTGGGCGTAACTCATCTTTAATCGCTCGTACTCACTACGAAAGAGCACTTCGGGGCAGGCGGCCACTCGAGGGATCGGCCATGGTCCTCGCTGGTAGGCTGGCGGCTGGCTGCTGACCCCGTGCGGGAGAGCTCTCCGGAACGCGATTCCCGGAGGCGCCGAAGGAGCAAATCCTCCCCGGAAACTCTCAGGCACCCGTACCGCACGGACGAGGTCACTCTGGAAAGCAGGGCGGGCGTCGGGCGGGCACGCCCGGGATCCTCCCTCACCGACGGTGAAAGCAGGACTGTCCACGGACGGGCCTGTGAAGCTCTCAGGTTGAGATGACAGAGGGGGAGGCCGTCCGGGTACCCGCGCCGGGGTACCCCTCGTAGGTCGCGCAGACCAGGAGGCCTCCGCAATGACTGCCACCAATCGCATCCCGCTCTCCGAGCTCGAACAGGGCATCCCCTTCGAGCAGCGGCACATCGGGCCCGATGCGGAAGCGCGGGCCAAGATGCTCGCCCAGGTCGGGTACGGCTCGCTCGACGAGCTGACCGCCGCCGCGGTGCCGGATGTGATCAAGAACGCCGAGGCGCTCGACCTGCCCGGCGCGCGCACCGAGGCCGAGGTCCTCGCCGAGCTGCGCTCCCTCGCGGACCGGAACCAGGTCCTCGATTCCATGATCGGGCTGGGCTATTACGGGACCTTCACCCCGCCGGTGATCCTGCGGAACGTCATGGAGAACCCGGCTTGGTACACGGCCTACACGCCCTACCAGCCCGAGATCTCGCAGGGGCGGCTCGAGGCGCTGCTCAACTTCCAGACGATGGTCGCCGAGCTGACCGGCCTGCCCACCTCCGGGGCCTCGCTCCTCGACGAGGGCACCGCCGCCGCCGAGGCCATGGCCCTGTCCCGGCGCATGGGCAAGGTCAAGAACGGCGTTTTCGTCGTTGACGCCGATGCTCTGCCGCAGACCGTCGCCGTGATGCGGACCCGTGCCGAGCCGACCGGCGTCGAGATCGTCGTCGCCGACCTGAGCGAGGGCATTCCCGCAGAGGTCGCCGAGCGCGGTGTCGTGGGCGTGCTCGTCCAGTACCCGGGCGCCTCCGGCGTCGTACGCGACATCAAGCCGCTCATCGACCAAGCGCACGAGCTCGGTGCCGTCGTCACCGTCGCCGCCGACCTGCTCGCCCTGACGCTGCTCACCTCGCCCGGTGAGCTCGGCGCCGACATCGCCGTCGGTACGACGCAGCGCTTCGGTGTCCCGATGGGCTTCGGCGGTCCGCACGCCGGGTACATGGCGGTGCGCGAGAAGTTCGCGCGCAGCCTGCCCGGCCGGCTCGTCGGCGTCTCCGTCGACGCGGACGGCAACAAGGCCTACCGGCTCGCGCTGCAGACCCGCGAGCAGCACATCCGCCGTGAGAAGGCCACCAGCAACATCTGTACCGCCCAGGTGCTGCTCGCCGTCATGGCCGGAATGTACGCCGTCTACCACGGGCCCGAGGGGCTCAGGGCCATCGCGCGGCGCACCCACAGGTACGCGACGCTGCTCGCCGCGGGGCTCACCGCCGGTGGCGTCGAGGTCGTGCACGGCGCGTACTTCGACACGCTGACCGTGCGGGTTCCCGGCAAGGCCGACGAGCTCGTCTCCGCCGCCCGCGAAGGCGGCGTGAACATCCACCAGGTCGACGCCGACCACGTCTCCATCGCCTGCGACGAGACCACCACGCGCAAGCAACTGACCGCCGTGTGGGGGGCCTTCGGGGTCGAGGCGGACGTCGAGGCGCTCGACGCCGAGGTCGCGGACACGCTGCCCGAGGCCCTGCTGCGCGGTGACGACTACCTCGCGCACCCGGTCTTCCACCAGCACCGCTCCGAGACCGCGATGCTGCGCTACCTGCGCAAGCTCGCCGACCGCGACTACGCGCTCGACCGCGGCATGATCCCGCTGGGCTCCTGCACGATGAAGCTCAACGCGACCACCGAGATGGAGCCGGTCACCTGGCCCGAGTTCGGCCAGCTGCACCCCTTCGCGCCCGCGCAGCAGGCGCAGGGCTACCTCACGCTCATCCGTGAGCTGGAGGAGCGGCTCGCCGAGGTCACCGGGTACGACAAGGTCTCGCTGCAGCCCAACGCCGGTTCGCAGGGCGAGCTCGCCGGACTGCTCGCCGTGCGCGGCTACCACCGCGCCAACGGCGACGAGCAGCGCACCGTCTGCCTCATCCCGTCCTCCGCGCACGGCACGAACGCGGCGAGCGCCGTCATGGCCGGCATGAAGGTCGTCGTCGTGAAGACCGCCGACGACGGCGAGATCGACGTCGCGGACCTGCGCGCCAAGATCGAGAAGCACCGCGACGAGCTGTCGGTGCTGATGATCACGTACCCGTCGACGCACGGTGTGTTCGAGGAGCACGTCGCCGACATCTGCGCCGAGGTGCACGAGGCCGGCGGCCAGGTGTACGTCGACGGCGCCAACCTCAACGCCCTGGTGGGCCTTGCCAAGCCGGGGCACTTCGGTGGCGACGTCTCGCACCTGAACCTGCACAAGACCTTCTGCATCCCGCACGGCGGCGGCGGCCCCGGCGTCGGCCCGGTCGGTGTGCGCCAGCACCTCGCGCCGTACCTGCCCAACCACCCGCTGCAGCCCGCGGCAGGTCCCGACACCGGTGTCGGCCCGATCTCCGCGGCGCCGTGGGGATCGGCCGGGATCCTGCCGATCTCCTGGTCGTACGTACGCCTCATGGGCGGCGAGGGGCTCAAGCGCGCCACCCAGGTCGCCGTCCTGTCGGCGAACTACATCGCCAAGCGGCTGGAGCCGCACTTCCCGGTGCTCTACACCGGCCCCGGCGACCTCGTCGCGCACGAGTGCATCATCGATCTGCGTCCGCTCTCCAAGGAGACCGGCGTCAGCGTGGACGACATCGCCAAGCGGCTCATCGACTACGGCTTCCACGCGCCGACCATGTCGTTCCCGGTCGCGGGGACGCTGATGATCGAGCCGACGGAGAGCGAGGACCTGAACGAGATCGACCGGTTCTGCGAGGCGATGATCGCCATCCGCCGGGAGATCGAGAAGGTCGGGAACGGGGAGTGGGCCGCGGACGACAACCCGCTGCGGAACGCCCCGCACACCGCCGCCGCGCTGAGCGGTGAGTGGGAGCACGGCTACAGCCGCGAGGAGGCCGTCTTCCCGGCCGGCGTGTCGGCCTCGGAGAAGTACTGGCCGCCGGTGCGCCGCATCGACCAGGCGTACGGCGACCGGAACCTGGTCTGCTCCTGCCCGCCGCTGGATGCGTACGAGGACTGATCCCGTGCCCGCGCGTGCGGGCATGCGGTGGGGCCGGTTCGGAGAGTCTCTCCGGGCCGGCCCCTCGTCTTTCGGTGGTGCGTCTTGTGTTCTTCGGTGGTGCGTCGCGCGCGGTGCGGTCGTGCGGATGTGCCCTCGTGCTCAGGCGGCTGTCATGACCTGGTCGGTGCCCAGCGGTCGGTGCGGGGCGATGATCTGGCCGTCCGGCAGCAGCTCACCGGTGTCCTCGAAGAGCAGGACGCCGTTGCACAGCAGGCTCCAGCCCTGCTCCGGGTGGCTTGCCGTGAGGAGCGCGGCTTCCCGGTCGGCGGAGTCGGCTGTCGGGCACGGTGGTTGGTGCTGGCACATGGAAGGGTTCTTTCGCTGCGATGAGATGGCTGTGACGTCGGTCCTGTGACTCGATGCGGTGTTCATAACCGCCCCCCGTTGTAGTCGGTCCGATCCCAGTGTTGCCCCACAGCCTGTCAATCCGCAGGGATTTTGCTGCAGCGGCTCCTACTGCTTAATGACGTATCACCCGGCCGGACGGTTCAGCCCAACTCCCCTGTCTCTTCGGGTGGTTCGGGGTGGCCCCTCTGGGCTAGTCCACCTGGGTGGGCAGCGCTGTGCCCCGCGGCCGGGCACCGCGGGGCACAGGAAGCGCGAGGGGTTCCGTCAGGCGGGTGAGCCGAGGAGCGGCGCCGGCGCCAGGCGGTGGTTGAGCATCGGAAGCAGTTCGGCGACGCGGTGCGGGCGGTGGGCCGCGATACCGGGCGGGGCGGGCGCGAGCGGGACGAGCAGGTCGGTGGCGGCCAGGGGGCCCTCGGCACCGTCGTCCGTGCAGTCGCGGTGCAGCCAGAGCGTGAGCATGTAGAGCTCGGGCACGGAGAGCAGGCGCGGCTGGCACGCCATCGGCATCGCCTCGGCGTGGCGCAGAGCGCGCTCGGTGGAGGCGATGTACGGGCCTTCGAAGAAGTGCGAGAAGGCCCAGCCGTCCGGAGTGAGCATCGTGTCGGCCGCGGCGAGGGCGCGCTCGCCGCAGCGGATCAGGAAGCGCCAGCCGGCGAGGCGGGTGGGCGCGGTGCCCTCGGGGGTGATGCGGTCCAACACGTGGACGGGCAGCGGGAGTTCCGGGCTCGTCGGGCCCTGGGCGGCCCGCAGGGACGGCGTGCGTGCCTCGCGTACGGCCGTGGGGGAACCGAGTGCCGCGAGGACGCTGCGCAGGGCGGGCGCGGGAGCCGGGGGGACATGCAGCGGCATGGTGGGTCGCCTCTCTCGTTCGACAGGCACGGTGGAGCGGGGGCAGGTGCGTGACGGCGCTGTCAGCTCTGGGACATCTGGGTCAGAGGGGCGGGGGCCGGGGACCGCGAGCGCCAACTCTCTGCCTAGATTGCGGAGTTTATACGAGGCGTGTTCGGGCGGTGTTTCGTCTAGACGTGCCCGATATTGTGAGCAAGGCCTTAACCGGCCGTTCTTGTGAGGGTTTTATCCCGATTTCGCGACGGCCCCGCTTCCGTGACCTCGGATTACCCGAGGCGAGCGGTCGGCCGATTCCCGTCGGTAGTTTTGACCAGGTACTTCGGAAGGGAATCTTCACCATGCCGCATGCCCGGTGAATGTGCCGGACCGCAACGGTGTCGAGCGTACTGGTCCACGGGCCCGCGCGGGGCGTTATCGATCACATTGGCTGGGCATCATCCCCCGTACACAGCGGCCGGACCCTTGGCTGCCCGATCGAGGAGGGACGCTCCGATGGGCGAGAAGGTCGTGGCGGGCACGTTCGACCTGACCGACCGGCACCTCTACCGCAAGAAGCTCCGGGAGTGTCTGACGGGTCTGGAGCGACTGTTGGAAGAGGGGCGCTTCGATCGTCCCAAGAATCTGATGGGCATGGAGATCGAGCTGAATCTCGCCGGGCCCGACGGACTGCCGAGAATGTTGAATGCGCAGGTTCTCGAGCGCATCGCGAGCCGGGATTTCCAGACCGAACTCGGAATGTTCAATCTGGAAGTGAACATTGCCCCGCACCGGCTCGGTGGACGCGTTCTCGACCAGCTCGCCGAAGAGCTGCGCACCGGGCTCAACTACGCCCACAGGAAAGCGAACGAGCTCTCTGCCGGCATTGTCATGATCGGTATTCTGCCGACCCTGAACCGGGCCGACCTCGTCTCCGCGAACCTCTCCGACGTCGACCGCTACGCCCTCCTGAACGACCAGATCGTGGCGGCGCGCGGTGAGCGCTTCGCCCTGGACATCGAGGGCGTGGAGCGGCTCACCTGCACCTCGGCCTCGATAGCGCCCGAAGCGGCGTGCACCTCCGTGCAGCTGCATCTGCAGGTCACCCCCGGCCGGTTCGCCGACGTGTGGAACGCGGCGCAGGCCGTCGCCGCGGCCCAGATCGCCGTGGGGGCCAACGCGCCGTTCCTGTTCGGCCGTGAGCTGTGGCGCGAGTCGCGGCCGCCGCTGTTCCTGCAGTCCACCGACACGCGCCCGCCCGAGTTGCAGGTCCAGGGGGTGCGGCCGCGTACCTGGTTCGGGGAGCGGTGGATCACCGGGCCGCTGGACCTGTTCGAGGAGAACCTGCGCTACTTCCCCGCGCTGCTGCCGCTGATGGACGAGGAGAACCCCCTGGGCGTCCTCGACGCGGGCGGAGTGCCGCGGCTCGGTGAACTGGTCCTGCACAACGGCACCGTGTACCGCTGGAACCGCCCGGTGTACGGCATCGCCGACGGCGTCCCGCATCTGCGCGTGGAGAACCGCGTGCTGCCCGCGGGGCCCACCATCACCGACGTCATCGCCAACGCCGCCTTCTACTACGGCCTCGTGCGGGCGCTCGCCGAGGAGGCGCGGCCCGTGTGGTCCCGGCTTCCCTTCGAGGCCGCGGCCCGCAACTTCGACATCGCCTGCCGGCACGGCATCGACGCCCGGCTGCAGTGGCCGCGGCGCGGCAGGCTCGGCGGCACCGCCGAGGTGGCGGCCGTCGATCTCGTACGCGACGAACTGCTGCCGCTCGCGGCCGCCGGGCTCGACGCGTGGGGCGTGGAGCCCGCCGACCGCGACCTGTACCTCGGGGTGATCGAGGAGCGGTGCCGACGGCGGGTCAACGGCGCGTCGTGGCAGGCGGCCACCTATCACCGGGCCCTGGACACGGGGCTCGCCAGGGAGGACGCGCTCGCCGCCACCACCAAGCGGTACTTCGAGCTGATGCATGAGGGAGAGCCCGTGCACACGTGGCCCGTGGGGCTGCCGGAGCCGGCGGTGCCGCTGGGCTGAGGCCTGCGCGCCGCTCGGCTCGGGGTGGCTCAGCCCTGGTTGCTGCCCGCCTCCGTGATGGCCTTGAGGATGACCGCGTGGATCTGCGCCGGGTCGTCGACCTGGTGGCCGGAGCCGCCGGTGGCCGCCGCGATCTGCTGGACCTCGTCCTTGTCCGCGTCGGGGCCGACAGCGATCGCGATGATCGGCACCGGCCTGCCGGGGTCGGAGAGGTCCTCGAGCTGGGAGATGAGGGAGCTGCGCGAGATGCTGCCCGGGTCCTGGTTCGCGCCGTCGGTCAGGATCACCAGGGCGTTGAACTTGCCGCGCGCGTACGACGAGCATGCCTCCTTGTAGGCGGCGAGCGTGGTGTCGTACAGGCCGGTCGCACCGCCCGGCACGGGCTGCAGATCGCTGAACGCCTGCGACAGCTCGTCGCGGTGGGTCACGCCTCCCTTGCGGTCGCCGAGCCTCTCGGTGGGCTGCAGCTTGCGGTAGTCACGGGTGCCGTCGAGCGCGGTGGCGAACTCCCACAGGCCGATCTCGTCCTCGTCGGTGAATCCGGCGAGCGCCTGCAGCAGCGAGGACTTGGTGACCTCCATGCGGGACTGGTTGCGGCCGGGGACGAGCTGGTTCATGGACTCCGACGCGTCGACGACCGTGCTGAGCCGGGCGCTCTGCACCGTGATCGTCCACATGCCCAGGGTCTCCTGGAGCTGCTTGTCCGAGGGCGGGTCGGTGGCCTCGGCGGCGTACGGCTGCGGGGCGCGGCCGCCCGCGGCGGCGACGAGTTCGTCGGAGGGCTGGTCGGGGTCGGTCCTGAACCCGTGGTCGGTCAGGATCTTCTGGCCCTCCGCGTCGCTGAACATCGTCATGAAGCGCAGCGCCGCGCGGCTCATGTCGGTGGACATCTTGTCGTCCTCGACGAGCGTGTACGGATAGTCGAGCCGGGGCGTGCCGTCCTTGGGATAGAACAGGTCGAGGCTGTTCTTCTCGCCCGCCGACGCGTTGTGCTCGAAGGCGGCCTGCTCGGAGAGGATCAGCGCCTGATTGCGGCGGGGGTTGCCCTGCTCGGTGCCCGAGTCGTCGCGGGCCAGGGTGTCCAGGAGCTGGCCGTCGCTGTCGGTGGTGCGGGTGGCCAGGGCCTTCGCGATGGAGGCGGCCTGGGTGTCGCCCTCCTTGCCGCCCCGCTTCTGCGCGGACGCGCCCAGTTTGGCGAGGGCGAGCAGTCCGGTCGCGCTGCGCGCGGGGTCGGCCGCGCCCAGGCGCAGCTTCTCGTCCTTCATGGCGGCCGCGGTCAACTCGGGCCAGTCGTACGTCTTCTCGGGCCAGCCCAGCGATTCGGCGGCGGACGGGACCATGGCGATGCCGACGGGCGACGAGGCGATGTTGCCCGCGGGGGAGACCTTGGTCTGCTTGGTGCCGAGGCCGACGCGCTGCACCCATATGTCGGAGTCCGGCACCCATACGTCGTACTCCGGGTCGTCTTTGCCGGAGCGGAGTTCGTCGGCGACCTTGTACGAGTCGCGCGCGGTGACCCGTACGTCAATGCAGTGCCCGTCCGAGGTGATCTCCGTCTCGCGGGCCTCGTCGGCGGCCTCGCGCAGGGCGGGGGCGATGTCGGGGGCGGAGGCGACGTCGAGGCGTACCGCGTCGTCCTCGCAGGAGCCGCCGAAGGAGAGGACCCCGCTGCGGACGGCTGCCGCCGTGCCTCCCGCGACCACGAGTACGAGAGCCGTGGCGATGGCGACCGTGCGGCCGCGGGCGCGCGGTCGGGGGTCGGGCGCGCCCGACCCGTGCTCATCGGGCAAGCTGTGACGTCCCATGGCGGTGGTGCCCCTCCTTGAGTGATGAAGCAAGGAAAGAGGGGGCGGTTCGCCCGAAATCGGCGTCCGTCCCCCTCGGCCTGTCGCGCACGATCTTCGTAACTTCTTTCGAGACCCTAGCGGGACGAGGATGGGGATGAGGCGGGAACACTCAACTGGAGGCGCAAGTGCAAGCGGAGCCGGGGCCGATGGCCGGTTCTTTTCCGCCGGGGGGACCCTCGCGGCGGATCCTGAGGGACGAGACGCTGCTCGTCCTGGCCCTCTCGCTCGGGGCGAGCGGGGTGTCCGCGCTGATCAGCTTTGTCGGGTCGGTCACCAAACCGGGCGGTCTGAAGGACCAGGCGGCCACCATGAACGCGTCGGCGGCGCCGGGTCGGCCGTGGCTTGATCTCGCGTGGCAATTGTTCGGAATCGCGAGTGCGTTGGTGCCGGTCGCGCTGGTCGCGCACTTCCTGCTGCGCGAGGGGGCCGGGCTGCGGACGCTCGGTTTCGACCGGACGCGGCCGTGGCCGGACCTGGGGCGCGGCACGGCGATCGCCGCGGTGATCGGCAGCACCGGTATCGCCTTCTATCTGGCGGCCCGTGGGCTCGGCTTCAATCTGACCGTGGTGCCCGAGGCGCTGCCCGACGTGTGGTGGAAGTACCCGGTCCTCGTGCTGTCCGCGGTGCAGAACGCGGTCCTCGAGGAAGTGATCGTCGTCGGGTATCTGCTGCGCAGGTTCGGGCAGTTGGGGTGGACGCCGATGGCCGCGCTGGTGGGCAGTTCGGTGCTGCGTGGCTCGTACCACCTGTATCAGGGCATCGGCGGGTTCATCGGGAACATGGCGATGGGGGTGGTCTTCGTGCTGCTCTACCGCCGGTGGGGGCGGGTCGGGCCGCTGGTGGTGGCCCATTCCCTGCTGGATGTCGGGGCGTTCGTGGGGTACGCGCTGCTCGCGGGGAAGGTGGGGTGGCTGCCCACGCCTTAGTGGGCAGCCACCTGTGATCTCGCCCGTCGGTGCCTCTTCGTCGCGTCAGGCGAGGAGGTCGCCCTCGATGACCGTGACCGCGTGTCCGGTCAGGAGCGTGCGGTCGCCGCGCAGTCGGGTGCGGACCAGGCCGGTGCGGGACGAGGCCTGCAGACCGGTCAGGTCCGTGCGGCCGAGGCGCTCGGACCAGAAGGGGGCGAGGGCCGTGTGCGCGCTGCCCGTCACCGGGTCCTCGTCGATGCCGACGCGCGGGAAGAAGCCGCGCGACACGAAGTCGTAGCCGCGGGAGGGGTCTTCGGCCGCGGCCGTGGCGATGATGCCGCGCTCGGAGAGGCGTACGAGGGCCTTGTGGTCGGGGGTGAGTGCGCGGACCGTCTTCTCGTCGGCGAGCTCGACCAGCAGGTCGCCGAGGTGCGGACCGGTGTCGTACGTGGCGAGCGGCTGGGCGCCGAGGGCCTCGGCGACGCCCTCGGGGGCCTCGGTGGCGGTGAGCGGGGCGGTCGGGAAGTCGAGGGTGAGGGTGCCGTCCTCATGCGCCGTCGCGGTGAGGACGCCCGCGCGGGTGGCGAAGCGGATCAGACCGGTGGCGGTACCCGTGGTGTGCAGGACGTGCGCCGTGGCCAAAGTGGCATGGCCGCAGAGGTCGACCTCGGTGGCGGGCGTGAACCAGCGCAGCGCCCAGTCGGCGTCGCCGCCCTCGGGCAGGCGGTGGGCGAACGCGGTCTCGGCGTGGTTGACCTCCCTGGCCACGTTCTGGAGCCAGGCGTCGTCGGGGTAGGCGTCGAGGAGAAGGACGCCCGCCGGGTTGCCGGCGAAGGGGCGGTCGGTGAAGGCGTCGACGATGCGGATGCGGTGGGAAGTCGGCATGTCGATGACGGTAGAGGGCCGACTCGGGGGTGGGGTAATGCCAATCGCGAGTTGTTGGACTGGTTCGTGGCCTTAACGGTGGGGTGCTGTTCGTCGGGCATTGCCATCCGAACAGTTCCGATATATCGTTGACGCATCGCGACAGATTCGCGACTGATCAAGGATTGATCGGAGACTGGTCGAGGCCGAGCGGCCCGATCAGGAGAACGACGAGCAGCAGTCAGAGGAGTGATCGTCATGCGTTCCCATGGCTTTGAACACGAGCACGGACGCGGCCGCCACGGCGGCGGCCACCCGGGCCGAGAGGGATTCGGCCGCGAAGGATTCGGCGGCTTCGGGGGCTTCGAGGGGCGGCGCGGCGCGTTCGGCCCGTTCGGTCCCGGCTTCGGCGGGCCCGGTGGCCCCTGGGGCGGCCGCGGCGGGCGAGGCGGAGGGCCGCGGGGGAGGGCGCGGCGCGGTGACGTACGCGCGTCGATCCTCGCCCTCCTGAAGGACCGCCCCATGCACGGCTACGAAATGATCCAGGAGATCGCCGAGCGCAGCGGCGGGGCGTGGAAGCCCAGCCCCGGTTCGGTGTACCCGACCCTCCAACTCCTGGAGGACGAGGGCCTGATCAGCAGCGCGAGCGAGGGCGGCAAGAAGCTCTTCTCGCTCACCGAGGCCGGTACCGAGGCGGCCGAAGAGGGTCCCGAAGCGCCCTGGGAAGAGGCCGGGCGCGGCGTCGACTGGGACACGCTGAACGAGATCCGGCAGGCCGGCTTCGGTCTGATGGAGGCGTTCGGCCAGGTCTGGAAGACCGGGAGCAAGGAGCAGCGCGAGAAGGCGCTCTCCGTCATCAACGACGCCCGCAAGAAGCTGTACCTGATTCTCGCCGATGAGGACTGAGGTGGTCGGGGCCGACGGTCCCTGCCACAGATGAGGCGCCCCGCACGGATGGTGTGGGGCGCCTCGTTGGTGTCTTCGTTGTTGGTGTCTCCGCTGTGCCTCGCCCGCTGTGCCCGCTGTGCCGTGCCCGCCGCGCTTGTCGGGCGGTCGGCTCCTCGGTGTCGCGGGGGCTTCAGGTCACCAGGCCGTCCAGTTTGCGCAGCGACTCGTTCAGGGCGGCGGTCGCCGAGTCCTTCAGCTTGCCCGCCATCAGGGATACGGCCGCGCCGGTGAACTCCCCCTCGATGCGGACCAGGGTGCCGGTCCCGTCCGGGAGGAGGGTGTAGCGGGTGCCGACGTTCACGCCCATCGGGCCCTTGCCCGCGATGGCCAGCGTGCGGGCGGTCTCCAACTCCTCGATGGTCCAGTCGACCTCGGCCGGGAAGCCCATGAGCTTCATGTTCTCCACGAAGGTGCCGCCCACCTCCAGGGTGGTGGGGCCGCCCTTGGGGAAGTTGGTGTGCGTGGCGTTCCACTCTCCGTACGAGGAGAAGTCGGTGAGTTGGGCCCAGACCTTCTCGACGGGTGCCTCGATCCGTGCTTCCGCGCTGACTTCGGCCATGCGGCCACCCCTTTCCGTCGGGTGCTGCGACAGCCGCAGCTACGGTGTCGCGGAACGTAGCCGCAGGGCCTGCAACATTCAATACTGATGAACCGTCAGATGTTGTGGAGCGTCCGACCTCGGCAGTTCCGACGCAGGTGGGGTACTGTTCCCCTGCTCTGCGACGGACGCAGGCGACGTGCCTTTGGAGGTGAGACCCATTACCGCAGCAGCAGGTCGGGTGCTCCCCTCTCGCGACCGCGCGGTTCACCGGGCATAGGTGAGCCGAGGGAGCCCCATCGGGATCCCGGAAGGTTTTCTTCGCATGTCGGTTTCGCGCCTCTCAGCTTTCTCCTCCTCGGCTTTCTCCCCCTCGGACTTCTCCCCTTCGGACTTCTCTCCCTCGGATCGGGCCTCCGCCGTCACCGCGCTGCGCGCCGCGGGCTGCGTCTTCGCCGAGGACGAGGCGGAGTTGATCCTTTCCACCGCGCGCACCCCGGACGAACTGGCCGCCATGGTGGAGCGCCGCGCCGGCGGGCTGCCGCTCGAACACGTCCTGGGCTGGGCCGAGTTCCGTGGCCTGCGCATCGCCGTCGACCCGGGGGTCTTCGTGCCGCGCAGGCGCACCGAGTTCCTCGTCGGACAGGCCGCCGCGCTCGCCGGGCGCGAAGCCGTCGTCGTCGATCTGTGCTGCGGGTCCGGGGCGCTCGGGGCCGCGCTCGCCGCGGGGCTCGGACGGGTCGAGCTGCACGCCGCCGACATCGACCCCGCGGCGGTCCGCTGCGCCCGCCGCAACGTCGCCGACGCCAGGGGGGAGGTGTACGAGGGCGACCTCTACGAACCGCTGCCCGGCGCGCTGCGGGGCCGTGTCGACATCCTGCTCGCCAACGTGCCCTACGTCCCCACCGAAGAGGTCGGCCTGCTGCCCGCCGAGGCCCGTGTCCACGAGGCGCTGGTGGCGCTCGACGGCGGCGCGGACGGGCTCGACGTCCTGCGACGGGTGACCGAGGAGGCGCCGGTGTGGCTCGCGCCCGGCGGCCATCTGCTGTTCGAGACGAGCGAGGGCCAGGTGCCCGCGGCCGTCGCCGCCGTCGAGCGGGCCGGTCTGGTGGCGCGGGTGGTGGACGACGAGGAGATGTACGCCACGGTCGTCATCGGGACCCGGCAACACGGGACCCGGCAACAGGTGTACGACGGTCAGGCGGGGTAGGCGTACACAGACAGAGAAGACCGGAGTTCCGGCTGGGAGGGCCGGGTGCGGGCGTTCGTCGGGGAGGCTCAGCCGACCCGTCGTATCACCGCCGCGTCGAACAGGTCCGACGCCCTCGGGAACGGGCCCTCGTCGTGGCAGTGCCAGGCCTCCCAGAACAGGTCGGCGGGCAGCGCGTCGTCGGGTGCGTACACCCGGTACACGTACTGCCTGCCGTCGATCGCCGGCAGGGCGACCATCCAGCACCCGTTCTCCATGCCTGTGAGGGACGTGTGGGGATGCGTCGTGGTTGCGTACGGGGCGCGGGGCAACATGGCGCGCGCCCCCGGAGGCACTTCGGTCAGATCTCATCCGTAAGGAGGACAACCAGCGCGCGGATGCCCAACCTGTGTCGGACGCGGAAATGCTTCCCGCCGCCGATGCATATGCCGCTGGGGGTTGATGTGGTGGGAGATGTGCAAAGCCGTACCCCGCCGGGTGCCGAATCCGGTCCGACCCGAGCAGACCTCGACTCCCGACTCAGCGCCGAGCTGGCGTCGGTGGTCGTCGGCGCGCGCCGTCGTGCCGTGCGGGACGGGGACCGGCAGATCGACACCGCGCACCTGCTCCACTCGCTCCTGGAGAGCGACCCCGAGGTCCGTGCCGCCTTCGAGAGCGGCGCGCACGTCGTGCGGCTCCTCGGCTATCTCGTGCAGCGCAGCATCGGCTACGGCCTGCAGTGGCAGGGCACCGTCGAGGACTCCGGCGCCGTGCCGGTGGTGACGTCCGTGAAGGAAGCGGGCTGGTCGCCCGCCGCCACCACCGCGATGGAGGTGGCCCTGGAGCGCGCCGAGCTGCGCGGTGAACCGCGGGCCCTCGGCATGGACCTGCTCGCGGGGCTCGTCGCCGACCCGGACTGCCGGGCCGTCGAGGTCCTCGCGCGGGCGGGCGTCGACGTCTCGACGCTCCTGCACCGTGTGGAGGCGGGGTGCAGGCAGTACGCGTCGGGGGGCCACGGATACGCCGGAGGTCAGGGCGCGGGGCACTGAGCGTCTTTCCGGTCCGTGGGTCGGTGAGCGTTTTCCCGGTCCGTGGGTCACTGAGCGACGTCCCGGTCCGCGAGTCTCTGGTTGTGGCCCTGGTCCGCGAGTCACTGGTTGCCGTCCCGGTCCGCGACGCACTGGTTGCCGTCCCGGTCGGGGGCCGTTGAGCGCCGTTGCGGTCGGGGGTCCGGCGTCCGCCGGTTGAGACAGGCGCCATACAGGGTGACGCTCATGACACTGCCTGCCATGATGTGCCGGTGCAAGCGTCTGACGGGATTCAGGAGAGCCGGGGGAGCCGGGCGAGTCGGGGGAACGCGGAGGCTCGGGGCGGGCGGGGGAGCGGCGGCAAGGGTGTCGGGCTCGGGCTCGCCCTGGTGTCGGCGGTCGCCTTCGGTGGCTCCGGTGTGGCGGCGAAGCCGCTGATCGAGGCGGGCCTCGACCCCCTGCACGTGGTGTGGCTGCGCGTCGCGGGCGCCGCCCTGGTGATGCTGCCCGTGGCCTGGCGCCACCGCGGACTGCTGCGGAGCAGGCCCGCGCTGCTCGCCGGGTTCGGTCTCCTCGCCGTCGCGGGCGTCCAGGCCTGCTACTTCGCCGCGCTCTCCCGCATCCCCGTCGGTGTCGCGCTGCTCATCGAGTACCTCGCGCCCGCGCTCGTCCTCGGCTGGGTGCGCTTCGTGCAGCGACGGCCCGTGACGCGGGCCGCCGCGCTCGGCGTGGTGCTCGCCGTCGGCGGTCTCGCCTGCGTCGTCGAGGTGTGGGCGGGGCTGAGCTTCGATGCCGTGGGTCTGCTGCTCGCGCTCGGGGCCGCCTGCTGCCAGGTCGGCTACTTCGTCCTGTCCGACCAGGGCAGCGAAGCGGGCGCGGACGCCCCCGACCCGCTCGGTGTCATCGCGTACGGACTGCTCGTCGGCACCGCCGTGCTGACCGTCGTCGCGCGGCCGTGGGGCATGGACTGGTCGGTGCTCGCGGGCGGCGCGGACCTGGACGGCTCGACCGTCCCCGCCTGGACCCTGCTCGCCTGGATCGTCCTGGTCGCGACCGTCGTCGCGTACGTCACCGGAGTGCTGTCCGTGCGCAGGCTCTCGCCCCAGGTCGCCGGCGTCGTGGCCTGCCTCGAAGCGGTCATCGCCACCGCGCTGGCCTGGGTGATCCTCGGCGAGCACCTCTCGGCGCCGCAGATCGTCGGCGGCGCCGTCGTGCTGGTGGGCGCGTTCATCGCCCAGTCGTCGGCACCGGCGGAAACCGTCGTGCGGGACGAGATCCCGCGATCCGAAACGGAGTTGTCGCGCAGCGGGAGCCGGTCCTAGGGCGCCGATCATGGTTCCGCACGTGCTCGTTCTCTCGCCGCCGCCCGCCGCTTAGCGCGGGGCGCCCACGGATGATGCCCGGGCCGGTGTGTTCTTGGCGCGGGGGCTGTTCTGTCGCGTTGGTGTTCCGGGCCGGTGACATGGGGCCGGTCAGCCTCTCTTTCTGGCAGTGCGCGGGCGGGTTCGTCCTGCTGCTCGCCGCGCGTCTGGTGCAGCCGCGCCGGGCGGCGCCGCGGCCTCGCCGAGTCCGTCGGATCGTGGGCGCTCGCCGGTCTGGTCGTTCTCGTCCTCGGCGACGGGGGCGGGGGCGGCGAAGCCGTCGTGGCGCCCGCGGGTGTCGGCTGGGCGCTCGTGTCGGCGGAGGGCCTGCTGCCGCACGCCGCCGACCCCGCGCGCGTGGGTGTCTGTCTGCTGTACATCGCCGCCGTGTCGACGGCGCTCGCGTACGCGCTGGACTTCGCGGGGGCGGCCGTCGTGCGGTCCGCGACCGTCTCCGTGATCACGCTTCTGGAGCCGGTGGGCGCCGCGGTCGTCGCGGTCGTGCTGCCGGGGGAGGCGATGACGGCGGCGACCGTGGCGGGCACCGTGCTGATGCTGGCCGCCGTGACAGGGCTCGCTGTCGCCGAGGCGTGCGGTGTCGCGGCGGCTCGGCGGGAAGTGGCCGCGGCGTAAGGGGAGTTGAGGCTTGGGTGGGTGCGCGGCGCCGTCGTGCCGCGCACCCGCGTGCGGCAGCGCGTGGCCCGGAGCCGTGCTCTGTCATGTGGCTCGGAGTCGTGTCGTGGTCCGTGGTCCGGAGTCGCGCAGCGTCGGCGGCTCAGGTTTCGCGGCGGCGCAGTTGGTGGGCGCGGGCCGACGCGTCCCGGGGGCCGCTCCGCTCGGCGAGGCCCGCGGCGATGCGGTCCTGTACCGCTTCCGGCTTGTGACTCGCGTACTTGAACTTCGCCCGTACGGCGGTGACGTCGAGGCGCAGCGCGCGGATGCCGGAGAGCATGCGGCCGTACGGGGCCTCGCCCACGGCCGCCCGCGCGGAACCCCCTTCCGGCTGGAAGTGGTCGACCTGGCGGTTCAGGAGGTCGGCCTTCTCGTCGGGGTCGTCGACGACGTGGGCGGTGCAGCGGAGCTGGACGGCGGCGTAGAAGCTGGTCGGCACGCCGTGCTCCGACGGGATGTCAGGCGCGGCCTGCCAGGGGCCCGGCACGTGCACGTAGTCGTCGACGACGCTCAACAGCACGTCGGGGTTGGTCTCCAGGGCGGGCCACAGGGGGTTGGGGCGCGCCAGGTGGGCGAGGACCCGGCCGTGCGGTCCGTGCTCCGCCTCGTACGTGAAGTGGAGAGGCTGGACGTGCGGCGGCTCGCCCGCAAGGCCGTTGACCGCGAGCTGGCCGAAGTCGTGCGCGGCCAGCCACTGTTGCCACTCGGTATCGGCGCGGGCCGCGTCCCAGGGGTGGATCAGCATCACAACTCGACCAGGTAGTCGGGGACTTCGGTGCCGGGGGCGAGGTCGGCGGCGGGGATGAGGGGGGCGTGGCCCTTGCGGAGCGGGACCACGCCCGCCCAGTGGGGGAGATCCATGTCTTCGGGGTCGTCGTTCGGGCCGCCGGTGCGGGCCTTCGCCGACACCTCGGTGAGGTCGAGGCGGATCACGGCGGTCGCCGCGAGCTCCTTGGCGTTCGCGGGGCGGGAGTCGGCGGAGCGGCCCGGCACGACGTGGTCGACCAGGGCGTCCAACGCGGTGCGCTTCTCCTCGGGGTCCGTGACCTGGTGGGCGGTGCCGTGGATCACCACGGAGCGGTAGTTGATCGAGTGGTGGAAGGCGGAGCGGGCCAGCACGAGGCCGTCGACATGGGTGACGGTCAGGCACACCTGCAGGCCCGGGTCCTCCTCCTGGCCCTGGGCGGCACCCGCCATGCGCAGCGGCCGGGAGCCGGTCGAGCCGTGTACGTAGAGGCGGTTGCCCACGCGGCCGTAGAGCGTCGGCAGCACGACAGGGGCGCCGTCGCGCACGAAGCCGAGGTGGCAGACGTACGCCTCGTCGAGTATCGCGTGCACCGTCTCGTGGTCGTACGCGGCGCGTTCCCGTGAGCGGGTGGGGACGGTGCGGTCGGTCGGTGCGTAGGCGGCGCTGTCCGGCTGGGCGGTGTCGGTGGTCGGCGTCGTCTGCATGGCCTCTCCCTGTACTGAACTGATCTGCGGGCTGTGCTGTGCTGATCTGTGTTCCGCTTGCTGTCGTTATTGCACTAGTGCATAATCTCTTTTGTGCTAGGAGAGTATCCGATCGAGGGTCGGCGCGCAGCAGAGATTGCGGCGAGCGTGGAGCGGGCCGTGGGTGACGGCGGCCTCGAGCCGGGTCAACTGCTGCCGCCTATGCGTGAGTTGGCGACGCGCCTGGGCGTGAATCCCAACACGGTCGCCGCCGCGTATCGCACGCTGCGTGAGCGCGGAGTCATCGAGACGGCGGGGCGGCGCGGCAGCCGCGTACGCCCGAAGCCCGCCACGACCGCGCGGGAACTGATGCGGGCGGACGTGCCGCCCGGCGTGCGGGACGTCTCCAAGGGGAACCCCGATCCGGCGCTTCTGCCCGCGCTCGCCGAGGCGTTCACCGCGGCCGCGGAGCAGTCCGACAAGGAACCCGTCCTCTACGGAGAGAGCTCCGTCGACCCGGAACTCGAACGGCACGCGCGTGTGGCCTTCGACGCGGACGGCATTCCCGCAGGGCCCGTCGCCGTCACCTCCGGATCGCTCGACGCCATCGAGCGGGTGCTCGCCGTCCACCTCAAGCCCGGCGACGCGGTGGCCGTCGAGGACCCGGGCTGGGGCAGCCTCCTCGATCTCGTCCCGGCGCTCGGGCTGCGCGTGGTCCCGGTCGGCGTGGACGACGAGGGGCCGCTGCCGGCCGATGTGGAGCGGGCGTTGGCGGGCGGGGCGCGCGCGGTGGTCGTGACGGACCGCGCGCAGAACCCCTGGGGCGCGGCCGTCACCGCTTCACGCGCGCGTGCCCTGCGGAAGGTGTTCGCCGCGCACAAGGACGTGCTGCTCATCGAGGACGACCATGGCCACGGCATCGTCGACCTGCCGCTGCACCCGCTGGCCGGGGTGACCCGCAGCTGGGCCCTGGTCCGCTCGACCGCCAAGGCGTACGGCCCCGACCTGCGGCTCGCCGTGCTCACCGGGGACCCCGTCACCGTGGACCGGCTGCTGGGGCGCCAGCGGCTCGGGCCCGGCTGGGTGAGCCGCCTCGTGCAGCGCGCCGTGGTGCGGCTCTGGGACGGCGGCGCGGTCGACGCGCGCGTGGTGGCCGCTTCCTACGGTCGGCGGCGGAACGCGCTGATCGCGGCGCTCGCCGAGCGGGGCGTGCCCTCGTACGGGCGCAGCGGCATGAACGTATGGGTGCCGGTGTCCGACGAGACCGGGGCGGTCGCGCGGCTGCTGCACGCCGGGTGGGCCGTCGCTCCGGGGGCACGGTTCCGGATGAGCGCGCCTCCCGCGGTGCGGATCACCGTGGCCGCGCTCGCCGACGAGGAGATCGTGGCGGTGGCGGACGCCGTGGCTTCGGCGGTCGGACCGGCGCCGGTGCGGCGGTACGACTGAGGGGAGGGTGGGGTCGGGGGCGGCTGTCCGGTGGGGTTGCCTGCCGGGCGGGGGCGTTGTGGTTGTCGCGGTGCGCGGTCGTGGTGGGTTCGGTGGTCGGGTCCGCGCCTGTGTGGTGGTGCGGCTGAGGAGTGCGGCCGGATGGGGCTGTCCAGTGGGGGGGTGTGCCGGGCGGGGCCGGGCGCCCGGCGGGGTTGCTTGCCGGGCGGGGCCGGGTGGCCGGTGGGGTCATTGGGTCGGGCGGGCTCGTGGTGTGCGCGGGCGGGACTGGGTGAGTGCCGCGCCCGCCAGGACGATCACCGCGCCGACCGGCGTCGACCAGCTCAGGGACTCGCCGAGCAGCGCGACGCCCGCCGCGGTCGCGATGACCGGGATGAAGTACGTGACCATCTGGGCGGTGGTCGGGCCGACCTCGGCGACCAGGGCGTACTGCAGCAGGAACGCGAGGCCCGTGCCGAGGGCGCCAAGTGCCACGATCGCCAGCAGTGGCACGACGGGGAAGTGCGTCGGCAGCGAGGTGAACAGCGGTGTCACGACGGCCAGTTCGGCGGTCGCGACCAGCAGCTGGGCACCGGACAGGGAGAGGTTCGAGTAGCCGGAACCCGCCAGGGTGCGGCGCACGTAGATCCAGCCGATCGGGTAGCTCAGCGAGGCGAGCAGTGCCATCGCGGTGCCGCGGAGGTCGAGGCCGCTGAAGCCCTGCCAGGCGCCGAGCACCGTGAGCACCCCGAAGAATCCGATGGCCAGGCCCGCGACGCGGCGCCGGGTCGGCCGGTCCTCGGAGAGCGCGACCAGTGACAGGGCCATGCCCCACAGCGGCGACGTCGCGTTGCAGATTCCGGCGAGCGTGGACGGAATCGTCAGCTCCGAGTACGCGAAGAGCGAGAACGGCAGGGCGTTGAGCAGGAAGGCCGCCACCGTCAGATGCAGCCAGGTCCGCGCCCCGCGAGGCAGGCGCTCGCGCTTGACCACCAGCACGGCGGCGACCACCGCCGTGCCGAACACCAGCCTGCCCAGGGTGACTTGGAAGGGGGCGTACCCCTCCGTGCCCACCTTGATCAGCAGGAAGCTGAAGCCCCAGATCGCGGAGAGGATGCCGAAGCGGACGCGCCAGTCGAGGGCGGGGCGCTTGGGGGTGACGCTGGTGGCTGTGGCTGTGGCTGTGGCTGTGGCTGTGGCTGTGGCGGTGGTGGTGGTTGGGCCCGTGGCGGTCGCTGGCGTGGGGGCGGTGGCTGTGGTGCGGGACGACGGGGTGGCGGTGCTCATGCGTCTCACGATGGGGTCTCGCGATCTCTTAGCACAAGCGAGATTTCGTGCCCGGTATCGCGTAGCATTGCTTACATGTTGAACCTGGAGCGCCTGCGTACGCTCGACGCCCTCGCCCGGCACGGCTCGGTCAGCGGTGCCGCCGCGGGACTGCACGTCACGACGTCGGCGGTCTCGCAGCAGATGACGAAGCTGGAGCGCGAGGTGGGCCAGCAGCTCCTCGCCAAGAACGGCCGCGGGGTGCGCCTGACCGATGCGGGGCGCCTGCTCGCCGAGCACGCCGCGCGGATCCTCTCGCAGGTCGAGCTGGCCCAGGCCGACCTGGAGGAGCAGCGCGGCAAGGCGGTCGGAGAGCTGCGGATCTCCGCGTTCCCCACGGCCATGCGCGGACTGATGCCCGCCACGCTGTCCGCGCTGCGCGCCGACCACCCCGGGCTCCGGGTCGGCTGCCAGGAGCTGGAGCCGACGCCGGCGGTGGCGGCCGTGGTGCGCGGCGACATCGACCTGGCGGTGGTCCTCGACTGGTACAACAAGCCGCTGCCGATCCCGGAGGGCCTGGCCAAGGCCCCGCTCCTCGACGACCCCGCCGATGTCGCGATGCCCGCGGCGCACCCCCTCGCCGACCGCGCCGAGGTGGACCTGGAGGAGTTCGCGGAGGACGAGTGGATCGCCTGGGCGGAGGGCGAGTTCTGCCACGAGTGGCTGATGTTCACGTTGCGCGGCAAGGGCATCGAACCGCGCGTCGCGCACCGCGCGGAGGAGCACCACACCCAGCTCGCGCTGGTCGCGGCCGGCCTCGGGGTGTGCGTGGCGCCGCGGTTGGGCCGCGACCCGATGCCTTCGGGGGTGCGTACGGTCCCGGTGCGGCATCGGGTGCGGCGCCATGTGTACGTGGTGTGGCGAGCGGACGCGGATCGCCGCCCGTCGATCCGCGCGGCGGTGGAGGCGCTGCGGGCGGCGGGGGCGGGGCTTCGGTAGGGGCGACCGGGCGCCCCCCAGGGGGCAGGGGGCAGGCGGCGGCCGGGCGAGCCCCCAGAGGCCCACCTCCATGGCTTCGTCAGGGGGCGAGACAGGCGTATCGAGTCAGACGTCTCATGCGTGTCGGCTCAGGCCTCCCAGGCGTGTCGGCTCAGGCGTCTCAGGCGTCTCAGGTGTGTCGGCTCAGGCGTCGAGCAGGAGGTCGAGGAGGAAAGCCGTCACGCCGTCGGCAGCTTGCGGAAGTCCCACGACGCCACCGCGTCCGGTGTCAGGCGCGCCCAGGCGTGGCGGCCGTCGTGCGGCATCTCGTCCAGGCCGAAGTTCTTGCGGGCGAACAGCCGCTCCGGGGCGTCGAGTTCGGGGCACGGTTCGCCCGTGCGCGGCGCCTCGCCGACGAACTCCACGGTGCCGGACAGCTCGACGCCGCGCAGCTCGCCGTACTCCTCACCGGCGTCGACCACCACGGCGATCCTGCCGTCCTTGCGCAGGTCGGCCCAGCGCTTGCTGCGGGTGATCGAGTACAGCCACAGCGAGGTGCCGTCCCAGGCGAACCAGAGCGTGCTGACGTGCGGGGCGCCGTCGGGGGACACGGTCGCCACCCGGCAGGTGCGCTCCGTGGTGAGGAACGTGTCGAGCTCGTCCGGCGTCATCATGATCCTGCGGCCCCGGCGTTGAGTGACGGCCATGTGTGGTCCTCCCGAGTGGCATCCCCGTGTTCGGCTGGGGGCACGGTCTCCACCTGCCCCCACGGTCTCCATCTGTCCCCACAGTCTCGACCTGCCCTGCAGTCCCGACCCGTCCTGCAGTCCCGACCCGTCCCGCAGTCTCACTTGCCCCTGCAGTCTCCACCTGCCCCGCAGCCTCTGACTGTGTGTCAGGAAAAGAATGGAGGGTCTTCCTTCGTGGCGCAATGGTCGTTAGCCTCGCGCGGATTCCGGGCGCCGGCCGTCCGGAGCGCCCACCGCCCCGGACGTCCGCGACAGGGGGAACCATGCCGTCGTACGAACAGCTCAGGGAACTCCTCGACCCCGCCACCACGGCCCTGCTCACCGTCGAGTGCCAGCAGGGCGTCGTGGGCACCGAGAGCGCGCTGCCCGAACTCGCCCGGGAGGCAAGGGCGTCGGGAGCCCTCGCCAATGTCGCGCGGCTGGTGTCCGCGGCCCACCAGAGCGGCGTCCAGGTGCTGCACGCCGTCGCCGAGCGGCGGCCCGACGGGCGCGGGGCCAGCCACAACGCACGCCTGTTCCGTGCCGCCTCCCGCCTGCCCGTGCAGCAGCTCTCGGGCACCACCGCCGTACGCATCGCGCCGCCGATCGAGGTGGCCGACGAGGACTTGGTCGTACGCCGCCTGCACGGCCTCTCGCCCCTGGCGGGCACCGACGTCGACCCCCTGCTGCGCAACCTGGGCTGCCGCACCCTGCTGGTGACCGGCGTCTCGGCCAACGTCGCGATCCCGAACGCCGTGTTCGACGCCGTGAACCTCGGCTACACCGTCTGTGTGCCCGCCGACGCCATCGCGGGAGTGCCCGCCGACTACACGCCCGCCATGGTCCGCAACACCCTCGCGCTCGTCGCGACCATCACCGCCACGCAGGACGTGCTCGGCGTCTGGAAGCGGCCGGGCCGCGCGAACTAGGCCAGTTTGATCGAGCCGCCCGTCACGGTGATGTCGGCCGCGGGCAGCGGCTGCGGCGCGGGGCCGCCGCGTACGCCGCCGTCCGCGATGTCGAACTTGCTGCCGTGGCAGGGGCAGTTGATCGTGCCGCCCTCGACGCTCGTCACCGGGCACTGCTTGTGGGTGCAGCGGTTGGAGAACGCCTTGAACTCACCCTTGGTGGGCTGGGTGACCACCACTTCCCGGTCCTTGAAGATCTTGCCCCCGCCGACGGGGATGTCCGACGTGCTGGCCAGCACGGCCCCGCCCGCGCCGCCGCCGTCGGGCGACGGCGCGCCCGCGGGCTCGGAGGAGTCCTTGTCGTCGCCCCCGCCACCGCAGGCGGTGAGGGCGGCGGCGAGGCCCGCGGCGCCGATCGTGGCCACGACGGTGCGGCGGCAGGGCGCGGAGACGGTCTCTTCGGCGGAGACGGTCCCTTCAGAAGTCGTCATGCCCAGAGGTACGGGGCCGCCGGCCGCTGTGTTCAAACGGTCAAGGATTTCTTCAGAAAGTCGAGTTCGAGCCGGAGCAGGTTCGCCGCCACCTCCTCCTGGGCGACCAGATGGCTCGCGCCGGGCAGCGGCAGCACCGTGTGCGGGCGCCCCGCGGCCAGCAGCGCCGCGGAGAAGCGCAGCATGTGGGCGGGCAGGACGTTGTCGTCCGAGAGCCCGTGCACCAGCATCAGAGGCCGCTCCAGGAGATGCGCGTGCGCGACCAGCGAGTTGCGCTCGTACTGCTCGGGCTGGACGTCGGGATGGCCCAGATAGCGCTCCTTCCAGTGCGTGTCGTACAGCCGCAGGTCCGTCGGGGCGGCGCCCGCCACCGCCGCGTGGAAGACGTCCGGGCGGTGCAGCACCGCGCCCGCCGCGAGGAAGCCGCCGAAGGACCAGCCGCGGATGCCCACGCGCTCCAGGTCCAGGTCGGGGAACCGCTCGGCCGCGGCGTGCAGCGCGTCCACCTGGTCGTCGATCACCGGCGTCAACTGGTCGCCGTGCACGGCCTTCTCCCAGTCCTCGCCGCGACCGGGGGTGCCGCGCCCGTCCGTGATCAGCACCGCGTAGCCCTGCTCGGCGAACCACTGCGCCACGACCGTCCACCACGCGCGCGCGTGGACCACGAGTTGGAGTCCCGGACCCGCATAGGGGCAGAGCAGCACCGGCAGCTTCCCGGAGCCCGCCTCGTGCCAGGACGGCAGGTACAGGGCGCTGCGCAACTCGCGCTTGCCGAGGGTGAGATGGCGGGGCCGGGGCGTCACCACCGGTTCCTCGGCGAACACCGCGATCCGCCCGGCGGGTTCGCCGCCGCGCAGCACGGTCACCGTCTGCCCCTCGGGGGTCCTGCTGTCGAGGACCACCGTGTCGCCGCCGACGGCCGCCGTGTGCACGCCCGGACCCTCGCTGATCCGCCGCGGGGTGCCGGTGCGGAGTTCGGGGTCGGGCTCGTCGTCCTGGTGGTCGAACGACCAGACGTGGACCTGGGTGGGGTCATCGGACGTCGCGGTGAACCACACCCGCTCGCCGACACGGCCCAGGACCTCCCGCACCTGCAGGCCGCGCGGCGTCCTGGTGTCGCCGACCCGCAGACCGCGCGTTCCGCCGACGACGTTCCAGGGCCGCACGGCCCGGCCGCTCGCGAGGCGCAGCGGCGTGCCCGGCATCAACTCCAGCCAGGCGGTGTCCCGTTGGTGCGAGACCATCCGCGTCTCGCCGGACCCCGGGTCCACCTCCATGATGTACATCGAGCGCTGGTCGCGGGTCTGGAGCGTGATCAGGGGGCCATGGGCGTCCCAGCACACCGTGGGGACGTACTGGAAGGCGCCGTCCGTCCACGCTCCGGAGTAGTGGTACTCGGAGACGTGGTCCGGGGTGCGCACCGCGACCCGCGTCCCGTCCACGCCCAGGACGTGCAGCGACGTCTCGGCGTTGGCGGTGCCCGCCGCCGGATAGCGCACCGCGCGCGGCGGCAGCTCGGGCCGTGCGGGGTCGGAGATCCACCACCGCTGCACCTGGGAGGCGTCCACGCGCGCGACGATCAGCGCGTCGCTCCGCGGGGACCACCAGAAGCCCCGCTGCCGGCCCATGGACTCGGCGGCCGCGTGATCGGCGAGACCGTACGTGACGTCGTCGCCCTCGGGCTCGGCGAGCACCCGGTCGTCCGTGCCGTCGGTGCCGATGACGCGCAGGGCGCCGCCGGTGACGTACGCGATGCGGGTCCCGTCGGGCGAGGGGCGCGGGTCGACCACGGGGCCCGCCGTGGCGATCCGGCGCGGTAGGCCGCCGTCCGTGTCCACCACCCACAGCGCGCCGCCCAGCGCGAAGGCCACCACGCGCGCGTGGTGGTCGGTCGCGAAGGCCACGACTCCTTGTGAGGCCTCGCGCGCGCGTTCCCTGCGGACGCGTTCGGCCTCCGGCAGCGGACCCGTCTCGCCGAGGCCGAACGGGTCGGCGAGTATGCGCTCGGCTCCGTCCTCGAACAACCACAGCCTGCTGACCGGGTCGTCGCCCGCGGTGGAGCGGACGAACAGCACCCGCTCGCCGTCGGGGGAGACCGTGAAACCGCGCGGCACGCCCAGGGAGAAGCGGCGCGTGCGCGCGAACTGACGAGGAAGATCAGGGGAGTCCATGCCGGGCACTGTAGGCAGGCGGGCGCGTGATCGAACAGAGCGTGATCGAACAGCGTGGGACCGGCAGTAATCTGGGCCCATGCTCAGCGAAGTCACCGCGGTCCGCTACGTCACGCCCCTGCGGGAGGGCGGGTCGCTGCCCGGAGTCGTCGAGGTCGACGACCACGGCACGTACGCGACGTACGTCATCAAGTTCACCGGCGCCGGCCAGGGCCGCAAGACACTCGTCGCCGAGGTGGTCTGCGGTGAACTGGCGCGCAGGCTCGGCCTGCGGATGCCGCGCCTCGTGCAGATCGCGCTCGACCCGGTCCTCGGCCTCGGCGAGCCCGACGAGCGCGTCCAGCAGCTGCTCAAGGCGAGCGGTGGACTCAACCTCGGCATGGACTTCCTGTCGGGCGCCCTCGGCTTCGACCCGCTCGCCCACGAGGTGGATCCGGCCGAGGCGGGGCGCGTCGTCTGGTTCGACGCGCTGATCAACAACGTGGACCGCTCCTGGCGCAACCCCAACCTGCTGCTGTGGCAGGGCGACCTGTGGCTCATCGACCACGGGGCCAGCATGATCTGGCACCACAACTGGCGCACCGCGGAGACCGCGTCCGCCAAGCCGTACGACGCTTCGGACCACGTCCTCGCCCCCTACGGCCCCGATGTCGCGGCGGCCGCCGCCGAGCTCGCCCCGCTCGTCACCGAGGAACTGCTCACCGAGGTCGTGGCCGAGGTGCCCGACGAGTGGCTGGCCGACGAGCCGGGCTTCGCCGACGCGGACGAGGTGCGCCGCGCGTACGTGGCGGCGCTGTTGCCGCGCGCCAAGACCATTCACGAGCGGATCACCCTGCCGGGGGCCGAGCCGAAGGGTGCCACCAAGTGAGCGAGCAGTCCGTGCCCGTACGGGACGTCTTCGAGTACGCGCTGGTGCGCGTCGTGCCGCGCGTGGAGCGCGGCGAGCAGTTCAACGCGGGCGTGGTGGTCTACTGCCGCGCCAAGTCCTTCGTGGCCGCCCGCACGCACCTCGACGAGGGCAAGCTCCTCGCCCTGGACCCGGCGGCCGACGTGCGCGGCATCGAGGCGGCGCTCGGCGCCGTCGAGCGGATCTGCGCGGGCGGAGCGGCCGCGGGCCAGGCCGAGGGCGACGACGCGGGGCGGCGCTTTCGCTGGCTCATCGCGCCGCGCTCCACGGTGGTGCAGCCGGGGCCGGTGCACACGGGCCTGACGGCGGATCCCGCGGCCGAGGTCGACCGCCTCCTCGACCTGCTGGTGCGGTAAAGAATCACAGCTCTCCTGTGTGCCGTTGACACCCGGTGCCAGGGCTTCTAGCGTCTCGTCCAGCTGAAGGTACTAAGCGGTCGCTCACCATCGGGGCGTACCGTAGAGAGCCGCATCCCAAGGGCGAGGAGAACCAGCATGTCCACCACTGAGCAGCGCGTCGCCGTCGTGACCGGAGCCGCGCGAGGCATCGGCGCGGCCACCGCCGTACGGCTCGCCGCCGAGGGCCGCGCCGTGGCCGTCCTCGACCTCGACGAGGCCGCCTGCAAGGACACCGTCGCGCAGATCACCGCTGCCGGTGGCAAGGCGATCGCCGTCGGCTGCGACGTGTCCGACGAGGCCCAGGTCGAGGCCGCCGTCGCCCGCATCGCCCAGGAGCTCGGCGCGCCGACCATCCTCGTCAACAACGCCGGCGTGCTCCGCGACAACCTCCTCTTCAAGATGAGCGCCAGCGACTGGGACACGGTCATGAACGTGCACCTGCGCGGCGCCTTCCTGATGTCGAAGGCCTGCCAGGCGCACATGGTCGACGCGGGCTTCGGCCGCATCGTCAACCTCTCCTCGTCCTCCGCCCTCGGCAACCGCGGCCAGGTCAACTACGCCGCCGCCAAGGCCGGCCTGCAGGGCTTCACCAAGACCCTCGCCAAGGAGCTCGGCAAGTTCGGCGTCACCGCCAACTCCGTCGCCCCCGGCTTCATCGTCACCGAGATGACCAAGGCCACCGCGGACCGCGTCGGCATGGACTTCGAGGAGTTCCAGGCCGCGGCCGCCACGCAGATCCCGGTGCAGCGCGTCGGCCGTCCCGAGGACATCGCCAACGCCATCGCCTTCTTCACGGGCGACGCCGCGGGCTTCGTCTCCGGCCAGGTCATGTACGTCGCCGGCGGCCCGCTCAACTGACCCGGAAGGCAAGGATCATGGCTGTGCAGGACAGTGGGAAGGCCGCGCTCGTCACGGGCGCGAGCCGCGGCATCGGATACGGCATCGCCGAGGCCCTGGTCGCCCGCGGCGACCGCGTCTGCATCACCGGGCGCAACGAGGACGCCCTCAAGGAGGCCGTCGAGAGGCTCGGCGCCGACCGGGTCATCGGCGTCGCGGGCAAGGCCCACGACGAGGCGCACCAGGCGGTCGCCGTGGAGCGCGCCATGGAGGCGTTCGGCCGCGTCGACTTCCTGGTCAACAACGCCGGCACGAACCCGGTGTTCGGACCGATGGCCGAGCTCGACCTCAACGTGGCGCGCAAGGTGTTCGAGACCAACGTGATCTCGGCGCTCGGCTTCGCCCAGCAGACCTGGCGGGCCTGGCAGAGCGAGCACGGCGGCGCGATCGTGAACATCGCCTCCGTCGCCGGTGTCTCCGCATCGCCGTTCATCGGGGCCTACGGGATGAGCAAGGCCGCCATGGTCAACCTCACCCTGCAGCTGGCGCACGAGTTCGCGCCGAAGGTGCGCGTGAACTCGATCGCGCCCGCGGTCGTCAAGACCAAGTTCGCCCAGGCGCTCTACGAGGGCCGTGAGGCGGAGGCGGCGGCCTCCTACCCGCTCGGCCGCCTCGGTGTGCCCGAGGACATCGGGGGCGCGGCCGCGTTCCTCACCTCCGCCCAGTCGGACTGGATCACGGGCCAGACACTCGTGGTCGATGGCGGCATCTTCCTCAATGCGGGCGTCGGCTGACGAAGGCCGCGCAATCGCTGGGTACGCCGTCAAAAGCGACGTTTAACCGCATCAAGTGCCCCGTCGGCGCCATGAGTTGGACCGGCGGGGCACTGCGATATGGTCTCCCGACCCCATGGCATGGCCGATCGAGGAGCGTGCGCGTGTTCAGTGAAGTTCCCCTTGCGAAGCGGAAGAGGGGTATGCGCCAACTGGCGGCGCTCACGTCCATGTCCCTGCTCGCTGGTTGCGGGGTGCTGTCCTCCGAAGGGTCGGAGGAGGAACAGCAGATCACCGTCGGCACGATGAGTGCGCCGAGCACCCTGGACCCGGCGAAGGCCTGGGACAGCTCCTGGGAGCTCTACAGAAACGTTTTCCAGACGCTGCTCAGCTTCCCTTCGGGGGCGACCGAGCCCGAGCCGGACGCCGCGGAGTCCTGCGAGTTCACGGACGCCTCCAACAAGGTCTTCACCTGCGAACTGCGCGAGGGCCTGAAGTTCTCCGACGGCGACCCGCTGGACGCGGCGGCCGTGAAGTACTCCTTCGACCGCATGCGGACGCTCGACGAGAAGGGCGTCGTCAAGGGCGGGCCCATGGGGCTGCTCGGCTCCCTCGACACGGTCGCGACGAAGGGCGAGAGCACCGTCGTCTTCCGCCTCAAGAAGCCGGACGCGACCTTCCCGTTCGTCCTCGCGACCCCGGCCATGTCGATCGTCGACCCCAAGGAGTATCCGGCGGACAAGCTCCGCGAGGGCGACGAGGTCACGGGGTCCGGGCCGTACACGCTCAAGTCGTACGTGCGCAACGAGAAGGCCGAGCTCCTCAGGAACGACCACTACAAGGGCGCGGCCGACGTCAAGAACGACGCCGTGACCATCCGCTACTTCAAGAAGTCGTCGGCCATGGTCGAGGCCCTCAAGGCCAAGCAGATCGACGTGACCTTCCGAGGCCTCGCCTCCGAGGACATTCTCGCCATGCAGGGCAAGGGCAGGCGCGAGCAGGACATCGAGCTCGTCGAGGGCTCGGGCACCGAGATCCGTTACCTGGTCTTCAACACCAAGGACCCCTGGGCGCGCAAGCTGCCGGTCCGGCGGGCGTTCGCGCAGGTCGTCGACCGCGGTGCCATCGCCCACAAGATCTACAAGGACACCGTCGAGCCGCTGTACTCGATGGTCCCCAGGGGGCTCACGGGCCACGCCACCGGGTTCTTCGACGACTACGGAAACCCCAGCACGGCCAAGGCGAGGAAGATCCTCACCGACGCCGGCATCAACGAGCCCGTGCCGCTGACCCTCTGGTTCACCTCCGACCGCTACGGATCGGCGACCGCGCTGGAGTTCGCCGAGCTCAAGCGGCAGCTGGAGGCGTCGGGCCTCTTCAGGATCACGCTCAAGAGCCGCCCCTGGACCGAGTTCCAGGAGGGCTACAGCAAGGGCGAGTACCCCGTCTTCGGACGCGGCTGGTTCCCCGACTTCCCCGACGCGGACAACTTCATCGCGCCGTTCGTCGGCCCCAAGAACGTGCTCAACACGCCCTATCCCTCCAAGGAGATCACCGACGAGGTGCTGCCGCGCGAGCGCAGGGAGACCGACAGGGGCGCGGTCATCGACCAGTTCGAGCGGGCGCAGGAGATCCTCGTCGACGACGTGCGGCTGCTGCCGCTGTGGCAGGGCAAGCAGTACATCATGTCCAGCGAGGAGATAGCGGGCGGCGAGCGTGCCCTCGACCCCTCGGCGATCATGATGATGTGGGAGCTGCAGCGCAAGACGAGCTGGTAGCGACGTGGGCGTGGGCGTGGCCGTGCGGCTCGGGGCCGCGGGCCGGGGGCCGGGGGAGCGGGCCGATTGTCAGTGGTCGCCGGTAGGTTCTTCGGTGAGAAGTGACCGCACACCGGAGGTTGTTGACGTGACCGACATCGCCATGCTGCCCGCGTCCTGGCGCGGAGTCCTCGGCGAGGAGCTGCAGAAGCCCTACTTCGAGGAGCTCACCGAGTTCGTCGAACAGGAGCGGTCGAAGGGTCCCGTCTACCCTCCGCGTGACGAGGTCTTCGCCGCCCTCGACGCGACGCCGTACGACGAGGTGAAGGTCCTGGTCCTCGGCCAGGACCCGTACCACGGCGAGGGGCAGGGCCACGGCCTCTGCTTCTCCGTGCGCCCCGGTGTGAAGACCCCGCCCTCGCTGCGGAACATCTACAAGGAGATGAAGGAGGAGCTCGGCCACCCCGTGCCGGACAACGGCTATCTGATGCCGTGGGCCCAGCAGGGCGTCCTCCTGTTGAACGCGGTCCTGACGGTCCGCGCGGGCGAGGCCAACTCCCACAAGGGCAAGGGCTGGGAGAAGTTCACGGACGCGGTGATCCGCGCGGTGGCCGACCGCCCCGACCCCGCCGTCTTCGTGCTGTGGGGGAACTACGCCCAGAAGAAGCTCCCCCTGATCGACGAGGAGCGGCACGTGGTCGTCAAGGGCGCGCACCCCTCACCGCTGTCCGCGAAGAAGTTCTTCGGCTCGCACCCCTTCACGCAGATCAACGAAGCGGTGGCGGCGCAGGGGCACGAGCCGATCGACTGGCGGATCCCGGACCTCGGCTGAGCGTCCTCGGCGTCGTACGCCAGCCCTCGGTGGCGTACGTCAGCCCTCAAGGGCGTACGTCAGGGAGTACGGAGTGGTGTGCTGGCCGCCCCGCGCCGTGAACGAACCGGTACCGGTGAGCCCCGTCAGCTCGCCGGTCGCCGAGCCGGGCAGCACGGTGAAGGCGCACTCGATGACGCCGTCGGCGCCGAAGGAACCGCGCTGCTCGATGACGAACGAGCCCCTGCGGCCTTCGAGGGTGCCGTCGATGAACTCGTGGCCGACGAAGCTGCCGACCGTCTCGCTCGTGTACGCGATGGAGTACTCGCAGGAGGCGCCCGCCGCCGCGACGGCGCCGGCGTAGTCGTTGGTGACGGCGGCGTGCGCGATGCGGGCGCCGCCGTCCGCGCCGGCGACGGGCTTCTCGTCCCAGTGGACGAAGGTGAAGGTGCCGGTGGTCTGGTGAGTCATGAGGTCTCCTCTGTGCCGAGGGCCCGGTCAGGCCGCTCTGGAGAAGATGCTCACAGCGGTACCTGACACCTTCTGTCAGGTACTGGGGCAGACTTGGGCGGCATGCGCGCCGACCGGCTCCTGGCCCTTCTCCTGCTGCTCCAGAACCGCGGACGCATGACCGGGCCCGAGCTCGCCGAGGAGCTTGAGGTCTCGGTCAGGACCGTCTACCGGGACGCCGAGGCGCTCGCCGCGTCCGGAGTGCCCGTCTACGCCGAGCGCGGACCGACGGGCGGCTTCCGGCTGCTCGACGGCTATCGGACCCGGCTCACGGGCCTCACTGACGACGAGGCCGACTCGCTGGCGCTCGCCGGGATGCCGGGGGCCGCCGCCGACCTGGGGCTCGGCGCGGAGCTGGCCACCGCTCAGCTGAAGTTGGCCGCCGCGCTGCCCGCCGGGCTCGCTGAGCGGTCGCGGCGCATCCAGGAGCGCTTCCACCTGGATGCGGCCGCGTGGTTCCGCACCGCGGACCCGGCGCCGCTGCTCGACGTGGTCGCCGACGCCGTCTGGCGGCAGCAGGTCCTGCGCGCGCACTACCGGCGCTGGGGCGGCGAAGTCCGGCGCGATCTCCATCCGTTGGGCCTCGTGCTCAAGGCGGGCAACTGGTACCTGGTGGCGTCCGCCGACGGCGGCGCACGTACGCATAGCGACGTACGTACGTATCGGGTGTCGCGGTTCCTGGCGGCGACCGTGGCGGAGGAGCCCTGCGACCGCCCCGACGGCTTCGATCTCGCGGCGTACTGGGACGAGGCCTCGCGCGGCCTGGAGGCGCGGGTGCTGCGGGGCACGGCGCGGCTGCGGGTCTCCCCGTCGGGGCTGCGGCTGCTGCCCGCGATGTTCGGGGCGGCGGGGGTGCGTGCCGTGGAGGGGGCGGGCGCGCCGGACCCGGACGGCTGGGCGGAGGTGGATCTCGACGTGGAGGAACTGCCGGTGGCGGTGAGCGACATCCTCCGGCTCGGCCTGGAGGCGGAGGTGCTCGGGCCGCCCGAGCTGCGCGCCGATGTGGCCAGGAGCGTCACCGGGCTGGCCCAGCGGTACGCGTGAGCGGCCCGCCCGCGAACGTGCCTGACCGGGATTGTCAGTGGTGGCCGCTAGCGTCGTCAGGGATGGGGGAGTCGGCCGCACGACCACGGAGGACCCGGTGACGGAGCAGCAGGAGCAGACGGCGGAGGACGCGATGATGACGCGGATCGGGCAGGCGGTCATGCTGCATCACGGCGGTGACCGCGAGGAGGCGCAGGACCGCTTCCTCGGTCTGTGGGGGGAGATCGGCGAGGACGGCGACCCGCTGCACCGCTGCACGCTCGCGCACTACATGGCGGACACGCAGGAGGACCCCTCGGACGAACTGGCGTGGGACCTGCGGGCGTTGTCGGCGGCGGACGAGCTCACCGACGAGCGGCTGAACGAACACCACAGGTCGCTCGCGGTGCGCGGTTTCTACCCCTCCCTGCACCTCAACCTGGCCGCGGACTACGTGAAACTGGGCCGCCCGGAAGCCGCCCGCAGCCATCTGCGCCGGGCCCGCGGCGCGGTGGGCTCCCTGGAGGACGACGGGTACGGGAACGGGATCAAGGCGGCCATCGCCCGCCTTGAGCGGCAGGTGGGGGAGGGGAGCGAGGAGGAGTGAGCTTCGGAGGGGAGGGGGGTGAGCTTCTGAGGGGGGGAGGGGTGAGCTTCTGAGAGGGGAGAGGAAGTGAAGGCTGGGGCGGGGTTCTGGGGTCAACGCCCGTACGTCTCGCGGCAGATGACCGCCTGAGGGCTGTCCGGCCGCCAGTTGCCGTACGCCTCGCCCAGCGCGCACACGTCCGTGCCGGGGGCCGCGCTCGTGCGGGAAGGGGCGGGGCGGGTGGCGCCCGCGTCCGGTCGTGACGCCGCGGGCCTGCGTGCCGGCGGGGGCGTGGGGCGCGGGGATCCGGGCGGCGCGGTGTCCGGGCGGGGCCCGGTGGCGGCGGCGGTCTTGCTCGGCGGTGCGGAGCGCCGGCGGGGCGGGCCCATGCGCTCCAGGGCCTCCCGGGCCGGGGCCTGCACGATCTGCGGCCGGTCCTTCCCCTCGGCGCGGGGGCCGGGAGGGGGTGCGGTGGCGGCCGCGGGGCGGGCTCCGTCGGGCCGCTCGACGCTCACACAGCCGGAGACGGCGGCCGAGGCGGCGGTCGTGACGGCCACGGAGACGAGGAGCGCGGCGGTGGTCGTCGTTCGGTGCACCCGCACAACTCTGCGGTGGCCGGGGGTGTTCGGTGCGGGAACGCGGTGACGTTGCCCCGCACGGGTGACGGGGTGGGCGTGCGGGGTGGCTAGCCCGCCCCCCCTGCGCGCCTTCCCTTGCGCCGGGTGCGGGTGCGTCGGGTAGACCCCCTGGCGCTCGCCCAGGCCCAGGCCCAGGTCAGGTCCAGGCCCAGGTCAGGTCCGGGCCCAGACTCGGGTCCGGGCCCCGGCCCCGCTCACCCGTTCAGCATCCCCCGCAGCAGCTCCCCCGCGCCCCTCCGCAGCTCCTCCTCGGACGGCACCGTCGCGTGGTACGAACCGGCCACGCACGAGAACATCAGGCCCTCGCACCACGCCACCAGGGAGAGCGTGTGGCGCTCGGGTTCGCGGGAGCCCGCGGCGCGGAGCAGGGCCACCAGGGGCTCGCGGAACTGGGCGCCCGTCGCGTCGTAGAAGCTGCGGAGCTCCGGCCTGCGGGTGGCCTCAAGGGCCAACTCGTAGCGGGACACGAGCAGTTGGCGGTAGTCGCCGGTCAGGTAGCGGTGCAGGGCCAGGGCGAGTCCCGCGGCCAGCGTCTCCAGGCCGGCCGCCGGGTCCGGCATCCCGGCGGGGTCGAGGACCTCGCTCTCCCGCTCGGCCTGCCGCCGCACCGCCGCCTCCAGGAGGGCGAGCCGGGTGCGCGCGTGGTTGGACGTCGAGCCCTGCGGCAGCCCCGCCGCCTCGTCGACGGCCCTATGGGTGAGGCCGCGCATGCCGCGCTCGGCGAGCAGGGCGAGGGCGGTGTCGGCGATGAGTTCGGTGCGGGGAGCACCCGTGCTGCGTACGGACATGGCGGAAACCTTACCCGGCTCACTACAGCTGTAGTACGGTCATGTCGTCGCTCACTACAGCTGTAGTGAGCGGGTGGGTGACGCGTACGCGGCGGCCGCGTACGGCACCGCAGAGGAGGAGCCATGAAGCAACAGCCCCACGCAGTCGTCATCGGCGGCGGCATCGGCGGGCTCACCGCGGCCATCGGCCTGCACGCGTCCGGGTGGAGCGTCACGGTCCTTGAGCGTGCCGCCACGCTGGAGCCGGTCGGCGCGGGCATCGGTCTCGCCCCCAACTCCCAGCGCGCCCTGGACACCCTGGGCCTCGGCGACCGGGTCCGCGCGCTGGCCGCCTGGCAGGGCGACGGCGGCATGCGGGCCCAGAACGGCCGCTGGCTGGTGCGCACGAGCGCGGCCGAGGCCGAGGCGGCGTACGGCGGATCCCTGGTCATGCTGCACCGCGCGACCCTCGTCGACCTGCTCGTCTCCGCGCTGCCCGAGGGGACGCTGCGCACCGGCACGCGGGCCCGCCTCACGGACCCCGGCGGCCCCGACCGCCGCGCCGTCGTCACCACCGGCGACGGCGACGTCGAGGCGGACCTCGTCGTCGGCGCCGACGGCATCAACTCCGCCGTGCGCACGGCGCTCTTCCCGGCCCACCCCGGGACCGTGTACGCGGGGTTCACCACATGGCGCTTCGTCATCCCCGCGCCGGGACGGGCCTTCGCGCCGCACGAGACCTGGGGCCGCGGCGGCGTATGGGGCACCCAGCCGCTGAAGGACGGCCGGGTGTACGCGTACGCCACGGCCCGGCTGCCCGAGGGCGGCAGGGCGCCCGACAACGAGAAGGCCGAGCTGGAGCGCCGCTTCGCCGACTGGCACGACCCCATCCCCGAGATGATCGCAGCCGTCCGCGCGCAGGACGTCCTGCGCAACGACGTCCGCCATCTGCCGACGCCGCTCGCCCGCTTCCACCGCGGCCGCGTCGCCCTCGTCGGGGACGCCGCGCACGCCATGACGCCGAGCCTCGGCCAGGGCGGCAACCAGGCCATCGAGGACGGCGTCGTCCTCGCCCACCACGCGGCGCCCGGCAACGACCTCGCCGCGGGACTCGCCGCCTACAGCGCGGCACGCGTCCCGCGCACCACGGAGATCGTCGAGCGCGCCGCCCGCGCCTCCCGCGTCACGCACCTCACCAGCGCCCCGCTCATCGCCGTACGCAACACCCTTGTCTCGGCGGCGTCGCGGCTCGGCCCGAACCTCCTCATGCGCAGCTTCTCCTCCATCGCCGACTGGCGTCCTCCGCAGGCCCCGTATGCTGCGGGAACGGCGACCGGAGCCCTCCAGCCCAGCACGGAGGCGACGGGTCGCGAGCCAGCACAGCGGTAGGCCAGTGGTAGTGGTCGGTAGGGAGACAAGGGTGAAGATCGGCTGCATCGGACTCGGTGACATCGCGCAGAAGGCGTATCTGCCCGTCCTCACCACCCTGCCCGGCGTCGAACTGCACCTGCAGACGCGTACGCCCGCGACGCTCGCCCGCGTCGCAGGCGTCCACCACATCCCCGAGGAGCGCTGCCACACCGACCTGGACGCGCTGCTCGCCCAGGGGCTGGACGCCGCGTTCGTGCACGCGCCGACCGCCGTGCACCCGGAGATCGTCACCCGCCTCGTCGAAGCGGGCGTGCCGACCTACGTCGACAAGCCCATCGCGTACGAGCTCGCCGACTCCGAGCGGCTCGTGGACCTCGCGGAGGAGCGCGGCGTCAGCCTCGCCGTCGGCTTCAACCGCCGTTACGCACCCGGGTACGCGCAATGCGTGGAGCACCCGCGCGAGGTGATCCTGATGCAGAAGAACCGCGTCGGGCTGCCGGAGGACCCGCGCACGCTCGTCCTCGACGACTTCATCCACGTCGTGGACACGCTGCGGTTCCTGGCGCCGGGGCCCGTCGACGACGTCACCGTGCGCGCCCGCGTCGAGGACGGGCTCATGCAGCACGTGGTGCTCCAGCTGGCCGGTGACGGGTTCGTCGCGATCGGCATGATGAACCGGCTCAGCGGCTCCACCGAGGAGATCCTTGAGGTCTCCGGTCAGGACACCAAGCGGCAGGTGGTCAACCTCGCCGAGGTCATCGACCACAAGGGCCAGCCCAGCGTGCGGCGGCGCGGTGACTGGGTGCCGGTGGCCCGCCAGCGCGGCATCGAGCAGGTGGTGCTCGCCTTCCTCGACGCCGTGCGCGCGGGCAAGGTGCTCAGCGCCCGGGACGCGCTGGCGACCCATGAACTGTGCGAGCGCGTGGTCCGTGCCGTTCAGGAACAGCGGCGGGGCGCCTGAGGGACCGCGCGCCCTCGGCCGCGCACAGGGCGGCGAGCACGAGCACCGCGATGTGCACCGGCCAGTCGCCCCACCTCACGTACGCCGTCGTGCCCTTGGCCAGCGGCACGTCGTACACCTCGGCGGCGCTCGCCGAGGTGCCGAGCGGGGTGCCGACGCGTGAACCGTCCGGGGCGTGCACCGCGGAGACCCCGGTGAGCGTGGCGTGCACCATCGGGCGGCCCGTCTCGGCGGCCCGCAGCGCCGCGAGCGAGGCGTGCTGCCGCGGCGCCCAGCTGTCCTGGAACGACGACGTGGCGGACTGGGCGAGGAGCACCTGGGCGCCGTCGCGCGTGAGCCGGCGGCTCATGTCGGGGAACGCCGACTCGAAGCAGACCAGCGGGCCGACGCGCAGGCCGTCCCCCGCGTCCATCACCACCTGCCGGTCGCCGCGCCTGCGGTCCTCGCCCGCCGCCTTGCCGACCGACGTGGCCCAGCCGAGCAGGGAGCGCGCGGGAACGTACTCGCCGAAGGGGACGAGCCGCATCTTGTCGTAGCGGTCGCCGGTCGGTCCCTGCGGGCCCACCAGGACGGAGCTCTTGAAGATGCCGGGCCGGTCGGAGCGGCGCGCGTCGACGTTCACCAGGATGTCCGCGCCGACCTCGCGGGAGAGCGCGGCGATCCGGCGCGCGACGTCGGGCCGATCGGCCAGGTCGAAGCCGACGCTGCTCTCGCCCCAGACGACGAGGTCCAGGTCCTGGCCCGCAAGCGTGCGGGTCAGCGCCTCCTCGCGAGCGAAGCGCTTGTCGGCGCCCGCGATGCCGTTGATGACGCCGGGCTGGACGACGGCGATCCGGGTGTGCCCCGCGGCTTCGGGGCGCGGTGCCCACGCCCAGGCGGCGGTGGTCGCGGCGGCCACGGCGAGCAGGCCCGCCAGGGCGGGGGCGGCCGCGGTGCCCGCGGGGGGCCGAGGGGGCGTGGGGGTGCCTGCGGTCGTGGGGATGCGTGTGGTGGTGGGGGTGCGTGCGCTGGTAGGGGTGTGTGCGGTGGTGGCGGTGCGCGTGGTCGTGGCGGTGTGCTCGGCCGCAGCGACGACCAGCAGCGCGACCGCGGTGTTCATGGCCACGACCAGCGCGCTGACCAGCCACACCCCGCCCACCGACACGAGCCGCAGCGCCGGTCCCACCTGCCACTGGCTGGCCCCGAGCAGACCCCACGGCCCGCCCAACCCCTCCCAGGACCTGACCAGTTCGACCATCAGCCAGGCCGAGGGCAGCATTAGGAGCGCGACCGCGGCCCGCCCGCGCGTCGGCGCGCCGCCGAGGTAACGCCGCGCCAGCCAGCCCCACGGCGCCCACAGCAGGCCGAGCAGCGCGGCGATGACGACCGTGAACACATGCAGGCTCGGCACCAGCCAGTGGTGCACCGCCAGCATGAAGCCGAGGCCGCCGAGCCAGCCGTCGAGCGCGGCGCGGCGCCCGGTCGGGGCCGACCTCGCGAGCAGGATCCACGGCACCAGCGCGACGTACGCGAACCACCACAGCGACGGGGCGGGGAAGGCCAGGGCGGGGAGCGCCCCGGCCGTGACGGCGGCGGCGCCGCGCCACCGGCGCGACGCGAGCAGCGGCACGGCGCGCCGCCTCAGCCGCCCCCACCGGTCGTCGCCGAACAGGTCCATGCAGCGCCTCCCTCGGTCCCCGACGCCAGGTCGTGCCGTGCCACCAGTGTGCGCGTCGCCGACGATCTAGGACAGTGGGCGTTGGTCCATGCGCTGGATGTCGTGCGCTGGGTGTCGTGCGTCGGATGCCATACGGCGGGTGTCATACGGCGGGTGTCATACGTCGGACGTCATGCGTCGGAGGCCGTCTCCCGATGCCGTTCGTCGGCAGTGCGGCGCCACTTCTCCGTGACGACCACGTGGCGCAGCCGCCAGCCGCTGTGTGTACGCAGGAGCGCGAAGGAGTAGCGGCCGCCGCAGACGAAGTCCGGTGCCGTGCCCGTGGCCGGGGCGGCGGCGTCGGCCGCAGCGAGACGCATGGGGTTCACGTAGTCGGCCTGGACGTGCGCGGTGTCGCCCACGTCCTGGTCGAGCGTCCCGAAGTCCAACTTGCGGTTGGTTATCAGGTGTTGGCGCATCGGGAACAGCCGCATCGTCTCCGCGAGCCATGCGGCGATCTCGTCGACTCCTCCTTCGATGCCGCCCGCGGAGCGGTAGTCGGCGCGTCCGCCGGGGGCGAAGAGCTGTCGGTAGCCGTTCCAGTCGCCGTCGTCGACGGTCACGGCGTAGTCGGTGATGAGGGCGTCGATCGCCAACCGGTCGATCACGGCTGCGAGTTCCACACGCTGCGTCATCGGCTCAGTGTTGGGCACGGGCGGTGCCGAGCCAAGGGGCTTGCAGGGAGGAAGAGTTAGCGTGGGGGAGTGAGGACCAAGGGTGTTCTGATGGATGTCGGCGGAGTGCTGGTCCGGGAGTACCTGCCGGCCGCGGCGCGGGAGTGGGGCGCGAGGCTCGGGATCTCGGCGCAGGCCTTCCTGGCGGCACTCTATGAAGGCAACGAATCCGGTGTCCTGATCGGCGTCGTCACCGAGGACGCGTGGTGGCACACGGTCGGGCGGCGGCTGGGGATCGGCGCGGAGCTGGTCGCCGAGGTGCGGCGGGACCTGGCGGCGCGGGAGACGTGGGACGAGCGACTCGTGGGGCGGATGAGGGAGTTGAGGGGGTTGCGGGGCGGGCGGGACAGGGAGGGCTGGCGAGGCCGGCAGGGCCTTCCTGGGCGTACGGAGGGCGTGGCTACCGCCGTCGTCAGCAATACGTGGCCGAGCCTGCGGACGAGGATGACCGACACCGGGCTCCTCGACATCGCCGACCATCTGGTCCTGTCCTGCGAGGTGGGCTGCGCCAAGCCGGACCTCCGCATCTACGAGATCGCCGTGCGGCGGACGGGTACGGAGCCTGCCCGGACGCTGTTCGTCGACGACGTGGCGGAGAACGTCGAGGCCGCGCGGGCGCTCGGGATGGTCGGCCATGTCCATACGGGCGTGGAGGACACGCTGAACAGGCTCGACGCCTTCCTGCGCTCCTAGGCCGCCTTCGCCGCGGTCCTAGGCGGCCTTCACCACCTCTTCGCGGACAGCGGCCGCCCACTCCGTCACCAACTGCTCGTACTCTCTGCGCTGTTCGGCGGTGAGTCGGCCGCCGGCGCGCAGCCACAGGCCGCGGATCCGCTCGTTCAGTTCGACGGAAGACCGCACGGAACCATGGGGTGGTGGGGTTAAGGGCATGGCGTCAAGCCTAGGGGATGGCTACGACAATCGGAACTGTCAGCTACCGCACACCTCCGCCACGTGATCGTCCCGTCCGGTCGCCGTGCCCAGAACGGTGTGGAACGGTATGAATCGGAAGGAATGTCCCATCCCCTACCGGGAGAGGTTGGTGGCGCCATGTCCTCGAAGCGACGCCGCAAGAAGAAGGCCCGCCGCAAGCACGCGGCCAACCACGGCCGACGGCCCCAGTCCTGACGGGCGCCGCGTGCGCGGCCCCCTGTGAATGTCGTACGGCGGCCCCCTGCGGATGTGGCAAAGGGGCCCCTACGAATGTGACAAAGGGGCGCTGAGGCGCCCCGGCGCCGGACATGATGCCGGGCATGGAGGAACCCGGGAAGAGATTCAGGCCAGGGCAGCGGGCGGCGGTCGCCGCTCTGGTCGTCATCGGCGCGGGGGCGATGGTCACCGCTGTCGTCCAGGTGCCCTGGCTGGTGGAGGGCGACCGGGTCGAGGACCGGAACGGCGAGCTCGTCCCCGCGGCCGGCATCATCATCACGGGACTCCGCACCGCGCTGATCGCGATCGTCGCCGGAGCCATCGCCGCACTCGGCCTCTGGTACACGCACAAGAAGCACGCACTGGACCGGCGGCAACTGCAGCAGGCGCAGGAGCAGTTCCAGCTGGCGCAGCGTCAATTCGAGCACGCGCAGGAACAGTTCGCCCACACGCAGGCCAAGGACAGGGAGCAGGCCGACCTCGCCCGCGAGGCGCAGGTGACCGACCGCTACGTGGAAGCGATCAAGCTCCTCAGCTCGGACGGCGACACGCAACGCCTGGGCGGCATCTACAGCCTCGAACGGACGATGCGCGACAGCGAGAAGGACCACGCGACGATCGTGGCGGTCCTGGCGGCGTTCATCAGGCAACACGCACCTCGGGACGGCTTCTTCCCGCGCCCGGACGAAGTGGTCCAGGCGGCGGTGACGGTCCTGGGGCGCCGCCCGCCCCGGGAAGAGGCGACACGCCTGGACCTGAGGCGCACCAACCTCGCGTCCCTGGACCTGTCCCACGCCGACTTCACCAGGGCCCGCCTGGCAGGCGCGGATCTGCGCGGTGCCAACCTCCACCACGCGGACTTCTCCGAGGCCTGGGCCCCCGAGGCGGACTTCAGGGGAAGCTACGCGCTCGCGACGCGGTTCCACGGGGCGTATCTGCGCAAGGCCCACTTCTCGATGGAGCAAGTGCCCGCGGGAATGCCGGAGTTCAACGAGGTCGTCACCGACCCGGACGCGGGCACGAACAGCGCTCCCGAACAGGAGAATCCGCATCAGGGGCCTGCTTGACCTGACGTCGAACCCATGTGCCCTGCATCTGAATCGGCGACTCGGATGGAAAAGAACCGTGCGGCAGCCGGGACCGGGACCCCGTCCCGGCTGCGTCGGCGGCCGTCGGCGGGCGAGAGCCAGGGCAAGGGTGAAGGCGCTCGGCGCCGACGGCGCTGCCGACCCCGGCGGCTCGGGCGGACGGTGCCGCCGGTCCACGGTGACCCGCTCCATGCTCGGTGGACACCCCTGGAGCGTATGCCTGCCGAGAAGCGTCCTCAGCGGCATGGGGCAGGGTGGGAGCACGATGGCGATGGGCGACGAGCCGGGTCTCGGGGAACTGCTCCTCACGTTTCTGGTGATCGGGGGCGCTGTGACTGTGATCGGCGGGGTGGTGATTCTGTCGCTCGTCGGGCTGACGATGTGGGTGACGGCGCCGTTGCGGCGGCGCAGGCGCGACGCGTCCGACGACGGCTAGTCCAGCCCGCCGCCCGCCGCCCGCCGCACCCCGCACGTCCGCCCGCCCTGTCGCTGCCGCTCCTGGCCGCACACCAAAGCCCCGCCGGTGACGGCGGGGCTTCAGAGGCGGTGGTCAGGAGTCGTCGCGCTTCAGGGAGTCCTTCACGCCCTCGGCGCGGTCCTTCAAGGAGTCCATCGCGTCCTTGACGCCGCCCTTGGCCTGGTCCGTCCGGCCCTCGGCTTCCTTGCGCTCGTCGCCGGTGACCTTCCCGAGCATCTCCTTGGCCTTGCCCTTGAGCTTGTCCATGTTGCCGTCGTCACCCATGACTACTCCCTACGGTGGCGGTCGGGTACCCGATCAACGTAGGCCGGGAGCCCGCCCCTCGCCTGTTGGAAGGTCGCGCTCCGTGACCGCCGTCCACGTCGTGGAACCCGAAGCCGAGCGGCGCGAGCCGGCGGCTCTAGGCCGTGTCCCCGTCCGGCTCGGGGTGGCGCAAGCGGCGCTTCAGCTCGGCCTCGACGGCGAGCCGCGACTCCCTGGACTCGGCGATCTTCGCCTGTGCTTCCTTGGCGGCTTCGAACCACTCGACCCAGGCGGCGTTCCACTCGGCGTGCTGCTCCGCGGTCCACTCGGACGTCGGCACTTTCTCTTCGGTGCCGTCCAGGAGCTTGCGTGTGCCGAGACGTTTCTGCACGTCAAGGAGGCGAGCGTGCGCCGCGTCAGCGGCCTGCTGCAGATCAGTCAGTTCAGTTGAGAGTTCAATCGCCACTGCGGAATCTTAAGCCGCCTCCACGACTTCTTCACGTACCCCGCCCGGTCACCCCGCCGATTCCCCCGCGTGCGGACTCAGCGCCCCGGTCGCCACCAGCACGATCAGGACGATGCCGAGCAGGATCCGGTAGTAGACGAACGGCATGAAGCTCTTGGTCGTGATGAACTTCATGAACCACGCGATGACCGCATAGCCGACCACGAAGGCGATGATCGTGGCGAAGATCGTCGGGCCCCAGGAGACGTGGCCCTCGCCCGCGTCCTTCAGCTCGTAGGCGCCGGAGGCGAGGACGGCGGGGATGGCGAGGAGGAAGGAGTAGCGGGCCGCGGCCTCGCGGGTGTAGCCCATCAGGAGGCCGCCGCTGATCGTGGCGCCCGAGCGGGAGACGCCGGGGATCAGGGCCATGGCCTGGCAGACGCCGAAGATCAGGCCGTCTTTGACGCCCAGTTCCTTGAGGTCCTTGCGGCGGCGTACGGCGCGGTGCTTGCCGCCCGTCTCGTCGCGGGCCGCCAGGCGGTCGGCGATGCCGAGGACGATGCCCATCACGATCAGCGTGGTGGCGATCAGGCGGAGGTCCCGGAAGGGACCCTCGATCTGGTCCTTGAGCGTGACGCCGAGGACGCCGATCGGGATGGAGCCCACGATGACCAGCCAGCCCATCTGCGCGTCGTGGTCCGAGCGCGGCACCTTGCCGACGAGCGAGCCGAACCACGCCGAGATGATGCGCGCGATGTCCTTGCGGAAGTAGATCAGCACGGCGGTCTCGGTGCCGATCTGCGTGATCGCCGTGAACGCCGCCCCGGGGTCGTGCCAGCCCGCGAACGCCGCGGTCAGCCGCAGATGCGCGCTGGAGGAGATCGGGAGGAACTCGGTCAGTCCCTGGACGAGCCCGAGGATGAAGGATTCAAGCCAAGACATGAAAGCTGCGCCGTCCAAGTAACTGTGGTGTGACTGAGGCGGAATGCCGGGGCACGAGGGGTGATCATGTCCCTCGTCGTGGGGGCAGCGTAGCGGGCTTGGGTTACGAGACCGTGGGAGGGCCGACCCGGATCACTTGGGCGGCGTCGCGGAGGGGCCCGCCGCCGTCCACCCCGGCGTCTGGGGATGCGCCGTCAGATCGTCGTGGCGGACCGCCTCGCCGCAGGCCGAGCAGGTCACCACCGGGGCCAGTTCGTGGCCGCAGGAGTGTTCGAGGATCATCGGGCGGCCGTCCTCGCCCCGCAGGTGGCGGTCGCCCCACGCCATGAGGGTCATCAGGACGGGCTCCAGTTCGAGACCGGCCCGCGTCGGCCGGTACAGGAAGCGCCGCGGGTGCTCGCTGTAGGCCACCTTCTCCAGGACGCCGGCCTCCACGAGGCGGCGAAGGCGCGTGGCGAGGACGTCGCGGGGCGCGCCGATGTTGCGTACCAACTGGTCGAAGCGCTCGTTGCCGAGGCACACCTCGCGCAGCACGAGCAGGGAGTACTTCTCGCCGACGAGGGCGAGGGCGTCGGCGATGGAGCAGGGGCGCGGATCCTTCATGCGCGCAGTCTAGGGGGCGGAGAGGAGAGGGTTTGAATTTCCAACTCACCTCGCTATGGTGAGTTTGGATTTCCTACTCACTGGTAGCCGAAAGAGGCCGCACCATGCGTGACGCCGTCGTCGTCGAAGCCGTACGCACCCCCGTAGGCAAGGGCAAGCCCAACGGCGCCCTCGCCTCCGTCCACCCGGTCGAGCTCCTCGCCCACACCCTGCGCACCCTCGTCGAACGCACCGGGATAGACCCGGCCCTGGTCGACGACGTGATCGGCGGCACCGTCGACCAGGTCGCCGAGCAGGCCATGAACACCACCCGCTACGCCGTCCTGTCGGCCGGCTTCCCCGAGTCCGTGCCCGCCACCACCGTCGACCGCCAGTGCGGCTCCTCGCAGCAGGCCGTGCACTTCGCGGCGCAGGGCGTCATGTCGGGCGCGTACGACGTGGTCGTGGCCTGCGGCGTGGAGTCGATGAGCCGCGTACCGATGTGGTCGAACGTGCCCCCGGGCGCCGACCCGTTCGGGCCCGGCGTCGCCGCGCGCTATCCGGAAGGGCTGGTCCCGCAGGGCATCAGCGCCGAGCTCATCGCCGCCAAGTGGTCCATCGGGCGCGCGCGCATGGACGAGTTCGCCACGGCCTCGCACCAGCGGGCCGCCCGCGCCTGGGACGCCGGTCTCCTGGACGCGGAGACCGCGCCGATCGCGGGCCTCACACGCGACGAGTCCGTACGCCCCGCCACCACCCCCGAGGTCCTCGCGGGGCTCAAGCCCGCCTACTACGACCCGCACTTCGGCGAGCGCTTCCCGCAGATCGACTGGTCGGTGACGGCAGGCAACTCCAGCCCCATCAACGACGGGGCGTCCGCCGTCCTCATCACCACCAGCGAGAACGCCGCCCGCCTCGGCCTGCGCCCGCTCGCCAGGCTGCACAGCTTCGCCGTCACCGGCTCCGACCCGCTGCTCATGCTCACCGGCATCCTGCCCGCCACCGAGAAGGTGCTGCGCAAGGCCTCACTGACCCTCGACGACATCGACCTCTTCGAGGTCAACGAGGCCTTCGCGAGCGTCGTCCTCGCCTGGCTGCAGGAGACCGGCGCCGACCCGGCGAAGGTCAACGTGCACGGCGGTGCCATCGCGCTCGGCCACCCGCTGGGCGCCAGCGGCACCCGCCTGATGACCACGCTCGTCCACGCGATGCGGGCCCGCGGCGCGCGCTACGCCCTGCAGACCATGTGCGAGGCGGGCGGCCTCGCCAACGCGACGGTCCTCGAAGCCCTGTGACGGATTCGCGGTGACGGGTCAGCGGCCGCGCAGGTGATGGCGCTTGAACCACGCCACCGCCACCCCGCCGAGCCCCGTCACCGCGATGAACCCCATCGCGATCAGGAAGGCGGGCGACGTCGGCGTCGACGCGCGGGCGCCCGCGACGACGTACGCGGCCGTGTTCGGGATCGAGCCCAGGCCCGTGGCGAGCAGGAACGGCAGCCAGCCCATCCGGGACACCGCCGCGCAGTAGTTCGCCGCGGCGAACGGCACACCGGGAAAGAGCCGCACCGCCAGCATCGACCGGAAGCCGTGCCGGCTGAGCTGGCCGTCCGCGGCCTTCAACCAGCGGCCCCGCAGCAGCGGCCGCAGCGCGTCCTGGCCGAGCATCCGGCCGAGCCCGAAGGCGATCCCCGCGCCGAGCACCGTGCCCGCGATCGCCGCGACGAGCCCCGCCTGCGAGCCGAAGAGCGCGCCCGCCGCCAGATTGAGCAGCGGACGTGGCACGAACGCGGCGGTGCACGCCCCGTACGCCACGGCGTACAGGGCGACCGCCGTGGCGCCGCCGAGCTGCGCCGGCCACCCGTCGGACAGGATCCGCTGCGGTTCGAAGAGCAGCACGCACGTCCCGGCCGCGGCGAGCAGCACCACGAGCAGGGACAGCCGCGACCACGGCGACAGCAGGGCCCTGGTGCAGCGCACGGCGAAGCCCTGCGGGCGGGCGGTTGCGGTCTCGAACATCCGGGAAGACTAACCGGCTCATGTGTCTGATCGCCGTATGGTGCGTCTCATGAGCGTCACAGTCCCGGGAAGTGACCTGGCCGACACGGTCCTCGAACGGCTCGTCGCGAGCTACTCCGCGGCGGCCGATCCGCGGCGGGCCGTGCGGATGAAGGCGTACATGAAGGACGTCGCCCCCTTCCTCGGCCTGAGCTCGCCCGAGCGGCGTGACCTGGCCCGCGCCGTCCTCGCCGGGACCCCGCGCCCGGACGAGGCGGACTGCGCGGCTCTCGCGCTGCGCTGCTGGGAGCTGCCCGAGCGCGAGTACGCCTACTTCGCCGTCGACTATCTGCGCCGCCACGTGAAGCGCTGCTCGTCCGGCTTCCTGCCGGTCGCCCGGCACCTCGTGACGACGCACTCCTGGTGGGACACCGTCGACCTGCTCGCCGCGCATGTCGTCGGCGGCCTGGTCGCGGCCGACCCGGAGCTGCGGTCCGTCATGGACGAGTGGATCGAGGACGAGAACCTGTGGGTGGTCCGCACCGCCCTGCTCCACCAGCTCCGCCACAAGACGGCCACCGACGCCGACCGGCTCTTCGCCTACTGCGTGCGCCGGTCCGGGCACCCCGACTTCTTCGTCCGCAAGGCGATCGGCTGGTGCCTTCGGGAGTACGCCAAGACCGACCCGGACGCGGTGCGCGCCTTCGTCGAAGCGGAGCGGGGCAGGCTCGCGCCGCTTTCGGTGCGGGAGGCGCTGAAGAACCTCTGAGTCCCGCCCCGCTCTTCGCGCGTCCCGAGCGCAACTCTTCGGCACGGGCGCGCCGTTGCGGGCCGAAATTCATTCGACGCGCCCGCGTCCTTGGGCAATGATCGGCGTCATGTTCCGGCACGCCTTCCTCACAGATACGCCCGCAGTCGCGGGCGCGGTGAAGGCTGCCGTCCTCCCCGTCGCCGCATTCGACGGCGCCCGAAGCTGACCCTCTCCGGACATTCCGGCGGACCCCGCAGGGGGAGGGTCGGCGCGGTACCGGGGTCCCCGCCTCATCCAAGGAGGCCATCACTCTTTGTTCCTGGAAGGAACAGCCATGCCCAAGACGGCATACGTACGCACCAAGCCGCACCTGAACATCGGCACCATGGGCCACGTCGACCACGGCAAGACCACCCTGACCGCCGCCATCACCAAGGTCCTCAGCGAGCGCGGCACCGGCACGTTCGTGCCCTTCGTCCGCATCGACCGCGCGCCCGAGGAGGCGCAGCGCGGCATCACCATCAACATCGCCCACGTCGAGTACGAGACGGACACCCGGCACTACGCGCACGTGGACATGCCCGGCCACGCCGACTACGTGAAGAACATGGTCACCGGGGCCGCGCAGCTCGACGGGGCGATCCTCGTGGTCTCCGCGCTCGACGGGATCATGCCGCAGACCGCCGAACACGTGCTGCTCGCCCGCCAGGTCGGCGTCGACCACATCGTCGTCGCCCTCAACAAGGCCGACGCGGGCGACGAGGAGCTCGCCGACCTCGTCGAGCTGGAGGTCCGCGACCTGCTCTCCTCGCACGGGTACGGAGGGGACTCGGTCCCCGTCGTCCGCGTCTCCGGCCTCAAGGCCCTGGAGGGTGACCCGCGGTGGACGGCCGCCGTCGAGGCGCTGCTCGACGCCGTCGACACGTACGTGCCGATGCCCGAGCGATACCTCGACGCGCCCTTTCTCCTGCCTGTCGAGAACGTGCTCACCATCACCGGGCGCGGCACCGTCGTCACCGGTGCGGTTGAGCGCGGCACGGTCCGCATCGGCGACCGCGTGGAGGTGCTCGGCGCGGACACCGAGACGGTGGTCACCGGCCTGGAGACCTTCGGCAAGCCCATGGAGGAGGCGCAGGCGGGCGACAACGTGGCGCTGCTGCTGCGTGGTCTGCCACGCGACGCCGTACGACGCGGCCATGTCGTCGCGGCGCCCGGCAGCACCAGTCCGAGCAGGCGCTTCACCGCGCAGGTGTACGTCCTGTCGGCGCGCGAGGGCGGCCGCACGACGCCGATCGCCACCGGGTACCGGCCGCAGTTCTACATCCGCACCGCGGACGTGGTCGGCGACGTCGACCTCGGCGAAGCGGCCGTCGCCCACCCCGGCGACACGGTCACGATGACGGTCGAACTCGGCCGTGACGTACCGCTGGAGACGGGCCTCGGCTTCGCGATCCGCGAGGGCGGCCGCACCGTCGGCGCGGGCACCGTGACGGGTCTCGCCTGACGGGCCGCACCCCCTCCCGTCCGCCCCGGGGGAACCGGACCCCCGGGGCGGAGGGGCACAATGGAGGGCGTGGACGAGCATGAGTTCGAGGGTCAGGGCGAGGGCGGGAGCGAGGCCGAAGCCGTGCCCGTGCTGCGCGAAGTCGACCACGGCACCGCCAAGTTGATGCCCGACGTCGACCGGCCGCGGGCATGGTTGCTGACCGTGGACGGGGCGCCTCAGTCGTACGTGGACCTGGACGCGCCCACGCACCTGGAGTTCGAGTACGCCCAGCGGCTCGCCCACGTCCTGGACACCGCGGCCGAGCCGGAGCGCCCGCTGGACGTCGTCCACCTCGGCGGGGGAGCCCTCACCCTGCCCCGCTACCTCGCCGCCACCCGCCCCGGCTCCCGGCAGGACGTCGTCGAGGCGGACCGCGGGCTGCTCCGACTGGTCACCGAGCGGCTGCCCTTGGCGGAAGGGAGCGGCATCGCCGTGCACGGGGCCGATGCCAGGGCGTGGCTGGACTCCGCGCCCGACGACAGCGCCGACATCCTGGTCGCCGACGTCTTCGGCGGCTCCCGCGTGCCCGCGCACCTCACCACGGTCGCGTACGCGAGGACCGCCGACCGCGTGCTGCGCCCCGGCGGCCACTACACCGCGAACCTCGCCGACGGCGCGCCCTTCGCCTTCCTCCGCTCCCAACTGGCCACCTTCGCCCAGGTCTTCGAGGAGCTCGCGCTGATCGCCGAGCCGTCGGTGCTGCGCGGGCGCCGGTTCGGGAACGCGGTGCTCGTCGCCTCGCACGCGCCGATCGACGTGGTGGCGCTGGCCCGGCGCGCGGCGTCCGACGTCTTCCCGGCGCGCGTGGAGTACGGCGACGCGCTGCGGCGCCTCATCGGCGACGCGAAGGCTGTCCGCGACGAGGACGCGGTCCCCTCACCCGAGCCGCCCGACGGCGCCTTCAGCATCGGTTGAAGCCACCTGCGCGCCCGCGGCCGCCACTTCCTTCGTGCGCCGCGTCAGGTGGCGCACGTCGGGGACGAAGAGCACCGCGGCCGTCACCATGACCACCAGCGCCGCGCATCCCCACAGCGAGGGCGTGCGCCCGAACGCCGACTCCGCGGGCCCTGCGAGCGCGGTCGCCAGGGGCACCATCGCGATCGAACCGAACCAGTCGTAAGCGGCGACGCGCGACAGCTTCTCCTCCGGGATCTCCTGGTGCATCGCGGTCATCCAGGAGACGCCGAACACCTCGATCGCCACTCCGGTGACGAACATCACCGCGACGAGCCCCGCGACCGGCAGCGGCACCGCGAGCGCCGCCGAGGGTGCGGCCAGCGGGAAGACGCAGAGGGTGCCCGCGAACAGCAGCCGCCGCGGCTTCCACCGCATCATCAGGATCGCGCCGCCGACCGTGCCCGCCCCGAACGCGCCGAGCGCCAGGCCCCACGGCCCCGCGCCGCCCAGTTCGTCGCGCGCCACCAGCGGCCCGAACACCGACTCGGCGGCGCCGACCACCGCGACCACCACCGAGAACTGCGCCACGATCGACCACAGCCAGGGCCGCCCGGTGAACTCCCGCCAGCCGTCCCGCAGATCGGCGAGGAGTCCGCCGCCGGGGGCGCGCTCCGGGATGTGGCCGACGTCGAGGAAGGAGCGCAGCGCACCGGCGACCGCGAACGCCGCGGCGTCCACGGCGAGCACCCAGCCGGGCCCGATCGCCGCGACCATCAGGCCGCCGAGCGCGGCACCGCCCAGGCCCGCGCCCTGCATCGCCATCCGGTACAGCGCGAACGCCCGGCTGACCTGTTCGCCGCTGACCGACGACATCAGCATGCCCTCGGCCGCGGGCCCGAAGAAGGCCTGGCCGATGCCGCCGAGGCCGGTGAGCAGCATCATCTGCCACAGCTGCGGATCGCCCGCGATGACGAGCACGGCGAACGCCGCCTGGGAGAGGCAGTTGAGGGCGTTGGCGGCGACCATGACGTGGTGGCGCGGCAGCCGGTCGGCGACGGCGCCGCCGATGAGCAGGAAGAGGACCAGCGGCAGTGTGCGCGCGGCGGCCACCAGTCCGACGTCACCGCCGTCGCCGCCCGCCTCCAGAACCGCGAACGCCGCCGCGATCAACGCCCCGTGGCTTCCGAGGTTCGTCACGATCGCGGCGGCGGTCAGCAGTGTGTAGTTGCGGCCCGCCCAGGCGGGCTTGCGGCGCGGTGCGGGGGCGGGAGTCGTCATCCCGGGACTATCCCCGGCAGGAGTCCGACTTGCCAAATGGATTCTCCCGCCGCCCGCTCCGCACTGCGGGGTCAGTACCTGCGCAGGTGACCCGAGTAGGCGTAGCCGGTCTTGGAGCTGCCCACGTGGTCGACGTGGTACCAGACATTGCCCTTGCTGTTCACGCACCGCTGGGTGGTGACGACCTTGGCCCCCGCGTTGAGGAAGCCGCGGAGCGGCGAGCTCTCGTGGATCCAGTTCCGCAGCGGAGTACCGTCGATGGTCTTCATGCGCTGGCTGTCCGCGTTGCACTTGAAGTCGGCCGCGGAAGCGGAGCTCGCACCGGCGACGGGAACGGCGGCCGCCAGCGCGGCCGCCACGGCGAGTCCGGTCATGACTCGGCTCTTCATGTTCTTCCCCTGTATCGATCTTGAGTTGGCGTGTCGACGCACTCCGGAACCCGAAGCCGAACCCGAGTTGAACCCGGACTCGGCCGGAGTGCGTCTGATCCGGAGTGTGTCTGATCATGTATACGACATGACTCAGGACTCGTCGGACGCGGCCTCGCTCCACCGCACGGTGGCGAGAATCTTCTTGACCGTGGCGTCGGAGATTTCCTCCTTGACGCCCTTGGCGCCGTAGAGGGTCCAGGCCACGTACTCGCCGGCCTCGTTCTTGAAGCCGAACGTGGTGGCCTTGCCCTCGGAGTCGCACTTGGCCGACGTCGCGGCACCGGACGTCGTCGACGTCGCGAGGCTGCCCTTGATGCCGGACTTGGTGGTGTAGTCCTCGATCTTGCCGATCTTGATCTTCTTCTTGTCGGCCTTGGTCTGCTCGGTGTAGCCGCCGAAGACCCACCAAGCCGAGTCGTTGCGCGCGATGTCCTGGGTGTTCTTGGCGCCGTTCTGGCCCTTCGTGCCGACCGTGGCGAGCGACGTGTCGTCGGGCTCGCCGTCCTTGTCGTCGTCGGACGTGCACCACTTCTCTTTGTAGACCGCGGGCGCGGACATGCCGATGATGGTCTTCGCGCCCTTGTCCTTGCGGTCGTCGAAGGCGATGAAGGTGTCCGGCGTCTCGACCTTCCAGTCGGGAGGCACGTCGAAGGCGGTGCCCCACTTGGGGTTCACCACGACCTGCCAGCCGGGGATCGTGGCCTTGTCCACGCCGCCCTCGCCGCGGGCGTTCCCGTCGTCGCTCGCCGTCGGGCTCGGCTTCTTCGACACGGACTTCGAGGGCTTCGCGGGGCCCGCCTCGTCGTCCTTCTTGTCGTCGCCGCCACCGAGGACCAGGAAGCCGGTGACGCCGGCCGCCACCAGCACGGCGAGCGACGCGACGATCGCGGTGATCTTCGTCTTGTTGTCGCCGCCACCGCCCTGGCCGCCGCCGTTCAGCTGCTGCGTCGGCATGGGCGGCGGTGTCGGCGCCGCCCACTGCGACTGCTCGGGCTGCGAGAAGCCGCCCGACTGCGGCTGCTGGTAGCCACCCGCCGGGGGCTGCTGGTAGCCACCCGCGGGCGGCTGCTGCTGGTACCCCGGCTGCTGATAGGGATTCGGCTGCTGGTACCCCGGCTGCTGGTACGGGTTCTGACTCTGGTCCTGCGGGTTCTGCTCGCCCCCGGGCGGCTGCTGTTCTGGCCACATGGCCAGTAACCATAGAGGTGCCGGGGGCCCCGGTGCCACGGGCGCCCCCGCGGGACGGGGCACCGGAGCGCCGGGGGTGTGGGGAGCGTACGGAGAAAGCGGCCGAAAGCGTCAGGATTCCGTGGGCTCGCCGTGGGTGCGCACCGTGCTCAGGATCTTCATCACGGTCGCCTCGGGGATCTCGTCCTCGACTCCGGTGGCGCCGTAGAGGCTCCAGGCCACGTAGTCGCCCGCGGAGTTCTTGAAGCCGAAGGTGATCGCCTTGCCGTCCGTGGCGCACTTGCCCCGCATGGGCGTGTTCTTGGACCTGGCCCAGGCGATGCTGCCCTTGATGCCGGACTTCGTGGTGAACGGCTCGGCCTTCTCGTCGGAGGTGAAGCTCTTCTTGTCCGGCTGCGTGTAGGCGGCGTAGATCCACCACCCGACCTGGTTGACCGCGACCTCGTCGGTGTTCTTCGCGCCCTTGGCGCCCTTGGTCCCCACGGCCGCGAGTTCGTGGTCCTCGGTCCTGCCGTCCTTGTCGTCGTCGGCGGTGCACCACGTGGACTTCAGATACGCGGGCGCCGACATGGTCATCAGCGGCTTGCCGGTCTTGTTGTCCTCGAAGGCGATCGCCGAGCCGGGGTTCTGGATCTCCCACTCGGGCGGTACGTCGAAGGCGGTGCCCCACCTGGGGTTCACGACGACCTTCCAGCCCTTGACGGTCGGCTTGAGGCCGTTGTCCGTGCCGCGCTCGCTGTCGTCGCCCTCGCCGTCGCCCGCGGGGGCGCTCGGCTCCTTGGCCTCGGGCCGCGCGGGGGAGTCGGCCTTGGTGTCCTTGTCGTCGCTGCCGCCGAGCACCAGGAGGCCGGTCACTCCGGCGGCCACGACCACGGCCGCCGCCGCCACGATCGAGATGATCTTGACCTTGTTGCGGCCGCCGCCGCTTCCGCCGCCCCCGGCAGGGGCCTGCGGCACGCCTGCCGGGACGGTCGGCGTGCTCCACTGCCCCGGCTGCCCGGCCGCGGGCTGCTGGTAGGGGTTGGGCGCCTGATATCCCGGCTGCTGATAGGGATTCGGCTGCTGGTACCCCGGCTGTTGGTACGGGTTCTGACTCTGGTCCTGCGGGTTCTGCTCGCCCCCGGGCGGCTGCTGTCCTGGCCACATGGCGGGAAACGATACGGGGAACGATCACGCAAGATCACAGCCGCCCCGGGGGAGCGGAACACGCCGCTCCCCCGGGGCCCGTCAGCTCTCGCCCGGCTCGTACTCGCGCACCGTCGCGAGGATCTTCTGCACGGTGGCGTCCGGGAGTTCGTCCGCGACGCCCTTGGCGCCGTGGAAGGACCAGGAGGCGAACTCGCCGCCGGAGTCCTTGAAGGCGAAGACCGTGGCCTTGCCGTCGGAGTCGCACTTGTCCCGCTTCGCCGCGCCCTGCGAACTGGCGCTCACCAGGCTGCCCTTGAGGCCCGACTTGGTGGTGTAGGGCTCGACGGGGCCGGTGGTGACCTTGCTCTTGTCGGGCTGTGTGTACGCGCCGTAGACCCAGCCGGTCGCGTCCTTGCGGGCGGCCTCCTCGGGGCTCCTGGCGCCGCGGTTGCCGCGCGTGCCCGCGGAGGCGAGGGACGTGTAGTCCTTCTCGCCGTCCTTGTCGTCGTCGCTCGCGCACCACTTCTCCTTGAAGTGCGCGGGAGCGGCGTACGCGGCGAGGAACTCGGCGTTCTCGTCCTCGGCGTCCTCGGCCTCCACGACACCGCCGGCCCAGTCCCTCGACTCCAGGGACCAGTCGGCGGGCACGTCGAAGGCGATGCCCCGCTTGGGGTTCACGACGACCTTCCAGCCGGGCACGGTCGGCTCGGGCATCCCGTCGCCGGTACGGGGACGGGAGTCGTCGGAGGCGGTCGGGCCGGGCGAGGCGGAGGACGTGGCGGGGTCGGGCTTCGCGGTGTCGTCCTTGTCGCCGCCGAGGAGCAGGAAGCCGGTGACGCCCGCGGCGACCACGACGGCGCCGGCCGCGACGAGGGCGACCAGCTTGGTCCTGTCGCCGCCACCGCCACCGCCGTTGCCGCCCCGCGGAGGTTCGGGCGCGGCGCCCTGCGGGGTGCCGGGCACCGTCGGGGCGTTCCACGGAGCCTGCTGCTCATAGGGGTCGGGCTGCTGGTACCCCGGCTGCTGGTACGGGTTCTGCCCCTGGTTCGGCTGGTTCGGCTCGCCCCCGGGCGGCTGCTGTCCTTGCCACATGGGCGTCAACGATAGGTGACGGTGATCTCCGTGGCGGAGGGTCCTGGATCTCCGCGGCGGAGGCCCTGGCCAAGGAACGCTACCGGTGGGTAACATCGCTGCCATGAGCGCAGACCAGATGTCGATCGGCGAGATGCTCGCCGCCACGGTTCCGATGGCCAGGACGCTGAACCTCGAGTTCCGTGAGACCGCGCCGGAGCGGGCCGTGGTGGCCCTTCCCGATCAGGCCGACTACCACAACCACGTCGGCGGCCCGCACGCCGGTGCCATGTTCACGCTGGGCGAGTCCGCGAGCGGGGCCATCGTCCTCGCCGCCTTCGGGGCCGAGCTCTCGCGCGCCGTGCCGCTCGCCGTCAGCGCCGAGATCTCGTACAAGAAGCTCGCGATGGGCCCCGTGACGGCCACGGCGACGCTCGGCCGCCCGGCCGCCGACGTGATCGCGGAACTGGACGAGGGAAAGCGTCCCGAATTCCCCGTCGCCGTCGCGATCCAGCGCGAGGACGGCGCGGTGACCGGCGAAATGACCGTGGTGTGGACGCTGCGTCCCCATAGCTGAGCGAATTCACTGGAAATCAGTGAGGTAAAAGGCGCCGCGACAATGTCGCGGCGCCTTTTCGTTTTCCCCGCACCGGGTGACGGGTCGACCACGGACGGTCACTCCATCGAGGGTGGCCCGGTGACCGGCGAGGCTCGTCCCGCGGTGCTCCGTTAGCATGTCTCGACTTACGCCGAGCGGCGCAAAGAGTGACTTAGCTAACTAACACCGGACAAAACGACCAAGAAAACGAGATCTATAGTGTCGCGGGTGCTTTCGCGAATAAACTGCAGAACTGCGTTCGCCGCGTGGCGTCAGCCACGGGTGATGCTGTGGACCGCGGCCGGTGTGGTGGCCCTCGCCTTCTTCATCGCGTTGGAGATCGCCGCCCGTCACTACGGCATGCCCGGGCCGATCACCAATCAGGCGCGCGAGGTGATCTTCGCCCCCAAGTCGGGCCCGCTGCTGTACGCCAGCATGGGCCTGATGCTGGTGGTGCTCACCTGGCGGCAGCGGTTCATCGCGATCGGCGTCGCCGTCGGCATCGACCTCGTCTTCTTCCTGGTGCGATGGATCGTCGACGCCAAGATGATGTTCGGCAACGGCGCCCTCTGGGTGATCATCGCCGTCGCCGTCATCGCCGTCACCCGCCGCACCGGGCCGGAACGCGTCCTGTTGCTGAAGGGCGTCGGCCTCGGCCTGCTCCTCGTGGCCGGCCGCAAGACCGGTGACGCCTGGCTGCTCATCACCTCGAAGACCCGCCCCATGGTCCTCGATCAGTACGTGGCGACCGCCGACCACGCGCTGGGCAACCCCTCGTGGGTGGCGGGCAAGATCGTCGAGGCCACCGGTTCGGTCGGCGCGCACGTCCTCGACTGGGTCTACATCCAGCTCGCGGTGGCCGCGGTCGCCGTCGCGCTCTACCAGCTGCGCAACGTGGCGAAGGAGCGCGCCTTCCCCGTCCACCACCTGGTGCGCACGTTCCTGGTGATCGGCCTGCTCGGCCCCGGCATTTACATGATCTTCCCGGTGGTCGGGCCGATCTTCGCCTACGGAGCCGACGGCACCCACTGGGCGGTGGCCCACCTGTGGCCGGACACCACGCCCGCGCTCGTCACCCCGCAGCACATGCCGTTCGACGAGATCACGCCGCGCAACTGCATGCCCAGCCTGCACACCGCGTGGGCGACCGCGATCTTCATCCACTCCCGCAAGGGTCCGCGCCTGCTGCGCTACGGCGGGGTGTTCTGGCTGATCACCACGCTCGGCGCCACGCTGGGATTCGGCTACCACTACGGCGCGGACATCATTTCCGGCGTGGTCTTCACGCTCACGATCGACGCGGCACTGCGTGCGTACGACCGCGGTTGGGACCGGTCGGGAATTCAGTTGGTCGTGTACGGCGCTGCGGTCTTCACCGCGATGCTGCTTTCCTATCGCTTCATTCCGATGGAAATGGCCCGGATTCCGTGGCTGTTCGGACCGCTTCTCGTTCTGGCGATGGCCTCGGTCATCTACGGCTACATGAGGACCATGCGCATGTGGCAGCCGAAGGCCGTGCCGGTCCCGAAGCCGGAACCGGCGCCCGAGCTGGTCTGAGCGCAGATGTGAACGCCTCGGGGGCGGCACCGTCCGGTGCCGCCCCCGAGGCGTTGCGCGTCCTCAGGACTGGGGACGGCTGCCGTGGTTCGCGCCGTTCTTGCGGCGGGCCTTCTTCTTGCGGCGTCGCTTCGAGGACATCGCTACCTCCTTGGTGCTGGTGTTGCTCCCGGGAAGGCCCGGGCGATCACGCGCCGCCTACCCAGAGCCACGCGTCGCGATGTTGTGGTCTGCGTCACTCCTGGAGTGCGTGGCGTGTTCAAGTCATTGACACGAGTCATCTCCGGTCGTAGTTTTCCCGCCGCTCCTCGTGGTGTCTAACGGTGTGTCAAGTCCGTCTTGTCGCATAGTGCGTTCAAAGGCCGAACGGCGACCCGCCATTGGCACGTGTACACGCTTCGCCTCGCAAGGCCGTGTCCGCGCACAGAAGGCACAGAAGGAAGTGACGGCTCATGTCCGACTCCGTGTCCCGCCGCTCCGCCCTCGGGCTGCTCGGCGGCGCGATCGCGGTGGCCGCCGCGGCCACCGCCGGTCTCGCGGTGCCCTCGCACGCGGCCGCCGGGGCCAGACGGGGCCCCGGCGCGGGTCCCCGCGTCGAGTCCCTGCTCGGCAAGCTCACCCTCGACGAGAAGATCTCCCTGCTGCACGGCGCACGGGACCCGAAGAACCTCGGCCAGGCCGGATACGTCCCCGGAGTGCCGCGCCTGGGCATCCCTCCGCTGCGGCTCGCCGACGGACCCGCGGGCGTCCGCGTCACCGCCCGCGCCACCGCCCTGCCCGCGCCCGTCCTGCTCGCCTCCGCCTTCGACCCCGCGCTCGCCCTCCGCTACGGCCAGTGCATCGGCCGCGAGGGCCGCGCCCTGGGGCAGGACGTGCTGCTCTCGCCGATGGTCAACCTCATCCGCACCCCGTACGCGGGCCGCAACTTCGAGACCTTCGGCGAGGACCCGCTGCTCGCCGCCGATCTGGTCGCCGAGGAGATCAAGGGCATCCAGGGCGAGGGCCTCATCGCGACCGTCAAGCACTTCACCCTGAACAACCAGGAGAAGGACCGCATGTCCATCGACGTGCGGGCCGACGAGCGGACGATGCACGAGACGGAGCTGCGCGGCTTCGAGGCGGCCGTCGCCGCGGGCACCGGCGCCGTGATGGGCGCGTACAACAAGGTCAACGGCACCTTCGCCTGCGAGAACAAGGCCCTGCTCGACGACGTCCTGCGCGAGCGCTGGGGCTTTTCGGGCTGGGTGATGACCGACTGGTTCGCGCAGCACAGCACCGCCGCCTCCCTCGCCGCGGGGCTCGACATGGAGATGCCGGGCGACCTCTACTTCGGCGGCGCCCTGAAGCGGGCCGTCGAGGACGGCAGCGTTCCCGAGGCGCACGTCGACCGCTCCGTGCGGCGGATCCTCGGCGTCATGGAGCGGTTCGGGCTGCTCGAAGGCAAGCCGCCGCGGCGCCCGGAGCGCGACCCCGCGGCCGGCGCCGTCGTCGCCCTCGACGTCGCCAAGGCCGGCGCCACCCTGCTGCGCAACGTGGACGGGGCCCTGCCGCTGACGGGCCGAGCCGCCCGTGACATCGCCGTCGTCGGGCCCACCGGCCGCCATCCGTTCGTCAGCGGCGGCGGCAGCGCCCATGTGATCCCCGACCGCGCGGAGAGCCCGCTCGACGCCATCACCGCCCGCGCCGGGCGCGGCGCCCGGGTCACGTACGCACTGGGCGAGGACCTCTACGGCAGGGCGATCCCCGAGGCGGCGCTCGGCGCAGGCCTCGACCCGGAGGGCCAGGAGGTCGCCGCGGGCAGGGAGTGGACGTACGAAGGGACCCTGACGCTCGACGAGCCCGACGAGTGGACGTTCGTCATCCACTACTCGGGCGAGCGGCCCAAGGTCGAACTGGACGGCGCCGAACTCTTCCCGCCGGTGCCCGGCATCGGTGAGTTCTTCTCCGGCGGCCTCGTCTCCACCGCCCCCGACGGGCTGCAGGTGCGCCGCGCGACCGAGGTCCTCACGCGCGGCGTGCACCGGCTGACGATCAAGGCGAAGGGCGGCGAGCACGGCCAGACGTTCCGGATCCGCCGCGTCACCGGAGCCACGCGCGCGGCGGACGTCGCCGAGGCGGTGCGGGCGGCGCGCGGCGCGCACAGCGTCGTCCTGTTCGCGTACGAGGACGCCACCGAGGGCCAGGACCGCACCCGGCTCGCCCTGCCCGGCCACCAGGAGGCGCTGATCAGGGCGGTGGCCGCCGCCAACCCGCGCACCACGGTGGTCCTGAACACCTCGTCGGCCACCTCCATGCCGTGGCTGGAGCGGACCGCCGCCGTGCTGCAGATGTACTACCCCGGGCAGGAGGGCGCGGCCGCCACCGCCGCCGTCCTGTTCGGGGACTGCGACCCCGGAGGACGGCTCACCCAGTCCTTCCCGGTGGACGACCAGCACCATCCGACGGCAGGGAATCCGCGACGCTATCCGGGGGTCGACGGCGTCGAGGAGTACTCGGAGGGCATCCACGTCGGGTACCGCTGGTACGACGCCGAAGGGGTGCGGCCGCTCTTCCCCTTCGGGCACGGCCTGTCGTACACCACCTTCTCCTACACGGATCTGACGGTGCGTCGCGTCTCCGGGCCCGGCGTCGACGTGAGCTTCGTCGTGCGCAACACGGGGGTGCGCGACGGGGTGAGCGTCGCGCAGGTGTACCTCGGGCCCTCTCCCGACCTGCGGATGAAACAGGCGCGGGTGCTCGCCGGCTATCGGCGGATCGAGCTGAGGGCGGGGGAGCGGCGGCGCGTCACCGTGCGCGTCGACGAGCGGACCCTGTCGGCGTGGGACGTGAAGCTCCCCGGCTGGGTGCTCGGCACCGGCCGTCGAACCGTCCAAGTGGGCACTTCCGCACGTGACGTGATCCTCTCCGCGAGCATCGACATCAAGGGAGCCGGTTGATGAGAAGAAGCAGGGCGAGCAGAGGGAACAGGGCGAGCAGAGGGAGCAGGGCGGGCGCGAGGCGGGGCAGGAGCCGGATACGGCGCGCCGCGTCGGTCGCCGCCGTCCTGGCGGCGGCCGCCGCGGCCACCCTCGTGCCGCAGCCGGCGGGGGCGGCCGGCTCCGCGGCCGAGAGCTCCACGACCGACGTGGACGGCGGCACGCTCGTGCGCACCCGGGCGGGCTGGATCCGCGGCGAATCCACCGCCGAGGGACGGCAGTTCCTCGGGATTCCGTACGCGCGCCGACCCGTCGGCGACCTGCGCTGGAAGGAGCCGCGGCCCGCCGAGCCGTGGGACGGGGTGCGTCAGGCCACGGCGTTCGGCAACCGCTGCGTACAGAGCGCCAGTTGGGACCCGGGCTACGAGAACCCCAGTCACACCGAGGACTGCCTGTCCCTCAACGTCTACGCCCCCGAGGGCCACGGAGGCGCGCACAAGCGCCCCGTGATGGTGTGGCTGCACGGTGGCGGGCTGACCGCGGGCGCGGGCGAGGACATCGTGCCCGACACCTTCGCCCGCCGCACCGGCACGGTCGTCGTGACCGTCAACTACCGTCTCGGCGCCATGGGTTTCCTCGCCACCGAGGGGGCCGACGGGCTCGACGGCGAGGCGTCCGACGGGGTATCGGGCAACTACGGCCTCCTCGACCAGCAGGCCGCCCTGCGCTGGGTGCGGGCCGAGATCGGCCGGTTCGGCGGCGACGCCGACCGCGTGACCATCGCGGGCGAGTCCGCGGGCGGCCGCTCCGTGTGCACCCTGATCGCCTCGCCCACCGCCCGCGGCCTCTACCGCGCGGGCATCGTGGAGAGCGGCGCGTACGGCGACTGCGCGGGCCGCGCGCGCGAGCGCGCCACCCGCGACGGTGCGGCCTTCGCGAAGAAGGCGGGCTGCCCGGACCCGAGGACGGCGCTCGCCTGCCTGCGCGCCAAGCCCGCCGAGGACATCCTCGCCGCGCAGGCCGGCTTCGACTGGGGCCCGGTCGTCGGCGGCGCCTTCCTGCCGAGGCAGCCGGGGGAGGCGTACGCGAACGGCGGCGCCGCCCGCGTGCCCGTCCTGAACGGCGCGAACAGCGACGAAGGAAGCCTCTACGCCTTCTCGCGGTACGACGGGCAGGGCGAGCCGCTCACCGCCGAGCAGTACCCGCGGGCGCTCACCGACGCCTACGGGCCCGAACTCGGCGGCCGTGTCCGCGCCGCCTACCCGCTCGCGGAGCACGCCTCGCCGACGCACGCCTACGGCGCGGCGGTCGGGGACCGGTCGTTCGCCTGCCCGGCGCTGCGCCTGAACACCGCGCTCGCGGCCCGCGGGCCCGTCTACGCCTACGAGTTCGCGGACCGCACCTCGCCGCCCTTTGCGTCACTGCGCGAGCTGGGCACCGACTTCGACTTCGGCGCGACGCACGTCAACGAAGTCCAGTACCTCTTCAAGCACTTCGGCCTGCCGACGCCGCTGAACGCCGAACAGCGGGCGCTCTCACGGCAGATGGTCCGGTACTGGGGCTCCTTCATCCGCGACGGAGTGCCGCGCGCCGACGGCGGGCCGACCGCGCCCGACCAGCGGGAGCGGCCAGGACGGGTGCTCTCGCTGCGCACCGCCTCGGCCGGCGGGACCGCGATCAGCACGACCGTGGGCGACGAACACCGGTGCGATCTCTGGGACGCCGTTCCGGCCAGGTGATCGCAGCCGGGTAGGCTGCCCGGCGTGCGCGGCCGAGGGGGGGGCGCGCACGCCGGGCACTGGCAATTCGAACCACGGGAGGAACCGGCGTTGCACGTCCAGGAGTGGCTGGAGCACGTACCAGCCGTCAGTATCTACGCGCTGGTGGGCCTCGTCATCGGACTGGAGAGCCTGGGCATCCCGCTGCCCGGTGAGATCGTCCTGGTCTCCGCGGCGCTCCTGTCCTCCCAGCACGGCGAGCTCAATCCGGTGATCCTGGGGGCCTGCGCCACCGCGGGTGCCATCATCGGCGACTCCATCGGGTACGCCATCGGGCGCAAGGGCGGACGGCCGCTGCTCGCCTGGCTGGAGCGGAAGTTCCCCAAGCACTTCAGCGCCGCGAACGTGGCGACCGCCGAGCGGTCCTTCCAGAAGTGGGGCATGTGGGCGGTCTTCTTCGGCCGCTTCGTCGCCCTGCTCCGCATCTTCGCCGGGCCGCTCGCGGGCGTCCTGCGCATGCCGTACTGGAAGTTCCTGATTGCCAACGTCCTCGGCGGCATCGTCTGGGCGGGCGGCACCACCGCCGTCATCTACTACATCGGCGTGGTCGCGGAGGACTGGCTCAAGCGGTTCTCGTACGTGGGGCTCGGCATCGCCGTGCTGATCGGTGTCGGCTCGATGCTGTTCGTCAAGCGGCGGGCCAAGAAGGCGGCGGCGGAGGCCGAGGCCGCGACGATCACGGTGGCCGAGCCGCAGCCCGTGCCCGCCGCCGACTGACTCACTCCGCGGCGTGCGCGTCGCGATGGGCCTTGGCGAGCTCGACGTACAGCGTGCCGTTCAGGGAGATGCCCTCGCGCTCCTCGTCCGTGAGCTGCCTGCGCACCTTGGCGGGCACGCCCGCGACGAGCGAGCCCGGGGGCACCTGCATGCCCTGGGGCACGAGCGCCTGGGCCGCGACCAGTGAACCGGCGCCGATCACCGCGCCGTTGAGGACGGTGGCGCCCATGCCGACCAGGCTGTCGTCCTCGACGGTGCAGCCGTGCAGGACGGCGTTGTGCCCCACCGAGACGCGCTCGCCGATCGTGATGGGGAAGCCCGGGTCGACGTGCAGGGTGCAGTTGTCCTGGATGTTGCTGTCGGCGCCCACCACGATGGGGCCGCAGTCGGCGCGCAGCACCGCCCCGTACCAGGCGCTCGCCCCGGCGTGCAGGGTCACCTCGCCGAGCACGACGGACGTCGGCGCGGTGAAGGCGTCCTGATCGATCTTGGGGTGCTTGCCGCCGATGCCGGTGATCAGTGCCTCGTGGCCCATCGGATGTCTCCCTCTTGTGTACGTCGTCACGCCTGACGGCACCGTACGGGACCCGGCGGTCCGTGCCGCCGCGTGGGGTGAAGATCACAGCGCGACGGCCTGCGCTCCACCGGGGCGCTGAGTAACGTGAGCGCGTGCCGAAGAACAGGAACACGTTCTCATCTCTCGCCGCCGGGCCGCGTCGCCTGGCGCAGCGTGCCGTCCACGCGGGCTGGGAGTGGGTGCAGCGCACGGGCGCGGTCACCGCGGAGCATCCGGGGCGGCTGCGGTTCGGCGCGATCGGTGAGGGCACGAAGCTGGCCTTCCCGCAGGGCACGGTCTTCGGCGAGCCGTGGATCCGGCTCGGCGACCACTGCATCGTGGGCCAGCACGTGACGCTCACCGCGGGGATGATGCCGGACCTCGACCTCGGGCCCGAGCCGATCCTGCGGATCGGCAACGGGGTCGTGCTCGGGCGCGGCAGTCACGTCATCGCCGACACGGCGGTGACCATCGGCGACGACTGCTACTTCGGTCCCTATGTGTACGTGACCTCCACCAACCATTCGTACGACGACCCGCACACGCCCATCGGCAAGCAGTGGCCGCGGATGGAGCCGGTGGAGATCGGGCCCGGCTGCTGGATCGGTACGGGGGCGGTGATCCTGCCGGGGGCGCGGATCGGGCGGAACGTGGTGGTCGCCGCGGGCGCCGTCGTCCGGGGCGAGGTGCCCGATCACGCCGTGGTGGCGGGGGCGCCCGCGCGGGTGGTGCGGACGTGGGATGCGGAGCGGGGCTGGCAGCCGCCTCTGCGCACGCCTGCGCCTGTGCCGATTCCTGAGGGGGTCACGCCGGAACAGTTGCTTGCCCTGGGGGAATTGGGCGAGGGATGACTGGGGCTGCTTTTCGGGTGCGGGTGATTCGTGGCTTGTCGCGCAGTTCCCCGCGCCCCTGACGGGGCACGGATGCGCAGTACAGTGTGTTGAACCCTGTATCCAGAATATTGGACGGAATGTGTCGGACCTCGACCAGCTGACCCAGTCCCTCGCGCGCAACCTCAGACGGTGGCGCAACGAAAGGGGCTTCACCCTCGACGCCCTGGCGGCCCGCGCCGGCGTCAGCCGCGGCATGATCATCCAGATCGAGCAGGCAAGGACCAACCCCAGCGTGGGCATCACGGTGAAGCTCGCCGACGCGCTGGGCGTCAGCATCACCACCCTGCTCGACTACGAACAGGGCTCGCACGTACGGCTCGTGCCGCCGGAGCAGGCGGTGCGCATGTGGTCCACGGAGGCCGGCAGCAGCACCACGCTCCTGGTGGGGACCGAGGCGCGTGGACCCTTCGAGCTGTGGTCCTGGCACCTGATGCCGGACGAGGGCAGCGACTCGGACGCCCATCCGCCGGGCACCGTCGAGCTGTTGCACGTCGCGCGGGGCGAACTGACCCTCGTCGTCGACGGTGTGGAGCACTCCGTCCCCGCGGGCACGGCCGCCACCTTCGAGGCCGATGTCCCGCACGGCTACCACAACAAGGGCGCCGAGCCGGTGGAGATGACCATGTCCGTCTCGGTGCCGCCCGCCCACGCGGCCTCCTACTGACGCCTGTTAGCGTGCCGCCATGCGTGCTCCTCTCGGTGATTTCGACGTCGTCCGCACCGCTCCCGAAGCCCTCGACCTGCTCGTCCCGTCCGTCGCGGACGCCGTACGCGGCTGGAGCGGGCCGGTGCCGGCCGACGAGCTGATCCACGTCGACACCGAGCCGGAGTGGGCCGACACGGCCACCTTCCTGGAGCACTACGGCCCCGAACTGCTCTCCCGGTCCGCCAACTGCGTGGTCGTCGCGGGCAAGCGCGGCGGTGAGACCACGCTCGCCGCGTGCGTCGTGCTGTCCGGGACACGGGTGGACGTGAACGGAGTCGTCCGCCGCCAACTCGGCGTGCGCAAGGCGTCGTTCGCGCCGATGGAGACGGCGACGGGGGAGACCGGAATGGAGTACGGCGGCATCACGCCGATCGGGCTGCCCGCCGCGTGGCCGCTGCTGGTGGACGCGGCCGTCGCCGACCTGCCGCACGTCCTGGTCGGCAGCGGCGGCCGGCGCGGCAAGCTCATCGTGCCGGGCAAGGTCTTCGCCGGGCTGCCCGGCGCGGTCGTCGTCGAGGGGCTCGGCGTCGCCGCCTGAACCTCAGGAGGGGCGGCAGTCTCAGGAGGGGCGGGTCCTCAGGAGGGGCGGCGCCGCAGTCGCACCCGGTACGCGTAGCGCTCCGGCAGGAAGCGGCTGACCGCCAGCTCGACGGGGCGCCCCGCCGTACTGACGTACAGCCGGTCGATGCGCAGCAGCGGATGCGCGGGCGGGCAGCCGAGGCGGGCGCTCGCCTCCGCGTCCGCGAGGGCGACTGTCACGCTCTGTTCCGCCTCGGCGACGGGGTGCGGGAGCCGCCCGTCGAGCAGGCCGATCACCGTCGACCTGCCGACCGTGCCCCTCTTCGTCAACTCCGGCAGGCCGGCGAGGAGTTCGCCGACCTCGGGCGGCAGGAACACGGTCGTCAGGCAGAGCGGGGCGTTCTCGTGCAGTCGCAGGAGCACGGCCCTGTCCACCTGGTCGGTGCCGAGCCGCAGCCGTCCCGCCGCGTCGCGGTCGGCCGCGCGGCGCAGCGGCGAGACGAGCCGCATCGTCGTGTCGAGGGACAGCGCCATCAGATCCTCGACCGAACCGAACTGCCGCACGTAGCGGTCGTGTCGGCGCGCCGCGAACGTGCCGCGGCCCGGGGCCCGGTCCACCAGGCCCTCCGCCACCAGGTCCTGGAAGGCCCGCCGCACCGTCTGGCGGCTCACGCCGTTGGCCGCCGCGATTTCGGCCTCCGTGGGCAGCCGCACGCCTTCGGGGAAGTCGTGCCGCAGGATCGCCTCGCGCAGCTCGCGGGCCAGGCGGGCGTAGGCGCTGTCACCCCGAACGGACACGGAGACCCCCCGAGGTTCAGCCGTCCAGGCCGCCGCGCGCGACCAGTTGACGGGCGATCACATTGCGCTGGATCTCGTTGGTCCCCTCGCCCACGATCATCAGCGGCGCGTCGCGGAAGTAGCGCTCGACGTCGAACTCCGTGGAGTAGCCGTTGCCGCCGTGGACGCGGACCGCGTCCAGCGTGATCCGCATGGCCGTCTCCGACGCGAAGAGCTTGGCCATGCCCGCCTCCATGTCGACGCGCCGCCCCGCGTCCGCCTCGCGCGCCGCGTGCAGGGTGAGCTGACGGGCCGCCGACAGCGAAGTGGCCATGTCCGCGAGGTAGTTGCCGATGGACTGGTGCTGCCAGATCGGCACCCCGAACGACTCCCGCTCCTGGGCGTAGCGCAGCGCGTCCTCGAACGCGGCGCGCCCCACGCCGAGCGCACGCGCCGCGACCTGCAGCCGCCCGGTCTCCAGGCCCTTCATCATCTGCCCGAAGCCCTTGCCCTCGACCCCGCCGAGCAGCGCGTCGGCCGGTGCGCGGTAGCCGAAGAAGAACAGCTCGCAGCTCTCCACGCCCTTGTAGCCGAGCTTCGGCAGGTCGCGCGAGACGGTCAGGCCGGGGCCGTGCTCGACGAGCAGCACCGAGATGCCGCGGTGGCGCGGCTCGGCGTACGGGTCGGTCTTGCACAGCAGCGCGATCAGCCGGGAGCGGCGGGAGTTGGTGATCCAGGTCTTCGCGCCGTCGACGACGTACCCGTCCCCGTCGTCGGCGCGGCGCGCGACGGTGCGCAGCGCCTGCAGGTCCGAGCCGCCGCCCGGTTCGGTCAGCGCCATCGTGGCGCGCACCTCGCCGGAGGCCATGCGGGGCAGCCAGCGGCGCTTCTGCTCCTCGGTGCCGAAGTGCCCGAGGAGCTTCGCGACGACCGTGTGGCCGCCCATCGCGCCCGCCAGGCTCATCCAGCCGCGCGCCAGCTCCTCGGTGACCAGGACGTAGCAGGACGTGGAGACGGGGGTGCCGCCGAACTCCTCGGGCACGGCGAGCCCGAAGACGCCGAGCTCCTTCATCCCCTCGATGAGCTCCTCGGGATAGGTGTCGGTGTGCTCCAACTCGCGTACGACGGGCCGGACCCGGCGGTCGACGAAGTCCCGTACGGTCGCGACGACGAGTTGCTCGTCGGGCGGCAGGGTGTCAAGGGCGCTCACCGGCACACCCCTTCCGCGCGCAGCCGTGCGATGTCGTCGGGGCCGCGGCCCAGCTCGGCGAGGATCGCGTCGGTGTGCTCGCCCGCCTCCGGCACCGGATCCATGCGCGGGACGACTCCGGAGAGGGCGGCCGGGGGCAGCAGCGCCTGCACGGGCTCGTCGGTGCCCGGCACCTGGATGTCCCGCCAGCGTCCGCGCTCGGTGAGCACCGGGTGGTCGAGGAACTCGTGCACGGAATTGACCCCGGCGTTGGCGATGCCGGTGCGGTCCAGGAGCTTCATCGCCTCCTCGCCGCCGAGTTCACGGAAGCGTACGGAGATGATCGCGTCGAGGGCGTCGCGGTGCGCCACGCGGTCGGCCCCGGTGGCGAACCGCGGGTCGTCCGCCAGCTCGGGGCGGCCGATGAACTCCCGGCACAGGGCGGCCCATTCGCGCTCGTTCTGCACGGAGAGCAGCACGTCCTTGCCGTCGGCGGCGGTGAACGGGCCGTACGGCGCGACCGTGGCGTGCCGGGCGCCGACGCGGGGCGGCTGGGTGCCGCCGTAGCGCGTGTAGTAGGCGGGCTGGCTCATCCACTCGGCGAGGGCGTCGAAGAGGGAGACCTCGACGGTGGGCGCGCGGCCGGTCGTCGCGCGGGTGAACAGGGCGGAGAGGATGCCGCTGTAGGCGTACATGCCGCCCGCGATGTCGGCCACCGAGATGCCCACGCGCACCGCCTCCTCGGGCGTTCCGGTGAGCTGGAGCAGCCCGGTCTGGCACTGCACGAGCAGGTCGTACGCCTTGCGCTCGGCCCAGGGGCCTTCCGTGCCGTAGCCGCTGACGGTGCAGGGGATCAGGGACGGGTGGCGGGCCTGCAGCTCCTCGGGGCGAAGGCCCATGCGGGCGGCGGCGCCGGGGGCGAGGTTCTGCACGAACACGTCGGCGCCCGAAAGGAGTTCGGCGAGGATCTGCCGGCCCTGTGCCGACTTGAGGTCGAGGGTGAGGGACTCCTTGGAGCGGTTCAGCCAGACGAAGTAGCTGGCCTGGCCGTGCACCGTGGTGTCGTACCGCCGCGCGAAGTCGCCGCCGCCCGGACGTTCGACCTTGATGACGCGGGCCCCGAGATCGGCGAGCTGCCGGGTGGCGAAGGGCGCGGCGACGGCCTGCTCCAGGCTGACGACGGTGATGCCGGCGAGGGGGAGGGGAGGTGGCATGCCGCGTTTGTACGGCCAAAGGGCGAAGCGGGTCAATGGCGGCTCCGCGCCTCCGCGAGGCGGGCGGCCCGATCTCGACGTACGCCCGACGTACGGCCGACGCGCTCCTGAAGGGCGCAGTTCAGCCGGTGCCGTCACGGTGCTGAACGCACCGTCGTCCCCACCGTACCGAGAACGGAACTGTCATGGCCTCGACATCGCTCGTTCCGACGGACACCGGTTCGTACGTCACCTCCATCGCGGACACCCCCGAACAGATCAGGGCCGCCCAGCGGCTGCGCCACCGCGTCTTCGCACAGGAGATGGGCGCGCGTCTCGACACCCCCCTGCCCGGCCACGACATCGACGCCTTCGACGACCTCGCCGACCACCTCGTCGTCACCGACACCTCGACCGGCGACGTCGTCGGCACCTACCGGCTGCTTCCCCCGGGGCGCACCGAACGGTCCTACTCCGACGGTGAGTTCGACCTGCGCGCGCTCGGCGGCCTGCGGTCCTCCACCGTGGAGGCGGGCCGCTCCTGCGTGCACCCCGACCACCGCTCCGGCGCCGTCATCAACCTCATGTGGTCGGCGCTCGCCCGCTACGTCCTGCTCTCCGGCCACCGCCACCTGGCGGGCTGCGCCTCCGTGCCGCTGGCCGACGGCGGCCGGGCGGCGGCCGGGGCCTGGCTGCTCGGCACCGCCAAGCACGCCGCGCCGCCCGAACTCCGGGTCCACCCCCGGCGCCCCTGGACGCCCACGGGCCCGGTGCCGGAGCGCCCGACGTACGCCGACATGCCGCCCCTGCTGCGCGGCTACCTCCGCCTCGGCGCATGGATCTGCGGTGCCCCCGCACACGACACCGACTTCGACGTCGCCGACTTCTTCGTGCTCCTCGACATGGAGCGGCTCAGCGCGCGCCACCGCCGTTACTTCCTCGGGGCGCACGCGTGAGGGGCCCCTGGACGGTCGACCGCGGCTGCCCCGCGAGCTGCGCGGCGGAGCCGGACGCACGCGTGCCGCTGGGTGAACTCGCCCGCAGGTACGCCGCGTTGACGTACACCCTGACCCGGGCCGTGGCGCGGGGCGAGCGGCTCGCCGAGCCCCAGGTCCTGCGGGCCGAGGCGCACGCCGTCCTGCGCGCGCTCGGGGTGCGCCTGGAGGTGGCGCGTGCCGCACGGCTGAGCGCGCGCGACCGCGGCGTGGGCACGCTCGTCGTGGCCAACCACATCTCCTGGCTCGACGCCGTCGCCCTGCTCGCCGTCGAGCCGGTGAGCGTCCTCGCCAAGCGCGAGGTGGGCCGGTGGCCGCTGATCGGCACGCTGTCCCGGCGGGTGGGGACACGGTTCATCGACAGGGACGGCAGCCCGCGCCGACTGCCCCGCGCCGTGGCCGAGTTGGCGCGGGACCTGCGGGGCGGCACGTCCGTCCTGGTCTTTCCCCAGGCGACGACGTGGTGCTCCGCGACGGGCGGCGGCTTCCGGCGGGCCGCTTTCCAGGCTGCGGTGGACGCGGGCGCACCGGTGCGCCCCGTGACGGTCGAGTACCGGCAGGGCGGCGCCGCCGTCACCGCGGCCGCCTTCCTGGGCGAGGAGGACTTCACCGCCTCGCTGCGCAGGGTGGCGGCCGCGGCCGACCTGACCGCCCGGGTCACGGTCCACGATCCGCTCGTCGGCGCCGACCGGCGGGCGCTGGCCGAGGCCGCGCGGCGGGCCGTGGTCGCAACGGCCGCCCCGCTCAGCGGCGGTTCCTGGCGCGCGGCCGCCTGCGGTCCGCCTGCCGCAGGCAGGTCCGCGAGCCGGGGGCGGTCGGGCGCGTGACGCAGACGGTGCTGCTGTCGAGCGGCGCGTCCGCGAGGCGGCGCCAGATCAGGGCGACGTGGCGGGCGAAGCGGACGGCGGGCTTGTGGGCGAAGACGATGTACGCCATGAGGGCACCTCCCGAAGGGGCGGCGCGGCAGCGCGAAGGGACGCGGGAGGCGTCAGCGCGTACCGCGAGGAGACGGGTGAAGGGTGTTCAGGAGTCGGCTGCGACTCGGACTCGGACTCTGGTCCACGGTTCCCGCCTCCTCTCCTCAGGCTTCGCATGTGATGCGACAGGGACGCGATCGCCCCCAAGGTAAACGGCGGTTGCCCGTCGGACCAGGGGCCGAAGGTCCCGAACCGTCGCGTCGGGAGCTACGCGGCCGCGTCCGCGGCGTCCCCTCCGCAGGGGGCGGCGGGGGACCCGGGGGCCACGGACGCCGCGGCCCTCGGGGCGCACTCGATCATGAGCAGGAGCGCCTCGTCCCTGGCCCACGCGCCGATGTGCTCCCTCAGCTCGCCCGCCATCCGGTCCAGGCACACACCGGGGTCGAGGGCGTCCAGGGCTCCCGCGCGCGATGCGAGGGGGTAGAGGGTGCCCTTGGCGTCGGGGGTGTCGCTCGCGCCGTCGGTGTGCAGGAGCAGGCGGCGGCCCGGTGTGAGCCGGACCGTGGTGGCGTAGATCGGGATGTCGTGGTCGACCAGGTCGAAGAGGCCGAGCGGGGGCAGCAGCGAGACGAGGCTGAGCGGGTGCGCGATGCCGTCCGCCACGACCAGCGGCGGCGGGTGGCCGCAGCAGAGCAGGGTCGTGGTGCCGTCGTCGGCGACGGCGATGAGCAGGGCCTTGGCGAACAGGTCGTCCTTGGCGAGCAGGGTGTCCAGGCGCCGGGCCGACTCCGCGAGGCCGGGTGTCTCGCCCGCGGTCCTGGCCCATTGGTAGAGCAGGCTCGCGGCCTTCTCCTGGGTCCCGGCGCCTTTGCCCATGAAGTCCACGACCAGGAGGCGCACGCCGAACGCGGTGGGCCGCAGGTCGCAGAAGTCGGCGGTCATCCTCCCCTCGGCGTCGGCGGGCAGGGCGCGCATCTCGACGCGTACGTTCCCGATCCACGAGGAGGCGTTGCGCAGGTGGTCGGGTTCGGCCGCCTCGGCCGGGCAGGGGGCGGAGGGCCGGCCGAGGCAGCGCGCGAGGACGGTGAGCAGAACGATGTTGACCAGGGTCGCCCCGATGACGATCGGCCGGTCGCGCCAGTGGTCCATGCCGAGCAGCAGCGTCGCCCCGAACGCCGCGGCGCCGGTCAGGAGGGACCGGCGCCGCGGGGCGGGAAGGAACAGGGGCAGCGCCGAGACACCGGCCAGGGCCGCCACGACCCCGGGGTGCGTCCCCCTGAAGGCGATGTCGAGGGCGACGACGAGGGCGATCCCCAGGACGACAGCAGCTCTGACCGTGTGGACCGCCCTCGGAACGGGAAGTTGAGACATCGCCGCACCATGCCCTCTCGCGCTTCGCCTGCGGCACAGCGTAGCGACGGGACGGCAGTGCTTCGGTGCGACGACAGAACAGGGCACCGGCGCGGTCAGGGGCGGTCGCTCAACGCCCCGTCAGACGCTTGAAGTTGTCACCGAACGTCCACCCCTTCGAGCCGTCCCAGTTGATCGACCACGTCATGAGGCCCTTCAGGCCGCCGTTGTACGTGTTCCACGCCTGGGCCACCAGGTTCGGCGCCATGTAGCCGCCGCCCGCGCCCGGTTGGGCCGGGAGCCCCGGGACCTGCTTGTCGTAGGGGACCTTGATGGTGGTGCCCTGGATGACCAGGCCCTTGTTGAGGCAGTCGGTCTGCTTGGTGAAGCCCTGGACGGTGCCCGCGGAGTAGGAGTCGCCGGAGCAGCCGTACATGCTGCCGTTGTAGTACTGCATGTTGAGCCACCACAGGCGGCCGTTGTCCGCGTACTTCTTGATGATCGGCAGGTACGCGCCCCAGATGGAGCCGTAGACGACGCTGCCCCCGGTGACGTACGCCGTCTCGGGGGCCATCGTGAGGCCGAAGCCCGCGGGCATGCGGGCGAGCACGCCGTCGATGATGCGGATCAGGTTGGACTGCGAGGGCGAGAGCTGGTTGATGTTGCCGCTGCCCACGAGGCCGGTCTCGATGTCGATGTCGATGCCGTCGAAGTTGTACTTCTTCAGGATCGGCACGATCGTCTCGACGAAGCGGTCCGCGACGGCGGGCGAGCTCAGGTCGATCCCGGCCGCCGCGCCGCCGATGGACATCAGGATGGTCGCGCCGTCGGCCTTGGCCTGGCACATCTCGGCGGGCGTCGCGACCTTCACCGTCGCGTCCATGCCGTCCTCCCACAGGACGGTGCCGTCCGAACGGATCACGGGGAAGGCCGCGTTGATCACGTTGTAGCCGTGCTCGCGGATGCGGGAGTCGGTGATGGGGGTCCAGCCGAACGGCGGGTGCACGCCGTTGGCGGCGCCGTCCCAGTTCTCCCAGTACCCCTGGAGCACCTTGCCCGCGGGCTTCGGCTTGAGGGCGCAGGTGTCGGCCCGCGGCGCGGGCGACGCGGCGTCCGGGGCGGCCGCGGCGGCCGGCAGTTGTGCGACACAGACCAGTGCCAGGGCGGACCCCAGCAGGCGTAACGTCCGACCGATCACGCTGTGCTCCCTGGGTGCGGTGGGGGAGGGGGAGGGGGACCTGGAGGCGTGCGTGGTGCGATGCGTCAACCTAGGCTGGCCTGGACCAGCCGTCAATAGGTCTGTACCAAAGGGGAGTTGACGGTGTGGGGGCGGGTGTCGGGGCGGCTCAGTCGTCCACCGGGAGGCCTTTGGGTTCCTTGATCCGCTTCATGATGATCTGGGAGTTGACCTCCGTGACCCCCGCGAGTGCCGTGAGCCGTTCGATCCAGAGCCTCTCGTACGCGGCGAGGTCCGCGACGGCGATGCGCAGCAGGCAGCCGGGGCTCCCGAACAGGCGGTGCGCCTCGATCACGTCGGGGATGTCCTGGAGCGCCTCCTCGAACGCCTCGACCGTCTCGCGGTCGCGCCGCACCTCGATCGAGACGAGCACCTCGAAGCCGCGGCCGACGGCCGCCGGGTCGACGACCGCGCGGTACCCCTGGATCACCCCGTCGAGCTCCAGCTGGCGCACCCGCCGCATGCACGGCGACGCGCTCAGGCCGACCCGCTGGGCCAGCTCCTGGTTGGTCAGTCGCCCGTCGTTCTGCAGCTCGCGCAAGATGTTACGGTCGATGTCGTCCATGGCGCAATTATCCACCACGCACATTGCGGAGGCGTCAGATCTTGGCAAGCACATTGCGCCGCGTTCGATCTATCGTTGCGTTGAGGTCGGCCACCACTCGGGAGGCTGATGGGCCTCGGGATTCCTGGGAGGTACGCAGACGTGGGAGCACAGGCGCGACGGATCGTCGTCATCAGCACCGGCGGGACGATCGCGAGCCGCTGGCAGGGCACCGGCTTCGCCGCCGACGCCCCCGGCCGCGAGGTGCTCGCCACGGCCGCGCTGCCCCAGGGCATATCCTCCGAGGTCATCGACCTGTTCAACGTGAACAGCCCGCGCCTGACCTCCGCCCAGCAGCTCACCCTGCTGCGCACCGTGCACGAGGTGCTCGCCGACCCCGGCGTCGACGGCATCGTCGTCACCCACGGCACGGACACCCTGGAGGAGTCCGCCTTCCTGCTCGACCTCCACCACGACGACCCCCGCCCCGTGGTCTTCACCGGGGCCCAGAAGCCGCTCGGCGCCGAGGACGGCGACGGGCCCGGCAACCTCTACGACGCGCTGCTCACCGCCGCGACCGTCCGCGACCTCGGTGTCCTCGTCGTCTTCGACGGCAAGGTGCACGCCGCACGCGGCACCGTGAAGACCCAGACCCTGGCCGCCGACGCCTTCGCCGACCCCTCCGGACCGCAGGTCGGCAAGGTCGGCTTCGGCAAGGTCTCGATACTGCACCGCCCGGAGCGCCCCGCGCCGCTGCCGCTGCCCTCCGCGGCGGTGACCCTGCCGCGCATCGACATGGTCATGCACCACGTGGACGCCGACCCGCTGTTCGTGGAGACGGCGGTCGCGGCGGGCGCCCAGGGCGTCGTGCTCGTCGCCACCGGCGCGGGCAACGCGACCCCCGAGTTCGTCCGCGCCGTCACCGCCGCCATCGACAAGGGCGTCCTGGTCGCCCTCACCACCCGTGTCCCCGCCGGCCCCGTCACCGAGATCTACACGCACGGCGGTGCGGTCGACCTCGCGGCGGCCGGAGCGGTGCTCACGGGGACGCTGCGGGCGGGGCAGGCGCGGACCGCGGTGCTCGCGGCCCTGCTCTCGGCCTCCGGCCCGGGGGAGCGGGTCGAAGCCTTGCGTCACGTCGTCGGTGCGGCCGTGGCTTCGGGTGAGGCCGCCGCTGCCTGATCGTGTTTGTCTGCGGGGCCGTTGTGGCTGGTCGCGCAGTTCCCCGCGCCCCTCACGGGGCGCTTCGGCCCCGGAAGAGAAACAAGCAAGCACCATGAGTACCGCTTCTGTACCCGCCCTTCGTCGTGAGCACGATCTGCTCGGCGATCGTGATGTCCCCGCGGACGCCTACTGGGGCATCCACTCCCTGCGGGCCACCGAGAACTTCCCCATCACGGGCATCCCGATCTCCGTGTACCCGCAGCTGATCGACGCGCTCGCCGCCGTCAAGCAGGCCGCCGCCCGGGCCAACGAGGAGCTCGGTCTGCTCCCGAAGGCCAAGGCCGACGCCATCGCCGCCGCCTGCGCGGAAATCCGCGGGGGGCGTCTGCACGACCAGTTCGTCGTCGACGTCATCCAGGGCGGCGCGGGCACCTCCACCAACATGAACGCCAACGAGGTCGTCGCCAACCGGGCGTTGGAACTCCTCGGGCACCCCAAGGGCGCGTACGAGCACCTGCACCCCAACGAGGACGTCAACCTCAGCCAGTCCACCAACGACGTCTACCCGACCGCGGTCAAGGTCGCGACGATCAGCGCGGTGCACGGGCTGCTGCGCGCGATGTCGGTGGTGCAGGACGCCTTCGCGGCAAAGGCGCTGGAGTTCCGTGACGTCCTGAAGATGGGCCGCACCCAGCTCCAGGACGCGGTGCCGATGACGCTCGGCCAGGAGTTCTCCGCGTACGCCGTGATGCTCGACGAGGACCGGATGCGCCTCGCCGAGGCCGTCGAGCTGATCCACGAGATCAACCTCGGCGCCACCGCGATCGGCACGGGCCTCAACGCCCCCGCCGGATACGCCGAGACCGCCCGCCGCCACCTCGCCGAGATCACCGGCATGCCGCTGGTCACGGCCGCCAACCTGGTCGAGGCCACGCAGGACTGCGGCGCCTTCGTGCACCTGTCGGGCGTCCTGAAGCGGATCGCCGTCAAGCTCTCCAAGAGCTGCAACGACCTGCGGCTGCTCTCCTCGGGCCCGCGCGCGGGGCTCAACGAGATCAACCTGCCGCCGGTGCAGGCCGGTTCGAGCATCATGCCGGGCAAGGTCAACCCGGTCATCCCCGAGGTGGTCAACCAGGTCGCCTTCGAGGTGATCGGCAACGACGTCACCATCACCATGGCCGCGGAGGCGGGCCAGCTCCAGCTCAACGCCTTCGAGCCGATCATCCTGCACTCGCTGGCGAAGAGCATCACCTCGCTGCGCGCGGCCTGCCACACCCTCGCCGAGCGCTGCGTGGAGGGCATCACCGCCAACACGGAGGTGCTGCGGGCCTCGGTGGAGACGTCCATCGGTCTGGTGACCGCGCTCAATCCGCACATCGGCTACACCGCGGCGACGGAGATCGCGCGCGAGGCCCTGAGCACGGGGCGGGGCGTGGCTGAACTGGTGCTGGAGAAGGGGCTGTTGCCCCCGGAGCGGCTTGCCGAGCTGCTCACGCCCGAGCGGGTGGCGGGCGCTGCCTGAGCCCCGTAAGGGGCGCGGGGAGCCGCGCGACCAGCCACATCGAGCCCGCAGAAAGACGACTCAGCGGCCAGCCACAAGCACATCCAACGCCGCCTGAGCCGTGAACTCCCGCTGGCCGCCCCGCACAAGCAACTCCGCTTCGGCGAAAGCCGGGTCATCGGCGTGGGCGGCCACATAGGGGATGGCCACACACCGCATCCCGGCCGCCCGCGCAGCCTCCGCGCCAGGCGCCGCGTCCTCGAAGACCACGCAGTCCTTCGGCTCCGCGCCGAGGAGCGCGGCCGCGGCGAGGAAGACGTCCGGGGCGGGCTTGCCGCGCGGGACCTCCTCGGCCGAGACGAACGTGGTCAGCTGGGCGTCCAGGCCCGTGCCGGCCAGGATCGCCCCGATGGCCGCGCGCGAGGAGCCGGACGCCACGGCCATCGGCACGCCCGCGTCGTGCAGCCGCTCGACGAGCTTCCGCATCTCCGGGTAGACGTGCGTCTCGGCGCGGGCCAGCGCCAGATAGCGGCGGTCCAGGTCGGCGAGCAGCTCGGCATGGGACGCCTCGATCCCGTACTCCTTCTTCCACGTCGCGAGCGTCTCGTGGGAGCTGATGCCGACGTAACGCTCGTTGTCGGCCCAGGTGTACTCGCGGCCCGCGTGGTCGGCGAGCAGGGCCCGCGAGGCCTCGAAGTAGTTGGGCTCGCTGTCCACGAGTGTGCCGTCGAGATCGAAGATGACCGAGGTGGTACCGAAGGTGCTCATGTCTCCAGCATGCCAAAGGCCCAGCTCACGAGCGCTCGGCGGTCGTCAGGACCGGCTCACGACCGCGTGGCCGTCGCCCTGCCCACCGACTCGACCAGCGGCAGGAGCCGGTGCGGCACCCGCTCCCGCAGCGCCATCTCCGTACGCGTCCGGACCACGCCCGGCAGCTTGATCAGCTGCTGGATGACGTCCTCCAGGTGGCCGTTGTCCCGTGCCGCGACACGGGTCAGCAGGTCGCCGCCGCCCGTGATCGAGTGCGCCTCGATGATCTCGGGCACGGCGGCGAGCGCGTCCCCGACGTCGTCCAGGTGCCCCTGGGTGACCTCGATGTGGACGAAGGCGAGCACGGGGTGGCCGAGCGCGGCGGGGGAGAGGAAGGGGCCCGTGCCGGTGATCACGCCGTCCCGCTCCAGGCGGTCGAGTCTGGCCTGCAGGGTGCCGCGGGCGATGCCGAGGACGCGCGCGTACTCGCGCAGGCTGGTGCGGGGCTGTTCGAGGAGCAGTCGCAGGATGCGGGTGTCGAGTTCGTCGACGGCCATGGTCCGAGGTTCTCCCAGGTGGGCGAGGCTGAACGGTGGTGACTGTAGCCGCTGGCCACGGAGTTACGGCTGTGCCTGGGCCGCGATGAACTCGTCCCGGGCGGCGACCGCGTCGGCCGGCGGCGCGGAGATCCTGGGCACGGCGCCGAAGTCCGAGTACTCCTCGTTGATCACCTCGCGGCCCCTCCTGCCCCTGCCGGTCTCCCGGGACCTGAGGACGAGGTCGTCCTTGCCGGCCCACATGTCGATGCCCCTCCCCGTGACCTGCACTGTTCTTGCTTCTCCTGGGTCGTACCGACTCGGCGGTGCCGGATGTGGGGTGATCCTAACCGCGAGAGCTCGTACGCGCGTGCCCATATTCGAATGGGTGTCTTTCCGCTGAAATCGTGACGTACGGGATTGTCCGGGGAAACCTCCACTTCAACCCCCGGCGCTCCAGGGGTGATTCACCTTCCACGGAGGTACGCATGCAACGGCGCAGAATCCGGCCCGGACGGACCGGGCGGCATCTCGCCGCCGCCGGAGCCCTGGGGGCGGTGTGCGCGACCACGGCCCTGGTCCCCCAGGCGACCGCCGCGCCGCTCCCGCCGATGGTCCACTACACGGGCCCGCTCCAGGCCGAGTACAACGCCCCGACCAAGGTCTCGGCCAAGTTCAGCGCCACCGGCGGCGGGATCTCCGGGGCGAAGGCCACCTTCAGCGTGGGCGACGGGTCGTGCACGGCCACCACCGGCGCGGGCGGCACCGCGTCGTGCACGCTGCAGCCGCGGGGCAAGCCCGGCCGGCACGGGGTGAGCGTGCGCGTGGAGAGCGAGAAGGGCAACGTCGGCACCTCGCGGGCGTTCCGGATCACCAGGGCGACGACCCAGCTCGATTACACCGGCACCAAGCACCTCGCCAACGACGAACCCGCCCGCCTCGCCGCGTCGTTGACGGACGGCGCGGGCCAGCCGGTCCCGGGCCGCCCGGTCCGCTTCGGGCTCGGCGCCGGCGCGCACCGCCAGGACTGCACCGGCGAGAGCGACGCCAAGGGCGCCGCGGCCTGCACCGTCGACAAGGCCGACCAGCCGCTGAACGACAAGGGCACCGTGCCCGTCGACGCGGCCTTCGCCGGAGACACGTACTACAAGCCGTCCCGGGCCGAGGCGACCGCCCTCCTGCAGTACGCCACCGGCCGCGCCTACGGCGTCATGGGCCGGGTGAACCTGCTGCTCGCCAAGCTCGACCTGCCGCCGCAGCCCGACACCGGCAGGATCCGCACCGCGCGGGCCACCACCACCGCGCCGCCGTGCGGCGCGGAGGTGCGCACGCTCGTGCTGGACGCCGACGCCGTGTGCGCCAAGGTCGTCACGAGCCTCGCCCCGGGAAAATCGACGGCGACCACGACCACCACCGGGGTGCGGATCGGGCTGCCGGGGCTGCCCGTGATCGAGGCCGCCGGGATCGAGGCGGTCTCCACCAGCACCTGCGAGGGCACGAGCGGCCGCGCCCGCCTGACGCTGAAGATCGCGGGCAAGGAGGTCGTCGTCGCCGAACCGAACACCGAGATCGACCTGGGCCTGGCCAGGCTCGTCGTCGACGAACGGCTGCCCGTGCCCGGCGCGGACCACGGCCTGACCGTCAACGCCCTGCACCTCAAGGACCGTCTCGGACTGATCGACGTCGTGCTCGGCTCCGCCACGAGCGACGCCCACCACTGCAAGCCGAAGGGCAAGGAATGAGCAAGCGCAGCAACCGCCACGGGCCGCGCGCCGCGCTGTGCGCCACGGCCCTCGTCGCCGCGGGCGCCCTCGCCGCCGCCACGGCACCGGCCCCGGCGGCCGAGTCGCCCGCCCCCACCGCAGTGAACACGGCGGGCATCCGGCTCACGGGCCCCGATGCGGACGGGTTCCGCCTGGTGAAGCAGGACCGGCTGAGCCCGGACACGTACGTCAGTGAATGGCGCGGCGGCGGCGTGACCGTGCGCACGGCCACCCGTAGGGGCGCGGAGGTCCGCGTCGACGCGGGGGAGCGCGACCTGCGGGTCGACGTCAGCCAGTCCACACCCATGCGGGGCAAGAGCGACGCCCAGCTGCGCGCGGCCTACCGCGACCGGGTCGCCACGGCCGCCGAACAGGTCGTCGCCATGGGCGCCGATCCCGCCCGGGCCCGCGAGGAGTTCGGCGACGGCAGGGCGGCCGAGATCATCGACAGCTGGTGCGTCGACTACGACGCCGAGGACGGCGCGATCGACTCGCGCGCCTGCGCGGTCCGCAAGCTCGACCAGGACAGCCCCCAGCACGGCCGCTACATCGTCGACGAGATGACGCACTCCGCCGTGGGCAAGGAGACCACGTGGCTGACCTACCGGATGGCCCGGGTGGAGACCACCGTCAAGTACAGGGGCGCCCAGAACGTCGTGAAGTGGGAACCCGCCGACGACACGGACCTGAAGGGCAGTTGCGCCACCGTCAACGTCGGCCTCACCGGCACCAGCGGCCAGACCTTCGGCGTGCAGAAGGAGATCTGCGGCGACACCCACGGCCCGGCGCAGCTCCCCGACGCCAAGGACATGACGTTCAAGTTCGCCTGGAGCGGCACGTCCAAGGTGAACCACTACGTCAAGGCCATCGGCACCACGCTGGTGAAGCAGGGGAACAAGGAGGACAGGAGCCACACCGCGCTGAGCACCCACGTGTGGTGGACGTGGCGGTTCCTGATCTGAGGCGCCCGCGCCTGTCCTCGTCGCCCCGGCGGCTCCCCGCGCGCTACCTGGGCGTGACCCACACCTGCCGCTTGTTCGTGTTCGCCGTGTACAGCTGGACCTTGGTGCCGTTGGCGGTGGAGCCGCCCGTCACGTCGAGGACCTTGCCGGACGCGGCGTGCACGATCTGGCCCCTGGCGTTGACCGACCAGCGCTGCGAGGCACCGCCGGTGCAGTCGTAGAGGCTGATCTTGTTGCCGTTGGTGCTCTTGTTGCGGTAGTTGTCCAGGCACTTGCCCAGGGCCCGGAAGGTGCCGTCCTTGCCGAGGATCCAGGACTGCGCGACGCCGCCGTTGCACTTGTAGAGCTGGATCTGCGTGCCGTTGGCCGCCTTGCCGCCCTTGACGTCCAGGCACTTGGCGCCGATGCCGGTGACCTTGCCCTGCGGGGACAGGGCTGCGCCGCCGCCGCGGGCCAGGTGCCGCAGGCCCTGCACGTCGTACTGCTGGACGTAGGTGCCCGCGCGCTTGTCCTGGTAGGCGTTGGTGGGCGTGCACATCACCGGGAACTGGCCGGAGTCCGTGCCCTTGACGCAGTCGCCGCGCGCCGCGCTGCGGTTGGCGTGCGCGAGGCCCATCGTGTGCCCGAGCTCGTGGCTGATGTGGTTGCGCAGATACGTCGCGCCCATGGACGGCGCCGGCTCGCCGTCCGCGGTGAAGAACTCGTCGTCGATGTAGGCGTGCCCGCTGGTCACCGTGTCGGCGACGGACGAGGAGTAGAAGCCGCAGCTCAGGTTCTTGCTGCCGGAGCCGTCACGGACGACCTTCCAGCCCTGCGAACCGCCGTCGGCGGGCGGTACGCAGGGGCGGTGCAGCAGGCCGATGACGATCTCGCCCTTGGGGCGGACGTGGTCCCAGCCGACCGGACGCGTGTCGACGGTCACCGGCAGGGAGGTCACCCGCTTCAGGTCGGCCGCGGACGCCTTGACGTAGGGGGCCAGCCAGTCGGCGGCCTTCTTGTCGTAGAACTTGATGGTGTAGCCGGTCGCGAGGTACTTGGACGCGCCGCCCGACACCCAGCCCTCGCCGTGCGGGGCAGCGGCGGCGCGCCGGGCCGGGGCCGCCGAGCGGGCGGGCTCCAGCGTCATGACCCCGTCCTCGAAGGCCGTCCCGTCCGGGCCCGAGACGCCGAAGTCCGCCTTCTCCGCGTGGGACGGCGCGGCCGGCGCGGCGGCCGGGCGCGTGGTCCGCGGCTCCTCGTCGCCGCCGGTGCCGAAGGCTGCGGGCGACAGCTGGATCCCCGCCACGACGGCCGCCGCGGCTCCTGCGGCGGCCATCGCCATGCGGCGCTTGCGGGCGCCGCGCCTGCGTATGGAACTCACGTCTCCGTCGTCCTCTCGCTGTGGAGCATGGGCGGACCCCGGGCCCGCTCCGGTGGGGAACGGGGATCCGGGGTCGCACCGATGATAGGCGTGAAGTGAGGGACGGATGCTGCCAGTTGGGGTTGGTGTGCCGCGGAGTGCGTGGTGCCTCGGGACGCGTCGCGTCAGTGCGCGTTCTCCGTCGGGCGCAGGCCCTTGGGGATCTTCGCCCAGGTGAGCGCCGCGGCGGCCAGCGGCAGCGCGGCCGCCAGCAGGAACGTCGGCGTCATCCCGGAGGTGAACGCGTCACCGGCCCGCGCGAGCAGGGTGGCGCCGGCCGGCCCCGTGAGCTCGGAGGCCACCCGCGCGGCCTCGCCGATCGAGTCGCTCACGGCCGACGCGGTGTCGGCCCCGAGCCCCAGCTCGGGCAGGTTCACGCGGTACAGCGCGGTGGCGATGGAGCCGAGGACGGCCACGCCCATGGCGGCACCGAGTTCGTAGCAGGTCTCCTCGACGGCCGCGGCACCGCTGACGTGCTCGGCCGGGGTGGCGGCCATGAGCGTCACGGACGCGGCGGTCGTCGCGATGCCGACGCCGCAGCCGATCACCGCGAGCGCGAAGGCCATCCCGCCGTAGCCGAGCGGCCCCGACAGCTGGAGGAGCCACGGCAGGGCGAGGCCCGCCGTCATCAGGACCAGGCCGCCGCCCATGACGTGGCGGATCGGCAGGCGGTGCATGAGCGCCGGAGTGATCAGCGAGGTCAGGACCAGGCCCAGCGGCGCGGGCAGCAGCCGGACGCCCGCCTCCAGCGGGGTGTAGCCCTGTCCGTACTGGAACCACTGGGTGATCAGGAACAGCGCCGAGCCCAGCGCGATCATGCCGAGGAAGATCGAGGCGGCGGCGATGGCGAAGGGACGGGACGCGAAGAGGCGTACCTGAAGCAGCGGGTGATCCAGGCGCAGCTGGCGGCGGACGAAGACCGTCAGCGTCACCGCGGCGACGACGAGCAGGGTCCAGGCCATGGGGTCGGCGGGGCCGCCCTTGCCGAGCTGCTTGATGCCGCCCGCGAGGGCGAGCATGCCGACGACGGACTGACCGACGCCCCACCAGTCCCAGCGGCCCTCGCGGGGCTGGTGGGACTCGGGCACGAGCCACAGGCCGAGCGCGATGATCACCAGCGCGACCGGGATGTTGATCAGGAACGCGGACTGCCAGCCGTCGTGCTCGACGAGGAGGCCGCCGACGACGGGGCCGAGCGCCATGCCGCCACCGAAGACGGCGGCCCACACGGCGTAGGCGAGGGCGCGCTCGCGGGCGTCGGTGAAGACCTTCCGCAGGATCGACAGCGTGGCCGGCATGATCGCCGCGCCGCCCGCGCCGAGCAGCGCACGCGCCGCGATGACCTGCCAGGCGGCGGTCGCGAAGACGGCGAGCAGCGAGGCGAGGGCGAAGACTCCGAAGCCGATCAGGAGCAGCCGCTTGCGGCCCCACCGGTCACCGAGCGCACCCGCGGTGACCAGGAGGCCGGAGAGCACGAGGGCGTAGATGTCGATGATCCACAGCTGCTGTACGGAGCTGGGCCGCAGATCGGCGACCAGGGACGGGAAGGCGACGTTCAGGATCGTGGTGTCCATGGCGATCAGCAGGAGGCTGCCGGAGAGGATCGCGAGGACGGCCCAGCGCCGTGGATCACGTTGCGGGGTCATGGCTGTAACACCTCAATTTCGAATGAGACATCAATGTCTCACATGAAACGGCGAGGTGTCCACCGTGGGTGTCCCGCGTGGGGGCGCCCGTCCGCTGGCGCCCTGCTCGTCACCGCACCGGCCGCAGCGCCTCCGGCGTGAGGTCCGCGAGCGTCGGATAGCCGTCGACGGCCATGAGCAGATCGGCCTCGGCGAGCAGCGAACGCAGGACGTGCGTGACGCCGTCGGCCCCGCCGATGCCGAGCCCGTACGCGTACGGACGGCCCACGCCGACGGCGGTGGCGCCGAGCGCGACGGCCTTGACGACGTCCGCGCCGCTGCGCACCCCCGAGTCGAACAGGACGGGAAGTCCTTCGGCGGCCTCGACGACCGCGGGGAGCACGTCGAGGGCGGGCAGTCCGCCGTTGGCCTGGCGGCCGCCGTGGTTGGAGCAGTAGATGCCGTCCACCCCGCCGTCCCTGGCGCGGCGCACGTCCTCGGGGTGGCACAGGCCCTTCACGATCAGCGGCAGCGAGGTCGTCGAGCGCAGCCACGGAAGGTCCTCCCAGGTGAGCGGGTTGCCGAAGACCTGCACCCACTTCAGGACCGCGGACTGCGGATCCTGCTCGGGGGTGGCGGGCAGCAGGCCGCGGAAGACCGGGTCGGTGGTGTAGTTGGCCAGGCAGTGGCCGCGCAGCAGGGGGAAGTTGGAGGTGGCGAGGTCGCGCGGGCGCCACCCGGTGACCCAGGTGTCCATCGTGACGACGATCGCCTTGAACCCGGACTGCTCGGCCCGCCGGACCAGGCTCTCGGCGAGCCCGCGGTCGGTCGGCGTGTACAGCTGGAAGAAGCCGGGCGTCTCGCCGAGCTCGGCGGCGACCTCCTCCATCGGGTCGGCGGACAGCGTGGAGGCGATCATCGGGACGCCGGTCCGCGCGGCCGCCCGCGCGGTCGCGAGATCGCCGTGCCCGTCCTGCGCGCAGATGCCGAGGACGCCGATGGGCGCCATGAACAGCGGGGAGGGGAGCGTCATGCCGAACAGGTCGACGGACAGGTCGCGCCGCGCCGCGCCGACGAACATCCGGGGGATGAGCCCCCAGTGGTCGAACGCGGTGACGTTGGCGTTCTGCGTCCGCTCGTTCCCGGCGCCGCCCGCGACGTACGAGATGACGGAGGGCGGCAGCGCGGCGTGGGCGCGTGCCTCCAACTCGGCGAACGTCATGGGGTACTTGGGGATGACGCCGCGCAGCCCGTCGAGGTAGATCTCGTCCTGGTAGTCCTTGAAGGGGCGGGGCGTCTGGTTCACGGGAGGCCTTTCGGTGGCGGTCGGGTGGGAGGGGTCGGAGCGGAGGGGCCGGGCGGCAGGGGCCGGACAGGAGGGGCTGGGCGGGGGTGGCCGGAGTGCGAACTCCGCGTACTCGCTGACGTCGGTGTCAGCGGCCCGGCGCCCAGTCTTGTTTGAAGCCGATGTCAAGGTCAATACGCCACAACCATGGCAACCGGCGGGGGAGAAAGGGCAGTTCGTGACCGTGTCGACCGCGACGACAGCGCCATCCGTACGACCGTCGCCGACCTCGCGGCGATGCATATGCGACTCCTGCGCGCGGCGCGGTACGGCCAGGTGGACGGGCGGATTGGCGATCAGCAGGCGCGGGCATCACCGTGAGGCAGGGCCGGTCGCGCAAGACATGTCGCGACCCCGGTGGCGACAGTGGTCGCGGGTGGACGCCGGTTGTCCCAGGGAGGGGAAGTGAGTTGCCATGCGTGCGCATCAGCGCGCCCATCGGCCTACCGCACGGGTGGAGTACGCGCTGCCGCAGGAGCCCGCATCGGCGGGCCGGGCAAGGAAGTTGACCTCGGCGTTCCTCGCCAGGGCCCATCGCCGCACGGCCGCGGCGGACGCCGACCGGGCCGATCCGGTGGACGCGGAGCGGATGGACGACGCCACGCTGATCGTCTCCGAGCTCGTGTCCAACGCGGTGCGGCACGCGCACGGAGGCTGCCGGCTGAGGGTGGAGGTCTCCGGTGGCCGCGTGATCGTCGAGGTCTACGACGCCAGTCCCGTACGCCCGCGGCTCCTGCAGCCGAGCGGCGACAGGGAGAGCGGCCGCGGCCTGGCCATGGTCCGCCAACTCGCCGAGCGCCTGGAGGTCGTGGGGGCGCACCGGGGTGGCAAGACGGTGCGGGCGGTGCTGGCCTGAGGGCGGAGCGGTCGGAACCGGAGCCCGCCTGATGATCAGCGTGGGCCGCGGTGGGGGTCCGGACGCCTGCCTCATCGAGGGAGCCGGGCGCACCGGCTCAGGGGAGGGCCGGCGCCGCCTCGTCCGCGAGCGCGGCCAGTCGGGCCACGACGGCCGCGGAGACGTCCCGCACCAGCGCACCCGCCGTGCGGCGCGTCACGGCGGGCGCGCGAGCCACCTCCCGCGAAGCACGGCACGTTTCACCTCAACACGCCGTGCCTGTCGGTTAGTTCGTCGCTCATGCGCACGTCTCGGCGACCGTCTCGACCGCCATGACCCTCTCGACCGCCTCGTACGGCTCGGACGGTGTGGGCCCCGCACGCCACGGCGAGCGTGACCGCGAGTGCCGCGACCGCGACGAGGAGCCATCCGGCGTCGGGCACGAACAGCAGGATCTGCGCCAGGTCCACCCCCGTGACCTGCCGGGGCAGCACGTGCACGGCCGCGTGTGCGAGGAGCAGCAGCCCCACGGCCGTGGCGACACCGCCGACGACGATGAGCCGCTTCCCCCGCGTCTTCGCCGTACGCGTCTGTGCCGTGTGCACCTTCGGCATGCGCGGCCGGATCAGCCGGAACAGCGACCAGCCGAGCGCGAGGGTCAGCGCGAGTACGGCGCCGGCGAGGACGGTCAGCATGGTGGCGAGCATCGGATCGGCGGGGGCGGGCTCGGGCCGGCCGCCGAGCAGGATGCGCATCGCGCCGAACGCGGTGGAGTTGAGCTGCTCGTCGCGCAGCGGGTTGTAGGCGTTGTGCTGCACGACGACCGCGAGGTCCCGGTCGGGCGCGAGGACGACGGTGCCGTGGAAGCCGGGGGTCGCGCCGCCGTGCCACACGATGCGCTCGCCCAGGTCGTCGAAGGCGTCGTCGCGCCAACCCAGGCCGTAGCGGTGGGAGGACCCGGCCTTGACGGTGCCCCTGTGCAGCTCGCGCAGTCCCTCCGGCGAGACCACGGTGCGGGCCGCCGCACCGCCGCCGCCGAGATGGGCCGTGGCGAACCGGCTGAGGTCGTCGATGTCGGCGCCGACGTATCCGTAGGGCACGCCCGAGGTGTCGAAGGGGGTGTCGAAGACCTTCGGGTGGCCGAAGAAGTAGCGGTGTCCCGGGGCGAGTCGGCGCCGCTCGGCGTCTCGGGCGTCGACGATCGCGCCGTCCATGCCCAGCGGCCGCAGCACCTCGGCGCGCAGCCATCGCTCGAAGGGCCGGCCGGTGACCTTCTCCACGACCGCGCCGAGCAGCATGTAGTTGGCGTTGCTGTACTGGTGGCGCTCGCCGGGGGGTGTGCTGGTGCGGACGTGCGCGAGGCCGCGGGCCACGCGCTCCACCCCGCCCGGGGCGTTGTCGAACCGGTCGGCGCCCGTCAGGCCGTCCAACTCGGTCAATCCGCTTGTCTGGTTGAGCAGATGACGGATCGTCATGCTCCGCGCCGAGGTGCCCGAGGGGTCGAACCACGGCAGGTAGCGGCGTACGGGGGCGTCGAGCTCCACCTCGTCCGCCTCGGCCAGGCGCATCACGGCGGTCGCCGTGATCGGCTTGGACAGGGAGCCGACGAGGAACGGGGTCCGGCGCGTCACCGGATCGCCGTTGCCGTCCTTGCCCCACGTCCGCCGGTGGACCACCTCGTCGCCCTCGACCACCGCGAGCGCCATGCCGGGGGCCCGCGTCCGCTCGCGCTGTTCCTCGGCGTAGGCGTCGACGCGGTCCATCAGGCCGGATGACGGGGCGGTGGACGGCGCGGTGGGTGCGACCGCCGCCGAAGGGGCCGCTGCCGACGGGGCCGCCGCCGACCCCATGACGGCGACGACCGCCGAGCACGCGGCGCCGACCCTGCGCACCCACGGGCGCCGAGCCCGCCGTAAGCCTCTGGACATGCCTGTACCCATGGGGCCTCCCCGTAACCGTATGTGCGTACGGTTATGACGTTACCGTACAGCGGTATGGTCAACCCATGCCTCGCGTAGCCGATCACCAAGAGCGCCGTCACCAAGTAGCCGCCGCGGTGGGGCGGATCATCGCCGCCGACGGCCTGGGCGCGGTCACGGTCGCCAAGACCGCCGCGGAGGCCGGGATCTCGGTCGGGCTCGTCCAGCACTACTTCCGCAGCAAGGACGAGATGCTGCTGTTCGCGTACGGCCACGTCCTGGAGCGCTTCGAGCAGCGCGTGACCGCCCTCATCGGGAGCGCCGAGGCCAAGGGGGCGCGCATCGAGCACATGGTCCTGGACGCGCTGGCCGAGAGCATGCCGCTGGACGCCGAGCGCAGACAGGACTGGCGCGTCGCGCTCGCCTTCACGGGACGCGCGGCCGACGACCCGCGCCTCGGCGAGCTCAAGACCGCCGCGCTGGCCCGCACCCGCGCCCACATCGCCCAGGCGATCGTGAACGCCAAGGAGTGCGGAGAGGTCCCGCCCGAGGTGGACGAGCACGTCCAGGCGGCCCGCATCGCCGCGTACACCGAGGGGCTGACCGCCCACCTCTACGCGGACCCGGACGGCCTGCCGCCCGCCGCCGCCCTGTCCGCGCTCGCCGACCACCTCGCGGGGGTCTTCACCGGCGTCTGCACCCTGCGCGACCGGGAGCCGGGGGAGCGTCCCGCCGCCGGACAGCCGCCGGGCGCGCACGGCCGCGTGAGCTGTGCCGCGCCCAACTCGCCGACCACACCGAGGTGATGGCGTACGCCATGCCCGCCTGCGGACGGGACGGCACCGATCGCCTTCGAGGAACGCCTCGCCGGTCACGGCATGGGCGAGGGCTGTCTGCGCTTGCGCAAGCCCGAGCGGATCGACTTCACGCTCGTGCGCGATCTGTTGAGGGTCACGGCGGCCGGGCCCGGCACGGTCTGCTGAGTCCGCGAAAACTCCGTTGCGAGGCGGGCCACCGGCCCCGGAGAGTGGAGTCATGACCACCTCCCTCAAGCCGCCCGCGGGCCTGACCGTGCGCCCGGCCACGCCCGACGACGCGGCGACGGTGTGCGCGCTGCTCAACGAAGTGGACCTGCTGGAGATAGGCCGCGCCGACACCGAACTGTCGGAGATCCAGGCCGACTTGAAGCATCCCGAGATGGACCTGGAGCACGACTCCTGGCTGCTGTTCGACGGCGACCTGCTCATCGGGTACGCCGTGCTGTGGGACGAGTCGGGCGGCGAGCGCATCGACGTCGACCACTACGTCCTGCCGGGCCACCCGCAGGGTTCCCTGTACCTGTTCGACCTGCTGGAGGCCCGCGCGGCGGAGCGGGCCGCGGCCAACGGCGCGGCGCGCGCGGTCGTCCACCTGCACCTCAACACCTCACCCACCACGGACCCGGCGGCGGTGCGGGCCCGAGGCTGGCGCACCGTGCGCCGCTACAACGTGATGGAGCGTCAACTCGCCGCCACGGCGGACCAGGTGCCCGCTCCGCCGCCCGGCGTGACGCTGCGCGCCTGCCTCGCCGAGGAGGACCGCAGGCGCGCCCACGCCCTCCTCCAGGAGTGCTTCACCGACCACTTCGACCACCAGCCCCGCACGTACACGCAGTGGCTCGACGACATCGACGGCGAGCGCGTCGACTGGTCGCTCATCTGGGTCGCGCACGTGGCGGGCGTCGGCGACGCGGCCGTCCTTCGCACCCACAACGACCGTGCGTCGATGGCCTGGATCGGCAACCTCGGGGTCCGCTCCGAGGTCCGCGGGCGCGGCCTCGGCAGCCACCTCCTGCGCCACGCCTTCGGGCACTACGCCGCGCTGGGCCGCGACCGCATCGGCCTCGGCGTCGACACCGACAACAGCAGCGGCGCCCTCGCCCTGTACGAACGGCACGGCATGACCCTCGACTACGCCGTGGACACATGGGAGTTGATCCTCCCGGCCTGAGACCTCCTACGGGGGGAGGCCTCAGGCCGGGACCGGCCGGGCTGCCGCGCGCCTAGCGCAGGGCACTGCCGAAGAGGGCGGCGGCGTTCGGCGCGCCGACGTCCTTGGGGCCGAAGGCGACGGAGTCCGTGGCCGTCGGGCCCGACGCCGTGCCGCGCAGCGACCAGACGGCGCCGGCCCGCGCGTTCTCCGCGGTCGACGACGCCGCGAGGTCGCCGCGGCCGTCGCCGGTGACATCGAGCAGCGCCACGGCCGCACCGAGGGCGTCGTTCTTCTCGGCGACTCCGGGCACGCCCGCCGTGTCCTGGTGGAAGGCCCGGGCCCCGGTGCCCGTCACGCCGTCCGCGCCGCCGCGCACCAGGACGACCGCGCCCGCGTCGGTGACCGAGCCGACGTCCTCGCCGGGGACGCCGAGCGCGACGTCCGCGTAGCCGTCGCCCGTCACGTCGCCGACGGCGACCGACGCGCCGAAGCGGTCGCCGCTCTCCTCGGTGCCCGGCACACCGGGCAGGTCCTGGTCGAACCGCCGCACGTCCTCCCTGAGGCCGGCCGCCGAGCCGAGGGCGACCGTCACCTTGTCCGGGTCCTCGTCGTCGAAGTCGCCGCCGCCGACCACCAGGTCGTCGTAGTCGTCGCCGTTGACGTCGCCGACGCCCAGCGCGCCGCGCGAGCCCGGCGCCGCACCCCGCTTGAAGCCGGTGGCGCCGCCGTACAGGACGGCGTTCCCCCACTGGCCGTCGCCGTGGTAGTCGTTCACGGCGATGTCGGCGCGGCCGTCGCCGTTGATGTCGCCGACCGCCCTGGGCACCACCGGGCCCTGCACGGACCGGGGCCCGTCGACGCAGATCTCGGGCTTCTCGCGGCAGGAGAGGTCGGGGCGCTCCTCGTGCTCGTAGCTCCACCACTGCGACTCGTCCATGAAGTCGAGGGTCTCGGCCGGGGCCCCGGTGCGCGTGAGAGGCCCCTTCCAGAGGCGGGCTTTCTGGGCGACCGGGTCGTCGCCGTGCGAGGCCGTACGGGCGAACAGGGCCAGGTCGGTGGTGCCGTCGCCGTCGAAGTCGCCGGCCTGCGGCGCGAATCCGAAGGTGTCGATCCGCGTGCCGCCGGTGAGGCCGGACGCCGAACCCCACAGGATCACCGCGCCCGCTTCGGTGCCCGGACCGGTGGAACCGATCACCAGGTCGGCGTACCCGTCGTGGTCCAGGTCGCCCTTGGTGAACGTGGCGCCGAACTCCTGCTTGGCGGTGGCCGCGCCGGGCACCCCGGCGGTGGAGCGGCTGACGGTCTTCTTCACGGCCGGGTCGAGGCCGTCCTCGGCCCCGTACGTCACCACCACGTACCCGGCCTTCTCCTTGCCGGAGACCGTGCCGCCCGGGGCGCCGACGACGAGATCGGCGTAGCCGTCGCCGTTGAAGTCGTCCGTCGCCCGCACGGCGGCGTCCGCGCGGGCACTGCCCTGCCCCAGCGTCAGGGCCGCAAGGCCGCTGCCCACCAACAGCGAAGCGGCGATCAGGGGCATGGTGCGACGGACTCTGCGGCCTGCGAGCGACATACGACTTCCTCTGTTCCCCGGATGGTCATGAACGATCAGTTGACCGGCCGTGACCACCAAAGGTTGTACGGCGCCCCGGGGGACCAGGGGGCTACTGCGGAACGTTCAGGACGAAGTCGAAGTCGGCCTCCTTCGCGTTTCCGACCGTGCGTACGTTCATGAGGAGCCGTGAGTCGAAGATCGGGTCCGTGTTGTTGCGCGGCTCACCGGGGAAGTACAGCTGGGTCGTGAGGATGGGGCGGCCGGGGGCCTGCACCTTGACGTGCAGGTGCCGGGTGCGCCCGGGATACAGGCCGGGCACGATCGTGGTGAGCTTGAACGCGCCGTTGGCGTCGGTGAATTGGTGCCCCCGGAAGCGGTAGCCCGCGTTGTCGTACGTGCCGTAGGTGTCGGCCTGCCAGAAGTCGAGCAGGGCCCGGGAGATGGGCTTGCAGCGGAGCCCGAAGACGTAACCGGTGACGGTGAGGCGCACGCCCGGAGTGCCGGGCTGGACGAGGGAGGAGCGCTGCGGGGAGTTGGGCTTGAAGTAGGGGCCCTCCATCTGCGGGATGGTCGGGTCGTCCCCGTCGTCGCAGGACGGGGTCGCCTCCACGGCGTCGCCCCGCGCGCCCGCGGTCCTGGCGAGGGCGGGCACGCCCATGAGGGTCACGGGCACGGCCATGCCCACCGCGGCCGCGGCCCTCAGGACGGTCTTGCGGCTGGGCCCCCTGCGGGTGCCGTTGACGTCGCCGACGCCGTCGGTTCCGTCGGTGCGGCCGGTGCCGTCTTCGGCCGGGGTGCCGATCTCGTGGTCCATCGCTCCTCCTGGGGCTGCGGGGATGGGTGGGTTCCGGATCGGCTATGAAGCTATGCGGAGGAGCGGGGGCGGGCGATGGACTCGAGCCGGTGGTCGTGGTGAATATCTCCACCGCCGCGGCGGAAGTCCCCGGGGCTCGCCCCGGTCTCGCGGCGGAAGAAGCGGCAGAAGTAGGCCGGGTCCCCGAACCCGACCCGCCCCGCGACCTGACGGACCGACAAATCGGTGCGCAGCAACAGGCGTTTGGCCTCGTGCACCCGGGCCTGCCGGATCAGTTCGCCGGGGGTGCGGCCGGTGAAGGCCTTCACCACCTCGCTGAGGTAGCTCACCGAGACGCCGAGCCGGTCCGCGCACGACCGCACCGACTCCAGGGCGCCCTCCGGCGTGCCGAGCAGCGCCGTGAACTCCGCGGCCATCGATCCGGGCCGCGAGCGGGGTCCCGGCGACGGCTCGGGCGGCGCCGTCTGTGCCGCCGCCTGATGGTGGGCGGGCAGCCGGGCCGCCCGCACGACCAGGATGTGCAGCAGGGCCCGCAGTACGCTCTGGAAGCCGTCGGCACCCGCCCGGTACTCGTCGTCGAGCTCGGCGACGAGACGCCCGGCCCACTCCGCCGCCTCCTCGGGCAGGTCGAGCCAGGACCGCCGGCCCAGCACCCGCAGGACGTACCGGTCGGCGGGGTGGTCGACGAGGAAGTCGTCGGTGAACAGGATGACGTACCCCTCCAGGCCGGTCACGTCCTGCCAGTGGTGGACCTGGCCGGGGGTGAGGAAGCACAGGTTCGGCGGGCGCAGGGCGAACCGGCTCAGGTCGACGACGTGCCCGCCGGTGCCGCCGGTGACGAGGACGATCTCGTGGAAGGTGTGCCGGTGCGGGAACGTGGCCCGCGACATGGCGCCGATCGTGTCGAACGTACCGATCGCGAACGGCAGGGAGTTGGGCATCGGCACCTGCAGCCGATGGGTCGGCATGCCGTCCTCGCCCGGCTCTCCGCTGTTCCCCTCACCGGGCAGGACCGTTGTGCCGCGCATGGGTTGGCTCCTTGTCGCTGCTCGTCGTCTTCGCTCGTCTTCGCTCGCCGCTGCTCGTCTTCGGTCGTCGGGCTCATCGGCCGGTCGTCTCCCGGGCCCGGAGATTGGTCCGGACCAGAGATGTCCCACGATGGCACCCTTCCGTGCGTAGGCGCCAGCAAGTGGGCGGCAGTACTGGGTCGTTCCTTGTCGAGGTCGAGCGCCGCGCCCGCCTGCCCTTCGGTGCTCGCTCGGTGCTGCCTCCGGTCAGGGTGCGGAAGCCGACCGGTCCGCGCGGACGACCCCGAACGCGTCCGCCATGCGCAGGGCCGCCTCCAGGTCCCCGTCGACCGTGATGACCCCGGCGCTCAGCGCGTCCTCGAGTGGCAGGGATCCCGCGCCCAGTTGGAGCAGGGTGCCCAGGTCGGTGACGAGAGTCGCGGCCGCGTCCGGAGCGGGGCCGAGGTCCGTCTCGACGGTGCCGTCGTCGACGCGGGCGTGGAAGACGAGGTCGTCGACCACGAACTCGTAGATCTCGCGCACGCCGCGGGCGCGGTCGGGGCGGAAGGTGGAGCCGACCGCGCCGACGACGCCGTGGCGGCCGTCGGTGGCCTCCAGATGCGTGCCGAGGATGCCGATCGCCCGTGCCGCGGCGGGGAGTTCGCCCTCCAGGCGGGCCAGGCCGCGGGCCACGGCGTCCTCGATGTCCACGAGCCTGGCGCCGACGGCGAGGAGTGTGCCGAGGTCGGTCGTGATGGCGCAGACGGCGTCCGCAGCGCCGCCGTGCCGGATGTCGAGAGTGCCGTCGTCGACCCGGAGGTGGAACGTGCTGTCGTCCACCCGGAATTCGTACGTCTCCCGCACGCCGCGGGCCTGTTCGGGCCGGAAGCTGGCCCGCAGACAGCCGAGCATCCAGCTGAGCCGGAAGGTGTCGCCGGGCCGGGACGGCGCCGGGAGCCGCATGCCCCAGCGCGTGAGCTCGTCGAGCAACGGCCGCATGGCTGCGCCGAGTTCGGTCAGCTCGTACGCCGTCGACGCCGCCGGGGGCGCGAGTCCGACCCGGTCGACGATGCCCGCGTCGCGCAGCTCGCGCAGCCGCTCCGCCAGGACGTTGGGGCCGATGCCGGGCAGGCCCTCGACGAGGTCCGTGTAGCGCCGCGGGCCGAGCAGCAGCTCGCGCACGATCAGCAGCGACCAGCGACCGCCGACGACGTCCAGGGCGCGGGCCGCGGGACAGGACTGGTCGTAGCTGCGGGTCATGTGGGAGCGGCCGCCTTTCCCGATCTTGATAGTGGGCACTTAGTTTTTCCATAGCGTGCGCCCGGTGTCGAGACCTGAGCCGTCCCGGTGCCCTGATCTGTCCCGGCGGGCCATGTGTCCCGACAGGCCATGTGTCCCATTGGGACACTTTGAGGAGTACAGTCGGGCACATGAGCACCACACAGGGCCGTCGGACCCGCAAGGTCCAGGAGAGCCGGGAGGCCATGGCGAACGCCGCCGTGGACCTGGCCCTCGCCCACGGCCTCGACCAGGTCACCGTCGAGACGATCAGCGAACGCGCCGACGTCTCCCGCCGCACCTTCTCCCGGTACTTCTCCGGCAAGGACGACGCCGTGGTCGACGCCCTGCGCGCCGACTTCGCGCGGATCAACGCCGCGCTCGCCGCCCGCCCCGCCGAGGAGAGCCCGCTCACGGCCTACTACCGGGCCCTGCGGAGCTGGCTGGACGACGAACCGACGGCCTGGCACCGCCTGCCCCGCACGCGCGACCTGCTGCGCCTGCTCCACGAGGAGCAGGCGCAGCTGCCCGCCTACCTGCGGGTGCAGGACGAGGCCCAGAACGAGTCGGTGGCGATCGTCGCGCGCCGGCTCGGCCTGGACGCCGACCGCGACCTGCGCCCCGCCCTCGCGGTCTCGCTCGCGGTCGGCGCGTTCGGCACCGCCGTGCGGTTCTGGATCGCGCCCGGCCGGACCACCTCCCTGCCGCGGCTCATCGACACCGCCTTCGCGGCCCTGGCCGACGAACCCGCACCCCGTACCACCACCAAGTGAAACCAGGCACCACCATGAGCACCACCACGAACACCGGCACCGACACCACCACAGGTACCACCGCCGGAGCCGGGAACGGCACCACCACCGGCACCAGCAGCCCCGGCGCCTCGGCCACCGCCCCGGCGGAGTTCGCGGGGAGGACCGCCCTCGTCACCGGAGCGGCGTCCGGCATCGGCCTCGAGGTCGCCCGCCGGCTCGCCGCGGCGGGCGCGGCGGTCGTCGTCGCCGACCACAACGAACAGGGCGCGCGGGACGTCGCCCGGTCGCTCACCGAGGCCGGCGGCCGGGCCGCCGCCGTGCGCGTCGACGTCACCGACCCCGAATCGGTGCGCCACGCCGTCGACTTCACCGTCGAGACCTTCGGCGGGCTCCAGCTGGCCGTCAACAACGCCGGCATCGCCGGGGCCTCCGCCCCCACCGGCGAGTACACGGTCGAGGACTGGCGGCGCGTGATCGACACGAACCTCAACGGCGTCTTCTACTCCCTCCGCTACGAGCTCCCGCGGATCCTCGCCGCGGGCGGCGGCGCCGTCGTCAACATGTCCTCCATCCTCGGCACCAACGGCTTCGCGGGATCCGCGGCCTACTCCGCCGCCAAGCACGCGGTCGTCGGCCTGACCAAGACCGCCGCCGTGGAGTACGCGTCCCGGGGCGTCCGCGTGAACGCCGTCGCCCCGGGATTCATCGACACCCCGCTGCTCAAGGGCGACGAGGCCCAGCGCGAACAGCTGGTCGCGCTCCACCCGCAGGGCCGCCTGGGCACCGCCGACGAGGTCGCCGAGCTCACGCTGTTCCTGCTCTCGGACCGCGCCTCGTTCGTCAACGGCAGCTACCACCTGGTCGACGGCGGCTACGCGGCCCGCTGATCCGGCGGAGGCCCGTACGAGCGGAAGACCTACGACGAGAAGAGAGAGGCACCCCATGTCAGGTCGAGAACTCCCGGGCCTGCCCGCCCGGATGAAGGCCGTCCAGTACCGCACCGTCGGCGCCGCCCCCGAGGTGGTCACCGTCCCGCGCCCCGAACCGGGCCCGGGCCAGGTGCTGTTGAAGGTCACCGCGGCCGGCGTCTGCCACTCCGACATCGCCGTGATGAGCCTGCCCGCCGAGGCGCTGAGGTTCCCGCTGCCGCTCACCCTCGGCCACGAGGGCGCCGGGACCGTCGCGGCCCTCGGCGAGGGCGTCACGGGCTTCGGCGTCGGCGACTCCGTCGCCGTGTACGGGCCGTGGGGCTGCGGCACCTGCCGGATGTGCGCGCAGGGCAAGGAGAACTACTGCACGCGCGCCGCGGACCTCGGCATCCGTCCGCCCGGCCTGGGGGCGCCCGGCGCCATCGCCGAGTACATGATCGTGGACGACGCGCGCCACCTGGTGCCGCTCGGCGACCTCGACCCGGTGACCGCCGTGCCGCTCACCGACGCGGGGCTGACCCCGTACCACGCGGTGAAGACGTCGCTGCCGAAGCTGACCCCCGGTTCCACCGCCGTGGTCATCGGCACCGGCGGCCTGGGACACGTCGCCATCCAGCTGCTGCGGGCGCTGACCCCGGCCCGCGTGATCGCCCTGGACGTGACGGAGGAGAAGCTGCGCCTCGCCCGCGAGGTCGGCGCCCACGAAGCGGTCCTGTCGGACGAGGCGGCGGCCGGGAAGGTCCGCGAGCTGACCGGCGGCCTGGGCGCGGAGGCGGTGTTCGACTTCGTCGGCGCCCCGCCCACCGCCGCCACGGCCATGGCCTGCGCCGCGGTGGAGGGGGACGTCGCCATCGTCGGCCTCGGCGGCGGCGCCGCGTCCGTCGGCTTCGGCACGACCCCCTACGACGTCGCGGTCCGCTCCCCGTACTGGGGCAGCAGGTCCGAGCTGATCGAGGTCCTCGACCTGGCCAGGGCCGGCGCGATCGACGTCCATGTGGAGACGTACGCGTTGGACGACGCCCCGACGGCGTACGAGCGCCTGCACGAGGGACGCGTCAACGGCCGGGCGGTCGTCCTCCCGAACGGCTGGGCCCCCTCAACTCCCTCCACGCGGTTCACAGTGGGTTGAGGCGGGACCTGAGCAGGCAGAACTCGTTGCCTTCGGGGTCGGTCAGGACATGCCACGGCTCGTCGCCCGTCTGGCCGATGTCGGCCGGGCGGGCGACGAGCTTCAGCAGGCGGTCGAGCTCGGCGTCCTGATCGCGGTCCGTGGCGTTGACGTCGATGTGCAGCCGGGACTTGCCCTTCTCCGGCTCGTCCCGGTAGCTGAGGATGATCGTCGGCTGCGGGCCGCCGAACCCTTCGCGCGGTCCGATCTCCAGCGTGCCGTCGTCCTCGCGGTCGAGCACCACGAAGTCCAGTACCTCGCACCAGAACCGCGCGAGGAGCTCGGGATCGCGGCAGCCGAGCACGAGTTCACTGATGCGACATGCCATCGACGAGACCTTCTCTCAGCGGCGAGAACAGTTCCGCGACCGTATCGGACGAGGCGGCGCGGGTGAAAGGAATTCAGGGGCGGGTCGAAGGGCGTCCTTGCCGGGCCCGGAGATCCAAGGGGGCTTTCCCCCCGGGGCATTGGGGGGAATACCGGAGCGAGGGGAGGCGCGCGGTCCCTCTAGCGTGCGGTGCATGCGGACCAAGACATGGACATGGACATGGATACGGACGGCTGTTTCCGGCGCCGCCCTGCTGGCCGTGGGGGCGGGAGCCCTGCCCGCCGCGGCCGAACCGGGGGAGCCTGCGGGGACGGCGGAGTCGGCGGGGCCGTCGTCAGGGCTTGGGCGGTACGGCGCGCAGGACATCGACTGGCGGGGCTGCGCACGTGGCCAGGACGACACGATGGGGCGGGAGTTGGACGCGGCGGGTGCCCGATGCGCCGACGTCACCGTGCCGTTGGACTACCGCGACCCGGGCGGCCGGACGCTCACCGTCGCGATCTCCCGGATCCGCGCCACCGACCCCGCCCACCGCGTCGGCGCCCTGCTGCTCAACAACGGCGGCCCCGGCAGCCCGAGCCTCGACACGACGTACGTGGCGAAGGCCATGGGCAAGGTCGCGGCGACGTACGACCTGATCGGCATGGACCCGCGGTTCGTGGGCCGTTCCACGCCGATGGACTGCGGCTGGGACGTCGGCTCGGCGGTCTTCTCGGCGGGACCCGACCGCGCCGGGTTCGAGCGCTCGGTCGCCCGCCAGCGCGACCTGGCCGAACGGTGCGAACGGACCAACGGCGACGTGCTGCCGCACGTCACCACCCGCAACACCGCCCGCGACATGGACGTCGTCAGGGCCGCCCTGGGCGAGGAGCGGATCTCCTATCTCGGCTATTCGTACGGCAGTTACCTGGGCCAGGTCTACACCGAGCTGTTCCCCGGCCGCACCGACCGCATGGTGCTCGACGGCGTCATATCCCCCGCCCGCTACCAGCAGAACCTGCTGGCCAAGGGCGCGGCGGCCAACGAACGGGCCCTGCGCGCCTGGGCCCGCTGGACCGCCGACCGCGACGCCGTCCACGGCCTCGGCACCACCACAGGGGAAGTGCTCGCCGTCGTGGAGAGGATCCTGCGGGCGGCCGCCGAAAAGCCGCTGCGGGTGGGGAAGTTCAGGGTCGACCAGCACTTCGCCCCCGTCATCTACTTCGGCGGGCTGCGCAGCGACCTCGACGAGTACCGCGCCGACCTGGCCGAGGTGACGCGCGTGCTCGCGCGGGCCGCCGACGGCCACCGCGTCACGCCGGGGCCCACGTTGACCGAGGTGCTCACGTTCCTGACGACCGCGTCCGGCTCGGCACAGGGCAGCGTGCAGACCGCCATCCTCTGCGGGGACGTCGCCACCCGCCGCGGTACTGAGAGCTACTGGCGCGACATCCGGGCCGCCCGGCACTCGGCTCCCTTCGCCGCTCCGCTGACGCACAACATCTCCGCCTGCGAGTTCTGGGACCGCCCCGCCGAGAAGCCGACCACGGTCGACAACGACGTACCGGCCCTGCTGGTCAGCGCCACGGGCGACACCCGCACCGTCCACCCAGGAGCGCGGGAGGTGCGCGGCCAGTGGTCCCGCTCCCGGCTGATCACCCTGCGCGGCGCCATCCAGCACGGCGTCTACGGCGAGTACGGCAACGCCTGCGCGGACGCACATGTCAACGCCTACCTGGCCACCGGCGAGCTTCCGCGACGCGACCTGACGTGCCGCGCCTAGGTGTGCCGCGCCCGGCTGTGCGTACCCACCCGAGGTCCGCACGACCGTGTCGTGCCGTGCTCAGTCCTGACGGATCACGCCAGGTGGTGCAGTGCCACCGCTGTGTGCACGGCGATGCCGGTGGCCATCGCCTCCTCGTCGAACACCACCCGGTTCGAGTGGCAGTCCGGGCCGCCCTCGGCCCGCGCCCCGGGCGGCCTGGCGCCGAGCCAGGCCATCGCGCCGGGGACGCGTTCGAGTACGTAGCTGAAGTCCTCGGCGCCCATGACCGGGTGCGGCAGCAGCCGGACCCGGTCGGGGCCGAGCAGCTCGGTCAGGCGCCGGCGCGCCGACTCCGTGAAGTCGGGATCGCTGACGACCGGCGGATAGCCGTCGGTCGACTCGACGTCCACCGCGGCGCCGTGGGCCGCCGCCACGTGGTGCGCGACACGTGCGACGGCGTCGCGCACGGCCTGCCGGGTGGCGGGTGTCAGGGTGCGGATGGTGCCGTGGAGCTCGGCGGTCTCGGGAATGATGTTGGTGGTGGTGCCCGCCTGGATGCGGGCCACGGTGACCACGGCCGGGTCGAAGACGCTGACCGTGCGGGTCACCGCCGTCTGCAGGGCCTGCACGATCTCGCAGGCCACGGGGACGGGATCGAGGGCCAGATGGGGAGCCGACGCGTGGCCGCCGCGGCCGCGCACCGTCAGCTTGAACAGGTCGGACGCGGCGTAGGTCGGGCCCGGGCGCAGGTGGACGGTGCCGGTCTCGAAGCGGGTGCTGATGTGCAGGGCGAAGGCGGCGTCCACGTCACCGGCGTCACCGGAGCCGCTTTCGGCTCCGGTACCGGTTCCGTCGAGGAGCCCTTCTTCGATCATGTGCCGGGCGCCTCCGCCGCTCTCCTCGCCGGGCTGGAACATGAACACCACGCGGCCGTGGAACCGGTCGCGGTGCGCGCAGAGCAGCCGGGCGGCGCCGATCAGCATGGCGACGTGCGTGTCGTGACCGCAGGCGTGCATGACGCCGGGCGTCCGCGAGGCGAACTCCAGCCCCGTCTCCTCGGTCTGCGGCAGCGCGTCCATGTCGCCGCGCAGCAGGATCGTGCGCCGGGGGCCGGTGGCGGTGCGTGGCACGGCGGTGCCGTCGAGCGTGGCGACGACGGAGGTGAGCCTCTTGCCCGTACGGATCGTCAGGGGAAGGCCGTCCAGGGCGTCGAGGACGGTGCGCTGGGTGTGGGGGAGGTGGAGGCCGAGTTCAGGGGCGCGGTGGAGGGCGCGCCGTACGGCGACGACGTCAGGGAGCAGCCGACGGGCCTCCGCCAGGTGGGTCTCGTCACGGGGTTCGTGGTTCGGCATCAGGTGTCCCTCCTCGCCGTGTGCGCCTCGATCCAGGCGTGGATCGCCGACGCCGTCGTCTCCGCATGTTCCTGCAGCATCGTCAGGTGGTCGCCGGGCACGTCCACGACGTCGTGCGCCGACGGCCAGGACGTCCGCCAGCCGGCCGCGCCCGCCATGGCGGGTGTGGGGAGCGACGCGCGGACCAGGAGCGTCGGCGTGGCGACCGGCTCGGGGGCCCAGCCGAGGAAGATCCGGTTGTAGGCCCCCAGCGCGGCCAGGGCGCTGTCGTCGTCACCGGTGAAGTCGGCCTGCCCGACGGACTGTTGAGGTGGGGCGGCCAGGGAGAGCAGCCAGTCCTCGCCGCTGTTGTCCGGGGTGATGTGGTACGTGTCCAGCAGCACCAGGCCGGCCGGTGCCCGGCCCGCGCGCTCCAGCCGGTGGGTCACCAGATGCGCCACGTTGCCGCCCGCCGACCGTCCCACGATCACGAAGGGGCCGTCCCCGATGTGCCGCAGCACGTTCTCGGCCTGGGTGTGCGCCAGCGCGTCGAGGTCCTCCGGCACGGCGGGGCCGGTGCCGATGCCGGGGTGCGGGAACTCCAGGTCGTCCTGGAAGGCGTTCCGGAGGGCGGCGTGGAAGCGGGGGAAGTCCCCACCGGGCGACGCGTACGACGGGTGGTACGCCGGGAAGTAGACGACGGTCGGCCTGCTGGGGCCGGGTCCGCCGGGTCGGCCGGGTCCGTCGGGCTGGCCGGGACCGTCGGGACGTCGGCCGGGGGAGCGGCGGATCGGGGGCAGCACGTGTGCGTGGCCCTGGGCCGCCGTGAAGGTGGGCAGCGCCCAGGACGCGGTGACGAGCAGGTGCATGGCCGCCACCGGTTGCCCGGCGGCACTGACTGAGCGGAACAGCGAGGAGAGGGTGTGCGCGGGCCGCTCGGCGGCTGTGACCTCGGGGGCGGCGTCGACACGGCCCGCCGGGCCGACCTCATCGCCGTCCTCCATGCCGAGCAGGTGGCGGGCCAGGTCCTCTGCGGTGCGGTGCTCGAACACCACCGCGACCGGCAGCCGGACCTCGAGCGCCGTGTTCAGCCGGTTGCGGAACTGCACGGCGGTCAGTGAGTCGAACCCGAGATCGGCGAGGGGCCTGCCGGCCGGGAGGGCGTCGGCGCTCGGGTATCCGAGCACTGCGGCCACTTCGGCCCGCAGGAGCACCGTGAGTTCCGACTCCCGTTCGTCTGTGGGTAGTTGGCGCATCCGCTTGCGCCAGGCTCCCGGCTCAGGGTTCTGGCCGGAGCCGGAGCCGGAGCCGGAGGTCGCCGTCGCCGCGGTCGGCCGCTTCCGGCGGACGAGTCCGCGCAGCGGCGGCGGCAGCTGTCCCGAACTCGCCCGGAGCGCGGCCCGGTCCAGCAGGATCGGCACGAGGACCGGTCGCGTCGAGCGCAGGGCGGCGTCGAACAGGGCGAGGCCCTGGCGGGTGGACAGAGGCGCGAGCACCTCGCGCGGCGGCGGGCGCTGTCCGGGCCGTCCGGAGGACGACCCCGCAGCCATGCCGCCGGCGTGCTCCCACGGGCCCCACGCCAGCGAGACCGTCGGCAGCCCTTCGCCGTCGCGGCGCAGGGCGAGGGCGTCGAGGAACGCGTTCGCGGCCGCGTAGTTGCCCTGGCCCGTCCGGCCGAGCAGACCGGAGACCGAGGAGAACAGGACGAGCGTCGAAAGCCCCAAGTCCCGGGTCAGTTCGTGCAGATGCCAGGCGGCGTCGGCCTTCGGCCGGAGCACGGCCGCCATCCTCTCGGGGGTCAGTGAGTCCAGTACGCCGTCGTCGAGTACCCCGGCGGCGTGCACGACGGCGGTCAGCGGCGGGTCGCAGCGCTTGACCACATCGGCCAGCGCCGCCCGATCGGCCACGTCACAGGCGACGACGTCGACCTTCGCGCCCAACGACACCAGTTCGGCGCGCAGTTGCCGGGCTCCGGGCGCGCCCGGCCCGCGTCGACCGGCCAACACCAGATGGCGCACGCCGTGTTCGGCGACCAGGTGGTGTGCCACCTCCGCGCCCAGCGCGCCGGTGCCTCCGGTGATCAGCACCGTGCCGCCCGTGCCGAAGACAGTCGATCCGCCGCCTTCGGCGGCACTGGCCGAGGCCAGACGCGGGACGGTCGCCCGCCCCTCGTGCAGGCGGAGTTGGGGCTCTCCGGTGGCGACGGCACCGGCCAGCAAGCGCAGTGACTCGGGCCGCCCGTCGGTGTCCACCAGGACCACGCGGCCGGGCAGCTCCGCCTGGGCCGCACGCACCAGCCCCCAGACCGTCGCGCCCGCCAGGTCCGGCACGGGGGCGGTGGCATCCCGCGTCACCACCACGAGCCGTGATCCCGCGGCGTCCGGATCGCCCTGCCAGTCCTGCAGCGTCGTGAGGACCCTGCCGGTCAACTCGTGTGCTGCCGACAGGGGATCGGATCCGTTCGCGACCGCGGTGGCGGCGACGAGGCCGGGGCGCGCGGCGAGGGGCAGGAACGCTGCGAGGCCCAGGTGGTCAGGCCCCCGTACGGCCCAGGCACGATCGTCGGAGGCACCGGAGGCATCGGGTTCGTCGGCGGGGAATTGGAGGGCGACCCATTCAGGGTGCAGCAGAGACCTTCGTACGAAGTCCTCCGCTCCGTCACCCGCCACGTCGCGCCCCATCTCGCCCTGATCGGCAGGGAGTTCCCTGGTCGTCAGGGATTCCACACGGGCGACAAGTCGACCGGCCGGGTCGGTGAGGGTGAGCGACACCGTGTCCGCACCGGTCCGCGCCGTCCGTACCCGCAGGTGCGTGGCCCCGGCCGCGTGCAGACTCACCCCGCCCCATGCGAACGGCACCCGGATGACGCCTGCGTCGGCGGGCGCGGCGAACAGCATCGCGTGCGACGCGGCGTCGAACAGCGCCGGATGGAGCCCGAAGCGGTCCGCCTCCGAGGTCTGCGACGCGGGAAGGCGGACCTCCGCGAAGACGTCGTCGCCGCGTCGCCAGACCGCGTCGACCGCCTGAAACGCGGGGCCGTAGGCGAGCCCGGCGTCGGCGAGGGCGGCGTACGCGTCGGTGAGATCCAGCGCGTCGGCGCCCTGGGGCGGCCACGGGACCGGCTCGTCCTTCGTGGCATCGTCCTCTGCGGGACGCCCCCGCCCCAGGTGTCCGGAGACGTTCCGGGCCCACGGCGCGCCCTCGCCGCCCTCACCGGATGTCTCGTACCCCTCGTGCCTCTCGGATGTCCCGTGCCTCTCGGACTCCTCGGACTCCTCGAACTCCTCAGGCCGCGTATGGATGTCGATTGTCCGCCGCCCCGTGTCGTCCTGTCCGCCCACCACGACCTGGACACGCACGGCCCGTGTCGTGGGCAGGGCGAGCGGCGACAGCATCACCAGTTCGTCGACCGCCGCGCAGCCCACCGCGTCGCCCGCCCGCACGGCCATCTCCACGAACACCGTCGCCGGCACGATCACCTTCCCGGCGACCACGTGGTCGGCGAGCCACGGGTGGGTCGGGAGGGACAACTGCCCGGTGAGAACCGTCTGTTCCGTGCCCGGAACCGTGAAGGCCGGGCCCAGCGGAGCCGGGGGTTCGGTGGTCGTCTTCGCGCGGGGTGCGTCCAGCCAGTACCGCTGACGCTGGAAGGCGTACGTCGGCAGGTCCACGCGCCGTGCGCCGGAACCCGCGTACACCGCCGCCCAGTCGACGGAGACCCCGGCCACGTGCAGCCGCGCAACGGCCGACAGGAGCGTCTCCGGCTCGTGTTCACCACCTCGGGTGGCCACGGCGAGCACGGAGCGGCCGTCGGACGCGTCGGCCAGGCAGTCGGTGGCCGCCGCGGTGAGGGCGGGGCCGGGGCCGAGTTCCAGGTGGGCCGAGACCCCGTCGTCCGCGAGTCGGCGTACGGCGTCGGCGAAGCGCACGGGCAGCCGGGCGTGCCGCGCCCAGTAGTCGGGCGAGCACAGCTCGTCGGCCCCGGCGGGCCTGCCCGTCACGGTGGAGATGATCGGGATCCGTGCCGGTCGATAGGTCAACTCGCGTGCTGTGGCGCAGAATTCGTCCAGCATCGGATCCACCAGGGGTGAGTGGAAGGCGTGACTCACCCGCAGTCGCACGGCCCTGCGGCCACGTGCCGCGAAGTCGTCGGCGACCGCGAGGACCACGCTCTCCGCACCTGAGATCACCACAGAGCGGGGCCCGTTGACGGAGGCGAGGGCGACCCGGTCCGCGAACTCGGCGACCACCGGCAGGACGTCGTCCTCGGCCGCGTCGAGCGCCACCATCGCGCCGCCCTCGGGCAGGGCCTGCATCAGCCGGCCGCGAGCGGCGACGAGCGTCGCCGCGTCGGGCAGGTCGAGGACGCCCGCGACATGCGCCGCGGCCAGTTCCCCGACGGAGTGGCCCACCAGCCGGTCCGGGCGCACGCCCCACGACTGCAGAAGCCGGAACAGCGCCACCTCGAAGGCGAAGAGACCGGCCTGGGTGAAGTCCGTGCGGTCCACGAGAGCCGCTTCCCGCGTGCCCGGATCCGCGGACAGCACCGTGCTCAGCGGCCGGGGGAGCAGGTCGTCGAGGTGTCGGCAGACCTCGTCGAAGGATGCGGCGAACACCGGGAAGGCGGCGCGCAGTTCGGCCCCCATCCGCGGACGCTGCGCCCCTTGACCGGTGAACAGGAAGGCCGTACGGATCCCCGGATCGGCAAGGCCCTGGGCGACTCCCGGAGCGCTCCGCCCCTCGGCGAGTGCGTTGAGCGCATCCAGCAGCCGCGCCCGGTCGCCACGGGGCACGATGGCCCGATGGGCGAGGGCGGCCCGCGACACGGCGAGCGAGTGGGCGACATCGGCGGGCAACAGGTCCGGCCGGTCCGCCACTTCGGACGCCAGCCGACGAGCCTGGGCGCCCAGGGCGGCCGGATCGGCGGCGGAGAGCAGCCACGGGGCGGGCGGCGTCCCGGCGCCTTCCCCGCGGCCCTCCGCCCCGTGTCTGGGCGGCGGTTCCTCCAGGATCACGTGCGCATTGGTCCCGCCGATCCCGAAGGCGGAGACCCCCGCACGCCGGGGCCGCCCGGAAGCGGGCCAGGGCCGGGCCTCCGTCAGGAGCTCCACCTGGCCCGACGGCCAGTCCACGTGCGGTGTCGGGGCGTCGGCGTGCAGGGTCCGCGGCAGCTGCCCGTGGCGCATGGCCTGCACCATCTTGATGACGCCCGCGACGCCCGCGGCCGCCTGCGTGTGTCCGAGGTTGGACTTGACCGAGCCGAGCCACACCGGCCGTTCGCGGTCCTGCCCGTACGTGGCCACGACGGCCTGTGCCTCGATGGGGTCGCCGAGGCGGGTGCCCGTGCCGTGGGCCTCCACCACGTCCACGTCCCGGGCGCGCAGCCCGGCGTCCGCCAACGCCTGTGCGATCAAACGCTGTTGGGCCGGTCCGTGCGGTGCGGTCAGACCGTTGGACGCGCCGTCGGAGTTGACGGCGGAGCCGCGGAGCACGGCCAGGACCGGGTGACCTGCCCGCCGCGCGTCGGACAGCCGCTCCAGGAGGACGAGCCCCACGCCCTCGGCCCAGGCCGTGCCGTCGGCGGCCGCGGAGAACGACTTGCAGCGCCCGTCCGGCGCGAGCCCGCGCTGGCGGCTGAAGGCGAGGAAGGGCCTCGGCGTCGCCATCACCGTGACCCCGCCGGCGAGCGCCAGCGAGCACTCGCCGGAGCGCAGCGCCCGCGCCGCCCAGTGCAGCGCCACCAGTGAGGAGGAACACGCGGTGTCGACGGTGATCGCGGGACCGCGCAGCCCGTACACGTACGAGATCCGTCCGGAGGCCACGCTGCCCGTCGAGCCCAGGCCCAGGTGCGCCTCCAGCGCGTGGTGGTCCGGGAAGCGGGTGGCGTAGTCGGCGTACATCACGCCGACGAACACCCCCGTGTCGCTCTCGCGCAGCGACGCCGGGTCGATCCCGGCCCGCTCCCACACCTCCCAGGACGTCTCCAGGAGCAGCCGTTGCTGCGGATCCATCGCGAGCGCCTCGCGCGGCGCGATCCCGAACAGTCCGGCGTCGAACTCCGCGGCCCGGTGCAGGAATCCGCCGTGCCGGGTGTACGAGGTGCCGACGCGGTCGGGATCGGGGTCGTACAGGGCGTCGAGGTCCCAGCCGCGGTCGGCGGGGAACTCCGATATGGCGTCCCTGCCCTGCGACACCAACTCCCAGAGATCCTCGGGCGATTGGACGTCGCCCGGGTATCGGCAGCCCATCGCGACGATCACGACGGGATCGTCGTCCTCGTGGGAGCGGACCGGCCCGACGCGCGACCGCGGGCGCTCTACGGGCTCGGCCCCGAAGAGCGCGACGTGCAGGTACCCGGCCACTTCGGCGGGTGTCGGGTGGTCGAAGACCAGTGTCGCCGGCAGGCTCAGTCCGGTCAGGGCGCGGAGCCGGCCGACCAGCTCGACCGCACCCACGGACGTCATGCCGAGATCGGCGAACGGGCGTTCCGGAGCGGGCAGTTCACCGGGTGCGCATCGGCACACCTCGGCCGCCTCGGTGAGCACTGCCTCGTCCAGCGCGCGTTGCCGCTCCTCGCGGGGGAGAGCGAGAAGCCGCCCGCGCAGCGAAGTGCCACCCGTGTCTGACGTACCACCCGTGTCAGATGTATCAGTCGTGTCAGACGTATCGGCCGTATCAGTCGGGTCCGGAGCGGCCGGTGCAGGGGCGGCGAGGCGGTGCCGGGCGATCTTGCCGGACGCGGTGCGCGGGACGGCGTCGATCTCGTGGATCCTGGTCGGCACCTTGTGGTCGGCCAGCAGGGCGCGGCACTCGGCGAGCACCCGCCGTGCGTCGACCCCGTCCGGACCCGGGACGACGAAGGCGACCGGCACCTCGCCGAGCACGTCGTGCGGCGCGCCCACGACCGCGGCGTCCGACACGCCGGGGCACCGCAGCAGAGCCTGCTCGATCTCCGTCGGGTGGATGTTCTCGCCGCCGCGGATGATCAGTTCGCTGACGCGGCCGGTGAGCCGCAGGTGGCCGTGCTCCACGCGGCGGCCCAGGTCACCGGTGCGGTACCAGCCGTCCCGCAGCGCGGCGGCCGTCGCCTCCGGCTGCCGGTGGTACCCGATCATCAGGTTCGGCCCGCGCACCCAGACCTCGCCCTCGGCCCCGTCCCCGACGTCCTCGCCGCTCTCCGGATCGACGACACGTACGTCCACGCCCGGCACGGGCGGCCCGCAGGACCCCTCGACCCTCATCCCTGCCCTGCGGTTCGTCGTGATCAGACCGCAGGTCTCGGTGCTGCCGTAGGCGTCGAGCAGCGGCGCGCCCAGGCTCTCCTCCACGGCCGCGCGCAGCGCGGGACCGCTCGGCGCGCCCGCCACGAGACACATCCGCAACGCGTGCGGCGCCTCGCCAGGGGAGCCGAGGGAGCCGAGGGGGTCGGGGGAGCCGGAGGAGTCGAGCAGGCGGTCACCGGGGGAGCCGGAGGAGTCGAGCAGGCGGTCACCGGGGGCGCCGGATGAGTCGAGCAGGCGGTGATACGTCGCCGGCACCCCGGCCAGCACGGTGAAAGGGCCACCGAGCCCCTCGTGCCCCGTACGGAGCTCCTGCCGCAGGCCGCCCGGCGCCGGGAGATCGCCGGAGATCCGCGCGCTCGCGCCCACGGCCGTGACGCCCAGGACGGCAAGCGAGTGGCTGAAGCTGTGGAACAGCGGGAGCGGCCAGAGCAGCCGGTCGTCGGGGGAGAGGCCGAGGACCGGGGCGTAACAGGCGGCCACGGACCACAGCGCGGCCCGCTGCGTGGAGAGCACGCCCTTGGGCCGGTGGGTGGTGCCGGAGGTGTAGAGCATCCAGGCGGGTGCGTCGAGCCCGAGCAGGTCGATCTCGGCGGCGCCGTCGTCCTCGTCGGCCGCGCTCTCGAAGAGCTGGGCGCCGTCCGGAGCCGGTCCTGTCCCGGTGACCAGCACGCCCAAGCGGTCGTACGGCGTTCCCAGGCGCCGCAGTTGTGCGAGGTGCGGGGCGTCCGTGATGACGAAGGCGGCGCCGCTGTCCTGGAGGAAGTGGGCCAGTTCGGCGTCGGAGGAGCGCGGATCGAGCGGGACGCCGACCAGCCCGGCCCGCAGCACGGCGAGGCAACTCTCCACCGCCTCCACGCGGTTGCCGAGCCGGATCACCACCCGGTCGCCGCGGCGGAGCCCCGCCCGGGTGAGGTGCGCGGCCAGCGTGCGCGTGCGGCGCTCCAGTTCGGCGTAGGTGACACGGCGCGAGGAGTCGGCGTAGGCGACCCGTTCCGGCGTGTGCTCGGCGTGCCCCCTCAGCAGCTCCGCCACCGGCCGGATCAGCTCGTCACGGCCCATGCCTCCGCCTCTCATGTCCCTTGTGATGCTCCGGAGTTGAGCCTACGTGGAGACATGTCGGTCCTGTCCGTCCCGGCGCGCGGGGCGACTCCCGGCGCGCCGGGCGACTGTCGGGAATCGGCCACCCGGAAACGTCCCGTAGCGGACCTGATGTCCCTGTGCGTACGGATGTATGCAAGGAGGAGGGGACGGGGAGGAGGCCTGCCGACGCCGTGAGAGAAGGTGACCGAGCACTTCCGGTGCACCCCGCCGACCTCGCTCTCGTCGACGCGACGATCGAGTGCGTCAGGACCGCCCGGACAGAGACCGTGGTGAGGCGGTTCGTGCCCCGGCTGACCCCGCCCGAACGGGCGGACCTGGTCCGGCACTGCGCGCTCGCGCACGCCGCCGTCCTCGTCTCGGCCCCCTCGGCGGACGTACTGCGCGCCGTGCTGCGGGCCCGTGGCCTGGAGGCAGGGACGGCGACGCCGAGCGTGATCGTGCGGCGCCGGGTCGCCGAGCGGTACGGGCGCGCGCCGGACAGCCTGCGGGTGGACATCGTCCGGGTGCCCGTCACCGCCGATGACGGCGCCCCGCGCGCGGTGGAGATCTTCGTGCTCGAAGTGCCGCCGGGCTCGGGCCTCGACGCGGTCGCGGCACGGGAGCGGTCCGCGCGCCACGAGTCGCACCTCGCGTTCGAGGTGACCGCACCCGACGGCGTGGTCATGGCGGGGCTGTGCGCGACCCTGGTCGAACGCGGCGCCATGGTTCCCGACGGCGGCGGCTACAACGCCCACGAGAACGCCACCGCGCTCTACTTCCGCACCGGGCCGGGCGGACCGGCTTCGGCGGGGGCTTCTGCGGCGCGGGCCGAACGCCTCGAACTGCACGCCCGCGGAGACCACCGCCAGGCGCTGGCCGCGCACCTGGCGGCCGGGCTGAGCCGCGACCCCGCCCGGCGGCTCCTCGAACTCTGCACCGGAGCCTGGACGACCCAGGCGCTCGCCTGCGCGGTACGTCTCGGCCTGCCCGACGCGCTGCCGACCGACGGAGAACCCCCGGCGGACACCGCCGACGTGGCGGGCCGGACCGGCACGGACCCGGACGGGGTCGGACGGCTCCTGCGGTATCTGGCGAGCATCGGCGTGGCCGCCGCGGAAGGCGGCCGCTACCGGCTCGGCGCGCTCGGCGCCGTGCTGCGCTCGGACGCACCGCACTCCATGGCACCCCTCGCCGAGCTCTACGGCGGGCCCTTCTTCGGCTCGTTCGGCGAGCTCGACCACGCGGTGCGCACCGGCCGGGAGTCGTTCGAGCACCTCCACGGCCAGGGGCACTTCGCCTACTTCGCCGAGCGCCCGGAACTGGGCGCGCTCTTCCAGCGGGCGATGGCGGCCAGCGCCGCGATGTTCGGGCCCGTCGCGGCCGCGGTCGCGGGGTCCGGCGCGCGGGTGGTCGTCGACGTCGCCGGGGGCAACGGCGAACTGCTGGGCCAGGCGCTCGCGGCCGGACCGGGGCTGCGCGGGGTGCTGCTGGAGCGCGAGCACGTCCTGGCGGCGGCGCGCGCACGGCTGACGGAGGCCGGGGTCGCCGACCGCTGCGCTCTCGTGGCGGGCGACTTCACGGAGTCGGTCCCGGCCGGCGGCGACGTCTACCTGCTCTCCCGGATCCTGCACGACTGGGACGACGACGCCTGCCTGACGATCCTGCGCCGCTGCGCCGAAGCCATGCCGCCCGAGGCCGAACTCATGGTGGTGGAGCGCCTGTTGCCGCAGGACGACCGCCCCTCGCTGGCAACCGCGTGGGACCTCCACATGCTGTGCAACGTAGGAGGCAGGGAACGCACGGCGGACCACTACGGACGCCTGCTCGCCAGGGCAGGCCTCGCCCTCTCCTCGGTCGTGCCGCTGCCTCTGGACGGTTTCCTGCTGCGGGCGGGGAGGACCGACGGTCGCAGGGGCGCGGGCGGGACCGTCGTCGGCGGTCGACCATGGCTCGATGGCACCCTTGACCATGACGAAACGTGACAGCGAGTCTGTTCGAGGATCGAAAGCCCAGTAACGTACTCCAGTTTCACGTTCCACTCGCGCATGGAGGTTCCATGGACATCGAGATGAACACAGAGACCGACGGCGACCTCGGTGAACTAGAGGTACTCGAGATGGATGAACTCCAGGTCAGCGGTTCGTCCACGGCCTACAACTACATCGCCAGGAACGCGGACCGTTCTTCGGGCATGTCGGCGGGCTGACCGGTCTGACCGAATCGCTTCACGAGGAGCTCACACGGCCTTCCGCAGGCTCCGGCGTCCCGCTCGTGGCCGGAGCGCGCGAAGGCGAGGACGCCACTGCGGCCTCGTGGCAGGTGCCCGGTGCCTGACCGCCGCGAGACCGGAGCGCCGCCCGCTCGTGAGCTCCTTCGGTTCTCTCTCCGCGGTCGTCGGGGATCGTTCACGCCCCTCTCGGGCAGGTTGCCCTCCGGTCGGCTCCACCGTCCGGACCAGGACGGATGGCATGGATCTACTGCTGCTCTTTCCCCCGCTGACGGAGGCAACTCTCTTTCCGTACCTGAGTCTGCCCTATCTCGCCGGCCACGTACGCAGGGCCGGCTACAGCGCACATCAGGTCGATCTCGGCATCGAGCTGGCCCATCGGCTTCTGGACGGCCCGGCGCTCGCGCGGCAGGCCGAGGCCTTGGACGAGGCGCAGGACCTGCCCGCCTGGTACCGGGCGGCGGTGGCCGATGCCGCCCTGCGGCATCTCGGTGAGATACGTGACTTCGTCCTGACGAAGAAACCGGCACCCCGACTCGGTCCCGTGCGCGCGGTGCGACTGGCCCGGAACGCCGGCCAACTGATGCTGCGCGCATCGGCGTTGTCGCACGTGTGGGACGACTTCGACTCGCTCGACCAGGCGGTGCTCCGGCTGTCCGCGTCGCGGGCCGGCTCTCTCGACTTCGCGACCCGGAATCTGCACGGTCTGCTGACGGAGGCCCTGGACAGGTCCACGCCGCGGGCGGTCGGCATATCCGTCGCCTTCTTCAGCCAGTTGGCGCCCGCGCTGCTGATCGCTCAGTGGATCCGGCTGCTCCACCCGGGCATGCCCATCTGTCTCGGCGGACAGCAGGTCATGCTGCGCCACGACGAACTGGCCGCGATGGCCTCCGTACGCGAAGCGGTGGACGCGCTCTGCGTCACGGCGGGCGAAGAGCCCTTGGAGCGCTGGCTGGCCCATCTCGGCGGAAACGCGCCACGCTCCGACGTGCCGGGGATGAGGTGGCTGGGCCCCGAAGGCGTGACAGCCCCCGGTCGTGCGCCCACTCTTCGCTTCAAGGATCTGGGGGCGCCTGACTACGACGGGTTGAAGGTGCGCTCCTATCTCAATGACACCGTCGTCCTCTCGATGGTGTCGTGCGTGGGCTGTTACTGGGGACGCTGCGTCTTCTGTTCCTACGGCAACCGGTCTCTCGAACGCGGGGCCTATCAGCAGGCTTCCCCGGGGCAACTCGCGGACACGGTATGCCGGATCGTGGAGAGCACCGGAATCGACTTCGTCACCGTTGTCGACGAGAACACCAATCTGCGGTTGCTCGCCCGTGCCATGCGGCTGGTGCGCGAGAGCGGTCTTCGCGTCCGGTTCAACACGCGCAACCGGCTGGAGCCGATCCTGCTCGACCCGGCCTTCTGCAAGGAACTGGCCGAACTCGGCTGCGAGGGAATGGCAGTCGGCTACGAAGGCGTCGCACAGCGCCTGCTCGACACACTGGACAAGGGCGTCCGGGCCGCGGACTTCCAGGCCATCCTCGACAACCTCGCCGCGGCGGACATCCAGGTCAACCTCTCGGTCATGGGAGGCCTCCTGGACGAGACCGAGGAGGAGGCCGAGGAGTCACTCCGCTTCCTCGAACGCAACCGCGAGAAGTTCGCCGTCGACGCGTTCGAACTCATGGTGGCCGAGCCGGGAACCCGTCTGGTGGCCGATCCGCGGACCTTCGGCGTGGGCCTCGACAACTCCGGTCTGTTCGCCGACAACCGCGAACTGAACTACTTGGGCGGCAGGGTGGGCAGGCGACATACCGTCGTCGGCGGACCCAAACGCTCCGCCATGCTGCAGCGGCTGAAGCACGGCATGCGCCGGATCTCCGCGGCCGCACCCGGCGGCCCCGCCGAAGCCGCGGCGCACGGCGCAGGGCAGGGAGCGGCGCAAGCCGCGGCGCGGTCCCCGGTGGAGCAGCACCTTGCGCTGCTCCCGCACCCGTGGATCCGGTGGGCTCCGGCACGGTTCGCCCGGCACGGCCCGGGCGGCGGTTCCTCCCTGTTGGCCGATCCGGTACGGGAGCAGGTGTACTCACTGCCGAAGCGCCATGTGACCCGAAGTGCCACGCCTGGCGGGCCGTTGATCGCGACCAGTGCGCAGGGCCGGTCCCTGCTCGGCAAACTCGCCGCCGCGGATGTCGGTGTCCTGTGCGGCGAACCCCTGCCGGCCGCTCGTCCATCACGCTGAAGGAGTCGCACGGTGCACATCACCCTGGTCAACATGCCCTGGGCCTCGATCGACTTCCCTTCGCTGGCCCTGGGAATCCTCAAGCGTCGTGTCACGGACGAGTTCCCTGAAAGCCGCGTCGACGTCGTGAACGCCAATCTGGACTACCTCGACTGGATCACCGGGCGAGCAGGTCTCACGCGGGAGGAGTACACCTTCTGCTGGGACTCCTACTTCACCGGCTACAGCGAGTGGATCTTCTCCTCCGCTCTGTACGACGATCCGCACTGGCGCAACGCGGAGTTCGCGGACCTCGTGGCGGGCGCGGTGCCGGGGGACATGCTCGACAAGGGGCGGCAACTGCACGCGCTCGCCCCCGAGTACATCGCATCCCTCGTCGGTCGAATCCTCGCCGACCGGCCCGACGTCGTCGGCTTTTCGACGACCTTCGCGCAGAACAGCGCGGTACTTGCCGCGGCGAAGCTCATCAAGAAGGCCGCACCCGACGTGTGTGTGGTGCTGGGCGGCGGGAACTGCGACGGCTCGCAGGGTGCCGCGCTCCACCGCGGCTTCCCGTTCATCGACTACGTGAATCGCGGTGAGGGCGAGGTGTCGTTCACGCGGCTGCTCGCCTGCCTGCGCGACACGTCGAACCCGGCGGACGTTCCCGGGCTGTGCTGGCGCGACGCGGACGGCGCCTCGCATGCCAATGCCATGAGCGCGGCCCCGTTGCCGCCGTCGGCACTGGTCACGCCGGACTACACGGACTACTTCGAGCAGCACGCGGCCTCGCGTGCCAGTGCCATGGCCGAGCCCCACCTGGTGGTGGAGAGCTCACGCGGCTGCTGGTGGGGGCAGAAACACCACTGCACCTTCTGCGGTCTCAACGGCTCGTTCATGGAGTTCCGCAGCAAGAGCCCGGACCGGTTCGTCGACGAACTGCTCGCGATGACAGAGCACTACCAGGTACTCAACGTCGCCGTGGCCGACAACATCCTGGACATGACGTATCTGCGCTCGGTGGTCCCGAGACTCGCGGAGGCCGAATGCGACCTGCGCATCAGCTACGAGATCAAGTCCAACATGCGCCGCGAACAGCTCGCCTCCCTCGTCGCCGCGGGCATCCACTACGTGCAGCCCGGCATCGAGAGCCTCAACAGCCGTGTGCTGAAGTTGATGGACAAGGGGGTGACGGGCTGTCAGAACGTCCGCATGCTGCGGGACGCGGAGTCGGTGAGCCTCGGCGTCGTGTGGAACTACCTCTTCGGTTTCCCCGGCGAGACGGAGGAGGACTACGACGCGGTGATCGACCAGTTCCCCGCCATCCACCATCTCGCCCCGCCGAACGGCGTCACCCGCATCGCCATCGAACGCTTCAGCCCCTACTTCAACCGCCCGGAACTCGGATTCGGCGACCTGCGTCCCGCCGCTCACTACGCGGTGATCTACGACCTCCCGGAATCCGAACTCCGCGACATGGCCTACGTCTTCGACGCGGGGCACCAAGGCATCTCCACCGCTCATGCGGAGCACTTGGAGAAGGCCGTCGAGACCTGGCGGCACGAGTTCCCCCGGGGGCGGCTCACCCAGTGCGACCTGACCGACTCCATCGTCCTCACCAACACCAGGCCCGGCTTCGCCTGGCGGACCCTGAGCATCGAGGAACCCTGGGAGTCGGCCGCGTTCCGTCTGCTGGAACAGCCGTGCACAAGCGATGTCCTGCTGAAGAAGCTCCGGGCGGGCAGTCACGACGTCGCCGCGGAGGACGTGTCGACCCTGCTCGCCCGCTGGCGCACGCTGGGACTGCTCTTCGAGGACGGCGGCCAGACCGTGCACGTCGTCCCGCACGCCGCCAACCAGGACCTCCTGCGCTGGGTGACCCACGACAGCAGCCCGGCGCTGGTGCCCGCCCTGCTGCACGGCCCAGCGGGCCGGACCCCGGAAGCGGGCGGGGCGACGGCTCTGCGGTGCTGGCGGGAACGCGACGAGGAGACGCGCGAGAAGGACGGCGTCTACATCGGAGAGGGCCCCTTCGAGGACACCCCCGTACAGACCGCGGCGGACCTGGTCGCACGGGGCACCCGGCATGTGGCCCTCCCCGAGCCGGTGGTCCTCGGCCGGGGAGATCTCCCAAGCGACCGGCAGGCGGTCCGAGGGCTCACTCACGTAAGGGAGTTGACGGGGCACGGTCTCTCCGTCGACTGGGAGCTGGACCTCGGCGCCGAGATCGGACAGTGGCGGCTGCTGAGCCACCTGTATCCCCCGCGTTCGGTGGGTGGCCCCGACGGCGACGCCGTCCTCGACCAGTGGCGCACCACGTTCCACATGAACAAGTGCGGCTACCGGCGTGGCAGGGGCTTCGTCGAAGTCACCGACCTGCGCCACGGAACACAACGGCGCGTCATCATGCGCAAGGTACACAAAGGGAAACTCGCGTCACTTCTGGACGGTGCGCCCGCCTCGGATTTCCGGCGACAGGAAATACAGGCGTTCATCACGTCAGGTCTGGTTCACCAGGTCGGCTCTCTCCTGTGGTGGCTGCCCTCCCGCATCACCCGCTGGCCGGTCGTGGGGTGAGGGAGGAACCAAGAACCATGCTTCACGGCGAAGCCGCCTTGCCGCTGCGCTCCCTCAACGCGGCTGAATGGGACCGCACGTACGCCTCCACGGTCCCCGGATGGGACGAGGAGCCGCCACCGGTCCTCGGCGAACTCCTCGCCGAGCATGCGCCGCCGCCGACCCGCATCCTGGACGTCGGCTGCGGACTCGGCACCACCGCGCGATGGCTCGCCGACCGCTCGTACACCGTGACGGCCTGCGACTTCTCGGCCCGGGCGATCAAAGAGGCCCGGCGCCGCACACCGGCCGGTCCGGCGGTGCGGTACGAGGTGCTGGACGTCACCGGCCACACGCCCGTGGACCCCTTCCCGGTGGTCATCGACCGCGGCGTACTGCACACCTGCCCCACTCGTCGCGAGCGTCGGACGTTCGCCGCGGCGATGTCCCGGATGTGCCGGCCCGACGGGCTGTGGGTACACGTCGGTGCCGCCGCGCTGAGCGAGGAGGATGCCGTGGACCAGTCCGGCGGACCGTCCTGGACCACTGAGGAGGCCTTCCTCGACGCGGTGGCTCCCTGGTTCACCGTCCTCGACCTTCGGATCGCCGATTTCGGCCGGCGGGCGGGTGTCACGGACTGGCCGGCTCGGTACGTGGTGCTCCGGCGGAGCCGGAACGGCGACCGCGGAGAGTCCTCGGCCGCCAGAATCCCCGGAAAGTACGTATGAGTTCGGAGGGTACGCATGAGTGATGTGAGCACCGGCACCGGCTCCGGCACGGGCACCGGCAAAGTGGTCGTGAACAGGGTGATGTCGCTGGACGGCTACATCGCCGGTCCTGACCACGCGATGGGCTGGATCGCCGAGTACCTGACCGCGGACACGTTCCCGGAGGTCATGGCGGCCACGGGCGCGATGCTCGTCGGCCGGGGCACGTACGAGGTCGCCAAGGGGATGGCCGAACAGGACACCGCCTACGACGGGGGAGCGCAGTTCGTCCTCACCCACGAGCCTCCCGAGGAGCCTGACCCCACCGTCACGTTCCTCACCTGCGGGCTGGAGGAGGCCGTCGCCACGGCGCGCGGCGCCGCGGGCGGCAAGAACCTGGAGATCCTCGGCGCCGACGTGGCCGCCCAGTGCCTGCGGCGCGGGCTCGTCGACGAGATCCTCGTGTACGTCGTGCCGGTGCTGCTCGGCGACGGTGTCCGCTTCTCGCCGCCGGGCCTCGGCAGGATCGACCTGGAACCCTTCGGCAACGAACAGGCGGGCGCCGTCACGATGCTCCGCTTCCGCGTGCGGAGGTAGGCGCGGAGGCGGGTGGCGAGGCCGCGTCCTCGGGGGGCCTCGGCCGGGCGCGCGGGAGACGACGGGCGACCGGGCCGCCGCCACGGGGGGTGCGGCGGCCCTGACGGAGCCAGGGGCCCTCGGTTGCCGGGATCCTTCCTCAGGATCCGTGGATTTCGAGGGCAGCGCGTACGGCGGATTCGAGCGCGCCCTCGATCCAGGCGGGTTTGAGTGAGGTGTGGTCGCCCGCGAAGTGCAGAGGGCCTTCGGGAGTGGCGAGGTGGGGGAGGAGTTCGGTGTGCTGGCCGGGCAGGAGGACGGCGGCCTCGCCGTAGGCGTAGGGGTCGCGCATCCAGCTCTGGGTGCGGCCCGCGCCCGTGTAGAAGACCTCGATGCGCTGGCCGTAGACGTCCTGCAGGCCGCGCAGGGCGTGCGGGTAGCGGGCGTCGTCGTCGAGGCAGTCCCAGCGCAGGGCGTCGTCGGCCCAGCTGTAGGAGGCGAGGATGACTCCGCCCGGGCTTCCGGGTACGGGGTGGGAGGGATGGAACATGAACCGGTTGGAGTTGTCGGAGACCGAGCCGCCGCCGATGGCCCCGGTCGCCTCGGGCTGATCGCGCAGGGTGGAGCGGCGGGCGGCGTACTGGGCGCGCTGGTCGCCGTTGAGCCAGCCGTCGGGCACGGAGGGGTGGGCACCCAGCAGGGAGCCGTCGGTGGGGGCCTTGCCGGTGCGGTAGGCGTCGTAGAGCCCGGGGCGGAAGGCGTCGAGTTCGCGCTTCCACTCCGCCTCGGTCCACTCCCACCAGCGGCGCGAGAACTCCAACAGGACCTTGGTGGCGGCGTCGTAGTGCATCTCGGTGATCGCGCGCCGCTTCCCGTACGACAGACGCGGGGAGACGGGCAGTTGACGCAGCCCCGAGAACGGCACGGTGATGATCGCGGCGTCGGCGGTGAACTCCTCGCGTTCCACCGGCCCATGGCCCCCTTCGGAGACCGTGTCGACCCACACGCCCGCGCCCGCGGGGGCCTCCTCGCCGTGGGCGATGCGGGTGACGCGGCGATTGAAGCGGACCGCGTCCTTCACCCGGCCCAGCAGGGCGTCGGCCAACAGCCCGGTGCCGCCGCTGATCTCGTAGAAGCGGGTCTCGGGGCGGATGAGCGCCGAGCCCATGAAGCTGTGCAGGAAGGCGAGCGGCAGCCGGGAGGTGAGGTTCTCCAGGGTGCCGAGCAGGTCGATCGTGTGCGGGTCCAGCCGTGCGTGCTCGGACAGGAAGCGGTACATCGACCACTCGCCGAACTGGTCGATCACGCGGGTCCAGCCCGCCAGGCACTCGGGCAGGGGTTTGTCGACGCGCTGCCCCTCGGGTCCCCTGGTGGAGAACTCGTCACGGATCGGGTCCAGGGCCTTGCCCAGGATCTGTGCGGAGGGGACGTCCCACAGGTGCCGCGGGACGCCGAAGGAACGGTTCACCGCACGCGGGTTCTTGAGGTAGTCGGAGCGCCGCGTGCGGACGCCGTTGACGTACAGCCAGGTGCGGGCCGCCGGTTGGAAGTTGTGGTCCACGTCGACGAGGTAGAACCGGCGGCGTTCGAGGCCGAGCTGGTCGATGAGCCCGCTGACCAGGGGATGGCTGTCGGGGATGCGCATGGCGCCGGCCTCGGCGTACTGCTTCGGATCGGCGAACGGCTGTCGGGCCTTTTCGTGGCCGCCGGTGCGGAACGTCTTGATCCGCCCGCCGGCCCGGTTGCCGTTGGCCTCCAGGACAGTGACCTCGTGGCCTGCCTGCCTGAGCAGGGCGGCGGCGCTCAGACCGGCCACTCCTGCCCCTACGACCAGCACCTTCTGGGGGCGCTTGCCGGTGCGCGGCAGGCCCCGCCCCAGCAGGACGCTTTGGTGGAGGGTAGTCAGCGGTCGGCCGTCGCTGTCCAGGACCAGCAGGGCTCGGGCCACCGCTTCGCATACCTCGCGGGGCGGGCGGGACCCTGTGCCAGAACGTTTCTCCTGGGCCGCTGCGGACGGCAGACCGACAGCTGATGTGCCCATCGCCGCCAAGGCGGCGGATGCGGTGAAGGTACGACGGGAGAGAGGCTGGTGTGTCATCTTTCCGGTGTAGGGGCTGAGGCACGCGCGATGGCGGAGACGCACGGGCCACCGCGGCACGCGCCACTCGCCCGGGGGCAGGAACGCCGCCGACGCCACCCGGGCCCTCCGGTGCAAGGAGCGCGCCGGAGTGCGCCGATCCCTCGACCGGCACCCCTCCGGTTCCGGGCGTCTTCGCCCGCTCCGCCCATGATCACGGGGCGTTCACGAGCCCTCGGGAAGGGCGGGTGGGACGAGGGTGCCCAGTGCCGCTTCGAGGGTGTGGGCCGCGGCGAGCGCCCGGTCGTCGCGGTGGTGGGGCGCGACGAGTTGGACGGCGAGGAGTGAGCGGGGCGGCGGTGGCCAGGACGGCGGACACCAGCAGGGTGTCGTCGAGGTCGAGCCCGGTCTCGGACAGGAGCGTGGGCGTCCAGGTGTTGAAGAAGGCGTACGCGAGGAGTCCGGTCACCCACATCGCGGTGACGGTGAGGAAGGCGCGGCGGTCCTCACCGGTCCACAGGTCGGTGATCCTCGGTCTGCGGGGCGCGAGGGCGGTGGGCAGAGGCGGCGCGGTCGCGGCGCGGGCGTCGGGGGCCGGACCGCCGTGGTGTTCGGCGGCCCCGGTGCCGGGCGCGCCCCCGCACTGCCGCTCGATCGACCGGACCGTGGCCTCGGCCTCCTCCGTCAGCCCGCGCATGACCAGCCATCGGGGACTCTCCGGCACCCAGCGATGGATCAGCCAGGCGAAGACGACCCCCGGCAGCCCGAGCGCGGTCACCAGGCGCCACCCCCGGTCCCAGCGCGGCACCAGGAAGTGGCCCGCCCACGCCGCGAGGGGGATCCCCAGGGAACCGGCCGCCACTTTGTACGTCTGCAGGCGCCCCAGTGCGGTGGCGGGACACGTGACCTCCCGGAGAAGAAGGGGGAGTTGAGGGAAGGGAGGCGCGGGGTCAGATCACGCCGTCGGCGCGCAGGCCCGCGATGTCCTCGGCGCTCAGGCCGAGCAGAGTTCCGTAGACCTCCGCGGTGTGCTCGCCGAGCGCGGGGCCGGTGGACCGGATCCGGCCGGGCGTCCTCGACATCCGCGGCAGCGGCGCCACCATCGGGAGCTCCCCGAGCTCGGGGTCGTCGACGGTGACGAGTGTGCCGCGCTCCCGGTAGTGCGGGTCGGCCGCGATGTCGGCGATGCTCATGAGCGGCGGGACCGGGACGTCGGCGTCGCTGAGCAGCTTCGTCACCTCGTCGGCCGGGTGTCCGGCGGCCCAGTCCCCGATGATCGTGTACAGGGCGTCGGCGTGTGCCGCCCGTGCGGCCCGCGTCGCGTACCGCGGGTCCACCGACAGCTCGCCGCGTCCCATGACGGAGGCCAGCCGGGAGAAGAGGGCGTCGGTGCCCGCGTGGAGGGACACCCGCTGTCCGTCGCTGGTGGTGAAGTCGCTGGCGGGCACGATCTGCGGATTGCGATGGCCCATCCGCTCGAGGCCCTTCCCGGCCGTGCTGAAGGCCGCCAGGGCATCCTCGCTGGCCCGGAACCCCGCCTCGTACAGGGCGAGATCGATCACCTGCCCGCCGCCGCCCGCCGTGTCGCGGTGGTAGAGCGCCGTGACCACGGAGAAGGCGCCCAAGAAGGTGGCGGTGACCGGGGCGGCCAGCACCGTGGACAGGTCGAGGACGCGGATGCCCTCCAGCGGAAGTGCCGGCATGTGTGCCCCTTCGCGCTATTCACGAACCGTTATTAACGGAACGTTGTTAGTGCGTGGGATCGCAATGTGGCCATCGGCGCACGACAAGGGTTCGAGCGCGGTCCATCGCACTGCTGGAGCGGGACGGAGTTCTCGCCGGGGTCAACCTCCGCGAGATCGCCGCCGAGGCCGGCGTCAACCACGGGCAGATTTACCGGTACTTCGGCACGCGCCGGCCCCTGCTGCGCGCCGCGGCGGCCGACCTGGTCGAGCGGCACACCGTGCAGGCGGAGGGGGACTGGGAACTCCCGTTCGCCGAGCGGCGCCTCGCCATGCTCCGCCACCGCCTCGCCGAACCCGAACTCGTACGCCTGGAGGCCCTGCTCGCCCTCGACCGCGACGACACCTTCAGCCCGATGCCCCACTTCTCCCGTACCGCGCAGAGCCTGGAGCGTGATCAGAGCGACGGGTCACTGTCCGAGGACGCCGACGCGGTCGCCGCCCACGTCCTGACCGCCGCGACGCAGTTGGGCTACGCCATCTTTCGGGAGGCCTACGCCCGCGACACCGGTGTCCCGCTCGACGAACTCGACGAACGCGTCACCCGCGCCTTCAGCGGCATGCTCGCCGCGCTCGGCGCGCCGCAACCCCGAACCGCGGGCGAGTGACCTCGCTTCTTTCCGGCCGGGCCCGCCGAGGTGCACCACAGGAAGGCCAACGGACACATCCGGGGGCGTGTGCGGTTGCGCTTCGCCTCGCGTGCCGTCATCGGCATCGCGTGGGCGGTGGCTGTGCGGTCCGGCCGGGCGGTCATGGGCGTCGTCGGGGTGTACGCGCGGTGGTGGGGGCCGCGCGGGCACTCCCCCGGCGTCTTCGCGTTCCCGATGTTCCTCGTTCCTCGCGGATGTTCTTCGCGAGGCCGAGCGGGCGGACGGTGGCTGTATCGGCCGGATCAGGGGGTGGCGCGCTGAAGGCCGGGGGAACCGACGGCGGCGTCTCCTTCGGAGCCCATGGTGGTCATCCCCAGGTGCTTCTCGTCGGTCCCCATGAGGTACATCTGGGCAGGCAGGGAAGCGGGACAGGCGGTGTCGGCGGAGTCGTCCGGGGGTGATCCCGGCTCCAGGTTCGTGGTGAAGGGGATGTCCTTCTTCTCGCCGGACACCGAGAACACGCCGCCCTGGTAAGACCACCAGGCGGCCTTGCCGGGCTTCCCTGCCTTGACGGCGACTGCGACCTTGCTGTCGAGGAGCACCTCTCCCGGATCGATGGTGACCGTCTGGAGCCGGAGCCGCCGGTCTCGCGAGAAGCCGCCGTCGTCCTCCCCGAGTTGCCAGTGCCCCGTGATCGCTGCCGGCACCTTCTGCCGAACGGCCATCTTCGGCTTCTTGAGCAGCGTGACCGTGTGGTCTCCGAACTCCCGCCTGAGCGTCGTCGCCTCGCTGCTTTCCGCCACAAGGCTGCCGATCGCTCGGAGTCGACGGTCTGCACGGAGATCCTCTCGTCGCCGGGCAGGATCTCGACCCGTACGACGCGATCGCTCCTCATCGTGCCCTCCTTGGCGAGCTGACCCTCCCATGTGCCCGTGAACTTGCCCGGGACGGTGGCCTTCGCGACTCCGCCGGCCGTGTTCCCCTTTCCGGCTCTGCCGTCCTCGGTGCGCTCGGTGATCTGGGCGGGTGTGGGGCGCCGCCGTGGGGCCTTCGCCAGGCAGTCCCGCACGAGATCCACCAGTGAAGACGGCACTCCGCTCAGATCCGGCTCGTCCTCGGCCCCACTGAACAGCTGGGCGGCGAGCCCGCTGGCACGGAGGCCGACCGCGACAGGTTCGCACCGTGGCGGTGCAGCAGTGCATAGCGTGCAGCAGCGCACAGCGGTGCTCGCCGGGCACCTGCCGGCCGCGCGAGGGAGATGGGCTCCCCTCCCCACCTCCCTCGCCCGGGTGTCCCCTCAGTCGCACGATGCGCGGGAGTCACCGTGCGGTGTCTGGAGGGGATGGGGCGGGACCGTGGTGCGTCCGGAATCGTTCACGGCCCCGGCCCGCCTGGAGGGCGGGGCGGTTGCAGCGCGGTGGGCAGATCGGGGTGCACGGGGAAGAGGCGGTCGGCGCCGGTGATGTGCAGCACCCGGCGGGCCAAGCCGTGACGGGCACTGACCCGCAGCTCCAGGCGGCGTCGCGCAGCCTCGGCGTGCGTGTCTTCGAGGACTTCGACACCGGCCAGGGTGAGAACGGCCGGGCGCCAGTCGATGACGAGCGAGCCGGTGGGCGCCCGGCACACAAGGCGCGCGAACTCCGCGCGCAGAGGCGGGGCGTTGGCAATGTCGATGATGTCGTCGACAGGGACGATCAAATGGCCGGGGACTTCGTAGGGGGAAAGCAACACAGCTGCTCCTGAGCAGGATCTGTCTCAGGGACGGCCTCTTCCTGACCACTCCACGGCACCGGAATGTAGCCGCTCGCTGCCCCACAGTGAAGAGGGTGCTCCTTTTCTCCCGCCCCGTGTGCTCCCGTGCGCCCCCTGTCTTTGCCGACCTTGAGGAGTTCCTCCAGGAACTCGTCCGTATCGCCGCCGACTTGTTGCCCACCCCGGTGTTCCGCTGTCCCGCGGAGACAGACGGAACGTGCGGGGCGCCGTTGCGGGTCAACCGGGTTGCACGGGGCTGTGGGGCGAGTGATGTGGGAGCGGGGACGGGTCCTCCGCGTCCTGCTTGTGGGCGGGACGGCCAAGAACCCCTCCCCGCGTGCGTGTCGGCTGTCGTCGGCGACACCAACATCCCCTTCTTCAGGGCCGTATCGGCAGCCGGCGTCGTTCCCCAGCGGATGCCGGTCCTCACCGTCGTGATGAACGAGTCGGAGCTTGCCGCCATGGACCCGGAAGTGATCCGCGAGATGGCAGGTCACTACGTCTCCATGACGTACTCCCAGTCCATCCCCACCGCGGAGAACCGCGACTTCGTCCGCAGGTTCCAGGCCAGATTCGGTGCCCGCAGCGTTGTCTCCGACCCGACCGAGTGCGCCTACAACAGCGTCATGCTGTGGGCCCAGGCCGTGCGCAAGGCGCGGGACGCCGCGCCCGGCCTCTCGGTGCTCCTGGTCGACTCGGGCCTGCCACTGGCCCGTTACAGCGTCCGCGACGTACTCGTGGAGTCCAACAGTGCCGCCCAGGGCGCGGTGTTCGCCGTCATCGGCACCGTCTACGCCACCCTCGTCGTCTTCGCCGTCGTGGTGGTCTGGGAGAACTACGCGGACTCCGAGTCCACGGTCGCCCAGGAAGCCAACGCCCTGGCCGACGTGGAACGCATGTCGCGCGGATTCTCCGTGCCCGTGCGCCGCCAGGTGCAGGAGGCCGCCCGTACGTACGCCCTCATCGTCATCGACGACGAGTGGCGCACCATGACCGACGACGGGCCCGCCCCCCCCGCGCCCACGCCGCGCTCACCGAACTGTGGACCGTCTACACCGACATGGGACCGGCGGAGAAGGAGAACCCGCTCTACCAGCCGTCCGTGGAGCGGCTCAACCAGCTCGACGACAACCGGCGCGTGCGACTGCTCGCCTCGCAGTCCGAAGTCCCCGCCGTCGTCTGGATCATGCTCTACTGCGGCGGCGTGCTCTCCGTCGTCATGGTCTATTTCTTCGGGGTGCGCCGCGACTGGGTGCAGCGCCTGGTCGTCTCCCCGCTCGACCTCCAGTCCGCCTACCGCATGCCCGAGCGGGACGACAGCGGCACTCTGGAGTACAACGAGATCCACGCAGCCGTCATCGAGGCGCCCTTCCACCTCTTCGTCGGGAGACTGCCCCGGGCTTCCGAGCTGCAACGGATTCGGCTTCCAACAGGCGGGCGAAAGGCAGCGAAGGCCGTAGTGCGCCGTCGTGAACGTGGGGCTGAACGAGTAGTCCAGTGTGAACAGACCGCCGGTGCCGTTGATGGTGTACGTGACGTAGTCGCTGATGCCCTGGCCGTCACAGGCAACCAAGACCCACGTCACATTCTGTGCGCCTGGCGAGGTGATGCTCGTGCGCTGCGGATTTCCCGGGTCCGCAGGCCGGGGATCGGTGCGATGTCTGGTGCGGGGTGTGGTGGCCGCGTCCGGGGTGAGGGGGGCATGGCGAGCGCTCCTCGTGTGGTCCGTTGGCCTTCTTGTGGTCCACTGTGATGCTGCTTGGGTGGGCCGTTGGCTCAGTTGGAGCGGGGTCGGTTGAGCCATGGGGTGCGTAGGTGGTGTGATGTGTCTGTCGATGGCGCTGCGGATCTCCGCGGCGCCTTTTTCATGCGGACAGATCGGGCAGGTCGTGAAAGGGGCGGGGAAGCCGTGCTGAAGAGGGTGTTCGTGGCGCCGGATCCGGGGGGTGTGCGGTTGCGCTTCGCCTCGCGGGCCGTCATCGGCATCGCGTTGGCGGTGGCCGTGTGCGGTCTGGCCGGGCACTCGCTCGTCGCGGCGATCACGGGCGGGCTCGCCGCTCTGCTCGCGCTCTTCACCGTCACGGATCCGACGGTGCGCGGCCAGGCGGTCACGACCGTGCTGCTGCCCGCCGTCGGCTTTCCGGTGCTGGCGCTCGCGGCGCTGTTGCACGACTACCCGGTCGCCCGGGATGTCGCCTTCCTCGCCGTCATGGGCGCCGGGGTGTACGCGCGGCGGTGGGGGCCGCGCGGGCACTCCCTCGGCGTGTTCGCGTTCATGATGTTCTTCGCGACGCAGTTCCTGCACACCGTGCCGGGCCAGCTGCCCGAGCTCTTCGCGGCCGTTCTGCTGTCGCTGTGCGCCTCGTCCACCGTGCGGTTCGGTGTGTGGTGCTACGAGCGGCGCATGCCGGTTCCCGCCGCGCCCGTTCCACCCGCCGGTACCGGGCTCGCCCGGACGACCACGCGGCAGGCCGTGCAGGCCGCGGCCGGCGGTGCCTTCGCGCTCGTGCTGGGGCAGGTCCTCTCGCACGAGCGCTGGTACTGGGCCGTGGGCGCCACCTGGTGGGTGTTCGTGAACACCGCGTCCAGCGGGGAGACCCTGGTGCGCAGCTTCCGGCGGGTGCTCGGGACCGTGATCGGCATCGGTGTCGGGTTCGTGCTCGCCGTGCCGTTGCACGGGGCGCCCGTGCCCTCGGCGGTCGTCGTCGCCGTCAGCGTCTTCGGGATCTTCTACACCGCCGCCGTCTCGTACACGTGGATGATGCTCGCCGTGACCGTGATGGCCGGGGTGCTCTACGGACTCCTCGGGGTGCTGAGCCCGGGGCTGCTCGCGCTGCGCGTCGCGGAGACCGGCGCGGGGGCGCTCGGCGCGGTCCTCGCGGTGCTCTTCGTGCTGCCCGTGACGACCCACGCCACCACGAACGCCTGGATCCAGCGCGCCCTGCGGTGCGTGCACGCCTGCACCGCGGAGGCCGCCGCCCGGCTCGCCGGTTCCGCGGCCGCCGATCCCGCGCCGCGCGTCGCCGAGCTGGAGCAGCTCCTGGGCAGGGTGCGGCTTGCCCTCGCGCCCCTGGTACATCCGCTCAGCCCGCTGCGGGCCCGCAAGGAGCGCGCCCGTCAGGTGCTCGCGCTGCTCGACACCTGCGCCCACGAGGTGCGCGGGCTCGCCTCGATCGCCGCCGACCCCGTGGCCTCGCACGACGACCGGCTCGCCGCCGCCTGCTGGCGCGTCGAGGCCGCCGTGGAGGCGGCCGTGGACGGACTCACCGCGCGGGACTCGGCCCGTCGCCCGGACGCCGCCTCTGCCGCGTCGGTGCCGCACGCCCCGGCCGTCGAGACCGCGCTCGCCCATCTGCACGGCCTGGAGAAGGCGCTCGCCGAGCTGGCCGTGCCGCTGAGCCACCCCACGAGGGCACCGCTCGGCACGTGATCCGGATCCATGCCTTCCGGTCAAGGCATGTGCATCTGGCACATACAGGGTGGATCACGCCGCCCGTGGGGTACCTCCGCGGCTGACGGACGCGGACCGGGCGGGAGCGGTTCGCGTCGTCGCCGTCCGGGACCGTCCCCTCCGGCGGAGGCTTGGTCTAGACCGACTGCTAGCGTCGGCCGCACGAGCGGCGCCACGCACGCGGCGCCCCGGTCGAGAGGGGACAAGCAGTGGTCGTCGGCAGCCACGCCGGTCGGGCGTACATCGGATCCTTCACCGCGGCCGGAGGGCCGGGTGTCCTCACCGCGGCCGTCGACCCGGACACCGGCGCGCTGACCGTCATCGGCGCCACGGACGCGGTCGCCGACCCGTCCTACCTCGCGCTCTCGCCCGCGGGCGACATGCTCTACGCGGTCAGCGAGACCACCGACGGCGCCCTCGCCGCGTTCCGGACCACGGACGGCACGCCCGAGCTCGCGGCGCCCCTCGTCCCGGTCGGCTCGGCGCCCACCCACCTCGCCCTGCACGCCGGTCACGTCCTCACCGCCGACTACCGCTCGGGAAGCGTCACCGCCGTGCCGCTGGGCGCCGACGGAACCCCCGCCCCCGCGGCGTCGGCGCAGCTGCGGCACACCGGCTCGGGCCCCCACCCGCAGCGCCAGCAGGGCCCGCACGCCCACCAGGTCCTCTCCGACCCGAGCGGCCGCTGGGCGGTCAGCGTCGACCTCGGCACGGACTCCGTGCGGGTCTGCGCCCTGGAGGACGCGGGGGAGCTCACGCTGCGCCGCGAGGTCGCGCTGCGCCCCGGCTCTGGCCCGCGGCACCTCGCCTTCCACCCGCGCGGCGACCGCGCGTACGTCCTGAACGAGCTCAGCCCCACCCTCACCGTCTGCGCCTGGGACGCCGAGGACGGCACGCTCAAGCCGCTGGGCGAGGTGCAGATCCTCGCGGACGTCCCCGACGGCGACGTCTACCCCTCCGAGGTCGTCGTCGCCCCCGACGGACGGTTCCTGTGGACCGCCACACGCGGCGCGGACGTCCTCTCGGTCCTCGCGCTCGACGAGGCGGGCGACGCGCCCCGGCTGACGGCGACCGTGCCGTGCGGCGGGCACTGGCCCCGCGACCTCGCCGTCGACCCCTCCGGGCGGCATCTGTACGCGGCCAACGAGCGCTCCGGAGACGTCACCTGGTTCACGATCGACAAGGAGACGGGGATCCCGCGGCAGGCGGGGGCCATCGCGGCTCCCGCGGCCTCCTGCGTGATCTTCGACTGAGCCCTCGACCTGCCCCCTGGCACGGAGCCCACGGGCCCGCCCCGACGGGGGGACGCGCGACGGGCCCGCCCCCCACATCGGGGGCGGGCCCGTTCACGTACGGACGGAGGGGCTCAGTGCACCGGAGCGCCCGAAGGCTGCTGCGGCGTGATGCCCAGCGTCGTCGTGTACTTGGACAGCGCCAGCTTGCCGATCGCCGGGTAGGGGCCGAGCGGCTCGGCGACGGAGCAGCCCGCCTCCTTCGCCGCGGCGTCCAGCAGACCCGCGTCGAGCTCGGGGCCGATCAGGTACGGCGCGAGCGCCAGCTGGGCCGAGCCCGAGCCGCGCAGCTGCTCGGCGGTCGCCGCGATGGAGCCCTCCTGGTCGAGCGCGGCGGCCATCACCGGCACCGCGAGGCGCGCGGCGAGCAGCATGCCGGTGATCCCGGCGGCCTGCACGGCCTCCTCGCCGCCGACCGTGGCGAGCACGATGCCGTCCGCGGCGGTCGCCACGGTGAACAGGCGGGCGCGGTCGGCGCGGGCGAGCCCGGCCTCCGACAGGCGCACGTGCAGGGCCTCGGCGAGCAGCGGGTGCGGGCCGAGCACGTCGGTCAGCTCGGCGGCGGCGCGGCTCTCCATGACGGCCTGGCGGATGCGGCGCATCAGCGCGCTGTCGGGGCCCGCGAGCAGCGGCACGACGACCGCGACGGGGCCCTCGGGCTCGGCGACGTCGGCGCCGGCGGCGCGGGCCTGCTCGAAGCGGGCGGTGCGCTCGGCGGCCGCGCGCGCGAGCACGGACCGCAGCGAGGGGAACTCGGGGAACGAGATGACGGTGGCGTCTTCCTCACCGTCGACGTAGCCGATTCGGGCGTCGAGGCCGGGCAGCTCGGAGCGGGCGATGCTCACGACTTCCTCGGCGAGGCTGCGCGTGGTGGTGCTGGGGGCGCCCGGCACGGCGAGGACCAGTGCGGGCGCGCCCTCGGGAGCCGCGACGGGCTCCGGGCGGCGGTGCCGGCCCGGCTGACGGGGGCGCGGCATTCGTACGGGCAGGCCGGATGCGGGCCCAGTGGGGGAGCTCATGCGCCCGCATGCTACTGGCTTGAGGGCCATCGCTGTTCGGGGAGGGTGCAGGTGGGCGGTATAAGTCCGTTTTTGTCTGATCAGTTACGTAGAGGTCAACTGTCGTCTTCTCCATGGACGGAGAGCATGCGCGCGTCGAGCGGGAGCCGCAGCCGGTCGAAGGCCAGGTCAACCGCTATGCGCAGGGAGCCGTCGAGCGGATCGCCCGCGGCCGTGACCCGCCGTGCCCGCGGCAGTCGGTCCGTCAGTTCCTCGTGCAGCGGGGCGAGCAGCGGCTCGCCCATCTTGAACAGGCCGCCGGTGAGCGCCACTTCGCATCCCTCGCCCTCGGGGCAGACCGCGACGGCCGCATCGGCGATGTGGCGGGCCGCGTCCCGCAGGATGCCCTCGGCCACGGGGTCGTCCGCCGCGCAGGCGGCCACTTCGGGGGCGAAGGAGGCGAGGACCGCGGGCCGGTCGGTGCGCGGATAGAGCTGTCCCGGCAGGCCCGCGAGGGGGCCGAACATCTCCTCCGCGCGCGTGAGGAGCGCCTTCGAGCCGCCGCGCCGTCCGTCGAACGCCCGCATCGCCGCTTCGAGTCCCGCACGGCCGATCCAGGCACCGCCGCCGCAGTCGCCGAGCAGATGCCCCCAGCCGTCGGCGCGGCGCCAGGCCGTCAGGTCGGTGCCGATCGCGATCATGCCGGTGCCCGCGGCGACGACCGCGCCGGGGCGGTCGCCCAGCGCGCCCGCGTACGCGGTCACGGCGTCCGCGGCGAGCGCCAGGCGGCGTACGCCGAGGGCCTGTTCGAGCGCGGACGGCAGCCGGGCGCGCAGGTCGTCGCCGAGGGTCGCGAGCCCCGCGGCGCCGACGGCGATGGCCGTGATCCGCCCGCCGCCCGCCCGCGCCAGCAACTCCTCGGCCATGGGCAGGAGTTGCTCCATGAAGTGCCCGGCGTCGATGCCGCGCGTCCCCGTGCGCACCGGCTCGGCCGAGCGCACCGGGTCGACCGGGCGCACCGGGTCGGGGCCGTGCAGGCCCTGCGGTGTGCGCAGGGCCGCCCGCAGCCCGGAGCCGCCCGAGTCGACGCCCAGGACGAACACCTCCGGTGTCACGGAAGCCGCCAGTCGACCGGCTGCGCCCCCTGCTGGACCAGCAGGTCGTTGGCCCGGCTGAAGGGACGCGAACCGAAGAAGCCGCGGTCCGCCGACATGGGGGAGGGGTGCGAGGACTCCACCGACGGCAACTGCCCGAGCAGCGGCCGCAGATTGCGGGCGTCACGCCCCCACAGGATCGACACCAGCGGCTTCCCGCGCGCGGCGAGCGCCTTGATCGCCTGCTCGGTGACCTCTTCCCAGCCCTTGCCGCGGTGCGCGGCCGGCTTGCGCGGGGCAGTGGTGAGCGCCCTGTTGAGCAGCAGGACGCCCTGCTGGGTCCAGGGCGTGAGGTCGCCGTTCGACGGCGGGGGCAGGCCCAGGTCGCTGTTCATCTCGCGGTAGATGTTGATGAGGCTGCCGGGCAGCGGGCGCACGTCGGGCGCGACCGAGAACGACAGGCCCACCGCGTGACCGGGCGTGGGGTAGGGGTCCTGGCCGACGATCAGGACGCGGACGTCGTCGAAGGGCTGCTGGAAGGCGCGCAGGACGTTCGCCCCCGAGGGGAGGTAGGTGCGTCCCGCGGCGATCTCCGCGCGCAGGAAGTCCCCCATCGAGGCGATCCGTTCGGCCACCGGCTCCAGGGCCTTCGCCCAGCCCGGTTCGACGATTTCATGCAAGGGTCGTGGTGCCACGGCGTCACCCTACTGCCGTAACGTCCGGGGCCTTCAACCGATGGCCGCGGCCCGCACGCAGAGCACGTCCGGCAGGTGGGACGCGAGCAGCTGCCAGCTGTCGCCGTCGTCCGCCGACGCGTACACCTCGCCGTTGCGATTGCCGAAGTAGACGCCCGCCGGATCGCAGTCGTCGCTGCACATCGCGTCGCGCAGCACCACGCCGTAGTGATCCTCCTGGGGCAGGCCCTGGCTCAGTGGCTCCCAGCTCTTGCCCGCGTCCTCGGTGCGGTAGACGCGGCAGCGGCGGTCGGCGGGGACGCGGTCGCTGTCCGCGGTGATCGGGAAGACGTATGCCGTGCCGCCGCGGTGCGGGTGTGCGACCGCCGCGAAGCCGAAGGTCGACGGGAGGCCCTCGCCGATGTCGGTCCAGTGCGCGCCCGCGTCGTCGCTGCGGTACACGCCCCAGTGGTTCTGCAGGTACAGCCGGTCCGGGTCCGCCGCGTCCCGCGCGACCTTGTGCACGCACTGCCCGAACTCCGGGTTCGGCTCGGGCAGGAACACCGCGGAGACGCCCTTGTTCGAGGGGGCCCAGCTCGCGCCGCCGTCCCGGGTGCGGAACACGCCCGCGGTGGACACCGCGACCGTCACCGCGCGGGCGTCACGGGCATCGCTCAGCACGGTGTGCAGGCCCTCACCGCCGCCGCCCGGCACCCACTTGGAGCGGGTGGGGTGCTCCCAGAGGGGGCGCACCAGCTCGAAGCTCTCGCCGCGGTCCTCGGAGCGGTACAGCGCGGCGGGTTCCGTGCCCGCGTACACCACGTCGGGTTCGGCGGCCGACGGATGCAGCTGCCAGACCCGCTCCAGCGACGCCCCGGTGTCCTTGGGGAACTTCACGGCGGGCTTCGCGGGCTCCGTCCAGGTCTGTCCGAGGTCGTCGGAGTGGAAGACGGAGGGGCCCCAGTGCGCGCTGTCGCCGCCGACCAGGAGGCGCGGGGTCGGGCCGCGGGTGTCGATGGCGACGGAGTACACCGCCTGCGCGTTGAAGTAGGGGCTGTCGTCGAACTCCCAGGCGCCACCTCGCCTGCGGCCGATGAACAGGCCTTTGCGTGTACCTACGGTCAGGATGATGTCGGCCATGCCGACCACCTCCGGGACGTCGTTGTCTCAGGTACGGCCAGTCTGCACCCCGGCACTGACAGTCACCCCCGGACGCGGCGTCCTCGCAGGTCAGCGCCGTGTCTACGGCCCGGAAGAAGGCGAGTGGGGGGCGTCCGCCGCCAGCTCGGACGCCACCTCGGCGATCGTCGCTGGGCCCACCCGGCAGCACCCGCCGATCAGCCGCGCGCCCGCCGCCCGCCAGGCCCCGACCTGTCCGGCCGCGAACCGCGCCGGGCCGCGCCAGGCGCGGGTTTCGGCGTCCCACGTCTCGCCGCTGTTGGGGTAGACGACCACGGGCTTTCCTGTGACGCGGGCGGCGAGGGCCACCGCCGCGTCGGCGTCGCGCGGATCGCAGCAGTTCACGCCGGTCGCGATCACCTCGTCCGCGTCGGCGGCGAGCGTGAAGGCCTCCTCCAGGGGCTGCCCCGCGCGCGTGTGCGTGCCCGAGACGCTGTACGACAGCCAGGCCGGGACCCCGAGGCCGCGCACCGCCCGCAGCAGCGCCCGCGCCTCGTCGGTGTCGGGGACCGTCTCCAGGGCGAGGACGTCGGGTCCGGCCCCGGCGAGGGTTTCGAGGCGGGGCCGGTGGAAGCGCTCCAGGGCGTCCACGCTCAGGCCGTAGCGCCCGCGGTACTCGGAGCCGTCGGCGAGCATTGCGCCGTAGGGACCCGCCGACGCGGCCACCCACACCTCGCGCCCGGTCCCCGCGCCCGCCCGCCGTGCCGACTCCACGCTCAGGCGCAGCAGTTCGGTGGTGCGGCGCGCGTCGATGCCGTGCCGCGCGAACCCCTCGTACGTCGCCTGGTAGCTCGCGGTGATCGCGACGTCGGCGCCCGCCTCGTAGTACGCGCGGTGGGCCGCCTCGATCGCCGCGGGCTCGTCGGCGAGCAGCCGCGCGGACCACAGGGCGTCGCCCAGGTCGTGCCCGGCGGCCTCCAGCTGGTTGGAGAGGCCGCCGTCGAGCACGAGCGGGCGGTGGGCCAGGGCGTCGGCGAGTGTCGTTCTCACCCCGCCAGTCTCACACCGCCGCCCCGGCCGGTCTCACACCGCCGACGCCAGTCGGGGCGCCGCCAGCGGGAAGTGGCAGGCCACCCGGTGTCCCGCGCCGTTCGGCGTGCTGACCGGCGGTTCCGTCGTGGCGCACACGTCCTGCGCGACGGGGCAGCGGGTGCGGAAGCGGCAGCCCGACGGCGGCTTCGCCGCGGAGGGGGTCTCGCCCTCCAGCGGTGTGCGTTCCGTACCGGACGCCGCCTCGGGGTCGGGCAGGTTGACCGTGTCCAGGAGCCCGCGCGTGTACGGGTGCAGCGGATATGCGTACACCTGCGCGGCGGGACCCGACTCCACGAGCTTGCCGAGGTACATCACGCCGACGGTGTCCGCCAGATGTCGTACGACGGCCAGGTCGTGCGAGATGAACAGATAGGTCAGGCCGCGCTCGCGCTGGAGCTCCCGCATCAGGTTGAGGATCTGCGCCTGTACGGACACGTCGAGCGCGGAGACCGGCTCGTCGGCGACCACCAGGTCGGGGGAGAGCGTCAACGCCCTTGCCAGGCCCAGGCGTTGGCGCTGGCCTCCGGAGAACTCGTGCGGGTAGCGGTGCACGGCGCCGCGCGGCAGGCCGACCGCGTCGAGGAGTCCGGCGACCAGTTCCTCCTGGTCGGCGCGGCCGCCCACGCCCTGGATGACGAGCGGCTCGCGCAGGATCTCGCCGACCCGCATGCGCGGGTCCATCGCGGCGGTGGAGTCCTGGAACATCAGCTGGACGCGGCGCCGGTGGGCGCGCCGCCGCGACCGCGACATCCGCGACGGGTCGGCGCCCTCGAAGTGCACCGCGCCGCCGGTCGGCTCCGCCAGGCCCGCGACGATCCGGCCGAGCGTCGTCTTGCCGCAGCCCGACTCGCCGACCAGCCCGAACGTCTCGCCCTTGCGGATCGTCAGCGAAACCCCGCCGACCGCGCTGACCGTGCCCCGGCCGCGCGAGAACGGGCCGCCCTTGAGAGGGAACTCCTTGACCAGGGAGTCGAGTTCGATGAGGACGTCACCGGGGGTGGCGGTGGTGGGCGCGGGCGGGGGAGCCGCGACGTCGGTCCCGGGCGCGGCTTCGGCCGGCACCGGATGGAAGCACGCGAACCGGTGCTCCGCGCCCCGCGCTTCGTCGTCGATCAGCTGCGGCTCCGTGTCGTGGCACTCGTCCGTGGCGAAGGCGCAGCGCGGCGCGAACCGGCAACCGGTGGGCGGCGCCGCGAGGTTCGGCGGCAGACCGGGGATGGTGTGCAGCTCGGTGCCGCTGCCGGCGGCGCGTTCGGGCAGCGCGGCGAACAGCGCCTCGGTGTAGCGGTGGCGCGGGCGTGCGAACAGGCCGCGTACATCCGCCTGTTCGGCGACCTTGCCCGCGTACATCACCGCGACCCGGTCGACGCGGTGGGCGATGACGCCCAGGTCGTGGGTGACCAGGATCATCGCCATGCCGAGGCGGGCACGCAGGTCGTCGACGAGCTCCAGGATCTGGTGCTGCGTCGTCACGTCCAGGGCCGTCGTCGGCTCGTCCGCGATGAGCAGCTTCGGCTCGCAGACCAGCGCCATGGCGATCGCCACGCGCTGGCGCATGCCGCCGGACAGCTGGTGCGGGTAGGCCTTCATGCGCTCGGCGGGCTGTGGCATGCCGACCAGGCGCAGCGTCTCCTCGGCGCGCGCCCACGCCTCCTTCCCGCCGATGCCGGGTCGGTGCAGGAGGAGGGGTTCCGCGACCTGCGCGCCGATCGTCATCGTCGGGTTGAGGGAGGTCAGCGGGTCCTGGAAGACCATGCCGATGGTGTTGCCGCGGACGTCCTGGAGGAGGGGCGCGGGGGCGGCCGCCAGGTCCTGGCCGTCGAACAGGACGCGCCCGCCGGTGACGTGGCCGCCCGGAGGCAGCAGGCCGAGGACGCTCAGCGCGGTCATCGTCTTGCCGCAGCCGGACTCGCCGACGACGCCCAGGGCCTCGCCGGGGGCGAGGGAGAGGGAGACGCCGTCGAGGGCGTGGACGGTGCGCTCGCGCGAGACGATGTCGACGCGCAGGTCTTCGATGGAGAGCAGGGGCTCGGTCATCTTCGCGGTACTCCCTCTCACTTCCGCAGCCGTACTTCGAACGCGTCCCGCAGCCCGTCGCCGATGAAGTTGAACGCGGCGACGACAAGGACGATCGCGATGCCCGGCGGGAAGATCAGCCACCAGTAGCCGTTCTGGGTGTAGGTGATGCCGGACGACAGCATCGAGCCCCAGTCGGCCGAGGGCGGCGGGATGCTCAGGCCGAGGAAGGCCAGGTAACTCACGTAGAGGATGGCGTCGGCGACCTGGAAGGTCGCGTTCACGATCACGGTGCCGACGGCGTTCGGCACGATGTGCTTGAAGACCGCACGCGCGCCGCCCCCGCCCATCATCCGCATCGCCTGTACGTACTCGCGGTCGCGGAGCGAGAGGGCCTCACCGCGCACCAGTCGGGCGGGCGACAGCCAGGCCACCGCTGCGATGATCATGATGAGGACGCCCTTGCCGGGCGTGACGATCGCGGCGACCACGACGAGCAGGAACATCGCGGGGATGGCGAGCGCCGCGTCCGTGATCCGCATCATCGCGGCGTCGACCCAGCCGCCGAAGTAGCCGGACACCGCGCCGTACACGGTGCCGAAGAGCGTGGCCAACAGGCCCGCCGCCAGGCCGATTTCGAGCGACGTCCGCCCGGCGACCATCAGGCGGCCGAGCATGTCGTAGCCCAGGTCGGTGGTGCCCAGGAGATGGCCGGGGCTGCCCGGCGGCAGGTTCGCCTGCGAGAGGTCGGTGTGCACCTGCTCGGTGTCGTACACCCAGGGGCCCAGATAGCTGAACGCGAGGAGCAGGAGCAGGACCACCACGCCCGTCAGGGCGAGCTTGTTGCCGGTGAAGACCCGCAGGGTGCGCCGGGCGAGCGAGGGCGTGGCCTGCGCCGCCTCCTCCTGCCCCGGGGCGACGACAGGGGTGACCGCGGTACTCATGCCACGCTCCGTATCCGGGGGTCGAGGACGGCGTACAGGATGTCGGTGAGCAGTGAGCCGACGACGGTGGCGACACCGACGACGAGCGTCACGCCGAGCAGGACGGGGAAGTCGGAGCCCTGTGCCGCGTTCCAGAACAGCAGCCCCATGCCGGGGTAGTTGAACATCGACTCGATGACGAGGGCGCCGCTGAACAGCGTCGGCAGATAGAGGCCGAGCAGCGTCGCCAGCGGGATCAGCGCGTTGCGCAGGACGTGCCTGACCATGATCCGGCGGCTCGACTGCCCCTTGGCCATCGCCGTACGCACGTATTCCTCGGTGAGGTTGTCGAGCACCGCGGAGCGCATGTAGCGGCTGAACATCGCGACGATGCCGAAGGCCATGGTGACCACCGGCAGGATCAACCCGGTGAAGTCGCCCAGGAGTTCACCGACCGTCTCGCCCTGGGGGGCCTCCGCCGGGAAGACCGGCATCACCTGCGCGAACAGGATGATCATGATGAGGCCGAGGAAGAACACCGGCGTCGCGTACATCAGGAAGGCGAGGCCCGTGAGGGCGTAGTCGGACGCCTTGCCGCGCCGCACGGCCTGCAACAGGCCCAGCGGGACCGCGATGACCACGGCGAGCGCCGTCGAGAGCACGGTCAGGAGAAGCGTCTTGGGCAGGCGCTGTTCGAGCAGGTCGAAGACCGGCGAGTTCAGCTTGAAGGACTCGCCGAGGTCGCCCGTCAGTAGCCGCTTCAGATACATCGCGTACTGCATCGGCAGCGAACGGTCGTACCCCTGCTGGTGGTTGAAGTGCTCGATCTGCTGCGGGGTGCCCTTCGGGCCGAGGATGGCGCGCGCGGGGCCGCCCGGCAGCATGTGCAGGAGCACGAAGACGATGACCGACACCAGGAAGAGGACGACGACCGCCTGGAGGAGGCGCTTGACCAGAAAGCCGGAGAAGCCGGTCACTTCGCGGCTCCCTTCTTCTTGACGTAGTACCAGTGCTGGGGGGTGAAGGTGACGGTCGGGTTCTGCGAGACGCCGCGCAGGTCGTTGCGGATCACCGAGACCTGGTACGCCGGGTTGGGCATCCACATCACGGGCAGCTGCTCGGCGAGGAGTTCGCCGTAGGCGTGCACGGCCTTCATGTCGGGGGAGTACTGCACGCCCCGGATGACGCGGTCGGCCCTCTTGTCGCTGTAGTTGCCGAAGTTGGCGGACGCCCCGGTCGAGAAGAGCTGCTCTCCGCTGGGGTTGAGCGGGTAGTACCAGCTGCCGGCGGTCCCGAAGAAGGACATGTCCCAGTCGCAGCCCGGGTCCTTCGCCTTGCAGGGCACGGAGTTGCCGAGCACCGAGTTGAGCGGCTGCTGACGGACGGTCAGGTCGATGCCCGCCTTCGACAGGGACGACTTGAGCTCCTGCATCATGTTCGTCGTCTCGGTCGAGCCCGACTGGGAGAGCAGGGTCAGCTCCAGCGGTGCGTCCTTCCCGATGCCCTTGCCGCACCGGTCGGCGCCGGTGCCGGGGCGCACGCAGCGCGCCCTGCCGCCCTCGATGCGCCAACCGTGCCGCGTGAGCAGCCTCTTGGCGGTGGCGACCGAGAAGGGTTACCGGTTCTTCTCCATCGCCTTGGAGAGGTACTGGCTCTTCGGGGTCACCGGCACCGGGCCGAGCGTCGGAGTCGCGCTGCCCTGCCAGACGACGTCGCTCATCGCCTTCTGGTCGACGAGGTGCTGCATGGCCTGACGGATGTAGAGCTGGTCCATCAGCGGGCCTGCGTGGGTGGAGTTGAAGTTGTAGACGATGTACGTCGCCGCCCAGCCCTCCCACGGATCGACGCGGTAGCCCTTCTCCTCGAACTTCTCCTTCTGCGCCATCACCGACGGCGGGATGTAGCCGTAGTCGACGCCGCCCGAACGCAGCACGTTGTACTCCGAGTCGGCGGTCGTGAAGGGCTTGAAGACCACCTTGTCCAGGTGCGGGCGCTCCGACTTCGGTCCGGTGAACTTCTCGTTCGGCACGATCGTCACCTGACCGCTGTCCCGCCAACCCGCGAGCTTCCAGGGTCCGTTGACGGTCTTCCAGAGCGGGTCGGAGCCGTACGAGCCGAGGCTCTTCGCGTGCCGGGTGAGTCGCGCGAAGACCGCCTTGGCCCCTTCGGGGGTGCGGTCCCAGTCGCCGATCCGCCCGCCGTCGGTCTTCGCGTCCCAGGCGTGCTGGGGCAGGGCCCGCATCAGCGTGAGCTGGTTGGCGGTGAACCAGTCGGGGTTGTAGGCGCGCGTCAGGTGCAGCCGTACGGTGTGGTCGTCGAGCGTCTCGAACCGCTTGACGTTGTCCGGCATCGTGCCGACCGAGTAGTTGCCCCAGTCCGCCTTGTTGGCCTTGACCAGGTGGAACCAGAACTCCAGGTCGCGCGCGGTGACCGGCTTGCCGTCGGACCATTTCACGCCCTCGCGCAGCGGCACCGTGACGGTCTTGTTGCCGTTGCCGTACGTCGGCTCCAGGCCCAGCGTGCTCGGGCCGTGCGTGGCCAACTCGCCCTTCTCCTTGTCCTCCACGGCGTCGTACACCGGCATGAACAGGAGTGACTGGATGCCGTAGTTGTACGAGGCGCCGTAGCCGGGCGCGCCGATCGGGAAGATCCAGTTGGGCGTCGCGGCGGGCGGGAGCGCCATGGTGGCCGTACCGCCCTCGACGGGAGTGCCGCCGGTGGGCCCCATGTCGATGCGGCCGCCCTCACGGGTGCAGCCGGTGAGGGCCGCCGCGAGGACGAGCAGCGCTGTCGCCGCGGACCTGAGTGAGCGCATGGCGATGGGCCTCCAAGGGGGACGGGGCCTGCCCCATGCCGGGGAACGACGGGGCGGCGCCCGAACGCTAGGCCGCGGGTGAAAAACAAGTCAATAGGTTCGTTCGGCAAGAAGCCGAAAACCCGGCAGGGGTAGCCAACTTGGTTCGAGCAAACCTAGAGTTCATGTCGTTCTCGAACGAAAGCTTCGAAGTAAATGGGGGCGGCATGGCCGGAACACCACTCGGCGAACCAGGTTCGGCGCAGCACATCGTGCACCTGGTCTCCTCGGGGGCGGCCACCTCCCGGGCCGATCTCGTACGGGAGTTGGGCCTCGCCCCCTCGACGGTCTCCCTGCGGGTGCAGGAACTGGTCGACGCCGGGCTGCTCACGGAGTCCGGCGAGGGCGCCTCGCGCGGCGGCCGCAGGCCACGGCTGCTGCGGGTGGCCGCGCACGGCGGCGTCGCCCTCGCCGCGGACATCGGCAGCCACCACGCGCGGCTCGGCGTGGTCGACCTCGGGGGCACCGTCACGGACGCCGTCGACCTGCCGCACGACATCACCGCGGGACCCGAGTCCGCCGTCGACTGGCTCTGCGGCCAGCTCGACGCGCTCGTGGACCGCCGGCGCGAGGAGGGCCGCCCGGTGCGCGCGTTCGGCCTCGCCTTCCCAGGCCCCGTGCAGCCCGGCACCGGACGGGTCCTCAGTCCGTCCCGCATGCCGGGCTGGCACCGCTACCCGCTGCGCGACGTCCTCGCCGAGCGCCTCGGCATCCCCGTCACCGTCGAGAACGACGCCACGATGATGGCCGTAGGCGAGCACCGCGTCGCACGGCCCGGACTCGAACACCTCGTCGTGGTCAAGGCCGGGCGCGGCATCGGCAGCGGCATCATCTCCGCGGGCCGTCCGCACGACGGGGCCAACGGCAGCGCGGGCGACATCAGCCACGTCCGCGTCGACGCCGCGGGCGAGCGGCCCTGCAGCTGCGGCAACATCGGCTGCCTGGAGACCGTCGCGAGCGGCGCCGCCCTGATCCGCGAACTGGCCCGGCAGGGCGTCGACGTGGCCGACACCACCGGCCTGCTGCGGCTCGTCGCGGACGGCGACCCGCAGGCCACCACCCTGGTCCGCACCGCGGGACGGCACATCGGCACCGTCCTGTCCGTCGTCGTCAACTTCTTCAACCCGCAGGTCGTGGCGCTCGGCGGCGTGCTCGCCACCGCCGAACCGCTGGTCGCCGCGGTGCGCGGCGTGCTCTACGAACGCTGCCTGCCCGTCGCCACGGCCGACCTGGAGATCACCACCACCGTCACGGGTCCCGACGCGGGACTGCTCGGCGCGGGACTCACCGCGCTGCGCCACCACCTCCCCACGGCCCCCGCCCCGGCCGCCCCCGCACCCCAGGAAGAGAGCGCACCCGCATGACCCCCTCCGCGAGCCCCCGCCGCCTGCGCATCGGCATCGGCGGCATCGGCATCGAGTCGTCCACGTTCTGCCCGCACCGCTCCACCACCGACGACTTCCACCAGACCCGCGGACAGGAACTCCTCGGCCGCTACACCTGGACACAGGCCGGCTCCGACCTCGCCGCCACGGTGGAATGGGTGCCCCTGCTGCACGCCACCTCGCTGCCCGGCGGCCCGGTGGAGGCGGAGTCGTACCTGATCCTCAAGAACGAACTCGTCACGCGCATACGGGAAGCGGGCCCCCTCGACGGCCTCGTCTACGACATCCACGGCGCGATGAGCGTCATCGGCCTCACCGACGCCGAGGCCGATCTGACGGAGGCCGTCCGCGCCGCCCTCGACTTCGTCGGCACCCCGGACGGCACGGGCCGCCCGATGATCTCCACCGCCATGGACCTGCACGGCAACGTCTCGCGCCGCTTCGCCGAGCCGATCGACCTGCTCACCGCCCACCGCCTCGCCCCGCACGAGGACGTCTGGGAGACCCGCGAGCGTGCGGCCCGCAACCTCGTGCGCTGCCTCCTGGACGGCACCCGGCCGCACCGCGCCTGGGTGCAGGTGCCCGTGCTGCTGCCCGGCGAGAAGACCAGCACCCGCCTGGAGCCCGCCAAGTCCCTCTACGCCTCGCTCGCCGAGATCGAGCGGCTCCCCGGCATCCTCGACGCCGCGATGTGGGTCGGCTACGCCTGGGCCGACGAACCGCGCTGCAAGGCCGCCGTCGTCGTCACCGGCGACGACGCCGAACTCGCCGCCTCCGAGGCCGAGAAGCTCGCCCGCCGCTACTGGGACGCGCGCCGCGACTTCGTCTTCGTCGGCCCCACGGGCAGTGCGGAGGAGTGCGTCGAGAAGGCGGTCGCATCGGACAGGCGGCCCTTCCTGATCAGCGACTCGGGCGACAACCCGACGGCCGGCGGCGCGGGCGACCTCCCGTACATGCTGGGCAGGCTCCTGGAGAACGACGCGATCCGCACCGGGCGGGTCACCGCCGTCCACCCCGGCATCACCGACCCGGTCGCCGTCGCCCGCTGCTTCGAGGCGGGCGTCGGCGCGGAGGTCACGCTGAGCGTCGGCGGCAAGGTCGACGCCGGCCACGGCGGACCGTACGAACTCACCGGCACCGTCGTCGCGTTGCAGCGCGCCACCGACGGCAAGGACCGCGCGGAGGGCGGTGCCTACGACCGCGGCGTCGACATGGCGGCGGTGCGCAGCGGCGGGCTGACGGTGATCCTCGTCGAGCGCCGCAAGCCGTTCCACACCCTCGCGGACTTCACGGGCCCCGACGAGGGCGGCCTCGGCATCGACCCGCGCACCTACGACCTGGTGGTCGTGAAGATCGGCTACCTGGAGCCGGAGCTCCACGACATGGCGGCGGACTGGCTCCTCGCCCTCACGCCCGGCGGCGTCGACCAGGACCTGCTGCGGCTCGGACACCACCGGGTGGAGCGGCCGCTGTACCCGTTCGACGAGGACGCGTACGACAGGGGGGCACCCGACCTGACCCCGGTCCTGCTGCCGCCGCTCGCCAGGTGAGAAGGGGGTTCATCCGCGGGAACGGGTCTGGGAGGGTGATCCCTTCGAGCCGCCCGCCGTGCAGAGGAGCCCCCCGTGAAGCGTGCCGCCACCCTGTCCGCCCTGGTCTGTCTGCTTGCCGTCACCGCCGCCGCGCCCGCGTCGCCCGACGCGGGCCGGCGGCCGGACGGCAGGCCGGACCGGCACCAGGGCAGCCTCCTGGACACCGTCCCGAAGAAGGGGGTCCTGAAGGTCTGCACGACCGGCGATTACCCGCCGTTCACCGAACTCGACCCCGCCGACGGCACCTACAGCGGTGTCGACATCAAGATGGCGCACGACCTCGCCAAGAGCCTCGACGCCGAGCCCACGTTCGTGGCCACCACGTGGGCGAACCTCACCAGGGACGTGGCGGCGCGGCGCTGCGACATCGGTGTCGGCGGCGTCTCGATCACCCTGCCGCGGGCCCGCCAGGTCTCCTTCGGCGAGCCGACGCGCGAGGACGGCAAGACGCCGATCGTGCGCTGCGCGGACAAGGAGAGGTTCGGGGCGGGCGCGCTGGCGGACATCGACAAGGCGGGCACGACCGTCGTCGTCAACCCCGGTGGCACGAACGAGCAGTTCGCCCGCGCCCACATCAAGAAGGCGACGATCAAGCTGCACCCGGAGAACACCACGATCTTCCAGGAGATCATCGACGGCCGGGCGGACGTGATGATGACCGACGCGAGCGAGACGCTCTACCAGTCGAAGATCCACCCCGAACTCTGCTCCCTCCACCCCGACAAGCCCTTCACCTTCTCGGAGAAGGCGTACGCGATGCCGCGGGGCGACGACGAGTTCACGGCGTACGTCGATCAGTTCGTGCACCTTGCCACGCATGACGGGACGTACGCGAAGTACGAGGCGGAGTGGATGAAGTAGGCGTCCACGCTTTTGTGCGCGATGCGCGCGGGTACCCGGCGCGCATGACTGCTATCGGTGTGCGAGAAGTGCGAGAAGCGGGAGAAATGGCGGCATCGGCGCCGCTCGGCGGGCTCGCGCCGTTCCTCGCCGGTCTGGGCGTGGCCGCCCTGCTGGTCTGGGCCGTGTGGCTGGGGATCCGGGTGCGACGGAGGGAGCCGCGGCCGCCGAGGCCCCAGGAGCAGCCGCGGATGCCGCGGGGCGGGCCGGTCGGGGACATCGTGGAGGAGCGCGAGCCGGACGAAGTCCCGAAGGACGGCGGTCGGTTGACGCCTCATCGCCTGAAGGGCTCGGGCAACGTGGGGTCCCGACGGAAGTGAGGTCACGTGCGACGCGCCCGCCGCAGCCTTCTGTGCAGCGCCGCCCGTTCCTCCGCGCAGGTGCCGCCCCACACGCCCCAGGCCTGACCCGTCCTGAGCGCCCAGGCCAGGCAGTGGCTGCGCACCGGGCAGCGGGCGCAGACCCGCTTGGCGGCGGCGGTGTCGCGCAGGGCGGGCCCGGCCAGGCCGACGGGAAAGAACAGGTCGGGATCCTCGTCGGCACAGGCAGCCTTCGTCAACCACTCCATGGGCGCGCGAGTTCCCTCGGCCGGTGTCCGGAAACCGTGCTTCCTGTTTCGGCGGCGCGGCGCGGGGGACTCGCCCGCCATGACCGTCCACAAGAACACCGTGCTCGTACTGGACTGCTCGGAGCCCGAGAAGCTCGCCGAGTTCTACGCGGGACTGCTCGGCGCCGAGACCCGGCTGAGCAAGGACCCCGAGTACGTCGAGGTCACGAACGAGAACGGGGTCTGCCTGGCGGTGCACAGGGAGCGCGACTACATCCCGCCGAGCTGGCCCCGCCCCGAGGACTCGCAGCAGGCGCACCTGAGGATCATGGTGGCGCGGGGCGACATGGACGAGGCGGAGCGCGAGGCGGTCGGTCTGGGCGCGCGGCCCGTGGACACGAAGGACAACAACGGGCCGCGGGACACGCGGACGTACTCCGATCCGGCGGGGCACTCCTTCACGCTGGCGGCCATTCCCGAGTGAACGGTCTCCGAGTGAACGGTCTCCTGCACGCCGGCGGACCCGAGAGCGAACGGGGCGAGAGCGGGAGGGCCCGGGGGAGGGCCACGAGGCGGACTGCCGCACCCTGGACCCGTGCCGGGGCCAGTAGGGGCTACCAGTAGGGGCTAGGCGTCCCTCCGCCTGAGCGACCACCACCCGGCGAGCACCGCCGCGCCCGTCCACAGTGCCGTCACCCCGAGGCCCGCCCACGGCGCGAGGTCGCTCGGCGGATCCACGTACAGGACCTGTTGGCCCGCGCGGTCGGGGAGGAAGTCGGCGGCCGAGCCCGATGTCTCGCCCAGGACCATCGAGACGATGAGGATGAACGGGATCAGTATGCTCAGCACGGCGAGGCCGCTGCGCAGGACCGCGGTCAGGCCCGCCGCGAAGAGGGCCATCAGGGCGAGGTAGACGGCGCCGCCCAGGCAGGCCCGCAGCGCCTCGCCGTCGCTCAGGCTCAGCGCCGCGTCGCCCAGGAAGGCGCTGCCGCCGAGGAACGACACGAACGTCGTCACCAGGCCCATCGCCAGCGCGAGACCCGCCACGTTCGCGAGCTTCGCGGCGTAGAACAGACCCCGGTTCGGCACCGCCGTCAGCGAGGCGCGGATGGCTCCGCCCTGGTACTCGGACGACATGGCCATCGTGCCGAAGGAGATCGCCGCGATCTGGCCCAGGTTGAGGCCGAGGAAGACGGAGAAGAGCGCGTCGAAGTCGGCGCTGTCCGCCTCGGAGTCACCGGTCGCCGCGTTGGCCGCGACGGCGAACCCCGCCGTCAGCAGGAAGACGGCGAGCAGGGACCACGCGGTGCCGCGCAGGGTCCTGATCTTGATCCACTCGGAGCGGAGTACGGCCGTGGTGGACATCGTCAGGCCTCCTGCGGGGCGCGGGCGGAGAATTCCGTGGCGGCGGCGGTGAGGTCGAGGTAGGCCTGCTCCAACGTGGCCTCCTCGGCGGCGAGTTCGAGCAGGACGATGCCCTCCTGCGCGGCCAGCGGTCCGATGGCGTCGATCCGGACGTCGTCGATCAGCATGCGCCCCTCGTCCGAGTCGACGGGGGTGTGGCCGTGCCGCAGCAGCACCTCGCGCAGCCGCGCGGGCTCCGTCGTGCGCACCCGCACGCGCGGCTTGACGCGGGCCGCGATGAAGTCCTTCGTCGCCGTGTCCGCCAGCAGCCTGCCCTTGCCCAGGACGATCAGGTGGTCGGCGAAGGAGGCCGTCTCACCCATCAGATGGCTGGAGACCAGCACGGTGCGGTTCTCCCGCGCGAGGTCGCGCAGCAGCTCGCGGATCCAGATGATGCCCTCGGGGTCGAGGCCGTTGGACGGCTCGTCGAGCAGCAGCACCCGGGGGTCGCCGAGCAGCGCCGCGGCGATGCCGAGGCGCTGGCGCATGCCGAGGGAGAACGTCTTCACGCGGCGCGAGGCCGCGCTCGCGATGCCCGTGAGTTCGAGGACCTCGTCCACCCGCCGGTCGGGGATGCGATTGCTGGCGGCGAGCGACAGGAGGTGGCTGCGGGCGGTGCGGGAACCGTGCGGCGCCTGCGCGTCGAGGAGCGCGCCCACGTGGCGCAGCGGCTCGGCGAGCCGTGTGAACGGGCGCCCGCCGATCGTCGCCGTGCCGGAACTGGGGCGGTCGAGGCCGAGGATGAGGCGCATGGTGGTGGACTTGCCCGCGCCGTTGGGGCCGAGGAACCCGGTGACCTGCCCCGGCCGGACGGTGAAGGTGAGGCGGTCCACCGCACGCACCTGTCCGTAGACCTTGGTCAGGTCCTTCACTTCGATGGCTGTCATGGTGACGACGGTGCCGTTCGCAGGGGATGATCCGCTTCCCCCGGCGGAGGGAAAGTCCTCCCCCGCGCGGGGGAGCCAACTGCCGTACACCGCTGGGATCATGGCGGTATGAAGCGTCTTCATCGGTTGCTGCGGCCCATGTCACGTGCGGTCACGTACACCCGGTGGCTTCATCTGTTCATGGGCGCGGTGGCCGCGGTGGTGCTGGTCGGGGTGGCCTTCCCCGGCCTCGACAGCCCCGGCGCGGCGATGTGGCTGCTGCCCTTCGTGCCGCTCCCGCTGCTCGCGCTCGCCGCCCTGATCCCCGGCACCCGGGTCGCCGAGGCGATGCAGGCACGCTTCCTGCTCTACCCCGGGCCACAGGCCCCGCAGGAGCATCCGGCGCCGGAGATCGCCGGTTCGCCCTCGGCCACGCGGGGCGACCGCTGGCGGGTCTTCGTGTGGCTGACCGTGCGGCTGTGGCTCGGCTTCGGGGTCACCGTGGTCACGCTCAACGGCGTCGTTTTGACGCTGGGGTTGCTGATGCCGTCCCTGTGGCCGCCGTTCGGGCCCCCTTCCGCCCTGCTGCCCGAGCGGTGGGCGTGGTGGTTCCCGCTCCTGGCCCCGGTGTCCTGCGCCGTGGTGGTCGCCCTCGTCCGGGGCGCCGGCGCGCTGATGGCCGACCTCGCGCCCCGGCTGCTCGGCCCGACCCCGGCGGAGCGGCTCGCGGAACTGGAGGAGCGGACCGAGCGGTTGCTGGAGCGCACCCGGCTCGCCCGGGAACTGCACGACACCATCGGGCACGCGCTCACCCTCGCCGTGGTGCAGGCGGGCGCGGCGCGCGAGGCAGGGACGCCGGAGTTCACCGACCGGGCGCTGGCCGCGATCGAGGACACCGGCCGGGAGGCCCTGTCCGAACTGGAGCGGGTGCTCAGGCTGTTGCGCGAGGACGCCGACCCGACGGCGCAGCGGCCCACACTCGCGCAGGCCGGACGGCTCGTGGAGTCGGCGCGCGGGGCCGGGGCCGACGTGACCACCCGGATCGGCGGGGATCTCGACGCCGTGCCGGGGCCCGTCTCACGCGAGGGCTACCGGATGCTCCAGGAGTGCCTCACCAACGTACTGCGGCACGCGGGCTCGGTGCCGGTGACCGTGGAGCTCGAAGTGGGCGAGCGCTGGCTCGAGTTGGAGGTGCGCAACAAGCGGCCCGCCGAGTGCGGCGGATCCCGCGGCGGCGGCTCAGGGCTGCGCGGGCTGCGCGAGCGGGCCGTCCTGCTCGGCGGCGCGGCCGCGTACGGGCCGCACGAAGGGGCGTGGCGGGTGCACATCACCCTGCCACTACAGTGACCGGCATGCCGATCACCGTCCTGCTCGTCGACGACGACGCGCTCCTGCGCGCCGGGCTGCGCGCCATTCTGGAGGCGCAGCCCGACATCGAGGTCGTCGGTGAGGCGGCGGACGGCGCGGCCGTCATCCCCCTGGTGGTGAAGGTGAGGCCGGACGTCGTCGCCATGGACGTACGCATGCCGCTGATGGACGGCATCGAGGCGACCCGGGCCGTCCTGCGGACCGTCGCGGACCCGCCGAAGATCCTCGTCATCACCACGTTCGAGGAGGACGAGTACGTCTACGGCGCGCTGCGCGCGGGCGCCGACGGGTTTCTGCTCAAGCGCGCGAGGCCCGCCGAGATCGTGCACGCGGTACGGCTCGTCGCCGAGGGCGAGTCGCTGCTCTTCCCGCCCGCGCTGCGCTCCCTCGCCGCCGCGCACGGCAACGAGTCGGCGCGACGCGAACTGGCGGAGGCCGCCCTCACCGAGCGCGAGGGCCAGGTGCTGCGGTGCGTCGCGCGCGGCCTGACGAACGCGGAGATAGCCGCCGAACTCCACCTGGGTACCGAGACGGTGAAGACGCACGTGAGCGCGGTGCTCGCGAAGCTCGGTGCGCGCGACCGCGTGCAGGCGGTGATCACGGCCTACGAGTCGGGCTTCATCACCGCGGGGGAGCAGGAGCGGCGGCCCTGACCGTGCCGGGCCCACGGGCCGCGCGGGGAGGGGCACTTGAGCGTGTAGTCCCGCGACAGAACCGCGCACGACGACCGGGCTAGCCTCCGTGTCCATCGAGCCCACGACGCGACACGTGAGGAAGCAGATGAGCGGTGTGCGGGAACTCCCGGATGACTGCACCACGGTGGACCTGGCCGACCCCCTGTTCTTCCGGCTCCACGACCAGTACGAGCTGTGGCGCAGGCTCCGGGCCCACCACCCGGTGTTCTGGACGGAGCCCCGCGAGGGCAGGCCGGGATTCTGGTCCCTCACGCGCTTCGCGGACGTGCAGCACGTCTACCGCGACAACCGGCGGTTCACCTCCGAGCGCGGCAACGTCCTGACCACGCTCCTCGCGGGGGGCGACTCGGCGGCGGGAAAGATGCTCGCGGTCAGCGACGGCGAGCGCCACCGGGAGCTGCGCAACGTCATGCTGAAGGCGTTCTCGCCCCGGTTCCTGCGGTCCGTGGAGCTCCGGGTGCGGGACATGGCCGACCGGCTGATCCGTGAAGTGGTGGAGCAGGGCGGCGACTTCGCCGCGGACGTGGCGGAGAGGATCCCGATGGGGACGATCTGCCACCTGCTGGGCGTCCCGGAGAGCGACCAGCCCTACCTGCTGACCCTCACCAAGTCCGCGCTGAGCTCCGAGCACGAGAACGCCACCGAAGCGGCCGCCGTACGCGCGCGCAACGAGATCCTCGTCTACTTCCTCGACCTCCTGGACGGCATCAGGAAGAGGCCGCGCGAGGGCGCCATCACCGCGCTCGCCCAGGGAGCGGTCGGGGGCAGGCCGCTCACCGAGGAGGAGATCGTCTTCAACTGCTACAGCCTCATCATCGGCGGGGACGAGACCAGCAGGCTCTCCATGATCGGCGCGGTCCACGCGCTGGCCGAGCACCCGGAGCAGTGGAAGCTGCTGCGCTCGGGAGAGGTCGGGGCGGACACGGCGGTGGACGAGGTGCTGCGGTGGACCACTCCGGCCATGCACTTCGGGCGGACCGCGCTGGAGGAGGTGACGATCGGCTCCCGCACGATCGCCCCCGGCTCCGTCGTCGTGCTCTGGAACACCTCGGCCAACCGGGACGAGGAGGTGTTCGAGGAGCCCGACCGGTTCCTGCTGTCCCGTAGGGCCAACCGCCACCTCACCTTCGGCTACGGACCGCACTTCTGCATCGGGGCCCAGCTGGGGCGCGCGGAGGTCGGTGCGGTGCTCGACGCCCTGCGCACCCACGCCTCGGACCTGGAGCTCACCGGTGAACCGCCGCGGGTGCACTCGAACTTCCTCAACGGCTTCAGCGGCCTTCCGGTCGCCTTCACCCCGGCCTGAGGCGGTCCCCCTCCCGCCCCGTCAGGCGAACCGCTCGCGGGCGTGCAGCCTGGTGAGCACCGGGAACACATAGCGTCCCGTGGAGTCGGGGCCCTCCAGGAGCTGGTGGTCGACGAGGGTCTCCGCCACGTCCTCGGCGGCGACCAGGCTGCAGCCGAGCGAGGCGGCGGCGGCCCGCAGGGTGAACGAGCCCCCGCAGGCCCTCGCCAGCGCGAGCAGGGCCCGCCGCGAGGCACCGGCCAGGGACACGAGATGGGTGTCGAGGCGGGCGCGGACGTCGAGTTGGCCGTGCGACAGCTCCGAGAGCCGGCCCTGTTCGTCGGTGAGCCGCAGGACCATGCGCGACAGGGACCAGTGGGGGCGGGTGACGAGGCGCTGGCCCACGATGCGGATGGCCAGCGGCAGGTATCCGCACAACTCGGCGATCTCCTCCGCCATCTGACGCTCGGCCAGCAGCCGCTCCTCGCCCACGATGCGGCTCAGCAGCCTGACCGACTGCTCGGCGGTGAAGAGCGAGAGCGGGAAGTGCCGGGCCCCGGGGATCGTGGACAGCGGCGCCCGGCTGGTGAACAGCAGGGCACTGGTGAACCCGCCGGGCAGCAGCGGTTGCAGCTGCTCGTCCCGTACAACGTTGTCGACGACGACGAGGACGCGCCGCTCGGCGAGCAGACTGCGATACGCCGAGATCCGCTCGGTGAGCCCGCGGGGGATGTCGGCCTCGGCCACGCCGAGCGCCCGGAGGAAGCGGTGCAGCACGGTGTGGGCGACCTGGCTGTCGGTCCGGGCGTCGCTGCGCAGGTCGGCGTAGAGCACCCCGTCCACGTACCGCAGCCGGCACGAGTTGGCCACGCGGACCGCGAGGACGGACTTGCCGACCCCCGGCGGGCCGTAGATGGAGGCGACCGGCGAGGGGCCGAACAGGCCGCCGGGCGAACCGCTCTGGGTGAGGTGCTGCAGCACCTGGTGGTGCTCGCTGCGGCCCACCAGGTCGGGGGTGTCCGGCGGCAGCCCGTAGGGGCGCTCGGCCTCCGCCCGGGACGGGTCGGCCTGCGCGGCCTGGTCGTCCATGGTGCGGCTGACGCCGCGGAGCACGGTCAGCTGCGCGGCGCGCAGTTCGGGGCCGGGGTCGATGCCGAAGTCGAGCCGCAGGGTGCGGTCCAGTCGGCTGAACAGGTCGAGGGCTTCGACCTGTTGACCGGCTCCGGCCAGCGCGACCATCAGCTGGGCGTGCAGTCCTTCGTGCAGCGGATGGTGCCGCACCAGGGGCTGCAGCTGGTCGATCGCCTTCTCGTAGTGGCCGTAGGCGACGGCGAGTTCGGCCAGGCGCAGCGCCGCGGTGATCTGCCGCTGGTTGGCGTCCAGGGCGAGCGGATGCTGTTCCAGGCGCGGCGACGAGCCGTGCAGGACCGGGCCCGACCACAGGTGGAGCAGGTCCGTCAGGATCCGCACCTCGAGGGCGAGATCCCCGCCGGCCCGGGCGTGTTCGGCCTCCTTGGCCAGCTCGCGGAAGCGGAGCAGGTCCAACTGGCCGGATGCGATGCGCAGTTCGTAGCCCGAGTTGCGGCGCACGATCGTCGAGGCGTCGGAGCTCGGGTCGCTGTGCTTGGCCAACAGCGCGCGCAGCCGGGAGACGTACGTGTGGACCAGCTGGTTGAAGGAGTTCGGGGGCGTCTCGCCCCACAGCACGTCGACGATCTCCGCCTGGGAGACGCTCTCGTTCGCGTGGAGGGCCATCAGGCCGAGCAGGCTCTGCTGCATGGGGGTGCCGGCGTTGAGGACGCTCCTGCCGCGCACCGCGCTGAGCGGGCCGAGGACCCGCAGCGTCAGCCGGTCGTCCGCTCCGTAGGAGTCCTCGTCCAGCAGGGACTTGGCTGCCGCCTGGTCGAGCAGGCGGGGCTCCTGGAGTACTTCGGCCAGGCGCTGCATGGAGTGCCGCCGGGGCATGCGGACCCGGCCGTTCTCTATCTCCCGCAGTGTGCGGAGGCTGATTCCCGACCTTTCGGCCACCACCCGCTGACTGAGCCGGGCTCTGTCTCTGGCGTCTCTCACCACCTCCCCGAGATCGTCGGTCTGGTCGTGCAATGCGCCTTGGACCGCCATCAATCCCCCGTCCGTCGACGAGCAGCCATTCCTGACACCCATTCCAGACAGGTATTTCACACGCCTGTACGACGGTGCGGAAGAGGCAGATCGTTCATCCAGTGTCTATCCAGTGAGACGCCTGAGGCGCGTGGAAATATTTCTGCGGGTCGACGGAAATCCGCTTTGAAAATGAATGTGCTGGATGATCCCTTGTAAGCGAGGCGTCAGGGTGGGCGTGCCCGGGTGGGAGTGACTCAGCCATGCTGATTCGCGAAAGCAGTGCGCGACTGACCTTGATCGAACTGGGTGACCTCGCGCGAAATGATCTTCCAGCGGAGCTGGAGAAGTACGAGGAGCCCCTGCGTGAAATAGTCGAGTGGGCGTCCAACTACCTCGCCCGACCCCACCCCGAAGTGGGGCGAAGGGGGCATGTCTGCCCATTCGTCAAGTCGTCGATGAACAGAGGCCTGTTCTATCTGGCGGTGGAATCGGGGGTTCCGAAAAGCACGGCGGAGACCGCGGACGTGCTGCGCGGATACCGCGACTGGTTCGTCGAACTCGCCCGCAGTCAGGGGAGTGCAGCGCAGTATACGACGATTCTTGTGCTCTTTCCCGATCTGCCGAGGGACAGGGTGGTCGAAATTATCGACAACACCCAAGTGTTACTGAAAGTGGACTATGTCTCGCACGGCCTCATGATAGGCGAGTTCCATGACGGTCCACCGGCCAAGGGCGGCCTATGGAATCCAGAATTCCGCCCGTTGAACAGCCCCGTTCCGATGCTGGTGATACGGCACATGGTGCCCACGGATCTGCCGTTTCTGAAGGACGACCCGGAGCACCTGGCGGAGTATCTGCGCCGCCACGGCAAGGAAACGCCGCCCGCTCCCGAAGAGGGGCCCGCGGCGCGGTGAGGCGGACGGCCCCGGCCGTCAGCCGCAGAGCTCCTTGAGCCGCGACAGCAGCCCGGCCTCCGTCTGGCCGTCCCGCGGCACGGGGACGACCTGGAGGTCGGTCACCCCGGCCGCGCGGTACGCCGCGATCCGCTCCTTCACATAGCCCTCGGGCCCGCAGAGCGTGGTGGCTTCCAGGAGTTCCGCGGGTACGGCGGCCGCCGCCCCCTTCCGGTCGCCCGACCGGAACAGCCGCGCCACGGTCTCGGCCCGGTCCCGGTGGCCGTACCTGCAGACCAGGTCGTAGTAGTAGTTGTGGCCCGGTGCGCCCATCCCGCCGATGAACAGGGCCAGTTGGCCGCGCGCCAGCTCCCTGACCCGGGCCGCGTCCGGGCCGATGGCGAGCAGCCCGCCCGCCGAGATCCGCAGCGGGCCGAGTGCCGGGTCCCGCCGCGCCGCCCCGGCCCGCAGGTCCTCGCCCCAGACCTCCTCCCACCGTTCGGGGTCGAAGAACATCGGCAGCCAGCCGTCGGCGACCTCGGCGGTCATGCGGACGTTGCGCGGGCCCAGCGACGCCACCCAGACGGGGACGGCGGGACGCACCGGAGGGGAGAGCAGCTTCATGGCGGTGCCGAGCCCCGTGCCGCCGCCCTCGCCGGGCGGCAGCGGCAGACGGTGCACCCGGCCCTCGTACGTCACCGGTTCCTCGCGCCGCCAGAAGGCGCGCAGCACCGCGATGGTCTCCCGGGTCCGGGTCACGGGGTCGCGGTACGGGACGCCGTGCAGGCCCTCGACGACGCGGGGCCCTGAGGTGCCAAGTCCCAGATGGCAGCGGCCGCCTGACAGGGCGTCGACCCCGGCGGCGGTCATCGCGAGCAGCGCCGGCGTGCGGGTGTAGACGGACATGATGCCCGAGCCGATCCCCACCTTCCGGGTGCGGGCCGCGATGAACCCCATGAAGCTCGGGGCGTCGTGGCCGTAGGCCTCGGGCACCCAGATCAGGTCCAGACCGGCGCGCTCGAGCTCCGCCACCTGCTCGGCGGCGGCCACGATGTCGCCGTCGTACCGCAACTGCATGGAAATCCGCATGGTGCGCTCCGGGGTGAGACGAGGGTGAGACGAAGGTGAGGCAGGGGGCGGGGGAACGTGGGGAACGTGGGGTTCAGGAAGGGGAGATGCCGCTGTCGAGGCGCTCCAGGCCACCGCTGACGACGAGTTCGGCGACGCGGAACCGCTGGATCTTTCCGGACGCGGTGAGGGGGAGGTCCGCCGCCAGGAACCAGTGGACCGGGATCTTGTACGGAGTCAGCCGCCCCTCGCACTGGGACAGCAGCGCCTCCAGGCAGAGCGCCGCACCCGGCACGGGCTGCACCACGGCCGCGACCTCCTCGCCCCACACGTCGTCGGGGACCCCCACGACCACGGCCTCCCGCACCCCCGGCACCTCCGAGAGGACCTTCTCGATGGCGGCGGGCGCGATGTTCTCGCCGCCCCGGATGATGAGGTCGTCGATCCGCCCCGCCATCCGCAGGGCCCCGGTGGCGTCCATCGAGCCGAGGTCGCCGGTGTGCAGCCAGCCCTCCGCGTCCACCTTGCCCGCGGTGGCGGCGGGGTCTCCGTAGTAGCCGATCATCTGCTGGTAGCCGCGGGCGCAGATCTCGCCCTGGACGCCGAGCGGCTGCACGGCACCGGACTGGGGGTGGACGATCTTGCACTCGGCGTGCGGGAGCGGCCGTCCGACCGTACTGGTCTTGTCCTCGACGGTGTCGTCGGGCCGGGTGAGGGTGAGGACGGAGGCGAGCTCGGTCTGGCCGTAGAGGTTGAACACCGTGGTGGAGAAGAGCTGTTCGGTCTCCGCGATGAGGCGCGGGCGGACCGGGGCGGCGCCGGTCAGGACGGACGAGAGCACCGGGCGGTCGGGGACGTCGCGGGCGACCTCGTTGAGGGTGCTCAGCACCGTGGGCACGCTGGTGAGCACCGCGCCGGGCGCCTCGCTCAGCGTGCCGAGCAGCACCTTGGGATCGAACCGTTCGAGCAGCACGAACGTGCCGCCGCTCCAGAGCGGCCCCAGACAGGAGATGACGCAGCCGGCCGTGTGGAACATGGGGAGCGGGCTGACGACCGTGGCGCCCGGCGGCACCCCGAGGGCCTCGAACGTCAGCCGGGGGACGTTCACCACCGCCTGATGGGACAGGAGAACGGCCTTGGGGGCGCCCGTCGTTCCTGAGGTGAACTGGATCTGGGCAGGCTCCGACGGGGCCGGTTCGTGCGCCGCGGCCGGCGGCCGGTCGCCCTTGAGGTCCTCCCACTGGGCGAGGGAGACGACATGGCGTAGCCGCGGCAGCCCGGCGGCGACCGACGACGCCACTGCCGCCATGTCGTACGCGCGGCTGTGGTCGGCGTGGACCAGCATGTCCGCCTCGGAGACCCCGAGGGCGTGCGTGAGGTCGTCGGCGCGGAACGCCGGGTTCAGGGTCACCAGGGTCACCCCCGCGAGCGCCGCCGCGTACGCGAACACGGGCCACTCGGGGACGTTGGGCGCCCAGACGGCGACCCGGCTGCCGCGCGGCACCCGGGCGAGGATGCCGGACGCGACGCTCTCCGCCTCGGCGAGCAACTCGGCGTACGTCCACTGCCGGTGGGCGCCGCCGCCGTCGGGGACGCTGCGCAGGGCGACGGTCTCTGGGTGACGGGCCACGGTCTCCCGGAGCAGCGCGCCGATGGTCCGCTCGGCCAGCGGACGGCGTGCGTCCGCGCGCCGGACCGAGCCCGGCCGCGGTCTCGGGCTTCCGTTCACTGCGTGTACGGTTCCGCCGGTCACTGTGGCTCCTCACGTCGTCGGTCTGCGGCGTCGATCTCCGCCAGCACCTCGGCGGTGTGTTCCCCGTGTGCGGGAGCCGCGCCCCGCAGGGATTCCAGCCCCGCCCCGAAGAGCACGGGGAAGCGGACCTGGGGCTGCGGGGTGCCCCCGGGCGGGGCGGGCACGGTGCCGACGAGACCGCGGGCCGCCACGTGTTCGTCGGCGAGGAACTCGTCCGCCGACTCGTAGACCGGGGCCCAGGGCACGTCGAGGTCGGAGAGGGCGGCCGTCCACCAGGCGAGGTCGTGGCGCGCGAACACGTCCGTGAGCAGCGCCCTGACCTTCTCCTTGGCCCGGGTGCGGTCGGCCCGCCGGTCGTACGCGTCGTCGGCGAGCGCGGGGAACCGCGCGGCGAAGCGGCGCCGGAAGGCGAGCCAGAACTTGTCCTCGAAGGTGGCCAGGGCGAGCCGCCGCCCGCACGCCAGGACGAACACGTCGTTGTCCCCGGTGACCAGCGGATTCCCGCCGGGACCCGCCCGGCCGAGCCTGGACAGGGCGAGCGGGGCCGCCCAGGCGGCCGCGGCCTCGTGCAGCGAGACGTCGAGGTGTTGGCCCTCGCCGGTGGCCCGCGCCGCGGACACCGCCACGGCCGTGGAGAGCGCCGCGTACATCGCGCCCGCGGTGTCGGCGATCCGGACGCCGACCCGGTCCACGGGGCCCGCCTCGCGGTGCGGCACCGCGAAGAACCCGGACAGGGCGAGGAAGTTGAGGTCGTGGCCGGGCCGGGTTGCGTACGGACCGCTCTGGCCGAAGCCGCTGATCGAGCAGAGCACGATCCTGCGGTTGGCGGCGCGCAGGTGCGCGTAGCCGAGCCCCAGTGCGTCGAGGACGCCCGGCCGGTGGCTCTCCACGACGGCGTCGCTGCGCCCGACCAGGCGCAGCAGCGTGTCGCGGCCCCCGGGCTCCCGCAGGTCGAGGACGACCGAACGCTTGTTGCGGTTGAGCGCGGCGAACGTGTCGGGATCCACGAGCCTGCCGTAGTCGCCCCCTTCGGGGCTCTCGATCTTGATCACGTCGGCGCCGAGGTCGGCGAGCAGCAGTGTGGCGAAACCGCCGGGCAGCAGGCGGGACAGGTCGAGCACCCGCAGCCCGGTCAGCCCCGGCCACCCCGCGGCCCCTGGTGTCGCTTCCATGGCTGTTCCCCCGTCGGTGTCGGTTGTCAGTGCGCGAGCCGCGTGCCGAGGCCCAGTTCGGCCGCCCTGGTGTGCACCGCGGCGGCCACCGCGATGTCGTGCACGCCCATGCCGAACGGATTGATCACCACGCGGTCCCGGTCGCCGACCTGCCGCCGGTAGGCGCCCGCGAGCAGGTCGGGGAGCGCGGCGTCGACGGACCGGCCTGTCTCGGGGGCGGGTTCGCCGGGAGGGGTGACCCGGCCCGCGCCGGCGAGTACGCCGAGGAGGCGGTGGTCGTCCTCGGAGACCAGCCGCCAGTCGTCGACGAAGAGGTGGTCGCAGCCGAGCAGCAGGCTCTCGGCCGCGTCGTCGAGGGAGACGTTGACGAAGGTGGCGCCCTCGGGCACCCAGTCGAGTTCGACGTACGGCTCGGTCGTGGTGGTCACCGCGAAGGTCAACTCGGCGCGGGAGACGGCCTCTTCGGGGCGTGCGACCACGGACACCGTCACGTCGGGACGGGCCGCGGCCCAGGTCGCGGCGGCCTGTTCGGCGCGGGCCCCGTCCCGGTCGTGGAGGACCACCTCCCGCAACCCGGGGGCGTGGGGTGCCAGGAGGCCGTGGTGGACCTCGGCCTGCCGGCCGCAGCCGAGGAAGGCCACCCGGGCGATCCCGGCGAGGTCACGGACCGCGCCCACCGCGGCGAGCGAGACCCCGGCCGTGCGCAGGGCGCTGATCAGGGCGCCCTCCATGATGCACAGGGGGCGTGCCGTCTCGGGGTCGTCGAGCACGATCAGGCCCGCGGCCCGCGGCAGCCCGCGGGCCTGGTTGCCCAGCGAGGCGTTGATGATCTTGCAGCCGTAGCTGTCGCCGGCCCACCCCGGCAGGATCAGGCTCCGGGCCGAGTCCCCCGAGGGCGTGGTCCACCGCAGGGCGGCCTCGGGGGTGAGCCCGGCCTCGCCCGCCCGCACGGCAAGGAGCGTCCGGCGCACCAGCTCGACGACGGGCAGCCCGGCACAGACGCGGGCCACGTCGGCGCTCGCCAGATAGGTGATCGGGGGCGGACTCTGCGGGGTCATGGCTTCGCTGCTCCTTCGGTGACCGGGGGTGTCCCGGGGTGCGCGCACTCCTCGGCGCGGGCTCGCGCCAGGGCGTCGAGGGCCGCCCCGACCCCGGCGGCGGTCCCGTCCGGCAGCCCCGTCACGGCGCCGGTGAGCTGCGGGTACTTGTCGCCGCCGTCCGGGCACACGCAGGCCGCTTCCGCCGTGCCCGGGTGCCGGGCCGCGTCCATGACGGCGGCGAGCACCGCGGCGCCCGCGCTGCCGCCCAGCGACAGGCCGGTGCGCTCGCGCAGCCGCGCGCAGGCCGCGACGGCGTCCAGGTCGCGGACCCGGACCAGGCGGTCCCAGTGGTGGCGCGCCACGAACCGCGAGGCCCGCCCCGAGCCGAACCCCGCGAGTTTGTCCGGGCGGTGGGCCGGGCTCCCGCCGAGCGCCGCCGACCCCACGGCGTCCACCGCGACGATCCGGGTCGAGGGCCGGTGCGCCCGGAAGTGGTCGGCCACCCCGGCCAGCGTCCCGCCCGTGGAGACCGCCACGGCGACCGCGTCGAAGCCGCGGGGCGGGGCGGCGCGGGCCAGCTCCACGGCGGTGCGGTCGGTGTGGACGCGGGGGTTGGCGCGGCTCTCGTACTGATCGGTCCACACGGCGGTGTCGTCCCGCCGCAGGATGTCCCTGACCGCGTCGAGGCGGGCGTCGAGCGTTCTGCCGGACGGCAGTTCGGGCACGGTCACCACGTCCGCGCCGTACTCCGTCATCCGCGTGACGCTCGTCCGCGGGGTGCTGGGCTCGACCACGAGGGTGCAGCGGTAGCCGCGCTCCGCGCACAGGCCCGCCAGCGCGATGCCGAGGTTCCCCGAGGTGGACTCCACCACCCGGTCCCCGGGCCGCAGCCTGCCGGACTCCTCCAGCGCGTCGAGCAGCGCCTCGGCGGTGCGCGCCTTGATGGACCCGAAGCGGCCGTGCGCCTCCAGCTTCAGCCACAGGCGCAGCGACCGGCCGGCCAGGGGTATCCGGACGGGCAGCAGGGGAGTGGGTACGTGCGTCACGGTCCGCTCAGCTCTCCCGGTTCTCGGCGGAGGGGTGGCCGAGCGTGAGGGGGCCCTGGTGGGCGCCCCGCGCGTGCTCGGGGCCGATGTCGCTGATCCGGTAGCCGCGCGGGTATCCCGGGTACGTCCTGGCCGTCGGCCGGGTCATCAGCCGCGCCATCAGCGCGGGCGCCGCCCGCTCGGCCCGCGCGTGGGCACTGAGGCCGATCCGGTGCAGGGCCCTTGCGGGGTGCGACGCCCGCGGTATGCCGAGCGTCTGCCGGGCGTGGGCGTCCAGCCGGCACGGCAGTGTGGCGGCCACCAGGTCCGAGACGGGGCGCGGATACCAGGACGAGTACAGCTTCATGACGGCGCTGCCCACCCGCGCGCTGGCGGGGTTCGGCCGGAAGTTCGCCCGCTCGTACTCCACGTTGAACCGCTCGAACTCGGTGTACTCGCTGGGCAGTCCCTGGATGTTCATCCGTGCTCCCACTTCCCGGTAGAAGTAGAAGGCGGACAGCCGCTCCGTCTCGATGGTCCTGCGCCAGGCCCAGCGGTCGATCCACCGGATGGGCTCGAAGACGAACGTGGACAGCACGTACAGCATGTCGTCGTTGGAGATCGAGTAGCGACGGTGCGCCAGGTTGATCTGCCGCAGGGCCTGCCGGCCGCGCTCGGACGCGTAGCCGCTGCGCACGATCTCGCCGAGCAGGATCCGGGTGTCGTCGTACCGCTTCTGCGCCCGGAGCGCGAACTCGCCCGTGCCGTCGAGGAGTTGGGCGATGCTCGGTATGCAGCAGGTCCGCCAGATGGCCACCTCCAGGCCCCGGCCGTAGTCCCAGGGGAACTCCTCGTCGGAGGAGGCGCGGTGGATCTCCTCGTGGTCCGCCTTCGGGTCGAGGGACCGCAGGTAGTGGGCGGTGGCATACCGGTTCCGCATGTCGCTCCTCGATCCGGATCGTGTGGTGGGGCCGTGGACTACAGCGGGGTGGATCCGGCGGCGCTGGTCACTTCCGGGCGCGTCGGGTCGAAGCGCCGGGTCTCGTAGCGCCACTGGAGCTGGCCCGTCAACCAGCTGCGCAGGCCCGCGACATGGCGGGCCAGCGGAGCCGCAAGGGACGGATCGAGAACGTCCCGCGGCGACGCGTCGGGGAACGTCCGGCTGAGGTCGGTGAAGGTGGCGACACGGCCCTGGACCATCTCGCCCACCGCGTCCACGGCGCTCTGCAGGTCGGTGCCGTGGGCGTCCCGGTACACGACCACCAGGTTGTGCGGGTCGCCCAACAGGGCTTCCTTCTCGCAGGAGAAGAGGTCGTTGGTCCACAGGTCGGCGTCCGACAGGGACTGGTTCAGCTCGGCGAGGACGGGCAGCCGGTAGATCTCCGGGGGGACCTCGAAGTGCGTGGTGACCTCGATGAGGTCCAGGTACGGCATGAGGGCACAGCCGCGCCGTGCGATGTACTCGGCGAGCTCCGGTGTGCGCCCGGTGAGCCGGTTCTCCGCCTCCCAGGCGCACGTGTCGAAGAACGCCCCGATGTGCCCGGCGAGCCGGGTCCGCCAGGCGTCGGAGACGTACGGGCGGGTGCGGCGCCACAGGTCGGCGAAGGCCGGCCGGAAGGCCGTGATCACCGAGTGCTCCGCGGCGCCGGGCACGGCGTCGGCGACGGAACCGTCGGGCGTGAGCCAGCCGAGCACCTCGCGGCAGACCGCGCGCAGCCGCTCGGGATCCTTGCCCAGGTCGGTCTCGTCGAACTGGTCGTCCAGGACCAGCATGCAGCTGATCCAGTCGGTGACCAGGGCGAGTTCGGTGCGGCCCGCGTGGGGATAGGCGCGCGACATCAGGGTGCCGAGCAGCGACCGCTCGTGGTGTCGGCGGGCCACCTCGTCGGGTACGAGACCGAAGCGCCGCACGAACGCGCGCGTGCTCTCTTCCACCTGGTCCCGGAAAGGGCTGAGCTCCGCGGGGAAATCCACCCGGATCTGGGGCATTCGGAGAGGCACGATGACTCCGGCGTCGAAGGAACGGGCAGGGAGTGGAACGGCGGAACGGGCGCGCACGGGTGCGGGGGAGAAGCAATTCGGGAAAAGCGGAGCGGTCCTCCTCCGTGGGCGCGCCGCACACCGCCGTAAACAGAATTCACGGGCAGAGATTCCATGCGGGGCGATAACAGCCTACGGGAGCGCCGTTCCCCGGACTGGAAGCAACCTGTACGACCAACTGCCCCTGCCCAAAAGGGCGATGACGGTGGATGATGAACCGGCTAGGGTGCCGATTCGGAAGTGACCGACGGTTGTTTGCCGCCCGATGGAGAGGCGACCAGTGTCCTCATCCGTAATTCCCGCTCAGCGCTCCGAAAGCGCCTGGTTCAAGCGGTTCGAGCCGACGCCCGCACCCCGGGTCCGGCTCGTCTGCCTGCCGCACGCCGGGGGCACCGCGGGCGCCTACCGCGCCTGGCCCCGCGACCTGCCCGCGGACGTGGAGCTCGTCGCCGTGCAGTACCCGGGCCGTCAGGAGCGGTTCCGCGAGCCGTGCGTGACGGAGATGGGCACGCTGGCCGACCACGTCACGCGGGCGCTGCTGCCCCTGGCCGACCGGCCGTTGGCGCTGTTCGGGCACAGCATGGGGGCGAGCGTGGCCTACGAGGTGGCGCTGCGGCTGACCACACGTCACCAGGTGCGCCCCCGGTGGCTGTTCGTCTCGGGACAGACGTCCCCGCTGTGCCGGAAGGAGGGCGGCGAGGACAAGGACCTGCACCTGCGGGACGACGAGGGGCTGTTGGCGGGCCTGCGTGCCCTCGGCGGCGTGGACGAGGCGGTGTACGCCGACCCCGACCTGCGGCAGCTGGTGCTTCCCTCGCTGCGGGCCGACATGCGGCTCGTCGAGAACTACCGGCGCACCCGGGTGCAGCGCCTCGCCATTCCGGTGGCGGCGTACGCGGGGGATTTCGACCCGGAGGTGACCGAGGCCGGTATCGAGGCATGGCGTGACGTCACCACGGCGGAATTCACGGCGCGCACACTCCCGGGCGGTCATTTCTATCTGCAGGATCGGCAGGCGGAACTCGTCGCCGATATCGCCGAACGGCTGACTTCGGTCCGCGCCCGGTAGTGCGAAGGGAACCCACGATGGACAGCAATGACCACGAGTTGGCGGGCGCCGTACGGAAGCTCATGGTGGACGTCCTCGACCTTCGGCTGAGTCCGGAGGAGATCAAGGACGGGATGTCGCTCTACTCGCCTTCGATTCAGCTCGATTCCCTGAACCTGCTGCAACTGCTCCTTGCGGTCGAGGACGAGTTCGGTGGCCACATCGACGACGAGGACGTCATGGAGGCCGACCTGGAGACCGTCGGCGACCTCATCGGCCTGGTGTCCCGGCACGTGCGGGAGAACCGTTCGGAGGCCGGCGCGTGAAGGCGAACCGCAACCAGTACCTGCTGGACGAGAGCGACGTCCCCACCCACTGGTACAACATCCTGGCCGATCTCGACATGCCCACGGACGGCGTCCGCAGGGCCCGCCCCGCCCCGGGCGCCCCCGCCCCCGAGGTCCCCGCGGCGGAACGGCAGGCACCGAACATCCCCCTCTCCATGTACCGCGACAGCGTCGGCACCCGGCGCCATGTGGAGATCCCCGACGAGGTGCGCCGGCAGTACCAGCGCTGGCGCCCCACCCCCCTCGTCCGCGCCCATGCGCTGGAGCGGGCCCTGGACACCCCCGCGCACATCTACTACAAGTACGAGGGCGCCAACGCGGCCGGCAGTCACAAGCTCAACTCCGCGCTGGCGCAGGCGTACTACTACAAGAAGGCCGGCGTCCAGGAGCTGACCACGGGCACCGGAGCCGGGCAGTGGGGCACCGCGCTGTCGATGGCGTGCCAGGCGATCGGCCTCGGCTGCACGGTCTTCATGGTCCGGTGCAGCTTCGACCAGAAGCCGTACCGCCGTGTGCTCATGGAGCTCAACGGCGCCCGGGTGATCCCGAGTCCGAGCGGCACGACCGAGGCGGGCCGCGCGCTGCTCGCCGCGTCCCCGGACAGCGAGGGCAGCCTGTCCATCGCCAACGCCGAGGCGATCGAGCACGCCCGATCGGTGACGGGCGGCCGCTTCGCCGTCGGCAGCGGCGAGAACCACGTCCTGCTGCACCAGACCGTCATCGGCGAAGAGGCGCTGCGCCAGATGGAGTTGGCGGGCGAGTTCCCCGACGTGGTCATCGCCTCGATGGGGGCGGGCAGCAACTTCGCCGGCCTCGCGTTCCCCTTCTACCGGGAGAAGCTGCGCACCGGGGCCGCCACCCGCCTGGTGGCCGTGGAACCCGAGGCGTGCCCCAAGATGACCAGGGGGCGCTACGCCTGGGACTACAACGACTACTCCGGCACCACGCCGATGACGAAGATGTACACCCTCGGGCACACCTACGTCGCACCCGGCGTGCACGCGGGCGGTCTGCGCTACCACGGGGCCGCGCCCCTGGTCAGCCTGTTGCACCGGCACGGACGCATGGAGGCCGTGGCCGTCGGGCAGAACGCCGCGTTCGAGGCGGGTGCCCTCTTCGCCCGCACGGAGAACGTCGTGCCCGCACCCGAGTCCGCGCACGCCGTCCGCGGCGTGATCGACGAGGCCCTGCGGGCCCGCGAGGAGCGCCGCGCCACGGTCATCCTGTGCAACATCAGCGGCCACGGCATGCTCGACCTGTCCGCCTACGACCAGTACCTCGCGGGCACCCTCGAGGACCACTCGGCCACCGACGAGCAGATCGCGACCTCGCTGGCCGCACTGCCGGACGTCGAGCCCGCGGGTGCGGCGTCATGAACCTCGGCGTCACCGAGGAGCAGACGGCTCTGGGCGAACGGCTCCGCGACGTCGGCGCCACCCGGCTGGGCGCGGACGTCGAGGCACGGGAGGGCACCCGGAGCCTGCAGCCGGGGGACTGGGAGCGGTGTGCGCGGGCCGGGATCCTCGGGCTGCCCGTACCCACCGCGTACGGCGGGCTCGGGCTCTCCCCGCTGAGCTGCGCCGTCGCCATGGAGGGCCTCGGCCACGGCTGCCGGGACAACGGCCTGCTGCTCTGCCTCGGCGCCCATGTCTGGGCGGTCGAGATGCCGCTCCTGGAGTTCGGCACCGAGGAGCAGAAGGAGCGCTACCTGCCCGCGCTGTGCGACGGCCGGATGGTCGGCGCCCACGCGCTCACCGAGCAGGAGGCGGGATCCGACGCCATGGCGCTGACGGCACGGGCCCACCGCGACGGCGACGGCTATGTGCTCAACGGCACCAAACGGTTCGTCACCAACGCGCCGATCGCCGACGTCACCCTCGTCTACGCCACCGTCAACCCGGCCCTCGGGTTCACCGGCGTGACCGCGTTCCTCGTCGACCGGGACACCGAGGGGCTTTCGGTGGAGACCCGGTTCGAGAAGACGGGGATGCGCACCGCGCCCTGGGGGGAGATCACCCTGCGGGACTGCCGGGTCCCGGCCGCCGCCCGGCTCGGCGCGGAGAAGCAGGGATCCCGGATCCTGGCCAGGGCGATGGCCTGGGAGCGCTCGCTGATCCTGGCCCCGCTGCTCGGCACGATGCGGCGCCAGATCGAGCAGTGCGTCCAATACGCCAGGAGCCGCAGCCAGTTCGGCAAGAACATCGGCCGGTTCGAGTCCGTCGCGCACCGCATCGTCGACATGCAGCTCCGGCTGGACGCGGCGCGCCTGCTCACCCACCAGGCGGCCTGGCAACTGGGCCTTGAGGAGACCTCGTACGCCCCCGAGGCGGCGAAGCTGACCACCAGCGAAGCGGCCGTGCAGACCTTCCTCGACGCCATGCAGGTGTACGGCGGGCTCGGCTACACCACCGACACGGACATCGAGCGCAACCTCCGCGACGCCCTGGGAACCCGCATCTCGTCGGGCACCTCGGACCTCCAACGGGTCCTGATGGCCGAGAAGTTGGGGATCACGGCCAGGGCGCGCCGCACCCCCGCGCCGCGTCCCGCGGCCGCCGCGGGGGCCGGAGGTGAGCGGCATGCCGACGCTCGTTGACGCCCTGGCGCGGACGGTGGCCCGGCACCCCACCGGTGAGGCGGTCAGACTGCGCGGCACCTGCCTCGACTACGCCGGACTCGACCGGGCGAGCAGCGCCCTCGCCGCCACGATGCGCGAGGCGGGCGTCGTCCCGGGCGACCGGGTCGGGCTGTGGCTCGCCAAGTCGGTGGAGACCGTGGTGGCCGTGCACGCCGTGCTCAAGTGCGGTGCCGCGTACGTGCCCCTGGACCCGGCGGCGCCGCCCGCCCGCGCGGCGTACATCCTGGCGGACTGCGCGGTGGCCTGCCTGGTCACGGACCGCGGACGGCTCGACCTGCTCGCACCGCAGACGCGGGGCTGGTCCCGTGCGGTGCGGCTCGTCGTGGTCGTCGACGAGGCGGCGGGCGAAGAGGGCGGGGCGGGCGAAGGGCGTGAGGCGGGCGAACGGGGTGCGCGGGCCGCGCGGGAAGCCGGTCCGCCGCGCCTCGGCTGGGGCCGGGCGGCACGGCGGCCCGTCCCCGAAGGGTTCCGGCCCGCCCCCGTGGCCCCCGGCGACCTGGCCTACGTCCTCTACACCTCCGGCTCGACCGGCGTCCCCAAGGGCGTCATGCTCTCCCACCGCAACGCCCGCGCCTTCGTGGACTGGGCCGTCGAGGAGTTCCGCGTCACGTCCGAGGACCGGCTCGCCTCCCACGCCCCCGTCCACTTCGACCTGTCGGTCTTCGACATCTTCGCGGCGGCGGGCACCGGCGCCTGCCTCGTGCTCGTCCCGGAGAACCACAAGGCGCTCGGCCTGGCCCTGAACCGCCTCGTCACGGCCGAGAAGATCAGCGTCTGGTACTCGGTCCCGGGCGCGCTGGTACGGATGCTCGACGCGCGGAACAGCGGCGAACTCGCCTCCAGCGGGCTGCGGACGGTGCTGTTCGCGGGCGAGGTGTTCCCGCTCAAGCACCTCAGAAGGCTGCGCGGCGCGGTCGGCGGGGCCGAGCTCTACAACCTCTACGGACCGACCGAGACCAACGTCTGCACCTTCCACCGGGTCACCGACGAGGACCTGGCACCGGACCGCGTCGCGCCGCCGCCCATCGGCACGCCCTGCCCGTACGCCGTCACCACCCTGCTCGACACGGACGGCCGCGCGATACCGGACGCACCGGGCGCCGAGGGCGAACTCGCCGTCCGCGGCGACTCGGTGATGCTCGGCTACTGGACGCCCGGGGGCCCGCCCGCCGAGCCCGACCCTGTCCACAGGACCGGAGACATCGTCAGGTCCGACGGCGCGCGCAGCTACACGTTCGCCGGGCGGCGCGACCACATGGTCAAGGTCCGCGGCTACCGGATCGAGCCTGAGGAGATCGAGGCGACCCTGCTGGCGCTGCCCGAGATCCACGAGGCGGTCTGCGTCGCCGTCGGGGCCGGCGAGGACGACGTACGCCTGGAGGCGTTCGTGGTGCCGGAGCCCGGGGCGTCGGTCGACGAGGCACGGCTGCGCCGCCACAGTGCCCGCACCCTGCCGCGCTACATGGTCCCGGCCCGCTTCGCCGTCGTCGACGGCCTCCCCCGCACGTCGACGGGCAAGGCCGACCGGCGTGCGCTCGCCGCGGCGGCGGCCCGCAGTGAGGAGGGGCCGTGCACACCCGGGTCCTGACGCCCTGCGGGCCGAGCCGGGCGCTCGGCCGCGACAAGCGGGTCAACGTCGTGCTGCCCGACACGTACACGGAGGACGGCCCCGCCCACCCGGTGCTGTACCTCCTGCACGGATACGGCGGCGGGCGGGACACCTGGCTGCGCCGCTCGGTGCTGTGCCGGGCGCTGGAGGGCAGCAGGCTGATCGTCGTCCTGCCCGAAAGCGGCCGCCGCTGGTTCATCAACGACCACGCCGGACACCGGTACGAGGACTACCTCGTCGAGGATCTCCTGCCCGGCGTGAACGACGGGTTCAACACGGTGGCGCGCCGCGAGGGCCAGGCGGTCGCGGGGTTCTCCATGGGAGGCGCGGCCGCGCTGTTCCTCGCGCTGCGCCATCGCGGCCTGTTCGGCGCGGCCGCCGCGCACGCCGGTGCCTTCGAGGCGGGCTCGCGCGTCGGCGACCCGTACGCCGCCTTCCGCGGGGACCCTGGCTTCGCCATGCCCACGCAGGCGGTCCACGAGCGGGTCTGGGGCCCGCCGGGCAGCGCCACCCGCCGGCTCTACGATCCGCGGCGGCTGATCGGCGATCCGCACGACGGCCCCCGCCCGGCCCTCTACCTCGACGTCGGCACCGGCGACCACGACCGCGTGGTCGCGATGAACCGCCGCACCCGGGACACGCTCCGGGAGCGGGGCTGGCGACCGGAGTACCACGAGCGGCAGGGCGCCCACGACTGGGACTTCGTGAACCGCGCCCTGCCGCACTCGCTGAAGTTCGTGATGCGTCACCTTGCCGGAACGACTGTGAACGGGGTGCCTGCCACATGATCGCCGCAGCGGAAGCCATACGTCTGGTCGAGCGCTACTACGACCTGGTGGACCGCGACGACATTCCCGGTCTCGTGGCGCTGTTCGCCGCGGACGCGGTGTACGAGCGGCCGGGATATCCGCCCTTGCGCGGAACAGCCGAACTGGAGCAGTTCTACCGGAAGGACCGCGTCATCGAATCGGGAAACCATTCACTGCGCGCGGTCGTGGCGCACGACGAACTCATCGCCGTGCACGGCGATTTCGAGGGGCGGCTCAAGAACGGGAACGACGTGTGCGTGCGGTTCGCTGATTTCTTCCAGGTCACCGATGACGGACTCTTCCGCCGGCGTGACACCTACTTCTTCAGCCCCCAGGTGTGAGTGGCATGCCCCAGGACCTGAGCGGCATGCCTCAGGAGGTGAGCGGCACGACCGGGGAACAGGGCCCGCTCCTGGTGACCCGCCCGTGCCCGGAGATCGTCGTCGCCGCCCTGCACCGGCCGCACCGGATGAACGCCCTCACCGAGGAGGTGTTCCGCGCGCTCGCGGACCTCTGCGCCGAACTGCGCGCGGACACCGAGGCGCGCGTGCTCGTCCTGACCGGGACGGGGACGGTCTTCTGCTCCGGGTACGACCTCGACGAGGCGGCGCGGATCGCCGCCCTGCCGCCGGCCGAACTCCTCGCCCTGCTCGAACGGCAGTCGGCGGCGGTGACCGGGCTGCGCGCCATCCCGCAGCCGGTGCTCGCCGCCGTGGACGGCGTCGCGGTCGGCGCCGGGCTCTCCCTCGCGCTCGCCGCCGACCTGCGCGTGGCGACCGACCGCGCCCGGCTGCGCGCCTCCTTCGTGAACGTGGGCCTGTCCGGCGGGGACATGGGCGCCTCCTGGCTGTTGCCCAGGCTCACCGGGCTCGGCTTCGCCTCGGAGATGATGCTCACCGGCAGGTTCGTGGCCGCGGCCGAGGCCCTGGACCAGGGCCTGGTGAACACGGTGACCGCCCCGGACCGCCTGCACGCCACCGCCCTCGATCTGGCCCGGCGGATCGCCGCGCACAGCCCGGTCGCGGTGGCGCTGACCAAGCGCGTCCTGCAGGCCAACGCCGACGCGCCCTCGCTGGCCGTCGCCCTCGAACGCGAGGCGCCGCTCCAGACCGTGGCCGCCCAGTCGGCCCGTATCCGAGAGGCCGTCGCGGACCTCCGCTCACCCACGACCCCTACGGAGAAGTGATGGCCGACACCGCCCAGACCTGGCGGCCCCTGGAGGTGGACCCGGGCGGAGCCGGTGTGCCGGCGAGCCCCCGAGGTCTTGCGGAGTTCCTGCGGGGCCAGGACGTGACGGAGCTGCTGGCCCGGGAGAAGGCCGTGGTCTTCCGGGGGTTCGGGACCGTCGCGGAGTCGGCGGCGTACGACGAGGCGGCCGATCTGCTGCTGCCGAACCGGCTGGCGTACGTGCACGGCAACTCGCCCCGGACCAAGGTCGGCAGGAACGTCTACACCTCGACCGAGTACCCGGCGGAGTTCACGATCTCCATGCACAACGAGATGTCGTACAGCCACACCTGGCCCCGGCGCATCCTGTTCTGCTGTGCCTACCCGGCCGCGACGGGCGGCGCCACACCCGTCGTCGACGGGGCGCTCTGGCTCGCCTCCCTGGACCCGGAGGTCCGCGAGGCCTTCGCGGCCGGCCTGCGCTACACGCAGAACCTGCACGACGGCATGGGGTTCGGCAAGAGCTGGCAGGCGACCTTCGAGACCGAGCGGCGGGACGCGGTCGAGGCGTTCCTGGACGGCACGGACGCCCGGTGGCAGTGGCTCGCCGACGGCTCGCTGCGGATCACAAGGACCGCGCCCGCGACGCTCCGGCACCCCGTCACGGGACGCGAGGTGTGGTTCAACCAGGCCGACCAGTGGCACCCCGCGGGGGTGGGCGAGGAAGCGGCGCTCCTCGCGGAGATGCTGCCCGAGGACGAACTGCCCCAGAGCGTCTGCTTCGCCGACGGCAGCCCCATTCCCGCCGCGTACGTCACCCACGTCCAGGAGACAGGGCTGCGTCTGGCGGTCGACGTGGACTGGCGGCCGGGAGATCTGCTCCTGGTCGACAACGTGGCCGCGGCCCACGGCCGTCGGCCCTACACCGGCGAACGCCGGGTGCTCGTGGCCATGTCGGACTAGCCGTCGCACGGCAGATATCCGTATAGCGGCCGTCCAGGAGTGCGGGAGAGCCCCTGGATAGTGTCACTGCAGTAAGTGAGTAAGTGAGTAATGGGGAAGCGGGTGTTGGTCGGCGCGAGTTCGCTCCGCACGACCGGGACGCGTAATTCAGCACGGTCAATTCCCGCTCCACGACGTGCGCGTGGCCACGGCCAGGAACCCCGTCCTCCTTGAATTGCCCCGTCATCTTGAGTCGCCCCCTTCATCTTGAGCTGCCCCCTTCATCAGGTGAATGTCGAGGAGCCATGGATCGATCGCGGTCTTTCGCCGATGCCGAGCAGGAACTCACGCGGGCCGATGCGCGGGACCTCCCGCTGACCGGTGCGCAGGCGGGAGTCTGGTTCGCGCAACGGGTCGACCCGGACCTGGCGATCTTCCGCGCCTCCGAGTACCTGGAGATCCACGGGGAGGTGGACCCCGAACTCTTCGAACGGGCCCTGCGCCAGGTGGTCGACGAGGCCGACACCGTGCACGTCGAGTTCCTGGACACCGACGACGGACCGCGGCAGCGGATCGGCGTGCGGCCGCCCGACTGGGAGCTGAACGTCCTCGACGTCTCCGCCGAGCCCGATCCCCGGCGCGCCGCCGTGGAGTGGATGGAGCGGGACCTCGGCCGGCCGATGGAGCTGACCGAGGCGCCGCTGTTCACCTACGCGCTCTTTCGCGTCGCGCCGGACCGGTGGTACTGGTACCACGCGTACCACCACATCCTCCTGGACGGAGTGGGTGCGGGGCTCCTCGTCCGCAGGGTCGCGCAGGTCTACACGGCCCTGGTCGAGGGCGGCGACCCGGGCCCCGCGCCCTTCGAGTCCGTCCGCACCCTGCTCTCCGACGACCTCGACTACCGCCGCTCGCCCGCGTTCGCCGCCGACCGGGAGTTCTGGCTCGGGCAGTATGCGGACCGGCCCGATCCGGTGGCCCTCTCGCCCCGCCCGCTGCGGCCCACCGCGGACTTCGTCCGGCGCAGCGCCCACCTGCCCCCCGAGGTCCAGCGCGCCCTGACGGAGGCGGCCGAGCGGGCCGGTGTCTCCCGGGCCCGGATCATCGTCGCCGCCACCGCCGCGTTCCTGCACCGGATGACCGGGAACCCGGACGTGATCCTCGGCTTCTCGGTGACCGCGCGGACCGGCGAGCGGTCCTTCAAGGCGCCCGGCATGGCGGCGAACGTCCTGCCGCTGCGCGTCCCCGTCGGCCCGGCCATGACCATCGGCGAACTCCTGGACGGCGCGCGGTCCGCCGTGCGGGGAGTGATGACCCACCAGCGCTACCGGGGCGAGGAACTCCGCGGCGACCTCGGCCTGCCCAGGGACCACCGCAGATACTTCGGGCCGCAGCTCAACATCGTGCCGTTCGACTACGACGTGCGCTTCGCCGGCCACCGGGCCGAGGCCCACAACATGTCGCAGCGCCTCATCGAGGACCTGGCGATATCGGTCTACGACCGGGTGGGCGACCGCGGGATCCGGGTGGACTTCGACGTCCACCCCGAGCTGTACGACGCCGATGAACTCGCCGCCCACCAGGACCGGTACGTCGACTTCCTCGGGCGCCTGGCGCGCGCGTCGACCGACCTCGACACCTTCGTGGGCCGCGTCGGCCTGCTCACCGACGAGGAGTCCGCGCCCGCGGCGCCGCGGGCCGCCGCCTCCCACGAGCCCGGTCCCACGCTGCCCGCCCTCTTCGAGCGGCGGGTGGCCGAGGCGCCCGGGGCCACCGCCGTCGTGTGCGAGGGAACCACCCTCGACTACGCGGAGCTCAACGGAAGGGCCAACCGCCTCGCCCGGCTCCTCGCGGCCGAAGGCGTCGGGCCCGAGGACCGGGTCGCCCTGCTCCTGCCCCGCTCGGAACTGTTCGCCGTCGCCGTGCTCGGCGTGCTCAAGTCCGGCGCCGCGTACGTGCCCGTCGACCCCGGCTACCCCGCGCGCCGCATCGGCCACATCCTCGACGACGCCGCGCCCACCTGCGTCGTGGTGGCGGAGGACACCGCCTTGGTGGCCGGGGGCACGGACGTCCGTGCCCTCGTGCTCGACGCACCCGACACCGCGGCCGCGCTCGACGCGTACCCGGCCGGGAACCTCACCGACGCGGAGCGCACGGCCCCGCTGACCGCCGCCTGCCCCGCATACGTGATCTACACCTCGGGCTCCACCGGGCAGCCCAAGGGTGTCGTCGTCACCCACGCCGGCATCCCGAACCTGACGCGGGCCGCCGCCGCGCGACTCGGGGTGCGGTCGGGCAGCAGGGTGCTGCAGTTCGCCTCCATGGGCTTCGACGCCGTGGTCCTCGAACTGTGCATGAGCCTGCTGACCGGCGCGACCCTGGTGTTCGCCCCGGGGGAGAGGCTGCTGCCGGGGCACCCGCTGGCCGCCTTCACCCGGCAGGCGGGCATCACCCACGCCCTGCTGCCGCCGTCCTCGCTGGCCGTCCTCGACCCGGCGGGCGGCCTGCCCCCGGACATGGCCTTCTTCGTCGGTGGCGAGGCGTGCCCCGCCGAGCTGGCCGCCCGCTGGTCGGCCGGGCACCGCATGGTCAACGCCTACGGCCCCACGGAGATCACCGTGGCCGCCACCATGAGCGAGCCGCTCCGCGGTGACGGGGAGCCGCCCATCGGCACCGCCCTCGACGGAACCCGCCTCCACGTGCTCGACTCCGGGCTCGCCCCGGTGCCGCCCGGCGTGCCGGGAGAGCTGTACGTCGCGGGGCCCGGCGTCGCCCGCGGCTACCTCGGCCGCCCCGCCCTCAGCGCCGAACGCTTCGTCGCCGACCCTTTCGGGGCCCCCGGGGAGCGCATGTACCGCACGGGGGACCTGGTGCGCCAACGCCCCGACGGGACACTGGACTTCGTCGGCCGCGCGGACGAACAGGTCAAGATCCGCGGCTATCGCATCGAGCCCGGCGAGGCCGAGAACGCCCTGCTGGGGCTGGCCCCCGTCGGCCGGGCCGCCGTCGTCGTACGCCCCGACGCGGACGGCGCCCCCGCGCTGGCCGCCTACCTCGTGCCGCGGGACGGCGCCGCCCTCGACACCGCCGCGGTACGGGACGAACTCGCCGAGCTGCTCCCGGCCCATCTGGTCCCCGCGACCTTCACGGTCCTCGACGCGATCCCGGTCACGCCGCACGGCAAGACCGACCGCAAGGCGCTGCCGGACCCGGCCGCCGCGGCTTCGAAGAGCGCGTCCGCCGCACCGCGCACCGCGCGCGAGAGCGTCCTGTGCGCGCTCTTCGCCCAGGTGCTCAAGACCGAACAGGTCGGGATCGACGACAACTTCTTCGACCTGGGAGGGCACTCCCTCCAGGTGGCCCGCCTCGTGCTCCTGATCCGCAACGAACTCGGCGTCGAGTGCGGCGTCGAGGCGGTCTTCGACGCGCCGACCGTCCGCGGCCTCACCGCGCACCTCGCGGGCGAGGCGGAGCCGGTGCAAGCGCCCACCGGGCCGGTGCCCGTACCGCGCGACGGCGACCTCGAACTCTCCTACGCCCAGCGTAGGTTGTGGTTCCTCGGGCGCCTCGAAGGGCCGAGCGCCGCCTATCACATCCCCCTCGTCCTCACCCTGGACGGCGCCCTGGACGCCGACGCGCTGGACGCCGCGCTCGGTGACCTCACCGACCGCCACGAGAGCCTGCGCACCCTCTACCGGGAGCACGAAGGCATACCGCTCCAGCACGTCGTCCCGGCCGGCCCCGCCTCCCGGCCGCGGCTGAGGCGCGCCGACTGCGACGACGACGGGCTGTACGACGCGCTCACCGCGGCCGTGGCCCGGCCCTTCGACCTCGCCGCCGAACCCCCGCTGCGCGCCACGCTGTTCACCCTCGCCCCCGAACGGCACGTCCTGCTCCTGCTGCTGCACCACATCACCGCCGACGCCGAGTCGTTCGGGCCGCTGCTGCGCGACCTGACCACCGCCTACACGGCGCGCGGGGACGGGCGGGCACCGGACCTGGCCCCGCTGCCCGTGCAGTACGCCGACTACGCCGTCTGGCAGCGCCGCGCGCTCGGCGACGAGACGGACCCCGACAGCGTCGTCGCCCGGCAGGCCGCCTTCTGGAAGCGGGCGCTGGCCGGGCTGCCGGACCACATCGACCTGCCCTTCGACCGGCCGCACCCGGCAGGCGCGGGCGCCGTCCCCTCGGGCCACCTGGTGCTCCGCCTGGACGCGCAGGCGCACCGCCGCGCCACCGAACTGGCCAAGGCCGCCGGCGCCAGCACCTTCATGGTGCTCCAGGCCGCGCTCGCGGCCACGCTGAGCAGGCACGGCGCGGGCGACGACATCGCGGTCGGCGCCCCGGTGGCGGGCCGTTCCGAAGAGGCCCTGGCCGACCTGGTCGGCTTCTTCGTCAACACGGTGGTGCTGCGCACCGACACCTCCGGCGACCCCACCTTCCGTGAACTGCTCGGGCGGGCACGGGAGTTCTCGCTCGCCGCCTACGCCCACCAGGACCTGCCGTTCGAGCGGCTCGTGGAGACCCTCAACCCGGCGCGCTCGATGTCCCGGCACCCGCTCTTCCAGGTGATGCTGGCGATGGACAGCTCCCGGCGCGCGCTGCCGTCCCTGCCCGGCCTCGAGCTCGGGCTGCTCGACCTGCCCTCGGGCAACGCCAAGTTCGACCTGTCGCTCAACGTCCGCGAGACCCACACCGCCGACGGCGCGCCGGACGGCCTGCTCATCGCCCTGGAGTACCGGGCCGACGTCTTCGAACAGGCCACCGCCGAGGCCCTGTTGGCCCGGTACGGCCGACTGCTGCGGGCCTGCGCCGCCGACCCGGACACCCGCGTCAGCCGCGTCCCCCTCCTCGACGCACAGGAGCGGCGGCTGCTGCTGCGGGAGTGGAACGAGACCGCGGCCGACGAGTGGCTCCAGGACGTGGTCGCCCGCGTCCGCTCGCTGGCCGCCGAACAGCCCTCGGCCGTCGCGGTCACCGACGAGGACGGCGACCTCACCTACCGCGAACTCGTGGACCGGACCGATGACATGGCCGCCCGCATCCAGGAGTCGGGCGCCGCGCCCGAGTCGCTCGTCGCGGTCCTCGCCGACCGCGGACGCCTGCCCGTCATCGGCTTCCTCGGGGCCCTCGCGGCCTCGGCCTGCTACCTCCCGCTGGACACCGACGCCCCCGCCGAACGCTCGGCCGAGCTGCTGACCGACGCGGGCGCGTCGCTGCTCCTGGTGGGGCCCGGACACGGCGACCTCGCCGACGCCGTCGCGGCGGCCGCCGGACGCCCGATGACGGTCCTGCGCATGGACGAGACCGCGCCCGGCACCGCGCGCCCGGCACCCTCGGCACCCCCGGCCGCCGACCAACTGGCGTACACCCTCTTCACGTCGGGCTCCACGGGCCGCCCCAAGGGCGCGATGGTGCACCACCGCGGCATGAACAACCACCTGCTCGCCAAGGTCGCGGACCTCGGGCTCGGCGCGGCGGACACCGTCGTGCAGAACGCCCCCCTGACCTTCGACATCTCCATCTGGCAGATGATCTCCCCGCTGCTCGTCGGCGGTCGCACCCTGGCCGTGGGCCGGGTCGCCGCGGCGGACCCGGACGAGCTCTTCGGCCGCGTGGTCCGGGAGCGGGCGACCGTCCTCGAAGTGGTGCCCTCGCTACTGCGCGCCGCGCTGGAGGCCTGGGACGAGGGCACCCCCGTACCCGACCTGGCGGACCTGCGGTGGCTGGTCGTCACCGGCGAGGAACTGCCCGGCGAGCTGTGCCGCCGCTGGTCCGCCCGCTTCCCCGCGATCCCGGTCGTCAACGCCTACGGCCCCACCGAGTGTTCGGACGACGTCACCCACGCCGTCATCACCTCCGGCCAGGGGGCGGGCCGCACGACCGCGCCGATCGGCCGGGCGATCCGCAACACCCGCCTGTACGTGCTCAGCGACGAGCTCCAGCCCGTGCCGGTCGGCGTGGTGGGCGACCTGTACGTGGCGGGCGTCGGCGTGGGGCGCGGCTACCTCGGCGATCCGGCCAGGACCGCGTACTCCTTCGTGGCCGATCCGTACGGGACCGGGGGCGGCAGGCTCTACCGCACAGGCGACCGCGTGCGGTATCTCCCGGACGGACAGCTGGAGTTCCTCGGCCGCAGGGACAACCAGGTCAAGATCCGCGGCCGCCGCATCGAGCTCGGCGAGGTCGAGGCGCGGTTGCGTGAACAGCCCGGCGTGAAGGACGCCGTGGCCACCGTGGTGACGGCGCCCGGCGGTCTGCCGCGGCTCGTCGCCCACGTCGTGGGGGACGCGGACCCCCGGGCGCTCCGCGAGGCGCTGGCCCGCGCGCTCCCCGACCACCTGGTGCCCTCGGCGGTGCACGCCCTGGACGCCATCCCGCTCACCCCCAACGGCAAGACCGACCGCGCGGCGCTGGTGACCCCCGAGGAGCTCGAAGGACCCGGCGCGGGGCGAACCGCGCGGGCACCGCGGACCTCGCAGGAAGAGCTGCTGTGCGTGCTGTTCGCCGACGTCCTCGGCGTCGGGCGCGTCGGAGTGGACGACAACTTCTTCGAGCTGGGCGGGCATTCGCTGCTCGCCACCCGCCTGGTGTCCCGGATCCGCTCGGCGCTCGGCCTTCAGGCGCGGGTCGCCGCGGTCTTCGAGGCGCCGACCCCGGCCGCCCTGGCGGCGCGCCTCACCGCCACCGGCGCGCCCCGCCCGGGGCTGGCGCGCCGCGACCGGCCCGAGGTGCTGCCGCTGTCGCACGTCCAGCGCGGGCTGTGGTTCCTCAACCGCGTCGAGTCCGGGCAGGGCACCTACAACATCCCGTTCGTGGTGCGCCTGACCGGCGAGCTGGACACCAGGGCGCTGGAAGCGGCGTTCGCCGCGGTGGTGGCCCGGCACGAGAGCCTGAGGACCGTCTTCCCCGAGGTCGGGGGCGAGCCCCGCCAGGTCGTCCTCGACCCCGCCGCGGCCGCCCCGGCCCTGACCGTCCTCGACGCCGTGGGCCAGGACACGGCCGCGGCCATCGCCCGTGCCACCGCGGAGGGCTTCGACCTCACCTGCCAACCGCCGCTGCGCACCGTCCTGTTGAGGACCGGGGCGGATGAGCACGTGCTGGTCGTCGTCGTACACCACATCGCGGGCGACGGCTGGTCGTCGGCGCCGCTGGCCCGCGACCTGTCCGAGGCGTACGCCGCCGCCCTCGACGGCGGGACGCCCGACCGGGAGCCGCTGCCCGTCCAGTACGCCGACTACGCCCTGTGGCAGCGCGAGCTGCTCGGTGACGAATCGGACCCGGACAGCCTCATCAGCCGCCAACTCCTCCACTGGACGGCAGAGTTGGCGGACCTCCCGGAGGAACTGGCGCTGCCCGCCGACCGGCCGCGGCCCGCCGGGACCGGACTGCCGGGCGGCCGCGTCCCCTTCGAGCTGACGGCAGGAACCCATCGCGCGCTGCTCCGGCTCGCCAGGGAGCGCGGCGCCACCCCCTTCATGGTCCTGCACGCCGCGCTCACGGCACTGCTGTGCCGGCTCGGCGCCGGCACCGACATCCCCGTGGGCACCTCCGTGCACGGCCGCGGCGAGGAGGCCCTCGACCCGCTGGTCGGCTACTTCATCAACACCCTCGTGCTGCGCGTGGACTGCGCGGGCGACCCCACCTTCGACGAGCTCCTGGAGCGGGTCCGGCACACCGACGTGGCCGCCTTCGCCCACCAGGACCTGCCCTTCGAGCGCCTTGTCGCGGCACTCAACCCGCCGCGCGTGCTCAACCGCCACCCGCTGTTCCAGGTGAAGCTGCTGCTGCAGAACCTGACCCGCGCCGACTTCACGCTGCCCGGCCTCGCCGCCGAGGCGCTGGACCACGATCCCGACATGGCCAAGGCCGACCTCCAGTTCAGCCTCTCCGAGACCTTCGACGGCCACGGCGAACCCGCGGGAGTCGAAGGGGCGGTGGGCTACTCGGCCGACCTGTTCGACCGGTCCACGGTGGAGTCGTTCGCCTCCCGCCTGGTCCGCCTCCTGGAGGCCGCCCTGGCCGACCCCGGCGTGCGGCTGGGCGCGCTCGACGTCCTCGACCCGGCCGAGCGGCACGAGCTCCTGGTCACCCGCAACGACACCGCCCACCCCGTCCCCGACGCCACACTGGCGCAGCTGTTCCAGGAGCGCGTGGCGCTCGACCCGCAGGCCCCCGCCGTCATCGACGGGCCGCTGCGCCTGACGTACGCCGAACTCGACGCGCGCGCCGACAGGATGGCCCAGCTGCTCGCCGGGCGAGGCGCGACGACCGAGACGCTGATCGCCCTCGCGCTGCCCCGGTCGGCCGACGCGGTGGCCGCGATGCTGGCCGTAGGCAAGGCCGGCGCCGCGTATCTGCCCCTCGACACGGACCAGCCGGGCACCCGCCTCACCACGGTGCTCGCCGACGCCGGGCCCGCCCTCCTGGTGACCTCGACCCGGACCCTGGCCGACACCCCCGCGCTGGCCGACGCGGACGTCCCGCTGCTGCTCCTGGACGCCGACGAGACGGTCGCCGCGCTGTCCGCGCTGCCCGCCGAGCCGCCGCGGGCCGGCGGCCGGGCGCACGACGCCGCGTACGTCATCTACACCTCGGGCTCCACGGGGCGCCCCAAGGGCGTCGTGATCGAACAGCGTTCCCTGGTCAACTACGCGCTGCACTGCGTGGCCCGCTACCCGGGCCTGGCCGGGCTGACCCTGCTGCACTCCCCGCTCTCCTTCGACCTCGGACTCACCGCCCTGTACGGCACGTTGCTCGCAGGCGGCTGCCTGTACGTCGCCGATCTCGACGAGCGCCTCGACGTGCCGGGCGGCCTCACCTTCGCCAAGGTCACCCCCTCGCACCTGCCGATCCTGGAGACGCTGCCGGGGATCTTCGCGCCGAGAGCCCAACTCGTCGTCGGCGGTGAGGCGTTGCGCGCCGACCAGCTGACCGCGTGGCGCGCGGCCCACCCCGAGGCGGACGTCGTCAACCACTACGGCCCGACCGAGACCACGGTGGGCTGTATGGACCACCGCGTTCCCGCGGGAACACCTCTCGCCGGTGGTTCTGTGGTGGTGGGTGGTCCGGTGTGGAATACGCGGGTTTATGTGTTGGATGGGGGTTTGGGGTTGGTGCCGTTTGGTGTGGTGGGT